>NZ_DASPLU010000024.1:0-182169 GCF_035627415.1 Vitreimonas sp. | reverse complement strand
CCGTGCATGCACGACCGTAAAGCCGGCGACGACGCCGGCGCGCCATAGGCAGCCGCGCGCCCCGGCGCTATAAGCGCGCCGAGAGGTGCGTCCCGATGAAAACGAGAGCGGCGGTCGCATTCGCGCCCAAGCAGCCTTTGGAAATCGTCGAATTGGATCTCGAAGGCCCGCAGGCGGGCGAGGTGCTGGTCGAGATTAAGGCGACCGGCATTTGCCACACCGACGCCTACACGCTCGACGGCCTCGACAGCGAAGGCATCTTCCCGAGCATCTTGGGCCATGAAGGCGCAGGCATCGTGCGCGAAGTCGGCGCGGGCGTGACTAGCGTTCAGCCGGGCGATCACGTCATCCCGCTCTACACGCCCGAATGCCGCCAGTGCAAAAGCTGCCTCTCGCGCAAAACCAATCTCTGCACCGCCATCCGCGCCACCCAAGGCAAGGGGCTGATGCCTGACGGCAGCTCGCGATTCTCTTATAAGGGCCAGCCGATCGCCCATTACATGGGCTGCTCGACCTTCTCCAACTTCACCGTGCTGCCGGAAATCGCCGTCGCGAAGATCCGCACCGACGCGCCGTTCGACAAGGCCTGCTATATCGGCTGCGGCGTCACCACCGGCGTCGGCGCCGTCGTCAACACAGCGAAGGTGGAGCCGGGCGCCAACGTCATCGTGTTCGGCCTCGGCGGCATCGGTCTCAACGTCATTCAGGGCGCCAAGCTCGTCGGCGCGAACATGATCATCGGCGTCGACATCAATCCGGCGCGCGAAGAATGGGGCAAGCGCTTCGGCGCCACGCACTTCGTCAATCCGAACACCGTGAAAGGCGATCTCGTCGCCCACCTGGTCGAACTCACCGGCGGCGGCGCCGATTACACGTTCGACTGCACCGGCAACACGGCCGTGATGCGCCAAGCGCTCGAAGCCTGCCATCGCGGCTGGGGCGAGAGCGTCATCATCGGCGTCGCCGCAGCCGGCAAGGAAATCGCCACCCGCCCGTTCCAACTGGTCACCGGCCGCGTCTGGCGCGGCACCGCCTTCGGCGGCGCCCGCGGCCGCACCGACGTGCCGAAAATCGTCGACTGGTACATGGACGGCAAAATCGAGATCGACCCGATGATCACCCACACCATGCCGCTCGAACGCATCAACGACGCGTTCGACCTGATGCACCGCGGCGAGAGCATCCGCAGCGTGGTGGTGTATTGAGGTAAATGGGAATGGTGCAGTCTTATGTGCTCGACGATCCCCGGCCGATCGCGGCGTCAGCGCCATACACGTACTTCTTGCCTTCTGCCGCACGATTGGCGGCGATCGAGCCTGGCGATCAAGTGAAACTTCTGTTCCGCAGTCTAGCTGCATCGCCAAAGTATGATGTTGAACGAATGTGGGTGTGTGTGCTCGCCGTCGATGGCGAGCATTTCGAGGGCACTCTTGAGAACGCCCCCTTCGATATGCCCGGACTCAAAAAGGGCGAACGCGTGAGCTTTGAGCGCTTCCATGTAGTATCGATCGATTTTCAGGATGCGGCAAAGGAAGATCGTATCGGCGATGAGCCGGGCCGCCAATATTGGGACCGTTGCATGGTGGATCGATGCGTCCTGTATGAAGGTGTTCCCGTTGGCTATCTGTATCGCGAGGATGACCTGCTTGAGAGAGAAGGGGACAAGTATCCAGATAGCGGCTGGCGGATACGAGGCGACGCGCGTGGCCTCTCTGATGCAGAAGTAGATTCCAGGGAGGCTGAGTACGTGGCGCTCGGCACGGTCCTCAACAGGGATGATAGCTGGCTGCCTCTAATTGATGAGCCCAAGGGAAGCGCGTTCTTGCGCAACTTCACCACTAACACCTACGACAAGCAGTGACGTGGGCCTTTGGTACTCTCGCCCAGTCCTTTTCGTCGCGGACATCGAGCGCGCGGTTCGGTTCTACGTCGATCAGCTCGGCTTCCGCGAGAAATGGCGCTTCGAGCAGGAAGTCGCGCAAGTCGACCGCGACGAGTGCGAGATCATCGTCAGCGCGCAGCGGCCGGCGAAGATCGGCAAGGGCATGCTGTTCATGGAGCTGACCGCCGCAGACTTCGCCGCGCTGCCGGCCATGCTCGCAGCGAACGGCGTCGCGTCCACGAAAGGCCATTGGGGTTATCCCGTCATCATCGTCGCCGATCCCGACGGCAACGAACTCTATTTCCCCGATCCCACGGATCCAGGACCCAATCCACACAGCGTCGTCGTGGGATTGAACCCATGCGTCTTGCCGGCGCTCTAACCCCAGCTCAGGCGGCCGCATTCTGGCGTCTGGGTCTGCTTAATGGAGACGACATCTCGCGCTTGGCCATGACCTGGCTTGAAGCAGGCAGCGCGTCGGTCAATGTAGCCGTGCTCGCGAGCGAACCTCGCACGACGTTGTGGGAGCACGGTGCTCTGTTTGAAGCCGCACTCGCAGAACTCGGCGCCGAGCCGATGATGGGCAAACAGCAAGCGGCTTGGCACACGATTCGGAGCTTGCTCGGGGCCATCGTCGTCGGTGATCTCGATCCGCTCGACGGCGCTCACGACATCATCGATTTGCAACGCGCCGGGTTCGGCCTCTTTCCGCCTCGCAATCTCGCGGGCGACGGGCGACCTTACGCGGGTGAGGAGCTCGGCATCGAAAGGCTCCTCGGGCTCTATTACGAGCTTGATGATATCGACCTCCCCGAGAAGCGAGCAGTCGAGGCCAAGCGGGAACTGCGGGAGGAGGCGGGGCGCGTGTTAGAGCAGTACTACACCAATCCTCCAAGCTTCGACGAAGGGGAGCGAAGCCATGACTGACTGGGGTTCGCGGCGCATCGCGCTCGATCTGATGCGTCGGTGCGAGAGCATCAAGCGTGGTGGTGTCTTGTCGCTACGCTGTCTCGCGGCTTCGGCCGCTCTATCTGCAATGCTTACGCCGACCGCGGCGCATGCAGCCGAGTATTGCCGCGCGATAATTTCTTCGCCTGGATCATCCACCAATATAATTGAACTGACAGACTTCTCCATCATGAACGGCGCAGGCCCCGTCGCCTTGCCGGAGGGTCTGGCGAATGTCGCGGCGATCCTATGGCGACGCGAGACGCTAGTGATGAGCGATCGCGATTATCGGGTGCTAACCGACTTGCATCTGCCTTTTGCGTTTAGCGACGGCGACAGGGTTGTTTGGCTGTATGTCGAAAACATGCGGCTGCTGATGCACATGGACGAAGGTGAGTTGTCCAAGGACGAGCAAGAACAGATCAACGGCGCGATTGAGCGCGCCCAAGCGATCATGGTTCGGGAGGGTTGGTAGGCGAGTATGACTGACTGGAAGCTCCCATGGTCCGCATCCTGCCTCTGCGGGCGCGTGAAGATGCGCATCACCGCGGCGCCGCTCATCGCGATGGCGTGTCATTGCCGCGGCTGCCAGAAGCTCACCAGCGGACCCTATTCATTGACGCTAATGATTCCGGCGCCGGCATTCGAGGTCGAAGGTGAAACCGAAATCGGCGGCTTGCATCGCGAACAGAGCGTCCATCGCTTTTGCGCGTATTGTAAGAATTGGCTCTACACGGCGGGCGTCGCTGGCGGCCAGTTCGTGAACTTCAGGCCCACCATGCTGCAGGATGCGAGCTGGGTGGTTCCGTATGTCGAGTCCTACGTCACCGAGAAACTGCCGGACGTGGTGAGCGGGGCGAAACACAGCTTCGATCAATTCCCGCCGCCTGAAAAATACCCCGAGTTGATCGAGGCGTATGCGCGCGAAGGCGCCCGTCCGGGCTGATCGCTGCCCGGCGGCGTTGCTGGCCTGTCGGCCGCGGGTTAGAGCAGGGGCAACACGCGCCGAGCCGCGCCCAGGGGTGGAACCATGAAGATGATCCGGACCGCTTTGATCGCCTGCGCGCTTGCCGGCGCCGCATTTCCCGCCTTGGCGCAGGAGCAAACGCCGGCCGCGCCCGCCGCCGCGCCCGCGCCGCAAGAGACCTGCGGCGTGCTCTCCACCGGCGCCGAGACCTCGAGCTTCACGCCGGTTCCGGGCCTCACGCTGTTGAACGCGACGCCGCCGCTCACCCGCCCAGAGGGCGACGTCGACGGCCTGCTCTGCATCCGCTCCGGCATTTATCTCGGCCCCAACGATCACCGTGTGCTGACCGATCTCGGCGTGCCGTTCTTCATTCGCGACGCGGCGCGCCTGGCGACGCTCGAACGCACCCAGGGTCAGCTGCGCCTGCGCTTCGTGCGCGGCGCGCCGACGGCGGAAGAAAGCCAGGCCATGGTCGCCGCGATCGATCGGGCGCATGCCGAGATGGCGAACCGCAGCTGAATGAGGGGATAGAGCCGCGCTCTATCCCCCTAAATCGGAGCGCGCGGCGCCCGCCGCGCCCACGCGCCGAAGGCGCGTTTGTCGTTGCGCCACAAGGAAAAGCGCGGCTGCGCCACGCGAGCGCGGCGGGAGCCGCGCGCTCCGAGGCGCAAAACTTGCGCGATTCTATCCGACCGCGCTTGACCCGCCGTACAATGCTCCTTGTCTCGCACACGGGAGCTTTCGAAGACGTCCGAAACGACGAGAGGTGCAAGACACGGTCGGTGGGAGTTGCCGGCGGGGAGTGAAACCGTCGGGTCCAGGTGAGCGGAACGCCTGCCCACAGCACCGGCGAATTGGGAATGGAGCTAAGCCCCGAGACGCCATCCGTCGATGGCGGGTTGCGTCGGAGCGGATACGGCCTGGTGTGAAGAGGCGCGTCCGCATTCCATCGTGCAGGAGGCGAGCCGCGGCGACGCGGCGTTCTACAACTCCTCGTCCCGAGCCGGGAAAAACGATCGGCGAACGGGGCGCGCGAAGCGCGCGGCGTTGGTTGGAGACAACCGGCGCACCCCTAGAGACTACTCAGCGCGGATCGCGCGCCCCGTCTCCCCTTGCCGGGATTGACAACCTTGTTCGGCCTCTATACCTTTTTCACACAAGGTAGCTTATGCCCAACGCCGACGAACAGTTCGCCGGGCTCCGCAAGGGGCTTTTGGAGTTTGCGATCCTGACCATCGTGTCGGGGCGCACCGTCTATGTCGGCGACATCCTGGCGACGCTGGCGCCGACCCCGTTCGCGACCCAGGAGGGCACGCTCTATCCCCTCCTCTCCAAGCTGCGCCGCGAAGAGCTGGTCGACTATCAATGGGTCGAAAGCGGCCAGGGGCCGCCGCGGAAGTATTACCAGCTCACCGCTAAGGGCGCCGGCCGGCTCGACGAACTCGCCGCCTATTGGCGTCATCTCAACACCACTCTGGAAGGCCTGGGGCGCTGAACATGGAACGCGTCGTCACCATCAATCTGAACGGCAACCCGTATCAGCTGGAAGAGCCCGCATACGATGCGCTGCGCGCCTACATGGAGCGGGCGCAAGCCGCTCTCGCCGACAACCCGGACAAGGCCGAGATCATTCGCGACCTCGAGCAAGCGATCGCCGACAAATGCGGCGGCTATCTCTCGCCCAGCAAAACCGTGATCTCGCGCGAAGAGATGAACCGCATTCTGACCGAGATGGGGCCGGTCGAAGGCGCGAGCGAAGCCGAGGGCGAAGCGCCGCGCGGCGAAGGCGCAGGCGCCTATGACGGCCCGCGCAAGCGGCTCTATCGCGTCAAGGAGCGCGCCGTGATTTCCGGCGTCTGCTCCGGCATCGGCGCTTACTTCGATCTCGATCCCAATGCGATCCGCGTGCTGTTCATCCTGGCCGCGCTGTTCACCTCCGGCTTCGGCATCATCGTCTACATCATCCTCATGTTCGCCATTCCCTCGGCGCACACGAGCGAAGAATGGGCCGCCGCGCACGGCGTGCCGTTCAATGCGCAGGAGATCATCGATCGCGCCAAGCGCGAGTACGGCAAGTTCGCCGACGACAGCGCAAAGAACTGGCGCACCGAACAGCGCGCGTGGCGGCGGCAATGGCGCGAGCAGCAGCGCAGCTGGAGCGAAAACTTCGGAACCTGGGATGGACCCGTCGCCGCCGCACCGCCGGCGCAGCCCGCAGGCTACGTCACGCGCATGTTCGCCGGCCTGTTCGCCTTCATCTTCAGCGTGATCACCGCCGCGCTTCTGATCGCCTTCTTGGTGGTGCTGTTCACGTTCCTCACCACCGGCGGCCTTTATGGGTGGGAGGCGCCGCCCGACATTCCGAACTGGCTCGTCGTCGTGCTGATCTGCATCATCTACGGCGCAATCTCCACGCCCTTCGCCGCGCTGCGCCGGACATCCTACGCCACCTTGAGCGGCCACCGCTCCGCCGGCGGGGCAGACGATTTCGTGACGCTCATCCTCGTCGCCGTGGCTGCTTGGTTCGCGTGGATGTACGTGCCGGAAGCGCGGCTCCTGATGGAGCAGAGCTACGTCGTCGTGCGCGACTTCATCACCCATTGGACCAATTGACGGCCCCACCAGCTCCATAGCCTAGGGCGCGGCCTCCGGGTCGCGCCCCTCTTTTTCAGCCCCATGGACCAGGCTTGGCCGTCGCGGGCGCCCGGGGCGGCGCAACTGTCTGAGCAATGCGCCCGCCCGCGAACTTGGCCAGCGCCTCGATGCGCTTTGCGATGGGAGGATGGGTTGCGAAAATGCTGGTGAAGTCTGCGTGCGGATTTTCAATGAACATCTCGCGCACCTCTGACGGCGCGGCGACATGAGCGTTGCCGGAGATTTTCTGCAGCGCCGAGATCATGGCGTCAGGATTCTTGGTCAACTCAACTGCGCCAGCGTCGGCCAAATATTCACGCCGCCGCGAGAGCGCAAAGCGGATAACGATGGCGAGCGCGTAGGCGATGGCGATGATCACGAGCGCCACCAGAATCGCGACGATCGCGCCGCCGCCGCTGTCGCGGCTGGAGGAGCGGCGCGAAGAGGAGCCGCCCGCCGCGCCGAAACGCAGGCTGCGAAACGCCAGCTCGCCGACGAAACTGAAGATGCCGACGAAAATCACCGCGATGATCAAGAGCCGCACGTCGGCGTTGCGGATGTGCGTGAGTTCGTGCGCGAGCACCGCCTCGAGCTCTTCATCGCTCAGCGTGTTCATCAGCCCGCGCGTCACCGTGATCGAGTATTGGCCCTTATGCACGCCAGTCGCGAACGCGTTGAGACCGTCCGTCTCCATGATCCGCAGCGCCGGCATGGTGACGCCGCGCGAGATGCAGAGGTTTTCCAGCAGATTATAGAGCTTCGGCTCCTGCTTGCGCTCGACTTTCTTCGCCCCGGTCGCCGCGTCGATGATGGTCTGGTAGAAGGCGTAGGCGATGCCGAACCACAGGATCGCGCCGGCGATCGCGAACGGCCAAGCCTGCGCCAGCATCTGCCCGGCCCAAATGAAATAGCCCGCGACCGGATCGGGGCCGACGCTGATGCCCGAGAAGCCCGCGAACAGCAGGAACAAGGCGTAGGTCAGCAGGAGCAACAGCACTGGAAAGCCGGCCATCAGCAGCACGGTTTTCCAGTTGTTGTTCCAGATGTGGGTTTGCAGCCCGTAAGCGCCCACGTGCGGCGCGCCTTAGCTGAATTTCACCTGCGGCGGCGCTGCGTCCATCGCCGCGCGGCTGTCTTCGCCCACGTCGAAGAAATCGCGCGGGCCGAAGCCGAACATGCCGGCGAAGATGACCGCCGGGAATTGCTCGCGCGCGGTGTTGTATTCGCCAACGGCGTTGTTGAAGAAGCGGCGCGCGGCGGCGAGCTTGTTCTCGATGTCAGAGAGCTCGGCCTGCAGCTGCTGGAAGTTCGTGTTGGCCTTGAGGTCAGGATAGGCTTCCGACAGCGCGATCAGCCGTCCCAGCGCCGCGCCCAGCACGCCTTCGGCGGCGCCCATGGCTTTCGGATCGCCCGTGCGTTCGGCGCTGACCGCCGCGTTGCGCGCCTGGATCACGGCTTCCAGCGTCGACTTCTCGTGGCCAGCATAGCCCTTCACGGTCTCGACCAGGTTGGGGATGAGGTCGTGCCGCTGCTTCAGCTGCACGTCGACATCGGCGAAGGCCTGATTGCAGTTCTGCCGCAGCGCGACCAGCCGGTTGTAGATGCCGATCACCAGCACCGCGAGAACGACGATGACGAGCAGGACAATGATCAAGGTCATGAAGAACCCTTCCGTGAAGTTCCCGCTCTCTTACAGGAAGTTCCTAACAAGCGCTATCCGATCACATCGCTGAACCGGCCCGAGCGCGAGAAGCCTTTGGGCGCCACTTTACCAGCCGACCCGCGTTTGCCGCGGAAGTCCTTCCATTCCGGCACGGCCCGGATGCGCCCGGCGCTGTCTTCCCAGCTGAGGCCTTCGGCCTTGTCGAACACCTTCACGTCGGCGAGGCCGCGGTCGTGGTAGCTCTGCAGCTTCACGCCCTTGCCGCGCGTCATCTCCGGCAGCTCGCTGAGCGGAAAGACCAGGAGCTTCTTGCGCTCGCCGATGACGGCGACCTGATCGCCTTCGACCTTCGCCGCCTGCATGGCGCGGCCGTTGAGGATCTGCTTGCCGGAGCGCTTGGTCGCCAGCATTTCGTCCTCGCTGACAACGAAGCCGTAGCCCTCATGGCTGGCAACGACGCGTTTGGCCCCCTGCTCGTACTTGAACAGCGCCACCGCCTCATCGATGTCGCTCAGTTCGATCGAAAGTCGGATCGGTTCGCCGTGGCCGCGCCCGCCCGGCAGCTTGTGCGCGTCGAGCGTGAACGCGCGGCCGTCAGAGGCGAACAGCAACAGCTTGTCCGTCGTTTCGCAGCGGACGATGTGCTGGGCGTGATCGCCCTCTTTGAAGGAGAGGTTGGAGAGGTCGCCGTGGCCCTTCAGCGCGCGAATCCAGCCCTTCTCCGACAGGATCACCGTCACCGGCTCGCGGGCTACGAACGCCTCGACATCGATTTGAGCGACCTCGGCGGCTTCGCCGAGTTCGGTGCGCCGCTTACCCCAAGCCGTGCCTGGGCCGAACAGCTTGCGCGTTTCCTTCAGCTCGGCGCCAATCTTGCGCCATTGCTTGCGCGTGTCTTCGAGCAGGCCTTGCAGGTCCTTCTGCTCTTCGCGCAGCGCCGCATCCTCGCGGCGAATTTCCATCTCTTCGAGTTTGCGCAACTGGCGCAGGCGCGTGTTGAGGATGGCCTCGGCCTGCGTTTCGTTGAGCTTGAAGCGGGCGATCAGCTGAGCTTTCGGATCGTCCTCGTTGCGAATGATGCGGATAACTTCGTCGAGATTGAGATAGACGATCAGCAGGCCCGCCAGCACATCGAGCCGCGCGGCGATCTTTTCCAGGCGATGCGCGGTGCGGCGCTGCAGCACGTCGCGGCGGTGATCGAGGAAGGCGCGCAGCACTTCCTTGAGGCTCATCACCCGCGGCGCGCCATCGGCGTCGAGCACGTTCATGTTGAGGCCGATGCGCACTTCGAGCTGGGTGAGCTTGAACAGGCTCTCCATCAGCACCGCAGGCTCGACCGTCCGCGACTTCGGCTCCAGCACGACGCGTATGTCTTCTGCGCTCTCATCACGCACGTCGCCGAGCAGCGGCGCCTTCTTATCTTCGATCACAGCGGCGAGCGCCTCGATCAGTTTCGTCTTCTGCACCAGGTGCGGAATCTCGGTGACGACGATGCGCCACATGCCGCGGCCGAGGTCCTCCGTCTGCCAGCGCGCGCGGACGCGGAAGCCGCCGCGGCCGGTCTCATACGCTTCACGGATATTCTCCGGCGGCTCGACGACCACACCGCCGGTCGGAAAATCAGGACCCGGAATGACTTTCAACAGATCATCCGTCGTCGCCTTCGAGTTCTCGATCAGCAGCAGGCAGCCGTCGATCAATTCGGCCACATTGTGCGGGGGAATGTTGGTCGCCATGCCGACGGCGATGCCGCTCGAACCGTTCGCGAGCAGATTCGGAAACGCCGCCGGCAGCACCACCGGCTCTTCTTTCGAGCCGTCATAGCTGGGCCGGAAATCGACCGCGTTCTCGTCGATGCCCTCAAGCAGCGCTTCGGCCGCTTTGGTCATGCGGCTCTCGGTGTAGCGCATGGCGGCAGGGTTATCGCCGTCGATGTTGCCGAAATTGCCTTGGCCGTCGATCAGCGGATAGCGCGAGTTGAAATCCTGCGCGAGGCGCACCAGCGCATCGTAGATCGACTGGTCGCCGTGCGGGTGGAAATCGCCCATCACGTCGCCGACGACCTTGGCGCTTTTCCGAAACGCAGCGTCGGCGGTGAGATTGAGGCGCCGCATCGCATAGAGCACGCGCCGATGCACCGGCTTCAAACCGTCGCGCACGTCCGGCAGCGCCCGGCTGGTGATCGTGGACAGCGCGTAGGCGAGGTAGCGCTTGGCCAGCGCCTCGCCGATCGGCTCCTCAACGATGCGGCCGCCTTCTTCCGGGGTGCGTGTTGCGTCGTCTGCCATACAAACCGCTTTCTGCGCGTTCTTTCAGTCCGTCACCCGGCCGGTCGAAGCGACAGCCGGGACCCACCATCGTGGAGCGGTTTTGCTGCCCCTGGGTCCCGGATCACGCTCCACGCGTCCGGGATGACGGCGCTTGTATTAGAGTCGTCCCGCGAATCCCAATCGCTCGATCAGCCGGCGGCGCTGGTCGGGCATGCCTTCGCCCTTGTGCTCGAAAACACGCCGTTCCAGGAAGTGTCCCGAGAGCGCGAACGCATCGGCCACATCGCCGGATTTCAGTTCCGCTTCCGCATCGATCAGGAAGGGCGGCAGCCTGAGCAGAACGTCCGCGTGCGGCAGGCCCGCGTCATGTGTGGCCGCCCGTCCAGTCCGCGGGCTGACCCAAGCGAGATTCTCGGTCTCACCCGTCACCGCGCAGCGCGTCAGATCGAGGCCGTAACCGAGCGCGGAGAGCAGACCCAGTTCGAAGCGCGTATACAGCGCCGGCCAAACGTCCGTGTGCGGCATCGCTTCGATCAGCACGATCAGCGCATCATAAAGCTGGGGATAGGCCTGCCGCTCCGGCGTCGCGCCGCGGATCAGAGAGACGGCGGAGGAAAGGCCCGCGAGCGCGATCGGATCGTCCAAGAGCCGCGTCGCGTGCGGCTCGATCAGTTCGAGGGGATTGTAGAAACCAAGCTGCTCGCTGAGCCGCGCTTTCCAGCCGGCGTGCACGACATTGCCGGACTGAAGGATTGGCTGCGACTTCCGCCCGGCATGGACGACGCCGCCAAAGCGCCCGTGCTCGCGCGCAAACACTTCGGCCACGAGCTTACCCTCGCCGAACGGCCTGGCGCCGAGCACGATCGCGTCGTCGACCCATTCCATCGCTCAAGCCTCGTAGTCGAGACCGAGCCGATGATAGAGCGCGCGCTCCTCGCTCCAATTCTCGCGCAGCTTCACGTGCAGGAAGAGGTGGATGCGCCGGTCGAACGCGGTTTCCATTTCCTTGCGCGCCTGCTCGCCGATGATTTTGATCGTCGAACCGCCTTGGCCAATTGCGATTTTCCGCTGCCCTTCGCGCGCCACATAGATCGTCTGCTCGATCCGAGCGGAGCCGTCCTTCTTTTCTTCCCAGGTTTCCGTTTCGACCATGAGGTCATACGGAATCTCGTCATGCAGGCGCAGCATCGCTTTCTCGCGCGTGATCTCCGCGGCGAGCACGCGCGCAGGCGCGTCCATGGTCTGGTCTTCCGAGAAGAGCCACGGCCCCTCGGGCGCACGCTCGGTCAGCACGCGCGCGATGTCTTCGACCCCGTCATTGTTCTTGGCCGAAACCATGAAGACGTCGGTGTAGAGACCCTCTTCCACCAGCTTGGTCGTCAGCGCCAGCAACGCCGGACGCGAGACAGCGTCGACCTTGTTCAGCACCAGGATCGAGGCGATCTCATTGTCCTTCAGCTTCCTCGCGATCGTTGCGGAATCCTCGACCGATCGCGCATCCGCACCGGTGCGCTTCTCGCTCGCGTGCGCGGGCGCATCGACGACGTGCAGCACCGCGTCGGCGCCCTCGAGCGCGCTCCACGCGGCGGCCACCATGGCGCGGTCCAGCCGGCGCTTCGGCGCGAACACGCCCGGCGTGTCGATCAGAATAAGCTGGGTTTGGTCGCGCATGGCGATGCCGCGCACCAGCGCGCGGGTCGTTTGCACTTTCTGCGTCACCGCCGCGACCTTCGCGCCGACCAGCGTGTTGACGAGCGTGGATTTGCCCGCATTCGGCGCGCCGAGAACGGCCACCACCGCGGTGTGTTGCTCAGCCATCGACGCCCTGCGCTTTCAGAAAGGCCGCGGCCGCCGCACGTTGCGCATCGCGCTTCGAACCGGCTTCGCCGCGTGCTGGCTGAAAGCCGTCGATGCGCGCTTCGACCACGAAATGGGGCGCGTGTTCGGGTCCGGTCTGTTCGATCATGACATAGCTCAAACCACGTTTCCGAGCCGCCGCCCACTCCTGCAGCGCGGTTTTGGCGTCGCGCGGCGCGGCTTCTCCGGTCTCGAACGCATCGCCCCAGAACCGGTTCACGAACGTTCGCGCCGCGTCCATGCCGCTGTCGAGATAGAGAGCGGCGATCAGCGACTCGCAGATATCCGCCAGAATCGCCTCCTTGCCGCGGCCGCCGCTCGACTCCTCCGAAGAGGAGAGGATCACCGCATCGCCCAAATCGGCCGCCCGCGCGGCGCGCGCGCAGGCGTGCCGATTGACGAGCGCGTTGTAGCGGGGCGCGAGTTCGCCCTCGCTTGCGCCCTTGTGCTGCTCCAGCAGCCGCTCCGCGACGATGAGGCCAAGCACGCGATCGCCGAGGAATTCCAGCCGATCATAGGTGCGCGCTTTGCGGGCCCCATCGAGAACGCTGGCGTGCGTCATCGCTTCGCGCAGCAGCTCACGATCTTCGAAAGCATAGCCGATGCGCGCTTCCAACTCGGTGAGCCGGACTTCGCGCTTTCGAGGCCCGCTCATGGGCCGGCGCTCACTCGACCGACTTGAGGAAGCGGTCGCCGCGGAAGCCGGTGAACAGGGTCCAGGGCTGGAACAGGGATGTGCTCGAGTCGAAGGAGACAACCACAAACTGCGCCGGGCCGACCAGATTGTCGTAAGGCACATAGCCCACAACCGACGGCACGCGGCTGTCCGCCGAGTTGTCGCGGTCGTCGCCCATCATGAAATAGTGGCCTTCCGGCACCTCGAACACACGTGTGTTGTCGAGCTCCGTCATGCCCTTGTCGCAGGTGATGTAGCTGACGCCGTTCGGCAGCGTTTCGCGATAGGTGGTCACTTGGCCGAGCGCGATGTGCGGATCCGGACACTCCGCGGTCTCGCCGATTCGCTCGCGCTGCACTGCTTCGCCGTTGATGTGGAGCACGCCGTTGACGATCTGGATGCGGTCGCCGGGCAAACCGATCACGCGCTTGATGAAGTCGCGATCAGGTTCCGGCACCGGCCGGAACACGACCACGTCGCCGCGCTGGGGCTCACTGCCGAAGAGCCGCCCGTGCGGGAGCAAGCCCTCGAGCGGCGCGAACGAGAAACGACCGTAGCCGTAAGACCATTTCGTCACGACGATGTAATCGCCCACAGCAAGGGTCGGCTGCATCGAACCCGAGGGAATGCGGAATGGCTGCGCGATCGTGAAGCGCAGCACCATCGCGAGCGCCAGCGCGTAAAGGATCGTCTTCACGTTATCCCAGAAGACGCTCATCGCAGGAGTCGTCTCGCCAGTGGTCGACATGCTCATTCGTTTCTCACTACACGCCAGCGCCGTTGGCGGTTTTGCATACCGCCCACGGACCCTCGCGAAACTCCACTGACCTTGCCCAGCCCGGCGCGGCCAAGCTTTTCCCTATCCAGGGGCTCAAGCTTCCGGCCCTTGCCCTATGGGCGCCGACTCCGCCGAAATGATGACGTAGGCGACAGCAAGCGGGAAATCATCCGTCAATGTGACATGGATGTAGGGCGTGTGCCCGGCTGGGGTCATCGCCGCCAGGCGCTCGGCCGCGCCATTGGTCAGCCGGATCGTCGGCTGGCCAGAGCGGAGGTTTGTAACCCCCATGTCCCGCCAAAACACCCCTTGTTTCAAGCCTGTACCCAAGGCCTTCGAACAGGCCTCCTTGGCGGCGAAGCGTTTGGCGAAGGTCGCCGCCCGCTCCAGGGGCTTGCGCTCGGCGCGGGCGCGTTCGGTCTCGGTGTAGACCCGATGGGTGAAGCGTTCGCCAAAGCGCTCCAGGGTCCGCTCGATCCGGCGGATGTCGATGATGTCGGACCCGATGCCCAGGATCATGACGGGGCTTCTAGTCCGGCGCCCGCGCCGCGTCGATCCGCCGGCGCATCTCGCCAACCGCATCGGCCAGGCCGGTGAAAATCGCCTCGCCGATCAGGAAATGGCCGATGTTCAGCTCCGCCACCTGCTGAATGGCGGCAATCGGCGCCACGGTCTCGTAGTCGATGCCATGGCCCGCATGCACCTCGAGCCCAAGGCTCGCAGCCTGCTGCGCCCCGGCCACGAGCGCCTCGAGGATCGCCGCCGCCTGATCGGTGTGGCCGTCGCGTGCAGCGTCGCAATAGGCGCCGGTATGCAGTTCCACCACTTCGGCGCCGGTGCGGCTCGCCGCTTCGATCTGCAGCGGATCGGCGCCAATGAAGAGCGAGACGCGGCTGCCATTGTCGCGCAGCTTCTGCACGAACGGCGCGATCCAGTTGTGGCCGTGGGCGACGTCGAGGCCGCCTTCGGTCGTCCGTTCTTCGCGCCGCTCCGGCACCAGGCACACGGCTGGCGGCCGGTGTTTCAGCGCAATGGCCAGCATCTCCGAGGTGACCGCCATCTCAAGATTGAGCGGCCGTCCGCGCTCGCGCAGCATCGCCGCAAGATTGGCGATGTCGGCGTCGGAGATGTGGCGGCGATCTTCGCGCAAGTGGGCGGTGATGCCGTCGGCGCCCGCTTCGAGCGCGATGATCGCGGCGCGCGAAGGATCGGGATAGGAGACGCCGCGCGCGTTCCGAATGGTCGCGACGTGGTCGATGTTGACGCCGAGCCGCACCCGTCTGCTCATGTGGCGAGACCGCGCGAACCCGGCTTGATTGCCGGGATGGCCGCAAGCTCCGGCGGCAATTGATCGGCCGGATAGGCAGGCGCGCTCACCTGCGCGAGCGAGATCAGTTTAGCGCCGATGTCGGCCTTGCCGCCGGAGCGGTCGATCAGGCACGCGGCGCCGAGCAATTCGCCGGGATGACCGCGGATGGCGTCGAGGCACTCGCGCGACGATAAGCCAGTGGTGACAACGTCCTCCACCATCAGCACGCGCTCGCCGGGCTGAATGGCGAAGCCGCGGCGCAGCTGAAACTCGCCCTTTTCGCGCTCGACGAACATCGCTTTCGCGCCGAGATGCCGCGCCGTCTCGTAGCCGGGGATGATCGCGCCCACCGCAGGCGAAACGACGACGTCGATCTTGCCGAACGCCGCCTCCGCCTTCTGCGCCAGCGCACGGCAGAGCCGCTCGGTCCGCGCGGGATTCATGAACACCGCGTTCTTCTGGAAGAACACCGGCGAATGCAGCCCGGAGGAGAGGATGAAATGTCCCTCCAGCAGAGCGCCGGCGGCGCGAAATTCGTCGAGCACCTGGTCCTGATTCATGCGCGCTGTTTAGAGGCTCTGCTTGGTTGCGACTAGCCCTTCACCCGCTCCACCTCTTTGACCGATTTGCTCGTGCGCATGGCCGCGAGGATGTTCGTCAGGTGCTTGGCGTCGGCCACCTCGATGTCGAAAATCATGTCGAAGAAGTCGATCGTGCGCTTCGCCAGACGCAGATTGAGGATGTCGCCCTCGTTCTCGGCGATGATCCGGCAAAGCTCGGCCAGCACGCCGCGCTTGTTTTCGACCGTCGCGATCAGGCGCCCTGTCGCCAGCGTGCGGTGCAGCGCTGTCGGCGTCCAGGCGAGATCGACCCAGGTTACGCTCTCGTCGTCTTCGAGCGGGGCCAGCTGCTCGCAGTCGATCGTGTGAACGACAACGCCTTTGCCCTGGATTTGCACGCCGATGATGCGATCGCCCGGTATCGGCGAGCAACACTCGGCGAAGTGCAGCGCAACGCCCGGCGTCAACTCGCCGCCTTTGACGTAGAGCTTGGCTTTCTCCCGTTCCATGGGCTTGCGGCCCTGGTCCTTGCGGACCTTTTCCTCGAGTCCTGGAAACGCCGCGACCGCCACCGCGCTCGCCTTGATCGAGCCTTCACCGACGGCGATGAACAGCTCTTCCTCGTCTTCTTTGCCCAGATGCTGGGCCGCGTGCAGCAGCGCCGTCTCCGCCAGGTCGTGGCCATAGCGGTGCAGTGCGTGTGCGACGAGATCGCGTCCGAGCTTGGCGAACTCGTCGCGCTTGGCTTGACGTTGCAGGCGACGCTGCGCCGACTTCGCGCGGCCGGTCTTGGTCAGCGCTTCGAAGCCCGGCACCGGCCCAACCTTCTCGCCGACGATGATTTCCACGACGTCGCCGTTGCGCAGCACGGTGCGCAACGGACGTTCGACGCCGTTGATCTTCACGCCGGCGCAGCGGTCGCCGATGGAGGAGTGCACGGCGTAGGCGAAATCGAGCGGCGTCGCGCCTTGCGGAAGGGGGATCAACGCCCCCTTTGGCGTGAACGCAAAGACGTGATCCTGGTACATTTCGAGCTTGGCGTGCTCGAGGAATTCGTTGGCGTCGCCGCCGTGCTCGGCGATCTCCAGCAGCGAGCGGGTCGCCTCGCGCGCATCGAGCCCGACAGAGGCCGCGAGCTCGGCGTCGAAGCCATAGGATTCGTTTTTGTAGCGCCAGTGCGCGGCGACGCCGTTCTCGGCGATCTGGTCCATCTCCTCGGTGCGGATCTGGATTTCGACGCGCACGTTGCCTGGGCCAATCACCACGGTGTGAATCGAGCGATAGCCGTTGGGCTTCGGGTTGGAGATGTAGTCTTCGAGCTGATCCGGCACGCAGCGCCAAGTCTGGTGGATCAAGCCGAGGGCGCGGTAGCAATCGTCCGGATTGTTGACGATGACGCGGAACGCGTAGACGTCGGCTAGATCAGAAAACTCGATGCTCTTGCGCTGCAGCTTGCGCCAGATCGAGTAAGGCTGCTTCTCGCGACCGAACACGCGCGCATCGATGCCGGCGAACTCGAACACCTCCATGATCGTCTGGATGATGATCGCGACGTTGGCGCCTTTTTCGATGCGCAGCTGCTCGAGCCGCGCATTGATCGCCGCCTCTGCGTCGGGGAACGCCTCGTGGAACGCGAGCGATTCGATCTCGCGCGCCATCTTCTCCATGCCGATGCGGCGCGCGAGCGGACCGTAGATCTCCAGCGTCTCCATCGCGATGCGGCGGCGCTTGGCCGAGTTCGGCACGTGCGCCAACGTGCGCATGTTGTGCAAGCGGTCGGCGAGCTTCACGATCAACACGCGCACGTCACGAGACATGGCCAGGATGAATTTCTGCAGGTTCTGCGCCTGCTTGCTCTCCTCGGACTGGATCTCGAGCTGTGAGAGCTTGGTGACGCCTTCGACGAGATCGGCGATCTCGCCGCCGAACTTGGCCTCGATCTCGTCGCGAGTCGCTTCGGTGTCTTCGATCGTATCGTGCAACAGGCCCGCGACGATGGTCGCGGCGTCGAGCCGATACTCGGTCAGAATGCCGGCGACTTCGATCGGATGCGCGAAATAGGGGTCGCCGGAATGGCGCTTCTGGCTGCCGTGCTTAGCGGTGGCGTAGACGTAGGCGCGGTTGACGAGGTTCTCGTCGAGCGACGGGTCGTAAGCGCGCATGCGCTCGACCAGTTCGAACTGGCGCAAGAAGCGGGTGCGCGGCGGGGCTGCGCCCGCGCCAGCCTGATCGGAGCCAGCCGGGACCTGGGCGGCGACTCCGTCACCGCCGGCCATGGCTTAGTACCGTTCGTCGCGCTGCGCTTCGGCTTCCTGCTGCAGCGCGCGCAGCACGTCTTCTTCGCTGGTCTCCACTGGCGCGGCGAGCGCCAGGCGATCCTGCTCGTCTTCGGCCTGGGTGGCCGGCTGCACGTCCTGGTAGAGCATCACGTAGCTGTCGCGGAGCTCTTCCGGCGTGATGGCGGAATCGGCGATCTCACGGAGCGCGACGACCGGGTCCTTGTCGCGATCCCGGTCCACAAGTGGTTCAGATCCTGAGGAAATATTGCGCGCACGATGGGCCGACAACAGCACCAGCGAGAACCGGTTCGGGATTTTATCAACGCAGTCTTCGACGGTTACGCGAGCCAAGGCGTGCTTCCTCTGGGTCAAACGGACGGGATTGGCCGACCAACCTAGTGATGTCCGCGGTTTTTCGCAATGCGAACCACCATCGCAGGCGCGAAAAGCCTCAGCGCACCCTCGCCAGCAGCATCAGCTGAGGTCGCTAACCCTGCGGTAACCTTCGTCGACCTCCAGCCTGGCGAGCATGTGCGCGACGGTTTCTCCCAGCTCCGGATGACGCCAGTCCGGAGCGACTTCGGCAAACGGCGCCAAGACGAACACCCGCTCCTGGAGGCGCGGGTGCGGCACGGCAATGCCGTCAAACACGCCGCTCAAGGCCCCGAGGGCGAGGAGGTCGAGGTCAAGGGTCCTGGACTCCCAGCGGGCGCGCCGCTTCCTGCCGAACGTCGCCTCAATCGCGCGCAGCTTGTCGTAGATGGCGCGGGGCCCGTCTTCGCGGGCGTCCGCCTCGACCACCGCGTTGAAGTAATCCGGCTGGTCCGATCCCGGCGGCCAAGCCGGGGTGCGCCAGACGCCCGAAACGGCGCGCAACTCGAACCCGGCTTCGCGCATTGCCTCGACAGCCCGCGCCAGCAGCGCGGACCCCTCCGCGCCCTCAAACGGCAGGTTGGTTCCCAGGGCGATGAAAGCGCTGGCGTGCATTAAACCAAATCATCTAGAGCGCAGCGGCGCGCCAAGGAATACGGAGCCATGAACCTACTCGACAGGCTGATCCATCCAGACGAGCGCGTCGCCCTATTCATCGACGGCGCCAATCTTTATTCGGCGGCGAAGGGCCTCACGTTCGATATCGATTATCGCAAGCTGCTCGACGAGTTCAGAAAGCATGGCCGCTTCGTTCGCGCCTATTACTACACCGCGCTGGTCGAGGATCAGGATTTCTCCCCGATCCGGCCGCTGGTGGATTGGCTCGATTACAATGGCTACACGCTCGTGACCAAACCGGCCAAGGAATACACCGACGCAAACGGCCGGCGCCGATTCAAGGGCGACATGGATGTCGAACTCGCGGTCGATCTGATGCAAGCGGCAGCATTCGCGGATCACGCCTTCCTGTTCTCCGGCGACGGCGATTTCCTTGCCGCCATAGAAGCTGTCCAGCGCAAGGGCATGCGCGTAAGCGTCGTCTCCACGATCAAGTCCAACCCGCCGATGGCGTCAGACGACATCCGCCGCGCGGCTGACAATTTCGTCGACTTGGCCGACCTCGCCAACCTGATCGGCCGGCCGCCGCGCGAGAGAACGCCGGACGCGCGCTATGAGTATGCTGACGAAGAGGATCGGTGAGCGAATATCCGCCCGAAGCGCCGAAAGATTGCCCGCTGTGTCCGCGGCTCGTCGGCTATCGCGAACAGAACAAGCGCGCCGAACCCACCTGGTTCAACGGCGCCGCGCCGTCTTTCGGCGACCCTGACGCGCGCCTTCTTGTCGTCGGCCTCGCGCCTGGCCGAGGCGGCGCCAACCGAACCGGGCGCCCGTTCACCGGCGATTACGCAGGCGACCTGCTCTACGCCACGCTGAAGAAGCTGGGCCTGGCGGAAGGGGAGTACCGCGCCGATCCGAACGACGGCTTCACGCTGAAAGGCGCAATGATCACCAACGCGGTCCGTTGCGCGCCGCCGGAAAACAAGCCGACCCCGGCGGAGATCGCGACCTGCCGGCCGTTCCTGTCAGCGCGGCTCGAAGCGCTGCCGAACCTGCGCGCGATCATGGCGCTTGGCTCGATCGCGCACGACAGCGTGTTGCGCGCGCATGGTTTGAAGCCGACAGCGGCGAAATTCGGCCATGGCGTTGAAGCCGCGCTGCCGAACGGGCGCACGCTCGTTTCGAGCTATCATTGCTCACGCTACAACACGCAAACGCGCCGCCTCACGGCTGAGATGTTCGAGGCGGTGATGACGCGCGCCAAAGCGCTCGCCTACGGCTAAATCTCGACCCCGTAGCCTTGATAGGTGCGGCGGATGCCGGGCTCGGCGCGCTCAGCCGCGGCAATGTCAGCCCGACCCGCCGCCTCTTCACCCATACGCAGCCGCGCCACGCCGCGTCCGTAGAGATAATGGCCGCGCTCGGGATCGAGGGCCAACGCCGCGGTGTAGTCCGCGACGGCCGCGGAATATTCGCCGCGCTTGAGGTGGACGAGGCCACGGCTGTCCAAAGCCGCGGCAGATCTCGGGTCGAGGCGGATCGCTTCGTTGCAATCCGCAAGTGCGAGATCGAGTTCTTCGCCGCTGACCGCGCGCAGCCAACAACGGTTGTTCCAAAGACCAGATTCGAGCGGATTCTCCGCCAGCTCTCGCGTCAGCCATTCGAGTTCGCCGAGACTGCGCTCTTCCAAACTTCGTAGCGCCGCATCGCGCATCAGTTGCGCGTCGCTGAGCGCCGGGTTCAACGACAGCGCCGCCTCATAGTCGCGCACGGCCGCTTCGAACGCCTCGCGGTTGAAATGCAGCTGGCCGCGCTCGAGATAGGCGCTGACCAGACCGGGATCGATCCGCAAGGCCCGGCCGAAATCCGCAATCGCGCGCGCGTCTTGCCGCAACCTGACGCGCAGCGTGCCGCGATGCACCAAGGCTTGCGCTTTTTGCGACGGTTCTGTCACCGCCGATGCGATCACCGCCGAACAGGCGTCCAGCCGTTGTTGATCGAAGACAGAACTTTCGCAAACATGCCATTGCCGCTCGGCCTGCACGGCGGGATCGGAAGGACTGCAGGCCGCCAGGACGGCGACCAGCGCCGAGGCGGCGAGGCTCAGCCGCGGTCGCGAAGCAGGCGTGATTGCTGACGTTTCCATTCGCGGTCCTTTGTCGCCGCTCTTTTGTCGTGCGCCTTTTTGCCCTTGGCTAGCGCAATCTCGACCTTGACGATGCCGCGGGCGTTGAAATAGAGCTTGAGCGGCGCAATGGTGCGGCCTTCGCGTTCGACCGCGCCCATCAGCCGTTTCAATTCGCGCCCGCGCACGAGCAGCTTCCGCGGCCGGCGCGGCTCATGGTTGAACTGGCCGGCGGGCGGGTATTCCGGGATCGTCGCATTGATCAGCCAGAGTTCGCCGTGTTCGGTGCTGGCATAGCTCTCGGCGATATTGGCCCGCCCGTTGCGCAGCGATTTCACCTCGGTCCCGACCAGTTGGATGCCGGCTTCGAGCGTGTCCTCGATCGCATAGTCGAATCGAGCGCGCCGGTTCTCCGCGATCAGCTTGCGGTTGGGCTCTTCCTTTTTGGCCATGGCTCAAATGAGGCCCGCGTGAGTCATCGCCGCGCGGATCTGCGCTTTGGCTGGTTCGCTGCACGCCAGCAGCGGGAGGCGCACCTCATCCGTGCACAAGCCCAGCAGCGAGCAGGCGTACTTCGCCGGCGCCGGCGAGGGTTCGACGAACATCGCCTTGTGCAACGGCGCCAACTGGTCGTCGATCGCACGCGCCGTCTCGAATGCGCCCTGCAGCGTTGCGTCCTGCATCTGCGCGCAGAGCTTCGGCGCCACGTTTGCCGTCACCGAGATGCAGCCCACGCCGCCCAGGGCGTTGAACCCGATCGCGGTCGGATCCTCTCCGGAGAGCTGGATGAAGGCTTCGCCGCAGAGCGCGCGATGGCGTGTCACGCGGGACAGATCGGCGCTCGCATCCTTGCAGCCGACCACGTTCGGCAGCTGCGCCAAACGCCCCATCGTTTCGGCGCTGATATCCGTCACCGTCCGGGCCGGCACGTTGTAGACGACGATCGGGATATCCACCGCATCGTTGATGGCTCGGAAGTGCGCAACCAGCCCGTCCTGGCTCGGCTTGTTGTAGTAAGGCGCCACGACCAGAACCGCGTCCGCACCGGCTGCCTTCGCCTGTCGGGCCAACTCGATCGCGTGCGCCGTGCTGTTGGAGCCTGCGCCGGCGATCACGGGAACCTTTCCCGCAGCGGCCTCGACACACAGCTCGACGACCCGGACGTGCTCTTCCAGGCTCAGCGTCGCGCTTTCCCCGGTCGTGCCGCACGGCACGAGGCCGTGTGACCCTTCGGCCACTTGCCGTTCGACAAGCGTTTGGAAAGCACGTTCATCTACGATTCCGTCACGGAATGGCGTAATCAACGCCGGAATTGAACCGTAGATTTTGTCGGAGGAGATGCTGCGGTGGGCCATTGGCGCGATTCCTGCCACAGTGTCGGGCGAGGTTAAATAGCGGCTCGCCAGCCAAAGCTCGCGAGCGCGTCCTGTTTCGGAACGGTGCGGAGAACGGTATGGACGTGGCAAGAATGACCCGTGTCGCTTTGTCGGCCCTGGCGGTCAGCGCCGTCCTGGTCACATCCAGCTCCGGTCAATCCCAGGTCGCGCCAGGACCGTCGACTGCCGAAGCGGCCTCCTACACGCCGGCGGCGCCGCTGCCGTCGAGCGCCGAGCGTATGCGCCTGCGCAGCGGCTTGGCCGCCGCCGAGTCGGGCGACTGGTCCGGCCTCGCCCAATTGCGCGACAGCGCCACCGATCCGCTGGTGCGCCGCATGCTGCAGTGGCGCTGGGCCGCCTCGAGTGAGGCGCCGCTATACTTCGACGACATCGCCCAGGCGCTCAATGAGCTGCAGGGCTGGCCCGGCCGCACCGCGATGCGCACGCGCGCGGAGCAAGCGATCCTGAGTTCGCGGCTGTCCGCTTCCGAGCGGATCGCGTTTCTGCGTTCCGAAGGCGGTCCCATCACCGGCGACGGGCGAATGGCGCTCGCGATGTCGCTGCGGGACGCCGGCCAACGCAGCGAGGCTGTCGAGATCGCCCGCGCGTCTTGGCGCGATGACGCGTTGTCCACAGAAATGGAAGATCGCGCACTGGCGGCGTTCAGCTCTTCGTTCAGCAGCGAGGACCACGCCGCCCGAGTCGACGGGCTTCTCTGGCGCAACCAACACACCGCTGCGCGTCGCCTGCTGTCGCGCGTCTCGACCGCCGATCGCCTGCTCGCGAACGCCCGCATTGCCATACAGAGCCGCGCCCGGCGCGGTCTGCAGGCGGCGGTCGACGCGGTGCCCGGCTCGCGCGCCGACAACCCCGGCTTCCTATACGACCGCGCGCAGTACCGCCGCCGCGCCGGCAACCCGGAAGACGCGCTGCCGCTGATGGTGGAAGTCGACCCGCGCCAAGCGCCCGCCGCCGCCCGCTCCGAGCTGTTCGCCGAACGCCGCCTCTACGTTCCCCGTGCGCTGCGTTCGCGCAATTACCGCCAAGCCTACGCCCTGGTGACGAACCACGGCCTCACCTCGGGCGAAGCATTCGCCGACGCCGAGTGGATGGCCGGCTGGCTGTCGCTGCGCTTTCTCGGCAACCCTCAACGTGCGCGCGAACACTTTGCGCACCTGAGCGAGAACGTCTCCTCGCCCGTCAGTCTCTCTCGCGCCCTCTATTGGCGCGCCGAGGCCGAGCGCGCGCTTGGCAACACCGCCGAATCCGAACGCCTGCTCGAGCAGGCCGCCCAGTACAATTTCACTTATTACGGCCAGCTCGCCGCGACGCGCGGCGACCGCACGGCGACCCTGTCGCTGCCGGAAACGGCGCGTGTCACTGACGCGGCGCGCAGCCGCTTCGAAAGTCGCGAATTGGTCCGGGCGCTGCGCTTGATGGCGGAAGTCGGCGCTCAGCGCGATTTCGAGTCGATTGCTTTCTATCTCGACGACACGCTTGACGACCCGATGGAGCTTGAACTGCTCTCAGAAATGGCGCGCGAGCAGTCCTATTACCGCACGGCCCTGCGGAGCGCAAAGGCCGGCCTGTTCCGCAATGTCGTGGCGACGAGCGCGGCCTATCCGACGCTGGAGCTTCCCGCCGCCGTGCAACAACGGGGCCGTCCCGAGCCCGCGCTCGTGCATGCGATCATCCGCCAGGAGAGCGAGTTCGATCCCGGCGCCATCTCCAGCGCCAACGCCCGTGGGCTGATGCAGCTCATTCCGTCGACGGCGCAGATCGAAGCGCGCCGCGCGGGGATGAGCTTCCAACGCGCAGCGCTCACGACCGACCCGCAGTACAATATGACGTTAGGCTCTCAGCACTTGGCCGGGCTGATCGACGATTTCGGCGGCTCCTATGTGATGGCGATCGCCGCCTACAACGCAGGCTCCAGCAATGTGCGCAACTGGGTGAACGAGTGGGGCGACCCGAGATCGAGCAACGTCGATGTCATCGACTGGATCGAACTCATACCGTTCTCGGAGACCCGCAATTACGTGCAGCGTGTGACCGAGAACCTCCAGGTTTATCGCCATCGCCTGGCCGGCGAGCCGGTGGCGATTCAGCTCGAACGCGATCTGCACCGCGGGCGCTAGGCCGTCAGCGCCTGCGTGAACGTCTCGGCGTCGACGTTGCCCCCGCTCGCGATGACCGCGACGGTCTTGCCGCTGAGATCGACACCGCCCTCAAGCGCAGCGGCCAGCGAGGCCGCGCCGGAAGGTTCGAGCACGACCTTCAGATAGCGGAAGGCGAACTTCATCGCCCGCCGCACCGCATCGTCGCTGACGCCGACCGCCATCTCGAACCGTTCGCGCGCGATGGCGTATGGGATTTCGCCCATCTGCTCGGTCAGGAGGCCATCGCAAATCGAGCGTATCCCCGGCGCATTGCGCTGGATCGAGCCGGACTCGAGCGTGCGGGCGATGTCGTTATGCTCCTGCGGCTCCACTGCGATGATGCGCGCGCCCGGCAGGGCCAGCGCCACGCCCGCCGAGAGTCCGCCGCCGCTGGCGGGCACGAAGACGATGTCGGGCGATATCTCTTCGCCGATCTCCAGCCCGCACGTGCCTTGGCCGGCGATGACGAACGGATCGTCGAACGGCTTGATCAGGCTCGCGCCTTTCTCCGCAGCGATGCGCGCGCCGATCTCCTCGCGGCTCTCCTTGACGCGATCGTATGTCACAACCGTTGCGCCGTTCGCGCGAGTCGTCTCCAGTTTGATCTTCGGCGCGTCGGCCGGCATCACGATCGTCGCCTCGATGCCGAAGAGTTTGGCCGCGGTCGAGACGGCGATCGCGTGATTGCCAGACGAGAACGCGATCACGCCGCGCGCCCGCGCCTCTGGCGACAGGGCCGCGATCGCGTTTGTCGCGCCGCGCATCTTGAAGGCGCCGCCGCGCTGCAAGCACTCGGCTTTCACAAAGATTTTCGCGCCGGTGTGCGCGTCCAACGCATCGTTCCGCAGGAGCGGCGTGCGCACTGCGATGCCCTGGATGCGCTTGGCGGCGGCCTTCACGTCTTCGATCGTCGGGATCATCATGAGCCTCTCGGTTTGGCGCGGCGCGTCGGCGGCGCCGTCAGCGGATCTTCCGGCCATGGGTGCTTGGGGTAACGGCCCCGCATTTCGCTGCGCACCGCTGCATACGAGCCGCGCCAGAAGCCAGGCAAGTCCTTCGTCGTCTGCACCGGCCGATGCGCGGGCGACAAGAGGCGCAGGCTGAGCGGCACACGCCCATTGGCGATCGTCGGATGCTTGTCCTGTCCGAACATCTCTTGCAGCCGTACGTCCAATGCGGGCCCGCCATCGGCTTCGTAGTCGATCAGCAACGATGAGCCGAGCGGCGTCTCGAACCGCGTCGGCGCCTCTGCATCGAGCAAGCGCCGCTGGGCGAAGGACAGCACCCCCTGCAGCGCCTTGGCGACATCGATATCCTTCAGCCGTCTCGCATTCTGCAGGCTTGGAGCAAGCCACTCGTCGAGCGTGGCCAGCAGAGTCTCGTCGCTCACATCAGGCCAATCTTCGCCGTGCAGCCCCCGCATGAACATCATCCGGGCGCGCGTTTGTCGCGCAGTCTCGTTCCAATCCAGCAGCTCGAGACCCTGTTCGCGCACCGCCGCCAGCAAGGCCTCCTGCAGCTCCTCGCCGCCCAAACCCTCAACCGGCGCTTCGGTTATGACCATCCGTCCCAACCGCCGTGTGCGCCGCGCGCGCAACGCCCCGGTTGCGGCGTCGATGGTGGCGGAGACGCCGGTTTCGATCCGTGAACCGAACATCCTCTCGATCTCCGCCAGCGTGATCGGGGCCGCGAGCAAGACTTGCGCGCGCCCCGCTGCGCCGGAAACGTCGGCAATCGCCAGGAACGGCTCGCGCGCCAACGGCGATGCCTGGTCAACGGCCGCCGCGCGGCCGTTGACCATCGTGAACAAACCGCCGCGCGACCGTGCCACGCGATCGGGATACGCCAACGCCAGCACCGCGCCGGCGCGCGTTTCGTCCGCCGCGCCGGCGTCGCCGCCTGCCGTTCGAGCAATCCGCCGCGCCAGCGACCGCGCCGCTTCCGCACGCTGCCCGCGTTCGCCATCGAAGCGATGCAAGCGTTCGCGCAAGTCCGCGCTTCGCCCACCCAGACCTTGCTCCGTCAGCAGCACGGCGATGCGCGCCGCCAGCACGCGATCTTCACCCGCATCGATCACCATGTGGGCCAGACGCGGCGGCAGCGGCAGCCGCGCCACCGCTTCGCCGTGCGCCGTGAGGCGCCCGCCTTCGTCCAACGCCCCGATCCGCTTCAACAGCGTGATCGCCTCGCTCCATGCCGGCTTCGGCGGCGGATCGAGCCACGCCAGCGCAGTTGGTTCGGCAACGCCCCACGCCGCTAGATCCAGCGCGAGACCGGAGAGGTCGGCGTCTAATATCTCCGGCCGATCGAAGGCAGGCAGCGCCCGCGTCTCGCCTTCGCTCCACAAGCGCCAACATACGCCGGGCTCGAGCCGTCCGGCGCGGCCTGCGCGCTGCGTCACCGAAGCCTGGCTCGCGCGCACCGTTTCCAGCCGGGAGAGGCCGAGCGCCGGCTCGTAGCGCGGCCGCCGGGCCAAGCCCGAATCCACCACGATCCGCACGCCGTCGATGGTCAGGCTCGTTTCGGCGATCGACGTCGCCAGCACCACTTTGCGCCGCCCGGGCGGCGCTGGCGCGATCGCCGCATCCTGATCGGCCGAACTCATGGCGCCGTACAAGGGACGGATGTCAATGCTCGGATCGCTCACGCTGGCGCGCAGCGCTTCCGCCGTTCGTTCGATCTCGCGTACGCCAGGCAGGAATACCAGCGCGCTGCCGCGTTCTGCCGCCAGTGCGCCGCGCACTGCCGTGGCTACCTCATCCTCCAACCGCGCGCTCGCCAGCCGCGGGCGATACACATGCGCGACCGGAAACATCCGGCCCTCGCTGACGATCACCGGCGCGTCGCCGAGCAGCGCCGCCACACGCGCGGCGTCGAGCGTCGCCGACATCACGACCAGCCGCAGATCCGGCCGCAGTCCGCTCTGCGCGTCGCGCGCGAGCGCCAGCCCGAGATCGCCCTCCAGGCTCCGCTCGTGGAATTCGTCGAACAGCACCGCCGCGACGCCGCGCAGCTCCGGATCGTCGAGGATCATGCGCGTGAACACGCCCTCGGTGACGACTTCGATGCGCGTTCTTGGACCGATCTTCGAGTCCAGCCGCACGCGATAGCCGATGGTGTCGCCGATGCGTTCGCCGCATTCGCTCGCCATCCGAGCTGCGGCCGCGCGGGCGGCAATTCGGCGCGGCGAAAGCAGGATGATCTTGCCACGCTGCGCCCAAGGCTCATTGAGCAGCGCCACCGGCACGCGAGTGGTCTTGCCCGCGCCCGGCGGAGCGACGAGCACGGCCTCCGTCCGCGCCGCAAGCGCGGCGCGCAAATCGGGCAGAACCTGCTCAACCGGAAGCATGAGCCGGACTTAGCGGCTCGGTTCGGCTCTGTCTCCCGGCATTGGCCGGCGTGGCGAGGCCGCGCTATACCTCCGCCGAACAAAGGGGGAGCGGGCATGCGATCGCAGCATTGGGGTAAGTTACTGGTCGTCGCCGCCGTCGCGCTGGCGGCCTGCTCGACCGGCCGCACCGCCGACACGCGCCGCGGCGTCACCGACGCCGCCTACACCCCGCTCCGCGACGTGAACCTGATCCGGCCCGAGATCCCGCTCATCTTGCGCAATCTCCAGTACCCGTACTCGACCGTGACGCTGGCCGACTGCGCCGCGGTGACGCGCGAAATTGGCCAACTCGACGCGGTGCTCGGCCCCGAGAGCTATCAGCCCGGCCCTGATCGAAACATTTGGGATCGCGGCGGCGATTTCGTCGAAGAACAAACCATCGACTTGGCCCGCGGCACGGCCGAAGATTTAATCCCGTTCCGCTCATGGGTGCGCCGCATTTCCGGCGCCAGCCGGGCCGAGCGCGAGGCGCTGCGCGCGGTGGCGAACGGACAGCAGCGGCGCACATTCCTGCGCGGCTACGGCGCTTCGCTTGGCTGCCCCAGCATCATCCCGCCGCCGCCGCCGCAGCCGCACACGGCGCGCGAAGGCCGCGACCGGCCGGTGAACTAGCCGCCCAAGCGCGACTTGAATGCGTCTCGGAAGTCGGCAAGGCGCCCTGCCGCGATCGCCTCGCGCAGCCGCGCCATCAGCGCTTGATAGTACGCCACGTTGTGCCACGAGAGCAGCGTCTGGCCGAGCAGCTCGCCGGCCTTGAACAGATGGTGCAGGTACGCCTTCGAATAGTCGCGGCTGGCGGGACAATCGATGCTCTCGTCGAGCGGCGACATGTCTTCGGCAAAGCGTGCGTTGGTGATGTTGATCGGGCCGGCGTCGGTCCAGGCTTGGCCGTGCCGGCCCGAACGCGTCGGCAGCACGCAATCGAACATGTCGACGCCGCGCCAGACGCTTTCGACAATGTCGATCGGCTTGCCGACACCCATGAGATAACGAGGTCTATCGTTCGGCAGGTGCGGCGTGGTGACATCGAGCGTCGCGAGCATCGCATCGTGTCCTTCGCCGACCGCGAGGCCGCCGATGGCGTAGCCGTCGAAACCTTCGGCAACCAGCGCTTCGGCCGAGATGCGGCGCAGCTCCGGATCGACGCCGCCCTGCACGATCGCGAACAAGTTCTGCTCATCCCGTGCGCCGAACGCGCGTTTGCAACGTCCCGCCCAGTCCAGCGACAGCCGCATCGCCTTCTCGACCGTCTCGCGCGGCGCCGGCAGCGCCGGACATTCATCCAGCTGCATCACGATTTCCGCGCCGATCTGATCGGCCTGGATGCGAATGGAGTCTTCCGGCGTCAGCCGATGCTGCGAGCCGTCGACATGACTACGGAAGGTCACGCCGTCGGCGTCAAGTTTGCGCAGCTGCGCCAGCGACATCACTTGATAGCCGCCACTGTCCGTGAGAATCGGCTTGTCCCAACGCATGAAGCGATGCAGCCCGCCGAACTTGGCCATCCGCTCGCCGCCCGGGCGCAGCATGAGATGATAGGTGTTGCCGAGAATGATATCGGCGCCGGTCTGCTCGACCTGCTCCACCGTCAGCGCCTTCACGGTGCCCGCGGTCCCGACCGGCATGAACGCCGGCGTGCGGATGTCGCCGCGCGGCGTCTTCAAAACGCCGGTGCGCGCTGCGCCGTCACGCGCGTGAATCTCGAATGGAAACGCCGTCATGGCGCTCGCCATAGCAAGCTGGCGTCGCCGTAGGAATAGAACCGGTAGCGTTCACAGATGGCGTGCGCATACGCCGCCTTCATGCGCTCCAGCCCTGCGAACGCGGACACCAGCATGAACAGCGTCGAGCGCGGCAGATGGAAATTCGTCCAGAGCCCATCGACGACACGGAAGCGATAGCCCGGCGTGATGAAGATGTCGGTGTCGCCCGTTTCGGCGCGCACGCGGCCGTCTTCGTCCGCTGCGGACTCCAGCGAACGCAGCGCCGTCGTGCCCACCGCAATAACGCGCCGACCCTCAGCTTTGGCGCGATTGATCGCGTCTGCGGCGGAGGGTGATATCTCGCGCCACTCGGCGTGCATCACATGCTCGGACGTATCGTCGGTCTTGACCGGAAGGAACGTGCCGGCGCCGACGTGGAGCGTTACGTGCGCGCGCTCGACGCCGGCTCTCCCGAGCCCGCCGAACAGCTCCTCAGTGAAGTGCAAGCCCGCTGTCGGCGCCGCCACCGCGCCGTCCCTGGCGGCGTACACAGTCTGATAGTCCGACCGATCCGCTTCGTCCTCCGTCCGTCGCCCGGCGATGTACGGCGGCAGCGGCATCTCGCCGTGTGCTGCGATCGCAGTGTCGAGATCAGGCCCGCTCAAATCGAACGCGATCGTCACGAGGCCATCCTCGCTTTTGCCGCGGACCGTCGCATCGAGGCCGGACAGCATGCACGCGCTTTCGCTCTCGCCGCCGAAGCGCAGCCGATCGCCTTCCTTCAGCCGCTTGCCGGGCTTGGCGAAGGCGAGCCAAGTGTTTCCGGACTCACGCTTGTGCAGCGTCGCCTCCACCGCGACCCGGTTCTCGTCGCGATAGCGGAATCCCCTTAGTCGCGCCGGGATTACCCGCGTATCGTTGAAGACTAGCAGGTCGCCGTGCCGCAGCAGTGATGGCAAATCACGCACGATCAGGTCTTCAAACGCGCCCGCCGCCGGCGCATGCAAGAGCCGCGCGCTGTCGCGCGGTCGCGCAGGACGAAGTGCGATCAACTCCTCCGGCAGTTCGAAATCGAACAGATCGACCCGCATCTACGCCCTAACCATGCGTCCGCGCCGCATCTCCTCGGCCTCCCAGCGCATATTCGCCCGAGCCGTTTCGCCGCGTTCGTTCTCGTACACGTCGGTACGGAACGTGCGCGGCCGCTCCAGCTGCTTCTCGAGGAAGGCGCCGCGCCCCGCCGCGAACGCCGCGTCGTTTATGTGCGGGTATTCGGCGCGGATGCCCGCGGCGTAGGCGCAATACGCCTCCCAGGGAGCGCCGAGGACGGCGATATCCATATCGAGAAAGAGCGCTGCGTCGCCCTCCGCGTCGCCTTCGTGATGCATCTTCGTCATCTCGATTGCGCGTGCGACCCGCTCGGCCAAGATCGGATCATGCGCGAGCGAGGCGCGCGCCCATTCAGCGCTGAGCTTCTCGTTGTCCGGCGCCCCCGGTTGATAAACCGCGTCATGAAACCAGATCGCATAACCGACGAAGGCATGATCGCGGAGCAGCGCGGCGCGCCGATCCGCTTCATCGAGCAGCCAGATGAGATGCGATTGATCGTGATAGCGCCGCTGCGGTTCGTCCCAAGCACGGATCAACGCTTCGCCGAGCGCATCGGCGCCAGGCCCCGCCAGCGCCCGCCAGCGCTGCAGAAGCCCCGCGCTCACTCCGCTTTCGCGCTGACGATCTTGCCGGGATTGCGCGGCGGCTCGCCCTTGGGCAGCGCGTCGACGGCCTCCATGCCTTCCACGACCTGGCCCCAGACTGTGTATTGCTTGTCGAGGAAGCGCGCGTCGTCGAAGCAGATGAAGAACTGGCTGTTGGCCGAGTTCGGATCGTTGGTGCGCGCCATCGAGCAGACGCCGCGCACGTGCGGCTCGGCGTTGAACTCCTGCTTCAAGTTCGGCTTTGAAGAGCCGCCCGTGCCGTTTTTGCGGCCGCCATCGCCGCCTTGCGCCATGAAACCGGCGATCACGCGATGGAACGGCACGTCATTGTAGAAGCCCTCGTTCGCCAGTTCGCCGATGCGCTGAACGTGGTTCGGCGCCAGGTCCGGACGCATCTTGATCTTCACCGTGCCGGTATCGAGTTCGAGCGTCAGGGTATGAAAGGAATGATCGACCACCAGCTTCTCTCTCTGTTTTCACTGTTCGGCACACGGGCCGGGATCTCCACGTCGCACACCGAGAAATCGGCGCGGCGCTCGCGGCGCGTCTCTTCGATCAGGTCGCGGAATTGCGGCCCATCGGTACGCAAGACATAGATCGGCGCCCGCTCCGCGTCAGGGACATCCGACGCGACTCGCACCGAAAGCATGCGATCCGGCGTTGGCGGCGGGTTTCCGACCGCGATGCGCATCACCGCATCCATGCCCCAAACCACGCGGCCGAAGATCGTGTAACGCTTGTCGAGGGCGGTGTTCGGCGCACGCATCAGGAAGAATTGGCTGTTGGCCGAGTTGATCGGTTCCGCCCGCGCCATGGAAACCACGCCCTGGCAATGCAGCGCGTTGGCTGAGACGCGGCCGTCGGCGGTCACCGCCATTTGCGCGTCGGGTTGGCTCTCGATCGGCAGCGCTTTGTAAAAGCCGAGGCGCGCACGGCTCTGCTCGGCCGCCTGGATGAACGGCATCTCCGGTCCGCGGCGAAACATGAACTCCTCGCGCAGATCCGGCAAGGACGAGGCGCCTTCGCCCGTGCCCAGCGGATCGCCCGTCTGCGCCATGAAGTCATCGATGACGCGGTGGAACGTGAGGCCGTTGTAAAAGCCGGCGCGCGTCAGCGTCTTGATCCGCTCGACATGGTTCGGCGCGATCTCCGGATAGAGTTCGACCACGATGCGGCCGTGCACCGTATCGATATAAAGCGTGTTCTCCGGATCGACCGGGCGCCAGTTACGCGCGTCCGGCGTCTGCGCCGAGGCCACACTCAAGCCAAGCGCCAGGAGCGCGGCCGCTAAAATTCCACCCAAGCGCAGCATTACGAGACCCCGAATTTCGCCTTCAGTCGTCCTTCTACTTCTTCGGGCACGAATTGCGCGACGCTTCCTTGCAGTCGCGCGATCTCTTTCACCAGCCGCGACGCGATCGCCTGGTGCGTCGGGTCGGCCATGAGAAAAACCGTTTCGATGGCGGGATTTAGCTTCTGGTTCATGCCCACCATGGCGAATTCGTACTCGAAGTCGGCGACGGCTCGAAGGCCCCGGACGATGATTTGCGCCCCTACGCTCTCGGCGAACTTCATCAGCAATGTGTCGAAAGGTTGGACGACGATCTCGGCGCCATCCCTGATCTTGGCGATCTGCTCCTCGACCATCGCCAACCGCTCATCCAAGGAGAAGAGCGGCCCCTTCTCCTGGTTGATGGCGACGCCAATCACCAGTCGGTCGACCAGCTTCGCGCCGCGCGCGATGATGTCCACATGCCCGTTGGTGACCGGATCGAAGGTGCCGGGGTAAAGCCCGACCCGAAGCTTCCTAGTCATAGACGCTCCCCCTCCTCGACCGCCGGCATCACTTGCCGTCTGCCTCGCCTTCAGCCCCATCGCCGTTCTCGCCGCCAAGGGCCTCAAGCCGCTCGGCCGCCACCACGTGCTCGTCCTCGCCGACATTGATGAGGATGACGCCCTGCGTCGCACGTCCGGCGATACGGATCTGATCCACTCCGGTGCGGATGAGCTGGCCCTTGTCAGTGACCAGCAAGAGCTCCTCGTCGTCCTTCACCGGGAACGACGCGACGACGCTCGCGTCATCGGTGAGCCGATGCGCAATCAGGCCTTTGCCGCCGCGATTGGTGACGCGGTATTCGTAGGCCGAAGCGCGCTTGCCGAGGCCGTTCGAAGTGGCGGTCAAGATGAATTGTTCCTGCGTCTTCAGCCATGCCAGGCGCTCGAACGGCACGATCGCATCGCTCGATGCGCTCGGCGTTTCATCGTCGCCAGTTTCGACCTCGCCGCGGGCCTGAGAGTCCCATTTGAAGTAGGCGCCGACTTCTTCCGTTGTGACGTCGACGTGACGCAGCACGGCCATGCCGATCACGTGGTCGTTCTCGCGCAGGTCGACGCCCCGCACGCCCGTGGAGTCGCGTCCCTTGAACACGCGCACGTCTGTGGTGCGGAAACGCACGCACATGCCATTCGCGGTCGTCAGCAGCACGTCTTCGTCTTCCGTGCTGATCTGCACGCCGACAATGCCGTCGCCGTCGTCAAGCTTCATCGCGATCTTGCCGTTCCGGTTCACCTGCACGAAGTCGCTGAGCTTGTTCCGGCGGATATTGCCCGACTTCGTCGCGAACATCACGTCGAGCTTGTCCCAATCCCGCTCGTCCTCAGGCAAGGCCATCACGGACGTGATCGTCTCGCCCTGTCCAAGCGGAAGCAGGTTCACGAGCGCTCGGCCTTTGGTGCGCGGATCGCCCGCGGGAATGCGCCAAGCCTTCATCTTGTAGACCATGCCCGACGACGAGAAGAACAGGATCGGCGCGTGCGTGGAAGCCACGAACACGCGGGTGACGAAATCCTCCTCCTTCATCGCCATGCCGGCGCGGCCGCGGCCGCCCCGACGCTGCGTCCGATACGCGGCGAGCGGCGTGCGCTTCACATAGCCCCCGTGCGTGACGGTGATGACCATGTCCTCGCGCGGGATCAGCGCTTCGTCGTCGATGTCGCCTTCGGCTTCAGAGAACGCCGTACGGCGCGGCACACCGAATGCTTCTTTGACGCCGATCAGCTCGCCACGGATCATCGCCAAGATGCGCTCGCGCGAGCCAAGGATCGAAAGCAATTCCTTGATCTCTTCGGCGATCTCGTTCGCGGCTTTCGCGATGTCGTCACGGCCCAGGCCGGTCAGGCGCGAGAGCTGCAGCGCCAGGATCGCGCGCGCCTGCTCTTCCGATAGGCGGATCTTGTCGCCGTCAGCGACGATCGTACGCGGATCGGCAATCAACGCGATCAGCGGCATCATATCGCCCGCCGGCCAATCGCGCGCGACCAGCCGCTCGCGCGCCGTTGTCGGATCGGGGCTCTCACGGATCAATCGAATCACGTCGTCAATGTTGGCGACGGCAATCGCGAGACCGACCGTCTCGTGGCCGCGCTTGCGCGCCTTCGCCAGACGGAACTTCGTTCGGCGCGTGATCACCTGCTCACGGAAGCTGAGGAACGCGCTCAGCATCTGCCGCAGCCCCATCTGCTCGGGCTTGCCATTGTGCAGCGCCAGCATGTTGACGCCGAACGAGGTTTGCAGCTGCGAGTAGCGATAGAGCTGGTTCAGCACCACGTCCGGCACCGCATCACGCTTCAACTCGATGACGAGGCGAATGCCGAGCCGGTTCGACTCATCGCGAATTTCCGCGATGCCTTCGATGCGCTTTTCGCGCACTTGCTCGCCGATCCGATCGACCATCTCCGCCTTGTTCACCTGATACGGGATTTCGGTGAACACGAGCGCTTCCCGCCCGCGAATGGTTTCATTGTGATGCCTGGCGCGGATCGTTACCGAACCGCGTCCGGTCAGCAGGCCGGCGCGCGCGCCGCTGCGGCCGAGGATTTCACCGCCGGTCGGGAAGTCCGGTCCCGGCACGATGTCGAGAAGGTCGAGATCGGCGATCTCCGGATTGTCGATCATCGCCACCGCGGCGTCGACGACTTCGGAGAGATTGTGCGGCGGGATATTCGTCGCCATGCCCACAGCGATGCCGCCAGCGCCGTTCACGAGCAGGTTCGGATACTTCGCCGGCAGCGCCGCGGGTTCTTTGCGCGAGCCGTCATAGTTGTCGACGAAATCGACTGTGTCCTCATCGATGTCGTCCAGCAATGCGCGCGCGGATTTCGCCAAACGGCTCTCGGTGTACCGCATTGCCGCTGGCATATCGCCGTCGATGGAGCCGAAATTGCCCTGCCCGTCGATCAACGGCAGGCTCATCGCGAATTCCTGCGCCATGCGCACGAGCGAAAAGTAGATCGCCTGGTCGCCGTGCGGGTGATAACGGCCCATCACTTCGCCGACTGTGTTGGCGCTCTTGCGATAGCCTTTGTCGTGCGTGTTCCCGGCTTCGTCCATGCCGAACAGGATGCGCCGGTGCACCGGTTTCAGCCCGTCGCGCACGTCAGGCAACGCGCGCGAGACGATCACGCTCATCGCGTAATCGAGGTAGGACCGTTTCAGCTCATCTTCGATGGTGATGAGCGAGACGCCTTTGGGGAGGGTTGGCCCGCCGTTCTCGGCGGGATCGGACGTGTCTGACACGGGATCCGGTCTATTCTTCTAAGTGGTTGGAAAACGCTGTTCTCAGGCGTCGGAAAAGACGAGAAAACCCGTCCGCGATTCCGAGCTAAAGTAACATCGGGACGCCCCTGCCGCAAACCAAGGAGCCCCCCATGCGCCCCATCGCCGCCCTCCTTTTTGCAGCCCTGCTGACCGCCTGCGCCAGCGCCCCCGAAACGGCGCCATCGAGCCCGCTGGCCCAGCCGCGCACGGTCTGGATTGTCGGCGGCGAAGGCCGCGCGATCGGCCAGGCGCACTTCACGGCAGCGCCTCGCGGCACGCTGATCCGGCTCGAATTCCAACCCAACGCCCTGCCGCCGGGATGGCATGGGCTCCACATCCACACACGCGGCGATTGCAGCGATTTCGCCGCCGGCTTCCAAGCCTCCGGCGGCCATCTCGGCGCCGGCGAACGCGTCCGGCACGGCGTGCTCAATCCCGCCGGCCCCGAGGCCGGCGACCTGCCCAACCTCTTTGCGTCGCCCAATGCGCCGTTCGCGGCCGAATTCTTCTCGCCCTACACAGTGCTCGGCCCCGAACGCATCGCTGCGACGGCGCGCAATGTCGCCCGCGAAGCGCTGCTAGACGGGGACGGCGCGGCGCTGCTCATTCACGCATCGCCGGACGATCAGGTGTCGCAACCGATCGGCGGCGCCGGCGCCCGTATCGCTTGCGCGGCGCTCACGCCACTGCCTTGAAGCGGCGCTCCGCCAGCGCCACCAGCGCCACGCCGCCGATCGTCATCGCGGCGCCGAGTAGGATCTGCGGCGTGATGCGGCTGCCGAGGATCAGCACCGCGAGCGCAAACGAGAACACCGGCGTCATCAGCAGGAACGGCGTGGTGCGCGAAACCTCGTATTTCTGCACCAGCCTGAACATGAACGCATTGGCGACGATCGACGAAACGATCGCGCCAAAAGCGATGCACGCCCACGCGTACCAGGGCGCATTCACGGCCGCTTCGATCTGGCCGCTTTCGAACGCAAGCGACGCCAGGCTCATCGTCGGCGCGGTCGCCAACGCCAGCCACGCCTGCATCGCCCAGGGATCGACACCCCCGCCCATGCGGCGCACCAACACCGTGCCAAAGCCGTAGCAGAGCGGCGCGAGCGCGACGAGGAAAAGCGCCCACCCTTGCGCGAACACCGCCGGGTCGAAGTTCATCGACGCCGCGCCGAGAAAAGCAATCGCGACGCCGCCCCAACGCAGCGTCCCGACCCTCTCACCCAGCAGCAACGCCGCGAACACCACCGAAGCAGGCGCCCAAAGCTGCATCGCCACCACCATGGGCGTGATGTCGGTCGCGAGCTTCAGCCCGGCGTACTGAATGCCGAAGTGCAGCGGCCCGACGAACAGCAGCATCAGCCCGAACATCCGCCATGTCTGCCGCGGCGGCGGCCTGATCCACATGAACAGCGCCGCCAGCACGATGACGAAGCGCAACGCCACCGTCATCATCGGCGGGAACGCCTCCACGGCGATCTTTGCGAAAATGTTGTTCGCGCCCCAGATCAACGCGATCGAGATCAGCTGCAGCAAATCGAGGGGCGCGAAAGCGCGCGGCGGGGCGGTCACCGCCAAGCTCTAGCGGGATTCCCGCCTAGCGCCCGCCTTCGCGGCGCGCATCCCCTTAAATGCGACCGGCCGCCGGTAACGAGCGACGAACTGTAGCCAGAACTACACAGCACTCTGCTATCACTGCTAAACGCTGCCGTTCCATGAAGGCCTCCCTCTTGCGCCCTAACGTTCACGCCTCACCCTGGGTGAATTACGTTCGGGACCCGGCGTGGCTTCCGCACGCGTACGACTGGCGGTCGGACACGCTGGTGTTTGCTGAAGCCACACGTGAGACCCAGCGCGGCGCCGTTTTCCTGGATTCCCGCTTTCTGAAGACGCGCCTGTCGCCGCCAGCGCCGGTGCCGGAGCTGCCCCTCGAAGAGCTTCGGGCGGGCCCGGCGCATCTCATCCTCCACACCGCATTCTGCTGCTCGACGCTGCTGACTCGCGCACTCGACATTCCGGGCGTTTCCATGGGCCTGAAAGAGCCGGGGGTGCTCGCCTCGTTCGCCGATTACTGGTCCGGCAGCCGCCGGACCGCCGGCGCGTTCGCAGCCTTACGGGTGACACTGGATCTTTTGTCGCGCCCGCTTAGCCCCGGTGAGACGCAGATCATCAAGCCGAGCAACGTCGTCAACCACATGGTGCCGCAGATCCTGCATGCGCGGCCGGACGCGAAGGCGCTGATCCTCTATTCGAGCCTCGACACGTTCCTGCGCGCGATTGCCCGCCGCGGCCTCGAAGGACGCGCGTTCGCGCGCCAAGTTTACCAGCAGTTCGCACCGGTAATCCCGATCGACGACGGCTTCACCCAGGCCGACACCATGCTGCTGACGGACCTGCAGATCGCCGCACAAGCCTGGATGATGCAGGCGAGCTTTCTCGACTCACTCGCCAAACGCTTCGGCCGCAACTCCGTCCGCACGCTCAGCAGCGAGCGCTTCCTCGCCGACACCGCCGGCGCGCTCGCCGAAGTCGGCGCCTTCTTCGAGCTCGATCTCGACAAAGCGCGCGCCGCCGAGATCGCCAAAGGGCCGGTGTTCGGTGAACACGCCAAGGAATTCGGGCGCCCGTTCGACGCCGCGGCGTTCGAAGCGCAGCATAAGCAGGCCGGCGCGATGTACGCCGATGAGCTTGCCGCCGCCAAAAGCTGGGCGCGCAACCTGGCGATGAGCTACGACACGCCCATGACACTGGGCGAAACCCTGTTTCAATAAGCTAGATCGCCCGAACGCGCGGGCATGCCGTTTTCAAGCGCGAACGACGCGCGGAGGCGCTAGGCTCTGCGTATGACCATCACCCGCCGCACGTTCACCGCATCGAGTGTTGCTCTTCTGGCCGCTTGCCGGAACGGTGCGCAGGCGCCCTCAGCGCCAGCTTCAAACGCCTGGCGCAGGGCGCCTGCGATGCCATACGCGGTGCAAGAGATTTATCCGGCGCTGCACGACGGCGCGATCTGGATCGCCGGAGGCTTCTCGCCGCAAGCGCTCGGCGCAACCAAGCGCGTGATCGTATTCGACCTTGCCGCCAATGCGTGGCGCGAGGGCCCTGACTTGCCGGAGCCTTCGCACCACGTCCATCTCGCCTCGCTCGATGGCGCGCTCTACGCCATCGGCGGCTTTCGCGGCGGGCTCACGCGTATGCAATGGATTTGCGTCCCACGCGTGCTGCGGCTCGACCGCGAGCGCTGGGTCGAAGCTCCGGCGCTGCCCAAACCGATCGGCGAAGCGGTTCCGCTCGTCCACGAGGGCCGCATTCATCTGATCGGCGGCCGCTCGCCGGCGGGCGAAGCGAACAGCGACTGGAATCACCAAGCCGATGTCGCCGATCACTTCGTGCTCGCCGCCGGCGCCGGCGCGTGGGAGCGCGCAGCGCCGCTGCCGCTGGCGCGCAACTCCGCGGCCGGCGCCGTACTGAACGGGGCGCTGCACGTGATCTCCGGCCGCACCGTCGCAGGCGGCCAGACGCCTGCGCACGACATCTACGATCCGCAAACTGATACATGGCGCGACGGCGCGCCCTATCCCGAGCCGCGCGGCGGCTTAGCGGCCGCAACACTCGGCAACGCGATCATCGCCGGCGGCGGCGAAATCTTCGAACCGAGCTCCGTCGGCACAGCGCTTTATCGCTTCGATACGTCCGGCGACTGGCAGCGCTTCGAGACGCTGCCCACGCCGCGCCATGGCCACGGCTTCATGGCCGTGAACGACGCGCTCTACGCACTGGGCGGCGCGCAGCGCGTTGGCGGCAACGGGACCTTGGCGAGTGTGGATGTGCTGACGTCAGCGTGACGCAAGAAGGGCGCTTCTTGCGAAGCGCCCTTCTGTTCATCGGCCTTTGAGATCAATCAGAATGGAATCTCGTCGTCCAAATCCTGATTGAAGCTTTCGCGCGGGCCGTCGCTCACGCGCTTCTGGCCGCTGCTGCGGCTGAACGAGCCGCCGCCCTCGTCGTCATACGAGCGCGAGCCGCCCCCCTCGCCCTTGCCGCCCAGCATGGTCAGCTCGCCGCGATATTTCTGCAGCACGACTTCCGTCGTGTATTTCTCGACGCCGTTCTGTTCGTATTTGCGCGTCTGCAGCTGGCCCTCGATGTAAACCGTCGAGCCCTTCTTCAAATACTGCTCGGCCACCTTCGCGATGTTCTCGTTGAAGATCACGACGCGGTGCCACTCGGTCTTTTCCTTGCGCTCGCCGCTCTGCTTGTCGCGCCAGCTCTCGGATGTGGCGACGGAGAGATTCACCACCGGATCGCCGTTATTGAGCCGCCGCACTTCCGGGTCCTTGCCCAGATTGCCGACCAAAATCACTTTGTTGACGCTGCCAGCCATCGCCGACCTCCTGTTTCCTGCGCTTTCACTCGATGGTCGAGGCATCCGCCGGCTCGCCGGACAAATGTTCTCTCTATGTTCTATACGCCGACTCGCGCCATTGGTAAAGACGCATTAACGGATCGAACCGGTGGATTGATGCTCATGACGCCGAAACGATGCCGGCCGCGCGGGCTCACCCCGTAACTGCGCCGTGCAGCCGTTCCATCTTTGTTCTTGATGTGCCGGCGACTCTCGCTACTAAATATGGTGGTCCGCCGCCCTGTTTCCGGCGTTCCCAAGTTGACCTGAGATGAGCACCAGAGCGCCCGCCCTGTTCGTCGGCCATGGCTCGCCGATGAACGCGATCGAAGACACCCCTTCCGCCCGCGGCTGGGCCGAGATCGCGCGCGCGTTTCCTAATCCCAAGTCGATTGTCGTCGTCTCCGCGCATTGGGTCACGGACGGCGTGCGCGTCACCTCGAACGAGCGCCCGCCCACGATCCACGATTTCGGCCGCGGCTTTCCGCAGGCTCTGTTCGACGTGCAATACCCCGCGCCCGGCGATCCCACGCTGGCGCAGCGCATTGTCGGGCTGCTGACAGATTTCGACGCCCGACTCGATGATACCTGGGGGCTGGACCACGGCGCCTGGAGCGTTCTCGTGCACATGTATCCGCGCGCCGACATTCCGGTCGTGCAGGTCAGCCTCGATGCGCGGCGCGCGCCGGAAGAGCACATCGCCATCGGCCGCGCGCTCGCTCCGTTGCGCGACGAAGGCGTGCTGATCCTCGCCGCCGGCAACATCGTCCACAACCTGCCCGCGTTCTTTGGCGCCAAGCAGCTCGAGCCGTGGGTCGAGCGCTTCGACGGTTTCGTGACGGACGCCGCCGGCGATGGCGACGATGCTGCTGTGATCCGCTACACAGCGCATTCCGACGCGCGCGAAGCGGCGCCCGATTGGGAACACTTCTTCCCGATCTTCTACGCGCTGGGCGCCCGGCGCGACGGCGAGACCGCGCACATCTTCAATCAGCACTACGAGCCCGGAATCTCGATGACCGCTTTCGCCTACGGCCTGCCGCAATGAAGGACGGCCTCACCCATATCCGCATCCGCGGCGCCCGCGAGCACAACTTGAAGGGCGTGAACGTCGACATCCCCCGCAATGAGCTGGTGGTCATCACCGGCCTCAGCGGCAGCGGCAAGTCTTCGCTCGCGTTCGACACGATCTACGCCGAAGGCCAGCGCCGCTACGTGGAATCGCTCTCCGCTTACGCGCGCCAGTTCCTCGAGCTGATGCAGAAGCCGGACGTCGATTCCATCGAGGGCCTGTCGCCGGCGATCTCGATCGAGCAGAAAACTACCTCGCGCAACCCGCGCTCGACCGTGGGCACGGTCACCGAAATCTACGACTACATGCGCCTCCTCTGGGCGCGCGTCGGCGTTCCGTATTCGCCCGCCACCGGCCAGCCGATCGCGGCGATGCAAGTCAGCGAAATGGTCGACCGGATCATGGCGCTGCCCGAAGGCACGCGCCTCTACTTGCTCGCGCCGGTCGTGCGCGACCGCAAGGGCGAATACAAAAAGGAAATGGCTGAGTACCTGAAGAAGGGCTACCAGCGCGCCAAGATCGACGGCGAATTCTACGAACTCAGCGAACCGCCGACGCTCGACAAAAAATTCAAGCACGACATCGACATCGTCGTCGACCGCATCGCCGTCAAAGCCGGCATCGAGACTCGGCTGGCGGATTCGCTCGAACAAGCGCTGAAGCTGGCCGATGGCATCGCCTTCGCGGAAATCGCCGGTAAGACCGAGGAAGCCTCTGGCAAAGCGACGCTGAAGAACAAGGGGGCGCAAGCCGAGCGGCTCATCTTCAGCCAAAAATTTGCCTGTCCCGTCTCCGGCTTCACCATCCCTGAAATCGAGCCGCGGCTCTTCTCGTTCAACAATCCCGCCGGCGCTTGCCCGACGTGTGATGGCCTTGGCGTGCAGTTGAAGTTCGATCCCGAGCTGGTCGTGCCCGAGCAGGACAAGTCGCTGAAGGAGGGCGCTGTAGCGCCCTGGGCGAAAGGCCCATCCCCCCTCTATGCGCAAACGCTCGAAGCGCTGGCCAAACACTTCAAGTGCAAGATGACGACGCCGTGGCGCGAGCTTTCGAAGCCGCTGCGCGATGCGGTGATGTTCGGCACGAAGGACCCGATCAAGTTCGTCTATGACGACGGCGTCCGCCGCTACGAGACAACCAAGAATTTCGAAGGCGTGCTGCCGAACCTCGAACGCCGCTGGAAGGAAACCGACAGCGCCTGGGTGCGTGAGGACCTCGAGCGCTACCAGAGCGAAGCGCCGTGCCCAACCTGCGCCGGCAAGCGGCTCAAGCCCGAAGCGCTGGCGGTCAAAGTCGGCATGCTCGACATCGCCGAAGCCTCGAATTTCTCGATCCGCAAGGCGCGCGATTGGTTCGGCGCGCTGAACGATCAATTCACGCCGAAGCAGCAGGAAATCGCCGTCCGCATCCTCAAAGAGATCAACGACCGGCTCCGTTTCCTCGTCGATGTCGGGCTCGACTATCTCTCGCTCGGCCGCGGTTCGGGAACGCTCTCCGGCGGCGAAAGCCAGCGCATCCGCCTCGCCAGCCAGATCGGCTCGGGCCTCACCGGCGTGCTCTACGTGCTCGACGAGCCGAGCATCGGCCTCCACCAACGCGACAACACACGGCTCCTCGATACGCTGAAGCGCCTGCGCGATCTCGGCAATTCCGTGCTCGTCGTCGAGCACGACGAAGAAGCCATCCTCACCGCCGACCACGTCATCGACATGGGCCCCGCCGCCGGCGTGCATGGCGGGCGCATCATCGCCGAAGGCACGCCCGCCGAGATCGAAGCCAACGCCGAAAGCATCACCGGCGCCTATCTCACTGGCCGCCGGGAAATCTCCATCCCAGAGAAGCGTCGCTGGGTGAACAAGAAGCGCACCATCACAGTCAAAGGCGCGCGCGGCAACAACCTGAAGGACGTCGACGCGGAGATCCCGCTCGGCACGTTCACCTGCGTCACCGGCGTCAGCGGCGGCGGCAAGTCGACACTTGTGGTTGAGACGCTGTTCAAGTCCGTGTCGCGCCAATGGCACGGCTCGGGAGATGTGCCGGCCGAGCATGACCGCATCGACGGTCTCGAACACATCGACAAGATCATCGACATCGACCAATCGCCGATCGGCCGCACGCCGCGCTCGAACCCGGCGACCTACACCGGCGCGTTCACGCCGATCCGCGACTGGTTCGCCGGCCTGCCGGAAGCCAAGGCGCGCGGGTACGGCCCGGGCCGCTTCTCCTTCAACGTCAAAGGCGGCCGCTGCGAAGCCTGCCAGGGCGACGGCGTCATCAAGATCGAGATGCACTTCCTGCCGGATGTCTACGTCACCTGCGACACCTGCAAAGGCAAACGCTACAATCGCGAGACGCTCGAAATTCTCTACAAGGGCAAGTCGATTTCCGACGTGCTCGACATGACAGTCGAAGAAGGCGCCAACCTCTTCGCCGCCGTGCCGAGCATTCGCGACAAGCTCGAAACACTGAAACGCGTCGGCCTCGGCTACGTGCACATCGGCCAGCAGGCGACGACACTCTCCGGCGGCGAAGCCCAGCGTGTGAAGCTCTCCAAGGAGCTCTCCAAGCGCGCCACCGGCCGCACGCTCTACATCCTCGACGAACCGACCACCGGGCTTCACTTCGAGGACACGAAAAAGCTGCTCGAAGTGCTGCACGAGCTGGTCGACAACGGCAACAGCGTCCTCGTCATCGAGCACAATCTCGATGTCATTAAAACCGCCGACTGGATCTTGGATCTCGGTCCCGAAGGCGGCGACGGCGGCGGCCGCGTTGTCGCGGTCGGCACGCCGGAAGAAGTCGCGCAAGTCAAGGAAAGCTGGACCGGCCGCTACCTCGCCGAAGCGCTCGCGCGCCACCACGAACGCCGCGCGCCGAAGAAGCTCAAAGCCGCGGCGGCGGAAGCGCCCGCACCGAAGGTGCGCCGCAACGGCAAGAAGCAGGCGTCAGGTTAGCACTATCTTGGCGGCTCGTTGGTCCAATCCTGGAGATCCCCGGCATCTATCGCAGCGCGCGCGACACTTGCGTTCACGCCGATCAGAAGAACGAAACACGTGAGCGACACGGCGATGCTTGCTGTTTGATAGATCCAAAATCCGATCCGTGATGAAGGTTCACTCAGCATGTCCACCCACGTGCGGGGGATGTGTGTCGGCACGAGGGTCACGCGCTCGAAAGAGATCACTTCGGCCAGAGGAACATTGAAGAGCCAAACCAACGCGCCGACTGCCAAGCCTCCAGCAATCAAGACGTAGATTCCCCACACGACGGCATATGCGACTAGCAAATGCCAAAATCGGCCACGACTGACGATCCATGCGCTGAAGAAGGAGGAAGAGCGTTTAGCCATCGACGTGGCATTTGCAGGAGCAAAACTCACGCATGCGTAAGTGATCACAACCGACAGCAGCGCCAGCGGCCCCCAGCGCGCTGCCGGCGCGCTCGGTCCTAGTCTCTCAATCGCAAAGGAATACACGAAGGGGAACGCGACGATCACGGCTACACTGAGAATGCCTGAGAAGATCGCCCAAGCCCAATAGCCGCCGTAAACCCGCCAGGTATCCGCGCCGAGAGTCAGACCAAACAGTCCCTTGACTTCGCCGTGGATCATCCATCGTAGGCAGGCCGCCTCGTACGCCGCAACGAGTATGAAGACTGCAGCAATGAACCCCAAATTGTAGAAGAGAGATCGCCCGATGCGTTCAAGGCTGAGCTGCGCTGGCGCGATCTGGCCCGTTTCAAGACCCGGCAATACCGCTTGTTCCAGGTGAATAGCGGCCCTCAATATCGGATCGAGCAACACCAGCGCCGTTACGAGAACCAGAAACGAGATCGAGGCCATGAGCAGAACGCCTCGGCGGTCGCGTCTGGCCCATGCATAAAATGCAGATCCTATCGGCTTCACTTTCACGCCCCCACGCAATCTCGTGTCAATCCACGCGCTGGATCTTGCCTTCCTCAAGCGCCACCAGCGCCGCGCGCGCATTGATGCCGAAAAAGGCGATGTAGAACACGCAGGCCAGGATCTGCGTCGCCAGCAGGTACACGACGCCAAGCGCGATGAAGCCTGGCGTGGCGAACGTCTCGAATGCGCGGCGCATGACCTCTTCGCTCGTTGCGCCCGCCATCATGTCGGCCATTAGCGCATGCGCGGGACCGTTAAACGGCAACGACAGCACTTGCTGCACGATAAAGGCGATGACGAAATAACCGATCGTGACGATGACAAATGCGCCGAGCAACGGCCAGAACAGCCGCCGCGTCTCACCCCACGCTTTGAAGAAGGCGAACTTGCCTTCACGCACCGTCACAGCCGCACCCGGCGCCAAGCGCACGCTGCCCCAAATCGCGAGCGCGAAGAAGCCGAGCGGCGCCAGCGCCGCCACCAGCAGCATAATCCATTGCATCGCCGGATGAGCGCCCGCGAGCGCCCGCACCAGCAGATAGAACAGCGCGATCGCCACCATCGCGCCGATCCACAACGCCAGCCAAATCCAATAGATCGCGAACACGCGCCAGGTGTCGGCGCCGAAACGAAGCCCCAGCAGGCCGCCCCCGCTTTCGCCGCGCACCAGCCAGCGCAAGCACGCCGCTTCGAACGAAGCGAACAGGACGAGACTGACGATGACGCTCACCGCCCACCATGGCGCTAACGCAGCCATGGCCTCCAAGGGCGGCGCTGCGGGATCGGCGCCGGAAGACATGTCGGCCAGCACGCCAAGGTACCAATCGATCATGCCGGTCCAGACCGACCAAGTCGCGGCCACATAAGCGGCCGTGAACAGCGTCAGCAGGATGAGATAGCCCGCCGCCGCGCGCGCCAGCACGAAGCGACGCTCGCGCTTTTGGAAGGCGAAGAACGTCGCGTTCAGCCGGGGCGCTTGCTCAGCCATCTCACGCCTCCGCCGTGATCTTGCCTTCCTCCAGCGCCAGCGCCGCCGCCCGCGCGTTGACGCCGAACATCGCGATCAGCCACACGAAGTAGCCGACGAGACCGGCGATGCAGACGACCGCCAGCGGGATCAACACTTGCGGCTGCATGAAGAGCGTCATCATCTCGTCGGGCGTCGGCTCGGAGCCGAGGGCGCCGGCTTGCCCCACAACGCCCATCACGAACGCCGCCGCGCCGACTCCGTAAAGGATCATCGTGGCGACGAAATACATCAGGAACAGCAGCACGAACGAGCCAAGCAGCGCCCAGAAGCGACCCTTGGTGACCTTCCACGCATCAAAGAATGCGAACCGGTTACGCGCGACGGACGTCGCCGCCGCCGGCGCAAGCCGCACCGAGAAGTATGCCATCACCAGAAGCAGCGCGAGCACGATCAGCGGCGCGAATAGACCAAGCGCGCCCATGGAGCTGGCATCGCCGCCGGAGGCGCCCACGGCCGCGATGGACCCGATCATGCCGCCGAAAACGATCAAGAACGCGATGAAAACTGCGACGCCGAGGAAGAACCATATCCAATACGTGAAATAAACGCGCCACGTGTCGGCGCCGAACGAGAAGCCGAACAGCCCCTTCGACTCCCCGCGCACCAGCCAGCGCAGACACGCCGCTTCATAGGCGGCCGCCAGCACGTAGTAGAGAATCTGAAACAGGAACATAATCGGCCCAAGCGCCATCACGCTCGCGGGCGGAGTCATCATCGCCGGATCGGGTTGGCCGCCGCCCTCGGCGGCGCGCGCAACCAAATCTCCGTACCAAGCGATGTAGTCCGTCACGGCGGCCCAGTTCAGCGCGACGAACAAGCCGAACGACACCACGGTCAGCACCAGGTAGGCGATCGTCGTCATCGTCAGCACGCCGCCCTTTTCACGCTTACGAAAAGCGTAGAACGTCGCATTCAAAGCTTGCTTGTCGGCCATGACATCCCCCTCGAGGGCCGAAGCATGCCTCCAAGGCGCAGACGGATCAATCTCGCTTTGACGACAGCTCGCGCAGCGGCGCCAGCAACTCGGGCGCTGCCGCGAGCCGGGCCAGCGCCGCGTCGAGCTTCTTCACCAGGTGCGGCTTCAGGCGCTGGCGCGCCAGTTCCGGCCGCTCCTCGCGCAGCACTAGGAAGACGGCGAGGGCGAAACACCAGCCGTCTTCGCTAAAATAATCCCAGGAGCCGCCGCGCCAGCCCATGCGTCCGGCGTCCTGATATTGCTCGAACTCGAACGCGCCGTTCGCGGCCATCAGGCCGAAGCCGAAGTAGGCGACCGCCAACTCCGTCGCCAACTCCTCGGCCATCGGCTCGACGTCCGCCGCAGGCGGCAGTTCTGGAATGGTGTGCAGCACGTAGTGCGCGAGTTCGTGCGCGAACGTGCCGATGAGATTGTAGGGCCTGTTCACCAGATCCGGCGCGTAGGTGATGACGACGCTTTGACCGTCGCTCTCGAAGGTGCCGGCGATGGGCTTGCCTTCCGGCTGCAAGCGGAGGAATTCGCCGACTTCCGCGTTCGTGTCATGGCGCTCGACCAGCTCGCACGCCCATTGCTCGAGCCCCATCAGCTCACGCACGCGGCTGAAGATCGCCTCGGCGACCGCGCGGCCTTCGCCTTCCGGCCGTGGGAAGAATTCCGCCGTGGGCAGCACCAGCGCGGTCTCGCGCAACGCATCGACGCCGCCGAGATGGCGCATCAGCCAGCCCCAGCAGGCGATGTGCCACTCTTCCAGATCCGGATCGAGAAAGCGCCTCTTCCTGCCCCACATCAGCGGATTAGCTGCGCGGCAGGCGCGGCGCCTCCGGCGCTGTGGCGGTCACGCGGGTGACGATCCGCCCGCGCGTCACGATCGGCTCCTCGGACGCGGCGAACCGCGCGGACAGCGTGAAGTCGGTGGTCGTCTCACGCGCCATGCCGGTGGTGAGATCGATCACGCCGCGCGTGGTTTCCTCGTAACCAAAATCGGCCAGCATCGTGTTGATCAGCTGGGCGATCCCGGTCGCGTCCGGCGGCTGCTGTCCTTCGGGGAAATACGGCGCCAGCGGTTCGATCAACGCGGCCGATACGAATTCCGTCATCCCGTTGATGGCAGCGCGGGCGCTTTCCTGGTCGAGCTGTGAGCGCCGCGTCACGATCGCGGCATTGTTGCGCTGGTCGATGCGGTCAAGACGCAGAGTGCCGGTGTAGCGCAGCGGCGGCGCGCCGAACGGCATGTCGTACTCGTCGACGACATCGACGGTCTGCCGCCGCGTCAGTGTCCTGCCTTGCACGAAAGCCGGCAGATACATTCCCGCCATCGAGGAGGCGGCGTCGCGCGAATCGAAGCCGTCGATGAGACGCGCCACGCCCCGCATCACCGGCCCGCGCAACGTCTCCCAGTTCGGGGTGGCGGCGGTTGAAGCTGGCAGCGTCGTTGGCGCGGCGGCTTCATCGCTCTTGCCTGGCCGCTCCTCCACGGCAGCCGGAGGCGCGAGCTCGACATCAGCGGCGCCGGCGCCGGGTTGGTTCGGAAACATCCGCGCCGCGGCGTCGAAGGCGATCGCCAGGTTCTCGACCCGCGCGCTCCAGAACGGCCAGTTCGTCATCTCGGTGCAGCGGCCGTACTCGTCGACGCGGCATTCGAAACCCACGTCGGTGGTGATCCGCATCATCGCCGACATCATGTCGCTCATCGCCGGCCAGTTGACGCTCGCCATCTGGGCTTCGAGCCCCGGCGTCTCCGGCAACTGATACGACATGCTGACGGGCATGAACCGCCACAAGCGCTGCTCGGCGTCGAGCACATGAATGGAATAGACGTACGACATGGTCGCGTCGAATTGCTGCTCGCCCAATTCAGCCGATTGCGTGTAGTCGACATTGACCGTGAACACGTCGCCGGTGCGGACTTGCAGAGGCGTGCTGATGGTCTGCGCAGCCGCAAGCGGCGCCAACAACACCGCGCCCGCGAACGCCATCGCTCTCAGGAAAATCGCAGCCATTTCTCACCCCCGTTCGACCTCTGTGTTTCCACAACTCGAGTGGACGGGCAAGCGTCCCTGCGTCAGGGGCCAGCGAGTTCGATCATTAAAGTCGGGACGTTCACGGTCCCGGTGCGGACCGTGAACACCCGCGTGCCCGGCTTAATCCCTTGCCGCACTTCGGAAACATCGAGCCCGGCCGCCGCCAGCCGGGCCCGTTCGGCGTCGCCGTCCGCCACGCGCCATGACAGCCCCCACAGCCGGTCTTTGGCGTCGGCGACGCTCACATCGTGCACGATCTCCACAATCGCGTCGCCGCAGCGGAAGAACATCAGCCGCGCGCCGCGCACCTCGCGCTCCAGCCTCATATCCAGCCCGAGCCGCGCGCCATAAAGCGCCGCCGCCCGCTCCGCATCCGGCGACCGGATGACGACATGATCGAGCCCGCGCACGCCGCACGCATGCGCAGCGCTCGGAGCGGGCGCTGCGTCGCGCTGCATGAAGAACAGCCGCACGCCATGCGTGCGCTCAGTGTTGCCGCGAAAGCTTTGCCACGCCGCCGCGCGCTCAACGATTGCATCTGGCGCAAGCCCAACCCGCTCCGCGCGTCCATGCGCGCGCTCGATGTCGCCGACGGCGAACACCAGGCTCTTCAAACCCTCACCGCCGTCATCGAGCGCAGCTTGGAGCCGCCGTGCGCGCTCGCTCGCGCCTATGGGCGCCATCAGTTCGACCGCGATGTTTGACGTGACGATCAGCGCCGTCGCAACGCCGTCATGCTCAATTGCAGGAAGCGCCTCACGTCCAAGCAGAAGCTGATACGCCGCCACGCCCGCCGCCAGGTCGCGGACGGCGATGACGACATGGTCGAAGCCGGCGATCAATCGCAACCGTCGCGGCGGCCTTGGAAGATCGTCTGCTCCGGGCCGTCGCCGATCACGGTGATGCGCAGGCGATCGCCATGTGCGTCGATGAACGCGCGCCCACCTTCCAGCGAACCGCCTTCGCCCTGGGCGACGGCCCAGCACCGCGTCGCCGCGCCTTCCGCGCCCAGTTCACAGAGACTGGCGCCGGCTTCGCTCGGCTCCAGCGTGTAGCGCGTGCTGCTGCTGACGCCGGTCTGGCCATAGATGATGCGCGAGCCGGTCATCACGCCCGGACGGTCCTGCGCCGGCAGCCAGCGCATGGTCACGGCGCCGGCGTCGCGATTGATCCAGCACCCCGCCACCCGCTCCGCGGGCGGGCGCACCTCCGCGGCCGTGGCGCAGGCGGATAGAAAAACGCAGGCGGCGACGGCGCGTCTCATCCGGCAGGCAGCTCCCCAGTCGCTTCCAACTCGATCGGCCCGGTCATCAGAACTCGGTCATCGCCCGCGCGCCACTCAATCTCAAGTGATCCGCCGTCGACCAGGACCTCGACCTTGCGCCCGGTGCGCCCTTGCCGGTGCGCCGCGACCACCGCCGCGCACGCGCCTGTGCCGCACGCTTTGGTCAGTCCCGCGCCGCGCTCCCAAACCCTCAACCTGATCTGCTCGGGCGAGCGCACTTCGGCGAAACCCACGTTCACGCCCTGCGGAAACAGCGGATCGCGCTCGACCTGCGGTCCGAGCGTCTCCACCGGCGTCGCGCCGAGGTCCTCGACGAAAAAGACCACATGCGGATTGCCCATGTTCACAGCGCCGGGCGCTTCGAGGCCGCCGACGGCGTAGTCGAGCCGGACCGTGTCCATCGCCCGAGCCAGCGGGATTTCCTCCCAGCGCAGCAGCGGCGAGCCCATGTCGACGGTGATCCGCCGCTCCCCGGCGCGCTCGGCGTAGAGCATGCCGGCCGGCGTTTCGATCCGTCGCGAGACCGCGCCGCCTTCCTCCATCAGCAGCCAGGCGACGCAGCGTGTGGCGTTGCCGCAGGCGTCGACCTCGCCGCCATCGGCGTTCCAGATGCGCATGTAGGCGTCGCCGCGGATCGAGCGCTCGACCGCGATCACCTGGTCGCAGCCGAGGCCGGCGCCCCGGTCGGCGATGGCGCGCGCTTGGGCCCTCGACAACGGTAAGGAGCCGCGCGAACGCGCGTCGATAATGACGAAGTCATTGCCGCAGCCGTTCATCTTGAAATAGCGCATCCGCCCTCATGTAAGCCTGTTTTTGGCCGCGCGCCATCTTGGGTGCGGCAATCAAGCCTTTCCCTCAGAACCTCTTTCTGCTTGGTTGCCGCACCGATTTGGGATGGAGGGACACCCCACATGCGCCTAGCCGCACTCGCCGCAACCGGACTCGCGGCCCTTGTTCTTGCTTCGTGCAGCACCACACCTGCGACCGATACCGCACAAGAGACCACAGGCATGGCCATGACCGGTGAAGACCCGTACCTCTGGCTGGAAGAGGTGGAGGGCGAACGCGCGCTCACCTGGGTTCGCGAACATAACGAGCGCTCGCTGGGCCAGCTCGAAGGCGATCCGCGTTTCGCCCAGCTGCACGCCGACGCGCTGGCGCTCGCCAACAGCAGCGACCGCCTGCCGCTCGGCGGCATTCAGGAAGGCTACTATTACAATTTCTGGCAGGACGAGCAGCACGTGCGCGGCATCTATCGCCGCGCGCCGCTCGCCGAGTTCGCGCGCGACGGCGCCCCGCGCTGGGAAACGGTGCTCGACATCGACGCCATCGCCGCCGCCGAGAGCGCCAATTGGGTGTTCAAAGGGCTCGACTGTCTCGAAGGCACGACGCGGTGCATGGTGGCGCTGTCCGATGGCGGCAAGGACGCCGTCACCTATCGCGAGTACGATCTCGCCACGCGCCGCTTCGTCCAGAACGGCTTCGTCATCCCGGAAGCGAAGACTTCGGTCGCCTGGCTCGACCAGAACACGCTGCTCGTCGGCACCGATTGGGGTGAAGGCACGATGACGGAGTCGGGCTACGCCTTCGTGCTGAAGCGCTGGACGCGCGGCACGCCGCTGTCGAGCGCGACCGAAGTGATCCGCGGCCAAGCGAGCGACGTCGGCGTCTTCGGCGGCGTGCTGATCGACACCGATGGCGCGCGCCTGCCGATCGCCTTCGAAGCCGAGAATTTCTTCGACACCACCTATTGGCGCCTCGACGGCGCACAGCCGCAGCGCATCAGCCTGCCGGCGAAATCGAACATCCAAGGCCTCTACCAAGGCCAGCTCGTCGCGACGCTCAACGAGGCCTGGCAAGGCCATCCCCAAGGCGCGCTGATCGCCTATCCGCTCTCGGACACGGGCGCCGAAACGCCGCGCGTCACCGTGCTGTTCGCACCGACGGAGCGGCAGTCGATCGAAGGCGTCGCCGTCACCCGCGACGTGATCCTCGTCGCCGGCTATGAAAACGTACGCGGCCGGCTCCTGCGCATCGCCCGCAGCGGGGACACCTGGGCGACGGCGGATGTCGAGCTGCCGCAGAACGGCTCCGTCACCTTCGCCGGCTCCGACCCGCGCGAGTCGGCGGCCTTCGTCGTCTATGAAGACTACCTGACGCCGGACACGCTCTACGCGCTTGAACGCGGCGCGACGGGCGCTCGCGCCGTGCGCTCGCTGCCGGCGCAGTTCGACGCTTCGCCCTATATTTCGGAGCAATACGAAGCTGTCAGCCGCGACGGCACGCGCGTGCCTTATTTCGTGCTGCGCCGCCGCGACATGCCGTTCAATGGCGAAAACCCCACCCTGCTCTACGCCTATGGCGGCTTCCAGGTGTCGATGACGCCGGGCTACTCGCCGAACGTCGGCAAGCTCTGGCTCGACCGCGGCGGCGTCTACGTCATCGCCAACATCCGCGGCGGCGGCGAGTTCGGCCCGGCCTGGCACCAGGCCGGCCTGCGCACCAATCGCCAAGTCATCTATGACGACTTCTACGCCGTCGAGCGCGACTTGGTGGAGCGCCGCATCACCAGCCCGCGCCGTCTCGGCATCATGGGCGGCTCGAACGGCGGCTTGCTCATGGGCGTGATGCTCAACCAGCATCCGGAGATGATCAACGCCGCCGTCGTGCAGGTGCCGCTGCTCGACATGCTGCGGTTCGACCAGCTGCTCGCCGGCGCCTCGTGGGTCGCCGAGTACGGCTCGCCCGCCGATCCGGAAGAGCGCGCCTTCCTCGAAACCATCACGCCGTATCAGAACTTGCGCCAGCGCGACGACTTCCCGCTGCCGTTCGTGCTGACCTCGACCAAGGACGACCGCGTCCATCCCGGCCATGCGCGCAAATACGTTGCCCGCATGGCCGAACTCGGCCTGCCGGTCCTCTATTACGAGAACATCGACGGCGGCCACTCCGCCGCGGCCAACTTGAACGAAGCCGCCCGCCGCCGCGCGCTGGAATACACGTACCTGATGCAGCGTCTGATGGACTGAGGCCGCCATAAGGCGCAGGAATCGAGGATAGTGCGTCCCCCTATCCAACAATCCTGCGCCAATGCCGGCAGGTTGGACCGCGCGCCTTGAGGCGCGCTTTGCACTGTCTATCAAGCACAAGCGCCAATGCGCGCCTTATGGCCCGTGCTCCAGCCTGCGAAATCTTGTGCGATTCTATCCGACCGCGCCCAACCTGCCGTACAATGCTCCCTGTCTCGCACACGGGAGCTTTCGAAGACGTCCGAAACTTTGAGAGGTGCAAGACACGGTCGGGGGGTGGTTCTGCTTTCGGGGAGTGAAACCGAAAGGCCCGGAGCAACGGAAGCTCCGCACCCGGAACCGGCGAATTGGGAATGGAGCCAAGCCCCAGGCGCTCATCATTCGATGGGTGGTGGCGCTGATCCATCGATCAGGAGGCGAGCCCTCGAAAGAGGGCCAAGCACAACTCCTCGCCCCAGGCCGGGAAAAACGACCGCAAATCGGGGCGCGCGAAGCGCGCGGCGCGGTGCAGAGATGCCTCGCGCATCCTTAGAGACTACTCGGCGCGGATCGCGCGCCCCATCTCCCAGTCTCGGGATTCGGTTGTCGGGTTTGAGCGGCGTCGCCCCCGTTGCGTCGCGGACATCGCGCGTCCCGATAATCGAGCCCCAAGAACCGAGTCCCGAACGGGCCGCAGATGCGCGCCTCCCGCTCCGCATTAATCCGCAATTGCCTATTGCCCTACTCCCCTATTCCCCTATTGCCTTAGGCCATGAACGTGTTGCGCGCGGCGATCGGCATTCTCGGGCTGGCGATGCTCGGTCTCATCATCTGGGCCGCCGTCGCCATGACCGACCTGCACGGTTCGTTCCTCGATCAGTTCGCCGTCATCACCACGCTGCCGTGGGGCATCGCCGGCCTCGCCGATCTATACATCGGCTTCTTCTTCTTCGCCGTGATCGTGTTCTTGACCGAGCGCTCGTGGGTCGTCGCGGCGCTCTGGGCCGCGCCGATCTTCATCCTCGGCAATGTCTGGTCGGCGGTGTGGCTGATCATCCGTCTGCCGCACATCGCCAAGCAGCTCTCGAAGCCGGACTGGCCGACCTAGAACAACTCGCGCAGCACGTCCGCGAGCAGCTTCGCTTCCTGTTCGCGCGGGCCGCCATCGCGCCAAGCGATGCCAATCGCGCGTCCCACCACCGGCTCCGCGAACGGGCGCATCGCCACGTGCGCGCCGGCAGCCGCGCCGCCCTCCGCCGCCAGTTTCGGCAGCAGCGTCACGCCCATGCCGCCGGCCACCATCTGCACGAGCGTGTGCAGGCTCGTCGCCCCCACTTCCGCCGACCGCCGCGACGCGGGAAGCTTGCACGCCGACAGCGCGTGCTCGCGCAGGCAATGCCCGTCTTCGAGCAGCAGCAGCTCTTCGTTCTTCAGATGCTCCGGCGAAAGATCGTTGCGCTTGGCGAGCGGGTGATCGTCCGGCGTCAGCAGCAAGAATTCGTCTTCGGCGATCGTCGTCGTCGCAATGCCTGCCGCCTGGTACGGCAGCGCGATGATGGCCGCATCGAGCGTGCGCATGCGCAGCTGATCGATCAGGCGGTTGGTCAAATCCTCGCGCATCAGCAGCCGCAGCTTGGGAAACTTCTGCTTCAACAACGGCAGCGCTTTCGGCAGCAGGAACGGCGCGATGGTCGGAATGGCGCCCAGCCTGAAGACGCTCGACAGCGGCTCGCCCGCGCCTTGCGCCGCGCGCACCAATTCTTCGACTTCACTCAAGGCGCGCGCGGCCCGATCCACCGCCTCCTCGCCCGCCGGCGTCAGCACCGCGCCCGCGCGCCCGCGCTCAACCAGCACCGTGCCCAGCGCGGTTTCGAGATCCTTGATTCCGGCCGAGAGCGTCGGCTGCGTGACGCCCACCGCTTCGGCTGCCGCGACAAAGCTCCCCTCGGCCCGCAGCGCGGTCAGAAACTGCAGCTGGCGCAGTGTGGGCATCGACGAGGCTGGAATCCGGTCGCTCATAGACACCGCCTATAGCACAAGCGTGTCTATATTCAGATTGCTTTCGGATGATGCGACAACCCGTCCGGAACGATCAGGGGCGCGCGCCGTTCTAGCCCCAGTCCCCGCAGCGCGATCCTTACCCTCCCCCCGCGGATCGCGCGTACCCTCCTGAAAAGGAGGGGCGGGGTACTTTCTTTTTGCGGATCAAGCCGCTGCGCGAATGTCCCGGACGCCGGCCAAGCGCTGCGGCAGGCTCAGTGTAAAGGTCGAGCCGGCGCCCAGCTGACTGACCGCCCGCACCTCGCCGCCAAGCGCGCCCGCCACCCGCTGCACGATCGAGAGGCCGAGCCCCATCCCGCCCTTCGCCCGCGTGGCCGATCCATCGAGCTGCGTGAATGGCATGAAGGCGCGCGGCAAATCCTCCGCCGCAATGCCGACGCCGGTATCCGACACCGAGATGATGAGGTGGTCGCGGCCGTTCACCTCCTCACGATCGGCGGTGACGGCGATGAGACCATCCGATGTGAACTTCACCGCGTTGGACAAGAGCGCCGCCAAGCATACTGCGAGCTTGCCGCCGTCGGTGTAGGCGCGTTCCGCTTCGGCCGTGACCCGCATCGAGATGCGGTTGCCGCTCGCGCGCGCCTCCTCCTGCACCGACGCGACGGCTTCTTCGATCAGCTTGCGCACATCGAGATCGCGCGGCGACAATCCTTCTTGGCCCGCGTCGATGCTGGAGAGATTCAGAATCTGGTCGATCAGCCCGAGTAGATGGCGCGCCGAGCCGCAGATGCGGCTCGCGTCCTCAGCGAGCTCCTTGCGTCCCTCGGCCGCAAGATCTTCATTGATGATCTCCGCGTAGCCGATCACGGCGTTGAGCGGCGTGCGCAGTTCATGCGTCATCACCGCCAAGAATTCCGATTTCGCCCGGTTCGCTTCCTCAGCCTCGGCGCGCTTGGCTTCGGCGTCGAGCGCGCGTTCTTTCGACTCGCGGCTCGCCTCCCGGAGGCCGGCCATCATCCGCCCATTATAGAGCGCCGCGCGGATCATGTAGGCGAGGAACCCCGCCGCCCCGCAGGCGGCGCCGATCGCGCCTTCCCAAGCCGTCGCCGACGCTTGCTGAAACGGCATCAGCGCCATCGCCAGGAGACACAGAGTCGCCGGCGCCGCCGTGATCAGCATGAAGCCAGGGGCCTGGAACAGAAACAGCATCACGCTGACCAGCGCGCTCGCCGCCATCAGCGCTGAAAGGATACGCCCGGGCCCGCCGCCATACGCCGCCAAGTAAAGCGTCATCGCCGAGAATACGGCGATCGAGAACGCGCAGCCCCACACGAACAGGACGCCGGCCGTCCGACGCTCCCGCTGCCCGCGGGTTTCGATATAGGTCTGGCCCAACATCGCGTCGAAGCCGTTCGACAGCATGACCGCCAAGAACCAGCCGAAGCCGGCCGCGAAGGAATCTAGCACGAACGATGCGCCGATCGCGAACAGCGTGCCGACGCCCATGCGCCAGCGCCAGCTGGCCACGTGCGCCCGGGCCGCCGCAAACATGGAGGGGTCTTGGAAATTGATCACAACCCGCACCTCGACCAGCGCATCGAAGTTACGGCCCGGGTGCTTGCGTTTAGATTAACCGCTAGTTCGTAAGCTCTATTCCCTCATTAAACTCGCTTAACCGCCGAGGTAGATCGCAACCGCAATGATTTACGAATGAGCGATTTCGACGCCGTCATCGTCGGCGCGGGCGCTGTCGGCCTGGCCTGCGGCTACGCCTTGGCCAAACGCGGGCGGAGCGTCGTCGTACTCGAACGCGAAAGTCGGATGGGCGCCGGAATTTCCTCGCGCAATTCCGAAGTGATTCATGCCGGCCTGCATTACGGGACCGGCTCCCTCAAAGCGCGGCTCTGCGTCGAAGGCCGCCGGGCGCTTTATCCGTTCCTGGACGCGCACAGCGTCGCTTACGACAAATGCGGCAAGCTGATCGTAGCGACCGAAGACAGCGAAATCCCCGCGCTCGAGCGCCTCGCCGCGCAAGCCGAAATCAATGGCGTCGACGGCGTCCGTTGGCTGAGCGGACAAGAAGCGCGCGCGCTGGAGCCCGAACTCGAGGCCGTCGCCGCGCTCGAATCGCGCGAGAGCGGCGTGTTCGACGCGCACGGCTACATGGACGCGTTGGAAGGTGAGATCGAGGCGCATGGCGGCGCGGTCGTGCTGAACTCGCCATTCCTGGGCGGCGCGCCTTCAAGCGACGGCTTTATCGTCCGCGTCGGCGGCGAGGCGCCAACCACCATCAGCACACGTCATCTCGTCATCGCCGCCGGCCTCGGCGCGCAGGCCAGCGCGCGCCTTCTCGAAAGCTATCCCGCCGAGCGCATCCCCGAACTCCATTTCGGCAAAGGCAATTACTTCGCGTTGCAAGGCGCCAAGGCGCCGTTCGCGCGCCTCATCTATCCGCCGCCCATTCCCGGCGCGCTCGGCACGCACTATCGCCGCGACCTCGGCGGCGTCGCCCGCTTCGGCCCCGATCTTCAATTCGTCGAAACCGAAAACTACGCCGTCGATCCCGCCCGCGCCGAAAGCTTCTACGCCACCATCCGCCGCTTCTGGCCCGCTTTGACCGACGGCGCGCTCGCTCCCGACTACGCCGGCATCCGCCCCAAGCTCCACGGTCCCGGCGAACCGCAAGGCGACTTCGTCATCGACGACCGCGTCGCCAACCTCATCTGCCTCTTCGGCATAGAAAGCCCAGGGCTGACTTCGTCGCTCGCGATCGGCGAAGAAGTGGCGGAGCGCCTGCTTGCGGCTTAGAAACGGGAGCAGTGACGCGGGGTGGCCGGTATGCGTGTTCTTTCGGGACTTATAGCAAGTGTCTGCGTCCTGCTTGGGCCGGCTCCCGCGGTCGCGCAAGAGTCAGTCGGCGCGCAAGAAATCGCAGCCGCCTTCGACGCTCTCGAACGCCGTTGTCCAGCAGAAGTCGCAAGCGCCTACGCGCTGGCGCTCGCTGGCATCAGCGAGAGCGCGGCGGAGCATGGTATCCAGACTCCCCAGACCAACACCAGCGAAGCTGGAGTCCTCCAAGCGTATGATTATGTACTTTCCGCCGCACCGTCGCTCAACGAAGCCGCGTTGGCGCGCGCCGCAATCGACGCCATCGCCAGCGCCCTCGATGGCGGAGACAGCGGTTATCTCGATTTCCGACCGTGCAATTGCACAGCTGCGGTTGGGCTTGAGCTGACCGAATCGACTCCACATCACACAGTGGTATTCCCGCTGGCAGGCACGCCTGCCGAAGCGGCAGGCGTGTTGTCGGGCGACAAGATCATTGCGATCGACGGCTCTGACGTGACGGGCGCGTCGTTGAGCGACGTCGTGCGCATGCTGCGCGGCGCGCCCGGCTCCGAGGTCGCAGTCACTGTCACGCGCGACGAAGAGCGCCTCACATTCGAGATGAGGCGCGCCATCATCACGATCCGACCGGTAACATGGAGCTTGGATGACGGCATCGGCGTCATCGCCATCAAGACGTTCAACGAACGCTCGGCCGACCGTGTAAGAGAGGCCATCCGTGAGCTGCGTCGCAGCGAGCCTCGCGGCTACATCATCGACCTGCGCGGCAATAGCGGTGGGCTGCTCGATCAAGCGATTGAAACCGCAGACCACTTCCTGAACGGCGGGGTCGTCGTCAACGTGCTAAGCGCGCGCCAGTGTCCGGAAGAAGAACCTCAAACTTATCATGCTCGCCGTGGCGACGAGACTCGCGGGGCGCGTCTGATCATCCTCACCGACGGGCAGACCGCCAGCGGTGCGGAAGTGGTGGCGGCGGCACTGGTCGAACGTGGACGCGCTGAAACGGTAGGCCAACGCACCTTCGGTATCGGCAGCGTTTCCACCGTCGTTCCTTTGAGCGACCGCGCTGGCATGCGGCTCATTACCGGCGAACTCGCCACACCCCGAGGCGGCGTCTTCACCGGCGGTCGGGCTCCACTTCACGAAACAGCCGCTCGTACTCCAGAGAGCGACCCCGCGATGGATCACGCCCGCGCGTTGCTTTCAGCCGATTGACCCGCAGTTTGACGGTCGCTGACCATCCCGCTAGAACCCCGCTCACGCGCCAACCAAAAAAGCGCGCTTTGACCGGCACACGGCCCCATATCAGGAGCCCGGAGGCTGGCGAGGCACCCCGCCCGACGTGATCGTCCGGCGGGGCAAATTTGCTTTGGCGTGAAGGAGATTTGATGTTCGAGGCCCTGACAGAGCGCTTAGGCGGCGTCTTCGACAAGCTCACCGGCCGCGGTGCGCTGTCGGATGCGGACGTTGATGCCGCGCTCCGGGAAGTGCGCGTCGCCCTGCTCGAGGCCGACGTCGCCCTGCCCGTGGTCAAGGACTTCATCGCCAAGGTGAAGATCGAGGCGGTCGGCGAAGCCGTCATCAAATCGGTGAAGCCGGGCCAACAGGTCATCAAGATCGTCTATGACGGGCTGGTCGACATGCTGGGCGGCGAGGGCCCGCCCGAGGGGCTCAGGGTTCATGGGGAACCCCCGAACGTCGTCATGATGGCCGGCCTTCAGGGCTCGGGCAAAACCACCACCTGCGCCAAGCTCGCGCTACGGCTCACCAAGACCGACAAGCGCCGCGTGCTGATGGCCTCGCTCGACACCCGCCGCCCGGCGGCGATGGAGCAGTTGACGACGCTGGGAAAGAATATCGGCGTCGACGTGCTGCCGATCGTCGCCGGCCAATCGCCGCAGGACATCACCAAGCGTGCGCTCCAGGCGGCGCGCCTCGGCGGCCATGACGTCCTCATCCTCGACACCGCCGGCCGCACCACCATCGACGAAGAGCTGATGGCGGAAGCGGCGTCGATCGCCGGCATCGCCAAACCCGCCGAAGTCCTGCTCGTCGCCGACAGCCTCACCGGCCAGGACGCGGTCGAAACTGCCAAGCGCTTCCATGAGCGTCTGCCGCTGACCGGCCTCGTGCTCACCCGCGCTGATGGCGACGGCCGCGGCGGCGCCGCGCTCTCGATGCGCGCTGTCACCGGCCTGCCGATCAAGTTCCTCGGCGTGGGCGAACGCGCCGATGCGCTCGAGCCGTTCGACGCCCAGCGCATCGCCGGCCGCATTCTCGGCCAGGGCGACATCGTCGGCTTGGTCGAGAAGGCGGTCGAGACCGTCGATCGGGCCGAGGCCGAGAAGATGGCCAAGAAGCTGGCCAAGGGCCGCTTCGACTTCGACGATATGGAAAAACAGCTCGGCCAGTTGATCCAGATCGGCGGTCTCAAGGGCGTCATGGGCATGTTGCCCGGCGTCCAGAAGATCAAGAACCAGATCAGCGACAGCCAGCTCGACGACAAACAGATCCACCGCCAGATCGGCATCATCCGCTCGATGACCAAGGCCGAGCGGGCCAAGCCGGATCTGATCAACGGCCGCCGCCGCGCCCGTATCGCCAGAGGCGCCGGCGTCGAGGTCGTGGAGGTGAACCGCCTCCTCAAGATGCACCGGAACATGGCCGACATGGCCAAAGCCATGGGCAAGGGCAAGATGCCCTTCGGCATGCCCGGGATGGGGGGCGGCATGCCCAATCCCGAGGTCCTGAAGCAGCTGGGTTCGGGCAAGTCCCTGCCCGGCCTTAACCCACCGTCAAGCCTGCCGGGACTCCCCGGTGGGTTGCCGGGACTTCCCGGCTCCAACAAAAAAAGCTAACAGTTCAAAGGAGAAGCACCAGAAATGTCCCTCAAAATCCGTCTCGCGCGCGGCGGCGCCAAGAAGCGTCCGTTCTATTCGATAGTTGTGGCCGACAGCCGCAGCCCGCGCGATGGCCGCTTCATTGAGAAAGTTGGAACCTACAATCCTATATTGAAGTCGGACGACCCGAACCGGGTCCTTTTGAAGCTCGACCGGATTCAAGACTGGATGTCGAAGGGCGCCCTGCCGACCGACCGCGTCGCGCGGTTCCTGGATCAGGCCGGCGTCATGAAGCGTGAAGCCCGCAGCAACCCCAACAAGGCCCAGCCCGGCAAGAAGATGACCGAACGCGCTGAAGAGCGCGCCAAGGCGTCGGCGACGGGCGAGGCCGCCCCGGAGGCGTAAGAAACCTTTGCCTGACAAGAAGTCCGCTTTGACCAAGCCGAAGGCCGCGGCGCCCGCGGCCAAGGCCGCGCCCGCCAAGAAGGCGCCGCCGGCCGCGCGCCGTGAAGCCGCGCCCGCGGCTAAGAAGGCTGCGCCGGCCAAAGCCGCGCCGAAGAAGGCGCCGCCAGCCCCGAAGGCGGCCGCGACAGCGCCGAAAGTCGCGGCGAAAGCCGCGCCGGCGCCCAAGGCCGCCGCCAAGCCCGCGCCAAAACCCGCGCCGGCCGCAAAGCAGGCGGAGCCGAAAGCCGCGCCCAAACCGGACGTAAAGGCGAAGACCGAACCGAAGACGGCGCCGAAGCCTGAGCCCAAGGCCAAGGCAGAGGCCAAGCCGGCTAAGCCGGAGCCTAAGAAGGCCGAACCGAAGGCGGCGGCAAAACCGGCGCCGAAGAGCGAAGCCAAGGCTGCGCCGAAAGCTGAGCTCAAGGCGGCAAAGGCCGAGCCAAGGGCCAAGGCGGACGCGAAGCCCAAGGTCGAAGCCAAGGCGAAGCCTGAGCCCAAGGCCGAAGAGAAGAAGCCGGCCGCGAAGTCCAAGCCGGCCGCCAAAGCAGCGGCTGAACCGGCGCCCGCGCCGGAGAAGCCGGCCAAGGCCGTGAAGCCGAAGGCCGAGAAGCCGCCGAAGCCCACAAAGCCGCCGAAGCTCGCGCCTGTTGCGGCGGCTCTGGCGAAGCCGATCCCGGCCAAGCCGATGGCGGTCGCCGCCGGCCGCGCCCAACCCATCGCGCGCACGCCGATCCTGACCCCGGTGCGCCCTGCCGCGCCGAAGCCGCTCGCGGCGCCGAAGCCGGTGAGCGAACCTGAACCGGTGGGCGACTCCCAAGCCGTGCCCGCCTTCAAGGGCAAAGCCGGCGCCGCCAAGGGCATGGTGCTCGTCGGCGCCATCGCCGGCGCCTTCGGCGTGAAGGGCGAAGTGCGTCTGCGCGCCTTCACAGACAGGAAGGAAGGCGTCATCTCCTACGGCCCGCTCTACGGCGAGGACGGCAAGATCCTGCTGAAGCCGAAGAGCTGGCGCGAGTTGAGAGATGGCGTCGCCGTCGTCGCGCCCGAAGTGAAGTCGCGCGAGCAAGCCGAGGCGATGAAGGGCCAGAAGCTCTTCATCCCGCGCGCCAACCTGCCCGCCACGGCCGAAGACGAATTCTACGTCGTCGACCTGCTCGGCTCGCGCGCGGAGACGCTTGACGGCGCCGTGCTCGGCGACATCGTCGCGGTCTGGAACTTCGGCGCCGGCGACATCCTCGAATATCGCCCCCCGAACGGCGGCCCGAACGTGCGAGTCACCTTCACCAAGGAGACGGTCCCGCACGTCGATCTCGCCGCCAAACGCGTCGTCATCGACCCGCCCGCGCCGGAGCCGGTGGGCAAGTAGCGCCCTTTGGCTCGCTGGGTTCTATTCGCATCAATAGTGTTGCTCACGGCCTGTTCGCAGCGATCGGCTGACCAGTGCGTGGTCGTGCGCGCAGCTCTTGCCAACATTGCAGCAGACGCTTGGCCGTCCGGCGATAGCCGCGACATTGCCGCGTTGGAACGCGCTCAATGGAACGCCGTGGAGAATGAATGCGGCAGCTCCACGATCGAGTTTCCGGGGGGCCGCGGAATGGTTACGCGCGTTGCGCTTGTCAGCGATGAATTAGCGCTGGTGACGATAGCCCGAGACGAGGCCGTCCCTCCGGGCGTGACGATCGAGAACAGCCAGCGATACGCAGCCGAGAAAGTCTGGGATTGCTTATACCGCCGCACCAATGGGCGCTGGCGCGAGGACGCATGCCGTGTGACTCTGGTGTTCTAGAGCCATGCCCTTCAAGGCCTCCGTCATCACGCTTTTCCCGGAAGCGTTTCCGGGCACGCTCGGCGTTTCGCTGATCGGCAAGGCGCTGCGCGACGGCGCCTGGTCGCTCGACACCGTGCAGTTGCGCGACTTCGGCCTCGGCCCGCACAGACAAGTCGACGACACCCCCGCCGGCGGCGGCGCCGGCATGGTGATCCGCGCCGATGTCGCGGCGGCAGCGATCGACTCCGTCCCCCGCAACGACCGCCCGCTCATCTATCTCTCTCCGCGCGGCAAGCAGTTCAGCCAAGACATGGCGCGCGCATGGGCGGCGGGCCCCGGCCTCATCCTCTTCTGCGGCCGCTTCGAGGGTCTCGACGAGCGCGTCATCGAAGCGCGCGGCATGCAGGAAGTCGCGGTCGGCGACGCCGTGCTTGCGGGCGGCGAAGCGGCGGCGATGGTGCTGCTGGAAGCCTGCGTGCGGCTCCTGCCCGGCGTGCTCGGCAACGCCACATCGACCATCGAAGAAAGCTTCAGCGACGGCCTGCTCGAGCATCCGCACTACACCCGCCCGCGCGAGTGGGAGGGCCGCGCCATCCCCGACGTGCTGCTCGAAGGCAATCATGCCAAGATCGAGGCGTGGCGCCGCGCGCAGCGTGAGCAGCTCACCGCCCAAAGACGGCCCGATTTGAAAGGCACCCGCTCCGGCGACTGATCAAAGGCCGCCCGCCCATGCGCTTTCTCCTCTTCGCCCTCGCCTGCCTGTTCGCGGCGCCCGCCGCGGCGCAGAGCAACGCCGAGCTCCAGCGCGCCTCTGCCGCGCTATCGGCCATCTGGCGGCCCATCACCGGCCCGCTCACCACCGCCGCGGTCGAAACAGCCTGCGCCGGCGCCGTCCAGGAAATGGCCGCCGTCGAAGCGGCGCTGCCGCCGGTGCTCACGCCGGACTCCTTGGCGCGCGTCCGCGCGCTGCGCGGCTTCCTGATCGTCCCGGCAGGCGACGATCCCGCCTGGGCCTATTTCTTCCCGCCGCCCGACCTCGCCTGGTTCAGAAGCGGCATCGGCGCGCTCACCGTGCTCGACCAAGCGCAGGGCCTGATCGGCGTGCGCGACGCCTCGGGCCAGAACATCGCCCTTCAACTCGGCCGCGCCGGCGAGCACGCCGTGCTGCGCGTGCGCCCGCCGCAAGGCGGGGCGCCGCTCGCTTTCGTCGGTTGCGCCGCCTCTAGCGCGGGCGATTGAGCACGCGCGCCGCGAACAGCGCGTCGAGTTCCGCCTCTTCCTCGAACGGCCCGAACAAGCTCCGCCGCGGCGCGCCCGCGTCCGCAGCCAGCGCAGCCACGCGCCCCTGGCCCAAGAACAGTGTCTGCGGCTCTGTCCGCGCAATCGGATCGGAATACGCCGCATCGGCGCTGACGATGCGCCAGCCGTCCGCCTGCAGCGCCGCCACCAGCTGCGGAATGAACATCGCCGCCATATCGTTCTCGTGCAGCAGCAGCACGTGCCGCGGCGAGCGGCCGAGATGCGCGACCGCAACATCATCATAGAAGTCCGCCGACGCCGCGATCGCCTCCGCATAGAGCGCGCCCAGCGCCTCCAGGTTCAGCGTCTCGCCGCGCGCCGCCGCTTGGTTGGCGAGATGGTCGAGGTACCAATCGTAAGTGTCGATGGTGACGTAGCCCTGCGCGTAGCCTATCGCCGTCAGCCCCGCGCGCACCGCATCGCGCTTCTCGGCCGTGTCGCCTTCGTCCAGGAACGGAAACCGGAACCACGGCCGAAACCCCGGCAGCGGCCGCAGCACGCGATCCGCCGCGACGACGTCCGCCAGAAACGCCTCCGCCGTCATCTCGCGCAGGTGCGGGTGCGTGGCCGAGTGATTGGCGATCAGATGCCCGGCGGCGGCATAGGCGCGCAGCCTGGCGCGTCCTTCCTCGTCCACCCGCTCCGAATTGGCGAAGAAGACGGCCTGACCCACGCCCGCCTGCTCGAGCCCCGCCAGCAATCGCTCCGCCCGTTCCGGCCCCTGCATCAGCGCCGAGCCGCGCCGCGGCGCGTCGTCGAAGCTCAGCGCCAGCTCCCGCGCTTCGGCCGTTCCGGCCAGGAATGCCGCCGACAGAGCCGCTATGATGAACCGCATTGTCCCTCCCCGAGACGGGCGGTCTAAATCGCGCCGCGCCCTCCAGTCACCCCCTCGACAGCGCCAGCCGCTTCCCCTATACGCCCCGCTTTCCCGTGGTTTCCAATGGAAGCGCCGGCCGTAAGCCCGTGCGCTCCGGTAGTGCCGATGAACCTGATCCAGACGCTCGAAAAAGAAGAAGTCGCCCGCATCACCAAGGGCAAGACCGTCCCGTCGTTCGATCCGGGCGACACGCTGCGCGTCAACGTCAAGATCAAGGAAGGCGACCGTGAGCGCGTGCAGGCCTATGAAGGCATCTGCATCGCCCGCTCCGGCTCTGGCCTCAACGCCAACTTCACCGTCCGCAAGATCAGCTTCGGCGAAGGCGTCGAGCGCGTGTTCCCGCTGTTCTCGCCGACGGTGGATTCGATCGAGGTCGTGCGCCGCGGCAAGGTCCGCCGCGCGAAGCTCTATTACCTGCGCGAACGCCGCGGCAAGTCGGCCCGCATCGCCGAACGCGCCGGCGGCGCCCGCGAAGAGGATTTCGTCGGCGCAGCTGCTGACGCTGCCGAATAGGGCAATAAGGCAATAAGGCAATAAGGCAGTAGGGCCGCTGCGCTTGGTCGCGGCGGCCCTAAGCTTATCTGCCCTATTGCCCTACTGCCCTACTGCCCTATTGCCTTCCAACAATGAACGCGCCCGTGAAGCCGCCGCGCGCGGATGTCGAGATATTGACGCTCGGCTGCCGCCTCAACGCTTACGAGAGCGAAGCCATGCGCGCGCTCGCGGGCGAGGCGGCGCTGTCGAACGCGGTGATCGTCAACACCTGCGCCGTCACCGGCGAAGCCGTGCGCCAAGCGCGTCAAACCATCCGTCGCGCTCGCCGCGAACGCCCCGACGCCGAGATCATCGTCACCGGCTGCGCCGCGCAAATCGATCCGCAATCATTCGCCACGATGCCCGAAGTCAGCCGCGTCGTCGGCAACGCCGAAAAGATGCGCGCCGAGACGTTCGCGCCGGCGCCGCACGAGCGGGTGCAAGTCGCCGACATCATGTCGGTGCGCGAGACCGCCTCGCACCTGATCGACGGCTTTTCCGAACGCACCCGCGCCTACGTGCAAGTGCAGAACGGCTGCGACCACCGCTGCACCTTCTGCATTATCCCCTACGGCCGCGGCAACTCGCGCTCGGCGCCCGCCGGCGATGTGGTCGAACAGATCCGCCGCCTCGCCGCCAACGGCGTGCCCGAAGTGGTGCTCACCGGCGTCGATCTCACCTCCTGGGGCGGCGATCTTCCGGGCCAGCCGCAACTCGGCGCGCTCGTCGCGCGCATCCTCAAGCTCGTGCCCGACCTGCCGATGCTGCGCCTCTCCTCGCTCGACGCGATCGAGATGGACGAGCAGCTGTTTGAACTCGTGACTAAAAACGAACGCGTCGCGCCCTACCTGCATCTTTCGCTGCAGCACGGCGACGATCTGATCCTGAAGCGCATGAAGCGCCGCCACTCGCGCGCGCAAGCGATCGATCTCTGTCAGCGCCTCAAGGCCGCACGTCCCGAGATCGCGCTCGGCGCCGATCTCATCGCCGGCTTCCCGACCGAAGCGGAAGCGCACTTCGCCAACCTGCTCTCGATCATCGCCGAATGCGGCCTCGCTTTCGTGCACGCTTTCCCGTTCAGCCCGCGAGAAGGCACGCCCGCCGCGCGCATGCCGCAACTGGATCGCGGCCTGGTCAAAGAGCGCGCCGCACGCCTCCGCCAAACCGCAAGCGCCGCACTCACACGCCATCTCGTTTCCTGGATCGGCCGCGAAGCCGTCGGCGTTGTTGAACGCGAAGGATTTGCGCGCTTACCAGACTTTACGCCGGTGCTGATCGACGCGCGCGACATGAGCCCTCCCTCCGTGCGGGGGAGGGTTGGGAGGGGGGGCGAGCAGGATGAAGCGCCTGTGCTCGACATCACCGCCCCCCACCCCCTGCCCCCGCCCCGCGAGGGGGCGGGGGACGCGCACGTCCGCCTGCGCTTCACCGCCCACGACGGCCAACACCTGATCGGCGTTCGCGCATGATCTGGGGCCTGTTCGACAAGAAGAAGAAAGCGGAAGCGCCGCAAGCGCCGGAGGCCGAGCAAAAGAAGGGTCTCTTCGACGGCCTGCGCAAATCCTCGGCCAAACTCGCCGACAGCTTCACCGCGGTCTTCACCAAGGAAAAGCTCGACGCCGCCGACATCGACGCGCTCGAGGAAGTGCTGATCGCCTCGGATATGGGCGCGAGCGCCGCCGCGCGCATCTCCGCCGCGCTCGCCGATCAGCGCTTCAGCAAGGAGAACGCTCAGACCGAAGCGCGTGAAGCTCTGGCGACTGAAGTGGCGCGCATCCTGAAGCCGCGCGAAGCGCAGCTGGATCTGACCGAGGGCCCGAAGCCCCGCATCGTGCTCGTCATCGGCGTCAACGGCTCCGGCAAGACCACCACCATCGGCAAGCTCGCCAAGAATCTCACCAATGCCGGCGCGAAGGTGATTATCGGCGCTGCCGACACCTTCCGCGCCGCCGCGATCGAACAGCTCAAAGTCTGGGCCGATCGCGCCGAAGCCTCGTTTGTCTCCTCGACGCAAGGGGCCGACGCCGCCGGCGTCGCCTTCGAAAGCGTGAAGCGCGCCAAGGAGGAAAACGCCGACGTCGCTTTGATCGACACTGCCGGCCGGCTGCAGAACAAATCCGAGCTGATGGCCGAGCTCGCCAAAATCATCCGCGTCATGCGCAAGCTCGACGAGGACGCGCCGCACGAGACCTTGCTCGTGCTCGACGCCACGGTCGGCCAGAACGCGCTCTCTCAAGTCGAGAGCTTCCGCTCAGTCACCGAAATCACCGGCCTCGTCATGACCAAGCTCGACGGCACCGCCAAGGGCGGCGTCCTCGTCGCCGTCGCCCAACGCCACGCCATCCCGATCCACTTCATCGGCGTCGGCGAAAAGGCGGAAGACTTGCAGCCGTTCGACGCGGAGAGCTTCTCGCGCGCCCTCGTTGGCCTCAACTAAACGCTCGCCATGACCACCTTGCCGCCCTGCCCAAGTTGCTCGTCCGCATTCACGTACGAAGACGGACCGCTCCTGATCTGCCCTGAGTGCGCCCATGAATGGACGCCGGCGCAACAGATCGACGAGAGCGCCGCGTCCGAAATCCGAGACGCCAACGGCAATGTGCTCGCCGACGGCGACACCGTCACCGTCATCAAGGACCTGAAGGTCAAAGGCACGTCACAAGTATTGAAGGTCGGCACGCGCGTGAAGAACATCCGCCTCGTCGGCGGCGATCACGACATCGACTGCAAGATCGACGGCTTCGGCGCGATGAAACTCAAGTCCGAGTTCGTGCGGAAGGCCTAGCGACAGAGCGGCTACCGCATGCACGCCCTCCTGGCCGAAAAAAGGGGATAAGAGTCGCTTCTATCCCCACATGTCCAGCCGTCATCGCCTTGAAATTAAAGCGCTGCGCGCACGCGCAAACCGATTCAATCCGACCGCTCCCAGTGGGCGCTATACTTCCACCATCTCGTTCGCTGAGGGCAGTCGGTACCCTGTCGATCGATGCAGACGAGATGCGGTTGAGCGTGAAGCGCTGACGCTGTGACGGGCAAGGCGCGAAGTCCGCGTGAACGAGGCAAACGCCTCCAAGCGCGGGGGACACCAGGATCGCGCTGACAGGCGCGACCTGCACGCCGCCGGCGGCCACGTCAGAGGAGTGAAACACCTCCTTGCTCTGGGCCGGCGAAGAACGATCGCGGGGACGCGGGTTCAACGCGTCTTTCCGCGCCGCTTTCCGGCGGCGCATTCGGCGCGGCGATCCCGCGTCCCCGGCCCTCTTGCGAAGGGCAGACAGAACTTTTGGGCGCACGACTTCGCGTGCGCCAGACGATGACGCATGGGCGAAACTATGCCGCTATTGCCGCACTCGCACCGGCAGCTGCACGTTGCACACGTTCACGTGCCCGACCGGATCCAGAAACCAGCTTTCGCGCCGGAAGCGCCGGCTCTCGATCACATCGCGGAACGTCGCGCTGTCGGTGCGCAGCGCTTCGAAGTTCACCCGCTCGCTCTCCGGCAATTCCGAACCCAGGCGGATCGAGGCAATCGCCGTGCGCTCTTGTGGGGTTTCATAGAAGCCGAGCGGCCCCGTCCCACGCGGCATCACCGACAAAAGCTCCATGCCCTGCAGCACGCGCCCGACCGTCGTGATGTTGCGATCGAGATGCCGCGGCGCCTGGCCGATGACGACATAAAGCTCGGCGCCGCTGCCGCTGTCGGCCGTGTCGCCGCGCCCGGCGCCGACCATGCCGTAGCAATGCGTCAGCCACGTGCGTTGGCCGTTGCTCGCCACCGGAAATCCGTAAGCGAAACCGACTTCGCGCGCGTACGAATCCGGATCGACGAGGCGGGTGATATCGACGCCCGCACGCGGGCGATCGAACTCCGGCGCGAGCGAGGCGACGCCTTCGCCCATCGGCCGCGGATCGGCTTCGTCGCGCCCCCATTGGACGACGTAATTGTCCTGGCTGCGCACGATCGCGGCGCCATCCCAATAGTGCGCCCGCGCCAGCGCGCGAATGTTCGCCGCGTGGTTGGGCGTGTAGTCCGCCGCGAGCTCGATGATCACCCGCCCCCGCGGCAGCTGCATGTAGATCAGATTGTCCTGATCGACCGTCCGCCAATCCGACGCCGGCGATTGTTCCAGGATCTCGCCCAGCGAGCGCACGGGCGTATCCGGCGCCGGCGCCGGCGCTTCGGCGCTCGCGCACGCGGCCAGGAAGCCCAAAGCTATGACAGCGGCCAGTCTCATCCGTCCCTCCCGAGATTTTGCCGCCGATCTGGGCCGGAAACGCGCTTCAGCGCAAGCCGCTAGTCCGCCGCCCCCGTTTCCGCGTATCAGGGCGCATGAGCGAAGACCTGACCGCCCAAGACCTCACCAAGCCGAAGAGCGCCCGCGACAGCGCCGGCCAATTATGGGTCGATCTCGGGCCCATCCTCATCTTCGTCGTCACCTACAACGTGCTGTTCCGCATCCAGGCTACCAAGGACGAGGCGATATATATCGCCACCGGCGTTTTCATCGCCGCGGTGCTCGCCGCCATCGCCTGGTGCAAGCTGCAGCGCGGAAAGATACCGCCGATCCTGATCGTCACTGGCGTGCTGGTCACCGCGTTCGGCGGCCTCACCATCATTTTCCACGATCCGGCGATCATTCAGATCAAGTTCACCTTCACGTTCCTGTTCTACGCGACGGCGATCCTCATTTCGCTCGCGATCAAGCAGAACGTCTGGAAGCTGTTCTTCCAGCACCTGTTCAATCTGCCCGACCGGATCTGGACCGTGCTCGCGCTGCGTTGGGCCGCGTTTTACGTGGTCGTTGCGCTTCTGAACGAAGTGCTGCGCTATAATTTCAACGAGGCGAACGGCAATTTCGACGTCTGGCTCAATCTGCGCACCGCCCTGACCTATCCCGCCTTCATCATTTTCGCCGCGCTCAACACGCCGCTCGTGCTGAAACACCATCGCGAGACGCCCGAACCGGACGGAGCGCCCGCCGCCCCCAGCAGCTGAGTACCACATTCAGCCGGAATTTCGCCTTTGTGGCGAACCAAACTCGAACATGTGATTGAACCTTCATCTTGTGTCGGTAATCTCCGCCCACTGTCTGGGGCGGCTTTCAATGGCGCGGTCAATGTCGGATGAGTCCGAAGCCTTCCGGCTCGCGACCTCACCCAGCCATTTGCTGCATCGCGCCGAGCAGCTCGCCGGCGACCGCTTCGCCCAATTGGTGGAAGACCGCGTCACGCTCCGCCAATTCGCCGTCCTCGCCGCGATCTCCGAGACGCCGGGGCTCAGCCAGAGCGATCTCGTCCGCGCCACCGGCGTCGACCGCTCCACTGTCGGCGACATGATGAATCGGATGGAGCGCAACGGCTGGATTACCCGCACCGCCTCCGAATCGGACGCCCGCGCCCATGCGGTTCATTTGGCGCCGGAAGGTGCGCGCCTGCTCGCCGCAGCGACGCACCACGCGCGCGCCGCCGACGCCGCCATCCTCGACGCGCTGCCACGCACCAAGCGGCGCACCTTCCTCAACGTGCTCACCAAGCTCGCCAAGCTCTCGGACGACCTGGCCGAAAAAGCCGAGCGCGACGCGCGTAAGCAGGCGAAAAAAGAAGCGCGCGCGAAGGCCGCCGCTCTAAAGGAAGGCGAACGCAAAAAGGAGCCAAAGCGCGACGCAACGCGCAAGCGCCGCTAACGCGCGCTCAGCGCCGGCATGACGACGTCGGCGAGAACCTCCGGCGTCAACGCGCCGCGGTGAACAGCGCGGATGACGCCATCGGCGCCGACCACGAACGTCTCCGGCGCGCCGGTGACGCCGAGTTCGAGCCCGTAGCGCCCCTCCGGATCCATGCCGACGACAGCGAACGGATTGCCAAGTTCGTCAAGAAACGCCGCCGTGTCTTCCGGCGCATCCTTGTATGCGACGCCCAGGATCGGCGCCCCGCTCTGCTGCAGCGCCACCAATTGCGCATGCTCGGCGCGGCACGGCGCGCACCAGGACGCGAACACGTTGATCACGTACGGCCGCCCCGCGAACGCCGCCGGCGTCACCAGATCGCCCCCGCCCAGCCGCTCCAGTGCGTACTCAGGCGCGGCGCGGCCCACCATGCCGGCCTTGAATTGCTCGCGCTCGCCGTCGCGCGTCAGCAGGAACGCCGACGCGAGCACTACGATCAGCAGCACAAGCAGCGGCGCGAAGGCGGCAAGACGTTGCATCAGCGCTGCAGCTCCCGCGCCCGCTTCGACCAATGCCGAAGCCGCAGCATCACCGCGGCGGCAAGCACGATCAAGCCGCCGAACGTCACCGCGTACGCTGGAAAAACGAAGTCCCAACCGCCTTCGATCACGCTTCGCCTCCGCGCGCCCGCGCGCTCTCGACCCGACGACGGAAGATCGCCGCCCGCATGTTCATCATCAGCAGCGCCGCGAACAGGAACAGGAACCCCGCCGCCATGGTCAGCAGCGGCCCGAGCATGCTCGGATGAATCGCCGAACCGCCCGAGCGCATGATGCTGGCCGGCTGGTGCAGTGTGCTCCACCAATCGACCGAGAATCTGATGATCGGCAAATTGATCAGTCCGACGAGGCACAGGATCGCCGCCAGCCGCGCCGCCTTCTCCTCGTCTTCGATCGCGCTCCAGAGCGCGATATAGCCGAGATAAATCACGAACAGCACGAGCATGGAGGTGAGCCGCCCGTCCCATTCCCACCACGTGCCCCAGGTCGGCGCGCCCCAGAGCGAGCCGGTGATCAGGCAAAGCCCCGCGAACGTCGCCCCGATCGGCGCCGCTGCGCGCGCGGCGACATCGGCGAGCGCATGGCGCCACACGAGCCCCACAAAGCTCGCAACGGCCATGAACGCGTAAATGCCCATCGACCACCAAGCCGCCGGCACATGCACGTACATGATCCGCACCGTCTCGCCCTGCTGGTAGTCCGCCGGCGAAAACAAAAGCGCCCACGGCAGCCCCACGCCGAGCGCGATTATCGCCGCTGCAAAGAACAGCGGCGCGGCCCAGGCCGAAAGGGCCATAAAGCGCTGTGGGTTGGCGAGGTAGGTGATCATGGGTGTCAGGCGTCAGGTATCAGGTGTCAGCGATCGATTGGAGTGGGCATTCTGACACTTTCATTCCGCCTGCAGCCTGAGCGCCCCAGCGGCGGCAATGGGGCCAAGCGCGGCTGCGGCCAAGGCGCAGCCTGCCAGGATCGAGAGCGCGGCCGCCACCTGATCGCCCGCCGCCACCGCCGAGCCGAAGATGATTGGCGGCGCAAAGAACGGCAGCACAATGAGCGCGATCAAAACCCCGCCGCGCTTTACGCCTACGGTGAGCGCCGCGCCCACCAGCCCGACGCCAATGAACGCCGCCATGCCGAGCGCGAGGCTCAGCACGATAGCGGGAACCAGGCTCACGGGAGCCTGGAGCGCGATCGCTGCGGGTGCGCCGGCGAGCGCGATCGGCAGCCCGACGACGCACCACATCGCCAAGCCCTTCGCCAGAACGAGCAGCTCGAGCGGCGCGGGCGAAAGCAGCATCTGGTCGAGCGAGCCGTCCTCGAGATCAGCCTGGAACAGCCGCTCCAATGTCGCCAGCACCGCCAGTCCCGCCGCGATCCAAACCAGCGGCGGCCCCGCCGCTTCGAGCAGGGACCGCTCCGGTCCCATCGCCAGCGGCACAAGCATCGTCGCGCCGAGAAAGTATCCCACTGGCGCGAGCGCGCCGCCGCCGGCCCACAGAAGCGCGATGTCGCGTTTAAAGGTGGCGCCAAACGCGCTCATGCGCCCACCGTCAGCGTCTGCGACGGCGCCGGTCCCAGCGCCTCATGCACGGCGGCCACCACGATTCCGTCGTCCGCCAGATGCGCGTCGATCAGCGCCGCCAGCAGCGCGCGTCCCTGCGCATCGAGCGCCGCCGCCGGTTCGTCCAGCAGCCATATCGGCCGCGGCGCAACCACCAGGCGCGACAGCGCCAAACGCCGCGCTTGCCCCTGGCTCAAGAACCGCGCCGGCAAATCCGCCTGCGCGCTCAGGCCAAGCCGCGTCAGCGCCTCCTCCGCGCGGGGCGCGACGCCGAACAGCCCCGCCCAATAAGCCAGATGCGCGGGTACACTCGCGCCGCCCTTCAGCCCGTTCAAATGCCCGACATGATGCAGCGCCAGCGCCGGCTCCTCGACTCCCTCGAACACGACCCGCCCAGCCCGCGGCTTGAAGAATCCCGCGATTGCGCGCAGCAGCGTCGTCTTGCCCGTCCCGTTGCCGCCGCGGATCTCCACGAAGGCGCCGGGCTCGGCGGCGAAGTTCAAATCGCGCAGCAGCGTTCGCTCGCCGCGCGTAAGCGTTAGCGATTCAACCCGCAACGACGGCTTGTCTTGGAAAGGACCGGACCCGCTCATAATGCCGCCCCGGTTCTAGAAAGGGTTGCCTGATCCGCCAAGGCGCTCCTTGGTGATCGCGGAGGGAGGTGCTGCGATGCTGCGGTTAGTTGCGGGCGCGATGCTCGCGCTGGTTCTGGCCGCTTGCGGCCAACAGGTGACCACCTCCGAAGAGGCGGCCACCACTGAAGCCTATGGCGGCATGGACGCTGACGTCGCGCAACGCGCCGCCGCCCCACCCGCCGCGCCGGCGCCAGCGGACCCCTCCAGCGGCGAGCAGCAAGCCAGCCCCGGCGAACCGCCGCCCCAAGGCGGCGGCACGACCTCGCCGATCCTCTATCTCGCCTACAGCTATGCGATGGGCCTCGAGATCCCGAGCCAGCGCCTTGCCGGCGTCGTCGACGCGCATGTGCAAGCCTGCCAATCCGCCGGCCCGCGCCTGTGCCAGCTGATCGGCTCCAACAAGAGCGGCGATCCCGACGCGTACATGACCGGCTACGTGCAGATGCGCGGCGAACCGCAATGGCTGCGCAACTTCATGTCCGGCATGTCCGCGCAAGTCGACGAAGCGGGCGGCCGCATCGTCGAGCAGACCACCAACACCGAAGACCTGACCCGTCAGATCGTCGACACCGAAGCGCGCCTGCGCGCGTTGACGGCGCTGCGCAACCGTCTCCAGGAGCTGTTGCGCTCGCGGCCCGGCCGCCTGGCCGACCTGCTCGAAGTCGAGCGCGAACTCGCCCGCGTGCAAGGCGAAATCGATGCGATTCAATCGAACCTCGCCGTCATGCGCACGCGGGTGTCGATGTCGGAACTGGCGATCAATTATCGCTCCGCCCCGCGCCCGGTCGGCAGCAACACGTTCGAGCCGCTGCAGCGCGCGTTGGCGGACTTCCTTGGCGTCATCGTCGCCGGCTTCGCCGCTTTGATCTACTTGATCGCCGGCCTCATCCCGATCGCCGTCATCGCAGTTCCGCTGATTTGGCTCGCGTTGCGCTGGCGCAAGAGACGCGGCGGGAGGATTTTCCGGCGCAATCCGCCAGTGGAAACCCCGCCGCCTTCCACAAGCTCAGGCTGACGCCAGCGTAGAGACGCCAATGAAGCCGACACGGAAGCGCTTTTGCGATCCACTCGCAACTGAGCGCGACCCCTGAACTGCGCCCAGCCGTCTCAATTGCGCCTTCACCAAAGGGCGCTAAATAAGCCCTGCCGCGCGCCCGGTTTGATTCCGGATTTGGGGCGCTCCCCAACGCGCCTGCATCTCTGAAGCCCCAAACCAGGATGCATGCTCATGTCATCTGCGAACTCGTTCAACGCCCGCTCCACCCTCAGCGTCGGCGGCAAGACCTACGCCTATTACGATCTCGGCAAAGCCAGCCAGAACGGCCTCGGCGACATCGCGAAGCTGCCGATGTCGCTCAAAGTGCTGCTGGAGAATCTGATCCGCACCGAAGACGGCGTCGCGGTGAAGAAGGCCGATATCGTCGCAATGACGGCGTGGCTCCTCAACAAGGGCAAGAACGAAGTCGAGATCGCCTTCAGCCCGGCGCGCGTCTTGATGCAGGACTTCACCGGCGTGCCCGCCGTCGTCGACCTCGCCGCCATGCGCGACGCGGCTGCGCATTTGAAAGCCGATCCCGAGCGCATCAATCCGCTCGTGCCGGTCGATCTCGTCATCGACCACTCGGTGATGGTCGATCACTTCGCCAGCACCTCCGCGTTCGTCCAGAACGTCGAACTCGAATACGCACGCAATGGCGAACGCTACCAATTCCTGCGTTGGGGCCAGCAGGCGTTCCGCAACTTCCGCGTCGTCCCGCCGGGCACCGGCATCTGCCACCAGGTCAACCTCGAATATCTCGGCCAAAGCGTCTGGACGCGCGACGAAGGTGGCGAAGAGCTGGCCTACCCGGACACGGTCGTCGGCACTGACAGCCACACCACCATGATCAATGGCATCGGCGTTCTGGGTTGGGGCGTCGGCGGCATCGAAGCGGAAGCGGCGATGCTCGGCCAGCCGATCTCGATGCTGATTCCGGAAGTGATCGGCTTCCGCCTCACCGGCAGGCTGCAGGAAGGCGCCACCGCCACTGACCTCGTGCTCACCGTCACGCAGATGCTGCGCAAGAAGGGCGTCGTCGGCAAGTTCGTCGAATTCTTCGGCCCCGGTCTCGACACGATGAGCGTCGAGGACCGCGCCACCATCGCCAACATGGCGCCCGAATACGGCGCCACCTGCGGCTTCTTCCCAGTCGACCAAAAGACCATCGACTACCTGCGCGCCACTGGCCGCGATCCCGCGCGCGTCGCATTGGTCGAAGCCTACTGCAAACAGCAAGGGCTCTGGCGCACCGACGCTGAGCCTGAATTCACCGACACGCTCGAACTTTCGCTCGCCGACGTGCGCCCCTCGCTGGCGGGGCCGAAGCGTCCGCAGGACCGGGTCCTGCTCGGCGCGCTCGCCGAGGGCTTCACCAAGGTGATGACCGAGGAGTTCAAAAAGGGCGCCGAGCTGAAGAAGCGCGCGCCGGTCGCCGAGGCTGCGCACGACATCGGCCATGGCGACGTCGTCATCGCCGCCATCACCTCATGCACCAACACCTCTAACCCGAGCGTGATGCTCGCCGCGGGCCTCGTCGCCCGCAACGCAAGAAAGCGCGGCCTCAAGGTGAAGCCGTGGGTGAAGACTTCGCTCGCACCCGGCAGCCAAGTCGTCACCGACTATCTCTCCAAAGCCGGCCTCGACGACGATCTCGACGCGCTCGGCTTCCACCTTGTCGGGTACGGCTGCACCACCTGCATCGGCAATTCGGGCCCGCTGCCGCCGGCGATTTCGCAATCGGTCAGCGAGAACGACCTCGTCGTCGCCTCGGTGCTCTCCGGCAACCGCAACTTCGAAGGCCGCGTGAACCAGGACGTGCGCGCGAATTATCTCGCCTCGCCGCCGCTCGTCGTCGCGTACGCGCTCGCCGGTTCGGTCTACGTCAATCTCGAGACCGATCCGCTCGGCGTGGGCGCCGACGGCCAGCCCGTCTATCTGCGCGATATCTGGCCTTCAAACGCCGAGATCGAGCAGACCGTCCGCGCCGCCGTCACGCCGGAAATGTTCGCGCAGCGCTACGCCGACGTGTTCAAAGGCGACGCGCACTGGCAGGGCATCAAAGTCGGCGCCGGGCGCACCTATGCATGGGACAAGCATTCCACCTACGTGCAGAACCCGCCCTATTTCGACGGCATGAGCATGACGCCGAAGCCGCCGGCGGACGTGAAGAAGGCGCACATCCTCGGCCTCTTCGGCGACTCGATCACCACCGACCACATCAGCCCCGCCGGCTCGATCAAGAAGGTCAGCCCCGCCGGCCAATACCTGACCGAGCACGACGTGCCGCAAGCGGAGTTCAACTCCTACGGCGCGCGGCGCGGCAACCACGAAGTGATGATGCGCGGCACCTTCGCCAACATCCGCATCAAGAACCAGATGGTGAAGAACGAGGACGGTTCGGTGGTCGAGGGCGGCTACACGCTGCATCAGCCGTCCGGCGAGCGCATGTTCATCTACGATGCGGCCATGCGCTATCAGAAGCACGGCTCCGATCTCGTCATCTTCGCGGGCAAGGAATACGGCACCGGCTCCTCGCGCGACTGGGCGGCCAAAGGCACGACACTTCTGGGCGTTCGCGCCGTCATCGCCGAGAGCTTTGAGCGAATTCACCGCTCGAACCTGATCGGCATGGGCGTGATCCCGCTCCAGTTCCAGAACGGCCAGTCCTGGGCCGCCCTCGGCCTCACGGGCGAGGAAACCGTCTCGATCGAGGATGTCGCCAGCCTGACGCCGCGTCAGCAGGTGAAACTGAAAATCACCCGCGCAGGCGGTAAGACCGACGAGGTCGAGGTCCTATGCCGGATCGACACCGAGAACGAGGTCGAATACTTCCGGAACGGGGGTATCCTGCACTATGTGCTGCGCGGACTGGCCAAAGCGGGATGAAACAGTCCGTCACGGCGGTTTGATTAGAACCGCCGTGACGCGGCGGCCATGGTGGCCCGCATGATCGGCCGACTTATCGCTCTGGCGCTGATGGCGCTGGCGGCGACAACCACAAACGCGCGCGCCCAGGAGGGCGAACGCGCGCAGATGGTGGTGGAGTTGTTCACCAGCCAGGGCTGCACCCAGTGCCCGCGCGCCAACCGCCTGCTCGGCATGTTCGCGCGCGAGGACGACGTGCTCGCGCTCACCTTTCCGGTCGGCATCTGGGACTATCTCGGCTGGCACGACACCTACGCCCGTCCGGAATACGGCGATCGCCAGCGCGCCTACTCGCGCTCGCTGCGCGTGCGTGGCCGCTTCACGCCGCAGCTCGTCTTCAACGGCGCCCGCCAGATCAGCGCCTCGGATTGGGATCAGGCCCGCGCCACGTACGACGCCCAGCGCGCCGACGGCTGGCCGGCCGCAGCGCCCGATCTCGCGATCTCTCGTTTGCGCAACAACCGCGTCCGCGTCACCGTCGGCGCCCGCTCGAACGCGCCGCAGGCCGATGTCTGGCTGATCGCCTACGATCCCGGCCCGCTCACGGTGGTCGTCACCGGCGGCGCCAATCGCAACCGCAGCGTCGCACACTACAATCTGGTCAAATGGATCGAGCGTCTCGACGGCTGGAACGGCCGCTCGGCTTGGTACGAGCGCCCACGCTGCCAACCCGAGTGCGCGGTGATCGTGCAGGAGCCCAATGGCGGCCGCATCCTGGCCGCCGCCTACACCTATCGCGAAGGCCGCTACTGAGGCGGCCCGACGCTCGGGACGAGCGCGCTGAGCGGCGGCGCCGCGGCCTGCGCATCCACCTCGCTCAGCGCGAACGCCCAGTCCGACGAGCGGCTGTTGATCTCCATCGCCGCCGCTTGCAGCTCCGGCGAATCCGCCCGCGCCGCCAACTTCACCCAGGTCCGGCCCTCGCTCGGGATCAGCTCCGCATCGATCAGCACGCCCTCGAACGTGATCGCCCGCACGCGCGCGATCGCGTCGCCCTGCACCGCCGGCGCAAGCTGCACATCCACCGGCGATAGCCGCGTCAGCTGCTCAGCCGCCGCGGTGACGCTGGTCTGCGCGAGCGTCGCCAGAGCCGGCTGCACGATCCGCCACGGCTGGTCCGGCGCCTCGCGCGCCAGCACATAGGCGCGACCTTCCGGCGGCACGATCTCGACCCGCGCCAGGCGCTCGGCCGGGATGGCGAGCGGCGTCATTTCCAGCCACGCGGCGATGTCGCGCAGCGGCGGCAGCTCGGCGTTCTCGCCCTCGCGCGCGGCCCAGGTCTGATCGTCGTCCGGACGGCGCACGTAGAGCCCCGATGGCTCGACACCCAGGATGAGATTCACCAGCAGCGCGCCGCGCCCGCCCTCGATCTGCACCAGCACGCCGCGTCCGCCCTGGCGCGGATCGGTGACGCCCAGCCGCTCGTGCTTGGAGGGATCGTTCGTCATCCGCCGCGTGTAGCGCAGCGCCCCCAGCGCTCGCGTGAGCTGCGCCAAACGCTGCGCCGTGACCGGATAATCGCCGCGATCGCGCATCACCCAGACTCGCTCTTCGCCCCGTTGCACGCGTTCGATGCGATAGCTCGCATCGGCGCTCGTTATGACGATGCGCTCCGCGTCGGCGATATTCTGCGCCAGCTGTGGCACCACCGGTCCCGAAGCGGCGTCCGGTCGCAAACCGCGGTTCTCGATCGCCAGCGTGATCGCCGCCACCGCGACCAACGCCAACGCGATCATCGCGAGCTGCAGCGCGCGGCCCTTGCGGCGCTCGGCGAGTTGAGTGGTCATCGGCGCGCACTCCCGCGCCGCTGCCGGCGCCAGAACAGGAAGAGCCCCGCACCCGCCACCAGAAGCGGCGCGAGCCAAACGTTGATGAACACGACGACGGCTTCGAGCCGGTCGATGTCGCTGCGGAGATTGCGCTCGGTGTCGCGCAGCTCGCTGCGCACTTCGATGACCTGCGCGCGGAAACGCTCGATCTCGGCGTTCTCGTCGGGGGTCAGCTCTGCGCCGAGATCGCCGGAAAAGAAGCCTGAGCCGCGTCCGCGTTCCTGCAATTCGGCCAGACGCGCTTCGGTCTCCTGGAGTTGGACCTGAAGCGCCTCCTGCCGGTCGCGAATGCGGCGCGCGGCGTCGCGCTCCATGTCCTCGACCAGATCCATCCGCCGCACGGAAGGCGCCCGCGAGCGCAGCGACACCAAGGCGTCCGAGCCGCCGAGAATGTCGATCGCGTTGAGCGCGAACGAGGCGTTGTCCGCCGCCGCGCCGCCGCTGCGCGGATCGACATAGAAATCGTCGGCCAGGAAATCGACGTCGGCGACGATGACGAGTTCAGCCGGCGTGGCCGAGCGCGTCAGCGGTTCGGCCGCCGGCGCCTGCGGCTGTTGCGGCGTCGCAGACGGGGCTTGTTCAGGCGCCGCTTCGCCTTCTGTGGGCGGCGGCGCGGGAGGCGCTGCCGGCATGCCCTGCGGGAACGCTGTTTCGAGATTGCCCGACAAGCGCACGGCGATCGTCTCGACACGCCCGCCCGACGGCCACATCGCCATCAGCTCGTAGGGCGAAGGCCGCGCCAGCGCCGCTTCCGCCGGCAGGCGCATTGTCCGCCCGCTCGTGCGCGCGAGCGGCGTCGCCTCGATGCCTTCGCGCTGGCTGACATTCAGTCCGCCGGCCAAACCGAAATTCACGCCGCGGCGCAGCCACGCCGTCATCAGGTCTTCGCGATGCAGATGTTCGGGCTCCGCCGGCACGGTGAAGAAGAGCGGCTGAGGCGCCTCGCCCGTCTGTCCGGTGCGCGGATCCTGCACCTGCACCGGCAGCGCGCCTTCGAGATCGAGCACGACGCTCGGCGGCATCGCAACGCCCCAGCGCTCGAGCAACGGCCCGAGGTTCGAGCTCACCGGCGCCGGCGCGACCGGATTGAACGGATCGAAGCCGCCGCCCGTCTCCTGCGCCAGCAGCGACGCCGGATCGAGCGCGATGAACGCGCGGCCCTTGCGCAGGATGAACTGGTCGATCGCATAGAGCTGGCGCGGGTTCAGAGCGCCGGGATGGATGATCGCCAGCACGTCTACGTCTGGAATCTCGGTGAAGTCCGGCGCCAGCTTGGTGACATCCATCAGCCGCCCGAGTTCGGTCGCGAACACCGATTGACCGACGCCGAGCGGATCGGCCGCCGCTGCCGGATCGATCGGCAGCGAGCTGATCAGCGCGACGCTGGTGCGATCCGGATTTTCCAGTTCGTAGATGAGGCGCGTGATCTCGTATTCGAGAAAGGCCTCGCGCTGCGGATCGAGATAGGGAATGCCGACGCGATCATCGATCGCATTGGCGCCGCTCAATCCGAAATAGATCGGATCGCCCTCTTGGCTCAGCCGCACCGGCTCGACGCCGGCCTCAGCCGCGTCGTCCTCCGCTTCGGAATAGCGCTCGACATCGATTTCGACGAACCGCACACGCCCGCGCGAGCGCGCCTCGAAGGTCTGCAGCATCTCCCGCACGCGCGCCGCGTACGCCTGCAGCTGCGGGTATTCGCGCGCGGCGTCGCGCGAATAATAGAGCGTGAGCTCCATCGGCTCGGACAGCTCGTTCAGCGTCTGCTGCGTGCCGCGGCTCAGCGTATAGAGCCCGCTCTCGGTGAGATCGATCCGCCAGCCGCGGAACCAGGAATTCGAGATCACGTTCGCGGCGGCGAATGCGACCAACAGCGCCAAAGCGGCGATGAGGGCGAAACGGCGTGCGCTCATCGCTCAGCCTCCCCGCCGCGCATCGACCGCGAGGGCGGTGAAGCCAAGGCACAGCGCGATCAGCGACACGTAGTAGAACACCGAGCGGAACTCCACGACGCCGCGCTGCGCGGCGTCGAAGTGGTGCAAGAGCGAGAAACGCGCCAGGCCTTCGGCCACGCCGCCGCCAATCACGCCCGAGAAGAAATCCATCACCAGCGGCGTTCCGAGCGCTGTCAGCAAAAACGAGATCAACACCGCCATCACGAAGGCGACGATCTGCGCTTGAGTCATCGCAGAGGTCGCCGAGCCGATGGCGATGTACGCGCCCGCCATCAACAGGCTCGCAATATAAGCCGTGAAGATCGCCGCATTGTCCGGCGAGCCCAGGATGTTCACCGTGATCCAGAGCGGGGCTGTCAACAGCAGCGCCGCCGCCGCTACGGTCCATGCCGCCAAGAACTTGCCGGCAACCAGCGCCCAGGTCGGCGCCGGCAGCGTCAGCAGCAATTCGAGCGCGCCGGAGCGGCTCTCTTCCGCCCACAACCGCATCGCGATCGCCGGCAAGAAGATCATGAAAATCCAAGGATGGTAGGTGAAGAACGCGAGCAAATCCGCGCGCCGCTCTTCGAAGAAGCCGCCCACCTGGAACGTGAAAAGCCCGATGGCAAATAGAAACACGGCGACGAAGACATAAGCCGTCGGCGTGGTCAGATAGGAGAGCAGTTCGCGGCGATAGACTGCGAGCATGCTGGAAACGCCCGGATACTTCTTCACGTACGCTCCTCCCCACCGGTCAGCGCCGTGAATGCGCGTTCGAGCGAACCGTGTTCGTCGATCAAGGCTTGCGGAGCCTTGTCGGCGACGATGCGGCCCTTGTCGATGACGATGGCGCGGGTGCACACCGCCTCCACCTCTTCCAGCATGTGCGTTGAGATGATGAGACCGCGCTCTTCGCCGAGCTTCCTGATGAGATCGCGCACGGCGTGACGCTGGTTCGGATCGAGCCCGTCGGTCGGCTCGTCGAGGATGAGCAGCATGGGATCGTGCAGCAGCGCGGCGGCGAAGCCCACCCGCCGGCGGTAGCCTTTAGAAAGCGTATCAATCGGCCGCTCGATCGAATCCCCCAGCCGCGCATCTTGCGCTGCACGCCTTACCGCGTGCCGCGCCGCCTCGCGCGTCATGCCGCGCGCTTCGGCGATGAAGCGCAGGAAGCTCCACGGCGTCATCTCGCCATATAGCGGCGCGCCTTCGGGCAGGTAGCCGACGCGCTCCTGGGCCCGGCGGCGGTCCTGCGCCACGTCGATGTTGAAGATCTTGGCCGCGCCTTCGTCCGGCTCGAGATAGCCGGCGATCATGCGCATGGTGGTGGTCTTGCCGGCGCCGTTCGGGCCGAGGAAACCGACGATCTCGCCTACGTCGAGCGAGAAGCCGATGCCGTCGACCGCCATACGGCGACCGAACGTCTTCCGCAGACCTTCGACCTGCAGCAGCATGTGGATGGATGACCCCGTCGAGAAACGAGGGCCGCTCATAAGGCGGTTCTGGCGAAAACACCACCCGTTCTTATCCACAGCCGCGGCGGTTTTCGCCGAATCAGATTCGGTGACGCGGGGCCCGGTTTCCATCCAATGAACGCGTACGGTCCTCGCGAAAAATCAGGCGCCGCCCGGGGGCGTCGCCCCACGCGCTAGATCGTTTGCACAGATGCGGCGCCTAGTTCGGAATGCTTGATTTACGAGGGTTTCTCTGCAGCGCAGATACGACAAAGCCCGCGCGATGCGCGGGCTGTTGCAAGAGAGATGTGACCGACCGAAGCGCGTACTGGGGGGGCTGGGGGGGCTGATGGATACCCAGCACGAGCCTTTCTCCGGCCGGCCACGCAGCTAAGTTCGCGCTCGCTTGCGGCGAGAGCAAGCGCAAAATCGGGCTAAAAGCCGACCTGCGGGATTTTTAATGATGTGACGCCCTCGCCTGTCGGCGTTGTATACTTCGGCAATACAGGAGTCTGTGAGTATGAGCGGACGCAACGTCTTTTTTGAGCGTCTGGAGCTTGACCGACTGTTTCGATTCTACGGCCGCATGGTCGCCGCCGGCGAGTGGCGCGACTATGCGCTCGATGCACTGCCCGACCGGGCCCTGTTCAGCGTCTACCGCCGCACCAGCGAGGCGCCGCTCTACCAGATCGAGAAGAAACCCGATGATGCGCGCAAGCAGGGCGCTTACAGCGTCCGCGCCGTCGACGGGCGCGTCCTGCGGCGCGGCCACGATCTGGAGCGCGTTCTCGATGTCCTTGTTCCCAAGCGCATGCGCCTGATCGGCGACTGAGGGAACTTTCGGCGGGAACTCACAACAAAAACGCCCCGGCCAAGCCGGGGCGTTCTCGTTTCGGAGAACTGACCGCCTATTCCCGCGAGCTGAGCAGCGTCAGGAAGAAGCGGAACAGGTTGATGAAGGTGATGTAGAGGTTCAGCGCGCCAAGCGTGGTCGCCACCGACATCGCCCGCTCGTTGCCGCTGATGTCATAGTACATGTATTTCAGCTGCTGCGTTTCCCAGGCGGTGATCGCAGAGAACAACAACACGCCGACGATGCTGATGATGAACGAGAAGTTCTCGATCGGCTGACCGGTGAAAGCGGCGAAGCCGAAATTCACCAGCGACGCCAGCACGAGGCCCCAAACGCCCATGATGAGGAAGGTGCCCCAGCCGGAGAGATCCTTCTTGGTCGTGTAGCCCCAGAGGCTCAATCCGCCGAACGTCGCGGACGTCACCAGGAACGCTTTCATGATATCCGTCATGCCGCCGGCGCGGCCGCCATAGACCATCAGCGTGACGCCGAGGCCGATGCCGATCAGCCCGACGATTGACCAATACAGCAGGTTGGCCCCGGTCGGAGACGGATTGCGCATCGCGAACATCGAGATGAAAATCAGCGCCAGCGGGCCGAACATCACGACATAGATCATTGGCGAGCTGCCGAACGGCACGCCGAAGAAGAACGCGCGCAGCGGCTCCACCGCGATCGACGCGTAGGCGAGAACGGCCGAGACCAAGAGGCCCAGCGCCATCTTGTTGTAGACGCCGAGCATGAACTTGCGCAGGCCAGCATCGACCGCCATGTCCGCCCGGCCGGTCGGAATCGAGCGGGCCTGGGTGTGGTAGTCGCTCATCAAAACCTCCTTGTGGACGTCCGTTAGGCCGTCCGTAACCGCCTCAATATATGGCTGCGGGCCGTGGCGGCCGCAACAAAAAGCGGTTTCCGTTCCGCTTGCGCATATGCTTAACGGGGACCATCATCGGCTGCAGCCTGGGCGGGAACCGGCCCTGTTTCGCCGCGTTTTCGCCACGAAGCGGCTGCGCCCTGACCTGCGTGGGCGGGGCGCGGTCGAATCGCGCTACCAGCAGCGCGGAGGATGACCCGGGGTGGCTGACGAAAACGATCCCAACGCGCCGGGGGCTGAGCCGCCGAAGCCGTCGCCCGCCCAAGGCGATCCGCCCTCGCCTGCCGAGGACGCGCGCGAAGCCGCGGCCAGCGACTTGTTCGAAGAGAGCGGCGCCGATCCCACTTCCGCCGGCGCGGCGCCCGACCCGGACGCGACGCAGATCGTTCCGCCGCCAGCGGCCAGCGATCTGCCGCCCAACTATTTCCGCGCCGCCGGCGACCCGGAGGAGCCGCCGCCCGAGCCGGCGCCGACTTGGTTCGGCCAGCTCCGCGCCCGCGCCGAGGACACCGCGCGCGACGCTTGGCGCGCGGCCAAGCCTAAGCTCGACCAGCTGAAAACCGTCGCCGGCGCCGCCGGCGCCGAAACGCTCCGCGCCGCCAAGAACATCAAGCGCCCGCGCAACATGCGCGAGGCCGCGGTCTGGAGCGGCTGGGCGGCCGCCGGCGGCGTCGCCCTCATCATCGGCTTCTTCTTCTTCGTCACCTGGGGCATGCCCTCGACCGACGATTTGTGGGAGGCGCGCCAGGGCCAATCGATCACTTTCCTGGATCGCAACGGCCACGTGATCTTGCGCGAAGGCGCACAGAACGCCCCGCCTGTCGATCTCGCTTCGCTGCCGCCTTATGTGCCGCAGGCGTTCATCGCCATCGAAGACAGACGTTTCTACAACCATCTCGGCGTCGACTTCGGCGGCATGATGCGCGCCGGCGCCGAGAACATCCGCGCCGGCCGCGTCGTCCAAGGCGGCTCGACCATCACGCAGCAGCTGGCGAAAAATCTCTTCCTCACCAACGAACGCTCCTGGCGCCGCAAGGCGCAGGAAATCATGCTCGCGTTCTGGCTCGAGAGCCGCTTCACCAAGGACGAAATCCTCGCGCTCTATCTCTCCCGCGTCTATTTCGGTGCCGGCGCCTACGGCGTCGAAGCCGCGGCCGAGCGCTATTTCGACCGCCCTGCGCGTGAGCTCACGCTGCTGCAGGCTGCGATGATCGCCGGTCTCGTCAAAGCGCCCTCGCGCCTCAATCCGGCGCGTCAGGACATCGACGCCGCACGCGCGCGCGCCACCGTGGTGCTCGACGAAATGGTGGCGGAAGGCTTCATCAGCGCCGCCGAACGCGACGCCGCGCTGCAGCAGGAGCTTGTCATCAGCCGGCGCAATCCGGCCGGCGTGCTCTCTTACTTCCGTGATTACATCGATCCGCTGCTGAACGACGTCATCGGCAACCAGCGCGACGACTTCGTCGTCGAGACCACGATCGACATCGCCGCCCAGCGCGCCGCCGCCGAAGCGGTCGAGATGGTGCTCGCCGAACAAGGCGAAGCGCGCCGCGTCGGCCAGGCCGCCGCTTTGGTGATGGACGATCAAGGCGGGGTCCGCGTCATGGTCGGCGGCCGCGACTACGACCAGAGCCAGTTCAATCGCGCCACCCAGGCGCGCCGCCAGCCGGGCTCCTCGTTCAAGTTCTTCATCTATCTCGCGGCAATGGAGAACGGTCTCACCCCCTGGAGCATCCGCGACGACGCGCCGATCACGATCTCGATCGAAGGCCAGCCGGATTGGACGCCGGGCAACTACACCAACGAATTCCACGGCCCCGTGACGCTCAACGGCGCCTTCACCCATTCGTTCAACATGGTGGCGATCCGCGTCGCCAACGAAGTGGGCGGCCCCAAAGTGATCGACGTCGCGCGCCGTCTTGGCGTCACCTCGCCGCTGCACAACTATCACTCGCTCGCGCTCGGCGCGCAGGAGATCACGCTCGAAGAGATGGTCGGCGCTTATGGCGCGATGGCCTCCGAGGGCTATCTCGTGCGTCCGCACGGCGTCGCCCGCATCCGCCGCGCCAACAACAACGAGACGATGTGGAGCTTCCGCAGCCAACGCACGCGCGTCATCGAAGAACGGCCGCTGCGCTACATGAATCAGATGATGCATCGCGTCGTCGAAGCCGGCACGGGCACCGCCGCGCGCATTACCGGCCGCGAGATCGGCGGCAAGACCGGCACTGGCAACGATTATCGCGACGCTTGGTTCATCGGCTTCACGCCAGGCCTCGTCGGCGGCGTCTGGGTCGGCAACGACAATTTCACCACCACCGCCCGCGTCACTGGCGGTTCGCTGCCGGCGGAGATCTGGGCGCGTTTCATGCCGGTGGCGCTGCGCGACACGCCGGTGCGTCCGCTGGAAATGCCGACCGACGAGGACCTCGCCGTCGTCAGCGTCCCCGATCCCACCGCGCCGACAATGACGGCGGTGGGCGCGCCGATCGGCGTCAATATCGGCACAGGCGTGCCGTTGCCGCCGGACGACCAGGACCGCTCGCTCGACTTCGGTCCCGAAGGCTAGCCCTCGCTGCTGACAGCCGCGGCCGGCTGCCCTAATCTCCGCCGAGGCGTCCGTGGAGACAGTCGGGGAGAACATGTTTCGCACGCTTTTGGCGGCTGTCGTCAGCCTGTTAGCTGTTCACACGCTCGCGCACGCGCAGGCGCCCAGCGCCGCCGATTTCGCGCGCGAGCCGGCGATGTGGAGCCCGTCGCTGTCGCCCGACGGGCGCCTCGTCGCCGCGATCCAGTCGGTCGAACAGGGCCACGCGCTCGTCATCATCGATTGGCGCACACGCCAGGCGACGGCGATTCAAATCGCCCGCCGCGATCGTTCGATGTACCTTGAAAGCGTCGCCTGGAAGAACGACCGCCGCCTCATCTTCGTCGTGCGCCAGCGGGTGACGATGCACTATAGCGGCACGGGCTCGCGCAATCGTCAGGCGCCCAGCGAGGAGTACGACGTCTATCGGATCTTCGCCATCGACATGGACGGCGCCAACACGGTGCAGCTGTTCGAAAGCCAATCCAATCGCCTGGCCTGGCGCGACGCCTCGATCCGTCTGATCGATCGGCTCGAGAACGATCCTGACAACGTCATGATCGGCACCTGGAGCCAGCGCGGCTTCACGCTCTATCGCGCCGACGTCAACACCGGGCGCGCGCAGTCGGTCGAAGACGCCGACTGGCAGACCGCGAACCTCATCGTCGACCGCAACGGCCGTCCGGTGATGCGGATGGACGTGCTGCCCTACGCTTCCGGCTATCGCATCTACCGGCGCGGCCCGAGCCAGCGCAGCTGGACTGTCGCGCACGAAGTGCGCCGCACGCAACGTTCGGAAAACCGCACCTTCCGCCCGCTCGGAGCCGGCCCAGGGCCAGGCCAAGTCTATGTCGCCGCGCGTCCGCACGGGCAGGAGTTCCAGGCGATTTATCTCTACGACACCGCCACCGGCGAACTCGGCGAGCCGGTCTTCCGGCACGAGCGCGCCGACGCCGCGATCGCCTGGATCAATCCGCATGACAACGCGCTGCTGGTCGGCTGCGGCGAAGCGCAACGCTGGGAGTGCCGCGCCACCGATCCGGCGCTGCAGCGCCACTTCGATGCGCTCTCGCGCTATTTCGAACAACAGGCCGACTTCAATCTCAACGGCGTCTCCTCCGACGGCCGCTATTGGCTGCTCTACGCCGTCGGACCGACCGTGCCCGGGACCTATTACATCTACGATCTCTCGACCAACCAGGTCTCCATCATCGCTTCGACGCAGCCCCAGATTCCGCGCGCGCAACTCGCGCCGACACGGTTCGAGAGCTATGTCGCGCGCGACGGCGCCAATCTGTGGGGCTATCTCACGACGCCCACGACGGGCGCTGCGCCTTTTCCAACCGTGATCCTGCCGCATGGCGGCCCGGCGGCGCGCGACTCGTTCAGTTACGACTTCATCGTCCAGTATCTCGTCTCGCGCGGCTACGCTGTGTTTCAGCCGAATTTCCGCGGCTCCGAAGGCTCCGGCCGCAGTTTCGCCGAAGCCGGCTGGCGCCAGTGGGGCGGCCTGATGCAGAACGACATCACCGACGGCGTCCGCCATTTGGCGCAAGCCGGCATCGCCGACGCGAACAGAATCTGCATCGTCGGCATCTCCTATGGCGGCTACGCCGCGCTCGCAGGCGCTGCGCTGACGCCGGAGCTCTACCAATGCGCCGTTTCGATCGCCGGGCTTTCCGACTTGCCGGAATTGCTGGAGACCGAGCGCTCTGACGCGGGGCGGCGCTCTGCGCTGTACGCCTCCGTCGTGCAGCAGATTGGCGATCCGAACGATGATCGCGACGCGCTGATCGCCGCCTCGCCGCGCCGCCACGTCGAGCGCATCACCGCGCCGATCCTGCTCATTCACGGCGCCTGGGACGATGTCGCCCTGGCGTCCCAATCGGAGCGCATGCACGAGGCGCTGCAGGCCGCCGGCAAAAGCTCGCGCTACATCGAGATCGAGTCGGCTTACCACCCGTGGGACAGCTGGACGACGACGGACGCCCGCCTTTTGCTGGAGGAAACCGAGCGCTTCCTCGCCGAGCACCTGTCCGAGTAGCGGGTTCCGCTGCGTCCGTGGGCTGACAAGGCAGCCGTCGCTGGGTAAACCAGTGGCGCGAGACGACCGTATCAACGGCGTTGGGGGAAAAGATGATCCGAAAATTACTCGTCCTCATCGGGGCGGCGCTGGCGTTTGCGACGCCGGCCGCGGCGCAGCAACGCGCACCGCTCGACTGGTTCTTGGGCTACGACCAATTCCGCGGCGCGACGCTGTCGCCGGACGGCCGCCACCTCGCGGTGCTGCGCCGTGACGAAGTCGGCGACGTGCTGATGGTCGTAAACATGCAAACGCGGCAAGCGGCGGCGATCCAGCGCGCCCGCGCTGACCAGAGCCTCGAAATCAGCCAAGTCGGCTTCGCCAACAATTCGCGCATCGTCTTCCGTCTGATCCAACGCAACCGCGTTGTGGCGGACACCGGCGACAGCATTCACCGCAATCGTCGTGTCGATGACGGGTTCGAAACCAATACGCGCATCTACGCCGTCAACATCGACGGCTCCAACCTCGTTCAGCTCTACGATCCATCGGCGCTGTCGCAATATATTGACGCCGGCATCGTCAGCGATCTGCCACGCGACGACGATCACATCCTGCTCATCGTGCCGACTCAAGGCGGCAATGAACTACGCAAGGTGAACGTGCATAACGCCGACTCCGAGCGCGTCGAGCGCGGCACCATCTTCACCTATACATTCGAAGTGGATGTGAACGGCACGCCGGTGCTGCGTATGGACAGTGTCGACAACGGTCGCGGCTACGCTTGGCTGCGCCGCGGTCCCGGTCAGCGCAGCTGGACCGAAATCGCACGCTTCCGCGGCGCCGACGCCGCCAATAGCGGCCCCAACTTCCAGCCGATCGGCGCAGCAACGCAGCCGGGACAAGTCTTCGTTCTCGCGCGCCGCGACGGCGCCGACACGAGCGGCCTTTTCGTCTACGACGCCGCCAGCGGCCAATACACTCAGACGATTCAGACGAATCCGACTTACGACATCACGGGCGCTGAACTCGATACGGCCAACAACGTACTGCAAGCGGCTTGCTGGATCGCCCATCGCTGGACCTGCGAGCCGAAGGATCCCGCCTTTGGCGAGCGTTGGGCCGCCATCAATCAAGCGCTCGGCGATCAAGTGAACATCCAACTGGTCGATCGTTCGGACGATGGCAATTACTGGCTGCTCTACACGAACGGCCCACAGGATCTCGGCACCTACTATCTCTACACGCACGCCACCCGTTCGCTGAACTCGATCATCTCGCAGCGCAGCGGCGTGAACCCGGCGCTGCTGCCGACGCAGCACGTCGTCGAGTACACGACCTCCGACGGCCAGCGTCAGTGGGGCTATCTGTGGCTGCCGCCGGGCGTCAGCCGCGCAGCCGCCCGCAATCTGCCGACCATCGTCGTCCCGCACGGCGGTCCCGAAGGGCGCGACGTCTGGGGCAGCGATCCGTTCGCGCAGTCATTCTCCAGCCAAGGCTATGCGGTGTTTCAGCCGAACTTCCGCGGCGGCGGCGGCTTCGGCCGCGCCTTTGTTGTCGCGGGGCACGGCCAATGGGGCCAACGCATGCAGGAGGATGTCGCTGACGCGGCGCGTCACCTCATCCAGTCCGGCATCACCGATCCCAACCGCATCTGCATCAACGGCTGGTCGTATGGCGGCTACGTCGCCTTCACCGCTTCGTTCATGAACGCCGACATCTTCAAATGCTCGGTGGCGGGCGCAGGTGTTTCGGATCTACGCGCTATGCTGCGCTGGGTCCGCACCGGTGACCGCAACGACGTGCAAGGCGGCGGCGGCGGCGGCGGCTCTCAATCGACAACCTACCAATACTGGACTGACGCCATCGGCGATCCGAACCGCGACGACGAGGGCCTCGACGCCGTCTCTGCCGCGCAGAACGCCGAACGCGTGGGCATGCCGCTGCTGATGATCCACGGCGATGAAGACATCACCGTTCCGATCGAGCAGAGCGAATTGATGCAGCAAGCGATGCAGCGCGCCGGTAAGGAAGCGCGCCTCATCACGCTGCACGACATCGACCACTACGCCTCGCCCAATAACGGCGAAGCGTGGCGGACGGTGCTGACCGAAGCGCTGGCCTTCTTCAACCAGCACATCGGCCCTGGCGTCCCGCCCGGCGGTAGCGCAGCCAGCAACTAAACCGGCGCAAAAGCCGGCGAAGAGAGCTCCCCGCGGTGACGCGGGGAGCTTTTTCTTTGCCGCCTGCATCCGAACGTCCCCGCTGCGGCTGCTCAAGTTCAATCAGCCGGCGCGGCCGCCGGCGGCGGATGGAGTATCGCAATGTTCAGCTTTTTCCCGCGCGCTTTCGCGGCGTGCGCTCTCGCGGCGGCGCTCGCCGCCTGCGCCACGGCGTCCGCCCCGGCCGGCGCCGACGTCTATGCCGGCTTCACGCTGCTCGATCCCGCGACCGAGCGGCGCATCGACAACGCCTACATCGTTGTCGCCGCGGGCCGCATCGTCGACGCCGGCGCGGGGCTCGGCCCAGCTGTCGCGCCCGATCGCCGCCACGACATGAGCGGCGCATTTGCGCTGCCCGGTCTCATCGACACCCATGCCCACGTCACGCTCGGGCGTCTTGCTGTCACGCGCACAAACGGCGCGCCAGCGATCGCAGCCACGTCTGAAGACGACATCACCGCGCACAATGCGCGCATGCTGGTCGCCTTCGGCGTCACCACCATCCGCAATCCCGGCGGCGCGACCGAAGCCAACGCCGCCTATGCCGAAGGCGTGCGCAGCGGCGCGCTGCTCGGCCCGGAAGCGCGCGCCGCGGGCGAGATTCTCGACCGCATGCCATTCCAGGGTTTGACCGCCGTCGTCACCGACGCCGCCAGCATCGAAGCCGCCGTCGCCGCGCAAGCTGCGGCCGGCATGAACTACATCAAGCTCTATCACTTGCTCGACGAAGCGCAGTTCACCGCCGGCGTCGAAGCCGCGCACCGCCATGGCTTGGAGGCCATCACCCACACCGGCGGCATCACCTGGGACCGCGCCGCCGAGCTCGGCGTCGACGCGATCGTTCATGCCATGCCGATCAGTGCGGACGCACTGCCGCTCACGGCGCGGGACGACTATCGGGACGCCACTGAAACGGGCGCGCACGCCTTTTACGAATGGTGGGAGCGCGCCGATCTCGACTCGCCGGAGATGCAGCGCCTCATCGCCGCGCTCGTCGAGCACGACGTCACCGTCGATTTGACGCTCGTCGTCTTCCAAAAAACATTCTGGGGCGACGACCCCACAGTGCGCGACACCGGCGCCGCCTACACGCATCCGTTGATGCGCCAGAACTGGCAGACCTTCCGCTTCGACATCGGCTGGCGGGAAGAGCACTACCGCCGCGCCCGCGCCGTGTGGCCGAAGATCATGCGCTTCGCCCGCATGCTGCACGAAGCGGGCGTCAAGCTCACCATCGGCACCGATCAGGCCAACCCCTTCGTTGCGCCCGGTTTCGACACCATCGCCGAAATGCGCTTGCACCAGGAGGCCGGCATCCCGCCCTGGGCGGTCCTGCGCATGGCGACCAGCCAGGCTGCGGAGACGCTGCACATGGAGGACCGCATCGGCCGCATCGCCCGCGGCATGGAAGCCGACATCGTGTTTCTCGACGCCGATCCGACGCGCGATGTCGCCAACGCGGCGACGACGCGCGCCATCCTCATCAACGGCGAATTGCACGACGCTGCGGCGTTGCGCGCTGTCGACTAGCGCACCATGCCGATGGCGTGCAGCTCGCTGCCGCGCTCGTGCAGCCAGGCGCGGCCGCGCTCGTAGTCTGGCAGGCAGCGTTTCACATGCGCCCAGAAGCGGCGCGAGTGGTTCATCTCTCTGAGGTGCGCCACTTCGTGCGCGGCGAGATAATCGAGCACGAACGGCGGGGCGAGGATGAGCCGCCACGAGAACGAGAGCACGCCGTCCACCGAGCACGAGCCCCAGCGCGAACGCAGCTCCTTCACCTGAATGCGCACCGGCTTCACGCCCAGCGCCACCGCATGCACGGCGACACGGTCGATCAGATCCTCGCGCGCCTGATCCTTGAAGAAGCGCAGCAGCCGCGACTCGAACAGCGCCGCATCCGGCGCCGGCACGACGAGGCGAGGCGCATCGCCGCCCTCGATGCGAGGCGGCGCGCGGCCATGCTCGTACACGAGCAGGTGCGCAACGCCGCGCAGCGGCACATAAGAGCCCGGCGTCAGCGAAACGCCTTGCGGCAGGCGCGACAATTCCTGCGCGATCCAGCCTGCGCGCTCGGCCGCGAACTGCGCCGCGCGTTTCAGATGCCGCTGCGACGGCGCCGTCGCAATCGCCTCGCGCCGCGTCGGATCGATGCGCACCGAGACATGCCGCGCGCGCGGATTGACGATCAGCTTCACCGGCACGCGGCGGCCGTCGATCGTTTCGATCTCGGTCTGGGTGGGTTCGGCCTTCGGCCGCGAATCGAAGCGCATACGCAAGAATCTCACGAAGCGCCGCTTCACGCATCTCGCGCGCCGCTTTAGCCTCTGGAGATGCCCACCTATCGCGGAAGCTGTCACTGCGGCGCCATTCGTTTCGAGATCGATACCGCGATCGAGGACATCTACACGTGCGATTGCTCGCTCTGCAGCAAGAAAAACGCCCTGATGACCACGGTGCACGAGAGCCGCTTCAAACTGCTCGCCGGCGAAGACAAGCTCGCGCTCTACCAATGGAATGCGCGCATCGCCCGCCACCATTTCTGCAGCGTCTGCGGCATCTATCCCTTCCACCGCAAACGCTCGATGCCGGATCACTACGGAATCAACGTTCGTGCGCTGGATGATTTCGATCCCGCCCGCATGCCCGTCCGCGCCGCGGAGGGGAAGGGAATGACGCTGGTCGATCCCGATCCGCAGCCGACTTGGAACGGGCCAAGCAAGTCTTCGAACAGCTAACGCTGCTCGCTGACGACCTTAAGCTTCCCCCGCTTCGCGCCGCGCGCGGCTTCGCTCTGAAACGTCCGCACGAACTCCCGCATGCGCGGATAGATTTCCGTGCGGAATCTCCGCCCTGAGAACACGCCATAGTGCCCGACGCCCGGCTGGATGTAGTCGCGCCGCATGTTCTCAGGGATGTTGACGCAGAGATCGTGCGCCGCCTGCGTCTGGCCGATGCCGGAAATGTCGTCGTTCTCGCCCTCGACCGTCAGCAGCGCCGTTTTGGTGATCGCGCCCGGATCGACCTTCACGCCGCGATGCGTCATCGTCCCGTTCGCCAGCGTGTACTTCTGGAACACTTCTTCGAGCGTCTGGATGTAGAACTCTTCGCTCAAATCCATCACCGCGAGATATTCGTCGTAGAAGTCGCGATGCTTGTCGGTCGAGTCGCCGTCGCCCTTCACCAAATTCTGGAAGTACGAATAGTGCGCGTCGACATGGCGCGAGAGATTCATGCCCATGAACGAGGCAAGCTGCAGGAAGCCCGGATAGACGCGCCGGAACGCGCCCGGATAGAGCGCCGGCACCGTATGGATCATGTTCTGCTTGAACCAGTCGATGTCGCGCGTCTCGGCCAGCTTGTTGGGCGCCGTCGGCGATTTGCGCGCGTCGATCGGCGAGCCCATGAACGTCATCGTCGCCGGCGTGCACGGATCGTCCTCCGCCGCCATCAGCGAAACCGCCGCGAGCACCAGCGGCCCCGGCTGACACACGGCGACGACATGCGTCTCCGGGCCAAGCGCGCGCAGCATGCCCATGACATGATCGATGTAGTCGTTGAGATCGAAGCGCCCGGCGATCACCGGCACCATGCGCGCGTCCGACCAATCGGTGACGTAAACCTCATGCTCGGGCAGGAAGGTGTTGACCGTATCGCGCAGCAGCGTCGCGTAATGGCCAGACATCGGCGCGACGATCAGCACCGTCGGATCGGTCCGCTCGCCGCGCGCATTCTTGAGCGCTTTGGCGTCGCGCTCGAAGTGCAGCATTCGGCACCACGGCGTTGACCAGACGCTGCGCGGCGTCACCGGAATTTCCGCGCCTTCGACCACCGTCACCGGCAGGTTCCAATCCGGCTTGCGGTAGCGGCGGGTCATAGACTCGAACAGGTCGGAGGCCGCCGCCGCCGTGCGCGCCACTTCGGTGTCCGCCATCGGGTTCAGCGGCGAACGCAGCACCGAGGACTGCATCAGCGCCGCGATCCGCAGCGGCGCGACAGACATGTGTCCCAGCTCGTAAAGCGAATAGAGCATCAGGGCCCTTTCGTGCTGCGTCGCAGCAAATCACAGGGATTCTGCGGCGGGTTCCATTACCAACAAGGTAAGACTCCTGCTTAAGCGCGTTTGTTGCGCTGCGGCGCCCTCACAGGCGAGTTACGCCGCAAGTCCTACCCGGCCGCGATTTGGTGTTCCCCCACCCAATCTGGCTCATCATTAACGTAATGAAGGTTATCGATGACGCAAGCGTCATCCGCCGCGGCGCTTCACATAATCAAGAAGCGGCCCGCTCCAGCCCTGCCGCAATGCAAGCTGAGATCTGCTCCACCGGCGCCGCGACCATCGGACTGCGCGGATCGTTCGGATCGGCGCGGCTCATCGTCGGCATGATCGCGACCGTGTTCCATTGCGCGTCCATCACGTAAAGGAACGAGGAGTGGTCGACGTTGTAGGTCCCCTCCGGGGCGCCCGGAATGTCCGCGCGGCTGGCGTAGACGCGAAACGCGCGGACGGCCGCATCGATCTGCGCCGGCGACCCGCTCAGGCCCACGAGCCCTGCCGGAAAGCCACCCGTGCGCACGTACGCGCCCATCACCGCCGGCGTGTCCCGCTCGGGATCAACCGTGATCAGGATCGGCTGCACGTCGTAGCTGTCGTCCCGCGCCAGCGCCTCGCCCACCGCGTACATCGTCGTCGGGCACACGTCCGGACAATGCGTGAAGCCGAAATAGATCACCGCCGGCTGGCCGGCGAAATCCGCCTGCGTCACCCGCGCGCCGTTGGAGTCCAGCAGTTCGATCGGCCCGCCGACAGCATCCGCGTGCTCGATGATGCAAGGGCCCAGATTCCCCGCCTGCGCGGTCTTTTCCTCGCTGTTGCGCCCGGCCAGCACCAGCGCTGCGAGCGCGGCCAAGCCAGCCGCCGCAAGGGCGGGGACGATGGCGCCAGTCAAATTCCGGCGCGGCGTTTCGACGGGCTCAGCCATGTCCCGAAATTGTGCGCGGACGGGCGCGGCGGGCAACGCGGCGCGAGCGCACAGGGGGCGCAATGCCGCAGCTCGCCCTTGAGCCCAACCGCCGAAGCAGCGCATGTGTTTCGTGGAATGATGCGTTTCAGATCCCTTCCGGCGGCGCTGGTCGCGCTCGTTCTGCTCGCCGCCGGCGGCGTACTGTTCGCATTGCAAGTCAGCCGCGCCGAAGTCGAGCGGCCGTGCGAAACGCGCGAGTTCGAAGGCTCGCGCTTCGTCGTCTGCACCTTCGACCCCGCACGTCACGATCTGCGCCTCGCATCGCGCGCTGGCGACGGCCGCTACCTGCGCAGCTTCGAAGCGCTTGCCGCCGAACTTGGCCGCGATGCGCGAAATGTCCGCTTCGCCATGAACGCCGGCATGTTCAACCACGCCGGCGCTCCGATCGGCCTCTACGTCGAAGACGGACAAACCGAGCGCGCGCTGAGCCGCACCGACGGTCCCGGCAACTTCCACATGAAGCCGAACGGCGTGTTCTGGCAGGGCGAAGACGGCGCCGTGCATGTCGACACCAGCGACGCGTACGCCGAAGCCGCACCGGCGCCGCGCTGGGCCACCCAATCCGGCCCAATGCTGGTGATCGACGGCGAACTGCATCCGCGCTTTTCCCACGACGGCGCCTCGCGCAATCTCCGCAACGGCGTCGGCGTCGATGAAGGCGGCAAGGCTTACTTCGTCATCAGTTCGGGCTTCGTCTCGTTCGGCCGTTTCGCCCGCTTCTTCCGTGACGAGCTGGAGTGCGCCGACGCGCTCTTCCTCGACGGTTCGGTCTCCAGCCTCTGGGCGCCCTCGCTCGAACGCCGCGACGACACGCAAAGTCTCGGACCGATGCTTGTCGTGCTGGAGCGCTAAGCCGCGCTAAACCAGCAGATCGCGGCTCGCCGCACGCACGTCGGTGCAGCCGGTCAGCGCCATCGCCACCGCAAGCTCGGCGCGAATGATCTCGAGCGCGCGCGCGACGCCCGCTTCGCCTTGCGCCGCGAGCGCATAAGCCCAGGCGCGGCCCAAGAGGCACGCCTGCGCGCCGGACGCCAATGCGCGCAACACGTCGAGGCCGGAGCGTACGCCGCCATCCATCAGCACCGTCGCCCGCCCCGCCACGATATCGGCGACGCGCGGCAGCGCGGCGATGCTGCTCGATGCGCCATCCAATTGCCGTCCGCCGTGATTGGAAACGACGAGCCCATCGACGCCGCTCGCCACCGCCTCGCGCGCATCTTCTGCGTCGAGAATGCCTTTCACGATGATGGGGCCCTTCCAGCGCTCGCGCACCCAGCCGAGATCGGCCCACGTCAGCGTTGCGTCGAAATTCGCCGCCACCCACGCAGCCAGACGTCCAAACCCCTTCGCATCCTTCACCGCGCCGGCGAGATTGCCGAACGCGTGCGGCCCGCCGCCGACATAGACATCCCAAAGCCAAGCCGGATGCGTCAGTCCCTGCCAGGCCCGCCGCACCGACGCTGCGACGCCGGGCGGCGCCGACATGCCGGCGCGATAGTCACGATAGCGCGCGCCGGCGACCGGCAAATCGAGCGTGAACACCAGCGCCGCGCATTCGAGCCGCGCCGCCCGCGCGAGCAATTCGCTCATCACGCCGCGATCCTTGATCATGTAGAGCTGAAACCAGATCGGCGCGCTGCTCGCGGCCGCAACTTCGTCGACGCCGCAAATGCCCAAGGTCGAAAGGCAAAACGGCACGCCCGCCCTCGCCGCCGCGCGTGCGGCCTGCGTCTCGCCTCGGCGCGCGAACATGCCCGCGAACCCAACCGGACCCAGTCCCACCGGCATCGAATAGCCGCGTCCGAACAACTCCGTCGCCAACGACAGCTTCGAGACGTCGCGCATGACCCGCTGCCGCAGCGCCACACTCTGCATGTCAGAGACGTTCCGCCGGAGCGTGATCTCGTCGTACGAGCCGCCGTCGATATAGTCGAAGAACATCCGCGGCAGGCGCCGCCGCGCCAGCTCACGGAAATCCGAAATCGATGCGACGTTCATGCCGAGACCCTCGCCGGAAGAGGGCACTTCCGGCGAGAGTCGTCAATTCGGACCGATGCCTCAGGCCGCGCTGGTCGCTTGCAGGATTGCCGCTTGCGCTTCTGCGAGCGCGGGCGTCGTCTGCGCCGCGTCAGCGTGGATGTTGTCCGCCAGCGTCATCAGCTGCTGACTGACGATCGAGCCCCACTCGGCCTGCTCCTCGACATAGACTCCGCGCCGGCGCGCGATGGCTTCATCCCAGGCCGTGCGCACGCCGGCCCAATAGGTCTGCGTGTCAGCCCAGTAGGCATCGGCCGCCGCGACCGGATAATCGCTGAAGCGGTCGTACGTGTTGACGCCGTCCTCGTGCACGATCGCCACCAGCGCCCCGTCACGCGTGCCGATCTTCTCGTTGTCCTGCTCGTGCACCCAGCCGGTCGGCGTCAGCGCATGACGATTGATGCTGAGATAGCGCTCGTAGGGCGGGTTGCGGATCGCATCGCGCCGCGCCAGCGGCCGCGCCGTCGGCCCGCTCACCCAGATCGTGCGCCCATGGGCGTAGTCCCAGCGCCCGACGCCGCCATAGCGGGGCGAATCGTCCGTCTGCCACACCGTCTGCGCCCACGCCCCGCGCCGCTCCGTGCTGGAGACATCGCGCAGCGCCCAATAATTGCGCCGCTCGTACACGAGCACGGTGCGCGGCTGGTAGGTCCAGTCCTGGCGCCAGTGCTTGATCACGAAGCTCTGGCCCTCGTGCTCAGCCACCAGCATGTGCTGCAGCGAGATGAACTCGCCCTCGTCGGCGATCACGCGCACGCTCTCGTAGCCGCCGCTCGTCTTCGGCTCGAGCGGCGTGTAGTCGGCGACGAACGGCACCGTCTCGTCGAAATTGAAGCGGACGTGATAATCGCCGGTCATCGCCAGGATCGAGGCGCGATCACGTTCGATTTGGCTGCCGCGCGTCCGCGCCAGCGCCGGGGCCGCGATCGCAGCGCCCGCTCCTGCGAGCGCCAGAAGAGACGCGCGCCGGGTCAGCAATGAAGTCATCAGTGTTCTCCTCCCGCATGAGCGTCCGACAGCGCCGGCGCACGGAATTCTCCCGCGCGCAACTCTTCGATCTGCCGGCGCACCCAGCGTTCGACTTGCGGGCTCGGGATCAGCCCGCGGCCGTCGGACGCATACTCCAATCCGTCGAGCACGCGTGCGTAGGGACCGAATCCGGAGACGCGATAGGGCACGACGATCACCCGCCCGCCGCCTGCGCTCGCCTCGGTCACGAAGCTGCGGATACGCGCCTCCGACGCGGCGCGCTTTTCCGGCCAGTCCTCGCGCAGCGTCTCCACCCGCACGGCGCGGAACGGCGCCGCCTGGCGCACCGCTTCGGCGCGGGCGTCGATGTGGGCGAGCCAGCGTTCGTTCTCGGCGTCGTCTTCGGGCCCATGCGCCAGGATCAACACGCTCTCGCGTGAAGGCGCCTGGCTCAACGCGCGCGCGCGCTCCGCCAGGACGGCGCCCAGTTCCGGCGCTTCGGCCAGTCCTTGCCGGCTCAGCGCGAATTGCGCGTTGGTGGCGATCCGCCAGAACTCCATGCTGTGGCCGCCGTGGCCGCCATGATGCGCATGCGGATCAGGCGCCGGGCGCGTCGGCGCGCCCGCCGCAACGCCGAGGATCTGTTCGGTGCGCTCATACCAGCTCTCGCCGCTGACGAAGAGCCGGACGACCGCGATCCGGCGCACGCCGCGCGCTTCGAGCCGGCTCACCGCCTCTTGCAGACTCACCGCGTCCGCCATGCCGAACGCGATCTCGAGCGGATAGTCCGCCGCCACCGGCGCCAGCATCGCTTCGACCTCGCCGTTCCAAGTCGCGCCGCCGCCATGCGCCATCACCAGGACGCCGAACTCGCCGCGCGCTTCCTGCGCAGCCGCCGGGGCGGACAACGACAAAGCAAACAGCGCCGCCAGTGCGCCGAACCAACTGCGTCGCGAAAACATGCGCGCCTCCCTCAGAAGCGATAGCTGATCGAAGCGGAGAAATTCCGCCCCGGCTGCGTGTAAGCGTCGCGTATTGCCGACGCAGCGCTCAACCCGCGCACGTCGCTCCACCACCAATAATGCTCGTCCGTCACGTTGAAAACGCCTACCCGAAGCGATGCCGCCTCGGTGACGTGCCAGTACGCGGTCAGATCGAGGATCGTGAAACCCTCCGGCGTGAACAGATCGTTGCCGGCGACCCCATCGCTGTTTTCAAGCACGCGGTCGTCGTCCTTGCCCGAGCTGTGGGTGGCGATCAGCTGGCCGCCCCAGCGCCCGTCCGGTTCGTCATAGGAGAGGCCGGCGACGATTTTCCACGGATCGACGCTCTGCAATGGCCCGTCGCCGGTGCTGTCATTCTGGTCGCCCTCGGCGAACGACGCCGACAGCGTCACGCCGAAGCCGTTGTCCCAGCTGACATCGCTGCGCGCCTCCCAGCCCCAGATGTCCACTTCGCCGAGATTTACGAACTGGAAGATCGCCGGGTCTGCGGGCGTGAAGCTGCCGCCGACCACGACCTGCTCGATGAAATCCTCGTAGCTCGACATGAACGTCGTCGTGCTCGCGCGGAGTTCGCCGCCGAACAGCCGCGCATCCCGCAACCGCAAGCCGAGTTCGACAGACTCGCTCGTCTCCGGCTGGAGATCAGGATTGGGGATCGAGGTGTAGCCGAAGATCGGATTGGCGAAGAAGTTGTTCACCTGGCTCGGCGAGGGCGCCTTGAAGCCTTGCGCATAGTTGAAGAACACGCCGACTTGTTCGGTCGGCCAGGCCACCACGCCGAAGCGCGGAGTCACACGCGAGTCGCTTTGACCGGCCGCCGGCGCGGTGAAGAGCGCGTCCGGCTCCGGAGACAGATCGTAATAGTCGTAGCGCAGCGCCGGGAAGAACACGACGCGCCCGTCCATGAAGCTGATCTCGTCCTGCACGAACGCGCCGGCGAGCGTGTAATCCGTGTTCGGAAATGGCCGCGACGGGAACGGCTCGCCGACCGGCGGCACGGTGCCGTCGCGCAAGCCTTCTTGCCGCGTCAACGAATAATCGCCGCCATAGACGATACGATGCTGCGCCGCGCCGGTCGTGAACGAACTCACGGCCTGGGCCGTGCCGCCCCAGACTTCGTTCTCGAACGTCGAAAGCCGCGTCCGGTCCGCGGCGGTGAAGCGATCTTCGTCGCTGAACTGCGACAGCTCGCTGGTCTGGTAATAAACAGCCGCGAACGCGCTATCGATGACTCCGCCGCCGTTCTCGTAAGTGTAGTCGAACGTCGCCCGCCGCCGCTCGCTTTCGTCGACGCCGTCGAGATCGATCACGCTGGTCGCCGACGGCGGCGGCACGACCGGCGGCGGCGTGCGGCCGCTATAAGCTTCAGTGATCACTTCGCGCTGGCCGTAATCCCCCGTCAGCCGGAAGCGGTGCTGCGCGCTCGGCTCGAACACGATGCGCCCGAGCACGGCGTCGGAGGTGATGTCCTGCGGATTGGGCGCGGTGCGCGTCGCATTGAGCTCTTCGTTCTCGCCCTGGTTCTCCTGCTCGTGCGCATCGCGATGGGTGTACGCGACGAGCGCCGACCAGTCGCCGAAACGCACTGCGCCGGTGAGCCCGGCCGCATAACTGTCGTCGGCGCTCGCATAGCCGACGCGTGCGCGCGCCGCCCAAATCTCGTCTTCGGCGAGAAAATCGCTCGGGTCCTTGGTGATGAAGCTCACCACGCCCGCGAGCCCGTCGCTGCCGTAGAGCGCCGACGCTGGGCCGCGCACCACTTCGACCGATTGCAACAGATCGAGATCGACATAATCGCCGCGCCCGAACGCCGACGGGCCGAAGCCGAACCCGTCCGGCACGCGCACGCCATCGGTCAGCAGCAGCACGCGATTGCCGCCGAGGCCGCGGATATTGAAGCCGGCGTTGCCGTCGCGGCCGGTCGAGCCGATCGCCGCGCCGAACCGCGACGGCGCGTTCGGCACCGAGATGCCCGGCTCGAAGCGGATCAGATCCTTGATGTCGGTGACGAGATTCTCTTCGATCTCCTCGGCGTCGATCACCGTCACCGTGCTCGGAACTTCGAAGGCCTCTGAGGGCAGCCGCGTCGCCGTTACCGTGATCTCGTTTTCCGCGTAATCGCGCTCCTCGGCCTCCTGCGCCTGCGCCGCGCCGGCGCCCACCAGGCCCAGCACCAGCGCCAAGGCCGTCGTCCCCCGCAGCGTTCCCATCACCAATTCCTCGTTATCCGACACCGCTCTTATTGCGACCGCTTCGCACAATCAATCGCATTGTTGGTATGGTTTTCTGCCGCACCCTTGAGCCGCCGCGGCCGAGCCCGCATGAGAGGCCATGACGACGGCTCAGGACGTCCGCGCGCCCGCCCCCGGACCAAGCTTCTGGATTGCGCAGAGCCGTGTGCGGCTGCGCACGCTCATCCTGCTGCGCTGGCTCGCGGTGATCGGCCAGACCGCGGCCGTGCTGTTCGTGCGCTACGGGCTCGATGTCGAGTTCCCGTTCGAATGGGCCCTGGCCGCGATCGGCGCTTCGGTTGCGCTCAATCTCGGCCTCATCGCCACGCGCCGTTCGCAGGAGCTGGCCAAGGAATGGGAAGCCGCGGCGCTGCTCGCTTACGATTCCGTCCAGCTCGCCGTGCTGCTCGCGCTGAGCGGCGGACTGCAGAACCCGTTCGTGTTCCTGTTCATCGCGCCGGTCGCCGTCTCCGCCACCATCCTCAGGCCCACCGTCACCGCCATGCTCGCAGCGCTCACCTTCATCTGCGTCGGCGTGATTTCGGTGTGGCGCTTCCCGCTGCCTTGGCCGCAAGGCGCTGCGTTCGAGCTGCCGCAGCTCTACCAGCTCGGCATCGCCGCCGCCGTGCTTGTCGGTCTCGGCTTCACCAGCGTCTACGCTTGGCGCGTCGCCGCCGAAGAGGAGCGCCTCAACATCGCCCTCGCCGCCGTGCAAGCGGTTTTGGCGCGCGAACAGACGCTTTCAGCGCTCGGCGGCCTCGCCGCCGCCGCCGCGCACGAACTCGGCACCCCGCTCGCCACCATCCATCTCGTCGCCAAGGAAATGGCGCGCGAAGCGGGCCCCGACGATCCCCACGCGGAAGACTTCCACCTCCTCGTCACCCAAAGCGAACGCTGCCGCGCGATCCTCGGCCAGCTTTCGGCGATGCGCGACCGCGGCGACGTGATGGTGCAGCGCGCGCCGATCCGCGTCCTGCTCGAGGAAGTGGTGGGCCCGCACGAAGGCCTCGGCCCCGAAATCCACATCGACGCCGCCGGCGAAGGGCCGCTCGAGGTTAAGCGCATGCCGGAGATCGTCCATGCGCTCGGCGGCTTCGTCGAAAACGCCGTCGGCTTCGCCAACGCCCGCGTCGACATCGAAGCGCGCTGGGACGCCGCCTCGGTCGAGATCACTGTCCGCGACGACGGCCCCGGCTTCTCCGGCGCCATCCTCTCACGGCTGGGCGAGCCCTATCTGACCGAGCGCGACCGCGAGGGGGCCGCCGGCGGGCTCGGTCTCGGCTTCTTCATCTCCAAGACGCTGCTGGAGCGGACCGGCGCCACGTTGGAAGTGCGAAATCGCAGACCACCTAACCAGGGCGCGATGGTTAAAGCCCGCTGGGAACGCACATCGATTGAGGCGCCTTCGCTTTGATCCGGGCCGAAATACATTACATACGGGCCATCGGAGCATTCACCCCATGACCACCGCCGCCCCTCCTGAAGGCGACAAGTCGCTGTTGATCCTCGACGACGACGCCGCCTTCCGCACCCGGCTCGCGCGCGCCCTCGAAACGCGCGGCTTTGACGTCACCGCCGTCGGCAGCGTCGCCGAGGCCGGCGACATCGCCAACAAGGCCCCGCCCGCCTACGCCGTGCTCGACCTCCGCCTCGAAGACGGCTCGGGCCTCTCGGTCGTGGAAGCCCTCAACAAGCACCGCCCGGACGCGCGCGTCGTCATGCTGACTGGCTATGGCGCCATCGCCACCGCCGTCGCCGCCGTGAAGGCGGGCGCGATCGACTACCTCGCCAAGCCGGCCGATCCCGAAGACATCGTCAAGGCGCTGCTCGCGGCGCCCGACGACAGGCCCGAGCCGCCGGAAAACCCGATGAGCGCCGACCGCATCCGCTGGGAGCACATCCAGCGCGTCTACGAGCTCTGCGGCCACAACGTCAGCGAAACCGCCCGCCGCCTCAACATGCACCGCCGCACGCTGCAGCGCATTTTGGCGAAACGCGCGCCGCGTTAGAGTGGAAGGAAGTCGGGTGATGTGGGGCACACGACTTCTCGCTGCAGCGCTGGTCGGTTTGGCGGCATTTGGCTCGCTCGCGACGGCGCATCCCATCGTTCTGACCAACGCCACCCTGCTTGACGGCGTGCACGCCCAGCCCCGCCGCAACGCGACGGTCGTCATCCGCGACGGACGCATAGACGCGGTCCACACCGGCGGCCGCTTCCGCGCGCCGTCGGATGCAGAGACTATCGACCTCGCCGGGTTATGGCTGCTGCCCGGCCTGATCGACGCGCATGTCCATCTTGCGGATCGCGACGGCGCGCGCGCGGCGCTTCAAGCGGGCGTCACGACGGCGCGCTCCATGGGCGCGCCCCGCTTCAGCGACGTTGCGCTGCGCGAGCTGCATCGATCGGGCGCGCGGGACATCCCTGAAATTCTCGCGGCCGGCTATCACGTTCGCCGCCGCCCGCATGAGGCCGTCGCCATCGATTTCCCCGAACTCGCCGGCCTTCGGACGGACGCCGCGGGCGTTCGCCGCCTCGTGCGCGCCAATGCGCAACGCCGCGTCGACGTGATCAAGCTCATGGCGACGGAGCGCGCGGGCGATCCAGCGCAGGACTTCCTCGTTCGCGATCTCGACGACGAAACGTTGCGCGCGGCGGTCGCCGAGGCCTCGCTCACCGGATTGCCGGCCGCTGCGCACGCGCACACCGACGAAGCGGCGCGGGCCGCCGTGCTGGCGGGCGTGCGCACGATCGAGCACGGCACGCTGACAAGCGCTTCGACGCTGCGATTGATGCGGTCGCGCCGCGTGTGTCTCACGCCCACGCTCTCGTTCTGGTCGGACATGGACGATCACGGCGGCTCATACGATCGGCCCGAGTTGCGCGCCCGCGCCCAGGCCATGGCGCCGCGTGCGCGCGCGACGGTCGCGCTGGCGGCGCAGCTCGGCGTCATGATCGCGGCCGGCAGCGACATGCGCTACGCGCCGCCGAGCAACCGCACGATTGTCGACGAGATGGCCGACCTGCACGCCAGCGGCCTCTCGCGCGCCGCCGCCATCCGATCCGCCACCGCCGCCGCAGCGCGTTGCCTCGGCATTCACCACCGCACCGGCGCCATTCGCCGCGGTCTCGAAGCGGACATGATCGTCTTGCGCTCGGATCCGTACAGCGATCTCGCCGCCCTGCGCGACATCCGTCTCATCGTCAACGACGGCCACATCGTTCGCCCCGACTCGCGATAGCGTGGGCCAAGCGCTTGATCGCGATCTCCCAAATGCTCGGGCGCTGAACCAGACTTCCGACGCCGGATCGTCGATCAGAGTGCGGGCGGTCTTCGAGAGCTTCGCTGGATATTGATGGTGGCGATCGGCTTTTTCATGGACTTAGTCGACCAGACTTAGTTCAGTCCGGCGCGCCTGTCGACGCTTGCTGACGCGATACGGCCCGCACGCCAAAGCATGCGGGCCGCGTTCAGGCGCTTTCGCTGGCGATAATCCAGTCGAGGATCTTTTCCGAGAAGCCGTCGACACGACGCCAGTCGCCTTCGCCCACGCCGTGTTGGTACGAGGCGACATTGACCATGTAGCCGACGCCCTTCGGCGCATCGACGCGGTCGTGCGATTGTTCGTCGGTGAAGACGATCAAACGCACGCCCTTCTGGTCGACCTCGCGGATCGCCTTGCCGAGCTCGGTGCCCATGTGCGGCTGCGACTGAACAATCGCATCGCGCAGAGCAAAGCCGCGGCGAGACGGGACCTTCTTCACGTGGTTCGAAAACGTGAAGACCTCCACATCCTCGCCGATCTCGCGCGCCAGCACGGCCAAGCCGCACGCCGCGTCGAGACGGCGCATGGTCGAGCGCGCCGAGATCATCGAGTCCATCGACCCGGACACGTCCACCAAAAGGCGCGTCTTGCCCTTCAGCTTCGCGTGCCCCTCGATCGAACGGAACATTGCATGTTCGAGTTCGGGCTCGAGATCGGGGGCGTGCTGCGCGGCCGCGATGAAACGGTACGGCAGCACGCGATCGGTGCGCATCTCATCCAACGCCTTGCCGATCGTCTGCTTCGGCACGCCGGCCAGCTGCATGTTGCGCAAGTTGCGCAACAGCGCCAACGCGCCGAGCTTCTTGTCGGCGATCAGCCGTTCGAACGCCGCCTTCTTGTCCGCCCCGCCCGAAAGCGCGACTTCCCAAGTGTCCGGCGGGCTCAACGCGCCGTCGACCAGCTGCTTCCAGACCTTCTCCTGCGCCTCGTCCTTCGGCTTGGCGTGGGTGATGAACAGCACGTCGCGCAGGCGCACAGCGCCGTCGCGATCGTACTTGGCCAACTGGTAGGCGTCGAACTTCGCGAACGCCCGCGCCAGGCCCTTCTTGGCTTGCGCCGAGACCGCAGCCTTCTTGCGTTGTTGCATCGGCCCCAGCGCGTCGGCCCAGTAGATGGCGAGGAATTCAGTCAACTCGTCCGGCCGCTGGATCACGCGTTCGAGCGTGTCCGCCACGAACCCGCGGTGGGTCTCGTGACGCGCCATCTCGCGCACGATCAGAAGCGGCGCATGCCGCAGCTTCATGTCTTCGCGCGCCTCGATCGCCATCGCCGCGACGGTCTCCGGGGCGACCTTCGGCACGAGCGCGCCGATGCGTTCGCCGATGGCGACGCCGTCCTCGTAAAACTGGTCTTCCCAGAGCATGCAGTTCATCAGCGCCCGCTTGAGCGCCTGCTCCGGCGTGAACGCGCGCGCTTTTGCGCCTTCGTGCGTGCGCACGCTTCGGGTCTTGTTGATCGTCGCCATCTCACATCACCTACACTTCCTACTCCATCATCACTGCGCGCCGGCGCCAATCGCCGGCGAAACGCCAACCGGGGAACGGACGAGACCGTATCGTGCTCTACCCACTGAGCTACGGGCCCCCAAGTGTTGGACCCGGCGGGATTCGAACCCGCGACCACGCGATTTACAGTCGAAGTAACGGACCTCTTCACCACCGGTTGACCTCGGATGGCGGGGAACGAGCGAAAACGAGGACCCTTGCGGGTGACTGAGCTACAGCCTTGCGGCTGGCGCGACTCGAACGCGCGACCTCCGCATCTTCCGACGCGGCGCTCTTACCGATGCACTCGTCTTCTTCACCACCGCCAAGCTGGCTTTGGCGGGGAATAGGCGAAACCGCGAACCCTCCTTGCGGAGGCCGGCGTGGGATCGCTCCCGCGCGCCGTCCCGAAGAACGCGATCTCTTCACCACCGCCAAACTGGCAAGCCGAACCGGGGAACGGGCGAAATCTGAGACGCCGCGCGGCCTTTCGGCGTTGCGGCTCGGCGCTCTACCACTGAGCTACAGCCTTTCGGCTGGCGGGATTCGAACCCGCGACACCCGCGTTGCGAACGAAGTATCAGATCTCTTCACCACCGGTGCGGCGACTGTTTTGTCGGGGAACGGTCGAGAACGGGCCAAGCCACGCCACCGCAGGACATTGCTGTCCGAACCCGCGACACGACAGCCCTCGCGAGGCCAGCTCCACGGTACGATGCATGCGCCGGCTGGATTCGAACCAGCTTATCCAGAGCGAAGTATCCGCGCTCTTCACCACCGACAAATCGTATCCAGGGGAACGGCCGGCGCGGCCTTGGTTTTGGAGACGAAGAACTCCGCGCCTTCACCACCTGGAATCTTGAAAACTCTCCTTCATGTTTCCACGACAAAGGCTTCGGAGAGGCCGGAAACAAAAACCCCTCCGGAGCATCGGCTCGGGAGGGGTTCGAAAATTCGAACGTTCAGAACGGGATCAACCCATTCCGCCTCCGCGAGAAAGCGCGCGCATGTCGCCGCCGCGAGCCCATAGCTCGTGCGAGTTCAGCGCCGGGACGAAATACTGTTTCATCGCTCTTTCTCGATCTCGCGCGCGACCATTCGCCCGCGAAGGGGCGGGTGTATGATCCCGCTGCGCCGACGCGTCAACAGAAATCTTGTACCTTTCGCGTTTTTTCGAATTGCCTCGCCGCCGCCTCTTTCTGTCATGGGGACGCTAGTACGTCCCCCTGGCGTTCGATATTCGGCGTGTCGGAATATCCTACGGACCGCCGGTACACGGTGCCCCATCGTTGATTGCTGTTCGGCTTCGCCGCGCGTGCAACGACCGCGTCGAAAACCTCGCGCCACTCCGGGTACGCAGCGGAGAAGCTATCGATCAGCCGGCGATTGATCGCCTCCGCTTCCGCGTTCTCGGTCCATGCCGACGGTGCATGGTCGATAACGAGAGCCACGTCGCCGCTCTCAAACCCCACATACTGGACCTGAGTGACTTCAAACGTTTCGCCGCCAAACGTCCAAGTGAAAGGTGCGTCGCCGCGAACGATGTCCGGCGCCAGAAACGTGCTGATGTCGGCATTGAAATCCTGCATCAAACGGTCCTGATAGAACGGCCCTCGTTGCAGTGCGCTGCGCGCTGCGGCGTACAGCATGGCGGCGTTGAAGTCGTTGCCACGCCCTCGCTGGTTTCGAGCAGCTTCCCAAAGCTCAGCACTGCCCTTCCCCACGATCCGGCTAATGCCAAAATTCAAGGCGCGAATCCGCCATGCCCCGTTCTCGCGCTCGATCCAAACGGATGTGGTTCGCCCAGATCCTCCTGCAAACTCTTCGGCGACGAGCACCACCGCGCTGGAAAGGGTCCCGCCGCGAGAGACGAACGCGGCCCGCCCACCGACGAAGCCGCATGGCACTCGCGACCCGCCTTCCGATCCACCGAGAAAGCGGACCAGATATGTTTCCGTCACGACTGGCGGACTCACTGTCTCCATTGACCGATAAATCGCGTGGGCGCCCTCCAGTGATGCGCGGTCCACGGTCGCCGCTCTGCCTCGCTCGGACATGAGTTCGCGCGCTTCGTTCGGCGAACGCGCAAACAGCTCTAAAAAGCTCAAAGCGGCCGAACTCAACTCCTGCCGCGTTTCTTCGGCGATTTCGCCATTGGCCTGACATATGCCGACAGCAAGGCCGGAGGTCGCATAGGTGCCCTGAACCTCGCGGAGCCGCAGCCACGCGCCGACGCCAAGTAGCGCAAGCACCAGGGGCACAATCAGCCAAACCCCAAGCCTCATCACCACCCCTCAGTATGCCGCTGGCCCATCCGAGATTAGGCGAAGTCGGATCGATTTGGCGGTTTGCCTTGGCTTCCATAAACAGTGCGAACAGGTTTGCGTGGGCTTCGCCTAACGAGCCCAGTCTGCAAGGCCATCCGTCGTAAACGGTGAGCCCATCGCCATCGTACTCCGGCGCGCCTATCAAAGCACCGATGCGCATCGCCACATTCAACGTCCAGAACCTGCGCCTGCGCGAAGACGCGGGCGCACCCCACTTCGACGGCGCGCGCGACAAGATCATGCCGCTCTCCAAGCTCAGCGCCGAAGCCCGCGCGCTCGACGCCGCAGATCGCGCCCTCACCGCGCGCCTCATCGCCGATGCGAACGCCGACGTGCTCGCCCTTCAGGAAGTGTTCGACCAACGCACGCTCGACGCCTTCCACGACGCCCATCTCGCGCCGCTCGGCGCGCGCTACCCGCATCGCATCTGCCTGCCCGGCAATGACGGCCGCCGTCACGTCGCTTTGATGAGCCGCCTGCCGCTCGAGGGCGTCCAAAGCCACGCTGCCTTGAGCTACGCCGCCGCCGGTCTTACGCCGCCCGAAGGCGCGGAAGCCTCCGCACCCGTCTTCCGCCGCGACTGCCTCGCCGCGATCTGCGGCGGCGTCCAGCTCTACGTCGTCCATTTCAAGGCGCCGGCGGATCCCATGAGCCTCGCCGTCGTCCGCCGCGAAGCGTGCGCCGTGCGCACGCTGATCGAGCGCCGCTTCGCCGATCCGGCCGCCGCGTTCTGGCTCATTCTCGGCGACGTCAACGTCAACGACGTTCCAAGCGGCCACGTGCTCGACGTGCTGACCGCCGATTTCGCGCACGATCTGGCCGCGGCGCTGCCCGCGCCGGACCGGTGGACCTACTTCAACGCCGGCTCCAGCAGCTACGCGCGCCCGGACCGCATGCTCGCCTCGCCCGCGCTCGCCGCGCGCTGTCGTGCGCTCGAAGTGCGCCGCGAAGGGATATCCCGCGCCGCGGAAGCGCACGCCGGCCCGCGCCTTGCCGGCGTCGGCCCCATCCGCCCCCGCGCCAGCGACCACGCGCTGCTCCTGGTCGACATCGATCGTCCTGCAGCCGGCTGAACGCGTCGCGATCGCTACACAAATTTTTTTACCACAACCCTTCCCAGGCCATTGCCGGAAAGTCGCCGCAATCTAGCTCGTGTCGCACTCGTGCTGCGAGTTCGGGGGGTCCCAACACAGATAGCTCGTTTCTCCAACGGAGGGTGCGAAATGAAGACTACGCTTTTTGCAGCGTCGCTGGCCGCTGTCGCGCTGGCGCTGGCCGCCACGCCGCCGGCTTTCGCTCAGGACGACAACTCGGTGACCAACACCGACTCGTTCAACGACAACTCGGACAATTCCATCAACGATTCCGGCAACGACAACTCCGACAATTCCATCAATGATTCCGGCAACGTGTCGGACTCCGGCAATGTCGACGTCTCCGACTCCGGCAATGACAGCTCCGATAATTCCACCAACGATTCCGGCAATGTCGACATCGCCGATTCCGGCAACGACAATTCCGACAACTCGGACAATTCGGATAATTCGATCGACGTCGCCGATTCCTTCAACGACAACTCGGACAACTCCGATAACTCGGATAATTCCGACAATTCAGACAATTCCGTCGATATCGCCGACTCGGGCAACGATAATTCCGACAACTCGATCAACGATTCCGGCAACACCACGATCAGCGATTCCGGCAACGACAACTCGGATAACTCCACCAACGATTCCGGCAATGTCGACATCGCCGATTCCGGCAACGACAATTCCGACAATTCCATCAACGATTCCGGCAACACCAGCATCGAAGCGTCCCTCGCGCTTTCGCTGCAGGACCTGGACGCCACCGTGACCGGCATCGCTGTCAGCGCCAACACTGACGATGGCGGCGAAAGCAACGTCCGCACCGGCGATATCGCCAATGACGGCGGCGCCTTCGCCAATTTCGCCGGCATCAGCACGTCGAGCGCCAACACAGGCGTCGGCTCGGTCAACCAGTCCGCCACCGCGATCGCCGCCAACGCTTCGGTGAATTTCGGCGCCGCGGACGGCACGCCCTGACCCGCAGCGCGCGCGTCCCGCCTCCGCGCACCGCGCGGGCGCGGGACGCTGGTGTGCAATGTGATCGTTGGAGGTTCGCCATGCGAACTGATCTGAAGGCCGCGGTCTTGGCGGCCTGCATCCTGAGCCTGCCGGCGGCCGCGTTCGCACAAGACGCGGTTGTCGCCGATCCGATCTCGACCGATCCGCTCGCGGAGGTCGAAGCCCTGAGCGCGCCCGCGCTCGACGCGCAGACGATCGTGACCGATGTGTTCGTCGCCGCCACATCGAGCCAGACATTGACGGCGACCAACAGCGGCAACACCGTCACTGGCCAGACCATCGGCTCTGGCGACATTGTGTTCAACTCGGACGCGATGTCCGGCTTCGACGGCATCGGCAATTTCGTGCTCAACACCGGCCACAACAACAACCTGCAGGGAAGCATCAGCGTCGTGATCGCCTTGCCGCCGGCGCCGGGCTCATGAAACTGCTCCCGCTCCTGACCGCCGCATGGCTCGCGGCCATCGCCTCTGCGCACGCGGAGAACTTCCGTCTGCAAACGAACGGCGGAAGCTTCTCCGTGGGCGTGACGAGCTGGCGCGACATCCCGTTCCGCACGGTCGTGCGCCAGCGCTACGATTATTCCTGCGGCTCCGCCGCGCTCGCTACCCTGCTGCGCTATCACTACGGCCGCGAGGCCGACGAAGCTATGATCTTCAGAGCCATGTACGAGACTGGCGATCGCGACAGCATCCGCCGCCGCGGCTTCTCTCTGCTCGACATGCAGCGTTATCTGCAGGGGATCGGCCTTCAAGCCGACGGCTACCGGTTCTCGCTCGATCGCCTGCAAGAGCTCGACACGCCCGCGATCGCCATGATCGCGCCCAACGGCTACAGGCACTTCGTTGTCATCAAGGGCGTCAGCGGCGAAGCGGTGCTGGTCGGCGATCCCGCCGCCGGCATCACTGTCTATTCGCGCCGCGACTTCGAAGCGCTGTGGAACGGCGTTGTGTTCGTCATTCACGGCGAGGGCGTCGACGGCCGCTTCAACCAAGCCGAAGAATGGCGTCCTTGGGCCCCGCGCTCGTTTGCCGCCGCCGAAGCGCCCGCAGCGCTCGGCCCGCTCACGCGCGAACTGCCCCCGCTCTACCAGATCACCCCAGTCGCAGGGTCCGTCCCATGAAAGCGCATTTCGCTTCCACCGCGCTCACTGCGCTCGCCTTCCTCTGCATGCTCGGCCTCGGCGCCGAGGCGCAGGCGCTCGAGATCGCGGAGCGGCCGCTCGCGGCCGACGAGCTCGACGAACTGCGCGGCGGCTTTTTGCTGCCGAACGGTGTCGAGGCCGATCTCGGCGCTGTCGCGCGCACGTTCTCGAATGGACAGCTTCTGCTTGAGACCCACGTCAGCTGGACCGAAAACGGCGTCACCAGCACGGAGGTCTTCCGCGCCGAAGCGCTCGCAAGCGCCGGCGAAGCGCTGCCGCAAGGCTTCAGCCTTTCCGACGCCGACGGCCTCACGCTGATCGCCCACCAGATCGACGACGGCGGTCTCCGGAACGTGGTCCTCAACGAAGCTTCGAACCGCGACTTGAGCTTGCAGATCGACGTCACCCTCGCGCTGCCGGACTTCGCCCTCGCGCAGCAGGATTTCCGCGCCTCGGTGACGGCGTTCCGCCTCGGCGACGAACTCAGCACCGCGATGATTTTTGGCGGTCTCTAACGCCCGCCGGTCAAGAACGGCATCCGGAACACCATCCGCGCGTCCGGCGCATCCTCAGTGACGCCGAACTCGAAGTTGAGGCTCGCCGTCGCGCTGTCGCTCAGCCGATACGACATCCCGAACAGCAATGAGCCGACATGGATCTCGTCGGACTCCTGCGTCGTGTCGCCGAGTTCGGTCTCGGTCGGGAAGATGTAGTTGTGCTTGTATCCGAGCGAATAGGAGAAACGCTGGTTCAGTGCAAAGCCGAAGCCTGCGCTTGCGCCAATCGAGTCGCCGGGATCCACCCGCCCGACGAACACATCGCCGATGGTGCGGTCGACGTCTTCCGGCATGTGATAAAGATAGCTCGCATTCGCGAACAGCACGACCGGATCGCTCGGCAGCAGCACCGTGAGCCCCGGCTCGACGCCCCAGAATCCGGAGCCCGTCGGCAATTCCGTCAGCACGCCAAATTCGTCGCGCGCGATCTCGTAGGGGCTCGTGCCGGTGTCCGATTTCACCCGCAGATTGGCGATGTAGATAGGCCCGCCGCGGCGCGCATTGTTGAGCTGATAGCGGATCGCCGCTTCGATATCGCCGATATCGTCGCCTTCCAACTTGAACTCGCGCACGATCTGGTCGTCGCGCTGGGCCAGCGTCGTCACCCGATCACGGCGATAGAGATACGGCACCCGCAATTCGAGTTCGAGCCGGTCGGTCAGCCCGTAGCGGCCAGCCGCCGTCGCCACCACCGTGCTGCGATCCACATCGCTCGCCTCGATGACGCCGATCTGCACCCCGGTCACGATCTCCACGCCGCGGAACACCAGCCGGTTCGACGACGAGTTGGTGTATTCGAGCGACGGCTCCAGTAGGAAACGCCCGCGCGGCGTCAGCACGCCGGCGAAGTCGGGCAAGGCGGCGAGATCGGGCTGCGCCTGCGGCGGCGGCGGCGCCTCGCCCACTGGCTCGTCACTCGATTGTCCGCCGTCCGCATCACCGCCGTCGAGCGTGATGAGGTCGTAGGCGTAAGGCCTCGGTCCCGCCGCACGGATATCGTCGAGCTCTTCGGCGGCCACGTGAGCACGCTCGGCTTCGCGCGCCATCAATTGCTCAATGAGGACCCTTTGTTCCTCGATCGCCCGCTGCTGCGCCTCGATCTGCTGCTGCTGCGCGGCGATTGCAGCGCGAAGCTGTTCGAGTTCGCTGGCGTCCTGCGCCCTCGCATCGGGCGCGAACAGCAGCACGGCGGCAATCGCCGTCGACGCCAACAACGCTTTCAATCCGGCGTATTTGATCGCGAAAGTGAAACCCGCATTCTGCACGGCGGCCCCCTGCGCCCAGGTTCGCGTCCGCTAGTCCTACGCCGGCCATGCGTGCGCGGCCATACCAAACGCGGCGGCCGCGCGAATTTTTTTGCTGGAGGTTGCCTACCCCTCGGCGCAAGGAGAGACGGGAAGCGCCGAAGGCAGCCGGCGCTTCCCGAACCCACTGCTTACGGTCCGAAGATGTAGTCGCTCGCGTCGATGGTCGCGCCGTTCGTCAGCGTGATGACGTCGTGCACGCGCCCATCGGCCGAGTTGATCATCCAGTGCGTTTCGTCGATCTGGGTGAAACTCGCGCCCTGCGCCTCCGTGCCGTAGCCCGAGAACACCAGCATGTCGCCGGCGCTTCCGTCGAAGTCGTAGATCGAATCGCGCCCGCCCTCGCCGCGCTTGAACACGAACTCGTCCGCGCCCAAGCCGCCGACCAGTTCGTCGAAGCCGGCGCCGCCATAAATGACGTCGTTCCCTTCGCGGCCGTTGATCAGGTCGGCGCCGGCAAGGCCGAAGAGATGATTGGCGCCGCCATCGCCGCTCAGCAGGTCCTTGTACGCCGAACCGGCCAACGCCTCGATATTGATCAGCTGATCGCCGTTGGCGACGCCGCCGCTCGCCAGCTGGGACGAGAGATCGATGGTCACGCCCGATTTGCTGTCGTCGTATCTGGCCGTGTCGAAACCTTCGCCGCCGTCGATCGTATCGGCGCCTTCGCCGCCGGTCAGCCGGTCGTCGCCCGCGCCGCCGGACAGCGCGTCGAGCCCGGCGCCGCCATGCAGCGCATCGCCGCCGTCGAGACCTGACAACGTGTTGGCGTTGGCGTCGCCCACCAGCGTGTCGGCGAACGCCGAGCCGGCGAGGTTCTCGATGCCGACATAGGAATCGCCCTTGGCGTCGCCTTCATTGTCGGAGCTCTTGTTCAGATTGGCCTTCACGCCCGCGCTCGAGGTGTCGTAGCGCGCCGTGTCCGCGCCGGCGCCGCCGTTCAGCACGTCCGCCCCGGCGCCGCCGGTGAGCTGATCGGCGCCTTCGCCGCCGCTCAGCGTGTTCGCCGCCGCGTTGCCGATCAGCGTGTCGGCGCCGTTGCCGCCGCTCGCCTTTTCGATGGTGACGCCGTTGGCGATGGTGAAGCCGCCATGGACGCCGTACGCGTAGGACATCCGCCCGCCGCCGCCCTCTTCATATTGCAGCGTCGCCGGACGCAGATCGATCGTCGCGTCCTTGTCGCCGACATATTTGATCTCGTCAGCGCCGCCGGCGTCCCAGATCGTCGAATAGAACGTGCCCGCGCCGTTGACGTCCTTCAGCGTATAGACGTCGTCGCCCGTCGCCCATTCTTCGTTGACGCCGTACTTGTCCTGGATCACCGCGATATCGAGCGCAGCCAGCGTGCCCATCCAGCCATAATGATCGACTTCCGTGCCTGTGAGTCCGCCCGAGCGTGTCTGCCCATAAGGCGAGGTCTGCCAGCCGTCATTGTACGACATGATGGTGAAGACCTGTTGGCTCAGATTGAAGTCGCCGAGCGCGCCGCCGATCCCGGCCGTGCCGCCGCCGGCGCCGCGCATAATGCTCGACTCGCCGCCGTCATCGTGTGGGTGCGCCATGCCGTGGCCGTGCGCGAATTCGTGCAGCAAGGTCGGGAAGTAGTAGCCGCCCTGCTGCAGCCCTTCCTGCGTCCAGCGCGCGTCGCCGGCGTTGAACTCGGCCTGGCCTTCATTGTCCTCGTTCGGCGGACTCATCCGCCCGAGCAGGCTCGCCCCAGCGCCCGGCGTGCCTTCATAAGTGACGAATTTGAGGTCGGCGTCGGCGCGGTCCTGCACCTCGAGATAGATCACGTCGGCCACTTGCTCGAACTGGTCGAGCGCGAGGCGGAACGCATCCTTCTCCCATTGCTGGAAGCCCTCGGCGACCATCGTGTTGGTGGTGCCGAGCGTCGCCGGATCTTCGTCGATGAAGACATCGCCGGTCTTGGCGAAATAGTATGTGACGACGTTCTTGCCCTCTATCCCATAGGTTGCGTTGTAGACGACGCCGGTGTTCGGCGCGCCATTGTCGCGCGGGCCGTTATCGCCGTCCGGATTGCGCGAGGTGCGGTCGATCTGGCTGCCCCAATCGATCGAATGCAACGGGCTGTCGATGGAATAACGCGGCACGTATGCCGTCGGATCGGGCTCGACGGTGCGCACGAACAGCTCGTAATCGCCGACCGCGTCGCCGTTCGCGCCATTGGTCGCGTCCTGATCGAACGCGCGCGCATTGACGTAGTACGTCCCCGTGTAGCTCGCCTGGAACGTCAGCAGCGCATCGAGGCCGGACGGCGTGTTCGGTCCGCCGCCATCCGCTGCCGTGAGCAGATTGCCCTGCGCATCATAGAGTTCGAGATAAGCGTCGCTCAGCGGCACGCCGCTCGGACCGCCGACCTTCAGATACTGGCCGATCTCGTAATGCTGACCTTCGGTCAGCTCGACGCGGAAGAAGTCGAAATCGCCAAGCGTGTCGATCGTCGCCACCACCGGCGCGCCGTTCACCTCGAGCGTCGCCGTCGTCGACGTGTCGCCAGGCTGCGCGTCGCCGGTGACAAGCAGCACGGCGGGCGCTGCGGTCGCCGCCGGCGCGGTCCCGCTCGTCATCGCGTCGTAGAACTTCCCGGGCGCGGTCCCGCACCACGCGCCGGTTTCGGCGAAGGATTTCGTGCTTGGCGTCAGGCAGCGTTCGAGCAGCGGCGCGCTGGAGACCTCCATTTCGTTGCGCGCGCTCAGCCATTCGGCCCAGCGCGCCGCGAAACCCCAGTCCGAGGCCTCGCCCCAACGATCCTGCAACATGCGCGGCAGCGCCGCGCCTTCATAGGCAAGCAACTTCAGCGGCTTCATGGTCGGAACCCTCCTGGCAGGCGCCGAGACGCGCCGCCTCTGGAGCCCGAACGAGCCGTCCCGCCGGTTTCTTCCGCCGACTTCGAATTTTTCTTAACTTTGCCGGCCGGCCACCTCCCCGCGTGACCGCCGTCACTACTCCCGGAAGACACCACAGGCTCCAGGGCTAGTGGCGGCATCCGTTTTGCAGGGTCTTGGCTCATGATGCCGCCTAAGCCTCCTCCGTTCGACGAGATTAACCAGATCTGGGTTGCCAAGCACTTTGAGGCCGCCAGCGCTCGTAACGAGTTCTGCGTGCGACTTGCTCAGGAGGGATTACGAAGCCTCGTCCTCATCAACGGCGGCGCGTTGATCGGGTTTATGAGCTTTCTGGGCGCCGTCCCTGACTTCATCACGAGCGGTATAGCTCTGTGGTGGGCGTTTGGGCTCTTCGCCTTCGGGTTGGTGATGGCCATTCTAGCGATAGTGCTCGCTTATCTCGCGCAAGAGCAGTTCGCCTCAACTGACTGGGCGAGTGCGAACGCTGTGTACCGCGAAGTTCTTGTCGTGGACTCCGGGCCCAACCGCCTAGCGCAAGCTGCTGCAAGCGCGCGCGGAATTCTACTGACGCGGATCGCTATAGCGATCGCACTACTCAGCCTGTTTGGCTTTGTTGGCGGCGCAATGTCTTCTCTAATCGCGCTTACTAGCTAACTTCTCCCACCGCTTCGCCGCTGCCTTCTTGGCGATCTCAGATCGGCGCTTCTTGCTGAGCGCTTTCGCCCGCGCCTTGCCGCCCTTGAGGCCGCCAAGCCGCCCCAGAGCGACGGCGGCGGGGTTCTTTTCCTTCGGGTTCTCAACCTTCTTCTTCGCCATCGCGCTTCTTCCTGCGTTTGCCTAGTCGCTTCCACGCACGAATATCAGCGTGCGTGTTGTTCGGAGCGGTTAGTCCGCCGATAGGTCAAGCGCTTGCCCTCAGCGCCAGCGAGCATGCGGTCTGCACGCTCTTTGTCGTCGATGCCAAGGCGTTCGCGCGTGTTATGGCGGAAGTCGAACTCAGCCAGATAACGGTGCAAATTCTTCTCGCTGCACAATTGATAAACGCCGCGCATGCCTCTCTTGAACACACTGAAATACGCTTCGCATGCGTTTGACGAAATGAAGTCGCCGTTCTCATAGCGGACGTATTCGCCAGACGAGTGATCGACGGCGCCATGCTCGGCAAATTCCTTGCCGACCTTCTTGTAGATCGCAGAGCTGTCCGTGTGCAGGCGGCTTTCGCGCGCTACATTCTCACGCAGGATTTTGGCGACCGTCTCCGCGTCGGCGGTCGCGACGTGGAATGAGCGCGATTGGCCGCCACGCTCTACGAGCGTGACGATTGCGCGTTTATCGCCAACGCCACGGCGACCCCCGCGCTTCGTCGTCGAACCGGCGCGGCGCTTGGAATAGACCTTCTGCGCTTCAGGAATGTTTCCATGGTAGGTCTCGTCCGCGCTTACGACGCGGCCCGGACCGTCCAGCGGCGCTTGCAAGCCGCCAGCTTTCATCGCTTCACGCACGCGATGACACATGAACCATGCCGCGTCCTTCGAGACGCGAAGCGAGCGGTGAACCTGAAGGCTGCTGATGCCCTTCTTGGACGATGCCATCATGTAAAACGTCCACAGCCACTTGCTGAGGCCAATCTTGCTGGACTCCATCGCTGTGCCGGTCGTTGTGGAGAAGTCCTTACGGCATTCCTTCGCGCCGCAGCGATAGCGACCCGCGCGCTTGGTGACGTACTCCGAACCGATCGAACCGCAGTGCGGGCACACCCGACCTTCCGGCCAGCGCACTTTCTCAAAGTACGCGCGGGCCGCGTCGTCATCGTGGAAGTGGGGCTGCTGCAAGTTCATAGGCTCCAATATAAGAGCCTCTGCTTGACCGGTCAAGCATCACGGTCAAGCATCGACTCGAATCTTAATAAGACGTTGGCGTGACTCGGTTTTTGAGCCAACAACTCACAGCGAAGAAATGGTTAAAGTCCCTATTCCTCGGGGGCGAATCGAGGAATCTAGTCTGTTTGCCGAAGACCAAAACGGCGCGCCCTCCGTCCAAAGAAAGCGCGCCGTCGAATTGGTCTTAGGTGTCTGACGTGCCTTCGAGAGCCGACGTCAAACCGGATCAACCGACTCTGAGTCTAACACGCTTTGGGGTCATGCGGGCAAGGCTCTCCGCGACGAAAGAGCACTACGAATGGTCATCACTGATGACGACGTTCCCGTTGTGAAGCTCGCGCTTCGCATGGGTTATTGGCAGCACGTGATCGCTGCTTACTTCGGCGAAAACCAAGGCCGCATTTCAGAGATCAAGAACGGCAAGCTCTTTCCGGGCGCGCCGGTCGCAGATCATTTGCCGCCGGACTTTCCGCCCTTGTGATCGGCGGGCCGCTCGCGCTTCGGCGCGGGCGGCTTCGCCTTCTTCGCCGGCTTCGCCTTCTTCGCCGGCTTCGCCGCGCCCTTTAGCGCTTGCTCGAAGCGGCGCTGGGCTTCGGCTTCGCTGTATTCATCAGGTTTTTTCGTCATGGACCGCAAAGCAATCACTAAAGCCGAGAGTCGTCTAGTCACCGCGCGTGAGGCGGCAAACGCGCTAGCCAGCTGCAAGAATCACGAAGAATTCGGCCGCCGCTGGTACGTTTTTCTCGTGTCCGCGAAGAACGTCTACACGACCCTGGAAAAGGGTTCGCGCGAGAACGCCAAGTCTCGTCAGTGGTGGTTTTCGGAAAAGAAAGCCGAGCGCTTCGATGACCCGCTCCTGCAGTACCTGTTTCAAGCGCGTGACGATGACGAGCACGGGCTGGAGCCGGTGACCGAATTCGTTCCAGAATCGGTTGGCCTCGGCGCGGCGGGGCCTGGATTGAGCCGCGCCATACGCTTTCAAAGCAATGGCGATGGTGTGTTTCGCGTAACCAGCCTTGACGGGCTTCCGGTCGGGGTCCGTCACGAGAAAGCGCACATCAAACTTTCGCCAGTGACGGCTCGGGGTGGCATTGTTTACACGCCCCCGACCATGCACAAGGGGCAGCGCATTGCCGATCCGTCGCCGGCTGGCTGTGCAGCTCTTGCCCTCGCTTACCTGTCAGAATTGATCGAAGAAGCGCGCAAGCGAGCGATGTGAGCCATGGCGTGATAGACCACCTCCAGGACCTGGCGCGGGTCTTCGGCGTGGTGGTGCTGACAAAGCTCCTCATAGCCTGCGTCGAGCATCGCAGGCGTGACCTCTATAGGCGTGGCTGATTCAGGTCCGTCGGTCATCCCGCCCACTATAGATCGATTTGGTGGTGCGAAGGTCATCATCGTGACCGCCGTCACTTGCCGCGCGTTTCTTACTGCATCGACACGACTTGCTCACACGAGCCGCTGCTAGCGTGCCGGCCTTCGCATCAGCGAGGGGAGATCAAAATGAGCTTCGATATGTCGAAAGTCGTCGCCGAACTGGGCGATGAAGTGATCGCCAAGTGCGGCGAACCGATCGGCCTCAACAAGGATCAGTCCGTGCGCGTCGCCCACGCGCTCGCCGCCCGCGCCGGCATGGGCGGCGAAGACATGATCAAGGCCGTCGCCGCCGACACCGGGCTCGACGAAGAAGTCGTCGCCGCCATGGCCAAGAAGCTGGTCGAAGTCGGCACGGAAAAGCTGATGAACGAAACGCCCATCGGCGCCGCCGTTGACAACGCCAAGCAGGAGGCGATGGCCGCACTCACCGCCGCCAGCCAAGGCGCGGCGAAAAACGCCGGCGGCTTCCTGGGCAGCCTGTTCGGCCGGAAGTAGCGCGCCAGGCGGGGATAGGACGCTCTGCTATCCCCGCACTTCCGGCGCCAAGCCGCTGAAAACAAAGCAATCGCATAGAAATCAATCCGACCGCGATTTTTCTGGGCGATACTAGCGCCCATGAACACACCAAAACACCATGTCAGCAGCCGCCAGCGCCAGAGGCTCGTCCTCTGGGCGCTGGCGATGCTGTCGTGGATCGCTTCAGTGCTGTTCGCAGGGCGCAAAGTCACACCGCGCCAACTCTTCCGCCGCCGCCGCAGCATGTCGCTCGCGGGGCTCGAGCGCACGACGATTCAGCTCTTGATCATCCGCGCCGTTGAAGTCGCACGGCTGCGCATGCCGAACTTTCGACGTCGCCGCCCTCCCGTGCGCCGCCATTATATCCGCTCGCTGCTGGGTTCACGCCTGCGCCGCATGATCAAGCGCAAGGACGTGCCCGCGCGCATCGCCGCTTTGATCGACGTGCTGCGCCGCCTCGACCACTATGCCGCGCTGCTTGGCGCGCGCATGAAGCGCCGCCTCACGCGACTTTTCCCGATTGCACCCGCGCCCATGCCGGCCGCGCCGCTGTGCGGTGCTCTCGCCGCCGCGCCGGCCTACGCCGACACCTCGTGATCAACCGCCGTTGCTGAACACAAAAAAATCGCCGCGCCGAGCCCCGCTCCGCGCGGGCGCCGGCGCATGCCTTAACGGCCCGCGGCCCTCGATCCCCGCATCAATAAAGCAGAAACCGCGTCCGCTCCGCCGCCCAGCTCTGCTCGTCGGGCATCGTGATCGCGTCCAGATCGCCCGGCGCAGCCTTCGCATCGTCGACCCATTCGCGCAGCAACGGCGAGCCGTTGATGACATCGATCGGCAGTTTCCCGAACGCATACTCGTACGGAAAATCGCGCCACAGCGCATAATCCGGATAGAGCCGCCGGATCGCCTTGAACGCCAGCGCCTGCACGCGCCAGGGCTTGAACGCGTTGTGATCGTAGTGCGCCGGGTCCTCGACATGGATCTGCACGCCGCTGCACAGCGACTTCACGTGCTTATGAAACGTCGGTTCGAACCAGCACTCGCGCAGCACGCAGCCCTTCAGCCAATCCGGCGCCAGCGCCCGCATCTCCGCGATCACATCGCGCCCGCTGATGTCGGGCGCGCCGAAAATCTCCAGCGGCCGCGTCGTCCCGCGTCCTTCGCTGAGTGTCGCGCCCTCGAGCATCACCGTGCCCGCATAGGCGCGCGCCATCCAAAGATTCGGCGCATTCGGCGAGGGGTTCACCCAAGTCCGCGCGCCGATCGGCCAGCCATAACCCGGCGCGGCCTCTGGATCGTACCCCTCCATCTCGATCACGCGATACGGCACGTCGAGTTTGAAGCGTTCGATGAACCACTTGCCCAGTTCGCCCAGGGTCAAACCATGCCGCATCGGCATCGGCCCCGCGCCGACGAAGCTTTCCCAACCGGTTCGCAGCGTCAGCCCCTCGATCGGCCGCCCGGCCGGATTGGGCCGATCCAGCACCCACACTTCCTTGCCGTGCGCCGCGGCCGCTTCCAGCATGTAGAGCAGCGTCGTGATGAAGGTGTAGATGCGACAGCCCAGATCCTGCAGGTCGATCAGCACGACATCGAACGTCGACAGCATCTGCCCAGACGGGCGACGCACGTCTCCATAGAGCGAGAACACCGGAATCCCGTGCAGCGGATCGGTGTAGTCCGCCGACTCCACCATATTGTCCTGCTTCTCGCCCCGCATCCCGTGCTGCGGCCCGAAAGCGGCGGTCACGCGAACATCGCCCAGCGCCATCAGCGCATCGAGCGAATGCGTGAGATCGCGCGTCACCGAAGCCGGATGCGCCACCAACGCCACGCGCTTTCCCAGAAGCGGCGCCCGCAGCGACGCATCTTCCAACAGCCGCTCAATGCCGAACTTCATGGCTTCATCCTAGGCGATTCCGCCTCATGCATCGAACGGGGCGATAAGCGGAATGACACGGCGCCCCTCGCGCCGATAGATCAGAAAGTCGCTGTCAGTGGTAAACACCTTGCTGTTCGCGTGGAGTTCGGACATCCGAACCAAGCAGATATCAGCCAGCGAAGGACCGATGTTGGCGTAGCGCCGCATCAGTCGACGCACAGATTCAATCTCGGCCGCCAGCGAAAACTCGGACCTCACCGCGCCGCGCGCCACCATATCAAGCACAATCGCCAGATCGTCGCCTCTCGAAGCCAGCAAAAAGCACACTTCGCTGATGACCGCATCGCACGTGACCAACGGCGACTTGAGCCGACTGAACTGCGCAGACGCCCACCCATGATGTGCGTCGGCCCGGTTGAGGTAGGCCAGCAACGGACCTGCATCCACGATTGTGATGGACGTCACTCGCCGTAACCGCGCATGTATTTCTTGTTCGTCGATAAGTCTTTCGGACCCTTCACCACGCCCTTTAGGTCAGCCAGCAGGTCGTGAACACTCGGCCCCTCAGAATTCGGAGTGTCTTCCACCGCGCGCTCGATCGCCTCGCGCACAATTTCACTGCGCCGCTGACCACGCCGGCGCACCAGTGCTTGCAGCTTGGCCGCAAGCGCTTCTGGCAATTTTACAGTTAACGTGACCATGGTAATACCGACGAGGCAATCTAGTAATACGGAGGCCGCGCGTCAACGGCTCAGGCTACGGCCTCAACTCAAACACAAACGCATCCGCGTGATGAAAATCCGGCTTGCCCGGCGGGTGCGTCAGCGCCCAATAGGACTTCGTGCCCTCCGCCTCTTCCATCACCGCCGCCAGGCCGACGCGCCACGGCCCCATGCCGGGCAGATCGAACGCCGCGTGCAGCACGTACGCATCGCCCTCGATCCCGCCTTCCACACGCGGCGCCAGCACTTCGGGCTTCATCATCCCGGCGCGATAGCCGTCGAACCGATAGACCGCCCATTGCGTCGAGGGCGAAAAATTGAACTCGTCATACCCCTCCGCCCCCGCCACGCGCGCGAACACTTCGAAGCAGGTGTGCTTCCAAAGCTCGTCCGTCCGCTCCGGATCGGCCGGGGCCGGTATCTGCAGCGACTCCAGCGCTCCGCGCACCTCGAACCGCAGCCGCACCTGCCCGGCGCTCGGCGCGTGCACCTCCGCCTCGACCGCGCTTACGGCGCGGGCGGGCGTCTCGGGATGGGGCTTCAGGATCACGCGGCGCATGGCTCTCACCTCTTATCTCCACCAAGCCTTAACGCGCCGTACCTTCGACAGGGCGCCCAAAGCCATGCTATCGCCCCGCCCGCCATGACCAACCTGAAATCCGCCTTCCTCCGCGACGTCGTCGCGCGCGGCCAGTTCCACCAGTGCACCGACCTCGAAGGCCTGGACAAAGCCGCGGCCCAAGGCGTCACCGGCTATATCGGCTTCGACATGACGGCGCCCTCGCTGCATGTCGGCAATCTCACCCAGATCATGTACCTGCGCCGCCTGCAGCAGGCCGGCGGCAAGCCGATCGTGCTCCTGGGCGGCGGCACGACGCGCGTCGGCGATCCGTCCGGCAAGGAGGAAATGCGCCAGCTGCTCACTGAAGAGCAGATCGCCAAGAACCAAGCCTCGATCCGCGGCACGTTCGAGAAGTTCTTGAGCTTCGGTGCGGGCAAGAGCGACGCCATCCTCGTCGACAATTCCGAGTGGCTGTTGCCCCTCAATTATCTCGACTTCCTGCGCACGGTCGGGCGCCACATGAGCGTCAACCGCATGCTGACGATGGATTCGGTGCGGCTTCGGCTCGAGCGCGAGCAGCCGATGAGCTTCATCGAGTTCAACTACATGATCCTGCAGGCCTACGACTTCGTCGAACTGAAGCGCCGCTACGATTGCGACCTGCAGATGGGCGGCTCCGACCAGTGGGGCAATATCGTCAACGGCGTCGAACTCGGCCGCCGTATGGAAGGCTTCGAACTCTTCGGCCTCACCCAGCCGCTCATCACCACCGCCTCCGGCGCCAAGATGGGCAAGACCGCGCAAGGGGCCGTCTGGCTCAACGCCGACATGCTCTCGCCGTGGGATTACTGGCAGTATTGGCGCAACACCGAGGACGCCGACGTCGGCCGTTTCCTCAAGATCTTCACCGATCTGCCGCTCGACGAGATCGCCCGGCTCGAAGCGCTGCAGGGCGCCGAGATCAACGACGCCAAGAAAGTGCTCGCCACCGAAGCCACAGCACTGCTGCACGGCCGCGCCGAAGCGCTCAAAGCCGAGGAAGCCGCGCGCGCCACCTTCGAACAAGGCGCGCGCAGCGAAAACCTGCCGAGCATCGCCGTCAGCAAAGAGGAATTCGCGAAGGGTCTGCGCGTCGCCAACGCGCTCGCCATGGCCAAGCTGGCGGCCTCGAACGGCGAAGCAAAACGCGCGATCGCGGCAAAGTCCGTCAGCGTCAACGACCGGCCGGTGACCGACGAAACGGCGACGCTCAGCGAGGCTGACATCGTCGATGGCGCGATCAAGCTTTCGCACGGCAAGAAGAAACACGTCCTGCTGCGCGTGGGATAGGCGCGCGGTTCAGTTCGCCGGCGCCAGCGCCGCTGTGTCCCGCGGCGTCGCCGACAGCGGTTCGGCCGCCGGCTGCGGCGCTGCGGGCGCAGGCGTGTCGTCCTGCGCCAGCGGCGGCAGCGACTGGACGTTGTTCTCGCGCACCGGTTCGAAAATCCGCCGCAGAATTCCCGGCGTCAGCGCCGACACCGGATTGACGCCGACGCGCGGCTGTCCCGCCGGGCCGTTGATCGTGTAGGTCATGCCGAACACGCCTTCGCCGCGGCGCGACACGAGGAGATCGCCGATCACCGGCACTTCGCCCAGCATCGACAGATTGAGCAGCGGCGACGGCGCGACGACGCCGTCGATGTCGAGATCGTCGCGGGCGATGTTGTAGGCGCCCGAACCGGTGAGCCCCATCGACGGGCCGGCCATGCGTCCCTCGGTGATCGTCAGCCGATCGTTGGCGTAGGCCATCTCGGCGTCGAGCGCGGTGAAGCTGATGCCTTCGCCGTTCAGAGTCTCGACCAGACCTGTCAGCGATCCGGCCGACGACAAGAGCCGCGCCATCGCCGGCAGACGGACGACTTGGAAATCCCTCAGACGCACATCGAACCGCGCTTGGCTCGGCGGGCCGGTGCGCCAGTCGCCGTCCGCCGCCGCGGTGCCGCCGACGATGTTCTCCGCGCCCGTCAGCGCCGCCACCGCAAAGCCCGCATCGTCCGAGCGCAGGCGGATGCGTCCCTGCGGATTGCCGGGCCGTGGACCAAGGCCCAGCGAGAACGCCCGGCCGCTCGGCGCGCGACCTTCCGCGGTCAGCATCGCCAGCGCCCCGCGCGAGGTTGTCACCTCGACCCGCGCATCGCTCAAGGTTGCGCCGCCGCGCATCTTCAGCCGGTCGACGATCACACTCGCCCGCAACGGCGCTGCGGCGCCCGCGTTCGTCGCCCGGGCTTCGCCCGGCGCGTCTTCGCCGCCGCCCATGAACGGGGCCGCGTCGAACAGCGCGCCGCGTACCGTGACGTCGAGCCCGCCGTCGCGCGCCCGCGTCGCGTTGATGCGCGCGTCGGCGCGGCCCTCGATCGCGAGCCGCGTCAGCTCCACTTCCATGATCCGGTTGTCGCGCGAGAGGCGCATGCGCCCTTGCGTGTTGAGCCCGGCGCCGCGGGCGTCGATGTTCGCGAACGCGAGCCCGCCGTCGCGTTGGCGCTCCACCGTGAACTGCGCCGACGCCGCTTGCCCCGCGCGCTTTGTCCAAAATTGCCGCGGCGCTTCGACGGCCGCGCGCGTCAAGTCGAGTTCGATCTGTGCGTTGTCGACATCGAAGCCACGGCCCTGGCCGCTGATAGTGACGCCGATCCGCCCCTGCGCATAGCGCGCCACTGGATAGCCGAGCCGCTCCAAATCGTCGGCGTCGAAATCGCCCGAGATCCGGTACTCCGACGAGGCCCGCCCGCGCCGGCCGATATGTTCGACCCAGCGCACCTCGTTGATCGCCGAGGTTCCGGCGCGGATCGGTCCGCTGACCGTGATCGCCCGTTGATCGCCGCGCACCTGCAGCTGGCCGTGGCTCAGCGCGATCCGCCGGGTCGTCATCGCGCCGGCGAAGTCGCGGATCGCGCCGTCGAGGTTGAAGCGCCAGGTTTCGAACGGCGCCTCGCGCAGCATCGGCCGCTGGATGCGGATATTGACCGTGCCGCGCCCAGTCGCGCTCGCCGCCGCAACCGGCAGGCGTTCACCCAGCGCGATCGGCTCCTGACCCAGCACTTCGAGCAGGCTGCGCGCGTCGCCGTCGATCCGCGCCGAGATTGTCGCCATCGCGCCTTTCGGCTTGAGCCGCGGCAGCTCCACCCGGCCGTTGCTGACGATCATGTTGTGGAAGCGCGCTTCCGGGATGGTCATGTCGAACCGGTTGCCGCGCAACACCGCCGAGCCGCGCGCGTTCGTCACAGGCGACATCGTGGTGACGAACTGCATCGAGGCGTCGGCGACGTTGAAGCGAATGTCCATCGCCTCGTCGCGCAACACGCCGGCGGCGATGTCGGCGGGACGCACGTCGATCCGCACGCTTGCATCGCTGATGCGCCCGCCCGTCAGCGAGCGGGCGAGATAGTCGCGCGCGCCTTCGCCCAGCCCCATCGGCCACATCGCGACCACGGCGCGCGCATCGACGCTGCCTTGCAGCTGACCGTTCACTTCGATGCCGGGCCGCAGCCGCCGATCCGCGCCCGCCTCGGCCCAATAGAGCCTTCCGCTCGCGTCGAGCACGCCCTGGCCGGTCTCCGCGTGAATGCGCGAAAAGCGCACGCTCCGCTCCGCCGAAGCGATCGCGCCGACGATTTCGACATTGGTGAACGCCGCCGGCTGCGATAGCGTGCCCGGCACGTCCACCGTCAGCGAGGGCAGCGCCACTGTGAACGCCGCCGCTTGGTTCGCCTCGGCGCGGAAGATCGACGATACGTCGCGCACGCGGATCTCGCCGCCAATCCGCGTCGTAGCCCCGGCCAACTGCAGCTGATCGATGATGAGCTCGTCGCTCGCGATGTCGTAGCGCCCATGGAAGCGCCCGCCGTCCAAACTGAATTGCTGCCCGCCGGCGTCAGCCGTGCCGCGCCCGAGCACGGCGTCTCCCTCAAAGCGGTTGACGCCAGTCTCGCGATCGAGGCCGATCGAGACCGTTGCCGTGAATGGCGCATCGAGACCGGCGAACGGCCCGAGCGCCGCAGCGGAGAACAGCGCGCGCGGGCGAACGTCGGTCGCCCCGAACTCGATCACGGCGCTGCGGAATTGGGTGTCGGTGGTGATGCGCAGGCTGGCCGGGGCCAAGCCTTCGGCGCCTTCGAGCCGCGCGTCGGCGGAGAGCGCGAGCGCATCGCGTTCGCGCGACAATTCGAGATTGGCCCCTTGCGCGGTCCAGCGGCCGCCGCCTTCTTCGTCGATCACGGCCAGCCGCGCGCCGCGCACGCTCAGTCCGCGCAAGTCGCCGCCCGGACCGACCGGTCGGAACGCCGACTCCATCCCGTCGAGCCAGCGCGCGACTTTCTGTTCGAGCGTCTCGTCCGTCGGAGAGGCCGGAACGATGATGTCCGGCGGCGCGCCCTCCGGCCCGAACGCGATGTGCAGCGCGCCGTCGAGCTTGCGCGTGAACGTCATCTCGCCGCCGACGAATTCGGCGCGCACCAACTGGATGCGCCCGACCGCGAGCGGCAGCACCGCAAGTTCGATCCGCGCCTCCTCGGCGCGCGAAAGCACGCCGCCGCGGCCGTCCTCGACGCTGACGTTGACGGCGCGCAGTTCGAGCGCGCCGCGCTGGGTCCAGGCCAGTTCGACCCGTTCGAGCCCGACCGGGCGGCCGCCGCGGGCCGCGCTCAGCTCGGTCTGCATCTGCTCGCGCAGGAAGCCCAGCTCGATCGGTCCCTGGGAGAGCCGCCACCACGCCACGCCAACCCCGATCGCGAGCGCCGCGACCAGGCCAAGCAGAATCTCGACAGCAATGAGCGTCGAGCGGCGTATCATCCGCACGTCTCCGCCGCCCCAACGCAATCTCTAGCGCGAGGAATCGGGCTGAGGCAAAGCATCAGCCCAGCCGCCGTGGGCTTCGCGGCTGTAAAATCTTGGGATAGCCGGAGGCCGGCAATGGCGAAAGAACTCAAACCTGGCGACCCCGCGCCCCCATTCGATCTGCCGACGGCCGGGGGCGGGCGCGTCAGCTTGGCGAGCCTCAAGGGCAAGCGCGTCGTCCTTTATTTTTACCCTAAGGACGACACACCGGGTTGTACCCAAGAAGCACTAAACTTCACTGAAAAGGCGAAAGATTTCGCCGCAGCCAAGGCCACCGTGGTCGGCGTCTCCCGCGACTCGGTAACCAAGCACGAGAAATTCGCCGCCAAGCACGGCCTCAATGTGACATTGGCTGCCGATGAGGATGGCCTAGCCTGCGAGGCCTACGGCGTCTGGGGCGAGAAGAAGCTCTACGGGCGCACCTATATGGGCGTCGAGCGCGCCACATTCCTGATCGATCCCAAGGGTAAGATCGCCCGTGTGTGGCGGAAGGTGCGCGTCCCGGGTCACGTCGAAGAAGTTCTGGAAGCGGTTAAATCGCTCTGAACCGGTCGACTCGTGCTTTACTTGGTTAACGTAGGTTTGGCGCGACTTTCGCACAAACCCGTTGAGAGAAGCTGAAATTCTCGTAAACGGCGCAGTCGGCCTGTTGCAATTCGAGAGCGTTTCAGGTTGGATCACTTTCGGCGGGGCCAGCGTATTTTTTTGTTTCGGTTAGTGGGCGGTGGCGGACCATGAGCCAGTTCGGATCGCGAGCGCGAGCGTTCTTTGATCGCGCCTTTCCAGAGCGTCAGATCTATCACCGCAGCGGCGGCACCGTGCGTTACGTGTCGCTGTCTCCAGGCAAACAGGCCCTGCTGGCGCTGACGGCCATCGGCGCAGCGACGTGGTGCGTCTACGCCACGGCGAACACCCTGCTCGAAGGCCCCCAGGCCACCGCCTCCAACGCCGAAGTCGAGCGTGAGCGCGCCAAATACGACCGCTGGCTGAACGAGAGCCGCGCCCAAGCCGCCGCCAGCCAAGCCCTGCTGGAAGAGCGCACCCGCCAGTTCGACCGCGCCACCCAGGATTTCGAGAGCCGCCACGAAGTGCTGCGCTCGCTGCTGGAATACGCCGGCGGCAACGGCGTCCAGCTCGCCGCCACCCGCCCGATCGAGCGCGACGGCGCCCGCATCATCATGGCCGCCTCGATCGACGAGGCCGAGCCGCGCCAATCCCGCGCTGTCACCACCGAGCCCTATCAGGTCCAAACCGTTGGCTTCCGGGCGCGCCAGCAGGATCTCGAGCGCGATCAGGAGCAGACCCTCTCCGAGCTGGAAGACCAGGTCGTCGAGCAGAGCGAAACCGTCCGCGGCGTGCTGCGCCTGACCGGCGTGTCGATGACCTCGCTGACCGGCGATGAAGCGGCCACCGGCGGCCCGCTCGTGCCGCAGGACTTCGTCGCCTATCTGCGCGACAGCGGCCTCAACCCTGCCTTCGCCGAGCGCGTCGCCCAAGTCGCCGCGCGCGTCACCGAATCCCGCCGCCTGGGCGATATCGCCAACTCGACGCCGCTGGCCCCGCCGGTCGCCGTCGATTATCGCGAAACCTCAGGCTATGGCGGCCGCGTCGATCCGTTCACGGGCCGTCCCGCCTTCCACGCCGGGCTCGACCTCGCCGCCTTTGAACGGGCGCCGGTGGTGGCCACCTCACCTGGCACTGTTGTCTTCGCTGGCGTTCGCTCCGGCTATGGCAATACTGTCGAGATCGACCACGGCCACGGGTTTAAGACTCGGTACGGGCATTTGCGCGATATCCAAGTGCGCACCGGCGAACGGGTCGCCATCGGCCAACGGGTCGGCTCGATGGGCTCGACCGGCCGCAGCACGGCGACGCACTTGCACTACGAGGTCTGGTTCCGGGGTCGCGCGGTCGATCCAGTTAATTTTCTGAGGGCAGGACGGCATGTTCACGAACAAGGGTAGACCGACGGATACGACGATGCCGGCTCTTCCCGATCCGATTCAGCCCCGTCGCCCGGCTCCGGGCCGTGCAGGCATTGCTTCGATCATCGCCAACGGCGTGAAGATCACCGGCACGATCGACGCCGATGGCGCCGAACTGCAGGTCGACGGCGAGATCGAAGGCAACGTCCGCGGCGGATCGCTCACGGTGGGCGACACCGGCATGGTCAAAGGCGACGTGGTTAGCGAAAGCGTAACCGTGCATGGCCGCGTCGAGGGCTCGGTCCGCGCCCGCAAGGTCATGCTGGCCCGCAACGCCCACGTGCTCGGCGACATCGTTCATCAATCTCTTTCTGTTGAGATGGGCGCGGTTTTCGAAGGCCAGTGCCGCTACCTCCAGGATCCGCTGTCGCAAGCCGGTCCGGGCGCGCCGGCCACGCCGCAGATCGTCTCGCCGCAGGAGCGGCCGGCGGCTTCGGCGTTCGGCAATCAGGGCTCCGTTTTCGGCGAGCCGAGCAATGACGACCGCATGGTGTCGGGCGTCATCGTGACGGGCGCCTCGAACTGATTTTGGTTTTGGGTTGGAATACAAACTAAAGGCCCGGCTCAGAGCCGGGCCTTTTTCTTTGCCGTTCAGCGCCAGGCGCCGAGGATCAGCCCGATCAATGTGAATTGCAGCGAGTGATAGCCGCCATTGATCAGAAAGAGCGCGAGGCTCTTGCGTTCGAAGAGGTAATTGACGCCAAACGAGGCCGCGACCCAGCACAGCCCCGCCGTGAGGCCGTAAAGCGCGCCCGTCGCCGCGTTTACTTCCGGTCCAAGGAAAACCGCGAACGAGGCGGATGCGATCAGCGCCAGGACGAACGAGCCGCCGAAGATCAAAGCCATGTTGCCGCCCTTGATCTGCGCCTCGCTCAAGCCGGCCGCGCTCACCCAGGCTTTCGAAAACAGCGCCGAATACCAAAGTCCGCCGAGCAGGAAAGAACTCGCCGCCGCCGCGATCACTGCAAGCCAATTGATGTCCATGTGACGCCCTCCCCTCCGGCGATCAGGCTTTCGCCATCGCCGCCGCTTTCAACAGCTCGAAATGCGCTCTGAGCTGCTGCACCGCTCGATCGAAGTACGCGACGTCGCGGTGCGTGCGCGCCTGCATCACGCCTCCTTCCATCGCCGTCAGCACGAACTGCGCGAGGGCACGCTTATCGACGCTCGCCGGCAGACGATCGCCGGCCGCAGCAAGGCAGCGCCCGATCGCGTTGGTCCAGTTCTCGAAGTTCTGCGCCAGCAATTCGCGCACCTGCGGATCGGGCTCGTGAAGCTCGAGCGCCAGCGACCCGATCGGGCACCCGTAGGTGCAATCGCTCTCCACGATCATGGTGCGATAGCCGTTGAGCAGCGCGAAGATTTTTTCGATCGGGTCGTCGACATGCGCCCAAGCCGGCTCGAGCAGCATCTGCTCGATGCCGTCGCGATACGCCTCCAGCACGCCGATCAGCACGTCCTGCTTCGACGGGAAGACATGATAGAGGCTACCTGAATTGAGCTGCGTCCGGCTCAGCAGATCGGCGATCGAGGTGGAATTGTAGCCCTTCAGCCAGAACAGCTCCATCGCCGCCTCAATGATCTTCTGGCGCGGGGAAGGCGCGCTCATCGCGACGCCGCGTTCGCTTCAGCGCGCCAATCGATTGGCCCGCTCGTCACGCGCTCGACGAGCTTGTTCAGCGTCCACGCATTGCCCCAAGCGAAATGGTGATAGAGCGCCTCGTACGCCTCGCCCTCGCGATAGCCCAGCATCGACACGCGCACGCGCGTCGCGCCTTCGCCCACGGGCTCGAATTCGATCAGCGTCGCGAGCCGCGCGACTTCGGCCGCATGCGGAAAATTCGGCGGCGCATGCGCGACTTGGATGACGAGCAGACGCTCGGGCGCCACTGCGACGATGCGATTACGGATATTGGCCGGATCGCCGATGCGCCCGTCCGGATCGTAGCTCGTCTCCAACACGCCGCCCGGCCGCGCCTCCACCGCCGCCACCGGGGCAAGCCAGGTGCCCACGCCGGCCGACGTTGTCCACAGCGGCCACAACTCCGCGGCCGAGGCCGGAACCACCACCTCGTGGCACAAAGTCCGCTCGCCGCTCGTCTCCGCCCGCGAACAATCGACCACGGCCGATTGGGCGAAGGCCGGCGCTGCGAACACGCAAGCGGCCAACACGAGAAGCGAGCGGAGTAGTCGCATGCCTCTTGTTTGAACGATCAATCAACAGACGTCAAGCGGCGACTCTGCCCGGCGGCGTAGCTGGCCCCGAACTTGATCCGAGCTGTCAAAGTCTGACGCCAACGGACGCGCTTGCCGTCAACAAGCGCAAGCTGGGGTGAGCACAATCACCCTTGCGGTCACGCTGAGCTTGCCGAAACGCGACGCCACGCACCGACAACGGAGCGACTCATTCCGTTTTCGACAAGTTCGGGCTCGCCGGGTCTCGGGCCAAGTCAGGCTCGGCGCACCCCTAATCGATATCCGCGATCTGTTTGTCGCCCGCCCCGTGCACGCGCGCCGCCAGCGAGGCGGCCATGAACTGGTCGAGGTCGCCGTTGAGCACGCCTTGCGTGTCCGACGTTTCGACGCCGGTGCGCAGGTCTTTGACCATCTGATACGGCTGCAGCACGTAGGAACGGATCTGTCGGCCCCAACCGATCTCGGTCTTCGAATCTTCGAGCTGCTGCGCCGCCGCCTCGCGCTTTTGCAGTTCGGCTTCGTACAAGCGCGCGCGCAGCATGTCCCAGGCGGCGGCGCGGTTCTTGTGCTGCGAGCGCTCGGCCTGGCAGGCCACGACGATGCCGGTCGGGATGTGCGTGAGGCGCACGGCCGAGTCGGTCTTGTTGATGTGCTGGCCGCCGGCGCCGGAGGCGCGGTAGGTGTCTGTGCGCACGTCCTTGTCGAGAATCTCGATGTCGATCGACTCGTCGATCTTCGGGTAGACCCACACGCTCGCGAACGAGGTGTGGCGGCGCGCGTTGGAATCGTAGGGGCTGATGCGCACCAGGCGATGCACGCCCGCTTCGGTCTTCAGCCAGCCATACGCATTCTCGCCTTGCACCAGGACCGTCGCCGACTTGATGCCGGCCGTGTCGCCGCCCTGCTCTTCCAGCAGCTCGACCTTGAAGCCGCGCGATTGCGCCCAGCGCGAATACATGCGCAACAGCATCTCGGTCCAGTCCTGGGACTCGGTGCCGCCAGCGCCTGAATTAAACTCGATATAGGCGTCATTGCCATCGGCTTCGCCGGAGAGCAGCGCTTCGAGTTCAGCCTGCGCCGCACGCACTTGCGCGTGCTGAAGCGCGGCGTGCGCCTCGTTGACCAGCCCTTCGTGGCCTTCCGCTTCGGCGAGTTCCGCGAGTTCGAGAGAATCGCGCAGATCGCGCTCGAGCGAGAGGATGCTGTTCATCCCCGCTTCGAGCTTGTTGCGCTCGCGCATGAGCTTCTGCGCCTTCTCCGGGTCGTTCCAGAAATCCGGGCGCTCAGAGAGCGCGGTCAGCTCATCGAAGCGGACTTGGGCCTGATCCCAGTCAAAGACGCCTCCGCAGCAAGGCGACGGCGGATTCGATCTGTTCAGCGAGAGCGGCGATGTCGGCGCGCATGGGTCCTGTCCCCGAAAAAGAGAATGAGTCGGGGACTAGATAGGCGATGGCTGGCGCGGGCGCCAACGGCTGAGGAGGTAAAGCAGCGTCCCAAAAGCGGCGAAGCCGGCGATGAACTGCCAGGCGTCCAGCTCGGCCTGCGCCACCGCCCACAGGCAAAGCGCGGCCGCGGCGAGCGGCGCGGCCATCCGCCAGACGTGGGACGCGGCGCCGCGCTGCTGTTTGGGCGCCTCGCCGCGCAGTTTCGGCAGCGCCGCAATGCAGGTGAGATAGACCACCATCCGCGCCAGCGCCGACATCGCCGCAAGCCATATGAAGGCGCCGCTGACCGCCAGCGCCCCGCCGATCACCCCCATCAGCAGGATCGAGTTCGCCGGCGTCGAGAAGCGCCGGCTGACCTGACCCAGCCAAGCCGGCAGTGAGCCGGCCTCGGCCATCGCAAAGGTCAGCCGCGGCGTCGCGATCATGGAGGCGAACAGATTGCCGCCGATCGAGATGATCGCAGCGACGGTGATGGCGGCAGCGCCCCACGGTCCCGCGAGAACAGAAGCCGCCGCCGCGAGCGGCGCACCTTCGGGCGCAGCGCCCTGCATGACGGCGACGTACGCAAGCTGGATCAGGAAGTAGAACACTGCCATCACCACGATCGTGGTGATCAGCGCGCGCGGCATGTTGCGCTTGCAGTCGTGCGTTTCGCCCGACACCAAAGTCGCCATTTCGAAACCGACGAAGGCGTAGAGCAGCACGAGACTGATGTCGCCGAGGCCGGACGCATCCGCCGGCCATTGCGGCGCGGGGATTGTCGGGGCGAACGCGAAGAGTCCCCAGCCGGCGAGGATGATCAGGGGCGCGACCTTCAGCACCGTGACGAAGTTGAGCGTCCGCACCGCGCCCTTCACGCCGGCGATGTTGATGGCGACGAGCGCGAGCGTCAGCAACGCGATCACGCCGACGCGCAGCGCGCCTTCGTCGACCGGCGCATACGCGGCGAGATAGGTCAGCAGCACGTTGGTGTTGGCCGCAAACGCGCCGAGGCGCGCGAGATAATAGAGCCAGCCGACTTGGAAGCCCGCGAAGGAGCCGAACGCGGCGGTGGCGTAGACGGTGACGCCGCCAGCCTTGTCGAAATAACCGGCGAGCTCGCCCATGACGCCCGCGACGGCGATCATCAAGACGCCGATCAGCAGAATGAAATAAGGGCTGAATGCGCCCGCGCCCTCCACCAGCGTCTGCGGCATGGCGAAGATGCCGGCGCCGATGATGCCGTTGAGCGCAATGAAGGCTGCGCCGACAAGGCCGATGTCGCGCTTCAGCGCGCCTTCTGTTGCCGTCAAAAGAAAATCCTCCCCGCGCGATTGGAGCGCGCGGAGAGGATCGGTGCAAGCTTCGCTGTGTTGGTGGGCCTATAACGCCAGGGTATAGGCGCTAATAGAGCCCGCCCAAGTCTTCAGATTGCTGCTGTTGCTGTTGCTGCTGCTGCGGCTGTTGTTGTTGCTGCTGCGGCCGTTGTTCGCCGGAGGGCAAGGCGTCGCCGAGGCCGGAGAGGACGCGCGGGTCGATCGGATCGGTGCCGCCGAAGATGAACGGCGAGGACGAGACGCCGGCGGTCGGCTCCGTGTCCGGACGGAACGCTTCGAGCAACGTCGTCGTGGTGGTCGCCGTCGGCAGGCCGCCGGTCATCGCGTCGATCCGCACCAGACGCACGCCCGAGGGAATGCGGAACGGCGTCGGCTGCTGATCTTCGAGCGCGACGCGCATGAAGTCGCGGAAGATCGGCGCGGCAATGCGGCCGCCAGTCTCGCCTTCGCCCATGTTGCGCGGCTGGTCGAAACCAGCCCAGACGCCGACGACGAGGTCAGGCGAGAAGCCGATGAACCAAGCGTCCTTATAGTCGTTCGTGGTGCCGGTCTTGCCGCCGAGCGGGAAACCGAGCGCATTGACGCTGGTGGCGGTGCCGCGCAGCACGACGCCCTCGGCCATCGACACGATCTGGTAGGCCGTGACCGGATCGATCACCTGCTGACGCGTGTCCGGCAGCGTCGGCGGACGCATGCCGCTGCGCCATTCGGCGGTGCAGTTCGCACACTCGCGCTGGTCGCGGCGGAAGACGGAGCGACCGGTGCGGTCCTGAATACGGTCGATCATGATCGGCTGGATCCAGCGGCCGCCGTTGACGAACATGCCGTAAGCCGTCGTCATCCGCATCAGCGTCGTTTCGCCGGCGCCGAGCGCGAGCGAGAACACCGGCTGGGTGCGCTCGTCATAGACGCCAAGGCGGCGGCCGTAGTCGAGCACGCGCTCTGCGCCCATTTCGTACGCGATCCGCGCGGTCATGGCGTTGCGCGAAAGTTCGAGACCGCGGCGCATCGTCGTCGGTCCGTAGAACTCACGCGTGTAGTTTTCCGGCGACCAATTGGTGCCGTCGCCGGCTTCGATCGCAAGCGGGCCGTCGTCGATCAAGGTCGCGGGCGTGAGGCCGTAATCGAGCGCTGACGCATAGACGATCGGCTTGAACGAAGAGCCCGGCTGGCGCATCGCCTGCGTGGCGCGGTTTAGGCCGGTGCTCTGCTCCAGCGAATAGCCGCCGACCATCGCCAGCACCCGGCCGGTATGCGGGTCCATGGCGACGAGCGCGCCTTGGATTTCCGGAATTTGCTTCAAGCGATAGCCGCCATTCGACCCGCGGACGGCGTAGACGATCGCGCCGCGACGCAAGCCCAGTTCACGGTTGCGGCGCGCCGCTTGCGCGGCCCATTGCGCGTCATCGGAATTGAGCCGGCCAGTCTGACCGTTCTCGTCCGTCAGCGTGGTGACGCCGCCCGATTGGCGCGTGACCATCGCCCGCACCCAGTTCGACAGAGTCGGCGGCGCATCGGCTTCGCGCAGCTGCGCTTGCACGTCACCCGCCGGATCTCCGGCGCCGAGCGGCCCGCGCCAAGCGTGGCGGCGGTCGTATTCTTCGAGACCCTGGCGCAGCGCCCGCGCAGCGGCGAGCTGCAGGCGCGTGTCGAGCGTCGAGCGGATCGAGAGACCGCCGCGCAACAACGCGTCGGAGCCGTACTGATCCTCGACTTGACGGCGGATCTCCTCGACGAAATGCGAGGCGGCGACGAACTGATCGCCGGAGAGGCGGTTGCGCGTGACCAGATCGGCGGCGCGCGCTTCTTCGGCCTGCGCTTCGGTGATGTAGCCGCGCTCCAGCATCCGGCTGACGGCGTAGTTGCGGCGGTCGATCGCCCGCTCGCGGTGACGCGGCAGCTGATAATTCGCCGGGCCCTTCGGCAGAATGGCGAGATAGGCGGCTTCCGATACGGTCAGTTCTGAAAGCGGCTTGTCGAAATAGTTGAGCGCCGCCGCGGCCACGCCGTAAGCGCGGTTGCCGAGATAAATTTCGTTCAAATAGAGCTCGAGGATGCGCTCCTTGCCGTCTTCGCCTTGTGCGGCGAAGGCGCGCTCGATGCGCTGGGCAACGAGGCCCTCGCGCAGCTTCGTCCACACGGCGCACACCGCCCCGCCAAGACCGCCCGAACATTCGGCGGCGCGGCCGGTCAGCATGTTGCCGGCGACCTGTTGGGTGATGGTCGAGGCGCCCTGCAGACGCCTGCCTTGCATCGCATCGAGCGGAGCGCGCAGCACGGCGCGCGCCAGGCCCTGATAGTCGATGCCCGAGTGTTCGAAGAAGCGTGCGTCTTCCACCGCGACGAACGCGTTGCGCACGTGATCCGGAATCTGCTCGATCGGCACGAACACGCGCTGCTCTTCGGCGAATTCCGCGACCAGCGCCCCGTCGCCCGCGTGCACACGGCTCGACACGGGCGGCTGATAGTCCTGAAGATCAGCAACGCTCGGCAGGCCCTGCAGCGCGGCGATGATGAAGCCCACGACCAGCAGCACGCCGACGCCAGCTAGCATGGCTATGCCGACGAGAATTTTGCGCCACAACGGACCGCCTCCGAGCGAGAAACGAAAGCCCCCGCCGTCGCCGCCGCGATACGCGCCACGATCGTCATAATCGTAGTCGTCGTCATCCCAGCGGTCTTCAGCTCTGTAGGAATTGTTTCGCAGCATTGCGCCCCGCTTCTGCGCGCGTGTGATCAGGGTCCGGCCTCGCCTCCCAATAGGGCGCGAGTAAGGCTGTGGCTCTAGTAGGTAGCCGGAGATAGCTAAAGATTCGCGCCCTTTTTAGGCACGCGCGGCCATCAATTGCGGCGCGGCGAAATAGCTATCCACCGCCTGCGCCATGGCTTCGGCCATGGCCTGGCGGGCGCGCGGGTCGGCAAGGCGCCGCTCGTCCGCCACATTGCTCAAGAAACCGGTCTCGATCAGCACTGCAGGAACATCAGGCGCCAGCAGCACATAGAGACCGGCATTGCGGTGCGTATTGCGCAAGAGAGGCGCGACTTCACCCAGGCGGGGGATGACCGTCTGCGCGAACTGGGCGGAGCGATTTGTGGTCTCGCGCTGATAGAGATTGAGCAGGATGTCGTGGGCGACGCCTTCGCGCGGGACGTCGCCGAGGTCGATGTCCCAGTTCTGCGCCATGTTCTGGGCGCGCGCCTCGCCGCGCTCTGAGATGGTGTAGACGGACGCGCCCGCCGCCTCGGCGTTGGCGTTCGAATCCGCGTGGATCGAGATGAAGAGGTCCGCGTTCTGAGCGCGGGTGAAATGAAGGCGCTCCTCAAGCGGGATGTAGCGATCGGCGTCGCGCGTCATCGCCACGCGATAATTTCCGCGGCTTTCCAACGCTTGGCGGAGCTGCAGCGCGGCGTCCAGCACCACATCTTTCTCGCGCACGCCGGTGCGGCCGATTGCGCCCGGATCGCGGCCGCCATGCCCCGCGTCGACCACGATGGTGCGGCGCTGGGGGCGGCGCGGCTGCCCCGCTGCTGGCGCGGCGGCGAACGGCGTCGTGGGCGTAAGGTCAAAGGTTAGTTCCGGCGCACGGCGGCCGCCGACGTCCTGGCGCAGCAGCCGCGCCGGCGCTTCGAGGTCGAGCACCAGGCGGGCGCCGCCATTCGGCTGCGGGGCGTAGCGGAACCGGCGCACGAAGCCCGCGCCGGGGCCCTCGCCGCTGGCGCCTTGGGGCAGCGCGAGCCGCGTGTTGACAAGATCGATTACAAACCGGTGCGGGTCGCTCAGGAAAAAAGTCCGCGCCTGTGCCTGCCGATCGAGCGCGATCGTCACCCGCGCCGCCGGACCATCGGCCTGCAGTAGCACCCCGCGCACAGCCGACGGCGCGTCGGCCCAGGCGCGGCCGCTCAACCCCGCGCCGCCCAGGGCGGTCGCGCCGGCGCAAAGAAGGGAGCGGCGAGTAAGGTCCATGAAGATCGGGAAAGTACCCGAGCCGGCTTGCTACGTGGTTGAAAAGGAAGGTGAATGAGCCGGTAACCACAGTTGTGAAGACGGCTCGACGCACGCCGCCTGTCGCGGCCCTCTTGTGGTTTCCAGCAAGTAAGGTTCACCTAGCGGGATGCGGGGCCTTCTTTTCATTCTGGCCACAGCGTTCGCCGTCGCCAGTCCGGCGGCTGCGCAGGATTATGCGCTCGAACAGGCCGCGGCGGGGGAACTGCGCCAGCTATGCAGCGAGGACAGCGGCCGCCTATGGGGCGTGTCGCTGTGCGGGCCGCTGATCGTGGTCGATCCGCAAACCCGCGCGGTCTGGGCTAGCGATCAAGACCGCGAAGGCCGCCTGACTAGCAACGGCGGCGGCTGGATTGGCACGTTGCCGGCCGGCGTGACCATGGCAAACACCTCCGTCGAGTGGGCCGGCGTGCGCTGGATCATGGTGCTGGGGCCCCTTCCCGCGGACGCATCCGAACGCCGGGTGCTGGTCGGCCACGAGGCTTGGCATCGCGCTCAAGCTCAGATCGGCTTGCCGACGCAGTCGTCCGACAACCCTCACCTCGCCAGCGAACGCGGCCGCTACTTCATGCGACTGGAGATGCGCGCGCTGGCGGCGGCGCTGCGCTCCAGCGGCAGCGCGCGCGAACGGGCCGCTGAGGACGCGTTGGCGTTTCGGCGGGCGCGGTACGCTGCGTTTCCGGAAGCGTTTGCGCAAGAAGCGGCGCTCGACCGCAACGAAGGGCTCGCGGCGTACACGGGCGTTCGTCTCGGCGCGGAAAATCCCATGATCTTCGCCGCGCGCACGCTGGACGCCTACGATGGCCATGACGCGCTAGCCCGCGCTTACGCCTACGCCACCGGCCCCGCCTACGGGCTGCTGCTCGATGAGTACAACCGCGCCTGGCGCCAGGAACTGGGCGCCTTTGCCCCCGCCGACTTGCTGGCGGCGGCGGTGCGCGCCCGGACGTTGAGCGGGCGCGAACTTCAACGCGACGCCCAGCGCTATGGCGGCGCGCAGCTGGAACAGCAGGAGCGCGTGCGGGCGGAAGCGGCGCGCAGCCGCTCGGCTGAGCTCCGCCGTCTCTATGCCGAAGGCCCGCGGCTCGAGCTCCCGCTGATGCAAATGCAGATGGACTTCGATCCCAACGCCGTGACGCCCGTCGAAGGGCTGGGCAGCTTCTACGGCCGCATCACCTTGCGCGACCGCTGGGGCGAGTTGGTCGCCGCCGAGGGCGCTCTGATCAATGCGACGTTCACGCGGGCGACCGCGGCGGCCCCTCGCGCCGGCGGGATCACAGGACCCGGTTGGCGGCTGACGCTCAACCCGGCATGGCGGATCACAGCGCCGGACGCACGGGGGGTGGTCCGGGTCGAACCCGCCCCGCCTGCGCCTGCAGAACCGGCGCCCGGCTGAAGGGCGCTCCCGGCGCTTTCCTTCGCCGAGCAAATCATGCATGGTGCCGCCATCGCCGTGTGCGCCCAGGGGAGTTCCCCAAGAGCGCCCGGCGCGCTCCCGCTATGCGGAACGGCGAACCAGGCCCCAGCGGCGCGCACGCTCATTGCGCCCGCCTCGGCGCTGAAGGCCCTCCGCCGCCGGAGCGTAAGCGCCGTCCGTCCGGGCGGCGGAATTTGGAGCAACTTATGATCCGCACCGCGATCGACTTCCGCGCCGCAGGGCTCAAAGCCCCGGCCCGCGATCGCGCAGGATTATCCCTCAAGACTTTGCGTCGCCCTGCCGCTTCCGCCCCGGCGCTTGCCGGACGCTCGGGAGCGCGCGACGCGCACGGAGCCCTGTTCGATGGCCAAGAAAATGCTGATCGACGCCGCCCACCCGGAAGAGACCCGGGTCGCGGTGCTCGACGGAAACCGCGTTGAAGATTTCGATTTCGAGGTAGCCAGCAGAAAACAACTCAGAGGCAATATCTACTTAGCCAAGGTGACGCGCGTTGAGCCGTCGCTGCAGGCGGCCTTCATCGAGTATGGCGGCAACCGCCACGGCTTCCTCGCGTTCTCGGAAATTCACCCCGATTACTACGCGATCCCGCACGCGGATCAGGAAGCGATCAAAGCCGAACTCGCCGCCGCCGAAGAAGAGAGCGAAGGCGAGGAAGAGGATGAAGAGGCGCGCGACGAGCGCCGCCGCCGCATCCTGACGCGCCGCTACAAGATTCAGGAAGTCATCCGCCGCCGCCAGATCATGCTGATCCAAGTGGTGAAAGAAGAGCGCGGCAACAAAGGCGCGGCGCTCACGACCTACCTATCGCTCGCCGGCCGCTATTGCGTGCTGATGCCGAACACCGGCCGCGGCGGCGGCATCTCGCGCAAGATCACGCAAGCGACGGATCGCAAGCGTCTGAAGAAGATCGCGCAGGATCTCGACGTCCCGCAGGGCCAAGGCCTCATCATCCGCACCGCTGGCGCCAAGCGCACCAAGACCGAGATCAAGCGCGACTACGAATATCTCTCGCGCGCCTGGGAGACGATCCGCGACGATACGCTGAAGAGCGTCGCGCCAGCGTTGATCTACGAGGAAAGCTCGCTGGTGAAGCGCGCGATCCGCGATCTTTACGACAAAGACGTCGATGAAATTCACGTCGAGGGCGAGAGCGCCTACAAGGAAGCCAAAGACTTCGTCCGCATGCTGATGCCGAGCCACGCCAAGCGCGTGCAGCTCTGGAAGGACGCCACGCCGATCTTCACCAAGACCGGCGTCGAAAAGCAGCTGGAGTCGATTTATTCGCCCGTCGTCACGCTGAAGAGCGGCGGCTACATCGTCATCAATCAGACCGAAGCGCTGGTCGCTATCGACGTGAACTCCGGCCGCGCCACGCGCGAGCGCAATATCGAGCAAACCGCGTTCAAGACCAACTGCGAAGCGGCGGACGAAGCGGCGCGCCAGATGCGTCTGCGGGACCTCGCCGGCCTCATCGTGATCGATTTCATCGACATGGAGGAACAGAAGAACGACCGCGCGGTCGAAAAGCGGATGAAGGAGAACCTCCGCTTCGATCGCGCCCGCGTGCAGATGGGCAAGATCAGCGGCTTCGGCCTGCTCGAACTGTCGCGCCAGCGCCGCCGCACCGGCGTGCTGGAAGGCACCAGCCATATCTGCGAGCACTGCCAAGGCACCGGCCGCGTGCGTTCGATCGAGTCAGCCGCGCTCGCGCTGCTGCGGGCGCTGGACGACGCTAGCATCAAGCAAAAGCACCACACAATTGAGGCGCGCACCGCGACCGAAGTCGCGCTCTATCTGCTCAACGAGAAGCGCGAAGCGCTGGCGGCGATCGAAGAGAACCGCAACGTTCGCGTGCGGGTCACCGCCGATGGCGAGATGACGGCCGGTGACTTCGAGATCAATATCGGCGCCGACACGTTCGAGGATGAGCGCGAAGAAGAGGTCGAAACGCCCGCCCGCCGCGGCAAGCGCGCGGTCGAGGTGGAGGCCGAAGCCGAAGACGCCGAAGCCGCCGTTGAAGTCGAGGACGAAGAACCCGAAGCGGAAGAGACTGTCGCGCGCGCCGAAACCGAAGGCGAGCGGCGCGGACGGCGCCGTCGCGGCCGCCGGGGCGGGCGCCGTCGTCGCGGCGAAGGCGAAGGCGAAAGCGCTGAAGTCGAGGCGCGTGAGGAAGCGGAGACCGAAGCGCCGCGCATCGCGGCGCAGGAAGAGCGCGCCGATCGCGGCCGCGGCGGCCGGCGGCGCCGGCGCGGACGCGGCCGTGGCCGTCGCGTCTATGAGGTCGATGGCGGCGAATGGCTGGACTTTGTCAGCGCCGATCTGAAGCATCTGTCGCCGCGCCCCGAGCGCGTGCGCGAAACGCGCGCGATCGAGGCCGAACAGGTCGAAGACGCCGGCGAACAACTCGCCGTCGAAGAGACCGCCGACATCATCCTGCACCCGGCCGCCGAGGCCGCGCAGGAGCCGATTGTTGCGCCCGCGATCGCCGAAACCGCCGAGGCGGGAGTCGTCGAGGTCGTCGACGAGGACGCAGCGCCCCGCGAGGAGCAACCGAACTCGGCGTACGAGCCGGATCAGGAGCGTCGCGAGAAGTTCTTCTCGCGGCTTTCGCGCTGGTCGAAGAAGTAGCGGAGTGAACATCCGCTAAGGCAGGCGGCCTTGTTGCCGCCGCAAACCGGCGTTTCAACCGGTTCGGGCGGGAAGTCACGACGCCGGAGGAGTGGGCGATGGCCGCGTCTCTCATCAAAGCCCTGGGCCGCCAGCTGGCAGCCGTCACGATCGCGCTCAGCGTGCTGATCATGGCGGCGCCGCAGGCGGCGGCGCAGGGCCTCATCCGCGACGCGGAGATCGAGAACACGCTGCGCGTCTACACCGATCCGCTGTTGCAGGCCGCGGGCCTGGAGCCGCGCGACGTCGACATCTACATCGTCAGCGATCCCTCGGTGAACGCCTTCGTCGCCGGCGGTCAGAACATCTTCGTGCACACCGGCCTCATTCTCGCGGCCGACACGCCGAACGAAGTGATCGGCGTGCTGGCGCACGAGACCGGTCACATTTCCGGCGGCCACGGCGCGCGCCGCGCGCAGGACGTGCAGCGCGCGATCGGCCCGATGCTGTTGTCGATCGGGCTTGGCGTACTCGCGATCGCCGCTGGCGCACCGGACGCGGGCGCCGCGCTGATCTCGGGCTCGCAAGCGTTCGCGATGGGCGACATCGTCCGCCACACGCAGGTGCAGGAATCCTCCGCCGACCAGGCCGGTCTGCAATTCCTCGAGGCCACCGGCCAATCCGGGCGCGGCCTCATCACCTTCTTCAACACGCAGATTCGTCCGTACGAGTTCATGACCCGCCGCGCGCCGGCGTGGATGATGACGCACCCGTTCTCGTCGGACCGGGTGGAGGCGCTGCGCGAGCGGGTGCAGAACTCGCCGAACTACAACGCGACGGACACGCCCGAAAACATCCGCCGCTTCCAGTTCATGCAGGCGAAGCTGGTCGGCTTCATTCACACGCAGGGCCAGACGCTGGCGCGCTATCCGCTGCGCGACACTTCGCAGCCGGCCCGCTATGCGCGCGCTGTCGCCTATTACCGCGTCTCCGATCTGACGCGCGCGCGCGCAGAGCTCGAGTCGCTGATGCGCGAAGATCCGAGCAATCCCTACTTCCAGGAGCTGATGGGTCAGATCCTGTTCGAGAATGGCCGCGCGGCGGAGTCGATCCCCTATCATCGCCGCTCGCTGGAGCTCGCGCCGAACCAGCCGCTGCTGCAGATCAATCTCGCCCGCGCGCTCACGGCCGCCAACGGGCGCGCCGGCGCGGACGAAGCGATCGCACTGCTGCAAGCGGCGACCGCGCGCGAGCCCGATAATGCGTTCGCATGGCGCGAACTCGCATCGGCGCGCGACCTGCGCGGCGAACAGGGCCTGGCGGAACTCGCTTCGGCCGAGCAGAACTTCGCGCTCGGCGATTACGGCGCGGCGCTGAGCTTCGCCGAGCGGGCGCGCCGCAGTCTGCCGCGCAATACCCCCTCCTATCAGCGCGCCAACGATATCGTCACGTTCGCCGGCAATGAGATGCGCGACCGGGAAGGCCAGCAACGCGGGCGGCGCAGCTGAGCTTGCCGCGCGCGCGGAAAGCGGCCATTGCAACAGCGCCTAGCCTGGAGACCGCCCGATGGCGCGCGTGCTGTTCGCTCTGCTGTTCACTTTGTTCGCACCCGGTGCGGCAGCGCAATCGTTCAACGCCCAGGAGCAGGCGGAAATCCGAGCCATCGTGCGCGAGTATCTGATCCGCAATCCGGACGTGCTGCAGGATGCGCTGGAGGCGCTACAGGAGCGCACCGCCGCCGAACGCTGGCGGCGCACCATCTCCGATCCGCGCGACTTCTCAATTGGCCCGGCCGACGCGCCGATCGTCATCGTCGAATTCTACGATTATCGCTGCGGCTTCTGCCACGCGGCGCTGCAATGGGTGACGGACATCGCCCGCACCCGTCGCGACGTACGCGTGGTGTTGAAGGAGCTGCCGATCCTGAGCCCGGAATCGATGGAGGCGGCGCGGGCCGTGCTCGCCGCTGCGCCACAGGGCCGAACCTGGCAATTCCACCGCGCATTGATGAGCTTTCCGCTCGACCAGCAGCTCAGCTCGGCGCAGATCGACCGCCTCGCCCGCTCCGTCGGCATCGACGTCGCCCGCATGCGCCGGGCGATGGAGAGCCCCGAGATCATCGCGCTGCTCGAGGACAATCGCGGCCTCGCGCTCGACGTCACGGCGAGCCCGGCGACGCCGCTCTTCATGATCAACGGCGAAGTGATCTCCGGCTTCGATCAGCCGCGGCTTGAAGAACGCCTGCGTGAAGCCACTCGCGAAGCGCGCGACCGACGCTCGGCGCAGCGTTAGAGCCGCCCTGTCGCTGTGGCGGCGACGACCTTGATCTGACGCATCAGCAGCGGCGCGCTCGGCCGCTCGCGCGCAAGCTGGCTGAGATAGAGCGGCACCAGCGTGACATAATTGAGCGCCGGCGCCGCGGCCGGCGCGGGCTTCGGCTGCGCACGTGCTTCCAGGTAGGCGGCCTCCGCGCGTCGGCGCAGATCATCGAGCGTTCCGCCCTGACGCGGCAGCAGCCGCCGGCCCCGCGCGCGCCACACCGGCTCGGCGCGGATGAGGCCGCACAAGCCCCACGCCCGCCCCGCCGGCGCGATGAAGCCGTCGAGCGCCTCCGCATCGGCGCCGCACGTATGCGCGGCGAGCCGCATCAGCATCCCCGCCGTGCCGTCGATATAGGAATCGAGGTCGTCCAGCGTGTCGAATGGTGCGGGATCCAGGTCCTTGCCGCGGGCATCGAGCAGCGCCTCGAGCCAAACGAGCGGAAACGGCGTGCGCTTGTGCGCCAGCGCGTATTCGGACAGCACAGGGTGAAGGCGCGCGCGCTTGCCGGCGTGGATTTCGCCGAGCGCCTCTCGCCACCAGGCCAGCCGGATGTCGCCGACGGCCGGCGCTTTCACGATCTCGGCGACATGCGCCAGCTCGAAGTTGAGCGCGTAGAGCGCAATGAGCCGGCCGCGCGCGTCAGCCGGCGCGAAGCGGCTTGCGAGCCAGCGATCTTCGTCGACACGGCGCACCAGAGCATCGAGATCCTCGTCCATGCCCACCTAGATACGCTAACGCCCGCGCCAGAAAAGCGCGGGCGTTGGTAAGCTTTAGCTTTTGATGGGTTCAGCCGAACAGCGTGCTGGCGCCGGTCATCGCCACCAGCATGGGCGCCGACAGGAACGTGTTCGTGCGCGAGAACAGCATCGCCGTCTTGGCCGCGCTCGCTTTTGCGGCGGCGTCTAGATCGGGATACGCGTTGGCGATGTTCAGCGCCTTCTGCTGGTTCGGCCAGATGATGAACCAGACATTGAACCACATGATGATGGCCAGCCACATGCCGATGCCGATCAGGATCGTCTTCGGCGCGGCGAAGCTCGGTTGATCGAGCGCGCCGAGGCTCAGCGCTTCGATCAGATAGTTCTGATTCCAAGCCAGCAGCAGGCCGGTGATCAAAGTCAGCATCGCGCCCCAGCGGAACCAATAGAGCGCCGCCGGCGCGATCACCTTGCCGATCGACGGGCCACGGTGCTCTTCCGGAATCTTCGGCGCGTTCGGAATCTGGGTGAAGTTGAAGTAGTAGAGGTGGCCGATCCACATGATGCCGACCAGCACGTGGCCCCATCGCAGCGCCGCCTCCCAGAAGCGGCTGTCGTCGAACGGGATGCGCGCCTCCACGACGGCGAAATAGATCAAGAACAGCGCCGCGACGGCGAGCGCCGTCCACGCGACATACTTCAGATTACTCAGAAACGAGGCCATGCCCTACTCCCTCAGCCCGATGGGGAGCAGGGTTTTCGCGCCCGCGCCCTAGCCCGCTGTCTGCGGCGCTCCCCGCGTTTCGTCCGCCTTGCCGCCGCCGCGCTTGACGCCCCACAGGAGAATCACCGGCGCCGCGACGTAGAGCGACGAATACGTGCCGACGATAATGCCGAAAAGCATGGCGATGGCGAAGCCGGAAAGCGCTTCGCCGCCCAGGAAAAGCAAACCGATCAGGGCGAAAATGGCGGTGCAGCCGGTGATGATCGTGCGCGAGAGCGTTTCGTTCAGGGAAAGATCGACCAGCTCGCCTAACGGCATTTTCTTGTACTTGCGCAGATTCTCGCGCAGCCGGTCGAACACGACGACGGTGTCGTTGATGCCGTAGCCGATAATGGTCAGGAGCGCGGCGATGATGGTCAGCGTGAACTCGAAGCGGAAGACCGAGAAGAGGCCCAGCGTCAGGATCACGTCGTGCAGGAGGCCGAGCATCGCGCCGACGCCGAACTGCCATTCGAAGCGGAACCAGATGTAGGCCATCATCAGCAGCATCGCGAGACCGAGCGCCATGAGGCCGCCCGAGAACAGCTCCTCGGACACCTTGGCGCTGACGGAATCGACGTTGGCGATGCGGGCGCCCTCGGCGATCCCCGGCAGCCCGGCGCGGATTTCCTCGACCGTCTCGGCTTGATCGGGCGCCGTCTCGAAATTGAGAAGGACGCAATAAGGCGGCGCGTTCTGCGGCTGGCAGGTGGTGCCCTGCACTTCGATGTCGCCCTCCTGGGCGCGGCGGGCGAGTGCGCCGAGCGCATCCTGGTCGAGCGGCGTCGGCGATTCGATCAGCAGCGAGGTGCCGCCTCGGAAGTCGATGCCGAGATTGAAGCCGTGCTCCATGATCGCGCCGATGCGCTCGAGCGGGCTGCCTTCGGCCTGCTGATAGACCTCGATCGGGTTCTCGCGCAGTCCGCCGGTGAAGATCGAAACGATCGAGACGACGCAGAGCGCGATCGACAGGAACGCGGCGAAGCCGGCGAACTTCACGTAGGTGAGATTCGTCTTCTTGGGCAGGAGCCGGATCAGAGGCCACATTGTTCTTGCTCGTTCCTAGATTGGCATCTGCTTCGGCCGCGCAGCGCGGAACCAGAAAGCGATCAAAATCTGCGTCACCATCACCGCGGTGAACACCGAAGTGATGACGCCGATGGACAAGGTCCAGGCGAAGCCGCGCACCGGCCCGGCCCCGAACTGGAACAGGATCATCGCCGCGAGGATGGTCGTCAGGTTGGCGTCGACGATGGTGATCATCGCGCGGTTGAAGCCGGCGTCGATACTGAGCGCGGGACTTCGCCCCGTCGCCGCCTCCTCGCGCATGCGCTCGTAGATCAGCACGTTGGCGTCGACTGCCATGGCGATTGTGAGGATGAGGCCGGCGATGCCGGGGAGGGTCAGCGCCGCGCCGATCATCGACATCGCCGCGACGATGAGGATTAGGTTCACGATCAAGGCGATGCAGGCGAACACGCCGAAAAGGCCATACGCCAGCAGCATGAACACGAACGTGACCAAAGCGGCGACGCCGGAGGCCAAGCCGCCCGACTCGATCGCCTGACGGCCGAGGCTTGCATCGACCGTGCGCTCGTCGATCACCGTGAGCGGCGCCGGCAGCGCGCCGGCGCGCAGCATGACCGCGAGATTGTTGGCGGTCTCCGCGGTGAAGTTGCCGGAGATCTGGCCCGAACCGCCGCAGATCGGCTCGTTGATGCGCGGCGCAGTCAGCACCTGATTGTCAAGCAGGATGGCGAAGCGCTCGCCGGTATTATCGGTGGTGATGCGGCAGAATCGGCGCGCGCCCTCGCCGTCGAGTTGGAAGCTCAGCACGAACTCGCCGGTCTGCGCATCCGTCGACGCAATGGCGCGGACCAGCCGCTCACCGGTGAATTGCGCGCGGCGCTCGACCACTTCCGGCGGGTTGTCGCTCTGCGGATAGGGCTGAACCAACATCGCGCCCGGCGGAATTCGGCCGGCGGCAGCGTCGGCCGGATCGAGCTCGCGCACCATGTGGAAGGTCATCAGCGCGGTTTGGCCGATGCGCTCCTTCAGCTGCTGCGGATCGGTGACGCCTGGCGCCTGCACGATCACGCGGTCGACGCCCTGGCGAACGATGGTGACTTCGGACGTGCCGGTCGGATCGATCCGGCGGCGAATGACTTCGATCGATTGCTGCGCCGCCTGGCGGCTGAGTTCGCGCAAATACACTTCGGTGATGCGCGCCTCGACCAACCCTTCAGCGCCTTCGGTGAGGTTGAGGATATTGTTGCCCCCGGTCGGCGACCGCGCGATCGGCGCCAGCACCCGCATCGCCGCTTCCATCTGTGTGGGATCGATCAGACGGATGCGCGCCGCATCGCCGACCACGCCGCGGCCCGTGTAGCGGATCTCGGCCTCGCGCAGCGCCGACGCCATCTGGTCAGCGATATTGTCGAGTTGCTGACGCTGCAGCGTCGCCACCTCGATCTCGAGCAGCAGCTGCGAGCCGCCCTGCAGGTCGAGCCCGAGATTGATCGCTTGGCGCGGCAGAAAGCCCGGCAGGCTGTCGCGCATGCGCTCGGGCAGGAAATTCGGCAGCGCGAACGCGATCCCGAGCACGGTCACGATCGTGACCAGGATCACGCGCCAGCGGGCGACTTGAAGCATGAGGGCGTGACCTTAGGACGGCTTTGAATCGTTGGCGGGCGCCGGCTCGGTCTTCGAGCGGACCTCGGCGATGGTGCCGCGCACGACGCGCACATCGACGTTTGGCGCCAGTTCGACCCGCAGCTCGTCCTCGGCCACAGATTTGACCTTACCGATCAGACCGCCGGTGGTGACGATCACATCGCCCTTCTTCAGATTGGCGACCATCTCCATGTGCCGCTTGCGCGCCTGCTGCTGCGGCCGGATCAGCAGGAAATAGAACACGACGAAGATGAGCAGGTAGGGCGCAAGGCCGATCAGCACCGTACTCATATCGCCGCCGGCGGGAGCGGCAGTTTGCGCGTAAGCGGAAGAGATGAACATTGATCCTCGCGAAGGGCGACGCCATGCGCCGCGTTGCGACTTGAGACGTTTGAGCCGAACCCCGGTCCGGCGACGGCCGGGACTATATCGTCAGCCCCCGCCATTTCAATTGGCGGAACTCCGCCGCGCGCGCCGTTTCGCCGCAGCTGGCCTTAGTTCTGCAGTCCCAGCAACGGCGCCGGATCAATGGCGGCGCTGCCCTGGCGCACTTGAAACAGCAGGCGCGGGCGTCCACCGGCGCGTTCACCCAGTTCGGCGATGGGTTGTCCCGTACGGACCCGTTGCCCTTCACGCACGAGCGCGCGGCGGTTGAAGCCATAGGCGGTGACGTAATTGTCCTCGTGGCGGATCAGCACAAGCGTGCCGTAGGCCGGCAGATCGTCGCCGGCATAGACCACATCGCCATCGCCGGCGGCGAGCACGGCGTCGCCCTCTTCGCCCGCGATCTCGACGCCGTCGAGGCGCTCTCCGCCCGGCTGCGCGCCGAAGCGAGCGACGACGGCGCCGCGCAGCGGCATGGCGAACCTCGCATTCGAGGCGATCGTCGGCGCAGGCGCCGGAGTTTCGGATTGCGCCGCCGGCAGCGCCCGCGCCATCGCCGGAAGGGCGATGCGATCGCCGCGCCGCACCTGGAACGGCGGCGACATGCGGTTCAATAGCGCGAGCGAGCGCAGATCGACGTTGTAGCGCCGGGCGACATCTTCGAACGACTCGTTGCGCTCGACAGTGTGAAAACGCGGCGGCGGCAAGCGCAGTTCGCGTCCAGCTGAGAGCGAATAAGGCGGCTCGAGCCCGTTCTCGTCGATCAGGGCGCGCAGAGGGACCTGGTAGCGCGTGGCGATGTCATAGAGCGACTCGTTCTCGCCGACGCGGTGCGTGCGCGGAAGGCGCGCCGGGTCGAAGGGCTGCACCTCGCCCGGCTGCAGCGCATAGGCCGACAATGGCGTCCCTTCGCCCTCCGCCCAGTCTGGCGCCTCCTGGGGCGTCGGCGCGGCGGATGCTTCGGCCGTCTCCATTGGAGCGGCAGGCGGCGGCGCAGGCGGTTCAACAACCGCGCCGCGATACTCGATCCGAGCGCGTCCGTTGCCGCTCGGCGTAATCAGCGGCTCTCTCGCGCGCTCCGACCCTGCAGCCGAATCCCCGCCGCCGCCATAGGAAATCGGCGCGGGCTGAGCGCTGGCGCAGGCCGCCGTCAGGAGTGCAAAGAGCAGCGCCGCCCGCGTCATCCGCGCAGTTTCCGCGAGAATCGCCCGCGCACGCAATTCAGGCCGGCAGCGGCGGCTCTTCGGGCAGGCCGCGCTCGAGCGGCGCGAACTTCACCGGACCCAAGTCTTCGCGCGCGCCGTTGCGATACCGGATCAAGCGTTGCCGCTCAGCGTCGCCGATCGGCGCCAGCAGCACGCCGCCGGGCTTCAGCTGATCGAGCAGAGCTTGCGGAATGTCGCCCAAGGCGCCGTTGACGACGATGCGGTCGTAGGGGGCTTCATCGCCCCATCCCTCGAAGCCGTCCGCCGTGTGCGCGAAAATCCGCATCAGCCGCGCGGTGCCGAACTTGCCGCGCGCGTCGGCAGTGAGATCGCGCCAACGCTCCAGCGTCACGACCTTGTTTGCGAGATTGGCGATGCAGGCGCTCTGGAAGCCGGAGCCGGTGCCGATCTCCAGCACCGCGTCGCCGGGTTGGGGCGCAAGCGCCGCCAGCACGCGGCCGACAAGCGAGGGCTTCGTCATCGTCTGCCCGTGCGCGAGCGGCAAACTGATGTCGTCATAGGCAAGCCCATCGAGATGCTCGGGCGCGTAATGCGTGCGCGGCGTGCGCTCCATCGCCGACAACGCGCGCGCGTCGGTGACGCCGGCCTGGCGCAGTTCGAGCACGAAGCGCATCAGCCGGGCGGCGTCGCTCATTCGGCCTTGGCCTTCGGCGGCGCGCCGCCGAGCACGCCTTTCAGCGAAGCAATGGTCGGCGCATGGGTGAGATCGACGTGCAGCGGCGTCACCGCGATGCGGCCTTCGTAGATCGCGCGAAGATCGGTGCCCTCCGGCGGGTTGGAAAGCTTGCCGCGGAAGCCGAACCAGAAATACGTGCCCCCGCGCGGATCGGTGCGCTTGTCAGCGTAGATGATGTGCTGGTCCCGCTGGCCCTGGGCGGTGACTTCCACGGCCTTGACGTCCTCCGGCGGAAGATCGGGGAAGTTGACGTTCATCAGGACGTCCTTCGGCCAGCCGTGCTCCAACAACTTGCCGACAACTCCGGGACCGTACGTCTCCGCCGTCTCCCATGGTATTGGCGCTTCCTCGCCGCGGAAGCCGCGCGCTTGGCTGAGCGCAATCGCCGGAATGCCGAGTTGCATGCCCTGCATGGCCCCGGCGATGGTGCCGGAAAAGGTGACGTCCTCGGCGATGTTCTGGCCGCGATTGACGCCGGAGAGCACGAGATCGGGCGGCCCGTCCTCGATCAGATGCTCGACGCCGAGCAGTACGCAATCGGTCGGGGTGCCGAGTACGGCGTAGCGCTTCGGCCCCGCTTTGCGCACGCGCACCGGCGCGGTGAGCGTCAGCGCGCGCGAGGCGCCCGAATGCTCCTGTTCCGGCGCAATCACCCAAACGTCGTCGCTGAAGGTGCGCGCGATCTTTTCCAGCACGGCGAGGCCGGTGGCGTGGATGCCGTCGTCATTGACGCAGAGGATGCGCATGCCGTCCGCTTACCGCGAACGCTTCGCAAAGTCGATCCGTCCTATTTCCACACGCCAAGGATCGCGCCCGCGGCGCCCCAGCAGACGAGGAAGTGCGCAAGATTGACTGGCAAGTACGCTTCGCTGTGCGGGCCGTACACATAGCCATAGAGGCTTGTTCCGAATGCGAACAGAACCGCCAGGATGAGACCGGTCATCAGCCCGGCCATCCATCCCGCCGCGTTGCGCCACTTGATCACAAGCGAGAGCCCGATCGCCGCGAACACGGGCGGAATGATGCCGAACGGCATGCGCGCCATGCCGCCTTCGACTTGCTCCGCCGTAATGCCGGTGAACGCCATGTACTGCTCCGCGGAGATCAGCTCTGCGAAGATCACGTACTCGATCGCGTAGATCGCAAGCGCCGCGACAATGATCGCGAGCACGTTATGGCCCATGAACCGCATCCACTTCCTCCCGCTTATGCGCAGCGGACCTTAGCTGAGTCCGGGCGCATGCAAGCGCTGCGCAGGCGGAATGAAGCGGTCGCTACTAGCGGCAGTCGATGGCCCAGATGTCGTAGGCCGGGTGGTCGACGGCGCTGAGGCCGGGGCTCGAAGCGAACAGCCAGCCGTGGAAGATTTCGCGGCGTTCCGCTTCGCCGCCGCCGCGCACCGGCGGATGGTCGAACACTTCGACATAGATGCGCACTTCCGGCGTCTCTTCCGGCGCGCTCTCGTGGCACGAGCGCGCGATCACTTCGAGCGAACCGATGCGGGCGGCGCGGCCGACCGTCAGCGTGTAGTCGCTGGCGTGGCCGGTGACCTTGTCCAGCCCGCGGATCACCGCGCGCTGGGCGTAGGCAGGAGCGGCCGCGGCGGCGAAGAACGCCAGAGCGACAGCGATAATTCGGATCATGGCGTTTGAGCCTCGCTAGGTTCAGTTTCCCCCTGCCCCTGCGCAAAACTTGAAAGCAACGTCAGCAGATCGACGGCGCCTTGCGTGTACGGAATTTCCCCGCCCGGCGGCAGCGCATCCATGCCCGCCGGTTCGATCGCGACATAGGCGCCGCCGAGCAAACCGTCGGTCGCGATGCGCGCGGTAGATTCATCGAGCACATGGACGTTGCGATCGACCGTCATGGTGAGCCGCGCCATGTAGGTGTCGGGATCGAGCTCGATGGCGCGCACCACGCCGACCTTGACGCCGGAGACGCGCACGTCGGAGCCGACGCCGACGCCGTCGACACGCTGAAAGCGCGCCACGAGATCATAGCCGCCGGCGCTGCCGGTCTGCCCCGCTTGCGCCGCGGCGAAGGCGAAAAAGCCCACGGCCACCACGGTCACTGCGGCGCCGAGCAGCGTTTCGCCCCAGCGCTCGAAAGTATTGCTCACGTCCGGTCCCCCGAGTCAGGCGACCAAGCTTCGTAATCAGCTGTTGACGCCTGCCTAACGCCGCCGCGCGCGAGCGAGCCCTTCGGCCGATACGCGCGCACTGTGCCGGTCAGATTCGGCTCGTGCGGCTTTTCCCACTTCTGCCGCCTCAGCGGCGCGACTGTCGGCGGCTGTTCGAGCGTATGGTGCAGCCAGCCGTGCCAATCGGGCGAGACCCGCGAAGCTTCGGCCAAGCCGTTGTAAATGACATAGCGGCGCCGGCGGCCCTCGAGGCTCGGCCGGCGCTCTTCGTAATAACGATTGCCTTGCTCGTCCTCGCCCACAAACGCACCCCGGCGGCCAACATCGAACAGGGTCCCCAAGGTGGCCCCGTTCCACCAGGTGAAAATCCGCTTCAGCATGGGCTTTATTTTGTCTCCGGCGCGCCGAGATCGCGGCTGAGGAAGCAGCCCGAAGCAGCGGCGGGCGGAATATGACGAAGCGGGCGCCTCACGTCCAGTGCGGGTGCGAAACAATATCTTGGGATAATCCCAGGTCGTTCCATACTAGATATTGATCGGCGGTACGGCGCGGGGCATGCTGGGGCGGCTGCATGGAGACCGCTAATGGCGCAGGATTTCGCACACCATGACGACGACGAGACCCGCCCAGCGGCGATCGCGCCGGAAGCGTGGTCCGAAACCATGATCCAGGCGGCGCTCGAGGCGGGCTTGGCTGTCGACACTCCTGCCGGGCCCAGCGTCGCCGAGGCGCTGAGCCGGGCGGCCAAGCGGCTCGCGGACTGGGCGGGTGACGAAACCCTCGCCCCGGCGCTTCTGAGCGAACTCGCCGCCGGCCGCGTCCTGCTCGATCCGCCGCTCATGCGCGCGGCGCTGTCGCCCGGCGCCGAACTCGCCTTCTCCGCCGCGCTGATCCGCTGGCCGCGCGAACGCGCTGACGAAATGGCAGCGCTGGCGCGGGCGCAGACGCTGCTCGCGGCCGGCGCTAAGCTCGGCATCGCCGGAGCCCCGTCTGCGCCCGCGCTCGACGCGCTCGACGCTGCGGCGCGGATCGCCGATCCGATGGGCGCCAACGGCGTCGCCATTCTTGTCCGCCCGGATGCGCAGCAGGCGTCGCAACTCATCGCCGACGACGCGGCGCGGGCGCGTGCGGGCGCGGCGCTCACGGCCGGCGCACGCGCGCTCGATGCGGCGCTGGCAGACCTCGCGATCGAAGCCGTGCGCAACGGCCTCAACCTCGATCATGGCGGCGTCCGGCGCAAAGCCGCCGCGGCGCGTCTCGCCGGCGCGCCGGACGGCGACATCGTCGCCGCGCTCTCCGGCGCCGTCGCCCGCGGCGCCTACAGCGCATCGCTCGACGCCGGCGCCGATCCCACGCGCCGCCGAGTCGCCATTGCCGCGCCAGAGATCGGCGCGCATGCGCTGACGACGTTCGCGGCCGGCGCAATCGATCCCACCGGCGCCGTCGCCGGCGAACACGAAGCCAGCGTCATCGGCGCCAGCATCGCGCTGCCGCGTTTTCAGGCGCAGAGCTTCGACATCGACGCGTTCGAAGGCGCCATCCGCCTCATCGTCCGCGCGCTCGATGGCGCGCATGGCGCCCACAGCGCCTCGCCGCGCCGGCCCATTCTCATCCGTCTCGAAGGCTTGGCCGCGCTGCTGATGCGAGCGGGGCTCGCTTATGACAGCGACGAAGGCCGCGCGCTGGCGTCGAGCGTCTCCGCGCTCGCGCACGCCGCCGCCATCTCCGAGAGCGCCGCGCTCGCCCAAGCCAAGACCGCCTATCCCGAATGGTCGCGCGCCAGACGCGGCGAGGAAGCGGCGGTGAAAGCCGCGCGCGACGCCGCCAATGCGCTCACCGGCTCTCTCGCCGAGCGTGCGCAAGCGATCTATCGCAGTCTCCCAGGCGCGAAGAGCGCGGGCCTGCGCGTCTCGCTCGCGCTCGCCTTCGCCAACGACGCCACGAGCGCGCGCCGCGCCGGCCTTTCCGCCAGCGGCGTCGCGCCGTGCGAAAGCGTCGCCCGCTTCGGCGCACGCGAAGACGGCGGCTTCGGCCGGCTGCTCGGCGACGACGCGCGCGCGGGACTGGCGGCGCTCGGCTATGAGGGCGACGCCATTGCCGCGCTCGCCGCGCACGTCGAAGGCCGCCGCACGCTGAAAGGCGCGCCGGCGATCAATCTCGACACGCTCGCCGCCAAGGGCCTCACCGAACCTGCGCTGGAAGCGATCGAAGAAGCGGCCGCCGATGCGTTCAACCTTCGCGCCGCGATCCATCCGCTGGTGATCGGCCCGGCGCTTTGCGAAGAGGCGCTCAAGCTGCCGCCCGACGTCGCCGCAGGCAAACGCGGCGATCTCTTGATGACGCTCGGCTTCAACGAAGCCGACATCGCCGCGGCGGAAGCTTACTGCATGGGCGCAGGCGATCTCCGCGGCGCCGCGGAGCTTGCGGCCCAACACGCGCACGTCTTCGCCGCCGCAGCCGACATCGCGCCAGACGCGCGCATCGCCATGGCCGCCGCGGTTTCGCCTTACGCGCGCGCAGCGCTCGACATCACGCTGACGGTCGAGAACGCCAGCAAGCGCGCTGATCTGCTCGAAGCGGCAAAGGCTGCGAACGTCGGCCTCGCCGCCGTTCGCGCCGAAGCGCCGCAGATCACGCTGACGATCGCGCCGATCGACGACGACGTTGAAACCCCGCGCGCACCGGTCGCCGCCGCGCCGACCGCGCCTGCCGCCATCGTCCAAGAAGCCCCCGCGCCGGTGCAGCGTCGGCGTCTGCCGGAGCGGCGCAAGGGCTACATCCAGAAGTCCACCGTCGGCGGCCACAAAGTTTATCTGCACACCGGCGAGTACGACGACGGCGAACTCGGCGAAATCTTCATCGACCTGCACAAGGAAGGCGCGGCCTTCCGGTCGCTAATGAACAATTTCGCCATCTCGATCTCGATCGGCCTGCAGTATGGCGTGCCGCTCGAAGAATATGTCGACGCCTTCCTGTTCACCCGCTTCGAACCGGCGGGCGAAGTGCGCGGCAATGACACTATCCGCCACGCCACTTCGATCCTCGACTACATCTTCCGCGAACTGGCCGTGAGCTATCTCGGCCGCGCCGATCTCGCCCACGTCGATCCGTTCGACGCGCGCGGCGACGGCCTCTCCAAGAACGCGCAAGACGCCGAGAGCGCGGCGCGGCTCATCTCCCGCGGCTTCGCCCGCGGCGCCTCGGCGGACAACCTCGTCGTGCTGCGCCCGCGCGCCGTGGTCGAGAGCCGCGACCGGCGCGAGCCGCCTGCGCCCGCAAAGCCGATCGCCACCGGCTATCGCAACGACCCTTGCGCCGCCTGCGGCCATTTCACCGTCGAACAATCCGGCGTCTGCGCCGCCTGCGGCGCGAAAGGCGAAGCGAGCGGGGGTTAGTTCCAGCGCCAGTCGTCGTCGCGTCTTAGTTCGACGCACGCGGCATCGCCCAGAAACTCGCTCGCGTCGCTGACGAGAAGCGGCCACCGATCCGCGCAGGACCGAACCAAGCAGATGCAGCCGTAAGCGCTTTCGCGCTCCTCGTCGTCGGCATCCCAGAACACCTCCACCTGCGCGGCGCGGACATTGAGCCGGCGCATACGCTCCTGGCTGAAAAGGTGCGAGGTGTAGCTGTTGCGATCAAGAAAGCTCGCGCGCGCTTCCGTTCGCGATCCTTCGTCGAGCTGGGGATGACGCGCGATCCAATCCTCCGCCGCGGCGGCCGGCTCCGCCTGCACCAGCGACGCCCAGTCCCGTACTCGTCCGATCTGTTTGCTGCGCTCCTCGCCGGTCACGCGGATAAGCGAATTGAAGAAGCCGCGATTATCCTCGCCGAGGATATATTGCGGACCTGGCGTCACCTGCTCAACGACGACGTCGTCGAGCATCATGCCGGTGTTTGCGCCGTAGTGGCATGGGCCGAAGAGCCACCAAGATTGTCCTGCCTCATGCATTGCGCGGTTCGCGGCGGCGCAAAGATTATAGAAGCGACCAACGAGCACGACCGGCCGCTGCATCAAATCCCCGCGACGTGCGGTTGGGTCTACGAAGTCCTCGACGATGTAGCTTGCACCGTCACTGAGATAGGCGTCGGCCGCAGTCGCGTAGATGCGCGCCCGATAATGGTAGTAGTCCATCCAGCGCATGAACCCGCTGAGCCGCACATATTTGCAGTGCAACCGCGACGGCGGCGGCGGACCTGCTTCTTCGGCGTCAGCATCGAACGTCTCCGATCGATGCTCTGCGTAGTAAGCCTCGTCGAAACTCTCGAGATCGATCGCCGACGCGGGCGTCGACCCGGGCTCTCCGGCAGGCTGCTCCGGGCAATCGTAGTGTGTGTAGTATACGATCAGCAGCCCGGGCTCCTCGGCGCCTTGCGCCCATGCGTTGTTTGCAAGCACCAGCGCCGCTAGCGCGGCTGTGAACCACCGAAGGATCATGGCGCCCTCCCTCACCGAGTGGACAACCAAGTCACCCCCGGGGCAATCCGGCACCAATCACGAATGCCTGAACATGCGTCAACGAATGCGTGATCTGCATCGTAAACGCGCGTTAGGTCTCTTTCCTAATCGCGTTGCAATGAATGTTTGAGAAAGATTGGGGTCGGCCAATCTAGCTCAAGTCGCTCAAGCTGATGTTTACCCCTGGAACGCGGAAAGCCAGGTCGCGGTCGCGGCGGAACGCGGCGCGCTGGACGGCGAAGCCGATCGCGGCGCCGACGCCCGACGACACGCCGGACGGCTTCGACGCTTCGCCCATGCACGACGATGCGCCCGAGTTCGACGTGGAGGACGATTTCGTCCTCGGCGCCGACGATGTGTTCATCACCTTCGCGGGCAACGACACGCCGCCGCCTGAAACCGTTCTGGAGCTGACCCGCGAAGCCGAGCAGCCGGAGGGACCTCCGCCCCTGGCCGCGGCTCACGATCTCGAAGAGGACGCGCCGTTCGACGCGCCGGAGGAAGACGACGAGATCTTCCAGGAGCGCCGTATCATCGAAGCGCCCGCGCAAGCTGGCGAGCTGCTGCTGACGGCGAGCGCCGCGGTGAACGCACAGGCGGCCCATCCCGCTCAAGCGGGCGGCGACGCCAGTCAGCCGGTCCCAGCGATTTCGATCTATGCCAGCCACGACAGCGAGACCGCAGGCGAGCTTTTCACCCAACTCGCCGCCGACCCGCGGCTGCGGCGCGGCGCATTCGCCTTCGGCCGCGGCGGCATCGACGGCGCCGCCGCGCGGGTCGCAAAAGCCGGGGCGCCCGACCTCTTCGTGCTGGAGTCGACGCTTCAAGGCGCGGACATGCTGCGGGCGCTCGACGAGCTTGCGCCGGCCGTCGCGCAGGGCGCGAAGATCGTCCTGCTGGGCGCGGTCAACGACATCGGCCTTCTGCGCGAACTCGCCGCCCGCGGCGTCAGCGAATACATCGTGCCGCCGATCACGGCGGCCGAACTGGCCGCCTCGCTCTGCCGCCTCTACGCCAACACCGACAACGCCCGCGTCATCGCCGTCATCGGCGCGCGCGGCGGCGTCGGCGCCTCGACGGTGGCGCACAACATCGCCTGGTCGATCGCCGAACGCCAGCAGCAGGCGACGGCGATCGTCGACCTCGATTTCGCCTTCGGCACGGCGGCGTTCAACTTTCACCAAACAGCGCCGCACACGATGGGCGATGCGTTCGCGGCGCCGGACCGCGCCGACGACGAGCTGATCGACAAGCTCATCATCCGCCAGACGCCGCGCCTGCGCATCTTCTCCGCCCCCGTCACGCTCGAACGCGAGTTCAGGCCGACGGGCGAGACGCTCGACGCCGTGCTCAAGAAAATCCGCCGCACCGCCGGCTACATCGTGCTCGACCTGCCGCACATGTGGAGCCCGTGGGTGAAGGAGGCGCTGCTCGCCGCCGACGAAACCGTGCTCGTCACCGGCCCCGATCTCGCCAGCCTCAGCAGCGCCAAGAGCATGATCGAAACGTTGCGCGACGCGCGTCCCGGCATGTCGCCGCACGTGGTGATGTCGATGGTGGGCGTGCCGAAACGTCCCGAGATCGCGCTCAAGGAATTCGCCGGCGCATTGGGAGTCGAGCCCGCGCTCGCGTTGGCGTTCGAGCCAGCCTTGTTCGGCCAGGCCGCGATCGCCGGGCAATCCCTCGGCGCCGTGGCCCCGCACGCGAAAGCGGCCGTCGCGTTGGATCAACTCGCCAGCGCCATCACCGGGCGCGAGCCGTGCGAAGCCCCTGCCGGCGAAACCGCGAGCGCGCCGGCGCCGCAACTCTCGCAGCAGCCTGCGGCGCCCTCGCTGGCGAGCGACGAGACGGTGCATGGCGCACTGAAACGGCTCCGCGTCTCGCGGACGGCGACGGCGGCAGCGTCCGACGCTTTCATCGACAAGGCGCGCATGGTCGCGAGCGGCAAGGTCAAGCGCGCACGCCGGCCCAGCACGGCGCTGCGCGCGACGGCGGCGCTGACGACACTCTTCGTCGTAAGCGCCTGGTTCATCGAGAACCATCGCCCCTCGGCGCAGGCGGTTGAGCTCGTGGCCGCGACGGCGGCGCCGGTCGCCGCGACCGCCCCTGTCCAGCCGCCCCCGGCGGCCGCTCCGGCGATCTCGTTCGAAGCGGCGCTGCGCATGCTCGAAGAAGGTCGCGCCGGCGAAGCCGTAGCCGCGCTCCAATCGCTGGCCGAAACCGGTTCGAACGAAGCGCAGCACCGTCTGGCCAAGCTCTATGAAACAGGCGAAGGCGTGGAGGCCGATTTGAGCGCCGCCCGGCGCTGGACCGAACGCGCCGCCCTCGCCGGCAACCCGCACGCGATGCACGATCTCGGCGTCTACTTCGCGCGCGGCGAAGGGGTGGCGATCGATCCGGTCGCGGCATTCCGTTGGTTCCGGCAAGCGGCCGAACGCGGCGTCGCCGACAGCCAATACAATCTCGGCGTCCTCTACGATCAGGGGCGCGGCGTCACCGCCGATCCCGCCGAGGCGCTGTTCTGGTTCACGCTGGCGGCCCAGCAAGGCGACGAGACGGCGGGTGCGCGCGCCGCTGAGATCGCCGAGCGCCTGACGCCCATGGCGCTCGAGCAGGCGCGCGCACGCGCCGCCGCATTCGAACCGCAGCGCAGCCAGAGCTGAACGCCATCGCGGTATGGCTCGTGCGACTTGGGCGGAATGTCCGCTGGAGTTGCGCCACAATGAAACGCGCCGCGCTGTTCGCCTGTCTGTTTGCCTTAACGCCGGCTGCGTTCGCGCAGGCGCCTTCGGCGACCGGGGGACCGATCGTCAGTCAAGCCGAGCGCGACGCGACCGCAGAGCGCGTCCGCAATGGCGCGAGCTGCGCGAATTGCGACCTGTTTCAGATCGATCTCGCCTACCAATCGATCGCCGGTCGCGACTTTTCCGGCGCGCGCATTCGCCAGGCCAATCTTTCGCTCGCGACCGCAGACCGCGCCCGCTTCCGCGGCGCCAACATGTCGCTGACCAACTTCTTTGGCGCGCGCCTCACCGGCGCCGACTTCACCGACGCCAATCTTGAAGGCGCGACCTTCGTCGGCGCCTATCTCGGCGGCGCGCGTTTGAGCGGCGCGGCGCTCGGAGGCGCCAACTTCTCGGGCGCTGAACTCGCCGATGCGCTGGGACTCAGCCAAGACCGCCTGAATACTGCTTGCGGCGATGCAACGACCACGTTGCCCCAAGGAATGACTATCCCCGCCTGCTGAAATAATAAGTAACAATTCTCGCTTACTGCATGTTCACTAGCGTGGAATCTCGCTCGCGCCTACGCCGGGCGCCGTGTTGACACAATTGCGCTTCGCCTTGTGTGCGGCCATCGCAGTCTCCGCGATCTGGGCCGCCGAGGCGGCTGCGTTCTGGCCATTCAGCGCAAATCCCGCGCATCTCGAACGCGCGCCCGCCTATGGCGGCGCATGCGAAGATTGCGATCTCTCCGGCCGCATCCTCGCCGGCGCGCGGCTGAGCGATTCCGTCTTCAACCGCAGCGACTTCTCGCACGCTGTGCTGGCGCGCGCCGATGCGTCAGGCTCCGAATTCGCCGGCGCAAATTTCACCGAAGCTGATCTGCGGCGCACAAAGCTCATCGGCGCGGAATGTCCGCGCGCCCGCTTCGAACGCGCAACTATGGTGAGCGCCGACGCCCGCGGCGCCGACTTCCGCCGCGCGGTGTTCACCGAAGCCAATGTCGCGCGCATGAACATCGAAGGCGCCGACATTTCCGGCGCCGATTTCCGCACCGCCGCCGGCCTCACCCAACGCCAGCTCGACACCGCCTGCGGCGACCGCCGCACACGGCTGCCGGAAGGCCTGCGGGTGCGGCGATGCGATTAGGTGAGTAGGTGAGTAGGCGATGGATAGCAGGTAGCGCTCCACGCCACTCACCTACTCCCTTACTCACCTAATCGCTTCACCCCTTCGCCGGCTCCACCACCCGAATGTGCAGCTCCTTCAGCTGCTTCGGCGTGACTTCGCCCGGCGCGTTCATCATCAGATCCTGCGCCTGCTGGTTGAACGGGAAGACGATCACTTCGCGGATGTTGTCGACGCCGGCGAGCAGCATGACGATGCGGTCGACGCCCGGGGCCGAGCCGCCGTGCGGGGGCGCGCCATAGCGGAATGCGTTGAGCATCCCGCCGAACTTCTCTTCGACCACTTCGCGCCCATAGCCCGCGATCTCGAACGCCTTGATCATGATCTCGGGCTTGTGATTGCGGATCGCGCCCGAGGAGAGCTCAACGCCGTTGCAGACGATGTCGTACTGGAACGCTGTGATGCCGAGGATGGTGAGCGCGTCCGCGGGATCGAGCTTCTGGAACGCCTCGTGATCGTAGTTCGGCATCGAGAACGGGTTGTGCGAGAAGTCGATGCGTTTCTCGTCCTCGTTCCACTCGTACATCGGGAAGTCGACGATCCAGCAGAACTTGAACTCGTCTTGGCTGATGAGGTTGAGCTCCTGCGCCACCTTCGTGCGCGCCGAGCCGGCGAACTTGTAGAACACCTTCGCATCGCCGGCGATGAAGAAGGCCGCGTCGCCCACCTTGAGGCCGAGCTGATCGCGGATCGCTTGCGCCTTTTCCGGCCCGATGTTCTTGGCGATCGGCCCGGCGCCGCCTTCTTCGCCTTCGCGCCAGAAAATGTAGCCGAGCCCAGGCTGGCCTTCGTGCTGCGCCCAGGCGTTCATCTTGTCGCAGAACGCGCGCGCGCCGCCGCCGGGCGCCGGCACCGCCCACACCGCGTGGCCGGGCGTTTCGAGGATGCGCGCGAACAGGCCGAAGCCGCCGCCGCGGAAGTGGTCGCTCACGTCCTGCAGCACCAGCGGGTTGCGCAGGTCCGGCTTATCGGAGCCGTATTTGGTGATCGCTTCGGCGTACGGAATGCGCGGGAATTCGCCGGCTTTTGTGACCTTCTTGCCTTGGCCGAATTCCTCGAACACGCCGGCGAGCACGGGCTCGATCGCGTTGAACACGTCTTCCTGCGTGACGAAGCTCATCTCGAAGTCGAGCTGATAGAACTCGCCCGGCGAGCGGTCGGCGCGCGCGTCTTCGTCGCGGAAGCACGGCGCGATCTGGAAGTAGCGGTCGAAGCCCGCCACCATCAGCAGCTGCTTGAACTGCTGCGGCGCCTGCGGCAGCGCGTAGAACTTGCCAGGGTGCAAACGCGACGGCACCAAAAAGTCGCGCGCGCCTTCCGGCGACGACGCCGTCAGGATCGGTGTCTGAAACTCGGTGAAGCCCTGATCGATCATGCGCCGGCGCAGTGACGCAATGACCTGCGAGCGCAGCAGGATCGAGCGGTGCAGCTTCTCACGCCGCAAATCCAGGAAGCGATACTTGAGCCGGATGTCTTCCGGATAGTCCGGCTCGCCGAACACCGGCAGCGGCAGCTCCTCGGCCGCGCCAAGCACTTGAAGCGCCGAGCCCTGAACTTCAATCCCGCCGGTCGGCAGGTTCGCGTTCACCGTCTCGGCCGTGCGCTCGACCACCTTGCCGTCGACCTGGATCACGCTTTCGGCCCGCACCTTCTCGGCCGCCGCAAACGCAGGCGAGGACGGAGCGATGACGATCTGGGTCAGCCCGTAATTGTCGCGCAGGTCGATGAACAGCAGCCCGCCATGATCGCGCTTTCTGTGCACCCAGCCGGACAGGCGCACATCCTTGCCGGCGTCGGCCGGGCGAAGCGCGCCGCAGGTGTGGGAACGGTAAGCGTGCATCAGGGGCTCCACGAGTCGGGAAACGGGTCAAAATTCGCGCGACAGGCGCACGCGCGCCGCCGGGTTGTCAAGGCGCGCCCTGCCCCGGCAGAACAGCCCGTTGAATGTGCAACCTCTATTCCATGACCAAATCGCGCGAGGCGCTGGTGGCCTACACCCGCGCCATGCGCGATCGGACCGCCAACCAGCCGCCCCTGCCGGGCATTTTCCCGGACCAGATGGCCCCGGTGGTTGGAACCTCGAAGGAAGGCCTGCGCGAGGTGGTGATGATGCGCTGGGGCTTCCCGCCGGCGGGCGGCGGCAAGCGGCCTGTGACCAATATCCGCAACTATAGCTCCCCCTACTGGCGCGGCTGGCTGGAGCAGCCGCGCTTCCGCTGCGTCGTGCCGGCGACAAGCTTCTGCGAGTACACCGACAGCGCGCCCAAGGTGGCGCACTGGTTCGCGCTCGGCGACGAGCGGCCGCTGTTCTGCTTCGCCGGCGTGTGGCGGCCCTGGAGCGGCGTCCGCGGCAAAGAGGAAGGCACGCACCTTCTGTTCGCCTTCCTCACCACCGACGCCAACGACCTGGTCGCGCCGATCCACGCCAAGGCGATGCCGGTGATGCTCACAGGCGAAGAGATCGACACATGGCTCGAAGCGCCCGCCGACGAGGCGCTCTCCCTCGCCAGGCCTTTTGCTGCGGACCGCATGAAGATCGTGCTATCAGGGCCGAAGGAAGATCCGGGGGAGACGCTGACATGAAGTGGCTGATCGGCTTTGGCGTCCTTGTCGCAGCGCTCGCGGGCGCATTCTGGTACTTCGTGCTCGATGGCGCAGCGCCAGCGCGCGCCGACGGCGTCATCGATCTTGCCGCGTATCGCGCTCTGGTGGCGGACGATGCGCCGGAAACCCTGCCGACCGAGGTACGGATCGAGTTCGTCGGCGAAAGCAATGCGCCGAGCTTCGCGGCGGAAGCCGGCGCCTTCGGCGGCGAGCGCACCTTCTCGTACAACTCGTTTCAGATCGTCGCGCCGGGCGGCGACACCATCATCGACGGCGCGGTGGATCGCGAGACGCTGAACCAAATGTCCGAGGGCGAAGGCGGCTTCTCCGAAGACGCTTACGGCCGTGTGCTCGGCGCGATGACGCGCGCCGAGCGCGTCCTGATCACGCACGAGCATCTCGACCATGTGATGGCGATCGCTCGCCACCCTTCGCCCGACCGCATCGCGCCGCATCTGCGGCTGACCTCGCCGCAGCTGCAAGGCCTGCCCGAACACGCCCATGGCGGGCGCCTGCCGCCGCCGATCGCGCAAGTGAGGCCTTCGGATTTCCGCACGCCGCAACGTGTCGCGCCCGGCGTCGTCGCTGTGGCGGCGCCCGGCCATTCGCCCGGCACGATCCTGATCTACGCGCGCACCGCGGCGCGCGAGTATCTCTTCATCGGCGACATCGCCTGGGTGATGGACAGCGTCGAGCACGCGCGCGGGCGCCCGCGCTTCATCCGCTGGGTCATGCCGATGGTCGATCCCGACCGCCCCGCCGTGCTGCGCCAATTGCGCGCTCTGCACGATCTCGCGGCCGCCGAACCCGCGCTCGTCATCGTCCCGGCGCATGACGACCCGTACCTGCGCAGCCTAGTGGCGAACGGCGCGCTGGCGGAGGAATTTACCGCTCCGCGGCCGCAATAAGTCGCGACCAGCGGGCGGATCGGCAGCGGGAACTAGCGTCTGCGCTTGACCACAGGCGCGGCGCGCCGCAACCACGCCCCTATGCGGGTAATCACCAAAACGGCCGATCTGGCGACGCTGCGCCAGGAACTGGCGTCACAGCCGTTCGTCGCCGTCGACACCGAATTCATGCGGGAGACGACCTATTGGCCGAAGCTCTGCCTGATCCAGGCGGCGGCGCCGGGCATCGAGGCCGTCATCGACCCGCTGGCCGAGGGCCTCGACCTTCAGCCCTTCCTTGAGCTGATGGCCGACTCCAACGTGCTTAAGGTCTTTCACGCGGCTCGGCAGGATCTCGAAATTTTCCTGAAGCTCGGCGGCCAGCTGCCGCATCCGGTGTTCGACAGCCAGATTGCGGCGATGGCCTGCGGCTATGGCGACACCGTCGCCTACGACGCCTTGGTGCAGCAGGTGCTGAAGCGCCGCTTGGACAAGTCCTCGCGCTTCACCGATTGGAGCCGCCGGCCGCTGTCAGAATCGCAGCTCGCCTACGCGCTGGCGGACGTGACGCACCTGCGCGATCTCTATCCGCGCATCCATCAGAAGCTGGCCGATTCCAATCGGCTGTCGTGGCTCGACGAAGAGCACGCCTATCTGCTCGACCCGGAGATCTACGACACGACGCCGGAGAATGCGTGGCGGCGCCTGAAGCTGCGCAAGACGACGGCCGACTATGTGTTGGCGCTGCAGGTCGCAGCGGCCTGGCGCGAACGGCAGTCGCAGATGCGCGACGTGCCGCGCGGGCGCATCGTCAAGGACGAAGCGCTCTACGAGATCGCCGAGCATCGGCCGAAGAGCGCCGCAGACTTCGACCGCATGCGCGCCGTCCCCCGTGGCTTCGGTAATTCGCGCGCGGCGCAGGAGCTGGTGCAGGCGCTCGACAAGGCGTTCACCGATCCGAACCGGCCGGTGTTCAAATACGAACGCCCGCCGCCGCTGCCGTCCGGCCTTGGCCCGACCGTCGAGCTGCTCAAGGTGCTGCTCCGCTACGAGGCCGACACGCACGGCGTCGCGCCGCGTCTCATCGCCTCCGCGTCCGAAGTGGAAGCCATCGCCGCCAGCGATACCGCCGACGTGCCCGCGCTCTCAGGCTGGCGGCGCAAAGTGTTCGGCGAACGCGCGCTCGCGCTGAAGCACGGCAAGCTCGCGCTCAAACTGAAGGACGGCAAAGTGTTCGTCGAGGAAGCTTAGCCTGGGCTCGGGACCTCCGGCGCCTCGACGTTGATCTCGGCGGTTTGGCCGCCGCCAAATCCGCCATTGTAGGCGACGAAGCCAAGCGCGAGCGCGGCGACAAGCAGCGCCCCGACTATCACTCCAGTGAACCCGCTCCCGCCGCCGCCTTCTCTGTCAGCCATGACGCTCTCCTCATGCATCCCCTGGCGCATGAACAATGGGCCGGCGGCGGCAGTTCCAGCAAACGGTGTTCCGCTTCAAGCTGGCGGCGCCATTGCGGCGCGGCACTCGGCTCTGAAGTCGTAATCCACTTCCGTTGCGCAATCCGGCCAGCGATCGCTTTCGATCCAGTATTGCGCAAGGCCGAGCCGCGCCGCGAGGCGGGGGAAGCGCTTGTGTTTCCAGATCGGCGTCCCGCCATTGCTGACGAACAACTGCAGCGGCGATTGCGCCCGCGCCATGCCGAAGCCGTCGTGATTGTCGGGGCGCAGATCGCGGCCGGCGTCGATGGCGGCTTCGAGCGCATCGAGCGCACTCTCCACGCAGCCGTGTGCGGCGACGAACAGGATGGTCGAAAGCGCCAAAGGGCCATCGCCCTGCGCAGCCTGCGCAAGCACCCGTTCGCACGCGTGGCGGCGCTCGTCCGGCGCAAGGCGCAACATGGCTGCGTAATTGCGAAGGACGCTGATGTCGCGCTCGGTGACGGCCCGCTTCGGCGCAACGCCCGGCGCGGCCAGCGCTTCGGCCTCGTCGACGCGGCCGGCGGCGCAATCGGTGCTCCACATCAAGTACCAGATGAACGGTGAATCCGGCCAGCGCGCCCACGCGGCCTGCATGATTTCGAGCGCCGTGTCGGCTTCGCCGCGCGCCGACATCAAGCTGGCGCGCAAACCTTCGACCGCCGGCCCGAGCGGATCGAGGCGGCTCGCCGTCTCCAGCGCCGCAGCCGCATCCTTCAAGCGTCCGACCCCATAGAGCCAAGCCGAACGTGCGACATGCAGCGAAGCGTCGTTCGGCGTGCGCTTCAGGGCTTCGTCGACGAGGCGGAGCTTTTCGCCGTGCGCGCCGAACGCCGGCTTCAGCAGCGACAGCGCCGCGAACGCCTGCGCGCAATCGGGATCGAGTGCGAGCGCGCGCTCCGCGGCGGCGACCGCCGCGTCGTGCTGCGGTTCGCCGATCATGTCGCGGTGGCGCGGCAGCAGGAACGCGCGCACGCTGGCGAGGGCGGCCCATGCGTCAGGAAAATCCGGCGCGAGCGCGACGCAGCGTTCGAGCAGCACCTCGGCTTGATCCTCCTCCACATCGCTCAGCATCAGCCAGATCTGGCGGGCGCGGAGATAGAGATCGTAGGCGGCGGGATTGATCGGGTGCGCCGCGCGTTCCGATTGCGCCAACGAACGGCGCAACGAGGCGGCGACCTTTAGGGCGATCTCGTCCTCCAGCGCGAAGGCGTCGGCGCGGTCGCCGTCGAACCGTTCGCTCCATAGCGCCATGCCGGACGACGCTTCGATCAGCTGGGCGTTGACCCGCAGCTTCGTCCCGGCGCAGCGGACCGAGCCGTCCAGCACGTGCGTCGCCTTGAGCGCATGGGCTGCTTCGGTCTTGCGTTCGCCGCGGAATTGGAAGGCGGAGGTGCGGCCGATCACCTTGATCTTGGACTGCCGCAGCAGCGTCATGATGATCTCGTCGGCGACGCCTTCCGAGAAGTAGTTCATCTGCGGATCGTCGCTCTCATTGTCGAACGGCAGCACCGCGAGCATCGGCTCGAGCCGCTTGCCGCGCGGCTTCGGCGCGGCGATGGCTTCGAGCGTGAATATCTCCAGCGCCTCGCTCATCTTGTCGAGCTGCACGGCGCCTGCCGGATGAAGGCGCTGCGCCAGCTTTCCGCGCACCGCGCGGCGCACGTCGGTGGAGACGACGACATCGCCGGGCTGCGCCAGCTGTTGCAGCCGCGCCGTCACATTGACGCTGTGGCCCAGCAGATCACCGTTCTGCGAGATCAGCACATCGCCAATGTGAACGCCGACGCGGATGCTCTTGCGCTCGACGCCGCCGCACACGTGCTCGGCCGCAGCCAAAGCGTCCGCCGCGGAAGCGAACTCCAGCATGAAGCCGTCGCCAGCCGTATTGAAAATGCGCCCCGACCGCGCCTGCGCGACCTGATGCAGCATCTCGCGCAGCCGCGCGACGAGCTCAACCGCATGCGCTTCGTCAGTCTCGGTCATCGCCGAATAGCCGGCGACGTCGATCGACATGATCGCGGCGAGCTTTCTGGGTCCGAATTCTTCCGTCACGCGCCAGCCTCTGAGCGGCGCAGGTTAGCACGCCATCGGCTCCGGCTTCAGCCTTCTTTCGCGGGAACATCCTGGAAATACGGCTCGACCTTGCCGCTGTACTTGATCGTCAGCTGCTTGCCGCGGCGGTCCAGCGTCTTGCCGACTGCCAGGCGAACCCAACCCTCGCTGACGCAATATTCTTCGACGTTGGTCTTCTCGTTGCCGTTGAAGCGAACGCCTACGCCGCGGGCGAGCGCCGCTTCGTCGTAATGGGGATTATCGGGATCGACCGAGAGGCGGTCAGGCGGTGTGTCACTCATACAATCTTCGTCTCCGCTGTCAGCCCGAGCGCCTGGGCGGCGGCGTCGAGCCGGCGCGCCGCGGTCTCGGTGACCAAATGGGCTGCCTCCTTCTTGACCCGAAGCACCAGCTTGCCGTCAACAGCGGAAGCGTCGAAAGACGCAAGCAACGTCTCGCTCCGGCCCGAGAGATCGGCGCCGAGGCGGAGCGCCGCGCCGAGCGCTGCGGCAGCCGCCTGCCGCTCGTCGTCCAAGAGGCGCATGTACGCCTCCGCGTGACGCGGCGCCGCCTTGGTGTAGCGATGGTGGATCGCGGCGGCGAGGAAAGCCCGCTCCTCGTGGCTGATGGCGGCGAGCGGGGCGCGCAGAACGAGATCGAACATCACTTCGACGCGCTGATCGGGGTGCAGAGGGCCGCCGACGTCGGCGAGCCGCGCCGCCGCGCCGCGCAGCACCTCTTCGCGCTTTTTCGGGAAGACGTTGGGCTGCTTCTCGAGGATGGGCGCAATCCATTGCTCCAGCGCGGCGCCGAAAGCCCGGTTGCGCGACCAGCGGCCGGCCAGCGCCTCCGCCGCCGCGATCAGCGGATGGGTCGCGAGCGCTTGCGCGCTCATGCGCTCGATCAACACGCCCTCGCGCAGGCCGAAGGCGGAGAGGATCACGCGTTCGAACTGGCCCATCTGCATGATGTGCGCGAGCACCACGGCCGCGTAAGGCAGCGTCTCGGCGCGCTTGGCGGCCGCTTCCTCCAGCTTCTCGAGCGAGCGTTTGCTTTGACCGCGCACCACCTCGGCGACTTTCAGCACCTGCGCACGGCTCATTTCGTGGTGATGCAACACGCCGAGCGGATGGTTCCTGAGCGCGAGATCGATCCGGCCCAGCGCGCGCCAAGCGCCGCCCACCGCATAAAAATCCCCGCCGCGCTTGGCGAGCAATTTCGTGTCGCTCAGCGCCCCGGCGACGCGTTCGTTGATCTGATCATAATCGATCTCGTCGCCGCGCATCAAAGTGAGCGGACCGATCGGGAAGGTCTCGCCGCGGCCGACGCCCTTCGGGCTGATCGCGATCAGCTCCAGGCTCGCGCCGCCGAGATCGCCGACCAGCCCCTTGGCGTCGGGCGCGCCGGCGCTGACGCCGAGGGCGGAGAGCCGCGCTTCGTCCTCGCCGCTCAGGATGCGCAGCTTGACGCCGGTTTCCTCCTCGATGCGCTTGGCGAATGCGCGGCCGTCCTTCGCTTCGCGCACGGCGGCGGTGCCGACGGCGAACACCTGCTCGATGTGCAGCGCCTCGATCAGCGTGGCGAAACGCTTGATCGCTCGCATCGCCGCCTCGGCGCCATTTGCCGAGAGCACGCCGGTGTGTCCGATGTCGCGGCCGAGACCGGCCATGACCTTTTCATTGAGAATCGGCGTCAGCGCCCGGCCGTCGACGCGATAGACGACGAGGCGCACCGAATTCGACCCGACGTCGATCACGGCGGCGTCGGCGCCGTCCTCGAGCACCGCGCGGCTCATCGGCCGGCGTCCGCTTTAGGTGTAGCGCGCGCCAATATGATCGAACGCGGCGGGCGCGTCGCCCTTGAGCGCGCGCCCGCGGCCCGAAAGGCTCGGGTTGCGCATGAAGTAATTGTGCGCGGAGAACGGCTCGTCAGGCAGCTTGGAGACATCGACCCGTTTGAACACCCCGTCCTGGTCCATGTACCAGGATTGCGCCTCGTCGTTGAGGTTCGCGACCATGATCTGGTCGAGTACTTGCTGGTGAACGGTGGGATTTTCAACCGGGCAGAGGACCTCGACCCGGCGCTCCAGGTTCCGCGGCATCCAATCGGCCGAGGAGAGGAACACCTTGGCCCTGGCGTTCGGCAATTTCGCGCCATTGCCGAAACAAACGATGCGCGAGTGCTCCAGGAAGCGCCCGACAATCGACTTGACGCGGATGTTCTCGCTCATGCCCGGCACGCCCGGGCGGAGACAGCAGATGCCCCGGACCACGAGTTCGATTTTCACCCCCGCGTTCGAAGCACGATAAAGCGCATCGATGATCTCGGGATGCACCAGCGCATTGAGTTTCGCCCAGATGGCGCCCTCGCGCCCCGCTTTCACATGCGCGATCTCGTCTTCGATCAGCTGCAGCAGCGTCGCTTTCGAATTGACCGGCGACATCGCGATTTTCTCGAGTTCGGCCGGCTTCGCATAGCCGGTGACGAAATTGAACAGCCGGTTGGCGTCGCGCCCGAGCGCGGGATCGCAGGTGAACAGCGACAAGTCCTGATAGATGCGCGCCGTGATCGGGTGATAATTGCCGGTGCCGAAATGGGTGTAGGTGCGCAAGCCCTCGGCCTCACGGCGCACCACCAGGCTCACCTTCGCGTGCGTTTTGAAGTCGATGAATCCATACACGACCGACGCGCCCGCGCGCTCCAGCTTCTGCGCCACCCGGATGTTAGATTCTTCGTCGAACCGCGCCTTGAGCTCGATCAGCGCCGTGACGTTCTTGCCCGCTTCCGCCGCCGCCACCAAAGCCGCGACGATCGGCGAATCCCGTGACGTCCGGTAGAGCGTCTGCTTGATCGCGACCACCGCGGGATCGGCCGCCGCTTGCCGCACGAACTGCACCACCGAGTCGAACGACTCGTACGGGTGGTGCACCAGCATGTCCTTGGCGCGGATCGCGGCGAAGCAATCGCCGCCGAAATCCTTGATCCGCTCGGGAAAGCGCGGCTCGTAGCGCTTGAACTTGAGGTCTGGTCGCTCTTCGCTCACCAGCGCCGACAGCGCCGCGAGCCCGATCAGGCCGTCGACGACGATCACGTCGCGCGGATCGGCTTCGAGTTCGCGCACGATGAAGCCGCGCAAATCTTCCGGCATCGACGCTTCGACCTTGAGGCGCACGATGTCGCCCAAGCGACGTTCCTTCAGCCGCGCCTCGAACTCGCGCACCAGGTCTTCGGCTTCTTCCTGGATTTCGATGTCGCTGTCGCGCACGACGCGGAAGCCGCCTTGCGCCTCCACCTGATAGCCGGGGAAAAGCTCGTCGAGGAACAGCGTGATCGTGTTCTCGAGCGTGAGGAAGCGCCGCTGCGGCCGCTCGCCCGGCTCCAGCTCCGTCTGCGGATGCGCCAGCGTCACGTCGATGAAGCGCGCGACCTGGTTCGGCACCGGGATCAGCGCGTTCAATGCGCGCCCATCGGCCCTACGCTTCAGCTTCAGCGCGATCGCGAAGCCCAGGTTTGGAATGAACGGAAACGGGTGGGCCGGATCGACCGCCAGCGGCGTCAGCAGCGGAAACACTTCCGCCATGAAGAGCGGCTTCAGGAACGCGCGCTCTTCTTCGGTGAGTTCCTCGGGATCGAGCACCGAAACGCCCGCGCCGCGCAGCTCGACGCGCAGCGTGCGCCAGCGCTCCTGCTGGCGCTCGATCAGCTTGGTCGCCGCCGCATGCACGCGCACCAGCTGTTCGGCCGGCGTCAAGCCGTCGAGGCTCAGCACCGCCGCGCCCGCCTTCACCTGCTCGTGCAGACCGGCGACGCGCACCATGTAGAATTCATCGAGGTTCGAGGCCGAGATCGAGAGAAAGCGCAGCCGCTCCAGCAGCGGATGATTGGCGTTCTCCGCCTCCTCGAGCACGCGCGTGTTGAAGGCGAGCCAGGAGAGTTCGCGATTGATGAACCGCTGCGGGCTCTGCAGGAGCGGCGTGTTCTCCGCCGCAACGCGCGTTTTCTTGCGCGGCTTAGCCATCTCTTAACCGTCCTCACCACCCCGGCCCGTCTCCATCCGCGCCAGCGCCTTTTTGGCGCTGGTCAGGGAAACCGGCTTCGCCCCGCGCACCAGCTCCGCGTCGAGCGCGGCCGCGCACGCCTGCGCCGCCGCGAACGTCCTCGGGAGCCGCCGCACCAGATATTGGGCCGCATCATCGCTCAGGAGAATGAATTGTTCGCGACATATCCGGCGTAAAACCACCTCCATCAGCGCCTCGTCGGGCTCTTTGAGGCGCGCGACCGGCAGAGCGGCGAGCCGGGAGCGCAGGTCGGGCAGGCGCACCGGCCACTCGGCCGGCGCTGTCGCCCCGGTCAGCAGCACCGCGCCGCCCTGGCTCCGGGCCATGTCCAGCACCCGCCAGAGCATCGCCTCGTCCGGCGCGCGGTCGGCGTCGTCGATGAGCAGGCGGCCCCCGGCGTCGTGAAAGACAGCCGCCGCTTCGTCCGGGCCCAAGGTCGCCGCGAGCTGGCGCGCGCCCATTTCGAGCGCCCAGGCCAGCGCCAGATGCGTCTTGCCCGCCCCGCGCGGCCCCACCAAAGCCAGCGCCCCGCCCGGCCAGCTGCGCCAATCCGTCAGCAGCCCGGCGGCGTCGCGATTGGCTTCGGAAACCACCAGCGTGTCGGGCGAACGCTCGCCCATGCGGAACTCGAACAGGCGCGGCTGCTCGCTCATTCATGTTCCCCCGCCTGCGGGGGAGCTGTCGCACGCGAAGCGTGAGACTGAGGGGGGTGTTGCACGCGGCGCTTCCCCCTCCGGCTCGCTGCGCTCGCCACCTCCCCCGTAAACGGGGGAGGAGTGGTCATCGCGCGACACGCAATGTCGGCCCTGTCGCCGTGTTTGTGAGGCTGACGCCGCGGCGCGCCAGTTCCGCCGCGAGCTGGTTCTCGTCGCCCACGAACGAGAACGACACCAGCGCCCCTTGCCGGCCCACCGCCTCGATGCGGATCTCGGAAACCACCGTCTGCGCCGCCGCTTCGAGCGCGTCCTTGATCTGCTCCCACTGGCGCTGATCGCTGTAGAGCGCCGAAGCCGAAATGCGGCCGCGCTGCTGGCCGCCGCCGACGACGGCGCGGGCTTTGAATTCGTTCTGCAGCTGCGCATTGATTTGCTCGGCGAGCGACGCCAATGCCGCGCGCAGCGCCGCCGCGTCCGAGCCTTGGATGCGTGCGCTGACTTCGCCGCGATCGCGCCGCGTATTGGCGCCCACTTCCACCAGCTGCGCGCTCACCGTCGAGCCCTGCACGCGCAGCGTCGCGTAGATCGCCGACGCGGTCGCCGCCTGTTGCGCGAACGGCGCGGCGACATCCCAGGCCGGCGCGCCCTGCAGTTCGGCCGGGGCGATGCGCAGCGGCGCAAGCTCGTTGCCGAAGCCGCCTTGCGTCCACACCTCGCGCCAGAGCGCGGCGGTTTCTTCCGCAGTGCCTGCAGCGCTGACTGGCGCAATCAGCACCGGCGAGCCGCGCGTATCGATCACCGTCAGCCCATGCTGGCGCAGCAGCGGGCCCACCGTCTCGGGATTGAACCGGATCGTGAGCCGGCCGATGTAACGCGTCGAGGAGCGGCGCTCTTCTTCGACATCGACGCTCAGCACCAGAAGATCGAACGCCGGCCCCTGCGGCGCGGGCATGCCGCGCGCGGCGAGGTCCGCCGGCGCCGTGAGCCGGCGCACCAGCCGGTCGAAGCCGATCCGATAAGCCGCCGCGAATCCCGCCTGCTGCGCCGCCGCCGCGTTCTCGGCCGTTTCGTCCACATAGACGCCGCTGACCGCGTAGACATTGTCGCGCCCCTGGGCGCTTGCGGCCCCTGGCGCGAACGCGCACAAGGCCGCCAGGAACAGGGCGGTGAAGGCAGCCCACGGCGTGGCTTTCATTGCGGTACCTCGTTGCGCGTTGCGGGGAAGGGAAACCCTACCCGGCGCGGAATCGCCTATCAATGTGGCGGCTTCTGGACTCATGGCGTGACCAACTCAACCCGACCCCCCGCCGGAACGAACGGCCTGACCTATCGCGACGCCGGTGTCGACATTGATGAGGGCGAACGGCTGGTCGATCTGATCAAGCCGGCGGCGAAATCCACAGCTCGCCCCGGCGCCGACGGCGCGCTCGGCGGCTTCGCCGGCGCCTTCGATCCGAAAGCCGCCGGCTTCAAGGACCCGATCTTCCTCGCCACCACGGACGGCGTCGGCACCAAATTGAAAATCGCGATCGAAAGCGGCCGCCACGACACCGTCGGCATCGATCTCGTCGCCATGTGCGTGAATGATCTCTCCGCCCAGGGCGCCGAGCCGCTGATGTTCCTCGACTACTACGCCACCGGCAAACTCAACGCCGATGAGGCCGCACTCGTGGTGCAAGGCATCGCCGAGGGCTGCCGCCAAGCGGGCGCCGCGCTCGCCGGCGGCGAGACCGCGGAAATGCCTGGGATGTACGGAAAAGGCGATTACGACCTCGCCGGCTTCGCCATCGGCGCCGCCGAACGCGGCACGCTGTTGCCGCGCCTCGATGACATGCAAGCGGGCGACGTCATCGTCGGCATCGCCTCCAGCGGCCCGCACTCGAACGGCTATTCGCTGGTGCGCAAAGTGGTCGAACGCGCCGGTCTCGGCTGGGATGCGCCCGCGCCGTTCGCGCCGGGCAAACAGCTCGCCGAGGCGTTGCTGACGCCGACGCGCATCTACGCCAAGGCGCTAAAGCCCATCTTCGACGCCAAGCTCGCCAAAGGCGCCGCCCACATCACCGGCGGCGGTCTGGTCGAAAACACGCCGCGCGCGCTGCCGGATCATCTCGAAGCGGCGTTCGATTGGAACGCCTGGACGCGGCCTGCCGTGTTCGAGTGGCTGCAATCTACCGGCGGCGTCCCCGAAGCGGACATGCGCCGCACCTTCAATCTCGGCATCGGCATGATCCTGATCGTCGAACCAGCGACAGCCGACGGCGTCATCGCCGCCCTCACCGCCGCCGGCGAACAAGCCTTCAAGATCGGCGTGCTGAAAGCGGCATGACGGCGGTCCAATTCCGTCATCCTGGGGCAATGCGAAGCATTGAGCCCAGGATCCAGGGGCAAGCGACGAGCAGGTGGCCCCTGGATCCTGGGCTCGCGCTGCGCGCGCCCCAGGATGACGAAGTTGGCGAGCCGCAGCCATGAGCAAAAAACGCGTCGCCGTCCTCATCTCCGGCCGCGGCAGCAATCTGCAAGCGCTGCTCGACGCCGAGCAAAACGCCTACGAAATCGCGCTCGTCGTCTCGAATGTCCCCACCGCCGCCGGCCTCGACCGCGCCCGCGCCGCCGGCGTTGAAGCTATCGCCCTCGATCACAAGCCGTACGGCAAAAACCGCGAAGCGTTCGAACGCGATCTCGATGCGCTCTTAGTCCAACGCAACATCGAGATCGTCGCCCTCGCCGGCTTCATGCGCGTCCTGACGCCCTTTTTCGTCAACGCTTGGCGCGGCCGGCTCGTCAACATCCACCCTTCGCTGTTGCCCAAATATCCCGGCGTCAACACCCACGCGCGCGCGCTCGAAGCGGGGGAGAGCGAGCACGGCTGCACCGTCCATCTCGTGGTCGAAGAAGTGGATTCCGGCGAAATCCTCGGCCAGGCGCACATGCCGATCCTGCCCGGCGACACGCCCGAGGCGCTCGCGTCCCGTGTGCTGGCGCTTGAGCACGAACTCTATCCGCGTTGCCTGGCCGAACTGGCGGCGCGACTCTGAGCGAACAGCCGAACTTGCTACCGGCGGCCATGAGGGCGTAAGCTGAGCTTATCGCTCGCTGACTTTTTGGGCGTGAGCGGCTGAGAGAGACGCGCACTCTTGCCCTTGCCGGCCAGAGTCATGTCCTCAGCCTCCTCAAATCGACTTCTTTCCACGCTCTCGCGCAATGCCTCCGCTCTGCTTGCGCCGCATCTCGCGCCTGTCGAGCTGGCTCTCCGTCAGCACATCGAGCGTCCGGGTGAGGACATTAGCCATGTCTATTTCGTCACCAGCGGCATCGTTTCCGTCGTCGCACGTTCGAGCCAACACGACAGCATTGAAGCCGGTCTGATCGGTTGCGAGGGCATGACGGGCATTGCCGTCGTGATGGCCAACCACCGCTCTCCACACGAGGCGTTCGTCCAGCTCGAGGGCGCGGCGCAGCGCCTGGAGGCTGAACAGCTGCGCATCGCCATGCGCCGGAGCGAAGAGATCAGCAACGTCCTCCTGCGCTTCGCGCATGTCTTCAGCACCCAAGTGACACACACTGCGCTCGCCAATGCGCGCGCCAAGATCGAAGAGCGCCTCGCACGCTGGCTGCTCATGGTGCATGACCGCGTGGCTGGCGACGAGGCCTCTCTTACGCACGAGTTCATCGCCATCATGCTCGGCGTGCGTCGGCCCGGCGTCACCGATGCGCTTCACCTGCTGGAGGGAAAAGGCCTGATTCGCGCGACGCGCGGCGTCGTCCGCATTGTCGATCGGGAGGGCTTGGAGCTTCTCGCCGGCGGCGCCTATGGCGTCCCCGAACGCGAATATCGCCGCTTGCTTGGCGAACGTTGAACTGTCCACGTTTGGCGCGTGACAGTCCGGTTCCGTACAGCAGCACAATGGCCGGCGAACAGGTGCTAGGCCCTCACGAGGCGTAATGAGCGCGGGAGTGGGCGGCTGAAGAGACGTAAGGGCTCTCCCGTTCGGCGAGGGCTTGAGCTGGTGTCAGAACGATGGGCGAATTTGTTGCTTGCTGCCTTGCCGGACCCGGATTGGCAGAAGATGTCTACGCGCCTGCTCGCGGTCGATCTTCAGCATCGCCAGCCCATTGAGGCCGCGCACAAACCGATCGAACACGTGTACTTTCCGACCCGCGGCATCATCTCCATCGTTGCGAAATCACCTGATGGTCAGCAGATCGAAGCTGGCGTCGTCGGCCGCGAAGGCATGAGCGGTCTCGCCGTCGTCATGAGCAACCACCGCTCACCCAATGACGCGTTCGTACAGGTCGCCGGCAGCGCGCTGCGCATGAGCGCCGACGATCTGCGCGTATCACTCGGCGAGAGTGAACGTCTCCGTCAGCTCGCACAGCGGTTCGTGCAGGTCTTCATGACGCAAATCGCGCAAACCGCGCTCGCCAATGGCCGCGCCAAGATCGAAGAGCGCCTCGCCCGCTGGCTGCTGATGGCGCAAGACCGGCTCGATGAAGGCACGCTGCAGCTGACGCACGAGTTTATCGCGCTGATGCTTGGCGTGCGCCGTCCCGGCGTCACCGATGCGCTGAACGATCTCGAAGGCAAAGGCCTCATCCGCTCGAGCCGCGGCCTCGTGCGCATCGTTGACCGCGTCGGACTCGAAGCCGCTGCCGGCGGCATCTACGGCGTGCCGGAAGCGGAGTACAAACGTTTGATCGGCTAGCCGGCGCTGCACTGCTGCAGCAAGAACGCAAGGCCGACGATCCAACGCCCGACGACGAGAACACAGAGCCATCGGACGGCGTGATTTGCGGGACGGTTTTCCATGGCGGGCGGCGACCCGAAGCTCGAAAACGGGGTGAGCTTCTAATTCTGGCACACCAAGATGGCGAGCGGTGAGTGCGTCCGCTTGCGTACGATTTAGCCCTCAGCGCTGCTCTTTTTGGGCAAATGAGTTGCAATCGTCGTCAGCGCCGCCGTCAGTGCGGCTAGATCGTCGCCGTGGCCGAGCACCGGGACGAAATCCGCCACCGCATCGGTCGGCAGGATCAGATAGCCGAGCACGGCGATGCAGAGTCCCTTGATCCACATCGGCGTCGCCGGATCGCGCAACAGCGCATGCACCTGCTTGGCCGCCTGAATGAGGCTCTCCAGCCCGGCGATCGCGCCGAGTTTCGTCTTGAACGCGCCTTCCGAATAGGCGCGGGAATGATCGGTCATCGCCCAGCTCCGTCTGTCGCCGCTAAAATAGTGCGAATCCGCCAGCGCGCACGCGCCGGCTGCAGCTCTCACAGCGCACGGAATCGGGGATAGAAAGAGCGTCTATCCCCCAATTCGCACGAACCCATCCAAGCTGGACCGCGCGCCTTCGGGCCCGCTTTGCACAAGTTTATCAAGCACAAGCGCCATGGCGCGCCTGAAGGCGCGCGGTCCCAACCCACAAAACCTTGTGCGATTCTGTCCGACCGCGCTTGACCTGCCGTACAATGCTCCTCGTCTCGCACACGGGAGCTTTCGAAGACGTCCGAAACTTTGAGAGGTGCGAGACACGGTCGGTGGGAGTTGCCGGCGGGGAGTGAAACCGTCGGGTCCAGGTGAACGGAACGCCTGCCCACAGCACCGGCGAATTGGGAATGGAGCTAAGCCCCGAGACGCCATCCGTCGATGGCGGGTTG
>NZ_DASPLU010000023.1:0-4103 GCF_035627415.1 Vitreimonas sp. | reverse complement strand
TAATCGCCGACAGTCTGCAGCGTCCATTCGCTCGGATCGATGCTGGCGAGCACGCCCGAACTGGTCACGGTCGCACCTTGCATCTGCCAGCTGACGATGAGGCCGTCATTGCGCTGCCAGATGAGGTCGGAATAGCCGTCGCCGTTGATGTCGGCGACGGCGCCGAGGCTCCAGCTATTGTCGGCGAAGGCGGAGGTGGTCGAAGCGCCGGCGATCGCCGCCCCGTCCATGTTCCAGATGAAGCTGAGGCCGTCGTCGCGCCGCCAGAGGAAATCGTCGCGCCCGTCGCTGTTGAAGTCGCCGGCGCCGGCAAGGCTCCACTCGGTCCCGAGCGCGGTCACCGCGCCGCCGCCGGAAATGCTGCGCCCGTCCATCTGCCAGACGACGATGAGGCCGTCGCTGTTCTGCCAGGCGATGTCGTCGCGGCGGTCGCCGTTGAAATCGGCGGTGGTCAAATAGGACCATTCGGCCCCGAGCGCGGTGACGGCGCCGGCCGAGGCGATGGTCGCTCCTTCCATCTCCCAGGTGAAGACGAGCCCGTCATTGCGCTGGAACAGGATGTCGTCGCGCGTGTCGCCGTCGAAATCGCCGGTGCCGAGCGCGGTCCATTCCGGGCCGACGGTGGCGAGGATCGCCGACGAGCTGATCGCCGTGCCGTTGAGGCTCCAGCTGACCAGGAGGCCGTCGTCGCGCACGAACAGCATGTCCGAGGTCCAGTCGCCGCTGAAGCTGCGGTTCGGCGTGCGGATGAACACGTCGCGGTCGCTGAAGTCGAGCACCTCGACGCTGGTCAGCGTGTCCGTGCCCTGGCCAGTGACCGTCAGCGTCCCGTTGCTGTTGCGCGTCCAGCTCGCCCCGGTCGAGGCGATCGCATAAACCGACGTGTCGATGCCGGCCATGCCATCGATCGTGTCGGCGCCGCCGTTGCCTCTCAGCCGATTGGCGACATTGTTGCCGGTGATCACGTCGGCTCCCGAGCCGCCGATCCCGTTCTCGATCACGGCGCCGCGGGCGATGGCGATATTGCCGATGGCGACTCCCGCGCCGCCATTGCCAGGCCCGGCGCTGGAGAACGCTTGCTCACGCAGATCGATTTCGGTCGCGGTGGAGTAGCCGGAAAAGTCGATCGTATCGTTGCCGCCGGCGTCCCAGATCGCGAACACTGGGCTCTGGCCGTCGGCGGTGATGGTGTAGTGCGCGCGCCCGGTGTTGGAGTTGAAGCCGTAGACCGTGTCGCCGGTGCGCGTCGTCATGTTCGCGCCGTAGAGCAATTGCGCGGCGGCTATGTCGTGCAATTGCGGCCCGGCGGCGAACGCGTTGAGGCTGTGGCCGACGCCCGCGGAGCCGAAATAGCTCATCACCGTGTAGGCGCGCGAATCCTGCCAATAATCGGCGCTTTCGGGATACGTGATGGGTTCGCCGCTGAGCGAATCGTAGTCGCCCGGGTGCGCGAGGCCGATGGCGTGGCCGATCTCGTGCGTCAGCGTGTGCAGCCCGAATTCGCCGAAGGTCATATCTTGGTTCGACGCGAGCGAGATGTTGACCCAAACGTCGCCTTCCACCTGCGCGGCGCCGGTCTGCGTGGGCCAGGGATAATACGCGAACGCCGACGCCCCTTCGGCGCCGCTGGAATAGTTGCTGAACAGGATGGTGGCGTTGTTGGTGTAGGCGCCTTCGCCGGTCGTGCCGGAGCCTACGCGGACGAAAGTGATGTTGGCCACGTCGGACCAGAGCTGCAGCGCCAGCTCGGCCGCCGCGATCTGTGCGGCGCTGAAACGCGAGAAGCCCGCCGTATCGTCCGGCATCGAAAATGGCGCGGTGGAGCGAAAGCCGTAGCTCACCGTGACGGGCGAGCCGAGATCGAAACTCCAGCTCACATTGTGACGCGTCAACTGCAGCGCCGCCTGGTCCCAGTTGTAGATCGGCAGGCCGTTTTCGGCCACGCCACTGGTGGGAGGCATGAAGTATTGCGGTCCCTCGCCCAGGAAGTCGCGGCCGCAGGCCGGGCAGCCGCAACCGCGACCGAGGTTCGCGGCGTCGCCGGTCACCTCATGCGCCATCGGATGGCGCTCGGAGATGAATGATTCGAAAGGCGCCGCCGCCCAGGCGTAAGGCGCTACCGATCCGGCAAACTCGCCGCGGGCGCCTTCGAACGCCGCGCCGAGGGTGGGGCGAAGGACGAGCAATCCACGTTCGGCGATGGGCATGGCGTTGATCTCCCCATTTCTCGCGGCAAGCCGCTTTTGATCCGGCGTATCACGGCTGGCGAGGGCTGACCAAGGGCCTGCTGCTGAGCCTTTTGCGCTGGCGTTCCAGTTCGCAGATGGATTAGCTACCCGCCCAGGACGGGGACCAGGACGCGCGTCCGATCAACGGGGAGTGATCATGCCTTCGCTGCAATCGTATTGGATCAACCGCGGCTCGATGCTCGGCGCTGAGCCCGCTTCGCATGCGGGTTTTTCGTATCAGTTCTTCACGTGCCCATGCGCGGGGTGCGCCGAGAAGGCCGCCGCCCTTTCCAGCGTAGCGGAGGCAACCAGCTTGGAGGGGCCGGGGCTCGGCTTCCGAACGGCCTGGAACGACACCTTCCGCTTCGGCGAAGACGGACCTCAGTTTCAGGGCGCCAGCGATACGGTTCCGGGCGTGCCGCACGCGAACCCGTCCTTCACGCTCGCCATCGGCGGCTCCGCGCAGGGACGTGTGAACACGGCGGGTGATGACGACTGGTACGCGGTCAATCTCGTCGCCGGGCAATCCTACGTCTTTACGCTGGTCGGCAGCGGCGGCACGCCGCTCGACGATCCCTACCTCGAACTCCGCAACGCCGATGGCGTGCGGATCGGCATCAATGACGATTCCGGTCCCGGCTACGGGTCGACGATCCGCTGGACCGCCACCGAGAGCGGCACCTATTTCGTCAATGCGCGCGGTTGGGAGCCGGGGCCGGGCGAGGGCGGCACGGCCTCGACCGGGATGTACACGCTCACCGCCGCGCTCGGCGCGCCGCAGGATCCGCTCGACACGATCGATTATAACTGGACCGTTCCCACCAACACGATCGAAGTCTATTTCGCGACCACCGGAGAGAGCTTTGCCGGCGAAACCGCCGTCCGCAGCTGGACGCAAGCGGAGATCGACGCGGCGATGGCCGCGCTCGCCACCTATTCGGCGGTCTCGGCGCTGACGTTCGTGCAGACGAACACGCAGGCCAACGCCGAATTCACGCTGATGCTGCACAACATGGATCCTGGCGTGCTCGGCTATTTCATTCCGAGCGCCGGCATTGGCGCTTTCTCGCCGAGCACGACAAGCTGGACGACGGCCGGCAGCCTCTCGCCCGGCGGTTCGGCGTTCGCGACGCTCGTGCACGAGTTCGGCCACGCGCTTGGCCTCGCCCACCCGCACGATGAAGGCGGCCTCGGCGCCGGCGGCGACGGCCGCAGCGAGATCATGCAAGGTGTGGTGAACGAGTTCGATTCCTACGGCACGTTCCAGCTGAACCAGGGCGTGTTCACGACGATGAGCTACAACGACGGCTGGCGGACGGCGCCCTATGCGCCGCCGGCCGGAACGAACGCGCTCCTCCATGGTCAGCAAGGCTCGCCCATGGCGCTCGATATCGCGCTCATTCAGCAGCGTTACGGCGCCAACACCACGTACAATAACGGCGACAACACCTACGCGCTGAGCAACACGAACGGCGCCTATCTCGCGATCTGGGACACAGGCGGCGAGGACACGATCGCGTATTCCGGCGGCACCGCGGCGACGATCGACCTTCGCGCGGCGACGCTGCTCAATGCCGTCGGCGGCGGCGGCTATGTTTCGTACGTCTTCGGCGTGCATCGCGGCTTCACGATCGCGAACGGGGTCGTGATCGAGAACGCGACGGGCGGCTCGGCGAACGACACGCTGATCGGCAATGACGCGGCCAACCGCCTGAACGGCGGATTGGGCGCGGATGCGCTGAATGGCGGGGGCGGGATCGACACGTCGGTTTATGCGATCGCCTCGACCGGGGCGAGCTGGACGCGCAACAGCAACGGGACGCTGACGGTCACTGGCCAGGGCACGGACACGCTGACCAGCGTCGAGGTGCTCGA
>NZ_DASPLU010000022.1:0-75499 GCF_035627415.1 Vitreimonas sp. | reverse complement strand
CCGAAAAACTCTGGACCCTGCGGTTTCACGCCCCGCAGGCAATGCAGACCTCGTTCGCTTCGCCCAACGAACCTGGAAAGCGTCGTACCTTCTGCGAAGGCCCTCTCGACATTCCACGTCCGCGGACTTCCTCAACGATGGTTTTGGAGTCTCCTCCGCGTCCATCGAAGCGACGCCTGCCGCGCCGGTCGACGCCCTGACATTCCAAAGGTTCGGTGCACTTCGAAATCCTCCCGTGTCAGAGCAAGGGCATTATACGTCAGCTTTGGCGCGGTCGGATTGATTTCCGCGCGGGGATTGATCGCATTGGGATTTTGTTCGGAAGCATGGGGGATAGAGCGCGCCTCTATCCCCGTCATCCTGGGGCTCAGCGAAGCTGAGAACCCAGAATCCAGGGCCAACGCCGCAGCGGTCGCCCCTGGATCCTGGACTCGCGCTACGCGCGCCCCAGGATGACGGACAATAACGCGGTCCCTTTCGCGGCGTCCCGGGATGGATGGTCCAACGCGTTCGGCCATTTGCTTGCGCGCTGAGCCGCACGAACTTTTGCCGCTTCGGTGCGCACGCGATGGGGTGTAGGCTCGCCGGCGCCGGAGGACCTGGCTCATGAGTTTCTACCATGACGGCAGCCGCGCGCTGCAGGCGCGCTTCGATTCGACGGCGTTGGCCGACCGGCTCGAGGAGAAGCTGCATCGCAGCGCCTTCACTGAGAACGACAAAGCCTTCATCGAGAGCGCGAGCTTTTTCTTCCTCGCCACCGCCGACGCGGCGGGCCGGCCGGACTGCTCGTTCAAGGGCGGCGCGCCCGGCTTCGTGCGCATCGCTGCGCCCGATTTGCTGGTGTTTCCGGACTATGACGGCAATGGGATGTTCCGCAGCCTCGGCAATATCAGCGTCAATCCGTGGATCGGCATGCTGTTCATCGCCATGGGCGAGGCGCCGAAGCGCTTGCGCGTGAACGGGCGCGCCGCGCTCGTGTTCGACGATCCGCTGATGCGCGGCTTTCCCGGCGCGCAGGCGCTGGTGCGCGTCACGCCCGAACACATCTTTCCCAATTGCCCGCGCTATATTCCAGACCTCGCGTCGGGCGCGCCGTCGCGCTATGCGCCGCAGGCCGGCGTTGCGCCGATCGAGCCGGGCTGGAAGAGCAATCCGGACTTCAAGGACGTCGTGCCGCCACGCAGGGCGTGATCGGCGCCGCGGGCTTGCAGCCGCAAGTCAGGCGCTCAGGGCGGCCAGCATTGCGGGCGTGTCGATGTAGTAGCGCGCGGCGACGACTTTGCCGCCGCGCACGGTGAGCACGTGCGCGATGGCGACATCGAAGGGCGTGTGCTTGTCCTTGGCGGCGCCGATGGTGCGGCCGATGACGACGACGTCCTCTCCGGCGGCGAAGATGCGCTCGACCTCGACCCGGCTCTGGATGTGATGGCGCAGCGTCTTGGCGAACGCGGCGTACCCGGCAAGGCCCTCATACTCGCCGCCCCAGGGCAGCTCGCGCGTCTGCGTGATGCGGATGTCCGGCGAAAGGTGCTGGACGATGCCGGCGGCGTCGCCGGCGTTGATGGCGTCGTAGATGGCGCGGACGATGGCGATGAAGTCGGACATTGCCCCAATGTTTACATCGTCAGTCCGGACCTATGAAGTAGAGGGCGCGCCCCTCCGCCCTTAGAACGCTAGAGCTTGGCAGCCCTTGGTTTTCGGGTTCATCGCTGGCGCGGCGCATGACGTTAGGTCGTGCGACAAGGGAGTGTGTGGCACCTTGTGCTGGGAGTTTTCAAGCGCCAGAGCGTCCCTCTCCCGCATTTGCGGGAGAGGTTAGGTGAGGGTGCGGCGCGGAATTGTCCGAGCGCGGCGCCGTGCTAATCACGCTCGGCCGGCGCTCCACCCTCACCCTGCCCTCTCCCTCCCAAAGGAGGGAGAGGGTTCATGAGCGCTTGTTCGATCTTTGCGGCGATCACTGGAGCGTTTGAGAGAACATCGCTGTCTTTGACACGGAACACGCGCCAGCCGTTCTCGCCGAGCACGCGGTCGCGTTCAGCGTCAAATTCGACCTGCTCGGGAATGGTGTGTGATAGGCCGTCAACCTCGACGATGAGCTTGGCGTCAACGCAAGCGAAGTCGGCGATGTATTTCTCGACGGGATGCTGGCGGCGGAATTTTGCGCCGAAGAATCTTTCGACTGCGGACGATCTCCCACATCGCCCCCTCGGCGCGGCTTTGTCCCTTGCGCATGCCACGAGCGCGATCCCGCAGCATCCCCTTGGTGAGCATGGACCCTCCTCTCCGCCGGCAGACTGCTGGGCTAGTGCGGACTTGACAAGCTTCCGCTCCGTCGTCCCTCTCCCGCATTTGCGGGAGAGGCTAGGTGAGGGTGCGGCGCGGAATTCTGCAAGACGCGCGCTGAGCCAATCACACGCGCCGATGCTCCACCCTCACCCTGCCCTCTCCCTCCCAAAGGAGGGAGAGGGTTCTTGGTCACGCCTTCGAGCCCTTGAATGCGTCGAGGATCTTCCCCGCGACTGCTTGCGGATCAGTCAGCATGTCATCGTCGCGCACGCGCAAGACGCGCCAGCCCGCCTTGATCAAGGTCTCCGTGCGTATGGCGTCGTAATCGGCTTAGTCCTGCGTGTCATGCGAGCGACCATCGACTTCGACGATCAGGTTCGCTTCGACGCAGGCGAAGTCGCGATGTACGGCGGGATCGCATGCTGACGGCGGAATTTCGCGGCGTCAATGCGTCTGCCGCGCACCAGCGACCAGACCGCCTCTTCAGCACGGCTCCCGTCCTTGCGCATTCCGCGCGCGCGATCACGCAACATGCCTTTGGTGAGCATGGCTCTTCCCATCCGACAAAGCTGATGCGTTGACGCGCCCTTGGCAAGGCCCGCTCCGTCGTTCCTGTCCGCATTTGCGGGAGAGGCTAGGTGAGGGTGCGGCGCGGATTGTTGTGGGCTTGCGCCAAGCTAATCACACGCCGCAGGTGCTCCACCCTCACCCTGCCCTCTCCCTCCCATCGGAGGGAGAGGGTGCGTCGAGGTGGCGGCTCATCTATGTCAGACGGGATCGAGGGAAGCGGCGCCGGTCGTCCGCTCACTCACGGGACTTCGTACGTGTCGCTGAAGCAAGAAATCTGCGACGCCACGCTCGGAACTTCCGGTCCACTAAATAGACGAAAGTGAACCAGTTCTCCATCTCGGATGATTATCACGTACGTTGCCGGTCTATCGCCACACCTCAGGCTAGCATCGTTGTCCCGAATTCGCCGGACCTCAGCTCGTCCATCAAAGGGCGCAACAGTTTCAGTTTCGACTTTTGAGTTGTCCACGAACTGAAGGGTCGTTGTTGTAACGGAGACGACACCGAAGCTCGCCGGCGAGACCGGGGTCAAGTGATCGATCGACAACCCCGAAGCTACACTTGATGCGCTCCTCGCAGGGGTTTGGATTGCAGGCTCACCACACCCCAGCGACAAAGAGAGCGGCAGAGCAAGTCCGGCAACGAGCGTTAGGCGGCGGCGAGACATCGAACACCCTCACAACGGTATATTGTCGTGTTTCTTCCAAGGGTTCTCTAGTTTTTTGTTCTTCAGCGTCATCAGCGCGCGGATGATGCGGCGGCGGGTTTCGCGCGGCATGATGACGTCGTCGATGTAGCCGCGGCTGGCGGCGACGAAGGGGTTGGCGAAGCGGTCGGAATATTCCTTGGTGCGCTGGGCGATTTTTTCGGGATCGCCGATGTCGGCGCGGAAGATGATTTCAACGGCGCCCTTCGCGCCCATCACGGCGATCTCGGCGGAGGGCCAGGCGTAGTTGACGTCGCCGCGCAAGTGCTTCGAACTCATGACGTCATAGGCGCCGCCATAGGCTTTGCGTGTGATCAGCGTGACTTTCGGCACCGTGGCTTCGCCGTAAGCGAAGAGCAGTTTGGCGCCGTGTTTGATGAGGCCGCCCAGCTCCTGGCGCGTGCCCGGCAGGAAGCCCGGCACGTCGACGAAAGTGACGATCGGGATGTTGAAGGCGTCGCAGAAACGCACGAAGCGCGCGGCTTTGCGGCTGGCGTCGATGTCCAAGACGCCCGCGAGCGTCATTGGCTGGTTGGCGACGAAGCCGACCGTGCCGCCGTCGAGCCGGCCGAAGCCGGTGATGATGTTCTTGCCGAACTCCGAACCGATCTCGAAGAAATCGCCTTCGTCGGCGACCTTCTCGATCAGCTCCTTCATGTCGTAAGGCTTGTTCGGGTTGTCGGGGATGAGGCGGTCGAGCGAGGGTTCTTCGCGCGTGACGTCGTCATAGTGCGGGCGCGTCGGCGGCTTTTCGCGGTTGGAGAGCGGCAGGAAATCTATGAGGCGGCGCATTTGCGTCAGCGTCTCGAAATCGTTCTCGAAGGCGCCGTCGGCGACGCCGGATTTGGCCGCGTGCACGCGCGCCCCGCCCAGCTCTTCATGGGTGACGATTTCGTTGGTCACGGTTTTCACGACGTCGGGGCCGGTGACGTACATGTAGGAGGTGTCCTTCACCATGAAGATGAAGTCGGTCATCGCCGGGCTGTAGACGTCCCCGCCCGCGCACGGGCCCATGATGACGCTGATCTGCGGGATGACGCCGGAAGCGAGAATGTTGCGCTGGAAAATGTCGGCGTAGCCGGCGAGGCTGTCGACGCCCTCCTGGATGCGGGCGCCGCCGGCGTCGAAGATGCCGACGATCGGCGCGCCGTTCTTCATCGCCATGTCCTGCACTTTGCAGATCTTCTCGGCGTGGGCGCGGCTGAGCGAGCCGCCGAAGACGGTGAAGTCCTTGGAGAAGACGTAAGTGAGGCGCCCGTTGATCGTGCCCCAGCCGGTGACGACGCCGTCGCCGGGGATTTTTTGCTTCTCCATGCCGAACTCGGCCGAGCGGTGTTCGACGAACATGTCGAACTCCTCGAACGAGCCTTCGTCGAGCAAGAGCTCGATGCGCTCGCGCGCGGTGAGCTTGCCCTTGGCGTGCTGGGCCGCCATGCGCTTTTCGCCCCCGCCGGCGCGCGCGGCGTCGCGCTTGGCTTCGAGGGCGGCGATGATGTCTTTCATGGGCGATCCGTCTATCTGCTATTCGCGCACGCGTAAGCTGCGGGCGGTGGCGAAGGCTTGTTCGGCCGCTTCTGCATCCGCCGGATGCGCACTGCAAGCCAAGGTGTAGAGTTCGAGCTCACCCGGCGCCTGCAGGAATACGCGCCGCTCGAAGGCGACGATGCTGGCGAAGCGGAGGCGGACATCGAGCACGGCGACGCCGTCGAGATTGTCGACCTCGATCGATTCGAGCGTGACTTCAGGATGGTTCTCGTAATTCACAATCGCCGGCGACGTGCGCATGCGTTCGGTGGCGGCGTTCAGAACCGCACGGGTCTGCGCCTGCGGCAACGGTTGCGGGATGCGACTCAGCTGGCAGGAGGCCAAGGGCTGCAATTCCGCAGGCTCGATCATGAAGATGACCTCGTCGGACGGCGCGGCGCTGATTTGGCGCCAGCTTGGATCGAGCGTGATGGTGAGCCGGCCGGTGGGATCGCTGAGATCCTCAGCGAACGCGGCGCCGGCTGACGCGGCCGAAGCAGCCAACGCCGCAGCCAGGCTGCGCATCGAACTTGCAACAGAGCTCATCTGCACCCTCCCCGCATTTGCCGTCAGCTGGCGTTAGTGACGCGCTTTGACGCGCGGATCGTTCGGCCAACGCTGCGCCGCTTCGGCGTAGGCGGCTTCGGCGTCCTTCTTGCGGCCGAGCTTTTCGAGGGCGGCGGCGCGCGTCAGCAGCACTTGCGCGCCGGCGCCGCCGCGGCCGATCAGAGCGTCGACGCCCAAGAGCGCGTCCTGGGCGCGGCCGAGGCCGAGCTGGGCGGCGGCGAGGCTGTGGGCGGCGCCCATGTGCTCGGGGCGGAGCGCGAGCGCCTCCTCGGCGGCCTTGAGCGCTTCGGCGTGCTTGCCCTGCGCGCGCAGAGCGCAGGAGAGCGTGTCCCAGGCTTCGCAACTCGGCTCGTTCTGCGTTGCTTGACGCGCGGCGCTTTCCGCTTCGGCGTGGCGGCCGGCTTGATAGAGCGCGACGGCGTGGGTGAGCTTGAGGCCGGGCCAGTTGGCGTCGATGCGCAGCGCTTCGGCGTAGCTGTCGGCGGCCGGTCCGGGCGCGCCGCCGGCCTGATAGATGTGGCCGAGCGCGATGCGGTGGCGCAGCGAGTCGGGCTCGTCGGCGATGGCGCTGCGCATGAGCTGTTCGGCTTCGGCGAAGCGGCTTTGCGCGCCGCGGATGGCGCCGAGGATGTGACGCGCTTCGGCCGGCGCCTTGGCGATGTCCGGCCACGCGGCGGTGATCTCGCGCTCGCCAGCGGCGACGTCGCCGCGCGCCAGGGCTTGTTCGGCGGCGCTCAGAATTGCGTTGGTGTCCATCTCGGCTCCGTTTCTGGTTCAGACGGGTACGGCGTCGAACGGCGCGGTCAAGCGCTCGCCTGCGCTGAAGGGAATTGTGCCGTGCCACATGTAGGACGGGAACAGGACGAGCCGGCCTTCCCGCGGCTGCACCACTTTCTCGACCGTGCAGCCGGGCGTTGGCCAGCGCGGCTCGCCGAATTTGATCCAGCCTTGCTGGCCGTCGCCCTGCTCCACCACCGGCGGCAGCGAAACGTAGTATGCGGAGCTGATCCAGCCGGCGGGATGGACGTGGTTGATGTGAAAGCCATTGGCCTTGAGCTTCACCGACCAGGCGCCGGAGAGCCTGAACTTGCCGGTGTTGCGCCCGCTCCAGGGATGGTTCGGATCGGGCGGGCCCATCGCCGCCATATAGGCGTGGATCGGTTCGGCCAGCGCAGTGAGATAAGCCTGGATGATCGGGTCGTCGACGTAAAGCAGGCTGCGCGAGGTTTGCGAGCCGCCGCGCAGCGATTGATCGAGCGGATGCGCTTCGAGCACGTGGAGCTTGGCGAGGCTGGCGGCGAGCGCTTGGTTGAACGCCGACATGTCGGCAAAGCCGCGCGGCGGCGCGAGATCGTACGGGCGCACCATCAGCTCATAGTCACAGAGCTCACGATAGCGGGGATGGCCGAGCTGGCGCAGCGCCATGGTCTCGTAGCAGATCCATTCCTGGTTGAGCGGCTCGCTGCGGCGCGCCGGTTCGATCTCCGCGAGCGCTTCGTCGCCGCGGCCGAGACGCAGCAAAGCGCAGGTGAGATTGGCGCGGACGGCGCTCAAGTGCGGCGCCAACTTTGCCGCGCGTTGCAACAACGGCAGGCCCTCGGCGGTGCGGTCGCTCTCATCGAGCAGCACGCCAAGTGAAGCGAGCAGGCCGACATGGTCGCCCTGTCGCGCGAGCCCCTCGCGCAGCAAGGCTTCTGAGCGGCCGGCGAACTCAGCGCGGCGCAACAAGTCGGCGCACATGATGCGCAGCTGCGTGTTGTCCGGCTGACGCGCCACGGCGGCTTCGAAGTCGCGCGTGAACGCAGCGGCCTCGCCGCGCATCCAGCGCGCGTTGGCAAGCGCGTTCTGGAGGCTGGGATCTTGCGGCCAGCGCTGAACGCCGGCGGCGAACGCCGCTTCGGCTTCGTCGCTGCGGGCGAGGTTGAAGAGCGCCGTGCCGCGGACGAAGGCGAGCGCAGGGGCTTGCACGCCGCGGCCGGAAAGAGCCTCGAGCGCAGCGATCGCCTCGTCGTTGCGGCCGAGACGGGCGAGGATCGAGGCGCGCGCGTGCGCGGCGGCGATGTGGGCGGCGTCCGCCTTCAATGCGGCGTCAGCCGCCGCGAGCGCATCTTCGAGCTTGTCTTGCGAACGCAGGATGCGGGAGAGGAGCTCCCAATGGTCCGCGTGCGGCTGGCGCTCCGCCAGCGCGCGCGCCGCCGCTTCGGCTTCGGCCAGCGCGCCGGCGGCGAAGGCGCTGCGCGCGTAACCCGCCGGCGCTTTCGTATGAGCCGGATCGAGCCGCAGCACCTCGTGGTACGAAGCCATCGCATGCGCGTGCGCGCCGACGCCGGCGAGCAGCTCGGCCAAGGCGAAATGATGCTGCGGCGCGCCCGGCTCGCGCGCGATCGCGCGGCGGAAATAGCGCTCGCTCTCGGGTATGCGGTTCTGCCCGCGGCGGATGAGGCCGAGCAGGTGCAGCGCGGCGGCGGGCGCGTTCGCGGTGTCCGCCCACAGCGTCGCCAGCGCGCGCTCGGCCGCGAGGGCGTCTCCGGACTTGAGCAGGCGCTCGGCTTCGCGGAGAACGGCGTCGGGCGTCATTGCAGCGCCTGGAAGAAACGGTCGAGCGCGGCGAGGTCGCGCTGGAGCCGGTTGAGGCGCTCGCGCGCTTCTGCGTCCTCGCCCCAGCGTTCGAGGCTCCACAGATCGTCGAGCGCAGCAGCCTCGAACGCGCGCTGCGCATCGACCGCGCCGCGCATCAGCGCAAAGCCGATCATCGCGGAGCCGCTGAGGCCGACGCCGTGCGCAAGGCCGGTCAGTGTGAAATCATCGAGCGCCTGCGTTCGTTCGCTCAACGCTTCGCTTAGACCGGGGCTCAACGGCGCGGCGATCACGCCGCGCACGACCGACGGCGCGCTGCCCAGCTGCCCGCGAAACCATTCCAAGATCGGAGTCCAGAGCGCGTCTTGCCGTTCGACCAGTGCTTGCGGCGCTTCGGCGCGATGGCAGAGCAGGTCCGTCTCTGCGTGCTTCAGCACGTGACGGACGAGATCGTCGCGGCGTCCCGGCGTGGCGTCGACGGCTGCGAAGGCGAGCTGCGTCAGCGGCATGCTGGCCAGGCGGATGAGTTCGGCCTGAGCGTCCCATTCCGCGGCGACGGCTTGCGCGAGCTTTGGCGTCGGCGCCGCGAACACGGCGCCGTTGGGCGTGCGCAGGCGGCGCTGATCCAGCATGACGCCGGCGCCGTCTTCCGCGACGGACGCCGCCTTGTAGAATCGACGGGCTGGTTCGGTCGTCACAGTGAGTCGCCGTTGCGATGGACGTGGCGGATTTCACACATGAGCGCCTTTTAGACGATCGCGCCGCCGCCCGCATCTTGGCGCGGCGTCACAGGTTCAGCTCGGCGTGACGATGAATTCGGCGGTGAGGCGCTCGGCGCCCTCCACCGGGACGACCCCGCGCCAGAAATAGGACGGGAACAGCAGCAACTGTCCGGTTTTGGGCTCGACCATCCGTTCCGGCCCGCACCGTTGCGGCGGGCGGTTAGGTTCGCCGAATTTCAACCAGCCGGCGTGCGGGTCCCGCGCCCGTTCGGCCGGCAGGACGGAGGCGATGTAGACGCCGCTGATCCAGCCGTGGTCGTGCACGTGATTGATGTCGTACCCGTCCTTGATCAGCCGGATCGACCAGAGGCTGTTGAAGCGGTGATGGCGACTGCGCCGGCGCGTGACGTGCTCGGCCTCAGCCGGGAGCCGGGCGACATAGTCGCGGACGTGCGGGTCGATGGCGGAAAGGAACGTCTTGATCAGCGGCTCGGAAAGCGTGAGCAAATTCCGGCTGGTGCGGCTGAAGTTCGGGCGCGGCTGATCGAGTGGGTGGGCGCTCTGCCGGTGCTGCGTGCGCAAGAGGTCGGCAAGCGCGGCGTTGAAGCTCTCCGGCGTGAAGAAGCCCTGAGGCACGCCGATGTCGTAGATTTTCACCAAGCGCTCGTAGTCGCAGAGGCGTTTGTACGCGCTGTCGCCAAGCAGACGCAGCGCCGTGGACTCGCAGGCGATCAGATATTGTTCGTCCGGCTCTTCGGCGCGGAGTTCGCGGGCGATCGCGAGCGCTTCGCGCGCTTGGCCGGCGCGCATCATCACCGAGAGCAGATTGCGCCTCGCCGAACGCGACGCGGGCGCCGCGGCGGCGACTCCTTGCAGCACCTCCAGCGCCTCGGCGGATCGCTCCATCTCGTCGAGAACGATGCCCTTGGCGCTCACCAGCGCCGGCGAACTGGGCGCGAAGCGGAGCGCCTCCTCCAGCACCGCCAGCGCTTTCTCCAGATGCCCGCCACGGTGCAGCACGTCGGCGGCCGCAAGACGCAGCGCGAGATCGCTGGGTCGGCGCCAGAGCACTTCTTCTTCGATCAGCGCCGCGCAGTTCTCGCCCTCGCCGCGCAACCAGCGCATACGGGCGAGCGCGCCATGCAGCGCCGTCGATCCGGGCCACATCTGCACCGCCTGCTCGCCGACCTCCTCGGCCTCGCTCTTGCGCCCCACCGAATAAAGCCCGCGCATGAGATGAAGCGCGAGCTCCGGCGTATCGAGGTCCCGCTTGGCGAGGCGCTCGTAGGCGTCGAGAGCCTCGATATTGCGCCCCACCCGCTCGAGCGCGACGGCGTGGTTGTAGCGAAGCCCGCGCAGACGCGGCGCGCATTTGAGCGCTTGTTCCGCGGAAACCAAGGCGTCGTCGTGGCGTTCGAGCGCGCGCTGCACTTGGCCGAGCAAGGTCCAGGATTCGGCGTCAGGCTCGGCGGCGACGTACGCACGCGCTTCGCGTTCCGCTTCGGTCAAATCGTTGGCGGCGATGAGACAGCGCACCATGTTTGCGCGAACGGCGGCCGCCTCCGGCGCGAGCGCCAACGCCGCACGATAGACGCGCATCGCCTCCCCGTATTCGCCGCGGGCCTGCAACACGACGCCGAGATCGTTGTAGTAGACGCCGTTGCTCAGCGCATGCGCCACGGCGCTGCGAAAGTAGCGCTCGGCGTCGGCCGGCTGATTCTGCGCCTTCTTGATGAGGCCCATGAGGTGGAGCGTCGGCGCGTCCGTGCGCAACTCGTGCAGGATGGGCGTGAGCACGCGCTCGGCCCCTTCCGCATCTCCCTGGCTCAGCAGTTCGCGGCTGGCGCTGGCGATCGCGGCAACCTCCGGCGATGTCATCGCGTCCCCGCGAACGGCTCGAACGGATCGCGCGCTTCGCGCTCCTCGAAGCCCAAGAGATCGAATGCCCGCTTCATGTGCGGCGGCAACGCCGCGGTGACGTTGAGCTCGCCGCCCGAGGGATGCGGCAGACGCAGTGCGCGGGCATGCAGAAGAAGGGCGCCGGAAAGGTCGTTCGGCGTCGGGCGATCGCTCTTGTACTTCGGATCGCCGGCGATGGCGTGCCCCATCTCGGCCATGTGGAAGCGCAGCTGATGCGTGCGCCCGGTGACTGGACGCAGCGCGAGCCAAGAGGCCCGCTGCCCGGCCTCGGAGAGCACCGCGTACTGGGTGACGGCGTGGACGGCGCCTTCGTCGGTCTGAACCGCACGAACCATCATCTCGCGGTCGGCGTCCCGCACGCCGGGCGCTTTGCGCATCCAGCTGCGCAGCTCGCCCACTTTCGGCCGCGGCGCGCCCGTGACAATGGCCCAGTAGATCTTGTCGGTGTCGCGGTCGCGGAAGGCTTCGCCGAGGAAGGCGGCGGCGCGCGGATGCCGCGCGAGCACAAGACAGCCGGAGGTGTCGCGGTCGAGGCGATGGACGAGCTTGGGCTTCTTCTCGGCGTCGAATTTCAAGCCGTCGAGCAAGCCGTCGATGTGGCGCGTGGTTTTCGCCCCGCCTTGGACGGCGATGCCGTGGGGTTTGTTCAAGACGATCACGTCGTCGTCGCGATGGATGACGAGCGAGCGGATGAAATCCTCATCCTTTTTCGGCAGCGCGCCGGGCGGCGGCCGCGGCGGCGCGTCCGGCAACGGCGGAATGCGTACGCTTTGGCCGGGCGAGACGCGGTCGGAGGCTTTCACGCGCGCGCCGTCGACCCGCACCTGGCCGGTGCGGATGAGCTTCTCGACCTGGCCTTGCGAAAGCTGCGGATAGCGGCGGCGCAACCAACGGTCGATCCGCGCCACCCCATCGTCCGCACTCACTTCGACGGTCTCGACCGACCTCATACCCGCCCCAAACTCAAACCGGCCCAGCACGCGCCCACGCTGAGCAACACCGAAGCCAGCACATAGATAGCGCTCAAGCCGGGTTGATGCTGCATCAGCCGCACCGTCTCCAGCGAAAACGCCGAAAACGTGGTGAAGCCGCCAAGCACGCCGACGCCGAGCGCCAAACGCAGGCTCTCCTGCTCGGGACCAACGCGGGCGGCCAGCACGCCCATGGCCAGGCAACCGACCACGTTGACGATCAGCGTGCCCCACGGAAACGCCAAGCCGAACAGGCCCGCGGCGCCCACGCCGACGCCATAGCGCGCCACAGCGCCAATGGCCCCGCCCGCCGCCACCAGCAGCACTTGCATCATCCCGCGAGGCGCGAACGTAGGTTCGTGGCGATGGCGCGCGCGTCGTAGGCGTTCGGGTCGTCGGGCTTTGCGCCCTCGCCCATGCGGATCTCGAGCGTCGCTGAGCGGGCGACTTGTCGCTGGCCGCCCAGCGGCAGGTTGATGCCGACACCGACGCTGCCGCCGCTATGGCTGCCCCAGCTGCCGCCGCCGACGCCGATGCCGACGCTTGGGCCAGTAGCGCGCGTCGATTGCTCATCGAGCGTGCGGCGATCGACCCAGAACCATTCGCGGCCGTTCTGGAGCGTGAGATCCGCCGCGCGCAGCAGCGCGTAGTCCTGCAGCAGCGCGGGATCGGCGCCGCTCGGCGCGCGGAAGGTGACGAAGTAGCGGTTGGATTCGATTTGCGTCTCGGAATAGCCGGCGGCCCCTTGGCCGGGCGCTGGAGCGTAGGGCGGCGGCGTCGATGCGCAGGCGGCGAGCGCTGCCGCCGCGGCGATGAAGATCAGATGACGGAGCATGGCGTGAACCTCGCTGGAATCCCTCGGGGGCTATCCTAGCAGCTATCTCAGGGCGCCGTCGCCTCAAGGCCGAGTGACTTGAGGCACGCGGCGAAATCGTCCGGCAGCGGCGCTTCGAAACGGCGGCGCCCGCCTCCGGGCAGCGGCAGGTCGAGCGCGGCGGCGTGCAGCATTAGGCGCGGAATGCGGACGCCGGCGAGGTCGAACAAGCCGCCATATTTGGCGTCGCCCGCAATGGGACGGCCGATGGCGGCGAGATGGGCGCGGAGCTGGTGCATGCGGCCGGTCTCGGGTTCGAGCTCGACCAGTGCGGCGGATGCGTTGGCGGCGCGGGTGCGATAACGGGTGAGCGCCGCTTGCGCGCCGGGCTCGCCGGGGCGGGCGATCTCCATCACGTCGAGGCCCCTGCGGGAGGATTTCTTGAGCGGAAGATCGATGACGCCTTCTGCCGACTCGGGCGCGCCGCCGCAGACGATGGCGAGATAGGTCTTCCGCACATCGCGGCCGGCGAAGGATTCTGAGAAGAAGGCGGCCGCCGGCTTGGTGCGCGCGGCGATTATGACGCCGGACGTGTCGCGGTCGAGCCGGTGCACGAGGCGCGGACGCTTGCCGTTCGACTTGGCGAACGCGGCAAGCAGATGTTCGAGGCTGCGCGAGACGCCTGAGCCGCCTTGCACGGCAAGGCCGGACGGTTTGTTGAAGGCGAGGAGCTGCGCGTCCTCGTAGAGCACGAGGCCGTGCGCGAAGGCGACCTCTTCCGCCGGGAGTGGAGCTTGCGTCGTCACGAACTGAGCACTTGATCGGCGAAGCAATCTGCGAAAGCGGCGAGCTTGTCCCAGTCGGTCAGCTCCCAATCGCGGCTGGTGTCGACCGGCGCGCCGCGTTCCTTGGCGATGCGCTTCATGATCATGCGTTTGAAGTAATCGTATTGCGTGTAGCGGAAGGCGCCGGCGACGTGCTCGATCCGCTGCGGGCGCCACTCGGCTTGGGTGAAGAAGTCGTCGAGACACTTGCGCAGCCCGCGCCAGTCCTCCTCGTCCTCGCCAGCTGCGGACAAGGAGACGCTCAGAAACACGTTGGGCTTGGCGGCGATGGCGGCGGCGTTGCGATAGACCAGCCGGAGCACGGAGTGCTGGAAACCGCCGGCATGCAAGGATGCGGCGACGATGGAGGCGTCGAACGGCGGCAGCGGCGTGGCGGGGTCTGCGTCGGCGGCGTCGACCAGGGTTGCGGCTACGCCCTTTTGCTGCAGGCGCTCGGCGACTGAGACGCAGATCTTCCGGGTTTGCCCCTCGTGCGTTCCGTAAATGATGAGCGCGCGCTTGGACATTCGTCAGTCCTTCCGTTCCGCGCGCAGCTTGGCCCAATGCTCCAGCCGCTCCTTGATCGCGCCTTCGCGGCCGCGGCCTTCGGGGGTGTAGAATTCGCGGCGGGGCATCTCGTCCGGGAAGTAGTTCTGGCCCGAGAAGCCGCCCTCTGCGTCGTGGTCGTAGGCGTAGCCGGAGCCGTAGCCTAAATCCTTCATCAGCTTGGTCGGGGCGTTGCGGATGTGCATGGGCGGGCCGAGCGCGCCGGTTTCGCGCGCGGCCTGACGCGCGGCTTTCCAGGCGACATAGGCGGCGTTGGATTTCGGCGCGGTGGCGAGGTGGATCACGGCTTGCGCGAGGTGGAGCTCCGCTTCGGGCGGGCCGATGAAATGGACCGCGTCCTTGGCGGCGTTGCAGATCAGCAGCGCGGTGGGATCGGCGAGGCCGACGTCCTCGGCGGCGGCGCGCACGAGGCGGCGGGCGATGAAGAGCAAATCCTCGCCGCCGTCGATCATGCGGGCGAGCCAGTAGAGCGCGGCGTCCGGATCGGAGCCGCGGATGCTTTTGTGCAGCGCGGAGATGAGATTGTAGTGCTCTTCGCGATCCTTGTCGTAGGCGGGCGCGCGCTTTTGCAGCAGTTCGCCAAGCGCCTTGGCGTCGAGCGGCTGCGGGATTTTGAGCGCGAACAGTTCTTCGCTGAGCGTCAGCAGATAGCGGCCGTCGCCATCGGCGAGATTGGTGAGCGCGATGCGCGCGTCATCGGTGAGCGGCAGCTTGCGGCCGAGCAGCGCTTCGGCGCGCTGCAACAGCTGCTCCAACGCAGCGTCGTCGAGGCGCTTCAGCACGAACACTTGCGCGCGCGAGAGCAAAGCGGCGTTGATCTCGAAGCTGGGGTTTTCGGTAGTGGCGCCGACGAGCGTGACGACGCCCTGCTCCACGTACGGAAGAAAGCCGTCCTGCTGGGCGCGGTTGAAGCGGTGGATCTCGTCGACGAACAGCAGAGTGGACATGCCGCTGGCGCGGCGGCCGCGGGCGGTCTCGAACGCCTTCTTCAGGTCGGCGACCCCAGAGAAGACGGCGCTGATCTGCTGGAACTCGTGGCCGGTCTCCTCCGCGAGCAGGCGCGCGATGGTGGTCTTGCCGACGCCGGGCGGCCCCCAGAGGATCATCGAGCCCAATCGCTTCTGCGCCACCATGCGGCCGATCGGGCCTTCCGGCTTCAACAGATGGTCCTGGCCGACCACCTCATCGAGCTTGCGCGGGCGCAACCGCTCTGCCAGTGGCGTAGGGGCGCCCTGGTCCAGACCTGCGGCTTCGAACAAATCGCTCATGGCCGGAACATAAGCGTTCCAAGGGAGAGAGACGATGGCCGAACCGACATCCGCCATTCCCGTTGGCGTCTATCCGTACTTGAAGGTCAAAGGCGGCAAGGCCGCGCTCGATTTCTACGCCCGCGCCTTCGGCGCAACCGAGGAGTTTCGCAACTACGCCCAGGACGGCGAGCGCATCATGCACGCCCGCTTCCGCGTCAATGGCGGCGCGATCCTGCTGTCGGACGACTTCCCAGAGTTTCGCGGCGGCGTGGAATCACCACCGCCGGACGGCGTCACCATCCATCTCGAAGTTGACGACGCCGATCGCTGGTGGAAACGCGCGGTCGACGCCGGCGCAGAGATCGTCATGCCGCTCGCTGACCAGTTCTGGGGCGACCGCTACGGCCAGGTGAAGGACCCGTTCGGCCACATGTGGTCGATCGGCTCGCCGGTAAAGAAGTAGGCGCACGTCTCCCGCGTATCGCCGGGCGGCGCCTAGAACCTGAACTCCGCGCGCTGGCCGTTCCGTTCCACGCCGATCACGCCGGTAGTTGACCGCGACAGGGCGCGCTGGAGCTGGGCTGCATCACGCACAGCCTGCCCATTCACGGCGTATATGACGTCGCCCGGGCGCAAGATGCGAGCCGCCGGCGCTCGCCGGTCGATGTTCTGGATGATCACGCCGGACTTGAATGGGTCGAGGCCCGCGGCCTCGGCGGTGGCCGGCGTCATCGTAACGACTTGGACGCCAGCCAGCGCGTTCCGACCGGTGAGAAGATGCGGATCGGGCGCGCCGCCCGGCGGCGCTTCCGCGAGCGCGGTCAGCGTGACCTGCCGGCCGTTGCGCTGCACGACGAGCGGCACACGCGAGCCGGGGCGCTGCGTCGCGAACTGATAGCGCACGGCGCCTTCGTCGCGCACCTCGACGCCGCCGACGGAGAGGATGATGTCGTTCGCTCTGAGACCCGCGCGCTCGCCGGCCGAGCGCGGATAAAGCTCGCTCACCAGCACGCCCTCGGGCCGCGGCAGGCTCAGCGATCGCGCCAGATCGGACGTGACCGTCTGCATGCGCGCGCCGAGCCAGGGGCGGACGACCGTGTCGCCGCCGGACAGGGCGGATTCCACGACACGCCGCACCATCTCGGAGGGAATGGCAAAGCCGACCCCGTTTGAGCCGCCGCTCTCGGAGGCGATGGCGCTGTTGATGCCGATCAGGCGTCCCTGCATGTCGACGAGCGCGCCGCCCGAGTTGCCGCGATTGATGGCGGCGTCGGTCTGGATAAAGAATGCGTAGTCGCTGATGCCGACTTCGGTGCGCGCCAGCGCCGAGATGATGCCGCTGGTGACCGTCTGCTGCAGCCCGAACGGATTGCCGATGGCGAGCACGAGATCGCCGACCTGGGCGTCGGCCGTGTTGGCGTAGGACAGCGTCGGCAGACGTTCGCCGCCGGCGTTGATCCGCAACACGGCGAGGTCAACTCGCGGATCGGCGAGGACGAGTTCGGCGTCGAATTCGCGCCGGTCGGCGAGCACCACTTTGAGGGACTGCGCGCCCTCGATGACGTGGTTGTTGGTGACGATGACGCCGTCTTCCCGGACGATGACGCCGGAGCCCAGCGACTGCTCCATGCGCGGGCCACTGAAGCGGCCGAAGAACGGATCGCGCGACATGCTGCGCACCACGCGCTGCGCATAGACGTTCACCACCGCTGGGCCCGCACGCGAGGCGACCGGGGCGAACGAGAGCTGCATCTCGGCGCGGCTCACTGGTGGGCTGCGCGTCTGCGCGTCGGCCGAAAGCGGAGACAAAGCGAGGCCAAGGCATACCGCAGCCGCGGCGCTTCGGCCGAAAGGAACTCGGTGGAGCGTCACGGCGCCTACCCTCTGATCGAAACCCTGCAGCGCCGGATCATGCGCCCTGAGGCGGCAGAAACATGGCGGCGCGCGCCGATCATCGCCGCTCATCGACGAGTGTGGCGGCAAGAGCGCCAAGCAGCGCGCGCCAGTGTTCGGCCAACCGCATCTGCGTGGCAGCCAGCGGGAAACCATGCCGCGCAGCGTGCCCCTGCGGGATCGCATCCCAGCCTCGGTGTTCGACGGTGACGCGGGTTTCATCGCCGACCGGTTCGAAGCGGACTTCGACATGCGTCTGCTGCTCAGGGGAGAACGAGGCTTGACGCCAGGTGAAGGCGAGGCGCTCGCCCGGGAGCCAGCTCGTGACGCATCCGATCTCGAAGGCCTTGCCGTTGGGCAGCGTCGTGATCAGGCGTTCTTCGCCCTCGAAGCGCAACACGCCGTCGCCGCCGGGCGTGATCTGAAAGAGGCCGTTCGGCCGCCACCACGCCGCGATCTCTTGCGTAAACATATCGAACGCCTCGCGCGGCGACGCCTTCACGCGGAGCGATACGATGACGGCGCTCATTTGCGCTTCTTTTCCACGTGCGCTTTGAATGACGCAAGCTGATCGCTCCACATCCGTTCGGTGTCGGCAAGCCATTTCTTGAGGTCGGCCATGGCGCCTTCCTTCAGCGTGTAGATGCGCACCCGCGCGTCGAACGTGGGATGGGTTTCTTCGACCAGACCGCTTTGTTTCAGCGCGCGCAAATGACGGCTCATCGCCGGCGCCGGCAGGCCGAGCGCATCGGCGAGTTCGCCAGCCCTGCGCGGGCGCTGGCCGAGCAGTTCGACCGCGCGTCGACGATAGGGATCGGCAAGCGCGGCGAGCGTAGAGTCGACGCTGCGCTTGGCGCTCACAGACGGGTTCGCGTTTTAAGGCCGGTGGCTTTCTCCCAGTCCGCCGGCGTGCTTTCCTCAACGGTGACGCCGAACGTCCAGATGTGGCCTTCGGGGTCCCGGGCGCGATAAGTGCGGTCGCCGTAGAATTGCGTGTCGGGCTGCTGCAATATCTCCGCGCCGGCTTTGCGCGCGCGGTCGCAATGCGCGTCGATGTCCTCGCCCTTGGCGAGCTGAACGTGCACAGTCTGCGTGTTCATGCCGCCGAGTGATTTTGGGCTCTTGTGGTTCTCGCTCCACTCGCTGCCGATCATGACGACGCTATCGCCGTACTTCATCTCGGAATGGGCGATCTGCTCGTTCTCATCGAGGATCACCATCAGCGGCTCGAAACCAAACGCCTGTTCCAGCCAGCGGAAGGCGGCGTTCGGATCGACGTAACTGACGGCGCTGGAGAGCCCCTTGGGACGATAATAGTCGGACACTGACGGCCTCCTTTCCCTACGCCACAATATTTCTACTTTTCGGGAAATATCGAGTCAAATGAAAACGGGCCGCCCCTGAGGACGGCCCGTTGAACTTAAACCCTCGGGAGGCTCAGCCTTCGTCGGTGTAGATCGCTTCCGGGCGCGGGCCACTGTCTTGGCCGCGCGCGGCTTCGTCGCGATCGACCAGTTCGATCACCGCAAGCGGCGCGTTGTCGCCATGACGGAAGCCCGCCTTCAGCACACGGGTGTAGCCGCCGGCGCGGGTCTGATAACGCGGGGCGAGCGTTTCGAAGAGCTTCTTGGTTTGCGTCTCGTCGCGCATGCGCGAGAGCGCCAGACGGCGTGAGCCGAGGTCGCCCTTCTTGGCGAGCGTAATCAAACGCTCGACGACCGGACGTAGCGCCTTCGCCTTCGGCAGCGTCGTCACGATTTGCTCGTGCTTCACCAACGAGGCCGCCATGTTGGCGAACATCGCTTGGCGGTGGCTGGCCGTGCGGTTGAGCTTCTTATGTCCTGAACCGTGACGCATTGTTCTTTCCCGGGATTGAGGATTGGGGATTTGGGGATTGGGACGGAGCTGAACCCCAATCCCCAATCCCCAAAATCCAATCCCTAGATTTGGTCTTCGTACTTCTTTGCGAGATCTTCGATATTGTCCGGCGGCCAGTTCTCGACGGCCATGCCGAGGTGCAGGCCCATCGAAGCCAGCACTTCCTTGATCTCGTTCAGCGACTTGCGGCCGAAGTTCGGGGTGCGAAGCATTTCGCCTTCCGACTTTTGGATGAGGTCGCCGATGTAAACGATGTTGTCGTTCTTCAGGCAGTTCGCCGAACGCACAGAAAGCTCGAGCTCGTCGACCTTCTTGAGCAGCGCCGGGTTGAACGGAAGATCCGGCTTCTCGCCGCCTTCCTTCTTCTGCTTCGGCTCTTCGAACGTGATGAACACCTGCAGCTGGTCCTGCAGGATGCGCGCGGCGTAGGCGATCGCGTCTTCGGGACGGATCGAGCCGTTGGTTTCGACTTCGATGATCAGCTTGTCGTAATCGAGCACCTGGCCCTCGCGGGTGTTCTCGACGCGATAAGCGACGCGGCGGACCGGCGAGTAGATCGAGTCGATGGCGATGAGGCCGATCGGCGCGTCGTCCGGGCGGTTCTGTTCGGCCGGAACGTAGCCTTTGCCGTTGTTGATCGTCAGCTCCATGCGGAGCGAAGCGCCCTCGTCCAGCGTGCAGATCACGAGGTCGGGGTTCAGGATCTCCATATCGGAGACCGTTTGGATGTCGCTGGCCTTCACTTCGCCCGGACCGGTCTTCGTCAGCATGACGCGCTTGGGGCCTTCGCCGCGCATGCGGATGGCGACCTGCTTCAGGTTCAGCACGATGTCGGTGACGTCCTCGCGGACGCCCTGGATCGAGCTGAACTCGTGCACGACGCCGTCGATCTGCACCGACGTGATCGCCGCGCCTTGCAGCGACGAAAGAAGAACGCGCCGCAGCGCATTGCCGAGCGTGAGGCCAAAGCCCCGCTCGAGCGGTTCGGCGATCAGAGTGGCCCGCTTGGCCGCGTCATACGCGTGCTCAATGACGGGCTTCTTCGGCCGGATGAGTTCAAGCCAATTCTTTTCGATCGACATCATGCTCTATCCAATCAGAGGCGCTGCGTTGCTACTCGCGCGCCCGATAAATTCCTACGACGCAGCCGCTTAGACACGGCGGCGCTTCGGCGGCCGGCAGCCGTTGTGCGGGATCGGCGTCACGTCGCGGATCGACGTCACCGTGAAGCCCACGGCTTGCAGCGCACGCAGCGCGCTTTCACGACCCGAGCCCGGACCCGACACGTTCACTTCGAGCGTGCGCATGCCGTGCTCCATCGCCTTGCGGCCCGCATCTTCAGCGGCGACCTGCGCGGCGTACGGCGTCGACTTGCGCGAGCCCTTGAAGCCCATCGTGCCGGCGCTCGACCACGAGATCGTGTTGCCTTGCGCGTCGGCGATCGTGATCATCGTGTTGTTGAACGAAGCGTTCACGTGCGCGACGCCCGTGACGATGTTCTTGCGCTCGCGCTTCTTAACGCGGGTGGATTCCTTAGCCATCGCGGCGTGTCCTTACTTCTTGGTCGCTTGCTTCTTGCCGGCGATCGGCTTGGCGGGGCCCTTGCGGGTGCGTGCGTTGGTGTGCGTGCGCTGACCGCGGACCGGCAGGCCCCGACGGTGACGCAGGCCGCGATAGCAGCCGAGATCCATCAGCCGCTTGATGTTGGTCGCGGTCTCGCGGCGAAGATCGCCCTCGACGGTGTAGTCGCGGTCGATGGTTTCGCGGATCTGGAGAATTTCCGCATCGGTGAGCTCACTCACGCGGCGCTCGGGGCCGATGCCCACCTTCTCGGTGATTTCCTTGGCGTACTGTTTGCCGATCCCATGGATGTATTGCAGCGCGATGACGACGCGCTTCTGGGTCGGAATGTTTACGCCGGCGATACGAGCCATGAGGCCAATGCTCCAAAACGCAATAGACGCGACGCCGCCCCGGCCTCCTGGCCGGCGGGGCATCGCGCGTTGGGTGTTCGCGAAGGTGGCGGTTATAGCGGGGCGAAATGCCGCGTCAACCAGCCGAAACGCGCTCCTGATGCGGCGTTTGCGCCGCCTCGGCAGCGTCAAATCGGGCGCGGGCGGCCTCAATACAAGGGGTGTGGGCGATGGCCCACTGGCCGAGCGCAGACACAGGGACCAGGAGGTCGCGGCCCAGTTCGGTCAGCGCATAGTCCACCCGCGGCGGCACGGTGGGGGTCACGGTGCGGCTGACGAGGCCGTCCCGCTCGAGGTTCCGGAGCGTGAGCGTCAGCATGCGTTGCGAGATGCCGCCGATCATACGCTTGATTTCGTTGAACCTTCTTGGCCCCTCACCGAGCCGTTGGATGATCAGCACGCTCCATTTGTCGCCGATCCGCGAAAGGATGGCGCTGACGGCGCGGCAGTCGTGAGACTGGATATCAGACACACGGATGTGCCCTGGTGAGGCGGCTGTGCGTTCTTGAGGGCTCTTCATGGGCTCTCATATAGCCCTGGTCACCGTTTGTTACCAGGGGATCAAAAATGACCACCAAAGTCGCCGTCATCGTCGGCAGCCTGCGCAAGGGTTCCGTGAACCGCCAGTTCGCAGAGGCGCTGACCAAGCTGGCCCGGCCGAAGCTGGACATGCAGATTGTCGAGATCGGCGAGCTGCCGCTCTACGATCAGGACCGCGAGGCCGAGCTTCCTGCCGCCGTCGTGCGCTTCAAACAGCAGATCGAAAGCGCCGACGCGGTTCTCTTCGTCACGCCTGAATACAACCGCACCTTTTCGGCGGCGCTGAAGAACGCGATCGAATGGGGCTCTCGGCCCTGGGGCAAGAACAGCTGGGCCGGCAAGCCGGGCGCAATCGTCGGCGCCACCATCGGTACGGTCGGCACGGCCGCAGCGCAGTCGCAGCTGCGCAGCGTGGCGTCGGTGCTCGGCGTAAGCGTGATGGCGCAGCCGGAGATTTATCTGAACTTCCGCGACGACACGCTGAAGGACGGCGCCATCGCCGACGAAGGCTTGCACAAGCTCCTGCAGGACTGGACGCATGCCTTCGGCGATTGGATCGCGCGCGTGAAGGCTCCGGCGCTGAACTTCTAAGCGGATCGTTCCTGTATCGCCGGTATCAACCAAAACATCGATGAAACAAGAAGGCTGAGGGCAGCTATTGCCCTCAGCCAGAAGGTGCTGCGCGACGTATGCGGAGCATTCAGAGCCAGATGTAGACCGGCCATGAGCGCGAATCCCATCATGGCCTGCGCTGGGGTTGGGAGTTGGATAGCTCCCCAAATTCCCATCGCCGCAGCAAAGAGCAGTTGCCGACAAAGAGAACGTAGAAGACCTTCAAGGGCCGCTCAGCGCGCGTCGATCGCAGCGGCGATGGCGCGCGCAACCGTCTCGACGTCGGCCATGCCGTCGACGCTGCGGATTTTGCGCTGCTGCTCGTAATACGGCACCAACGGCGCGGTCTGCGCGAAGTACGCGTCGAGGCGGACCTTGTACGCGTCCGGATTGTCGTCGGCGCGGCCTTCTTCGGCGAAGCGCTTGGCGATGCGGTTCATCAGCTGCTGAGGATCGACTTCGAGGCGGATGACGCAATCGATCTGTTGGCCGTGCTTGGCCAGCATGGCGTCGAGCGCTTCGGCTTGCGCGACCGTGCGCGGAAAGCCGTCGAAGATGAAACCCGGAGCGCCCTTGTTCTGCGCCAGCGCATCTTCGATCAGCTCGATCACGATCTCGTCGGAAACGAGCGAACCCCCATCCATGATCGCGGCGACCTTATTGCCGAGCTCGGAGCCAGACTTGCGCGCCGCGCGCAGCATGTCGCCGGTCGAAAGCTGCACGTAGCCGCGTTCGGCCGTGAGGCGCTTGGCTTGCGTCCCCTTCCCTGCGGCAGGGGGACCAAACAGGATCAGATTCATTTCTTGACGATCCCGCCGCCCGAGCCGCGCAGCTTCGAGCGCTTGATCAAGCCTTCATACTGGTGCGCGACAAGGTGCGACTGGATCTGCGCCACCGTATCCAGCGTGACGGAAATGACGATCAGGATCGAGGTGCCGCCTAGATAGAACGGCACCGCGTAAGCCGTGATCAGGATTTCCGGCAGCATGCAGACAGCGGTGATGTAGGCCGCGCCGATAACGGTGAGGCGCGTCAGCACGTAATCGAGGTATTCCGCCGTCTTCTTGCCGGGGCGGATGCCCGGCAGAAAGCCGCCGTACTTGCGCAAATTGTCGGCGGTCTCCTCCGGATTGAACATGATGGAGGTGTAGAAGAACGTGAAGAAGATGATGCCGACGGCGTAAAACGTCAGGTGCCCGACCGTGCCGTAACCGAGCCACGTCTGCAGCACCACCGCCCATTCGGGCGGGTTGGCGCCCATGCCGCCGAAGCCGATGATGGTTTGCGGCAGCATCAGCAGCGACGAGGCGAAGATCGGCGGAATGACGCCGGCGGTGTTGATCTTGAGCGGCAGGAACGAGCTTTCGCCCATGAACATGCGGTTGCCCTGCTGGCGCTTGGGGTACTGCACGACCAGGCGGCGCTGCGAACGCTCGATGAAGACGATGAATACGATCACCGCCACCATCAGGCCGATGAGCGCGAACACGGCGAATGCGTTGATGTCTCCCGTGCGCGCGAGCGCCAGAGTGGACATGATCGTGCGCGGCAATTCGGCGACGATGCCGGCCATGATGATAAGCGAGACGCCGTTGCCGACTCCGCGCGCAGTCACCTGCTCGCCCAGCCACATCAGGAACATCGTGCCGCCCGTCAGCGTGATGACTGTGGAGGCGATGAAAAAGATGCCCGGCTCCAGCACCAGGTTCCCCGTCTGAAGGGTGATCGCAATCCCGTAGGACTGTACGACCGCCAGCAGCAGCGTGAGATAGCGCGTGTACTGGTTGATCTGCTTGCGGCCGACTTCGCCCTCTTTCTTCAATCGCTCGAGCGAGGGCACCGACGTCGACATCAGCTGCATGATGATCGAGGCGGAGATGTACGGCATCACGTTCAAGGCGAAGACGGCCATCCGCTCGATCGCGCCGCCGCCGAACGTGTTCATCATGCCGAGGATGCCGCCGGCCTGGCTTTGGAAAGCCTCGGCGAAGCGGACCGGATCGATGCCCGGGATCGGGATGAAGGTGCCGATCCGGTAGACGATCAGCGCGATGATCGTGAACCAGATCCGCTTCTGGAGGTCGGTCGCCTTCGCGAACGCCGCGAGGTTGATGTTGGCGGCGAGTTGTTCTGCGGCTGAAGCCATGAGGGCGCGCTGCTCCGAATCTTATCCGGCGAGGCCGGGATACTCCCCGTCCGGAGAGCGAACCTTAGGCGGCTGCTTCGTCCGCGGCAGGCGGATTGAGCAGTGTCACCTTGCCGCCTGCCTTCTCCACGGCGGCGATCGCCGCGGCGGAGGCGCCGGAAACGGTGATGTTCACTTTGGCTTTCAGCTCGCCGCGCGCAAGGAGACGCACGCCGTCTTTCTTCCGGCGCAACACGCCGGCCTCGACCAGCGTGTCCTCGGTGATCTCGTTCTTCGCATCGATCTTCTTGTTATCGATCGCGTTTTGGAGCGTCGCCAGATTGATCCACTGCGTCGTCTTGCTGTTCAGCGCGTTGAAGCCGCGCTTCGGCATGCGCATGTGGATCGGCATTTGTCCGCCTTCGAAGCCATTGATCGAGACCCCGCGGCGGGACTTTTGGCCCTTCACGCCGCGGCCGCCGGTCTTGCCCTTGCCCGAGCCGACGCCGCGGCCGACGCGCATCAGCTTCTTGGTGGAGCCGGGGTTATCGGCGAGTTCGTTCAGTTTCATGTCGCTACGCTCCGAGGCGAATAGCGAATAGCGAATAGCGAATAGCGGTCGCCCGACTTTCGCGTTGTTCCCTATTCGCTACTCCCTACTCACTACTCACTTATTCTACGACTTCGACGAGGTGATTGACCTTGCGGATCATGCCCTGCACGGCGGGCGTGTTCTCGAGTTCAACCACCTGATTGGCGCGCTTCAGCCCGAGGCCGAGCAGCGTTTGGCGCTGCGAGTCCTCGCGGCGGATCGGGCTTCCGACCCGGCGCACTTTGATCTTCCCAGCGGCTTGCTTCTTCGGCGCCATCTATCAACCCTCCGCCGGCACTTCGCCGAGGCTCGCGCCGTCCTTGCGGCGGCCGACCAGCTCAGCAACCTTGAGGCCGCGGCGGTTGGCGACCTGACGCGGCGAGCTCTGTTCCTTCAACGCGTCGATCGTGGCGCGCACCATGTTGTACGGGTTCGACGAACCCTTCGACTTGGCGACGACGTCGGAGACGCCCAGCACTTCAAGCACGGCGCGCATCGGGCCGCCGGCGATGAGGCCGGTGCCCGCCGGCGCGGCGCGCAGCATGACTTTGCCCGCGCCCCAGCGGCCGGCGCCGTCATGGTGCAGCGTGCGGCCCTCACGCAACGGCACGCGAATGAGCGATTTCTTGGCTTCTTCCGTCGCCTTGCGGATCGCTTCCGGCACTTCGCGAGCTTTGCCGTGGCCGAAGCCGACGCGGCCCTTCTTATCGCCGACGACGACGAGCGCCGCGAACGCGAAGTTCTTACCGCCCTTCACGACCTTGGCGACGCGATTGATGGCGACCAGCTTATCGACCAGTTCGCCTTCGGCGCGTTCCTCCGTCCCCTGCGCGTCGCGCTGACCGCGGCGAGGGCCTCGCTCACCACCCGGGCCGCGTCCGGCGCCTGCGCCGCGGCGCGGACCACGCGGACCACGGCTGCGCGGTTGTTCAGTGCCTTCCGGGGCGCCGCCGCCTGCGGTTTCGTCCGTCATCTCTACTTCCTCAGAATTCGAGACCGCCCTCGCGGGCGGCGTCGGCCAGGGCTTTCACCCGGCCATGAAATACGTAGCGGCCGCGATCGAACACGACGGCTTTCTTGCCTTGAGCAAGCGCGCGTTCGGCGATGAGCTTGCCGATAGTGGCGGCGCCTTCCTTGTCCGAGCTTTTCTTGCCCGTGTCCTTGAAGGCCTTGTCGAGCGTCGAGGCCGACACGACGGTGACGCCGTTCGCGTCGTCGATCAGCTGGGCCGAAATGTGCTTCGACGAGCGGAAGACCGAGAGGCGCAGACGGCCTTCGCCGGCGAGCTTCTTCAGCCGGGTGCGGTTGCGCTGAGCGCGCCGGTCGGTGGGAGTGAGTTTCCGGACCATGGCTTACTTCTTCTTGCCTTCCTTGCGGCGGATGCGTTCGCCGGCGTAGCGCACGCCCTTGCCCTTATAGGGCTCGGGCGGGCGGAACGAGCGGATTTCCGCGGCGGCCTGACCGACGACTTGCGGATCGATGCCGCTGACCTTGATTTCGGTCGGCTTCGGCGTCGCCAGCGTCACGCCTTCCGGCGGCTGGTAGACGATCTCGTGGCTGTAACCGAGCTGCATCTGCAGGTTCTTGCCTTGCATCGCCGCCCGATAGCCAACGCCCGTCATCTCCAGGTTCTTCTCGAACCCTTCGGTGACGCCCTTCACGTTATTGGCGAGAACAGCGCGGGTGGTGCCCCACAACGCGCGCGCACGCGGCGTCTCGTGACGCGGCTTCACCGAGAGCTCGCCGTTGCCGAACGCGACCTCGACGTCGTCGTGCGCGCGGAAGTTCAGCGCGCCCTTCGGGCCTTTCACGTTCACGTCCTGGCCCTTCACCGTGATGGTGACGCCATTCGGAGCCGGGATCGGTTTCTTACCGAGGCGGGACATCTTAGTAGACCTCGCAGAGGATTTCGCCGCCGACGTTCTGATCGCGCGCAGCGGCGTCGCTCATCACGCCCTTCGGCGTCGAGATGATCGAGATGCCAAGGCCGTTGCGCACCAGACGCAGGTCCTTGATCGACGAATAGACGCGTCGGCCCGGCTTCGAGACGCGCTGGATCTCATGGATCGCCGGCGCGCCTTCGAAGTACTTCAGCTCGATCTCGATTTCCTTGTGCGCGCCGTTCTCGATGGCGCGGAAATCGCGGATGTAGCCCTCGTCCTTCAGCACTTGCAGCACGCGCATGCGCAGCGTCGAGGCCGGCGACGTGAGTTTCGAACGACCGCGCAGCTGGGCGTTGCGGATGCGAGTGATCAGATCGCCGACGGGATCGTTGATGTTCATCTATCGACGCTCCCTTACCAGCTCGACTTGACCATGCCCGGGACCTGGCCCTTGGAGGCCAGTTCGCGGAGCGCGATACGGGAAAGCTTCAGCTTGCGGTAGAACGCACGCGGGCGCCCCGTCAGCTCGCAGCGGTTGCGGATGCGCGTGGGCGAGGAATTGCGCGGCAGCTGCGCCAGCTTCAGGCGCGCGGCGAACCGCTCTTCCAGCGGCAGATCTTCGTTCAACGCAGCGGCGCGCAGCTTCGCGCGGCGGGCAGCGTACTGCTTCGCCAGGCGTTCGCGCTTTCTGTTGCGTTCGACTGCACTCGTCTTTGCCATACTCTCACTCTCTCCCGGTGCGTTCGCGGGGTGGATCGTCTTGCGGCGATCAGTTCCGGAACGGGAAATCGAATTCTCTCAGCAGGGCCTTGGCCTCGGCGTCGCTCCGTGCGGTGGTGCAGACGACGATGTCCATGCCCCAGATCTGATCGATCTGGTCGTAGTTGATCTCGGGGAACACGATGTGTTCCTTGATGCCCATCGCGTAGTTGCCGCGGCCGTCGAAGCTCTTGCCGTTGAGGCCACGGAAGTCCTTCACCCGCGGCAGCGCGATCGTGACCAGACGGTCAAGGAACTCGTACATCTGGTCTTTGCGCAGCGTGACCTTCGCGCCGACGTTCATGCCTTCACGCAGCTTGAACGCGGCGATCGACTTGCGAGCCTTCGTCGCCACCGGCTTCTGGCCGGAGATCGCCGTCAGCGCCTCGATCGCCGAGGTCAGCTTCTTCGAGTCCTGGGTCGCCTCGCCGACGCCCATGTTGATCACGATCTTCTCGAGACGCGGGATCTGCATCTCGTTCGTGTAGTTGAACTCGCTCTTCAGCTTGGCGCGAATCTCACTCGTGTAGCGCTGCTTCATGCGCGGCGTGTAATCGGCCGGCTTCGGCGCACGCGGCTTCGCCGGCGCTGCAGCTTTTTTGTCCGCCGCCGCTTTACGCGCCGCTTTCGCAGCGGCGTTCTCAGCCTTTTGGGCCTCTCTCGGGTCCTTAGACATCGATCTCAACTCCAGAGCCCTTGGCGACGCGGACCTTGCGGCCCTTGTCGTTGACCTTGAAGCCGACGCGGGTCGGCTTGCCGGTCTTCGGATCGCGCAGCGCCACGTTCGAGATGTGCAGCGGCGCTTCCTTGGCGATCACGCCGCCCTGCGGATTGGCCATGTTCGGCGCGGTGTGGCGCTTGGCCAGGTTCACGCCCTCGACGACGACGCGGTCCTCATCCGGCAGCACCTTGAGGACGCGGCCAGAGCGGCCTTTGTCCTTGCCGGCGATGACGATGACGGTGTCGTCCTTCTTAATGCGGGCGGCCATTAGAGCACCTCCGGCGCGAGCGAGATGATCTTCATCTGGTTCTTCGCGCGCAGCTCGCGCGGCACCGGCCCGAAGATGCGCGTGCCAATCGGCTCGCCCTGGTTGTTGATCAGCACGGCGGCGTTGGAATCGAAGCGGATGGTGGAGCCATCCTTGCGCTTGATGTCCTTCGAAACGCGCACGACGATCGCCTTGCGGACATCGCCCTTCTTAACGCGGCCGCGCGGCATCGCTTCCTTCACGGAGACGACGATGATGTCGCCCACGGTGGCGTAGCGCCGCTTGGAGCCGCCCAGCACCTTGATGCACATCACGCGCTTGGCGCCGCTGTTATCCGCGACGTCGAGATTGGTTTGCATCTGGATCATGACATCATGCTCCGACGCGGCCGACCACTTCCCAGCGTTTCAGCTTGGACTTGGGCGGGCATTCTTGGATTTCGACAACGTCGCCAGCCTTGTAGGCGTTGGCTTCATCATGGGCGTGGAACTTCGCAGACCGGCGGACGGTCTTCTTCAGGAGCGGGTGCAGGTAGGTGCGCTCAACCTGCACGACGACGGTCTTGTCGCCTTTGTCGCTCACGATCGTTCCTTGCATCACGCGGCGCGGCATGGGCTTAAACTTTCGCTTTCGGTGACTTTTCGCGCAGCACGGTCTGCACGCGCGCGATGGCGCGGCGGACTTGGCGGATGCGCGAGGACTTTTCGAGTTGGCCGGTGGCTTGCTGGAAGCGCAGATTGAACTGCTCCTTCTTCAGCGAGGCCAGTTCGTCCTTGAGGCGGGCCTCGTCCATGTCGCGGACGGTTTTGATGTCGGCGTTGGCCATGGCTTAGAGACCTTCCATCCGGGCGACGATCTTGGTGCGCACCGAGAGCTTCGCCGCGCCCAGACGCAGCGATTCACGGGCGACCGCTTCCGGCACGCCGTCGACTTCGAACATGATCCGCCCGGGCGCGACGCGCGCGGCCCAGAACTCGGGCGCGCCCTTGCCGGAGCCCATTCGGACTTCGACCGGCTTCTTCGAAACCGGCACGTCCGGGAAGATCCGGATCCACACGCGGCCCTGGCGCTTCATCTCACGCGTGATCGCGCGGCGGGCCGCTTCGATCTCACGCGCGTTGACGCGGTTCGGCTCCAGCGCCTTCAGGCCGAATTGGCCGAAGTTGAGCGCGCTGCCGCCCTTGGTGTTGCCTTTGATCCGGCCCTTGTGGGCGCGCCGGAACTTGGTTTTCTTAGGCTGCATCATGGCGGGTTAGCCTTCCGAGTCCGTAGCTTCTTCGCCGCCGCGGGGCGGACGGCGGCCGCGGCGCGGACGGTCGCCGGACGGCGGCCGGTCTTCGCGCGCGCGCGGCGGGCGATCGTCGCGGTCGCGGCGCTCACGGCTCTCGCCGGTCTCCAGCGAGCGCTTGTCTTGCGCCATCGGATCGTGCTCGAGGATCTCGCCTTTGAAAATCCAGGTTTTCACGCCGATCTTGCCGTAGGCGGTGTCGGCTTCGGCGAAGCCGTAATCGACATCGGCGCGCAGCGTGTGCAGCGGCACGCGGCCTTCGCGGTACCATTCCATGCGCGCGATTTCCGCGCCGCCCAGACGCCCCGACACGTTGATGCGGATGCCCTGCGCGCCGAGGCGCATGGCCGATTGCATCGCGCGCTTCATGGCGCGGCGGAACGCAACGCGGCGCTCCAGCTGCTGGGCCACGCCTTCAGCGACCAGGTTCGCATCGGTTTCCGGCTTGCGGACTTCGACGAGGTTCAGGTGCACTTCGGCGCCCGGCGCCATCTTCGCGAGGTCCTTGCGAAGCTTCTCGATATCAGTGCCCTTCTTGCCGATGACGACGCCCGGCTTCGCGGTGAAGATCGTGACGCGGCACTTCTTCAGCGGACGCTCGATGATGATCTTCGAGACGCCGGCGGCCTTCAGCTTTTCGCGCACGAACTTGCGGATCGCGAGATCCTCGTGGAGCAGGCGCGCGAAATCCTTGGTGTTCGCGTACCAGCGCGAGTCCCAGGTGCGGTTGACGCCGAGGCGCAGACCGATCGGATTGACTTTCTGACCCATTACGCGGCCTCAGCGGTTTCGGGCTGCTTCGTGGTGTCACGAAGCACGATGGTGAGTTGGGAGAACATCTTCTCGATGCGCACGCCGCGGCCGCGGGCGCGGGTGTGCATGCGCTTCATGGTGATGTTCTTGCCGACATGCGCCTGTGCCACCACGAGGCCGTCGACATCGAGGCCGTGGTTGTTCTCGGCGTTGTCGATCGCCGACTTCAGGCACTTCAGCACATCCTTGGCGATGCGCTTTTGCGAAAAGCGCAATTCGTTGACCGCCTTTTCGGCGGACAAGCCACGGATCGACTGAGCGACCAGATTGAGCTTTTGCGGGCTGATGCGAACCGTGCGCAGCACTGCGCGCGACTCGTTCGAGGCCTGCTTCGGAGGAGCCTTCGGTTTGCTCATCTCACTTCCTCTTGGCCTTCTTGTCGGCGCCATGGCCGAAATAGTTCCGCGTCGGCGCGAACTCGCCGAGCTTGTGGCCGACCATGTCCTCACTCACGAGCACCGGCGTGAATTGCTTGCCGTTGTGCACTTGGAAGGTGAGGCCGACGAATTGCGGCATGATGGTGGAGCGGCGCGACCAGGTCTTGATGGTCTCGCGACGGCCCGAGCCAGAGGCCTTCTCGGCCTTGGCGAGCAGATAACCGTCGACGAACGGGCCTTTCCAAACAGAACGCGGCATCTCGATTAGCTCACTTTCTTCGAGTGACGACGACGGACGATCAGGCGATCCGACGGCTTGGTTTTGCGGGTCTTCGGACCGCGCGTCTTCTTGCCCCACGGGGTGACCGGGTGGCGGCCGCCCGAGGTTTTGCCTTCACCGCCGCCGTGCGGGTGGTCGACCGGGTTCATGGCGACGCCGCGAACGCTCGGCTTGCGGCCCAGCCACTTGGTTCGGCCGGCCTTGCCCCATACTTCGTTCATGTTGTCCGGGTTCGACACCGCGCCGACTGTCGCCATGCAGACGTCCGGCACCATGCGAACTTCGCCCGACGCCATGCGCAACTGCGCGTATCCGGCGTCACGGCCGACGACTTGCGCGTAGGTGCCAGCCGAACGCGCCATCTGCGCGCCCTTCAGCGGCTTCAGCTCGATATTGTGCACGATGGTGCCGACCGGGATCGACTTCAGCGGCATCGCGTTGCCGGGCTTCACGTCGACGCGCTCGCCGGCGACCACCGTGTCGCCCGCCTTCAGGCGTTGCGGGGCGATGATGTAGGCAAGTTCGCCGTCCGTGTACTTGATCAGCGCGATGAACGCTGTGCGGTTCGGGTCGTACTCGAGCCGCTCGACCTTCGCCTCCATGCCCCACTTGCGGCGCTTGAAGTCGATGGTGCGGTAGGTGCGCTTGTGGCCGCCGCCGTGACGGAACGCTGTGACGCGGCCCATGTTGTTGCGGCCGCCGGACTTGGTGAGCCCCTCGGTCAGCGCCTTCACCGGCGCGCCCTTGTGCAGCTCGGCGCGATCGACGATCACGAGCTGGCGGCGACCCGGCGAGGTCGGGCGGAAAGTCTTGAGCGCCATTACGAGAGCCCCGTCGTCACGTCGATGGAGTAGCCGTCGAGCAGCGTCACGACCGCGTTCTTGTGGTCGGAGCGCTTGCCCGGGATGCCGCGGAAGTTCTTCGTCTTGCCTTTGCGGACAATGGTGTTCACCGCGCCCACTTTGACTTTGAAGAGAGCTTCGACAGCTTCCTTGATGTCCTTTTTCGTCGCGCTTAGCGGCACGCGGAAGACGACCTTGTTCTGCTCGGAAAGCAGCGTCGCCTTTTCCGTGATCACCGGCGCGATGATGGTGTCGTAGTGCTTGAGCGCGCTCATGCCGCCGCCCCTTCTTCAGTCTTCTTCGCCACACGCTTTTTCGGCGCCGGCTTGGCTTCGCCGGTCTTGCCCTTGAAGCGATCGTGGATCGCGCTCACGGCGTCCTGCGTCAGCACGAGCTTGTCGGCGCGCAGGATGTCGTAAACGTTGAGGCCGGCGTTCGGCAGCACGTCGATGTGCGGGATATTGCGCGCGGCGCGCGCGACATTCGCATCGACTTCAACGCCGGCGATGAACAGCGCCTTCTCGAGCTTCAGGTTCGCCAGCGACTTCTTCAGCGACGAGGTCTTGGCTTCGGCCAGCGTCAGCGCGTCGATGATGACGAGGTCGCCCGCATTGGCCTTGGCCGACAGCGCGTGGCGCAGCGCGAGCGCGCGGAATTTCTTCGTCAGATCGTGCGAGTAATCGCGGGGCAGGCGGTTGTGCGCATGACCGCCGCCGCGGAAAATCGGCGCGTTGGCGGCGCCGTGGCGCGCTTGGCCCGTGCCTTTTTGCTTGTAGATCTTCGAATGCGAGCGGGCGACTTCGCCGCGCGAGAGCGTCTTGTGCGTGCCGGCGCGGCGCTTGGCGAGTTGGTACTTCACCATGCGCTGCAGGATGTCGGCGCGGACTTCCTTGATGCCGAAAACAGCGTCGTCGAGATCGACGGAGCCGCCCTTTTTGCCATCTAGAGTTTGAACGTCGAACTTCATAATCGTCCTCACTCAGCCGCAGCTTGCTGGCGCAGACCGGCCGGCTTCGGCGCTTCTTTCGGCAGCGCGGACTTGGCCGCGTCGCGCACTTCCACCCAGCCGCCTTCGGCGCCCGGCACAGAACCGCGGACAAACAAAAGTCCGCGCTCGGTATCGACGCGGACGATTTGCAGATTTTGAGTCGTGACGCGTTCGTCGCCGAGGTGGCCGGCCATCTTCTTGCCTTTGAAGACCTTGCCCGGATCCTGGCGCTGACCGGTCGAGCCGTGCGAACGGTGCGAGACCGAGACGCCGTGCGTGGCGCGCAGACCGCCGAAATTCCAGCGCTTCATGGCGCCGGCGAAACCCTTGCCGATGGTGATGCCGGAGACGTCCACCTTCTGGCCCGGCACGAAATGCTCGGCCGAGATCACCGCACCGACCGGCAGCAAGTTGTCTTCGCTGACGCGAAATTCGCGCACGACAGCCTTCGGCTCGACCTTGGCGCGGGCGAATTGGCCGCGCTCGGCTTGCGCCTTGTTCTTGGCCTTTGCAGCGCCCGCGCCGAGGATAACGGCGGCGTAGCCGTCGGCCTTGGCTTCGTGCGCCGGCGCTTCCTTGCCTTCATTCTTGCGCGACTTCTTCGGCTTCAGCGCCACCGCCTCGCCAGCGGAGTTCTTGAACTCCTCGGCGTTCACGGTGCGGCGGCCGACGACTTGGCAGCCCGCGAGATCGAGCACGGTGACCGGAATGTGCGCGTTGTCTTCACCGAAGACACGCATCATGCCGACCTTGCGCGCGATGACGCCGGTGCGACGGGATTGGTCTTGAGCCATCGCTATCAACCCAGCACTTGGATCTGAACGTCGACGCCGGCGGAGAGGTCGAGCTTCATCAGCGCGTCGACCGTTTGCGGCGTCGGTTGGACGATATCCAGCACGCGCTTGAACGTGCGGATTTCAAACTGCTCGCGGCTCTTCTTGTCGACGTGCGGCGAACGGTTGACGGTGAACTTCTCGATGCGCGTCGGCAGCGGCACTGGACCGATCACGGTGGCGCCGGTGCGCTTTGCCGTCGACACGATCTCCTTGGCCGACATGTCGAGCGTGCGGTGATCGAAGGCTTTGAGCCTGATCCGGATATTTTGCTGCATCATCGCCAAGTCTTCCCGAACTCGAATTCCCGAAAGCGCAGAAGCTGCGCCCAAGACGCAAAACACGACGACGCAGCCTCTGGCCGCGCCGACGAATTCTGCGCCGCTTCAAACCGAACGGCTGCCTAAAGACGGGAGATCCGCAAAAAACCCAGGCCTTACGGGACCTTCGGTCCCGCGCGTCAACCCCGCTTGTCCCTGCTGGACGAATTGGGGGATGCTGCCCGCGTTAGGTGCGAACCGCGTCTAAGCTTAAGCTTACGGCCGGCTCGAAGGGGCGTGTCCTACAGAGCTGAATCGGGGGCGTCAAGGCGCGTTTTGCGCCGCCGCGCGCTTGTCGCAGATGGGGCTTTAGCGCCCCACCTGCACGTCGCCCGAACCCATGATGTGTTTGCTGACGCTGCCGGTGACGGACTGCGCCGTGACGTCGCCGGAGCCGGCAATATCCGCCTCTATGTCGCCGACCGCGCCTGCTACCGCGACGTCGCCCGAACCGACGATCGAGACGTTCAGCGTCTGCACCGGCGCGGTGATGGTGACGTCGCCGGAGCCGGCCAAATCTACGCTCGCCAGCGTCACGGCGCCGCCTTGGACGACCACGCTGCCGGATCCCGCGGAGTCTGCCGAGAGATCACCCGAGAGCGACGCGATGGTGACCGTGCCGGAGCCAGCGAGATCGATGTCGGCGCCCTCCGAGACGGAGCCGATGCTGATGTCGCCGCTGCCTGCCACATCCGCACTGAGGCGCCGTGCGGCCCCCGCCCGGACCCGGCCCGAGCCAGCAACCTCAAGGTCGAGCGCATCGGCCACGTCGGCCAGGGTGGCTGTGCTGCAGCCGGCGAGGTCGAGATCAACAGCCTCGGCAGCGGCAATGTCCGTGCTGCCTGCGCCATTGCGGTTGATCGTCAGCGCCCGAGGCGCGCGGATGACGATGCGCGGAAGCTGTGCGGCGGTGACGTTTTCGTAGCCGCGCAACTGGGCCCCGCCGTCTTCGGTGCAGCCTGAAATGCGGCCACGAAGCCGGCCATCGATGGTGACGCGGCCCTCCTCCGCGGTCACCGTCGGCATGGGCGTGCCGCCAGGGCTGCTGATCTCGATGAGGTAGTCGGAACGGTTTTCCGGGGTAATGGTGACAACGGCGGCCAGATGTTTCAAGCGCAATTCCCCGCCCGAATAGACCTGCGGCTCAAGCCGGCCCGCCGTTGTTTCCACGATCGGCGCCGTGCCGCCGTCGCCGTCCATGTCGAAGCTGATGAAATTTCCGCTGCCAAACACAGCGCCAATGCCGAATATGACCGCAACCACGATCGCGGTGACGAAAACGAAGCGCTCCATCGACTTCTCCCTCGCGCCGGCTCACGGCGTCATTCTTCACTTTGATGCCCCGAGCGGGCGCGCCGGATGCATCCGCGTTTCATGAATATCCTCGTAAGGTGAAACCTGGGAGTGTGTTTTCCCCGCACACGTAACCGAGATTTCACCCAACGCCGACCGATTGCTTTTCCGAAGCCGCGTTAACCACGCTACCACAAAGGGGCAGGGACACGCTGCGCCCGGCCAATCGCCGGTTCTCCAGGGGTTAGCAAACATGAAGAAGACAGCGCTTTTGGCGGCTGCGGCCGCAATGATGATGGCGACGCCGGCGGCCGCTCAGGGCTATCTCGGCGCCGAGTACGGCAACACGAACATCGACTTTTTCGGCAGCGACACCGACGCCGACAAGTGGCAGGGCGAGGGCGCGTTCGGCTGGAACCACGGCAGCTGGGGCGGCCAGATCGGCGGCAGCGTCGGCAACATCGACGCCGGCGGCGGTGATGTCGACTTCTACGATATCAACGGCCACCTGTATTGGGACGGCGGCGCTTGGAAGCTAGGCGTGATGGCGGCTCAGACTCAGGTCGATGACGCCGACGCCGAAGACACGACCTACGGCCTCGAGGCCATGTTCGACACCAGCCCGAACAGCAACATCTTCGCCAGTTATACGATGGGCGAGTCCGAATTCCTGACGGACTGGGATGTTTGGAATTTCGATGCGGGCGTGAACTTCTACACGTCGCCGAACATGCGCATCGGCGCTTTCGCCGGCACAGGCAACGTCGATGGCGGCGGCTTGGACGCCGACTCTTTCAGCTTCGGCATCAACGGCGAGTTCCAACCTTGGAGTGCGCCGGTGAGCATCACACTTGGATGGAATTCATTTGAGATCGAGGACATCGACCTCGAGTCCAACACCTTCACTGTCGGCGCGCGCTGGAATTTCGGCGGCGGCACGCTGCAGGATCGCAACAACGCGACGCCGTTCTCGACCCCGACGGGCCTCGTCAGCCGCACCTACGGCGTTTGGTAAAACATCAAACTCGTTTGCACATTACAACGCCCTGGCTCCGGCCGGGGCGTTTCTTTTTGCAGCTTTCCGGCAAAGCAAAAGGGCCGCTCGTCAGAGCGGCCCTTCGCATTTTCAGAGCGAGCTGAAGATTACTCGAGGATCTTCGCCACGACGCCCGAACCGACGGTGCGGCCGCCTTCGCGGATGGCGAATCGGAGGCCTTGATCCATCGCGATCGGCGAGATCAGTTCGACCGACATCTTAATGTTGTCGCCCGGCATGACCATTTCGACGCCAGTCGGCAGTTGAACGATGCCGGTGACGTCCGTGGTGCGGAAGTAGAACTGCGGACGATAGTTGGTGAAGAACGGCGTGTGGCGGCCGCCTTCTTCCTTCGTCAGGATGTACACTTCCGCTTCGAACTTCTTGTGCGGCGTGATCGAGCCGGGCTTGGCCAAAACCTGGCCGCGCTCGACGCCTTCACGGTCGATGCCGCGCAGCAGCGCGCCAATGTTGTCGCCGGCCTGGCCCTGGTCGAGCAGCTTGCGGAACATTTCGACGCCCGTGCAGGTCGACTTCACGGTCGGCCGGATGCCGATGATCTCGACTTCGTCGCCAACCTTTACGATGCCCTTCTCGACGCGGCCGGTGACGACCGTGCCGCGGCCCGAGATCGAAAATACGTCTTCGACGGGCATCAGGAACGGCTGGTCGATCGGACGCTCCGGCTGCGGGATGTAGGTGTCGACGGCGGTCATGAGGCCCATGATTGCGTCTTCGCCGATGGCCGCGTCACGGCCTTCGACCGCCGCGAGAGCCGAGCCCTTCACGATCGGAATGTCGTCCCCCGGGAAGTCGTACGAGGACAGAAGTTCGCGCACTTCCATCTCAACGAGGTCCAGGAGTTCCTGGTCGTCGACCATGTCGACCTTGTTCATGAACACCACCAGCGCGGGGACGCCGACCTGACGGGCGAGCAGGATGTGCTCGCGCGTCTGCGGCATCGGGCCATCGGCGGCCGACACGACCAGGATGGCGCCATCCATCTGGGCGGCGCCCGTGATCATGTTCTTCACGTAGTCGGCGTGCCCGGGGCAGTCGACGTGCGCATAGTGGCGGTTTTCGGTCTCGTACTCGACGTGCGCCGTGTTGATCGTGATGCCGCGCGCCTTCTCTTCCGGCGCGGCGTCGATGTCGGCGTACGACATGGCCTTGGCCTGGCCCTTCTTGGCCAGCGTCATCGTGATGGCCGCCGTGAGCGTGGTCTTGCCGTGATCGACGTGGCCGATCGTGCCGATGTTGCAGTGCGGCTTTGTCCGCTCAAACTTTTCCTTGGCCATTGTGAGGTCCTGTCTCTCCGGCGTCCAAAAATGCTGGTCGGCGCTTAGGCCCAGCCGAAGCGCGCGTAAGGTGCGGGTCTTTAGCCGCGCCTATGGCTACGTCAAGCCCCATGCGGCTTGGCGGACGTTTGAGTCGCGGCTAGAAGCAGCGGCGCGACGGTCGTCCAACCAGGACGTCAAATGGGAACGCGGTGCGGGGCCTCCACCCCTAACCCGCGGCTGTGCCCGCAACTGTAAACGGCGAGCGCTCCGCCACAACGCCACTATCCGGAACTCCGGTTGGGAAGGCGGCGGAAACGCGATCGAGCCGTGAGCCAGGAGACCTGCCGCCGCACGTCGCTCGTTCGCCGGCCGGGTCCAGCCGAACGAACCGGAGCTTTCCGTAGCAGCGACGCGGGCGGCCCCGCGCCTTCTTGCGCCCCGCTCGTCGCTTGGAGACGCGCCGCAGGGGCCGATGCGCGTTGCATAAGGGGAAAGCTCCCATGCGCAACTCGTTCAAGGCCGCACTGTTGGCGGTCACTTCCCTAATCTCTGTGCCTGCACATGCACAGGACGAAGAAGACCTTGTCGTGACTGCGACGCGCGCGCCGACGCAAGTCGAGCGGCTGCCCGCAGATGTCGATGTCATCGATGCCGACGACGCGCGGACCCGCGGCGTCCTGAACATCAGTGATGCGCTGGCGGAGGTGGCCGGCCTTGACGTCGTCCGCACCGGCGGATTTGGCCAGCAGAGCAGCCTCTTCGCCGGCGGGGCCAATTCGAACCACACGCTGGTGTTGTTCGACGGCTTGCGCCTGAACGATCCCTCGACACCCGGCTCATCCTTCGATGCTGGTCAAGAGACCCTCGCCGGGCTTTCGCGGATCGAGACCGTGCAGGGCCCGATGAGCGCAGTGTACGGCTCCGACGCGATTGGCGGCGTGGTGAACATCCTGCCGCGCCGGGGCGGCGACGGGCCGCTGAACGCGCGACTCGACGTCGCCGGCGGTTCGTTCGGCACACTGACGGCGAGCGCCGGCGCCGACGGCTCGATCGGGCCATTCCGCTATGCTTTGACCGGCGAGGGTTACACCACGGACGGGCACGATCTGGTGCCGGAGCGCATGGCGACCCACTCGGGCGACGCCGACGGCGCAGAATCTGCGACTTTCACGGGCGTATTCGATCTCGATCTCTCCTCAACCATTTCGCTCGATCTGCTAATGCGCCATCGCGAAGCGCGCGCGGATTTCGATGCATTCATTTTTCCGCCGCCCAGCTTTAACGAGCAGCGCGCAGACGACGCCGATCTTGAGATCGCCAAAAACGATCTGACGGTGATCCGCGCGGGCGTCACCTGGCGCTTAGATGAAGCCCTCTCGCTGCGCACCAGCGGCGGCGGCCTGCAGCAGGACCGCGAAGAAGCCGACGGTGGCGCCCTCACTGCAAGGTACGCCGGCGATCGCCGATTTGCGGATCTGACGCTGGAGTGGCGCGCCGGAACGATCCGCGCGCTGACGAACACACAGCTCGTCGCGGGAATCGAAGCGCAGCACGAGGAAGTGCAGATCGATCAAGGCTTCGCGACCGTCTCTGCCGATCAGCGTCACGAGGGCGCGTTCATCACTGCGCAGAGCGATATCAACGGAGTGACATTGACCGGGGCAATGCGAGTCGATGAGTTCGAAGGCTTCGGCCAGACCAGCACTTGGCGTCTCGGCGCGTCCTACACGCTCATCGAGAATGCGCGCCTGTATGCAGCGTACGGCACATCGTTCCGGGCGCCGACCCTGTACGAGCGCTTCATTTTCTTCGGCGACCCCAATCTCAATCCCGAGCAAGGTTCTGCTTGGGAGGCGGGCGCGGACGTCCGCCTTTCGCTTTTCGGCCAAGACGCCGGCGCTGAACTAGGCTTGGTCTATCGCTCGCAGGGGATCGAAGACCTGATCGATTTCGGGCCCCTGTTCACCTACGTGAACATCGACCAAGCCGAGATCGAGAGCGCCGAAGCGCGCCTCGCGCTGCGGCCGCTCTCGTGGCTCACGGCACGGATCTCCTACGTTCACACCGACGCGCGGGACGCGACAAACGGCGATGCGCTACTGCGCAGGCCCGAGCACGCTTGGTCGGCTTCGCTTGCGGTGGAGCGCGGGGCGTTTTCGGCCGAGTTGGCATGGCGTCAAGTGGGCGAGCGGGCCGATCAAGTCTACGGCGATAACGGCTTCTATGCCGGCATTGGCCAAACGCCGTCATACGATCTTCTTCGCGGATCGATCCGCTGGTCGATCACACCGAACGTCGAGACGTATGTCGCCGCCGAAAATATGGGCGACGAAACCTACGAACCGGCCAACGGCTTCGCGGGCGCGCCCGCGAGCGTGCTCGTCGGCTTGCGCTTGCGTTCATGAACAAGGAAGCTCCCCGAAAGGGGAGCTCGTCTTCACGGCTGCAGCGGACGCAGTTCGAGATCATCTCCCATTACGCGCTGTCGATCCGAGTCGTAACAGAGCGATCTCAGCTCGCCGTTCTGCTCCATGCCCTCCGGCATGGAATCGCGCCGGTACCATTGCCGGCTGAGCGACACCGAACCTGGCAGCGTCACACCGACCGGGGCCCATTCGGCGGCGATGCGAGTCCGCGCGCTTTCTGTGCGGGCCCATGTCGGCCAGTCGTCGGAGACGTGATTGAAGCGCACGCGCAGCGAACCGCACGGAAACTCGCCCCACTCCAGTTCGGTGACTTCGACCACCCTTCGTTGCGAGGGAGCGCAGAACGATGGGCGTTCGCCGCCATAGGGCGAACCGCGCAAATAGGCGACGCCCTCGCTGGTCAGCGTATATTCGACGACACCCGGCGCGATGTCCGGCCGCTCGCGCGCGATCAGGAAGCCGAGATCAACGAATTCCTGCATGCGCGCGCGGTTTCGATCGGCGATATCCTGGCCCCAATCCCGAGCCATCAGGTCATACCTGACAAAATAGAAATTGCGGCGGTCGCTGGCGTCCAGCCAGAGACCCGGCCAGGAGAAGCAAAGGCTCTCGCGCTGCACCAAAGTCTGAACGGCCGCCACGACTTCCTCGCGCGAGACCGTCGGCTCTACCGGCTCGATCATCATGTCGGCGGCGCCAGTTCGGATTTCCCGCGGCACGCGCTGAAACTCCGCCACGGATGGCGCATCGGCGATGGCGCAACCCGCCACGACAACTGCAAGCGCTGCGCCTGTGAGGCGCGCAACCGCTTTCGCGAGCGACATGTCCCGCCCTCCCCGCCAGGAAAACCGTCGCCAGTATTAACCCGCTGTCGCAAAAGGCAAATGCCTGCGTCGACCCCGGGACCGATTTCGCGGTGAGGTTCTGCGGCGGCGCCTGAAAATCAGGCGGGTCTGTGCGGTAGGATTGGAGCGGGTAGAGGGAATCGAACCCTCGTCTTCAGCTTGGAAGGCTGCGGCTCTACCATTGAGCTATACCCGCGGCGCGCTGCGCGCGCAGACGTCAGAAACCAGAAAACAGAAACGCTCGCCAGAGCCCTTCTGACTATTGGGTTCCGGCTTCTTTCCGCCGAAGGCGGTGGTGGAAGGGGCTGGATTCGAACCAGCGTACGCTCTCGCGGGCAGATTTACAGTCTGCTGCCATTAACCACTCGGCCACCCTTCCGGCCATGCTTCCGCGAACGGCAAAGCCTCTATAAGCAAGGCCCCTGATTTCGCGGAGCGCGTCCTATAGCCAAGCCCCCTCCTCCACTCAAGCCACACAACATCCCGGCTGACAGACTGCCGCGGCGCCAGTTCGAGGAAGAGACCGGCGGCCCGTCTTGGGTTTGGGGCGTGCATGCGGCGCTCGCGGTGCTGGCGAACCCAGCTCGTCGGGTCGAGCGTGTGGTCGCCACCCGCAACGCCGCCTCGCGCCTGCCCGAGGGTGTGGCGCCGCAGATCCTCGATCCGGATGCCATCGACGGCATGCTGCCCCCCGGCGCTGTGCACCAAGGCCTAGCGGTGCGAGCCTACCCGCTCGAGCCAATTGCGCTCGAAGCCGCCTGCACGCCGCCAGATGGTCGCAGCGTGCTGATCCTGGATGGCGTCACCGATCCGCAGAACGTCGGCGCGGCGTTCCGTTCCGCCGCAGCTTTCGGCGCGCGCGCCGTGATCCTGCAGGACCGCAAGTCACCACCGCTGACGGGCGTGCTGGCGAAGGCGGCGGCCGGCGCGGTCGAACTCGTGGCGCACGTGCGCGCGGTCAATCTCGGGCGCGCAGTCGAAACGCTGCGCGCGCGCGGCTACAACACGGTCGCGCTCGAGGGCGAAGCAACCCTCAGCCTGGCGGAAGCGCTGCAGGACAAGCGGCCAGTCGCTCTGGTGCTGGGCGCGGAAGGCAAGGGCGTGCGGCCTGGCGTTGCCGCAGCGTGCGAATATCAAGCACGCATCCCAATCGCGCCGGCGATGGAAAGCTTGAATGTCGCGGCCGCGGCCGCGATCTCCCTCTACGAGGCGTCGCGCCAGCAGTCCTAGTGTGCTTTGGCCTTCGCCGGCGCGGCTTTGAGGAACATGCGCTTCAGGAAGAACAGCACGCCGATCAGGATCAGGTAGCCGATATAGATCGACGCAAGCTCGATCCAGAACGCCGGCTCGACCACTTGTGGAAGCTCAAGCCCACCGGACGAGCCCGCCAGCATCGGTGCGAGCAACTCGATCAGCTTGTGCGCGACGACGGCGACCACGCCGATGGGAAGCCACTGCTTCCAGTTCTGCAGGAACACCGTCGCCGCAAGCGCAATGAGTAGCGCCTTCGCCGGATTGGCGTTCAGCTGCGCATAGCCTTCGCGCATGAAGTCCAGCACCGGCTGGATGTAGGACGTCACCGTTTCCATGCTGCCCTCCGAACGCCGGCGGCGCGTGTCCCCGCGCCGCTCCCCGGCAAGACCTTATGGGTTGCCGCCCATCACGTCCAGACGCCGTTGAGTCCTCTCTGAGATAAGGGGCAAAGTTCCCGATTGAGGCGTCAGTAAGCAAGGGTCAGGCACATCAGCACATCGTCCAACAGCGCGCCCTCGACCTGGATGCCGCCAGGGATGCAGCCGGTGCGGCGGAAACCGCACCTTTGATAGTACCGCAAGGCGGCTGAGTTCCGTTCATTGACCCAAAGCGCGACCCGCCGGGCGCCGCGAGACTTGGCCTCGTCCAGCGCCGCGCTCATTAGCGCCTCGGCCGCGCCGGCGCCGCGTGCGTCAGGGTGGACATAGATCGCGTGTAGCCAATGCGTATGGGCGAGGCACGCATAGGGCGGCGCGTCGATCACCAGCTTGCCAACGAGGCGCTCGCCTTCGAAGACGCCCCAGGCCTCGCCGCGCTCGATCATAGCTCCGACAACTGCATCAGGGCGCGCTGCATCGTCCGCCGGCGCTTCCACGAACGCGAGCGGCGATTCGGCGAGGCCGTACCGATGCAGCTCGCGATAGGCGCCGAGCTCTGGCAACGAGAGCACCCGCACCGAGAAGGCGCGCCGCGGCTCGCGCCAGAGCGGTTCGACTTCGACGTGCTCAGTCGCGACCCGCTCCTGCAAATGCCGCATCGCCTCGTGCGCTTGCGACGTGATGCGCCAGATTTGATGCTGCTGCTCGTGATCGGAGAGGCTGAGGCCGACCTTGTCGATGACTTGAAGCGCCTCGCGTATCTGTTCGATCGAAGTCAGCACTTCGCGCAGCCGGCGCTCGTTCATGCGCCAGCTCCGAACTGCGCCGCCCAGGCGGCGACATCCTCGTCCTCGATCTTCTTGAACAGGACCTCGGGCGGCGTGATGGCGAGGCCCCGCGGCAGCGCATCCCAAACGCCGCGGTCTTCCGGTTTCGGCCACATCCGCTTCTCTTCCGGGACGCCGAGCGCATCCAGCACCGTTTTCGCCGCGTCGGGAATGAACGGCTGCGCCAAGATCGCAAACAGCGCGCAGGCGTTGAGACCGGTGCGTACGCCGACGGCGGCGGCGGCACGATCCGTCTTGAGCGCAGTCCATGGGGCCGCGACCTGCAAGTATTCGTTGCCGGCAACCCAAATCGCGCGCAACTCCGCCGCCGCTTTGCGAAACTCCATCTGATCGTGGAATTGCGTCAACGCAGCGAGCCGCTGTGCGAAGTCATCGGCAAGTTTCTGCTCGTTGGCGCCTGCCTCACCGCCGTCCGGCACTTGCGCGTCGAACTTCGAGGCGCAGAAACGCGTGATGCGATTAACGAAATTGCCGAAGACGTTGGCGAGGTCGGCATTGATGGTTTGCTGGAATTGTTCAAGCGTGAACGCCGCGTCCGAACTCTCCGGCGCGTTCGCCATCAAGTACCAGCGCCAGTAGTCGCTCGGCAGGAGTTCGAGCGCCTGATCCATGAAGATGCCGCGCTTCTCGCTGGTCGAGAACTTGCCGCCGTACCAAGTGACCCAATTGAACGCCTTCAAGCGGTCGACGAGTTTCCACGGCTCGCCGGAGCCCATGATGGTCACGGGGAAACTCACGGTGTGGAACGCGACGTTGTCCTTGCCCATGAACTCTACGTAGGTGACGTCGCGCGCGCCCTTGTCCTCGCGCCACCAGCGCTCCCAACCGCCGCCGGTCGCTTCCGACCACTCGACCGTCGAGCCGATGTATTCGATCGGGGCATCGAACCAGACGTAGAACACCTTGTTCTCGAAACCCGGCCGCACCGCGCCATTCTGGGTGACCCTGATGCCCCAGGAGAGGTCGCGCGTGATCGAGCGGTCGATCAGGCCTTCGTCGAGCCATTTGTAGGCGATCGACCGGGCGAGCGGCGGCCACTCGGTCGACTTGTCGACCCACGCGCGGATGCGGTCCTGCATCAGCGGCTGTTTCAGAAAGAGGTGCGCCGTGTCGCGCGGCTCGACATTGGTGGAGCCGGAGATTTTGGATCGCGGATTTTTCAATTGGATCGGATCGAGCAGAGTCTGGCAATTGTCGCATTGGTCGCCGCGCGCGCGCTCGAAACCGCACACGGGGCACGTGCCTTCGACATAACGGTCCGGCAGGAAGCGCTTGTCGTCGATCGAGTAAATCTGTTTCGAGACGCGCTCTTCGATCAGTCCGTTCTTCTCCAGCGCCTCGCAGAAGTGCTGCGTCAGACGGTGGTTCGGCGGATTGGACGAGCGGCCGAAATGATCGAACGACAGCTTGAAGCCGTCGCAGGCGTCTTTCTGAATCTGGTATTGTTGATCGCAGTAGGTCTTCACATCCAGGCCGGCTTCGGCGGCGGCGAGTTCCGCCGGCGTGCCGTGCTCGTCGGTCGCGCAGATGAACAGCACCTCGTGGCCCTGCAGCCTGCGGAAGCGCGCGTGCACGTCCGCCGGTAGCATCGAGCCGGCGAGGTTGCCGAGGTGCTTGATGCCGTTGATGTACGGAAGCGCGGACGTGATCAGGTAGCGGGCCATAAGGCCCGCTACCTAGGCTGTTCTCAGCGACCGCTCAAGCCGATGCTCAGGCGATCAGGCTCGGATCGCGCTTCAGGTTCGCGTAAGCTTCGGCCATCCGCGTGTCGTATTGGTTGGCCGCATAGCTCGGGCCGTTGTAGCGGCTCGCGAACCCAGCCCAGTCGAGCCGCTGCAGTTCGTCGGCCAAGCCGTTGGCGCGGATGAAGCCCTCGAATGCGTCGAGCTGATCCTTCTCCGAGCGCGCCAGCTTCGACACGTACTCGTGCGCGTTGGCCATCTGCAGGTTCGGATAGTTCTGCCCGAGCACCTGAAAGCGGCCGTAACTCGCGCTCTCCAACGCCGCGGCGGGATCAAGCCCATAAGCTTCGGTGAGCTGCGCCCAACGATCCGCTTGGCTGCGCGGATAGCCGCCGGCGGTGCGGTTCGACACGTTCGGGTTAGACTGGTCGTAGCGCGAGTTGGTCTTGCGCGAGAATAAGTGGCGCTCGAACAGAATAATCGGGCGCCCGTCCTGACCGAAGCCGCCGAGCGGCCCCGACTCCACCTGCGCAACGGCGGCGAGCGCCTCCCACTCACAGCCGAGGCGACCTGCAACCTGTTCGTAGTCAGCGCGCGTGATCGGCGAGGCGTCCTGCACGCGCAGCGACGCCAGGTAATCGCCGCTGGGCGGGGGGGGCGGTGCGGCGGGCGGCGAAACTGGCGGCGTGACCGGTGGCGGCGCCGGCGGCGCGGCCGGTGGGCTCGTGGGCGGGGCCGGCGGCGTTTGCGGGCGGCTCGGCGGCGGGGAACCGGAGCGCGGTCTCCGGCGACCGAAAATGACGCCGAACAGCCAGTTAAAGAATCCCATCGTCCCCTCCAGCCTTGGTCTCAGCTCGTCGCCTTCAGGCGCTCATAGGCTTCACGCATGAGGCGGCCATAACGTTCCACCTGCCCTTGCCCGTTATAGCCTCCGGCAAAGCCTTCCCAGTTCTTCGCCACCAATTCGTCAGCCAAATTGTTGGCTTTGACGAACTTCGCGAACGCCTTGAGCTGCTGCGCTTGCGAGCGGCACATGTCGGAGACGAACTCCTTGGCCGAGCCGAAACCGCAGGCGTTGTGATTGAAGCCCATGATCTGGAACAGACCCCAACTCGCGGACGCGACAGCCGCTTCCGGATCGAGCGCATAGGCCTCGCGGAGCTGCGCCCAGCGTCCGTCCTGCGTGCGCGGATATTTGGAGGCGTCCCACGACCGATACGAGATCGTCGGATGGCTCGCGTCGTACTGGCGATTGGTGCGGCGCGAGAAGATGTGCGGCTCGTAGAGAATGACGGGCTTGCCGTTCGCCGCGAACGCGCCGAGCGCGCCGCTCTCCACCTGCACCACCGCCTGCACCGCTTCGACTTCGCAGCCCAGCTCGGTCGCGACCTCTTCGAAATCGGCGCGCGTCAAGCCGTCGGTCGTGCCGGCGACTAGTCCATCCAAATAGCCGTCGGACGGCGTTGGCGTCAGCGAGGCATGAGCCCGTGCGAGCGCAGAGGAATACTGTCCCGCGCCATGCTCGCCTTCGTAGCTGCGCGCGAATGCATCCCAATCGCGGCGCTGCAGTTCGTCGGCCAAACCCTTGCGCGTCAGATAAGCTTCGAACGCCGCGAGCTGGCGCGCCTCGGACTGCGCCATGTCGGCGACAAACGCGAACACGCTCGGATAGCCAGCGTCGGCATAGTAGCGACCCGGCAGCTGGAACGCGCCCCAACTCGCCGCGCCGAGCGCAGCGGCGGGATCGAGAGCATAGGCCTCAGCGAGCTTGCTCCACCGCGCGGTTTGATTGCCGCCGGCGTAGGCGCGGTTCGATGGCTGCGAGACGCCGGGATTGCTCGTATCGAAACGCCCCTCCGTCGTTTGGCTGAACACGAAGGGCTCGAACGAAAGCAGTGGACGGCCGTCCGCGCCGAAGCCAGGCCCAGCGCTTTCCACCTTGATGACCGCGCGCAGCACGTTCGCCTCGACGCCGAGACGCTGCGCGGCGGCTTCGATGTCGGCGTCGCCAACGCGCGTCGCGTCCTGCGCGTGCAGGTTCTCGATCGCAAAACCGCTCGGCGTTCCCGTTGAAGGCGGCGGTTCCGCGGGCGGCGGAGGCGGCGCGCCCGGCGGCGCTGCCGGAGGAGGAGTAGGCGGAGCCGCCGGCGGCGCGGCCGGTGGCGGTGCAGGCGGCGCGGCAGGCGGTGCGGCCGGTGGCGGCGCAGGCGGCGCGGCTGGCGGTGGCGCGGGCGGCGTTGCGGCGCGTGGCGGAGGCGCCGGCGGCGTCCGTGGCGGCGGAGGCGGCGAAGCCGGGCGCGAGCCGCGGGAGCCGAATACGGCGCGGAACACGGAATCCCAGAAGCTCATGATTTCCCCCTCTTCCCGTGTCGCGACAGGATCGGCGCCGAAACCGGCGACCGCAGCGTCCCACCGCCTCGGGCTTAACCATATCCCGCCAAGGGGGCAAAGGGGAGTTCGTTCAGCGCGCTCGCGCCTCGGCCCTTCCGCTTCGCCGCCGCTGCTGGCAAAACCGGCCCCACAAGCCGCCATAGCTCAGCTGGTAGAGCACCTGATTTGTAATCAGGGGGTCGGGGGTTCGAGTCCCTCTGGCGGCACCACCACTTGGAAGCGATCGGCGCCTCGCGGGTGCAGAGGTGAGGCGTACCGCCGCTTTGCCTCCAGCGCCCACCGGGTCAAATCTGCGACCCGCTATCAAGAACAAGGACGATACCGATGCGCCGACTTCTCCTCGCCACCGTCTTGATCGCCGCTCTCGCGGGCTGCGGACAAGGCGAGACACAGGCGCCATCGTCGTCCTCCACGGCCCCGGTCGCGGCCCAGGGCGCACGTTCGCCCGAGGAAATTCAGGCGGCGCTGGCCGCGCTTCCCGGCCCATACGCAACAGCGAATTACGAAGCCGGCCGGCGTGTTTTCGCGCAATGCCGCTCCTGTCACACGATCAATGCAGGCGGCCAGCATCGCGTCGGCCCCAACCTGCACGGTGTGTTCGGACGCGAGATCGGGACGGCCGCGGGGTTCAACTATTCTCAAGCGGTGCAGAACGCCGATTTCGCCTGGGACGCGGCGCAGCTCGATCATTGGCTGGCGAACCCGCAGACCTTCCTGCCGGGCAACCGGATGGCGTTCGCCGGCGTGCGCGATGAAGAGCAGCGCAGGGACGTCATCGCCTATCTAATGATCGAGACCGCGCCGCAGTGATCACTCGGCGGGGCGCGCGAGCGCCTCGCCGTGCTCGAACTCCTCGATCGCCTTGGCCGTCGCTTCCGGCGACTTGGTGAAGCGCGCGAGCAGATCGTAGAATACAGGCACCACAAACAGCGTCAGCATCGTCGACACCGTCAGTCCGAAGAAGATGACGACGCCGATGGTGCTGCGGCTCTCGGCGCCTGCGCCATGGCCGACGATCAACGGAATGGCGCCCACCACCGTGGCGATCGAGGTCATCAGCACGGGGCGGATGCGCAGATCGGACGCGTCGAGGATGGCGTCGCGCACAGACTTACCCTCGTCGCGCAGCTGATTGGCGAACTCGACGATCAGGATCCCATTCTTGGCCGACAGGGCGATCAAGATGATGAGGCCGATCTGGCTGTAGATGTTCAGCGTGCCGTCGGTGAGGAAGAGGCCGAATAGACCGCCCGCGACAGCCAGCGGCACCGACAGCATGATGACAACCGGGTGCACGAAGCTTTCGAACTGCGCCGCCAGCACAAGGAAGACGATGATCAACGCGAAGCCGAAGGCGAAGCCGACGGCGCCGGTCGCCTGCCGGTATTGGCGCGCCTGACCGGAATAATCGATCGAGATCGCCTGCTCGCCGATCTCCTCCATTGCGATGCGCTCGAGCTGCTGCATCGCGTCGCCGATGGCGAAGTCGCCGGGGATCGAAGCGCCGATGGTGACCGCCGCCTGCCGGTTCATACGCCGCCGTTCAGCGCTGTCGCCGACCGTGCGCAGCGAAACGATGGTGGAAAGCGGCACGAGTTCGCCGGTACGGTCGGATCGCACGAACTTGTTGGCGAGATCGGCGATGTCGGAGCGTTCGTCGCGCTCGGCCTGGAGGTAGACGTAATATTCCTCGCCGCGATCGCTAATGGTGTTGACGCGGCGAGCGCCCATCGTCGCTTCAAGCGTGCGCCCGACCGCCTGCACCGAAACGCCGAGCGCGGCGGCGCGCTCGCGGTCGATATCGACGAGGACGCGCGGCGACGTCGGCTCGTAATTCATGCGCGGGCGCAGGAAGTTCGGGTTCTCCCGCAGCCGGTCCATGATGCGCTCTGCGGTAGCGGCGAGCGGCTCGTACTCGGAGCCGAGCAGCACGATTGAGGCGCCGTCGCCGCCGCCACGCTGGAATGCGTTCGGCATGATCACACGCACCGTGGCGCCCGGGATCTGACTGAAGCGCTGGTTGAGTTCGGTGACGAGTTCTGTCGCCGGGCGGCGCTCGCCCCACGGCTCGAGGAACATCATCGCAAAGCCGCTGGAGAAGCGGCCGGTGCCAGCATCGCCGAAGCCGGGCAGCACGACCATGAAGCGGGCGAGTTCGCCGGCTTCGACATATTCCATCAGCGTGCCTTCGACCTGCTCCATCACGCGGCTGGTGTATTCGAAGCCCGAGCCTTCCGGCGCGTTGACGAAAGCCATCATCATGCCGCGGTCTTCCGCCGGCGTGAGTTCGCTCGACAGCTGCGTGAACAGGAAGCCGCCGCCTAGGAACACGGCCGCGAACATCGCGAACACGACCTTCTTGTGCTGCAGGGCAGCTTCCAGCGAACCGCGGTAGGACGCGCGAAGCGCATTCAAAAGACGGTCGACGAAGCGCGCGAGCGGCGTCGATTGGCTCGCCGGCTTCAGGAGCTTCGAACACATCACCGGCGACAGCGAAAGCGCCGCGAAGGCCGAAATCACGACCACCCCGGCGATCGTTACCGACAGCTCCACGAACAGTTTGCCTACATAGCCGCCGACGAACAGCATCGGCGCAAACACAGCCACAAGCACCGCCGAGGTCGCCACCACCGCGAAGAACACCTGCCGCGCGCCGCGCTGCGAAGCCACCAACTTCGGCTCACCAAGCGTGTCGACGCGCCGCTGCGCATTCTCCAGCACGACGATGGAGTCGTCGACGACGAGGCCGATCGAGAGCACCAGCGCCATCAAGGTCAGCAGATTGATGGTGAAGCCGAAGATGGCGATGATCAGGAAAGCGCCAATTAAGCAGACCGGGATCACCGCAGTCGGGATGAAGGCGGCGCGCCAGGAACCCAGGAAAAGATAGATCACGAGCACGACCAGGATGGTCGCCTCGAGCAGCGTCTGCGCCACACGCGAGATGGCCTGATCGATGAAGACCGTGCCGTCGTAGGTGAGATCGAGATTCACGCCTTGCGGCAGCGTCTCCTGGATGCGCTCCACCTCGGCTTTCACCGCGTTGGCGACATCGAGCGCATTCGACTGCGACTGGCGCACGATGCCGATGCCGACCTGGTCGCGCAGATTGCCGCGGAAGATGCGCCGATCCTCGACCGGCGCGAACTCGACTCGGGCGATGTCGCCCAGCCGGACCACGGCGCCATCGGCGGCGGTCGCCGTCCGCAGCGGCATGCGCGCGAATTCTTCCGGCGTCTGGAATGGTCGTTCGACACGGACCTGATAGTCGCGCTCCTGACTTTGCACGTAACCGGCGGGCAGATCGAGGTTCTGCGCTCTCAACGCAGTTTCGACGTCCTGCACGGTCAGGCCGCGCGCCGCCATCGCGTCGGTATTGAGCCAGATACGCAGAGCGCGCCGAGCGTCGCCGCCGATCTGCACATTGGCCACGCCGTTGATGACGCCCAGTCGATCGACGATGTAACGCTGCGCATAGTCCGACAGCTCGACCGTATCCATCGTGTCGGAGCTCAAGCTGAACCACATGATCGCGTTGGCGTCCGAGTCCGCCTTGCTGATCACCGGTTCGAGGACATCCGCCGGCAAGTTGCCGCGCGCGCGACTCACCGCGTTGCGCACGTCATTGGCCGCGTCTTCGAGATCGCGGTCGAGCGTGAATTCGATGTTGATCGAGGAGCGCCCGTCGCGGCTCACCGCGTTGATGACGTCAACACCCTCGATGCCGGAGAGCTGATCCTCGATGATGCGAGTGATCTGCGTCTCGACCACTTGCGCCGATGCGCCGGGGTAAGAGGTGCTGATCGACACGACCGGCTGGTCGACGTCGGGCAGTTCGCGCAGCGGCAGCGTCGTGAACGCAATCGCCCCGAACGCGATGATGATCAGCGAAAGAACCGTCGCCAAGACTGGCCGACGGACCGAAAGGTCGGAGAGCGTCATCGCCGACCTAACCGCGCGGCCGCAGCTGAGGCGCTTGCGCGGCGTCGCCAGCGGGCGCCGCAATCTGCACCGGCTGGCCGGGCCGGACGCTCTGCAAGCCCTCGGTGACGACGCGGTCGCCCGGGTTCAGCCCGTCGAGCACCTCGGCCATGCCGCCTGCGCGCGCGCCCGTCTGGATGCGGACCAGCTCAGCCAGTTGCGCCCCTTCCGCCGCAGCGATGCGGTAGACGTACGCGCCGTCCGCGCGGTCGAGGATCGCGATCTCCGGGACCGCCAGCGCCTCTCGCGGGTTCGAACGCACGTCGACGGTAAGCAGCATGCCCGGGCGCAGGGCCTCATCTTCATTGGGCAGGATCGCGCGCACGCGCACCGTGCGTGTGGTCGGATCGACACGGCTATCGACGTTGGAGATGCGGCCGGAGAAGGCGCGGTCGGGATACGCCGCCGTGCGCGCCGTGATCTCGACGCCCGCTCTTACGCGGGCGATCTGGGTTTCCGGCACATCGAAGTCGAGCTTGATCTCGGAGACGTCGTCGAGCGTGCCAATCTGATCGCCCGGGCGCATGTATTGGCCAGGACTCGCCGTGCGGAGGCCGACGATGCCAGCGAACGGGGCGCGGATGGTGCGGTCGGCGATCCGCGAACCGCCTGCATTGAGCCGCGCCTCGGCCGCTTCGGCTGCCGCGCGCACAGTGTCGAGCCGCGCCTGCGAAGCGAAGCCGCGGTCATAGAGCTCCTGGTAACGGCGTAGTTCGTCCTGGGCCGCCTGGTGCGCCGCGCGCACTTCGGCCAAATCCGCGGCCTGCTCCACGCTCGACATTTCGACCAGCACCTGCCCGCGCCGTACGCGGTCGCCGCTGTCGAAGCGAATGGAGCGGATCGTGTCAGCGACCTTGGGCGTCAGCACGATGCTTTCGCGCGCCTGCGCAGTGCCGAGCGCCTGCAGCCCGTCCGTGAACACATGCATGGTCGCAGTTGCGGCGAGCACAATCGCGCCGCCGCCGGGAGCGCCCAGACCACCCGCGCGCCCGGGTCCAGATGTCGCGGCCTTGGCCGCGCCCTCGCCCCCGCCGCTTGAAAGCAAAGCTTTGCCGGCCACTACAAGCGCCATCAGACCAAGCGCCGCGGCCACTACGGCCGCGAAGCTGTAGCGTCTGAAGAACCCCAACATGTAGCGGACCTTACAACGAACTCTTTTCGGAATTGTGTCTAATTCGCAGTGCCGTCCAGCGATTTGCGATCAACCGCCCGGCCGACCCCACAGTCCTACTACAAGCGCCGTCTCTTGGGCGCCTCCGTCAACGCGAGTCCGCAGCCCGACTTGAATGCCCCTACCGCTTGGGCGGAAATTCACCAGGGTGACCTGGGCCCTCAGGATCTCGTCACCCTCCCGCGGCGCTTCCAGCAACAGTTGCCCCATCGCCAGCCAATTTTCGCCGGGTCGGTACCCTACGGTCAGGTCCAGTCGCTCGCTCTCGCAGCCGCCCTCCAGCGCGCGGGTCGCCGCTTCCACATTGACGAAGCCGGTGCGGCCGATGCCTCGCCCGAGCAAGGCCCGGACCTCGGCGCCGCCTTCGCTGCAGCCTTCCTGCGGACGCGAGTTCCAGAGCGCGCCGGCCTGCAAGGCTACGATCGCGCCGCGGCCGGAGCGATAGACGACATGCTTGGCGGCGAGCGTCGCTTCCCCGCGCCATACTTCCGCAGGGTCGGCGTTTCGTTGCATCCAGGTGGAGACGACGACTGATGTGTCCCTCGCCGCCGGCGCTTCAACGTAGCCGGACAACTCGACGAAAGTGAAACCTTCGCTCTCGCCGGCGAACGACGTCCAGATTTTCTGGCCGCCTTCGGGGGCGATCCAGGCGCCGGCGTTGGCCGGCAAGGGCGCGAGCGCCGCTGCGATCCCTAGGAATCGTAGCCCGGCAAATGCCGGTCCAGTTTTCTGAGCAGCCCCGGCCACGCAAGCCCCGATACCATCCCCAAGCCTTTGCTCTGTCCGACCGTCTCCAGTTGGGCGGCCTCCGGCGCGATCAGCACTTTGTCACGCCCGCCCGAGACGGCGTTGACCTGCTGCGCGCACGCGCGTTCGAGGAAGAAGATGCCGATGAAGGCTTCCGCAGCGCTCGCGCCGACCGATAGCGTGCCGTGATTGCGCAGGAGCATCATCTTCTTCTCGCCAAGATCCTTCACCAGCCGTTCGCGCTCGTCGAGATTGAGGGCAACGCCCTCATAATCGTGGTAGGCGAGGTTGGGGAGGACCAGCAGCGAGTTCTGCGAAATCGGCAGCAGACCGTCCTGCTGCGCCGAGACGCCGACGCCGGCGTCCGTATGCAAGTGAATGACGCAAAGCGCATCTTCGCGTGCGGCGTGAATGGCGGAGTGGATCGTGAAGCCGGCCGGATTGATGTAGTACGGCGTCGGCGCGACGATAGCGCCTTCGAGATCGACCTTCACCAGCGAGGATGCGGTGATCTCCTCGAAGAACATCCCATAGGGATTGATCAGAAAGTGATGGTCGGGCCCCGGCACGCGCATCGAAATATGCGTGAAGATCATGTCGTCCCAGCTGTGCAGGGCGACAAGCCGGTAGAGCGCCGCGCAATCGACGCGCGCCTGCCACTCCTCCGCGCTCACCCGGCCCTTCAGGGATACTCCAACGTCGTCGGCCATCTGATCCTCCGCCGCCGACCCTAGCCCGATCGCCCCCACTGCTCAACCGGCCTTGCGCGAACCGGTGACGAGCGCGCTGGCGCAGCGTAAGAGGTTCCGGCATGAAGCTCGCCTTCACCGCCAGCGCTCGTCCGGAAGCGCAAGAAGCGCTGCGCCGCCTCCGCCACCGTTACGGCGAAGCCGGCGAGGCCGACGCGGACGTTATCGTGGCGCTTGGTGGGGACGGCCACATTCTCGATACGCTGCGCGCACGACTGCGGGACCGCAAATCCGTCTACGGCATGCACCGTGGCACGATCGGTTTTCTCATGAATGAGTACGCCGAGGACAATCTCGAGGAGCGCGTCGCCGGCGCCGAACCGGTTCGTATCCGCGCCCTGGTGGCGCATTGCGAGACGGCAGCTGGCGCAGTCGAGGAGCGCGCCTTTAACGAGGTTTCATTGCTCCGCCAGACGGCGCAATCGGCCAAGCTCCGCATCAGCGTCGATGGGGCTGAGCGGATGTCCGAATTGCTCTGCGACGGCGTCATGGTGGCGACGCCTGCCGGATCGACCGCCTACAATTTCTCGGCCCACGGCCCCATCCTGCCGATCGACTCGAGGCTCCTGGCGCTGACGCCGATCAGCGCCTTCCGGCCGCGTCGCTGGCGCGGCGCGCTCTTGCCTCATCGCGCTCATGTCCGCATCGAAGTGCTCGAGCCGCAGCGCCGGCCCGTAAGCGCCGCGGCCGACAATCTCGAGACCCGTGACGTTCTCGCAGTCGATATCCACGAGGACCCATTGGCGGCGCTGACGCTGCTTTTCGACCCGGGCCACGCCTTGGACGAGCGCATTCTCCGCGAGCAGTTCAGCGTCTAACGTCAACCTTCTGTTCACCAGCCAGCTCGATGCTCGCTCGCATGGCCGACGGTAAAGCTCAGCTGATCGATCCCCGCGACGCTGGCCGGCGGAGCGTCGCTCTGAGGCGGCCGGTGTTCGATGAGGAAACGCTCGCGCGCGCCGACAGCGTCCTGCACGCGCTGGCGGACTCGCTGTGCGAATGGCTCGACGGCGACATCGAGAAGCTGCAGCAGGCGCGTCTGGGCGCCGAAGCGGCAGGCTGGGCGGATACAGCGCTGGAGCAGCTGATGGCCGCCGCACACGATCTCAAGGGTATGGGCGCCACCTACGGGTATCCGATCGTTACGCAGATCGCCGCATCGCTTTGCCGTTCGATCGAGACACAAGCCGGCAAGGCGCAGGCGCGGCAAGATCCGACGCTCGTCTGCGCCCATGTCGACGCGCTCCGCGCCGCCGTGCGCGACCGAATAAAGGACGTGAACCACCCCGTGGGCCGCACCCTGCTGCGCACGTTGGAGCAGCGGGTCGAAGGCTTAGGAGTGGCGCCGCGCTGAGCCTAATGCAGCGTTCACCATCTTCGACCGCCGATCCTTAACTCCGCCCGTGCGATGAACGCAGCTCACGATAGCTGCGCACATGAACGTCATTCCCTTCCGCATCCGTTCGACGCCGGAGCCGCTGGCTTTCGCGATCGGCACGCGTGTCGATCTTCGCATCGGCGCGTTGGGCGGCGGCGTGGTGCGTCCCCGCGGCTCACCGGGCGAAGCGTTCGCGTTCTCGAATCTCGCCAGATTGATGCGCGGCGCCCGCATGGCGTGGCTGGAGCGCGGCGCGCGCTCGCCCCTGACGTTGGCGGTGCCTGAAGAGATACAGGGCTCGCTGGAAGCCGAGCTGCTCAGCGAGGCGGCGCTCGAAGCGGGCTGCACGCGTCGGAGCTTCAGCTTCCAGCTCAACGAACGCCAGATGGTCGCTGCCGGCCCCGGTCTGGCCGAGGCGCTTCGCGCGCGGGGCTGGAGCATCGTGCTGCGCGGCGATCCCGATTGCCCGCTGCCGTTCGGCGCGCGCGCGCGCGCGCTCTACAGTGAAGTCGTCGTCGACGCGCCGACGTCGCCGGATCCGTTCCTGGCGCTTGAATCGGGCGACCGCTCGCCATTAGGACGGCGGCTGCTGGCCGCCAAAGCCGCCGGGCTGATCGTCACCGCGGAGTGTGTCGCGACGGCGTCGCAGGCGCGCATGCTCGCCATCGCTGGCTTCGACCGCGGCGGCGGCCCTTTCGCGGAAGCGGGCCTCCGTTAGATCGCCGCGACGCGCTCCGACTGCAGGCCCGACGCGTCGAGCTTGTCGAGCAGGTAATCTAAGTCATCCTTCGGAACGGATTGGAAGAGCGTCAGCGTCCGCTCCAGCATGCGCTTCCGGAACGTGATCCGATCCTGCGCAGCGGCTTCACGCTCGACGCTGTGATACACCTCCACCGCGGCGCGGAAGGAGGAAAACAGGCGCGGCGGCAGACCGGCCCGGTCGAACGCGGCCTTGAGACCGAGCGGACCGCTATCATGCATCAGCAGCCACATGCGCTGATGCGGTAGGCCGCCCAATTCCGCCATCGCATGCTCGACGAAATCGAGATGCCCGAGGCACAGACCGCGCATCAGCAGAGACGGCGTCAGCCTGCCGTTCAGATTGAGCTGCTGCACGAAACGCGGCAGATCACTCTGACGGGCAGCCTGCTCGACGATATCAATCGTCGCCCGCTCGCGCGCGCCCATGGCGAGATCGATCGCGATCTGCGGGGGCAGTTCGTGATTGTTCACCAGGTGATCGAACAGTTCGCCTGTCACCATCGCGACCAGCTTTTCGGTCACACTCACCGGCAACGTCTCGCGTCTGACCATCGCGGCAGTAACCGATGATATCTCCGGAAAGCGCTGCAGCGCAGACTGAAGCCCAGTTTCGTCGAAGGCCGCATTGTCGTTGGCGAGCGCGCGTTCGACCGCCTCCGAAACGGCGTAAGCAGACAGCGCGCCGGTCACAGTGGCTGTGAGCTTTTCACGGCTAGCGACGGCAACCTGCTTTGCCGGCGGGGACGCACGCACGATCTCCACGAGATCGCTGTCGGTCAGCGATGGCGAGTTCATGATCACCGGCAGCGCAATGCTGTCGAGATCGCGCGCCAGCTTGTTGGCGATCTCCCGCGGCAGTTTCGGCGAGTTCTTCAGCGCCACCGCCAGCGCGCGGCGCACGAGCACGGCGGCGTCCTGCGCCATGATGGAGATGATGCCTTCGGCGTGCGCGCGGTCGTCGGCGGAGAGTTCGGCGTCTTCGATGCAGCGGCAGATCTTGTGCGCAGCCTGCGCGCGCGCATCCTCCGTCGGCCCCTTGATCAAGGTGCGGATGTCGCTATCGGTGAGATTGGCGCGCATGGTGACGATCGACATGGGTGCGCTCGCGCTGGCAGAGGCGACGGCGACTCTGCCGCGCCGGAGCGGCAAGCCTCGCGGGCGAGCCTTAATGAAAGCTTGACCGCACCTGCCGTTACGGGAGGGAAACGGCATGCTCGAAGGGCTGCGGATCGTCGAATACGCCACCTATGTCGCCGCCCCTGGCGCCGGTGGGGTGATGGCCGATTGGGGCGCTGACGTCATTAAGGTCGAACCCCCGGGCGGCGATCCGATCCGCATGTTCTTCTCCTCGCTCGGCGTCGAAGAGGCCTCCAATCCTGTTTTCGACATGGATAATCGCGGCAAGCGCGGGATCATTCTCGACACCACCCAAGAGGTGGGACGTGAAGCGCTGCTGAAACTGATCGATGGGGCGGATGTCTTTTTGACCAACGTGCGCCCTGGCGGGCTGCAGCGCGCTGGCCTCGATCACGAGACTATCCTGAAGCGCTGTCCGCGCCTGATCTATGCGATCCTGACAGGCTATGGGCTCGAGGGCGCCGAAGCCGATCGCCCCGGAATGGATTCGGCCGCCTTCTGGGCGCGCTCGGGTCTTGCGGCGATGTTTCGCCCAAAGGGCGGCGACCCGGTACAGCTGCGGACCGCGTTCGGCGATCACGTGGCCTCGCTCGCCATCGTCGGCGCGATACTCGCGGCGCTCTACGAGCGGCAGAGCACCGGGATAGGCCGTCTTGTTGAAGCGTCGTTGCTTCGGGTCGCCCATTATGTAGGCGGCAGCGATCTCGCCATTCAGCATACGCGCGGACGCATCGCTTCCAATCGCGCGCGCGCCGACGTGCCCAATCCGCTGATCAACTACTTCAAGACGCAGGACGATCATTGGATCAGCCTGCTGCAGCGTCAGGGCGAGAAGGACTGGCCGAAGCTCACGCGCGCGCTCGGGCTCGAACACCTGGTCGACGATCCGCGCTTCGCCAACAATCGCGCGCGCCGCGAAAACGGCGCGGAGCTCGTAGGCTTGATGGACACGGCGTTCTCAGCGCGGCCGCTGGCGGACGTCGCCGCTGCGCTCGATGCCGAAGAGATGGTGTGGGCGCCGATCCTCACGCCCGCGGAGGCGATCGCCGACCCGCAAGCGCGCGCGGCCGGCTGCATCGTGCAGACGCCGACGCACGATGGCGGTTCGATGCCGGCGCCTGCGGCGCCGGTTCGTTTCCCCGGCGCCGACGACGGGCCGAAGGGCCCTTCGCCTCGTCTGGGAGAGCACACACGCGCAATCCTCGGTGAGCTTGGCTACTCCGAAGGTGAGATCGACGCGCTATATGCCAGCGGCGCCGCAGCCTAGGTCTCGTTCATGCGCGCATAGGCGCTGATCGCTTGCAGCGAACTGTTCTCGCGCTCGTCGCCACCGCTGGGGCGCAACAGCGGCAACAGCGCCATATGAAACAGCGCCTGCGCCAACGCCGGTGAAATCCCTTGGCCGCCCCGGACATCGCCGGCGTGCGCACTCGGCGGCTCCGCGATGCCTGCGCTAGCGTCGAGGTTCAGCCGCTCCAGCAACCCCTGCGCCGAACGCGCTTGACCATGCGCATAAAACAACCCGCGGTTCGCCGCCGCCTCGCGCGGAAACAACGCGGATGCGTCCGGCGCGCCGTTCTGCGCCGCCTCGATTAACCTCAGTGCGCCGCCGGCGCCCATGACGTGCGCCGCGTAGAGTTCGCCCGCTGTCGGGGTGCGTCCGAGACGGCTCTGCAAGGCTTCCGCGTTCTCCCGCGCCAGCTCACCGGCCATCCGCGCAGAAAGCTCTGGATCGTTCCTAAGCGCAAGTATCTCGCGCCGTGTTTGCGCATCCGCGCCGCCGCGTAACGCCGCCGATTGCGCCGTGAGCCCGTGTGCGGGACCGTGTCGCCGCACCATGTCGAGCCATGTGCTTTCTATGAATTGGAAAAGCCCAGTCGCGCTCGACGTGCCTGCACGGGCGCCGGGATTAAGCGCGCTCTCGCGCCGCGCCGTCTCCACCAGGAGCGAGAAATCCACACCGGTTGCGTCGGCGGCGCGGCGGATCGCTGCGCGAACGGCCTCCTGCCCGACGGACGCAATCGGATCGCTCATGACATCTGCGGTCTATGTATTTGGTAAACGCTCTGTTAACGTCACGCCGCTTGATGGGGAGGGCACCATGCGTTTCGCAGCCGGTTTGACTTTGCTTGTCGCCCTAGGGCTGGCGGCACCGGTCGGCGCACAACCTATGCAGACCAGTGAGTCCGTCCGCGATGCAACCTTGGACCAGCTGGCGCGCCGCTATGTCGAGTTCGGCGGCGCGGAGGACATGTATGTGGAGGCATCGGTCTACGGATTCCGCAAAGGCGCGGAGGCGCGGCGCGTAGATCTCAGTGATGAGCAATGGCGGCGGATGGACGAGGCAGTGCGCCAGGCCTTCCGGCCCGCGGCGGAGTTCTACGTGCGCGAAGTGACAGCCTTCTATGCTCAGCACAACGCGCGCGAAGATTTGCTGGCCGCTATCGCGTTCTACGACACGCCCGAGGGCCGCGCCTATGTCGCAGCTTCGCTCGCTTATTCGCTACCGCTCACCGTGTACTTGGCGACACAAGGCCAGATTCCGCTGGAGCAACCGCCTAGCGCCGACTCGATCGCACGAGACCGCTACGACCTCGCACGTGAGTTGAGCGAGGTTCTTGTAGGGCGCATTCACCCCACGGACATCGCAATGATCGAGACGACTACTTTCGGGATGGCCGGCCTCAAAGACTACGTCGCGCGCTCGCTCGGTTCGTCATTGGAACGCGACGAACTCGCGGCCGCCCTCACCTGGGCGAACTCCGAACCGGCTCAGCGGTTGGAGGGAGTCTCGGCGGAACGGACACTGATGATGCAATCCGTGCTGCTGCGCGCCACTCAGCAGGTCGACATGCCGGCGCTGACGACCCGCGTGCAGGAGATAATGCGCGAGACGCCTGCATGACGTGAGCACTCGCGCTATCAGTAGCTCTTCGGTAGCCCAAGCACGCGTTCGGCAATAAAGTTCAGGATCATTTCGCGGCTGACCGGCGCGATGCGCGCAATCATCGCCTCGCGGAAATAGCGCTCGACGAAATATTCTTTGGCATAGCCCATGCCGCCGTGCGCTAGCACGGATGACTCGCACGCTCGGAAGCCGGCTTCGGCGCCGAGATACTTGGCCGCGTTCGCTTCGGCGCCGCAATCTCTGCCGGCGTCATATAGAGCGGCCGCTTTGAACGTGAGCAGGTTTGCCGCTTCCAGTTCGGCCCATGATTTGGCGAGCGGGTGCTGGATCCCCTGGTTCTGACCGATTGGCCGGCCGAACACGACGCGCTCCTTCGCATACTGCGCCGCGCGCTTCAGAGCGGCGCGGCCAAGTCCGATCGCTTCGGCCGCGAACAGTACCCGTTCGGGGTTGAGTCCCGAGAGCAGTATCTTGAATCCGGCGCCCTCCTCGCCGATCAGTTCTGCGTTCGAGACCTCGAGGTCCTCGATGAAGAGCGTGTTGCACTCCACCGCCCTGCGGCCCATTTTCGGAATCGGCTGCGCCTCGATGTGCTTGCGGTCGAAATCGGCGTAGAACAGCGACAAACCATCCGTCGGGCGCTTCACCTGATCCTTCGCCGTCGTGCGCGCGATGATCAAGATCTTGTTCGCGCGTTGCGCGTTGGTCGTCCAAATCTTTCGGCCCCGAATGCGATAGCCGCTGTTGGTGCGCTCGGCGCGCGTTTCGAGACTCGCGGTGTCGAGCCCGGAGTTCGGCTCCGTGACCGCAAAGCAGGCCTTGTCCGTGCCGTCGATCGCTGGCGGCAGGAAACGCGCCTGCTGCTCTTCCGTGCCGAACTTCACGATCGGCATGAGGCCGAAAATGTTAAGATGGATCGCGCTCGCACCCGAAAATCCGGCACCCGACTGCGCCACCGTCTGCATCATCAGCGCGGCTTCGGTGAGCCCCAGTCCCGCGCCGCCGAAGCGCTCCGGCATCGCGACGCCAAGCCAACCGCCCGCCGCGATGTCGGCGACGAACTCTTCCGGGAATTTCCCCGTCTCGTCCGTCCGTAGCCAGTAATGATCGTCATACTTGGCGCAGATTTCCTCGATCGCGTGCTTGATCGCGAACTGCTCTTCCGTGAGGTCGATGGCGAACGTCATGCTGTTCCAAATCTCGCCGGTGAAAGTGCGGCCCAATCCGGCGCGATCTCGGCGCCAAACACGTAAGCGCTTATGATCTCGGCGGTGATCGGCGCCAAGAGCCAACCGTTGCGGCCGTGCCCGGCGGCAATGAAGAGCCCATCACCGTCCAAACCTATCATCGGCCAGCCGTCCGGACTCATCGGTCTAATGCCGGCCCAAGCGCGGCCGCTGGTCTTGAAGGCGCCCGGCAGCGCACGCTCGGCTTTCGCCGCCAAATCGGCCGTGAGCGCCTTGTCCACGGCGCGGTCGTGGCGCCCAAGCTCCATGGTCGCGCCAAGCACTACGTCTTCGCGCCGTTGGGCGATGTAAAAGTCGCCGCCGCGCACAGTTGCGCCCAGGGGTCGCGGCAGCTCGATCTCAACCAGATGTCCTTTGCTGGCCTGGACGCGCTTCAACGCCGGCGCCGCGTTCATGATCTTCTCCGTCGCCCAGGCGCCCGGCGCGAGTACGATTGCGTCCGCTTCGAACGTGCGGTCGTCGTGCGCCACGGCTGCGTTCGCGCTGACGCTTGCGACATCGGTGTCGAACTCGATCAGCACGCCCATGGCGCGCGCCTGCATCGCCAGTCCGGTCAGCACCCGCAAAGGATCGGCGACACCTTCGTCCAAGACGAATACGGCATTCTCGACACGCGCATTGAGTCCAGTGCGCTTGACGAACTGGCCGGGACTGATCGGCGTAGCTTCTCGGCCCAACCGCTCCGCATTACGTTGGAAGGCAGCCGCCTCTTCGGCGTTGCCGTTCATCACCACGGCGCCATCGAAGCGCGCGCCGTCCGCCCATTCCGCGCCGGACCGGCGCGAACGCCACAGCTCGAACGAGTCGAGCATCAGGCGCTCGTGCGCCGAGGTCCCGCGCTCGAGCGGAGCTAGCATTCCCGCCGCCGCCGCGGACGCGGTGGGCCCGAATACGCTCGGATGCTCCGACTCGGCTTCAAGCAGCGTCACCTGCGCGCCGCCTTGGCGCAGGCGCACGGCGCAGCTCAGGCCGATGACGCCGCCGCCGACAATCACTACACGTTTCATCAGCTCTCATTCGCGCGCGGTGCGCCGCTCCGCCTCGCCCCACTCGGTCAGATCGAACTTCGGGTCCGGGTACGATGCATTCACGTAAGCACGGCCCGCCGCTACGCCAGTCTCGTAAAGCAGTTCAAGATTGGCTTCGCGCGTATTGTCGGTTCGCGCCAGAGCCTGCAGAGTCGCAGGATCGAGCTCGCGCCCGATCATGCGCTCGAGATGGGTCATGGGCGGCTGCGGATCGCCGACGTGCCTCGGCTTCGGCTTGGTGTCGAGCGCCACATCAATGCGCTGGTAGTCCAGCAGCGCGGCGATGGAAGCCTTCGACTGATCGCCGAGTTCCTGATTCACGATCCACGGCTTACGCGGACTCGACATTGCCTGCAGCAGCGCAACGCCATGCATCAGCGCGTCATAAGCCATCGCGCGAGTCACATGCATCGCGCGCAATCCGGGCGCGAGCCCCTCGAGGGCAGCGCCGGCGATCGCAGGGCGTCGGAGGCCGGAGCCGATCGAGGTCATCATCAACGCATCAGGTCCGGCGTACCAGCCGAACCTGTAGCCTGGATCCAGCGCCATGACGAAAAGCTGTTGGCCTGGATTGAGATTTGCATCGATGAAATAGCCCTTCTTCCGCGAGCGGCGCTTCTCGTCGAACTCCACGTCGACGGACACTGCATTGAGCAACGCCGGAGAGGCCACGCTCGCGGCAAGCACGTCGACAAGCCGATATTTCTTGTTGGCGAACTGTTCCCCCTCAGGGGGATCGTAAAAAGCGCCGAGAGGATGATTGGTGAACAGCCAACACGCGCCAGTGTCGACGCGCTTGGCGAGAATGGCGAGCCCCGTCTTTATGTCCTGCGAACCTAGCGTCCGGTTTGCGAATATCCGTTGCAACGCACGGCGCAGGCGCACGGGCGAAAACCTCGCGCCGATGTGAATGTCGTCCCCTGCGCTGCGGCCGTACGCCTCCGGCGCCATCGCAAGGAACGTTTCCGCCAACGGCTCGACGCCATAGCCGAGCGACAGACCGGCATCGACGATCGCCCCAGTCGAGCTGCCGCCGATCAGATCGTAGTAGTCGGAGAGGCGAAACCCCGAACCGCCCCCCGCGCGACGGCGCAGTTCGTCCTCCAGCGCTTTCAAAACGCCCAGCGTGAGCACAGAGCGCACGCCGCCGCCGTCGAGCGCAAGCATCCGCTTCGCGCCGGTGTCAGGCGACAGGTGCTCGAACAGCGTCCTCGACATGATCCCTCAGATCACCGTTTTACCGTCCGTCCGCCGCTAAAAGAAGACTAGAGAAGCCGGATCGCGCCCGCTGTGCACCGCTTTGTACTCAGCTGCGAGAAAAAGCCCTCCGGCAACGTAGACAACGCCGCCCTCGCCCGCTTCTGACAGCGCCAGCCGGCGCGCCTCTTCAACGCTCTCGGCAATTGCGATTTCCGCGCTCGGATTCGCCGCCGCCGCACGTGCGGCGATCTGCGCAGGTGGGGCGCCCTTGTGCCGCGCGGCGACGCAGATGATCGCTTCGAACGCCGGCGCAAGAACACCGACGATCTCCGCTACGCCCTTGTCGAGCGAAACGCCGAGCACCAGCACGCCTGACGGCGCGGACCGCATCTCGTTGAAGCCGTCGAGCGCTGCCCGCACGCCAGCCGGCGTGTGGCCGACGTCGATCACCGTCAGAGGCGCGCGGTCGATGATCTCGAGCCGGCCTGGCCAGCGCGTGGCCGCAAAGCCGGCGTCCGTCTGCTCCGGCGACAGCACCGCGATGTCCCGCGCCAGCGCGAGCGCCAGCGCCGCGTTCTGCGCTTGAAATCCGCCGGGCAACGGCGCCTGGTCGATTGCCGAAACAAGTACCGGCTCGATGCCGCGCGTCGCGCAATGGGACTCGATGACGGCGCGTTGTCCATTGCAGCTCTCGCCGTAGAACACTTTTGCGCCCGCGCGGGCCGCATCGAGCTTGTCGCGCGCGATCGCCTCGAGCGTGTCACCCAACAGATCGGTGTGCTCGAGATCAAGCGAGGTGAGCGCGAGGCGCGGCGCCCGGATCAGCCGCACGGGATCCAGCCTGCCGCCGATGCCGGCCTCCCAGACCGTGTGGGCGCAATCGTTCGCCGCGAAGAAGACGGCCGCGACCAGAAACAGAAACTCGAATGCGCCGAAATTGTCCTGCTCGCCGGCGCTCCGAACCGCGGTCAGGACGCGCTCCCAATGCGCCTCCAGCTCCTCATCGGCGATGTCGTCGCCATTCAATCGGAAGCGCTCGTTCAGATCGAGCAGATGCGGCGAGGTGAAGAGCCCGACGTTTCGCCCGGTCTGCTGCAGCAGCGCCGCCGTCATCGCCGCCGTCGAGCCCTTGCCGTTGGAGCCGACGATCACAGCGCCGGTTTCGCCGAAACGAGTAAGATCGATCCCGAGCGCCCGCGCAGCCTTGTCGACGCGCGCCAGCCCTGGCCCGACGCCGAACTTCGGAAACGGCGCCCGCCATGGCCTCATCGCAGCGCCGCCGCGAAGTTTGCGCGCCAGATCGCCTCGATCAAATCCCAGCGACCGTGGTCTTCGAGGGTCGCGATCATCGGATTGGAATTCACCTCGATAACCGCTGGCCCATCGTCGCCGCGATCGAAAATGTCCACTCCGGCTAGTCCTAGCCCGATCGCCGCCGCTGCTGTCCGCGCGATCTGCTCGAGGTGCGGCTCCGCGCCGTCGCGGAAGGCCGATGCGCCGCCGCCCGCCGACCGGTTCGCCGGCCCCTCGAGCGTGATCCGTTCGCCCACTGCGGGCAGGTCTCGTGCGCCCACCAGGGCGCCATGAGCGCCGCGTCCCCGCGGCTTCAGCGGCGGCGCGCCGTCTTCGCGCGGCAACGCTGCGACGAGATCGGCCAACGTACTGCGTCCATCGGCGATCACTTGCGGCTGGTGCTTGCGATACGAAAACAGCGCCTCGCCTCCAAGGACGAACACCCGATACTCAGGGGCACTGACGAAAGGCTGAACCAGGACAGCGAAGTGCTCGCGAGAGATGCGCTGCATGTAGTCCGCAAACGCGTCGGCGCATTCGATGACTTCCGCGTATAGCCCGTTCGACGCGGAGATCGGCTTACAGAACAGGGGATAGGCGGCGCTCGCCGCGTAAGCCAATGCGTCCTCAGGCTCGCGCCCTGGGGAGCGCATCTTCATCCAGCGCTTCGTGACAAAGAACACCCGCCCGGGCAGCACGGGCACGCCCGCTTGCCGGAGCGCCTCGGCGCAAAACGCCTTGTCACGGGCGATTGAAGCGGAGCGCGCGTCATTCAGCGCATAGGGTGTGCCGGCGCCGGCCGCAAACGTCGCCGCGCGCGGGCCGTCGCGCACTTCGAAGAGGTAGCCGTCGTCACCATCGAGCGAACGGAAAGCGTAGCCGCAGGCGCTGGCCGTGTGGGCCGCGTAACGCGCGTGCGCGCTCAGCAGCTTGGTGCGAATGGTACCGCCTCCAGGGCTCGAACCAGGGACCTCCGGATCCACAATCCGGCGCTCTAACCAACTGAGCTAAGGCGGCACATTCGGGGCGCGGAACCTAGCGCCGGCGCCGCAGCGAAGCAAGGCGGCGCCAAGCACTTGATTTCAGCGGCTTACACCGGCCCCCAGCCCTGCTCGTTGATGAAGTTCCGCAGGCGCTGGATGCGGCCCTCAGGGTCCGGGTGGGTCGATAAAAACGCCGGCGGGCGCGAGCCGCCGCCCGATTGCATGGCCTGCCAGAATGGAATCGCCTGCCTCGGATCGTACCCGGCGCTTTGCATGTAGCGGATGCCGATAATGTCGGCTTCGGCCTCCTGCTCGCGCGAGAACGGCAGGCTGATCCCGACCTGCGCCCCCAGGCCAAGGGCCGCCATTGCGACTTGGCTGTTGATCTGCGTGCCGGCGACTTGCAGCGCCGTCTGCGTCGCGATCTCGCGGCTGTAACGCTCGGCGGCGTGGCGGCCGGTCACATGGCCCACTTCGTGGCCGAGCACCGTCGCCATCCAGTCGTCGCGTTCGCAGATCTCGTAAAGACCGCGATAGAAGCCGACTTGGCCGCCCGGCAGCACGAACGCGTTCTTCTGGTCGCTATTGAACAGCACGAATTCCCAAGACTGATTGCCGCGTCCGGCCGCCTGGACGATGCGGCGGCCAACAGTCTCGAGCCGTCGCTGGGCCGCTGCGTTATTCCATTGCGGCGTCTGCTGGCGAACCTGCTGCCATGCGGACAGCGAAGCCTGCTGCAGCTGCGCCTCGTCGACGATGATGAACTGGCCGCGCCCGGTGACCGGATTTTCGTAGGTGGCGCAGCCCGCCAACAGCACCGCCGACCCCGCGCCCAAGCCCCGGAGCAGATCGCGGCGGTCCATCTTGGAGACATCGACCAGTTTGGCGCCGTCGGCGCCGTGATGTTCACACATGGCAGACCTCCTCGTGAGCGTGCGTTCTTACCACCTTTTCCGGTCAACGCGCCCCGCAATCAAGAGTTCAAACCGGCGGACGCGGAGACGCCCGGTCAGACGTGGACAGGCCGGAGCCGCCCCGCTATAGACCCTCGCTCCGCGCCGGCCCCAGTTTGCAGGGCCCGGCGACCGGGACGCCTGGGTAGCTCAGTTGGTAGAGCAGCGGATTGAAAATCCGCGTGTCGCTGGTTCGATTCCGGCCCCAGGCACCAGAACCCCGTCCAGGGACTTCCGCTAACGTCCGAAAACTTATGGTTTTCAAGCACGTGACGTCCGGTGACGTCCAAGGCCGTACGTTCACAGCGACGCGTTTTGGAGACACTTTGACGGACACGAAAGCGAGCGGAGAAAGTCGTGTCCGTCACTTTGACTGATGTCGCCGTGCGCAACGCGAAAGCGCGCGCAACTCGATACAAATTGAGCGCTGAGCATGGGCTCTATCTACTCGTGCAGCCGAGCGGCGCCAAAGCGTGGCGTTTCGACTACCGTTTCGCCGGCAGGCGCCGAACGCTCATCATCGGGCCCTATCCCCTCATCAGCCTGAGCGATGCGCGCGCGATGCGCGACGATGCGCGCAAACTTCTCCTCGCCGACATCGATCCCTTGGAACAACGCAAACTTGAGCGCATCGAAGCGGAGCTGAAGCGCGGCGTCACCTTTGCCGTCATCGCCGACGAACTGATCGCCAAGATGGAGCGCGAAGGCAGAGCCGAGGCCACCATGACCAAGACGCGCTGGCTGATCGACTTCGCTCGGCCTCAGCTCGGCGGCCGTCCGATCTCGGAGATCAGCGCACCGGAGGTGCTGGCAGTGCTGCGAAAGATCGAGGACCGCGGCCGCTACGAGACGGCGCGACGCCTTCGCAGCGTTGTCGGCTCCGTGTTCAGGTACGCCATCGCCACCGGCCGCGCCTCTAACGATCCCACCTATGCCCTGAAAGGTGCGCTGATCTCGCCTCCCGTTCAGCACTATGCCGCGATCACGACCGCCGAAGGCGCAGGCGAGCTGCTCCGCGCCATCGAAGGCTATGGCGGACACCCTGCCACCCACGCCGCGCTGAGGCTCGCGCCCCACGTCTTCGTCCGCCCCGGCGAATTGAGGACTGCCGAATGGGCGGAGATCGACCTTCAGCAGGCCGTCTGGAGCATCCCAGCGGCCAAAACCAAGATGCGGCGGCCCCTCAAGGTGCCGCTGACGCCCCAAGTCGTCGCGATCTTTGCATCGATGCGGAGGCTGACCGGCGATGGTCGTTACGTCTTCCCATCGCTTCGAGGCTGCGACCGCCCGATGTCGGACAACTGCCTCAACGGCGCGCTTCGGCGCCTCGGCTACGACAACACTGAGATGACCGCCCACGGCTTTAGAGCGATGGCGTGTTCGCTGCTCAACGAAAGCGGCCTCTGGCACGCCGACGCTATCGAGCGCCAGCTCGGTCATTGCGACGGGAACGACGTTCGCCGCGCTTATGCGCGCGCGGAATATTGGGACGAGCGCGTGCGGATGATGGCCTGGTGGTCCAATCGCATCGATGCGTTTCGTGCGAACTCCGCGGCGGCGATCGCAACGAAAGCAGCCCCTCCCCTATCACTGACGCAAAGACCTGCCCCGGGCCTCAAGAAGCCATTGTCAATGTTGCGGCCAAATCATTTGAGAAAACAGCCGCTGCTGCGCCGGTCAAACTCGCATTGAGCGGCGCCCGAACGCATCCGATAACCAGGAATGACAAAGAAGAACGCGAAAACTTGGCCGATTAAGAGGGCAAGATACAATGCGCCGCAGTGCTGGATGCACAGCGGCTTGTCTGCACATCTTTTTTCCTGCCGCACGTTCGCGGGCGGCGCCGCAAACTGCGGCAAGGTGATGAGAGCCGCTTTGCGCTGATATGAGAGCGCGAGCGATGGATCACGAAGACAGATTTGAAGGCGACGTCAGCCGCCAGCGCGCCAAGCGCACGCCAGAGTTTGCGTCGCTGTTTCGCCCACCATCCGCGGTCAGCTCAAAGCGTGTCGCCGCGCGCGCACGCGCCGCCTGGTTCAACCGCAGCCGCGGCGCAGGCAGTGTCAAGCTGAAGCACGACCGGCCGGCCGGCAGTCAGCGCGTGATGGTGAAGATCCACCCCAAGGTCCATGGCAGGCTGGCGGGCGGTGCAGGCTCGCTGATGCGGCACACGCTCTATGTCGAGCGCGACGGCGCCGGCCGCGACGGCGATCCGGTCCAGGTGTTCGACCGCGAGCTCGACCAGGCCGATGGCGCAGCCTTTGTCGCACGCTGCGAAGGCGACCGCCACCATTTCCGGGTCATCATCTCGCCCGAGTACGGCGGCGCGATCGATGACCTCAAAGCCTACACCCGCAAGCTGATGCAGCGCGTGGAGCTCGACCTCGACACCCGCATCGACTGGATCGCGGCCGAACACCACGACACCGGCCACCCTCATGTCCACCTGCTGATGCGCGGCGTGCGCGACGATGGACGCGACCTGGTGATCCCGCGGGCTTATGTTTCCCACGGTTTCCGCGAGCGTGCCGAAGACCTCGCCACCGAGCTGATCGGCCCGCGCCTTGAGCCCGATCGCGCCGATCGTGCGGTCAGACAGGAGCGCTTCACAGAGCTCGACCGCGAGCTTATCGCCCGCGCTCGTGACCGCGAGATCGCAATGAGCGAGCTTCCAGAGGACGGCGTTCACGCCGCCCGGCTGGTGCGGCGTCTCAATCGGCTCGAAGAGCTTGGACTGGCCGAGCCCACAAGAGCTGGCGTCTGGCGGCTTGACGCGGAGCTCGAAGACAAGCTGACGCGCCTTGCCGACCGGCGCGACCGCGAGCGCGCCGCAGCGCACCTGTTGGCGCAGGAAGATCGTGGGCTCGAGCCTGGTCGCACCCGTGAGCTGGAGGCGGCGGACTGGGACCAGCGCGTCGTCGGGCGCCTGGTTGGCTTTGAGCGCCTCAGCGACGACCCGCGCGGGCCGCAGCTGATCGGCGTCGACGGCATCGACGGCAGCTTCTGGACTGCCCGTGTCGCAAGCCCCGAGGATCTTCGCTGCCTCGCCGGCGTCGAGCGCGGCGCCATCGTCGAGATCGAGCGCGCCGCGCCCGCTTTGAAGCCGTCCGACCGCACCATCTGGGAAATCGCCCAGGAGAACGGCCTCGCCTATTCGGCTGCTATCCATCGGCAGGCGCGCCCTACAGACCGCGACGCCTACATCAAGATGCATGAGCGCCGGCTCGAAGCCTTGCGCCGCGAAGGCGTTGTGAGCCGCGAACGCGACGGCACGTTCTTGTTGCCGGAGGACTACCCGCTTCAGGTGATGGCCCGCGAAGTCCGAGGCGGGCGCGAAAGCGCACGGGTGACCTTGCTCGACCCGCATGCGTTGGAGCGGCAGGCCGAGTATCGCGGGCCTACCTGGCTCGACCGCATCGCAAGCGGCCTCGAGGACCGGAGCGAACTCCGCCTGGAGGGCTTTGGCAGGCAAGTGAAAGAGGCTTGGCTCAAACGCGAAACCACCCTGGAGAAGCTCGGTCTCGGCGAGCGTGGCGACGACGGCTTCCGCGCCAACCACGATTGGCGCACCGCTCTGGAGACCATGGAGGAAAAGGCGGTGCGTGATCGCATTGAGCGCGAGACCGGCCGAGTTGCGCACTTTGCGAGGAATGGCGAGGAAGCGCACGGGCTCTACACGAGCCGCATCCACATGGCCGAACAGAGCTACGCGCTGATCGAGCGGGCCGACGAGCGTTTCTTGGCGGCCCTTGTGCCGTGGCGGCCGGAGATGGACCGCGCCCTCAATCAATTCGTCTCAGGCCGCGTCAACGGCCTCAACTTCGATTTCAAGTACGGCCGCGGCGCCGAGAAGGAATTCGCCAAGGCGTTGAAACTCGACATTGGCGGGCGCGGGTGATCTAGCACGGTGTTTCCTGCTGTTGCCTCGCGTTGCATCGGCGAGAGGCGCGAAGCGCGAAGCCAGCAGCGTGATTGCGGCGAGGTGTCGCGACTTTCGCGCGCTCAGCGATTCCCATCCGATCAGCTTTGGAGCGGCCTCGCGCACAGAGGCGGAGGCCGTCTCCTCCTTTATCCCTGCGTTGCCGTCGTGTGCGCCGCGCGCGCGAATTCGCCCCTTGCGGCGCCTGCGTTGACCCGTCCGCGATGGGATGATCGCCTTCTCGCGTGGAAAGGCTCGAAAGGTGAAGCATGCAGGACGCACCTTTACTTCCTGGCGAGGACCAGAACCGGCTCTATTCGCGCAAGGAGGCGGCGCGCTACCTCACAGAGCTCGGATTGGAGACGGCGCCGCAGACGCTGGCGCGCAAGTTTCATGAAGGCACCGGCCCGCTCTGCACCCATGTCGGCGTGCGGGCGATGTACTGGAAGGCCGACCTCGACGACTACTTCGCGGCGCAACTCTCTGCGCCACGACGCTCGTCGAGCGAGCCGAAGCGGCCCGGTGCGCCGCAATCTCGTTGATTTATCCTTAGGGCGCGACATCCTGGCGAGCGCTGCCAGCAGCATCTACTCTGGCCGGATGCAGCTCATCTTCCTGTACGGCCCGCCCGCTAGCGGGAAGCTCACCGTCGCACGACACCTCACCCGTTTGACAGGCTATGCGCTCTTTCACAATCATTTGGTCGTCGATGCGGTGGGTCGTCGATGCGGTGGGCGCCGTTTTTCCATTCGGATCGCCTCCGTTCGTGAGATTGCGCGAGAGCTTCTGGGTCGAGACCTTCGCGGAGGCCGCAGCAGCTGGGCGCTCGCTCATTTTCACCTACGCTCCCGAGAGCACCGTCACGTCTGACTTCGTGCCCCGCGCCATATCGGTGGTCGAAGCGGCCGGCGGCGACATCAAGTTCGTGCGGCTCACGGTCTCTGACGAAGAGCAAGAGCGACGGCTCTCCAACGCAGACACAGGGCGCAGCATGACAAGCTCGTCTCACTGGAGCTGCTTCGCGAGCTGCGTCCGATTTTTAAGGCCGCCAACGAGGCGATGCCGGAGCCTGTTATCAACATCGACACCGTCACAATGCCTCCCGACCGCGCAGCCGTAGCGATTGTCGAGGCGCTTCGCTAACAGGAGCCACTCAGCGACGCGGGCCGCTCGGAAAAGCGCGCCTTCCCAAGTACGACTAGAAGGTCTCCTGGCCGCTACCCAACCTCACCTCTTGAGGCGCACTCCAGGGCCGCCGTCCTTGTTCTGCCTAGCGTCGAGGAACACCACGCCGGCATCCTCCAACACACGACGAACTGCATCGACATTCGCCGCCGTACTGCCTTCCGGACCGCGAACCCCTTCCATCCGCTTGATGGTCTGCACGGACAGTTTCGTCGCGTCCGCGAGCTGCTTCTGGCTCCAGTCGAGCAAGCCGCGTGCTGCACGAATTTGTCCCGCAGTCAGCAAAAGTCACCTTTAGTCCAACAAGGCACTTTTCAGTTGACGCAAAGTGCCTCCTGGCCTAAAAGGTGACATCTGTAGCTGAAGGTCCAGTTAAATGTCTCGACGCCCACCGGTGGCGGCGGCCGCGGACGCACGCCCTGATGGCCCCTCGCGCCGCACCCTGATCGGAGGCGCAACGGCTGCGCCCTTATTTGCGGGAGCGCTGTCCGCCCCGACAGACCACGCGATCGTCGCGTGCGAAAATTGGCTCGCGTTAGACGCTGAATACAAACGCCTGTCCCGCCGCTGGCAGAAGCTCGAGGCCCAGCTCGCGCGCGAGCAAAATTTCCTGAAGCTGTCGCGCCGCCAGCAGCGTGCGCTGCCGCAAGCGCAGGAGCTCTATCAGATTGACGATCGGTTGGAGGAGCTCTGGGAGGAGCAGGAGACGCTGCTGAAGATCCTGCCGACGCTTGCCGCCACCAGCGCCCTCGGTCTTGCCGGCAAACTCGCTGTCGCCGCGACCCACATCTGCAAGGACGAGAACGAAGAAGATCATCACCTGATCGCGTCAATCCTGCGCGACTTCAAGGCGATGACGCCGGAGGGCGCGTCATGACGTTAGCGTGCGTTTCCTTGTGTGTCCTGGCGTTGGCGGGCGCGCTCCTCCACTTGGCGTCGTGGCTCGCGCTCGCGGCGTTGTTTTGGGCGCTCTCCGGCGCCAGCGCCTTTGTTGTCGGCTGGTACGTCGCCGAGCGCTTGGAGAGCACTCTCCTGGGCGTTGCCGCAGGCGTCATTGCCGCCGCGCTAATGCGCTTCGCTCTTCTGAGACTGTGGGCGTGGTTCGTCACGCCGCGCTCGCTCACGCTAATCACTTGGAGGCAGGCCTGATGGAGGCGCGCAAACGTTCGGGCCCCTCCCGCCGTGGACTGATCGCCGGCGCAGCGGCGGCGCCGCTGCTCGCCGCCGAGGGCATTCCGTCAAAGCAGGCACCGCCGCTGCCGATGACTGTGGAGGCGTCGCCAAGCGTCATCGATCCGGTTGTCGAACTCGCGCGCGAAGCCTGGTTGCTTCATCGCGAGAATGAGCGGCTGCATCGTCGCTACGGCACGGTGGAGGCTTGGCTTGTCGACAAGCACAATTGGTTCAAGCTTACCGAAGCTGAACGGCACGCCCTGCCTGCCGGCCGCAAGCTCTACGCCATCCACGAACGCTGGGCCGTGCTCGACAAGGAGCTGCCGCGGAGCATCCGTCGGCTGCGACGCCTACGAGCGACGAGCATCGGCGGCGTAATCGGTAAGCTTCAGGTCGTCGCCGCAGCCATGGAGCCAGATGAATTTCCGAGCGCTTTTTCGTTGCTCAAATCGACGATCGGCGATCTGAAGCAGATGCGATCAGGGCGTTAATTCCTCGCGCTCCTTAAGACGGCCGCCGCCAAACTCGCACGGCAGGAATTGAGCGGATAGGCGACGTTGGTCATTGTTCGGTTAGCTGACCTGATATCGCCGATTGCCGACGTTCAGCCTATCCTTGACCGTACTACTTGGGTCCATGCTAGCCAGCCGATAGAACTGAATGAGACCGCCACCTCCTCATCTGACCGCCATTGTCGTCGCCGTTCTGATTGCCGCCGCCGCTTATGCCGCAGCGACTGCGTTCCTTTACGCCTTCTTCGTAACCGGTCTCCATTCGAGCTGGCGGGGATGGGCGATCAATATTGGATTGCTCTGGCCCTTCTTTGTCATCGGGCTCTGGCTTTTTCGCGCGCAACCGGCCTTAGACAAGCAGGTGCGCAACGAGGCCACGCAAGTTCATCCGTTAGTTTGGGCCTGGCGTGTGGTTGTTGGAGCAGATCAACGCTGACTCCCAGTCTTGCTTCCTCATCCGATATCCGCTTTGGGCCAGCACTTGGCCGATCGCGATCTTTCGCGAATGACCGGCGCGCTCAAAACCTGCCGATCGCGCCCTGCCCGCAAGTTCGGCGCGCTGTCGCCGGAAGCTATCATTACCGCGGCCTTACGCTCCGCTCACCGCATCGAGTTTGGTAACGTCGAAGCTTCGCCAGCTTCCTGCCGGTACCCTCCGGTGTTGCTTCTCTCCGATTACTTCCAGACTGCCGTCAGCTTCCAACTTCAATGTGTGCGCCTTCGTATCGAGCCGCGCGCCGGTCTCGCTCAGGATCGAGACAGCCACGGTGTTCGGTGTGCTCATGCACTCTACTCGCTCTACGATAATCAGGTTCAGTGCCTAAAAATCACAACTGGCGGAGTCGCTCAATTGGTGACGCTCGCGTCAAAGCTGAATCAGCGGCCGAAGTTCGCCGAAGGACGCCTTTGGTCACAAATTTGAGGTGTGCCCTCGGTCACGGCGACAAGCGCTGCCCCTGGGTAGGTTTGCTCATCGAAGCGATGACGCTTCGATCCGAGGAGCAAACCAAATGACCAAGTTTTACGCCCTGATCGCCGCCTGCGCCGTGTTCGCCCCAGTCGCTTTCGCGACCCTGAACCAAGCAGCGCTCATCGTCGCCTGATCGGCCCACATCCAAATTTCGAGAGCAAACCAATGACCAAATTCTACGCCTTGATCGCCGCTTGCGCATTGTTCGCACCGATGGCGATGGCCACGCTCAACCAAGCCGCTCAGATCGTCGCCTAACACCGCGATTAGATCGGCCGGCAAGACAAGGCCCGCGAAGGATGCTCCCCCTTCGCGGGCCTTGTTCTTTTCCGAATGGCTTGCGCCATCTGACGTGACCCCCGTTTCTCATCCAGCCGCCACTGGAGTCCGATCCTCATCAAACGCCCCCAATGGGCGTCCTTCAAGCTCTTCGTTCCTTGCCCAACGGGCGGCGTAGGCGGCTGGCGTGAGCCAGTCGAGCTTCCCGT
>NZ_DASPLU010000021.1:0-43123 GCF_035627415.1 Vitreimonas sp. | reverse complement strand
GCATCCACATATTCATCCAGGCTGGCGGGCAGGAGAGAAAGCTGAGAGCGTTGTTCGCCTTCGACAAATCGGCTCATGCGGCGTCTCCGTGACGACCATTAGAGCATGAACTGATTTGCCGTTTTCACACAGCCTCGGGATGAACCAGCAGCCGCTCCCCCTCCCCCTAATTCACCCTCCGCTCCCGCCCCGCCCAATACGGCTCCCTCAATTCCCGCCGCAATATCTTCCCTGACGCATTGCGCGGCAGCGGGCGGTCGAGGAAGTCCACGCTCTTCGGCGCTTTATAATGCGCGATGCGGGAGCGGGCGAAGGCGATGATGTCGGCGGCGTCGGGCGTTGTGTCGGGGCGCGGCACGACGATCGCTTTCACCGCTTCGCCCCATTTCTCGTCCGGCACGCCGATGACGGCGACTTCGGCGACGTGCGGATGGCCGTGGATCGCGTTCTCGACCTCGGCCGGATAGATGTTCTCGGCGCCCGAGATGATCATGTCCTTGATGCGGTCCTGGATGTAGAGATAGCCGTCTTCGTCGAGATAGCCGGCGTCGCCGGTGCGCAGCCAGCCTTCGGCGTCGACGGCGGCGTTGGTGGCGTCGGGCTTTTTCCAATAGCCTTTCATGTTGGCTTGGCTGCGCGTCGCCACTTCGCCGATCTCGTTCGGGCCGAGGCGCTTGCCCTGCGCGTCGAGGATGGCGATCTCGACGCCGGGCATCGGCAGGCCGGCCGAGCGCATGCGCGCGTTGCCCTTGGGGTCATGATCCTGCGGCGGCAGATAGACGATGGTGCCGGTGGTTTCGGTCATGCCGTATTGCTGCACGAACTCGCAGCCGAACACCTCCATGCACTCGCGCAGGAGATCGAGCGGCATGGGCGAGGCGCCATAGAGGATGTGGCTGAGGCTCGAATAATCGATCTCTCTCGCGCGCGGGGTGCGGATGACGAATTGCAGCGCCGCCGGCACCATGAACATCTTGGCGATGCGCTCGCGTGGAATGTAGTCGAGGATTTCGAACGGGTTGAACTCGCGCGCGACGACGTTCTTGACGCCGTTGATGAGGCCGACGAGGCCCCAGCCGGTGCCGCCGATATGGGCGGCCGGCATGGCGACCAGATTGACCTCGCCCTCTTTCCACTCGTTCCAGCCCATCGCCGCTTCGGAGAGCTTGCGGCGCGAGCGCATCAGATTGGCGCTGGTGAGCATCACGCCTTTGGGGCGGCCGGTGGTGCCGGAGGTGTAGAGCAGGAGCGCGGTGTCTTCCGGCGCCACGGCGACGCGCGGATCGTCGGCCGCGTGCGCATCGCGCCAGGCTTCGTACGCCGGCCCCTCCCCGGGCGGCTCCATGGCGATGAGCGGCGGCTTCGTCTGCGTCGTTTCGAGCGCGGCGTGCGCGCAGTCCATGCATTCGGGGCCGACGAACAGCATCCGCGCTTGCGCGTCGTCGATGATGTAGGCGGCCTCCGCCGGCGCGAGGCGCCAGCCGATCGGGGCCATGATCGCGCCGGCCTTCATCGCGCCGAGCGCCAGTTCGAAATAGTGATCGCTGTTCTTGCCGAGATAGGCGATCGCCTCGCCGGGGCGGACGCCGGCGGCGATCAGCGCGTTGGCGACCTGGTTGGTGTGGCGGTCGAGTTCGGCGTAGCTGGTGAGGCGGCCTTCAAAGCTCAGCGCCGTTTGCGCGCCGCGCGTGCGGGCGTGATGGCGCGGGACGTCGCCCAAAGTCGGCATCAGATCGAATTCTTCCGGCTTCAGCGAGGCCGCCATGCCCATCCTCCCGTCTGGTTTTTTCGGGAGCTTAGCCCAGGATCGGCGAATGCGAAGCGTCAGCTGGCGATCGCGCGCGCCATCAGCGCCGCGAACAGCGGCACCAGCGCGAGCAGATCGAGTTCGATCATGACGAGGCGGCGCACCTTGTTGGCGTCGGCCGCGGCGATCTCCGCCGCGCCGCTTCGCACCCAGCGCGTGAACGCGCGCGTCGGCGCGATCGAGATGAGGCCGATGACGAGGATCGTCGCCATCTTCGCCCAGAAGAAAGGCTGGCCCATGTAGTAGGCCGCGCCCTTCGCGCCCCAGAGCACGCGGGCGATGCCGGCGAGGATCACGCCGACGGCGGAGAGGCCGTAGAACAGGTCGATCCGCAGCAACAGGCGCGCGACGCGCCCGTCCACCGGCAGGCGCAGCACGAACGCTTCGGCGATGAGCGTCCCGGCCAGGATCAGGGCGAAGACGAAGTGCAGATACGAAAGGGCTGCATCGTGCAAAAGCATCGATGCAGCCTAAACGTCATGGCGGTATCGGCAAGCCGGTCCTAGCCGCCGCGCGGTCGGCTGTTCACGCCGGTTCCGCGCGCGGTGCGCGCCGCGTCGCGTTCCATCTGCTCCCATTGCGCGCGCGTCATGCACAGGCGTTCGCGCCGCGAGCGCAGGCGGCTCTCGGTGCGCTGGACGACACGGCAGATTTCCTCCGCGCCGTCATTGCTCGGTTCGGCGTTCGCTTCCTCGCCGTCGCTGAGCGGCTCGGAGGTGGTTTCGGTGGCGCTCGGCGTCGGCGTGAGCGGCGGCGCCGTCTGCGCAAGCGCCGGAACGGCGGCCATCAAGGCAGCCGCAAACACAAAAGCCGCAACACGCATCCTGTACTCCCCTGAACCACTAAGAACTGTGATCTTAGCCAGCCGCGATGAACGGTAAAGACCATTACGCAACGGCTCGCCGCATTTTCAGCTAGTCGTCCCGGTGCACGCGCTCGCGGCGCTCGTGGCGCTCTTGCGCCTCCAGGGAGAGGGTCGCGATCGGGCGGGCTTCCAGACGTGACAGCGAGATCGGCTCGCCCGTCTCTTCGCAATAGCCGTAGGAGCCGTCCTCGATGCGGCGGAGCGCGGCGTCGATCTTGGCGATGAGCTTGCGCTGGCGGTCGCGGGTGCGCAGTTCGAGGGCGCGGTCGGTTTCGCTGGTGGCGCGGTCGGCGAGGTCCGGTTCGGCCACCGTGTCCTGCTGCAGCGATGCGATCGTGGAGCGCGATTCCTCCAGGATCTCTTCTTTCCAGGTCAGCAGCTTTTGGCGGAAATATTCCTGCTGCCGCGGGTTCATGAACGGCTCGTCTTCGCTGGGGCGATATTCCTTCGTCACAGTCGAGGCCATGGTCCTACTCCCTGCGCCCAGCAAGGCGCCGCCTTATAGCGTTGCTCCCATGGGCCGTCCATTGAGCAAGGACGGCGCCAATCTTTCTCTATTTTCCGAAGGTTGCGCTGCAGCATCAGGCCCGCCCAAGCAGCCGATCGAGCTTGGCCGCCTCGACCGCCACGCGGATGTCGATCTCCCGCAGGACTTCATCCAGATCCGCCTCTCCGGTCGCTTCTGCGCCGCGCTGGACCTGATCCAGTTCGGCCCGCAGCGAGCTTGGCGCGTGCCCTAGAACCAAGGCGCGTTCAAGCCTTTCCAGCACATCCAAAGCTGCGCGGCCGCGGCTGGTTTGGCGGCGGCGCCGTTGGCCCGGCGGCTCCTCGGATTGCAGCGCGAGAATGGCGTCGAGCGGGGTGACCGCCGCGACACCGGTTGCAGCCGTGCTTTTGGCCGGGCCATCGACGCTCGGCGCGAAGCCGGGCGCCGCCGCCGCGCCTGCCTTCCTCGGCCCGCCGGCCGCGCCGACTCCTCTGCTGTTTTCGATCTTCATGGCCGCGGAGACTGTGCTGCTGCTGTTTCCGAGCTGTTAACGCATCGGCCATTTGAACGGCTCGTTAACCGAACTGGCCGCCTATCGCTCACATGCGATTTGCCACCCGCGCGGCGCGTTCGGCGCTGCTAGCCGTTGCTTCGGTGGCGGCCATGACCGCCCCCTTCGCCGCGCCGTCCGCCTGGGCCGGGCCGCGGATCAAGGACGTGGCCGATTTCGAGGGCGTTCGGGAGAACCAGCTTGTCGGCTACGGCCTCGTCGTCGGCCTCGCCGGCACCGGCGACTCGCTTCGCAACTCGCCGTTCACCCGCCAGAGCTTGGCGGCGATGCTGGAGCGGCTCGGCGTCAACGCCGCCACCGGCAATCTCAACACCCGCAACGTCGCCGCGGTGATGGTAACGGCGAACCTGCCGCCGTTCGCCTCCCAGGGCTCGCGCATCGACGTCACCGTCTCCGCGCTCGGCGACGCCCGCTCGCTCGCGGGCGGGCAGCTGCTGGTGACGCCGCTGATGGGCGCGGACCAGCAGGTCTATGCCGTGGCTCAAGGGCCGCTGGCGATCGGCGGCTTTTCGGCCTCCGGCCAATCCGGCTCCTCGGTGACGCGCGGCGTGCCGACGGCGGGCCGCATCGCCTCCGGCGCGCTCGTCGAACGCGAGATCAACTTCGACATCGCCGCCCAGGACGAACTGCGCCTGGCGCTGCGCAATCCGGACTTCACCACCGCACACCGCATCGCCGCGGCGATCAACGGCGCGGTCGGCGCCGAAGCCGCGCGCGCTTCGAACCCGGGCACCGTCGTGCTGCGCCGGCCGGCCGAATACGCCGGCGACATGGTTTCGCTGGTCGGCCGGATCGAGAACCTCGAAGTGGAGGTCGACACGCCGGCGCGGATCGTCATCGACGAGAGTTCCGGGATCGTCGTCATGGGCGAGAACGTGAAGGTCTCCACCGTCGCGATCGCCCAAGGCAATCTCACCATCTCGATCCAGGAAGATCCGTTCGTCAGCCAGCCGGCGCCGTTCTCGCGCAACGGCGAAACGGTCGTCGTCCCCTCCACCGGCGTCGAGGTGGAGGAAGAAGAAGGCGGGCTCGTCGTGGTCCCGGGCGGCGTGCCGCTTCGGCAATTGGTGAACGGCCTTAACGCGCTCGGCGTCACGCCGCGCGACATGATCTCGATCCTTCAGGCGCTGAAGGCCGCCGGCGCCATCCAAGCCGAAATCGAAGTGATGTGATGCCAGATCACGCGAACATTCGTCAGATCGGACTCCCCGGCGCGCCGCTGCCGCTGTCGACTGCGCCGCGCAATCCGCCCCAGCCGACTGTTCCCGACGAAATCCGCCGCGCCGCGGAGGAGTTCGAAGCTGTGTTCCTCTCGGAGATGCTCGCGCCGATGTTCGACGGTATCGACGCTGACGGCCTGGGCGGCGGCGGCATGGGCGAACAGATTTTCCGGCCGATGCTGGTCGAGCGCTACGCCGAAGCGATCGCCCGGGCCGGCGGCGTCGGCATCGCCGACGCGGTGATGCGCGAGATGCTGCGGATGCAGGGCGAGGCTCCGGCGCTGGAGGCGGCCGATGGCGCTGGTGGCTGACGATGGGCGCGATCGCGCCGAGCAGCTCCTGCTGCTCACCGAGCGCCTGACGGCGCTCATCGCGGAAGAGACACGGCGGATCGAGGCGCGTCTGCCGCCGCTCGAGGGCGCAGAGGCCGAGGAGAAGAACCGGCTGGCCAACGCTTACCGCTTGGAACTCGCGCGGATCAAACAAGAGCCTTCATTGATCAGCTCCGCGCCGGCCGACATGCTGAACGCGCTGCGCCAGCGCACCGTTAAACTGCACGAGGCGCTCGCCCGTCACGAGACGGAGCTGGGCGCCATCAAGCTGATCACCGAAGGCTTGGTGCATGCGATGGCCGATGAAGTCGCTCGACAGCGCAGCGCAGGGGGCGCTTACGGCGCGCGCGGCGCAATCGAGGCGCCGGTGGGCCCGATCCCGACGGTTCTCGACCGCAGCGCTTAACCATCGCCGCGAAAAAACCCTGATGCGGGGACGACTTCGCCTTTCCTGTAATTCATCTTGCTCCTGTGGCCTTGGCGCCGTTCTTGTAGCGCCGCGGCCATTGGGCGAGGCATGAAGCACACGCGAGTTTCCAGCGCTTGGCGCCCGGTCCGGGCCCAGGGAAGATTAAAACGCGGCCTGTTTGGCGCGCTCACCGCGCTTGCCTTCAATGTTTGCTTGGTGCTGCTGCCGCTCGCCGGCGCCGCCGCGTTGCTCGTCATCGGCCGCGACCAGCTCTACGCGTACGAATATTCCCAGGAAGGCGCACGTGCGGTCGCGCTGCGCGTAGCGCGCCTCAACGGCGAGCTGATTCAAGTCGACTTCGACAGGCAGAACCAGTGGGACGGTCTTGTCGACATGGAATTGCGCGCGAACGACATCGACGCCGCGCGCGGCTTCCTGTTGTCCGGCGCCGGCATCCTGCCCAAGCGCGCCGCCAGCGTGCTCAGCCAGGAAGACGCCACCGACGCGGAATTGGAGGTCGCCGCGCTCGAGCTGCTGACCCCCGGCACGCGCGAGCGCTACATGGCCGCCGGCCCTCTCCTGTCGCAGCAGGAAGCCGAAGCCGCTGCGCCGGCGCCCTCCGTAAGCTCGGAGCAGGACTTCGAACTGATGGCGCGCGCGGTCTTGGCCGAGCCCGAGAACGACACGCTGCAATTCATATTGAGTGGTTTCAGCCTGGGGCTCGGCGGCGACCTCTCACCCAACATGGCCGAGGGCGCACTTGTTTTGCTGGAGGCCAGCCGCCGCGACGACTACCCGCCGACGCTGGCCGCGGAACTCAGCGCTCTCTTCAACGAAGCGGTGTCGATTCAGACCTTCAGAGCGAACGCGCGCGAACGCGCGGAAGGCGCCGCCGCGGGCAGCTTCGCCAACGCCGCGCCCGCGTTCCGGGATGCGGTCTCGCATGAACGCGCCGCCGAAGCGCGCGCCTTGCTCGATCAGCTGGGCGTGATCAGCGCCGCGACCTCGCGTGCAGGCGCCGCCGCGCTGGTGACGCACGCCATTACCTTGCGCGACATGCCGCGCCTCACCTTGCTGGCGCAGGCGGCGGGAGACCGGGCGGTGGCGGCGGCCAAGCGCCTGCCGCGCGATGGCCGCCTCGTGGAGGCGGCGCGCGGCGAACTGACGATGACGCAAGATCTGATCGCGATCCTGGTCATCGCCGCGATCGCGCTGTTCGGGCTGATCGCGATCGTGCTGATCAAAGCCGGACAGGCTGCGCTCGGCGCCTGGCGCCGGCTGCGCGACGATCAGGACGATTACGAGTACCCCGGCGGCGAACTGGTCGAGATCAGCACGAGCAATTGGCGGCCGTTGTGAGCGGAGCGAGAAATCAGAAGCCAGAAAGCAGAGATCAGAATCCGGTCGCTGAGATAAGCGGCCGCACGTCGCCTGGCTCTTCCGACTTCTGACTTCTGACTTCTGACTTCTGGCTCCGCCTAAGCCCTAAACAGCGCCAGCACCGCTTGCGGCTCGACATTGGCGATGGCGCCGCCGCCGGACGCCTCGAGGCCCTGCCGGACCTGGAGTGCGAGCAGGCGCGCGCCGTCCGCGTCGAGATCGTGACGGATCGAACCGCCCTGCACGGCGCCGAGGAAGCCTTGATGCGCTTCCAGCGCGCGGGCGCTGTCGAGCAGCCGGTTCATCGCGTCCTGCAGCTTTTCGAGCGATCGCTGCGCAGCCTCGGGGAGAGTCGGATCGGCGACGCTCGCATCGGCGCCGAGCGCAACGCCCTCGCCGGGACGCAGATCGACGCCGGCGACCTCGACCGGCGCGGCGCCGGGCTCGGCCTGCACGCTGACGCTTTCGCCCGCGGCCACGCGCGCGCCGCCGGCGATTGCAGCCTCGATCCGCTGGGCAAAGCCGCCGAGCAGCGCTGAGAGTTCGGCTTGCGCCGCCTCGCCGCCGGTGCGCCAGAGCTCTTGCGCCTTAACCAGCACCGCCTGCGCATCCTGACCGAGCGCCAGCGCCGTGTGCACCTGCGAGAGCGCCTCGCGCACACTGTCGCGCGCCGATGCGAGCGAGGCGCTGCTGAGGTCGACGCGATCGCCGCTCGGCGCGGCGTCGTCGCGTCGTTGCTGGGCGTGCGGCTTGGCGAAACGGGTGTCGGCGCCCAGCGTGCTTACGCCCGCTGCGCCCGGATGAATGCTCGTAACCATGCCAGCCGCTCCTTCGGATCGCGCGCCAAGCGAGGCGCGCGCGGTTCTTCGCCGCGGCAGCGAAATGACATCCGAATCGTTAATGAAGCGTTAACGCTAACACTTCCGAAACAAATATTTTCAGACTCTGTTTACTTTTGCGGGCCGTTCAGCGCGCGAAGATAAGCCATCACGGCGCGCGAATACGCCAGCTGTGACTCGCTTGGATACCTGCGCAGAGTCTCTTCGGTGTTGGAGTCCGTCAAGATGGCGACGAAGCGTTGCGACTCGGCATCGAGTTGAACGTGCACGTCGTCCGGCAGCACCCTGCCCTGCGACGCGGCGATGTGTTCGGCAAAACGCCGTTCGGCCGCTGTCGCGGCCGGTCCTTTTTCCGCATCGAGTTGCGGCGCTCGTATTTGCAACTCGGGCGGAGGGGCCGTTGGAGCGATACGATCCATGGCTCATTCCCTGCCCGGGAGATCGGTGGGGAGCCCCGAAGCTCCCCACCTTTCCCATTTCCGCTTAGCGGAAGAACGACAGCACGATCGACGGCGCGGAGTTCGCAATCGACAGAGCTTGCGCGCCCAGCTGCTGCTTGACTTGCAGAGCTTGCAGGCGAGCCGATTCCTTGGCGAGGTCGGCGTCGACGAGGTTGCCGATACCGGCTTCGATCGAGTCCGTCAGCTTGCCCAAGAAGGACTTCTGCACGTCCAATGCCTTCGCCTGAGCGCCGAGCGTGGCCATGTCCTTGTTCAGGTTGGTCAGCGCGGTGTCGATGGCGTCGGAAGCGGTCGCAGCGCCCGAAGCCGTCGAGATGTCGAGCGACGAGGTGAAGCCCGCAAGCGCTTGGCCGGCGGTGCCGAGACGGAAGTCGAAGCCCGAAACGGTCAACTCGTTGCTGCCCGCGCCAGGCGCGGCCACGACGTCGAACGACTTGCCGGTGGCGCCATCGGTATCGTCGAAGAAGCCGTCGTCGTCGACGCCGGCGCCGGCGCCGTCTTCATAGGTGACGGTGAAGTCTTCCGAAGAGTGATACGTGATCGCGCCCGTGGTGTCGTCGTAGGTCGCGGTCACGCGGCCGCCGGAAGCGGTGCCGACCTTGTCGACGAATTGCTGGATCGTGTCGGTGGCGTCGACGTCGACCGTGAAGGTGGTCGTTTCGTTGCCGTTGGTGATCGTGAACGCCAGTTCGTCGTTCGCGCCGACCGTCAGCGCGCCGTTGGCCGTTTCGATCGTGGCCGTCGACGAGTAGAGCGTGGCGAACGCGCTGTTCACGAGTTCGTACGAGCCCGAGGTGCCGCCGATGTCCGACGTCAGAACGCTGAACGCCGAAGAGCCGCCGGTCAGGTTGGTGCCGTTGACGAGGTTCGAGCCGTTGAACGTCGCGGCGTTGGCGATCTGGTCGACCTGGTCGCGCAGGGCGTCGAAGTCGGCTTGCAGAGCGTCGCGCTGGTCTTGGCTCAAGTCGTTCGCTTGCGCGGCGACCGCCTTGTCCTTCAGCTGCTTCAGGATGTCGCCGATCGCTTCACCGGCCGACAGGCCGACGTCGATCACCGACGTCGCACGGTCGATGCCGTCCGCAACCGCGCCGAGCGAAGCAACGCGGGCGCGCTGGCCTTCGGCGATGGCGAACACGGCGCCGTTGTCCTTCGCGCTCGACACCTTCAGGCCGGTGTTGATGCGCTGTTGAACTTCGGAGAGTTCGCTGGTCGTGCGGTTGAGGGATTGGAGCGCGACGAGCGCGCCATAGTTCGTGTTGACGCTGGTCATTTATGTCGGTCCTTCTGGACTTGAGTGGACCGGCCGTTTCTGGCCGGCTGGACATTTCTGTCCGCAGACGCCTCGGCGCTCCGCCCTTCTGGAGGAGACACTTTCCGCGTTGAGGGAATTTGTAAGGACCGGAGGTTAACAAGAGGTCGACGCCGGAACGATCCGGGGCGGCAATTACTGCCTAGCGCTTAACGCGCGGCGAGGCCTTCCATCATGGTGCGGTTGACGTCGATCAGCGGCTCGACATCGGCGCCGTCGCGCAGCACTTCGCTCGAATAGCGCGAGACCCAGAGCGCCAGCGAGATGATCTGCCCGCGCAGCGCCATCGGCAGCTGGTTCTCCGGCGCGGCGCAATCGGCCGACAGCATATTCCAGAGCCGGCGGTTGAGATCGATCGCCGCGACCTTCTCGGCGATGGTCGGCGCGCCTTCCTTCAGCCGCACCAGCCCCGCCGTCGCCTGGCCGAAGGCGCGATACTCCAGTTCGCGCGGCTGCTCAGCCTGCGTGGCCGCGCGCTGGTACGCTTTGATCGACATGCCCCAGCCCCAAGCGCTCGGCCTCATAGGAAATGAGTTTCCGGCAGCGCATCAACGCCCGGTAATATTCACCGCCCATTACTTCTTTGGAAACGCCGATGCATTCGGCCAGCACCGCCGGATCGCGCACCGCGCCCATGAACTCGGCCAGCCGCGCCGCGAACTCGGCATAGGCTTTGTCGCGGCCCTGATCGTCGAGATACATCAGCATGATCGGGAAGTAGATCCGCTTGGCCGGCGTGTCGGCCTCGTCGGGCTGCATGATGTCCTTCTCGCGCAGCACCGAGGCCTTGTTCTGCAGCACCAAGGCGGCGCGGCGGTCGCCGTTCTGCACCACGGCGCCGTTGACGACGAACTTCTCGCCCGGACGCAACGACAATTTGAGCGGCATTCGGCCCTCCTCCCGGTTCTGGGAGTCCATCGACGTTAACCTCTGCAGCGCTGCGGTTAACGAGATGTTGCGAAGGGCGCCGGGCGCGCCTTATTGCTGAACCGAAACTCAGGAGCGGAAATGCGGTTCGAAGGCACCAAGGACTATGTCGCTACGGAAGACCTGAAGGTCGCCGTCAACGCCGCGATCACGCTCGAGCGCCCGCTGCTGGTCAAAGGCGAGCCCGGCACCGGCAAGACCATGCTGGCGATCGAGGTGGCCAAGAGCTTAGGGGCGCCTTTGATCGAGTGGCACATCAAGTCGACCACCAAGGCCGTGCAAGGCCTCTACGAGTACGACGCGGTGATGCGCCTGCGCGACTCCCAACTCGGCGATGCGCGCGCCACCGACATCGGCAATTACATCAAGCACGGCAAACTCTGGGAAGCGTTCGAGAGCGAGCAGCGCCCCATCCTGCTGATCGACGAGATCGACAAGGCCGACATCGAATTCCCGAACGATCTGCTGCAAGAACTCGATCGCATGGAATTCTACGTCTACGAGCTCGACCGCACCATCAAAGCCAAGCAGCGGCCGATCATCCTGATCACCTCGAACAACGAGAAGGAACTGCCCGACGCGTTCCTGCGCCGCTGCTTCTTCCACTACATCCGCTTCCCCGACGAAGAGACCATGCGCGCCATCGTCGATGCGCACTATCCGGGCGTGAAGGCGCGCCTCGTCAACGAAGCGCTGAAGATCTTCTACGACATGCGCAAAGTGCCGGGCCTGAAGAAAAAGCCGAGCACCAGCGAACTGCTCGATTGGCTGAAGCTGCTGCTCACCGACGATGTCGACCCCGAAACGCTGAAGAGCCGCGATCCGTCGAAGCTGATCCCGCCGATGCACGGCGCGCTATTGAAGAACGAAGCCGACGTCATGCTGTTCGAACGCCTCGCCTTCCTGGCGCGGCGGGAGCAGCGGGGCGGACAATGATCACGGAGAAGGATCGCCGCCATGCCGAGCTCTCTGCAGGATTCTTTTCGCAACTCGCGGTGGCGCTGGTCGCCGGCGCGTTCCTGCAGATGTTTCTGCCGGAGCTCGGGTCGCCTGCTGGCGTCGCCGCGATGCTGATGACTGGCCTCTTTGTCTATGGCGTCTCCCACGTTATCGTGGACTTGGCCTTTAGGACGCCCTGATGAACATCGACCCCGTCATCGGCCTGTGCCTGGGCATTGCCGTTTTCGCCGTGGTGAACGCCTGGTGGGTTCTCCGCCCGTTCGAGCGCGCGCGGCGTGCGCGCAAGAACGCCGGCCACGCAGCCGAATAGCGCACCAAGCCGGAACACAGACCATCGCCTGCGGTTGAAGCTCCGACAGCCGGAGTTCATCCCATGCCCTCCACCACTCCACGCCAAGGCAAGCCCGAGCGCCGCGGCAAAAGGCCGGTCGATCTCGGCGACATGGACGACATCCCCGCCCCGTCGCAGCAAAGCCAGCACGGCGGCGCCGGCGGCGGTCGTGAAGCCGCACGACGCACCTCGCCGCGCATGCCCAAGGCCCAAGGCGCCAAAGCGCACACCAAGTCCCACACCGGCGAGATGCTCGACAAGGGCGTCGGCAAGGCGCGGGCGAAGCAGGCCAAACAGCGCGCCGCCGGCCGCATCAGCCGCGGCGAACTGGAGGAGCGCGAACTGCCGCGCAAGCAGCCGACCCGCCAAGGCGCCAAGAAACAGGCCCGCGCCGCCAAGGCCGACGGCAAGGCGAACGGCGCCGCCGCCAAGAAAGCGCCGGCCAAACGCGCCGCCGCCGCCGCGGAAGCGGCGCCGACGCAAAAGCAGGTGTTGCGCGACAAACCCGCCCGCGCCCGCAAGCTGCGCGACGAAGGCGTCACCGGCTCGGAATAAAGCGCCCGCCGCCGCTCTCAAGCTTCGGTGAGGGGCGCCCTTGCGCGTAGACAGCCCACCTCCCCCGTGCGCAGATGACGCCACGGAGGGTGGGCATGCGTGCGATCGCGAGTGCAGCGCTATTTGCTGCGGTGTTGGGCTGGTCTCTCGGCGCGCAGGCGCAAGAGGTGTCCGACGGCGGCGCCGAGGTGTGGGATTTGTCCACGCCCAATGCGCCACGGCATTGGTTTACGGGCCTCAGCTGCTGGGACAGCGCGGGCGAGGCTCGATTGCAGCGGCGTGTCGCCTTCGCCGCCTCGGGCATCGACGTCGGCTGCGCTTATGAGGGACAAGACCTGTCTGTGACGGTCTATGCCACGTTCCGTCCCGGCGACGGCCCTATCGCACCCATGATTGCTCAGACGCGCGCCCAAATGGCCGGCCGCTACGACGGCGCAGCTGTCGTCAGCGACGCGCAGCGCACCATCACCACTTCCGCCGGCGACATCGCAGTCGATGAATATGTGCTCTCGATCAACGGGCGCGACACGGCGCAGAACCGCGACATGCGCGGCGCAACCGGCGCCTGGCACGCCGACGCCGGCGGCTGGACGCTGAAGGTTCGCATCAGCGGCTACGGCCGCGCCGATCCTCAAGCGCTGCGTTTGCTCGCTCACGCCCTGCTCGGCCGAGCCTACAATGAGATGCAGACGGCGCGCGCTTGCGCGAGCGCCGGGCGCAACGCCGCGCCCAACCTCAATATCACCGACGAAGAAGGCGTTCAGGTGCAGGTCGGCGCGGGCCTGTTCGGCGTCTCGCTTGCCGAGGCGATTCCCGCCGATCCGGCAGCAGCGCGAAGGGCCGGCTTCGTTTGCCTCGGCGACGTCGTTGTCACGCGCGATAACCGCATCGCCTTGTCAGTGATGCCGCTTCAGCCGGCGCAACATGATCTAGAGGCCGCAACCGGACTGACCATACTCGCCGTCGGCGAAGTGCATGGCGGCGAAGCCGCGCCCATGGTCGCCATCGTCGATATGAGCATGAACCCGTTCCTGGTCGAAGGCATGCGCGCGGACCGCGGCCATTTCGTCTTCGGCCGCAACGGCGACGAGACGGCGTTCTACGGCGCGCTGGACCACGGCGCGCCGCGGCAAACGGCAGCCCAACTTGCCGCCTACGCCGCCGCGGGCGGCGCGGCGCTGATCACGGTTGGGCGCCGGGCGGCGGATTGAGAGACGAAACGCTGACGTCCGGGCAGTTGCCCTGGATGGGCCGAGAAGCCTAGTTTGCGCTGGAATGTTCCAACGCTTCTTCACCGAACTGCGCGCTGCGCGCGTGCCTGTCAGCCTGAAAGAATACCTCGTGCTGGTGGAGGCGCTGGAGAAAGACGCCATCCCGCCGAGCGTCGAGGACTTCTACTATCTCTCCCGCGCCGCTCTGGTGAAAGACGAGCGCCATCTCGACAAGTTCGACCGCGTGTTCGGCCACGTCTTCAAGGGTCTGGAGAACACCGGCGAAGCCGTCAACGCCGCCATCCCGGAAGATTGGCTCAAAGCGCTGACGCAGAAATTTCTCACCGACGAAGAGAAGGCGCAGATCGAAGCGCTCGGCGGCTGGGACAAATTGATGGAGACGCTGAAAGAGCGGCTCGAGGAACAGAAGAAGCGCCACGAAGGCGGCAATAAATGGATCGGCACGGGCGGCACGTCGCCGTTCGGCAATAGCGGCTACAATCCCGAAGGCGTGCGCATCGGCGGCGAAGGCGGCCAGCGGCGTGCGGTCAAAGTGTGGGACAAGCGCGAATACAAGAACCTCGACGACAGCGTCGAACTCGGCGTGCGCAACATCAAAGTCGCGCTACGCCGCCTGCGCAAATTCGCCCGCACCGGCGCGCCCGATGAACTCGATCTCGACGGCACGATCTCGAAATCAGCCAAGGAAGGCTATCTCGACATCGTGCTCCGCCCGGAGCGGCGCAACGCGGTGAAAGTGCTGTTGCTGCTCGATATCGGCGGCTCGATGGATTCACACATCAAGCTCTGCGAAGAGCTGTTCTCCGCCGCGCGCACCGAGTTCAAAAGCCTCGAATTCTTCTACTTCCACAACTGCCTCTATGAGAGCGTCTGGAAGGACAATCGCCGCCGCCACGACGAGAAGACCGCGACCTGGGACGTGCTGCACAAATTCCCGAGCGACTATCGCGTCGTCTTCGTCGGCGACGCCACCATGAGTCCCTACGAGATCACCTATCCCGGCGGCTCGGTCGAACACTGGAACGAAGAAGCCGGCGCCGTCTGGCTGCAGCGCGTCGCCGATGTGTACGAGCGCCTGGTCTGGCTCAACCCCACGCCCAAAGCGCACTGGGACCACACGCCCTCGATTCAACTCGTCCGCGAAATCGTCGGCCCCAACCGCATGTTCCCCCTCACCATCGAAGGCCTCGACGGCGCCATGCGCGAGCTGAGCCGCTAGAGCATATTGCAGTTAGTTTGAATCGAAGGCGATGCTTCTTCACCCATTCCCGGGGCGACGCGAAGCGTCGAGCCCGGGACCCATAAACACGACGGTTTCAGTGTAAACTCCTGAATTTGTGTTTATGGGCCCAGGACTGCTCGCTTCGCGAGCCTCCGGGGATGGGTGAGTTCTTGCGTCAAACAGACCGCAAAATCTAGGCGCTGCCCTTGGGTGTGATGAGTTCGAGCTTCGGAAAATAGGTGCGATAGCGCCCATCATCGCGCGTCAACAGCGGCAGCCCCGCCACCGATGCGTGCGCGCCGATGAAGAAGTCGGGCAGCACGCCGCTGCGCGCGCCGCCCGCTGCGCGGTAGCGCTGATAGGCTTTGGCCGCCAAGAACAAGGCCTCGCGCGGTGTCGCGGTGTGCGTGAAATCGCCATCCGCCACGAACGAGTTCAAGGCCTCGATCGTCGTGAAACGCACTGACAGTTCGGCGTAGACGACATCGTTGATCAGCAACGGGCCGCGCAATGCCGCGTTTTCCAATTGGTGGACCGACCAGTCCGCCCAGACCGGATCGTCCGTTGCGAGATCGAGCAAGACGTTTGTGTCTACAAGGACACCGCTCATTCGCCGCGGGTCAGCGCCAGGATCTGGTCCGTGCTCAGGCCTTTTCCCGCGCGTCCGCGCAGCGCGGCGAAACGGCTCCGCCCTGGTTTGCCACGCTGCTTGCTGATCACGACTCGTCCTTCAGGCGTCAACTCGAACTTCACTTCGTCGCCCGGCTTCACGCCGAGCCGATCTCTGACCGGCTTCGGGATCGTCACCTGGCCTTTTACAGTCACACTGCTCATCCAGAAGTAATACCTTATCTCCAAGGGTATTACAATACTGTACTTGGCTCGGCTCCTAGGTCGTGCGCGTGACGGAACCCGGCAGCGTCTCGGAGAGGAGGATAGGCGCCTACCCTATCCATGAAATTTCCGGCGCAAGCCGTTGAATTCCAACGCGCCGATCAAAATCAATCCGACCGCGCCAAAGCTGGCGTATAATGCGCTTGCTCTGGCACGGGAGGATTTCGAAGTGCACCGAACCTTTGGAATGTCAGGGCGTCGACCGGCGCGGCAGGCGTCGCTTCGATGGAAGACGGAGAAGAACGTGCGAACGATCAACTCCAACTCCATCATTGAGGAAGTACGCGGGAAACGAATGCTCGGCAGAGGTTCGTTCCTGGCGGCGAAGCGAACGGCGCCTGCATTGCCTTCGGGGCATGAAACCGAAGGGTCCAGAGTCACTTCGGAAGACTCTGACGCGTTGAACCGGCTCGTGGTCATAAGGAGCCAAGGCCCCTGCGTGCGATAACCATGCAGGTGAGCCAAAAACTCCTGGCTCGCCAATCCGGGAATAACGGCCGAATACGGGGCGCGTGTAACGCGCAAGTCCTGCAAAGCGTGCGAGCGCGGCGCAGGAAAGACTAAACCAGTAGGCGCTTTCCACGCGCCCCGCCTCCCATCTCGGTGTTCGGGAATGGGTAACGGAAATCGGGAAAACAGCGGCTCTGAGATGATGCGCGCTGTCCGCATCCGCGCATCCGGATTCCCGAGCCCCGAAAACCGAGTCCCAGTCCCGAGCATCCACCTTGAGTTCGCGCCCAGAGGCGCCAAGTTCGAAACGGTAAGGAGACGGCGAATGGTCAGGAGCGTTGTGAAAAACGGCGGAGCGCCCGTCCTCCTCGGCCTGCTGCTTGCGCTCGCCGCCTGCGATCAGGGCGTCGTGGACACGCGCGGCGCCGATCCGCGCGTTGTGCAGGCGCGCGGCACGCTGGCCGACAGCGAGCAAGCGACCATCGCCATCTTCCAATCCGCCTCGCCCTCGGTGGTGCTGGTCATCAGCCGGACGCCTGCGGGCTTCCAACAGGAGCAGATCGGCGCCGGCACCGGCTTCATCTGGGACGAGGAAGGCCACGTCGTCACCAACAACCACGTCGTCCAGGCCGACCAAATCCTCGTGCGCCTGCCCGGCGGCGAGGACGTGCCGGCGACCGTCATCGGCCGGGCGCCGCAATACGACATCGCCGTGCTGCGCCTGTCGCGCCCGCCCGAAGCGCCGCCGCTGCCGATCGGCACGTCGAGCGATCTGCAAGTCGGTCAGGCGACATTCGCGATCGGCAATCCGTTCGGCTTCGACCGCACCATCACCTCCGGCATCGTCAGCGCGCTCGGCCGCCAGCTGCCGACGCAGGAAGGCCGCGAGATCGCCGACGTGATCCAGACCGACGCCGCCATCAACCCCGGCAATTCCGGCGGCCCGCTGCTCGACAGCGCCGGCCGCGTCATCGGCGTGACGACGGCGATTTATTCGCCGTCGGGCGCCTATGCCGGGCTCGGCTTTGCCGTCCCGATCGACACCGTCGCGCGCGTCGTGCCGCAATTGATCACGAACGGCCGCGCGCCGGTCGCCGGCATCGGCATCCTCGCCGCCGACCAGTCGATCTCGGCCCGGCTTGGCGTCGAAGGCGTGCTGGTGTGGCAAGTGGGGCCCGGCACGCCGGCGGCGCGCGCCGGTCTGCGCAGCACCAACCCCCAGCGCGGCGTCATGGGCGATGTGATCGTCGCCGCCGAGGGCGCGCCGGTGCGGCGCCTGGCCGATCTCACCAGCGCGCTCGACCGGGTCGGCGTCGGCGGCACCGTCAACCTGACCATCCTGCGCGGCAGTCAGCGCGTGCAGGTGCCCGTCGCGGTCGAGGACATCGGCGCCGGCGAGTCCGGCGGCAAGTGAGCCCAGACCGCAACAGCGCTGACGCCTTGTCGGTTCAGGCCTGTTCCCCGACAATGCGTCGGGGAGTCGGATGGATCGCCGCGCCTTTCTTGCAGCCGCTGCCGCCTGCAGCGCCGTCAGCGCCTCGACGGCGCAGCTCGCGCGCGCGCAAGCGCCGCGCCGCTTCGGCGACGCCATCGGCTACAGCGCCCAGCGCAACGGCGCCTCGTTCATGGTCGTGCGTCACGGCGTCGTCCTCGCCGAGGACTATCCAGGCGGCCATGCCGACGCGCGCTACCCGATCGGCCACGGCACGCGCGCTTTCGTCACCCTGCTGGCGGCGTCTTTGGCCGAGGACCGCCTGCTCGATCTCGACGAACCGGTCGCGGCCACGCTCGGCGACTGGGGCGCTCATCCGGTCAAAAGCACGATCTCGGTGCGCATGCTGCTCAGCGGCGCGAGCGGCGTCGCCTTCGGCCGCGCGCGCGACCGTTCGCTCGCCGCCGCAATCGCGCTCGAGCCCAGCGACCAACCCGGCCGGCGCTTCCACGACGACCCGGCTTCGTATGTGCTGTTCACCGAGATCGCCCGGCGCAAGCTCGAAGCGCGCGGCCGCGAACCGGATCCGGCGCGATGGCTGACGACGCGGACATTGCTCCCGATCGGCTGCGTGCCGATCGGCTGGGCGCGCGGCAACGACGGCGCGCCGCGGTTCGACGATGGCGCCGCGGTATCGGCGCGCGGCTGGGCCGCCGCGGGCGAGCTGATCCGCCGCGAAGGCGTCTGGCGCGCCCAGCAACTGGCCGACGAGGAGGTGATCCGCGAAGCGCTGCGCGGCTCTTTTGCCGAGCCGCGCGCGGGCTTCGGCCTATGGCTCGCAGCGCCGGGCCGCGGCCGGGACGATCCGACGGAGAGCGATTTATGGCGCGGCCGCTCGCCGGCGCCGGCGACGCTGGCGATGGCGGCCGGCCAGGGCGGACAGCGGCTCTATATCTCGCCCACGGAGGGGCTGGTGATCGTGCGCTTGGCGCGCAGCATGAGCGCGTCGAACCAATGGTCCGACGCGCAATTCCTGTCGCTGGTGTACCGCGACCTTTAGTGGCTTTCGCGGATCAGCAGGCCGCCGATCAGGCCGAGCACAGCGCCGCCGATACCGCCGGTGATGGCGTTGGCGATGTGTCCCGACATCACCGCGTCGTCCGGCATCAGGTTGGCCCAGTTGCTGGTGAGATTGGTCACGGCGGCGATGTTCGCGCCGTCCGGCGATGCGACATAGCCGAGCGCGACGCCGCCGATCGCGCCAATGATGGTGCGCCCGGCGATGCCGCCGCCCCCGCGCGTGATCGCGCCCAAAATGTTGCCCGCCACAGCGCCGCCCACTGCTTGGACGATGTAGGCCAGGATAGTCGGATCCATGGTCGTTCCCCTCCCTCCGGCGCGGTGGCCGCTCTCGGGATCCGCGCAGTGGCCGCCAGAATAGGAGGTCCGCAGAAATTCACAACTAAGATTGCGCCTAGGTAATATTGCCTGCGGAATAAGCGCTCTCGGACACGCGGCCGAAGCGATCTCCACAAGGCGTTGATCGCGCGCCACGCGAGCGACTCGCGGAACACTTATCAACAATCTCTTGTTGCGCCGCCGCGTGCAGAGTTTGCGCGCTGTGTTAGACCAAGGCTCAGTTTCGCGACGGCCCCCAATGATCGGCATCCACATCGTTTGCTCGTATGACGGCGTGCCGCTGGCGGAGACGCTTATGCGTCTCCTGGAAGCGGAAGAGCACGCCGTGCGCCTGAGCTACGGACGCGGCTCCGCGAACGATCTCGACGCGGCGAAAGCGTCGAAACACGCCGTGCTGCTGATCTGGTCCGCGGACGCGCCGGGCCAGCACTACATGAAAGAATGGGCGCGGCAGATTCCTGAGCATCGCCTGGTCGAGATCGCCAGCGCCGCCGGTTGGCCGAAGAGCGAACGCAAGGCGCCGGTGATCGATTTCACGGCATGGCGCGGCACCCGCGGCGCGCGCGCATGGAATGCGCTGACGGAGCGCCTGCGCCAGATGCAGCGCGCGATCGAGCCGCAACGTTCGCCGCCGAAGCGCGCGGCGCTTGCGCTCGGACTCGCCAGCTTGGCGGCGGTGAGCGGCGCCATTATGGTGCGGGTCAATCAGGGCGCGCCGACGATCGCCGCGCCGGACGGCCTCGAGCCGCAAAGCATCGCCCTCATCGAAGATCCGAGCGTCGGCGTCGGCGGACCGCTGAGCGCGATCGAGCCGGCTTCGGCCGACGAACTCACGCTCGTGCGGCTGTCGCCCAATCCGCACGTCGCGCTGCTCGACGCCGGCCCGCCGCCCGATCTGATGGAATTGCCCGCCTACGAGCCGCCCGCAATCCGCGACCCAACGCTGGTCGAACGCATCGGCGAGTTCAATCCGCTGCGGCGCGACGGCGAAGCCGAGGAGAACTAAGCGCCGCGCCGTGCCCGCAGCCAGTGCATGATCGCCCACGCATGCGCTTCGTGGCGCACCTTCGTCAGCGCCTCCTGCGCCGACATCCACACCAGCGCGTGATCGGGCTCCGAAGGCGCGCTGTCGTCGGCGGAGAGTTCGACTTCGTAGAACGTCGACAGCGAATTGCGCGGTTCGCCCTTGTTGATCCAGTACTGGCCGGCGCGGCCGAGCACGCGCGTCGGCCACACGGTGAGACCCGTTTCTTCCAGGAACTCGCGCATCAGGGCCGCGGCTTCGTCTTCGTCCGCTTCGATGCCGCCGCCGGGCAGATCGTACTCGTACGGCGCCTTGCGGCCGATCTGGACGATGGCGAGGTTCGCCTCTCCCCGCGCGCAGACGCCATAGGCGGTCATGCGTTCGAGATAGGTGAGGCCGGACTGCGTCTGTCCGAATTGCAGCGCGAAGCGGGTCATTGCCGGCGATATAGCGCGGCGGCCGCGGCAAGGCGACGTTGAAACGGCGGGAACGCCGTGGCCTGATGCGCGCCTCATGGACGCCGACCGCCTGAACCCTGTCATCCTCATCACCGCCGCAAGCTCGGGCTTCGGTCACGGCTACGCCCGGACGCTGGCCAGCTATGCGCAAGGCGGGTTGATCCTGATCGACTACGACGAGGCGACGCTCGAAGCATCCGCGGACGAGCTTGGCGCCCGCGGGTCCGTCCCCGAGCGCGTCTCCACGCTGGCCTTCGATGTCGGCGACGAGGAGCGCTGGTCGCAAGCGGAGCGCTTCATCCGCAGCCAGTACGGCCGGCTCGATTGGGCGCTCCTGAACGCGAGCGCGGCGCCGGCGAGCGAACTCGTGGAATGGGGCCGGCCGCGGCATCTGGAGAGCGTGTTCTACTCGTTGCGCGCGACGATGCGGCTGATGCACGACAATTCCGCCGGCGGGTCGATCATCGTCTCTGCGCCGGCGTCCGAACTGAAGGCGCCGGCCGGATCGAACGCCAGTTTGATGCATCTCGTCGACGCCGCGGCCAAGGAAGGCGCGCACGACAACATCCGCGTCAACGCCCTGCTTACCGGCGGCGGCGGGGATACGCCGGGCTGGCCGGAGCTGCCCTGGTTTCGCGACCTCGTCCGCGAATGCGGCGAGCATCGCGCCGCGCTGGAGCGGATCGCACAGCTGCCGCAACCGGTCGCCCGTTACGCCAGCGCCGACGACATCCGCCGCCTCATTATGATGCTGCTGTCGGACGACACGCACGCAACCGGCGCGGCGCTGGTCGTGGACGGGGGCTACACGCTGTGATCCGATCTGGCCGACGATTCGCGAGGAGGCGCCGATGATGTCGATAGTGCAAAGCCTGCTCAGTTTCGATCGTCTGCTCGGGCCGTCGCTGGTGAAGATCGTCTATTTCGTCGGCGCCGCGATCATCGTGATGATGGGCGTCGGCACGCTGCTGACGGCGGTGTTCACGCTCGCCGGCGGCAATATCGGCGGCGGCTTCGTGCAATTGCTCGCCGCGCCGGCTGTGGCCGCCGTAGCGTTTGTCTATTGGCGCTTCATCTGCGAACTCTTCATGCTCGCCTTCCTCGCCTACGAGCGGCTCGGCGAAATCCGCACCCTGCTCGGCGGCGCCAGCGCGCCGGATCCGAACCATCCGCAATTTTAGGGAATTGAGAGTGGGGCTTGGGCTTCACACAAACCGCTCCACCAGGTCCGGCGGCACGCGTCGAATGCGCCGCGTCTGCGCATCGAGCAGGCACCAGTTCGACTTGATCTGCGCGGAGGGCTTCTCGGCGCCCGCCTTGTAGATTTCGACGAAGCGCGCCCAGGCCGGACCGCGCGCCTGATCGTCGACCCAGGTGCGCACTTCGACCTCGTCGCCCAGCTTCAGCGCGGCCCGATAGTCGACCTCGTGGCGCATCACCACCCAGACGTACGTCGCGATCATCTCCGGGCTGGCGCGTGCGCGCCAATGGGCGATCGCGATCTCCTGCGCGTAGCGGAGATAGACGATGTTGTTGACGTGGCCGAGCTCGTCGATGTCGGCGGCGTCGACGGGAAAGCGCTGGATGAAGACTTCGGCGGCCATCGCCGCCAGCCTAGCGCAAAAGCTCAGGCCGCCTCAGCGGCGAATTGCTCCAGCGCGCGGAGCGCCTCCTCGAGCGCCTCGCGCACGCGCTCCAGTGCGGCGGCGGCTTCGGCGTCCGGCGCGCGTTCGGCGATCTCGCAGGCTTCCGCGAGCGCATGCAAGCCGATGCCGCGGGCCGAGCCCTTCATGGTGTGGACGGCGTCACGCCAACCCTGCCCCATGGCGAAGGCCGCGCTCCAGGCTTCGACTTGGCCGCGGAAGAGCCCGAGCACTTCGAGCTGCAGCGCCCGGTCGCCGCCGGTCATCATGTCGAAATGGGCGCGGTCGAGGATCATACCGGCCTTTGTCGCGCAGGCGGACTTAAGGCGCGGTTAGAACGCCGCCACGCCGATGGCCGGCTCGTGACCGAGCGCCAGCAGCACTGCCGCTGCGATCCCTGCGAGGCCGCGCCAGCCGATCTCGCCCAGCGCCAGCCGGTTGCGGCCCTGGGTGATGGCCATGAACGGCACATTCGAGGTCGCCTCCTCGAACGCCGACCAGCCGGCGGCGTCGCGGGCGCGCGCCTTCCGGTCGATCGAGCGGGCGCCGAAGATGACCATCAGCCCCAGCACCCCGAACAGCATCACCGCCGAGCGCTCGCCATTGACCAGCAGATGCCCGGCCGCCCATAGCGCGACGCCCCACAGGAACGGATGCCGCGTGATCCGCAGCACTCCATGCGCCGGCTCGGCCCGCTTGAGGCTGCGCGTCTCGAAACCGGCATAGGTCGGCCCCGGCGTCAGCACGCCGGCAATGGCGAGGCTTACGCCAAGGAACGTCAGCACGTAGGCCGGCCAACGCAGCCATGACGGCGGCGCCCATAGCGCTTCGTTCAGCGGATCGAACGGATCGGCCCGCATCGCCGCATACCCCTGGATCAGCCAGACCAGCAGCGCCAGGGAGACCAGCGCAAACAGCGCCCGGTACGGCCCCTCGCCGATCCGCCGCACCAGCTGTCCCCGCAGCCCCGTCGCCGACACCCCGACATGGATCAGCACAAAAAGCGCCAGCGCCCACGCAAACCCGCTCATCCGGCCTCCCGCTCTTCCGCGCCTACCTAGCGCACTGGACGCGCGCCCCCAATGCCCTTATCTCCGGGCGTCCGTAAGGAATCGGGTGATTAGCTCAGTTGGTAGAGCAGCTGACTCTTAATCAGCGGGTCACAGGTTCGAATCCTGTATCACCCACCATCCTACGCTCGCGGAGCGCGCGTAGGATGCCCTCCGAAGCCTTGGCGTAGGAGGCCGGCGTGCGCCACTCGCGAGCTTCGGATGGCCTACGCCTCGTGAAGCTTTAGGTCCCGCATAACGAGTCAGATTGGCCTGACATGGGTCAATCCAGAAGATTCATCTCGGCGCCAGCCCGCTTGATCTGCATCAAGAACCGGGCCGCGCATTTCCTCATGATGCTCTCATCCGGCGAGAACGCCGCCGGCATCAGCGAAGGAAAGACCAATGGCTACCGCTCCCCTTGTCGATCTCGGCGTCCATCACGAAGCGCACGGCCTCTCCGACCGCTTCGCGCTCGGCTTCACCAAGCTGTTGCGCTTCTGCGCCGACACTTTCTTCGCCAAGCGCTACGGCCATCGCGCCATCGTGCTGGAAACCGTCGCCGCGGTGCCGGGCATGGTCGGCGCCACCATCACGCACCTGAAATGCCTCAGGCGCATGTGCGACGACAACGGCTGGATCCGCACGCTGATGGAGGAAGCCGAGAACGAGCGCATGCACTTGATGACGTTCATCGAAGTGGCCAACCCCACCTTGTTCGAACGCTTCGTCGTGCTCGCGGCGCAGTGGGTGTTCTATATCGGCTTCTTCGTCCTCTATCTCGTCAGCGCCAAGACGGCGCACCGCGTCGTCGGCTATTTCGAGGAAGAGGCGGTGATCAGCTACACGCACTATCTGCAGGAGATCGACGAAGGCCGCTCGCCCAACGTGCCGGCGCCCGAGATCGCCAAGCGATATTGGAATCTGCCGGACGACGCCACGCTGCGCGATGTGGTGCTGGCGGTCCGCGCCGACGAAGCGCACCACCGCGATGTGAACCACGCGTTCGCCAACGAGTTTGCGGGCGCGTCGGTCGACGCCGCCAAGATCGCGCCCTATCCGGAGCATACGGACGTCCGCGCCGCGGCGTGACTTCATCCCACGCTTTGCTTGGTGGCCGCTCGATAGCGGCCGCCAAGTTCGTTTTCGCCATCGCTTCGCGACCGTGGTCACTATCCAGCCCCACTCGCGCGCTGATAAATGGCGGCCATGGGCACTGGGCTCGAAATACGCCTCCTCGGTGAGCTGGAGGTGCGCCGCGACGGCGCGCCCGTCCCGTTGCCGCAATCGAAGAAAACGCGCGCCCTGCTCGCCTATCTCGCCGTCCAGCGCGCGCCGCAGCGGCGCGATGCTCTGTGCGAGCTGCTGTGGGAGCTGCCCGACGATCCGCGCGCGGCGCTGCGCTGGTCGCTCTCAAAGCTCCGGCCGCTGCTCAACGACGATGCGCGCGAGCGCCTGGAGGCCGACCGCGAGCGCGTCAGCTTCACCGCGCACGGCGCGGACGTCGATCTCGCCCGACTGCGCGCGGCCTGCGCCGACGGGGTCGAGCGCCTCGGCGTCGCCGAGTTGCGCGCACTGGAGGCGCTCTGCCGCGGCCCGTTCATCGCCGGCCTGGATTTGCCGGCGCAGCCGTCGTTCGAAACATGGCGCCTCGGTCAGCAGGAGCAGGCGCGGCGGCTCCATCTCTGCGTGCTCGATGCGCTAGCGGCGAAGCTTGCCGATGCGCCGGGCGAGCTGGCTCAGCTCATGCGCAAGCGGATCGAACTCGATCCTGGCGACGAAGCCTCGCATGCGCGGCTCGTCTCCGCGCTCGCGCAATCGGGCGCGCTCGCCGAAGCGGAGCAGCAGGTGGAGGCCAGCGCGCGCATGCTCGCGGCGCTCGGACCGCACGACGCGGCGGCGCTGCGGGCCGCGCTCCGCCAACCGCGCAAGAGCGAAACACCGGCGCCGAAGCCGTTCGAACTCGACGCGCCGCTCCGGCAAGAGGTGCGCTTCTGCACGGCTCGCGACGGCGTACGCATCGCCTACGCCACAGTGGGGTCGGGGCCGCCGCTGGTGAAGTGCGCGAACTGGCTGAACCATCTCGAATTCGATTGGGACAGCCCGATCTGGCGCTATCCCTTCCGCGCGCTCGCCAAGGATTACACCTTCGTGCGCTACGATGCGCGCGGCAACGGTCTCTCCGACTGGGACGTGAGCGACTGGTCGCTCGACGCGCTCGTGGCAGATCTCGAAGCGGTCGTCGACGCCGCCGGGCTCGAGCGCTTCCCGCTGCTCGGCATAAGCCAAGGCTGCGCCGTTTCCATCGAATACGCCGTGCGTCATCCGGAACGGGTCACCAAGCTCATTCTCTACGGCGGCTATGCGCGCGGCTGGAAGTTGCACGACGACAAGGAACGCGTGACGCAGAACGAAGCGCACGTGCTGCTGACGCGCACCGGCTGGGGCCGTGACAACCCGGCCTATCGCCAGCTCTTCACCTCCTTCTTCATTCCCGGCGCCACCCAGGAACAGATGGATTGGTTCAACGAACTCCAGCGCATCACCACCTCGCCTGAAAACGCAGCTACGCTGCTCGACGCGCTCGGCACGATCGATGTCCGGGACAGGCTCGCTCACGTGCGGACGCCGACGCTCGTCATTCACGCCCGCAAGGACGCGCGGGTGACGCTGCCGAACGGGCGCGAGCTCGCCACCGGCATTCCAGGCGCGCGGTTCGTCATCCTGGAGAGCCAGAACCACGTCCTGCTGGAGCAGGAGCCGGCAATGGCGCGGTTTCTGCAGGAACTCCGCGCCTTCCTGGCCGAATAGCGGCGCGTTTCAACGCGCGTTCAAACGCTGCTGCTGCGCTTTCCACGCCCGCGCCCACGTCGGCTGCGACAGGCAGGCGTCATGTCTTGTCCGCACCGTCCGTCTCCTCCTCGAGCGGCGTCAGACAGGAACAGAACCATGACCACTGCCCTCGCCGCGCCGGCGCCGACGATCGTCAACGGCGTCAACGTCAGCGCCTTGTTCGAGACGATCGAGGCGGTCAAGGCCAACGCCGAGATCGCCAAGTTCAACTTCCGCGCCAAGAACAGCTGGATGGGCGGCGACCGCAACCGCTCGACCATCAAGGAGTTCACCGGCGCCCTCGCCGAGCAGCGCACCGGCGTGCAAGCGTTCATCGCCGACAATGGCGAACCGGACGTGCTGCTCGGAGAAGACAACGCGCCCAATCCGGTCGAATGGCTGCTACACGCGCTGATCGGCTGCATGACGACGACCACCGCCTACCATGCCGCCGCGCGCAACATCGTCATCGAGGCGATCGACAGCGAACTTGATGGCGACCTCGATTTGCGCGGCTTCCTCGGCCTGAGCGAGGAGGTGCGCAAGGGCTATCAGGCGATCCGCGTGCGCATGCGGGTGAAGACCAAGGCCATGCCCGAGACGATCAAGGCGCTGACGCAGATGTCGCCCGTGCTCGATGTCGTCTCGAAATCCGTGCCGGTGACGGTTTCGGTCGAGACGTACTGACACGCTGCCCTTCAGGAGACCTCCCATGACGTACCAATATTCCTTCAAGGACTGCCTGCAGCGCGCCGAGCGCATCACCTGGCGCGTCGAAGATCTGATCGGCGGGGACAAGGCGCTCGATTTCGCCCGCCCGTTCCTGCCGGAAACGTTCGCCCGCACCGAGCCGCTGACGTTCCTGAGCGCCGAAGAAAAGCTCACGCTCAACCACATCCGCGGCCACACTTACCTGGCCATGTTCGGCCTGGTGGAAGAATTCATCCTGCCCTTCGTGCTCGATCACGCGCGTTCGGTGATCAACGGCGACGACTACCAGGCGCGCGCATTTCTCGAATTCGCCGCCGAGGAAGCCAAGCACATCCATCTCTTCCGTCGTTTCCGCGAGGATTTCCTCTCCGGCTTCGGCACGCGCTGCGACGTGATCGGCCCGCCGGAGGCGATCGGCGCTCATGTGATGGCGCAGCCACCGCTTTCGGTCGCGCTGCTCACGCTGCAGATCGAGTGGATGAGCCAGTCGCACTATCTCGGCAGCGTCAAGGACGACGCAGCGCTCGACCCCCAGTTTAAGAGCCTGCTCTTGCACCACTGGATGGAGGAGCATCAGCACGCGCAACTCGATGCGCTGATGACCCTTTCGATCGCCGAGCAGCTGTCGGCCGCCGAGATAAAGGCGGGCATCGACGGGTACGTCGGACTGGGCGGCTTCTTCGACGCAGGATTGAAGCAGCAGACGGCGTTCGACCTCGACGCGCTGCAACGCGCAACCGGGCGCACGTTCAGCGAAAGTGAGCGCGAGCTGTTCTTGACTCAGCAGCTGCAAGCCAATCGCTGGACCTATCTCGGCTCCGGCATGACGCACCCGCGCTTCTTAGAGACAGTCGGCCAGCTCGATCCGGCGAAGCGGCGGGAGATCGAGGCGCTGGCGCCGACGTTCTGCTGACGCGGGCTCCTGACAAACAAAAACGCGGCGCACCGTCCGGCGCGCCGCGTTTCGTTTGTCTTGGCCCCGCTCAGAAGCGGAAGCGCAGCGCGGCGTTGATGCTGTGGCGTTCGATCTGATCGCCGAACTCGCCTTCGTAGCCGATCGACACCGTGGAGTAGCCGTTGGTGGCGTCGATGCCGATGCCGACCAGCGGGCCGCCGTCGCCCAAGCCCTCATCCTGCAGCGTGAATGAGCTGCCGCCCGACACGAAACGGAATGTGCGCTCGGCTTCATCGTCCAGCATGTTGGCGCGATAACCGGCGTAGAGACGCGGAGCGATGTAGCCGCCGCCGCGCAGATTGCGGCGGGCGCTGAATTCGACGCCCACATCGCCCCAGAGCCGCTGCGAGGTGCTGCTGTCGGCGTCGAGATCGAACGCCGCGCCGCCGCCTTCTTCGGTGTAGCCCTGCTCGTTGAGGTAGACGTAGGTGAGCGCCGCTTGCGGCGTGATCACCATCCAGTCAGAGAGCGCCAGCGGCACCGAGGCGCGCGCGGCGCCGTGGCCTTCATACGCCCACCATTCCGCTTCCGAGAGCGCCTCGAACGCCGAGCCGATCTGGATGAAGCGACGCGAGCGCATCTGGCCGAAGCCGGCGCCGACGACGAAGTCGAGATCGACTGGCCCCATCGCCGTGCCGAGATAGGCGTTGCCTTGGCCGAACCAGGACGAGATCTCCCCTTCCGGACGCGCCGGCTCCTCCGCCTCGGACGCAAGGAAGGAGGCCGAGAGGCCGAACAGCGCGCCGTTGTCGAGGGGGCCGTCGATGCCTGCGGCGAGGCCGAAGCCGTTGCCCCGGAATTCCTGGCCGCCGAGCGTGCCGGGGTCGCGGCTGAGGCCGTAGCCGATCTCCTGCACCCACACCGACACTTCGTCGAGCCCGGCGAGGCGCGTGTGCGCCATGCGGTTGGTCGTGGCGCTCTGCGCCTGCTGGATCGCCGTTGCGGCCAGCTCGGTCGAAGCCGAAGCGTAGCTCGGCATCAGGGTGGCGTAGGCGTCGAAGAAGGACTGCTCGCTGCTGAGGGCCGCGAAAGCTGCCGCAGCATCATCGTTCAGGCGCAGCGCGACGATGATCGGATCGAACGCCGCCGTCTGGTTGGCGTCGAGACCGAGCTCGGTCGTCGTCTTCATGAGATAGCTGGCTTCGAGCGAATTCGGATCGCCGCCGACGACGCCGATCTCGAGGTCGTAGAGGAATGGCGCGCCGACGCCGTCAACCGCCCCGATCACATTGGCTGCGCCAACGAGCCCGCCATCGGCGGTCAGGAAGGTATGTGTGCCCGAAACCGGGAGCCCGGCCGGCACCAACGGAATCACCTCTGCGCCGGCCGCGAACGTCACTGTTCCGGAGGCGTGCAGGAAGCTCGATTCCCCTGGCACGTCCGACAGCATCACGCCCAGCACCGAGTCGGCGCTGAAATTGGCGCTCGTCAGATTGGTCGTACCGCCGAGATGGTTCAGGACGCCATCCTGCACGTCGATCGTGAGCAGACCGTCGCTGTCGTCCATGCGGCCAGCGAACAGCGCCTCATTGTCGATGACCATGGCGTCGGCGCCGACACCGAACGCGATGTCGCCGAGAATTTCGCCGGCAAGCAGATTCACGTCGTCGTTGCCCGACCCGAGCAGGATGTCGCCCTGGATCACCGTCGGCGGACGGAAGGTCGCGTCGTCGTCGGTCGTGTCTTCGTCGTTGAATGGCACGTCGGCGGTTTGGTTGAGCGTGACGTCGATGTTCGATGCCGACACGTCGATCGCAACCGCTGAGCCGGTGATCGGCGGCGGCGGAACGCCGTCCTCGAGGTCGGAGTCGGTGGCGAAGATCTCCGCGACGATGCGGCCGGAATTGTTGATCGTCGCCAACGTATTCGAGCTGTCGATAATGGCGACAGCGTCGCCGGTCTCGCCCAGCAAGGTCGAACGAACCGAGCCCGTATTGGTGAACTCCGGCACACTGGCGCCCGCATCGATGACGACTGCGGCGGCCGTTTGCGCAAGATCGGAGCTGACGAATGAGGTGATCGTCTTGCGCGACAGCAGCTCCGACACGCTCGCGTCGGCGCCGATGTACACGGCGGTCGAGTCCGCGTTCGTGGCGGCCGCCTGCACCGTGCCATCGATGGCGACGCCGTCGGCGATCGTGACAGTCGAACCGCCTACGCCTTCGATCCGCATCGCGTTCGCGTCGACGCCGTCAAAGACGCCGGCCGCCGATAGCGAGCCCTGCACGTGCACGCCGTAGCCGGTCGACGTCGCGCCGATATTGACGTTCGCACCGTCTGCCTCGATGTGCAGCGCCGGCGCCGAACCGTAGACCGCGATAACGGCTGTCGCATCGTCGTCGGCGTCGCTTTGCGCCTCTGTGACGCCATCGTCGTCGTCGTCGGTATCGTCCTCGACCCCGATACCTTCGATGGTGATGCCGCCGGCCACGTCCGCGTGCACGGCAATCGCCGCGCCGCTGAGCAGCAGGTCGTCCGCGTCCAAGTCGCTGACGTCTGCAGGTCGAGCGATGCTATGGAAGCCGCTAACCGTCCACGTGCCGCGCACGTTCAGTTCGCCGCCGATCACGTCGTTGACGACAAGGCCCTGGGCGTTCTCGCCGCGCGCCAGGAGGCTGCTGCGGACTGTGACGTCCCCGGTCACGCCTTCGTTGATGGCGATCGCGGTCGAGTTGTCGCCCGTGACGCTGATATTGCCCGACAGCGTGAGATCGCCGTCGAGGAGCGAATTGAGCGTTAACGCGCTCGATGAATTGCCTTCGACCGTAATGTTGCCGCTGCTGGTGATGTCGCCTGCGAACGTTCCGCCGGCGTCGAGGAAGATGCCGTGGCGGTTGGTCCCTGTGGCGTAGGCGCCGTCGAGGTCGCCGTCGTCATCGGCGTCCGCGAGCGTGTAGGTTTCGATCAGCGAGATGTTGCCGGTATTGGTGACGTTGCCGGTATTGCCCGGCGTCAGCCGGATGCCCGTGGTGTTGGAGGCGTCCGTCGAATTCAGCGCGCCCGCCACGCTGACGTCGTTGCTAGTATTGACCGTGATCGCCGTTTGCCCGGCGGCGACCGTGATCGAGCCCCCCGAGGCAACGGTGATGTCGCCGGCTTCCACAGGCGCAGCCGTCGGGTTGGGATCGGATGTCGTCAGCGGCGTGGTGGTCGCGCTCGAAATCGTGACGTCTTCCGCGTTGGCGCCGGTCGCCGCGACACCCGCGAGCACCACCGCCAAACCCGCGAGCTGAACCTTGTTGATGCGCATGCCGGCTCCGTCCCCTTCACCTTAGGCGGGATGGAGAGCGCTCTCATGCGCCAGGCCCTCCAGCATCCGGCTTCCGCCGGCGCTCGGAGCGGCCCCATACCTCACCCGCACTCGCCCCCGCTGACGGGCGGCGCTTTGGGCTGGCATGCCGACTTTGCCGAATTTTGTCCAGTGCGGGGCGCATGACCGAAAGCGGCCGCGCGCGTCATTAATACGACAGTGCGTGCGGGATCGGACGCCGCCCCTGTGAGGCGAACACCGTTGCTGCGGCGCACCGACCCTTGCGGCGGCCTCAGCCGCCGCGTTGCGTGCGCAGATCCGTCACCTCGGCCGTCCGCTGCGGCTCGGCCGCCTCCGCCAGGCTCGCGATCAGTTCGTCGACCTTGTCGGCCGGCACGGCCTGCGAGAAGAAGAAGCCCTGCAGTTCGGTCACGCCGACCAGACGCATGACCGAGGCTTCGGTCTCGCTCTCGACCCCCTCGGCGACGATGTCCATCCCGAGCCCCCGCCCGAGCGTCACCACCGACTGGATGATGGTCATCGCCCGCTTGCGCTCGTGAATGCCGGTGACGAAGGCGCGGTCGATCTTGATCTTGTCGAAGCGGAAGTCGCAGAGATAACGCAGCGACGAATAGCCGGTGCCGAAATCGTCGAGCGCGATCTTGAAGCCGAGCTTGCGCACGGTTTCGAGGATGTGGCGGTTGCGGTCAGTCGACTCCATCATGACGCCTTCGGTGACCTCGAGGATCACGCGGCTCGGATCGACTGTGTATTTCCTGAGCAAGGATTCCAGCAGCTCGACCAAGTCGACGTGGCGGAACTGGACCGGCGACAAGTTGATGGCGACGTCCAGCGTCGGCCAGCGCCGCGCCTCCTGGAAAGCGCGCTCCAACACAAACGCGCCCAGCGCGGGCATCAGCCCCGCCTCTTCCGCGATCGGCACGAACACGGCGGGCGAGATGTCGCCCTTGGTCGGGTGCTTCCAGCGCAGCAGCGCTTCTAGGCCGGTCACTCTGCCGTGAGCGCAGGAGACCACCGGTTGATAGTGCAGGTTGAGCTGCCCCGAAACGAGCGCCGCGTGCAGTTCGAGTTCGACCTCGCGGCGCTGCTCGACTTCGGCCGCCATCTCACTGCTGAACATCATGGCGCGATCACGGCCCTGATTCTTACCCTGGTAGAGCGCGATGTCGGCATGGCGCATCAATTCCTGCGGCGAGGCGCCGTGATCCGGCGCCTGGGCAAGCCCGATCGAGGCGGTCATGCGCACGTGCTGGCCGTGGACGTCGAAGCTCTCCTCGAACGCGGCGCGCAGGCAATCCGCCAGCTCCGCCGCAGCTTCGGGGTTGTTCGAGGCGCGCAGCACGGCGAACTCGTCGCCGCCGAAGCGGGCCAAGAAATCTTGCGGCGTGATGTGCGTCTGCAGCCGGCGGGCCACCGCCATGATGAGCGCGTCGCCGGCGGCGTGCCCCATGGTGTCGTTGACGTCCTTGAAGCGGTCGACATCGATGTACGCGACGACGACACGGCCGTTGTTGCGCGCCTGGATCAGGCCATCGAGCGCTTCCTGCAGGCGTTGGACAAAGTTGTGCCGGTTCGGCAGGCCCGAGAGCGCGTCATGCAGCGCTTGATGGCGCGACTCCACTTCGCGGTCCGCAAGCTCGCTGGAGGCGCGCTTCAGTCTGCCGATCATCAGCCACGTGAGCAGCCCCGCCCCGATGACCCCCAGCGCCACCATCGGCAGAACGAACATAAGCAGCGTCTGGCCTGGCTGTTTGGGCGTCCAGGTCAGATAGCCGACCGGCGCCCCGTCATCCGCCACAAACGCCTCCGACAGCACCGATCCCGACGGATTCGGCGCGGCCGAAAGCGCGAGGTCGGAGATCAGCAATGAGCTGCCGACTTGGGCCATGAAGCCCTGGTCGACACGCACGATGCTGAGCAGCAAGTGCGGTTCGCCATCGAGCAAATTCGCATCGAGGTTGGGCACGATCGAGATCGCCGCCACGACGGCAGGCTCCCCATCCACACTCATGATGTGGCCGGCCCATCGGCCGAAGCTCGCGCCTAGCAGCGCGTCGTAATTGCTCTGGCTCTCGGCGAAGGCTCGGTCGCGCGGGCGCAGATGGCCGTCAGCGCCGCGACGCGCTTCGGCGACGATCTGGTCCAGTACATCGGCGCGCGCGGCGTAGGCCGCCGTGGGATTGGCCCGTTCGCCGCCTACATTGGCGTAAACAGGCCGGTTCTGGCCGTCGACGATCACGATCTCGTCGTGGCCGTAGGTCTCGAAAAAATAGATGCCGACATTGGTTTCGAGCCATTCGGTGGCGACTGGGCGCGCCTGGGCGTTCACCACCGCGTCATCCCACCAGGCGATCGCCTTCTGCTGGTCGAGCACCGAGCTGACGCTGCGGTCGAGCGCGTTTTCCACCAACTGCCGTTCGCGTACCACTGCCGTGCGGTTCGCCGACCAGCCCGCGTACGCAACGATAACCAGCAGCAGCACGCCAAACATGAGCAGCGCAGCGCCGATCATGGCCGTGAGCCGCCTGAGATCGCTCTTGTAATGATCCGCTTTGGTAATGCCGGTGATCATAGTTAACGAGCCACGAATACTAGTTGGTTATCGCAATCTCCTGAAACCTGACACGCGCAGTACAAAAATACTGTTACGTAAATCGCGATTATATTCTAAATCGCGCGCATAAATACTCTGGAAACCGAGACGCGCCTGCGCCTCTCAAGGCCCCAAAAGCATTGTTAATATTGGTAAATAGAACTTAGCGCTTGTGTTCTGGAACTTTACCCTTTATTAGGGAACCTGCGCCTGGGGAAGCATTGCTGGGTCATCGCGGGGACGGGCGCAAATATTGATTAACCACAGCTGGGTGGACCATGTCGCGGTTCGTCGTGAAGACGCGTGCCGATAATCCGGAGCTGCGCAAAGCGGCGATGGCGATTGAACAGGCGGCGTGGAGCGCCCTGGGCTTTCTCAATTTCACCCGCGCGCACTTCGCGTTCTATCAGCAGCTTCTCGACGAGCACGCCGATTGCCAGCTTTGCCTCGTCGACGAGGCGACGGGTTACCCGGTGGCGGTCGGCAACTGCGTCCCGCTCGCTTGCGACTTCGACGATCTTCCGCCGGAAGGTTGGGATTGGATCGTCGAGAGCGCGGCGAATAACAACGGCAAGCGCCGCAACGCGCTTGGCGCGCTGGCGATCTCGGTGCCCAACATTCATCGCGGCAAGGGCGTCGCCCGCCGCATGATCGAGGAATTTCGCAACCTCGCCGAGCGCAAGGGCCTCGACGGAGTGATTGCGCCGGTGCGCCCTTCCGAAAAGCACCGCCATCCGTTCATCTCGATCGACGAATATATCGGCTGGGCGGACGACAAGGGCCGGCTGTTCGATCCCTGGCTGCGCAGCCATTCCGCGGCCGGCGGCAAGCTGATCAAACCGGCCGCGCGCTCGATGGTGGTCGAGGAGCCCGTCGGCTTCTGGGAAATGTGGACTGGGCGTTCGTTCGAGCAGAGCGGTGATTATGCGGTCGATGGCGGCCTAGTTCCCGTCTCCGTCGATCTCGAGCGCGGCGTCGGCCGCTATGTCGAGCCGAACGTCTGGTTCGCTTATCGCGCCGCAGCCTGAAGCCGCGCCGCCGCGGCCATCGCCGGCGTCATGTATTCAGGCATGATCGCAGCCGCGCCGTAGAGGAAGCCTTGGGCGAACTCGCAGCCCATGGCGCGCAGCGCCTCGGCGGTGGCTTCGTCTTCCACGCCTTCGGCCGTGACTTTAAGGCCGAGCGCCTTGCCCAGCCCCACGAGCGCGCCGACGATGGTCGCGTTTTCGCGGTCGGTAAGAATCCGCGCAACGAACGATTGGTCGATCTTCAGTTTGTCGATCGGCAGTTCGCGCAGCAGGAACAGCGATGAATAGCCGGTGCCGAAATCGTCGAGCGCGATTTGCACACCCTGGTTCTTAAGCGACAGCAGCGCCGACTTGGCGCGCGCGACATCGCCGATCATCGCGCTTTCGGTCACTTCGATTTCGAGCCTTTGCGCCGGGAAGCCGGTTTCGCGCAGCGTTCGCAGCACCTTCTCCGGGAACCATTGGTCGCGCACCTGGCTCGGCGAGATGTTCACGGCCAGCACGAATTCCCCCGGCGCGTCGAGCGCCTTGCGGCACGCTTGCGCCAGCAGCGCCCAGAACATCGCGTCGACGAGACCCGCGTCCTCGGCGACTGGAATGAACGACACCGGCGAGATCATGCCGCGGTCGCGGTGCGGCCAGCGCGCCAGCACTTCGAAGCCGGCGAGTTCGCCGGTGTCGAGCCGCACCACGGGCTGAAAATACGGAACGATGTCGCCGTTCGGGATGGCCGTGCGCAGTTCGGTTTCGAGCGCGGCTTTCGATTTGAGTTCTTCGTCGATCGAGGAGTCGAAGAATTTGAACGCGCCCCGCTCCTCTTTCGCGCGCAGCATCGCCGCGTCGCCGCGCTGCAGCAGGTCCGCCGCATCGCGCCCGTCCTCGGGGCAGAGCGCGACGCCGATCGAGGCGCCGACCGTCAGCTTCAAGCCGTTGACCAGGATTGGCGCCGCAAGCTCATGCAGGATGCGGCGCGAGGCGGAGGCGACGCCGTCACGCCCGCCGGGATCTTCGAGCAGGATGGCGAATTCGTCGCCGCCGAGGCGCGCGGCGAAGCTATCGTCGCGGATGCAGCCCTTGAGGCGCGTCGCGATTACTTGCAGCAGCTGGTCGCCGATGGCGTGGCCGTGCACGTCGTTGATCGGCTTGAACCGGTCGAGGTCGATGAACATCAGCGCGAACGCGCTGGCCTCTTCGCCGACTAAGGAGAGGCGCCGTTCGAGTTCCTCCAGGAAGTGGCGGCGATTGGCGAGCCCGGTCAGCGGATCGTGCCGCGCCAGCGTCTGCGCCCGCGCTTCGGCGGCTTCGCGTTCGCTGATCTCGGCCGAGAGCGTTTCGTTGGTCTTGATCAGATCTTGCGTGCGTTCCTGGACGGTGCGTTCGAGATTGTCGCGGATGGCGTCGAGTTCGAGCACGGCTTGGCGGCGGTCGAGCTGCGCCTTCACGCGGGCCGTCAGCACCCGCAGGTCGATGGGCTTGGTGATGTAGTCGTTGGCGCCGCCTTCGAGCGCTTTCGAGACGATATCGCCGTCATCGAGCGCGGTGACCACGATGACGGGGACGTGCTCGGCGTCGAAACGCGCGCGGATACCGGCAAGCGCGTCGGCGCCGGAGCGTTCCGGCATCATCCAATCGAGCAGAACGAGTTCGATCTTGTCGGCTTCGATCGCGTCTTCGATGCCGACGGCGCTTTCGCGCAGCACCACGTCATAGCCGCGCCGCTCCAGGCGCCGGCCCAGCATGTCGCGGTTCTGCGCCTGGTCGTCGACCAGCAGAATACGGCCGAGACGCGCCGATGCGGACGCGCCGTCTTCGCCTTGCGCCGAGGACATTTGCTCCCCTGGCCTCTAAACCCCATACCAGCCATCGAATTTACGATGGGGTGGTTGAGGGGGCGCTAATTCCGGAAGCGCAAAGGAGATTTATTCGTAGCTAACGCGCGCTAACCTTGCCGCGCGTTGACCGCGCCGGTGTACTTCTCGATCAGCGCGACGAGGCCCGCGAAGTCGACAGGCTTGGTCGCGAAGTCGTCGCAGCCCGCTTCCATGCATTCGCGCCGCGCGCTTTCCATTGCGTGCGCGGTCAAGGCCACGATCTTGACCTTGTTCACGTCCGGCGTCTGGCGCAGCACCTTCGTCGCTTCGATGCCGGACATGACGGGCATCGAGATGTCCATCAGGATCAGGTCGGGCGAGCATTGCTTCGCTTTTTCGACGGCTTCGGCGCCGTTCTCGGCGACGTGCACCTCATAGCCGCGCCGTTCGAGCCGGCGTGTCAGCATCTCTCGGTTATCAGGATGGTCTTCGGCAATCAGGATTCGCATGGGCGCCTCTTAAGCAGTCTTCGTCAGGGGGAGAATTGCCGGCGCAGCCGGCGTGGTCGTCTCGGAAACACGTGCGAACCGCAGCGCCGCGGCCGCGAGCACGTCGCGATCGGCGGGCTTCACCAACAGGTCGCGGGCGCCGAGCGACAGCGCGCGCTGGCGGTCGTCGTCGACGGAATGGACGATGATCGGTGTGCCGGCCGTTTCGCATGAGGCCGCCAAACCTTCGATGACGTCCCAGCCGGTGATGTCGGGCAAATTGATGTCGAGCACGATGAGACTCGGCTTCAGCGCCATCGCCAAGCGCAACCCCTCCGCGCCGCTCGAGGCGCCGCGTACGTCGAAGCCGAGACGCGCCAGCGAGCGGGACGCGAGATCGCGGGCGCTCTCCTCGTCATCGATGATGAGCACGATCCGTTCGCCGCCTTCGCCCTCTAGCGCGTCGCTGTCGAAACGCGCCGGCGCCACTGGCGCGGGAAGATGCGCGGGGAAGCGGAGCGTGAACGTCGAGCCCTCGCCCGGCGCGCTGGCGACCGCCACGTCGCCGCCCAGGAGCTGCATCGTCTTGCGGGTGATGGCGAGACCGAGTCCTGTGCCGCCGTAACGTTGCGCGGTGGTCGCGTCAGCCTGCACGAACGCGTTGAACAGGCGCTGCACCTGCTCCGACGTCATGCCGATGCCGCTGTCGCGGACGGCGATCTCGATCCAATCGCCGCCGGCGGCCCGATCGCGCTTGGCGCGAATGGTGATGTCGCCGTTCTGCGTGAATTTCGCGGCATTGGCCAACAGATTGAGGAGGCATTGGTTCAGCTTGAACGAGTCGGTGGAGGCGATGCCGAGCCCGTCAGCGAAATCCAGCACGAGGGCGTTGCCGTTCTTCTCCACGCTCGGCCGCACGATAGCGGCAGCTTCGCCGATCAGCTTGCCGACGTCGAACTCGGAGGCGGCCACGTCCATCCGTCCCGCTTCGATTTTGGAAAGATCGAGAATGTCATTGATGAGATGCAGCAGCTGACGCGCGGCGGTGAGCACGCGTTCGATGTCGGCGACATCGCCGGAGCGGCCGTCGTCCTCCGCCTCCTCCTTGAGGATCTCGGAATAACCGATGATGGCGTTGAGCGGCGTCCGAAGTTCATGGCTCATCGACGCCAGGAACTGCGACTTGGATACGCTCGCGGATTCCGCCGCCTCGCGCGCAGCCCGCAGCGAGGCCATCGTCTCGGTCAGCATCGCATCGCGCACGTCCATCTCGGCGATGATGCGATCGAGACGCTCATGCATTTCGACAAGGTTCACCGCCCCCTCGTCGATCGCTTCGACCGCGCCGACGTCCTCGCCATAGAGTGCGCGCTTGCCCTTCAGCGCTTCTTCGGCGCGCTGCATTGCGGCGATAAAGTCCGCCTCGCGGCGCTTGCGGTCGGTGATGTCTTTCGACAGCATGACGAGCTTGCGCACGACGCCGCTGCGTCCCAACACGCGTACGGCGAAGCACTGCGCCCAGCCGACGCTGCCGTCGCGCTTAATGACGCGGTGTTCGATGCTGCCGACGGCGCCCGCCGCGACATCGTGGAAGTACTGCGCCATCCACGCGTAATCGTCCTTGTGGACGAACGGCACCTGATTTTGATCGAACTGCTCGAACGTGAAGGTTTCGCCGTAGACCGTCGTCGGATCGCCGTGCCAGGAAATCGAGCGCGATTTGTAATCCACCTCCCACACGACGCCGCGGCCCGCCTCCAGCGCGATCTTCAGACGCCGTTCGTTCGACGCCGCGGACGCGCGCGCTTGCACCAGAGAGGTGATCTCGCGTCCATGTGCGAGGACGCCGCAGATCTCGCCGTCATCATTGCGCCAGGGCAGCGCCTGCCACGAGAAGTAGCGCACGCCATCGGCCATGTGCCCCTCGTCTTCGTCGTAGCGCACATGTTCGCCCGTCAGTGCGCGCGCGAAGCCGTCGCGCCAGCGTTCGGGCGACCAGGGGATGACATCTTCGAGCCGGCGGCCCTCCGCGCCGTCGACTCCAAGGCCGAGGCTCATGTTCTTGCTCATCGCCACCACGCGCCCCTCGGTGTCGACGAGGACAGCGGCGAGCGCGTCATGTTCGAAGATCAGCTTCGCCAGCGTTTGCTGCGCGCTGACGTTGCGCGCGCTTTCGCGCAGTGCGCGTTCGGCGTCGGCCGCGCTCACCCGCGCTTGCGTTACGTAGGCCATCAACGCGCCGCCGCCGACCGCGGCGATGATCGCCAGATCCCAGTCCGGCTGGGCCGTCATCGAGGCGATGGCGAGCGGCGCGAGCACGAGTGAGAGCGCCGGCGGCGCAGCGCCGGCCAAGGCGATCGGCAACGCGCCAGAGCCGCCGGGGCTGAAGTGCCTGACAACGCCCGCGACCCACAACACCATCGCCGCCGCCGCGCCGGCCGCTTGACCGTCGAGCCAGAGAGAAGCCGGCAGCACGGCGTAAAATGTCGAGCTTGCGAACGCCCAGAGCGTCAGTCCGGCCAGCGTGGGCCCTTGGATCTTTGCATCGGCGGCGTCGAGACGGCGGTAGAGTTCGGTGTCGAAAATCAGCAGCAGCGACATGATCGCCGCCCAGCCGACCGCGCCCGGCCCCTCCATGATCGCCGCGGCGAGGCCGCCGGTAAGAATGACGAGGGCGATCGAGGCGGGCATCTCGCGCCGTCGCGTCTCGGCCGCGCTTGCGAGCGCCGTTGGCGGCGTGGTGGACATGAACGAGCGGTCTCCGCCGGTCAGAATTCCGGCCGACGCTGCCACCAGGGCGTGAAGATAGACTAAACCATAGAGGGAAGGCCTATGCTTGGCGGCGATTCCATGCCCCGGCGCGCCGACCCCGCCCTGCCCGAACGCCGCCGCGGCCAGATCCTGGACGCGGCGCGCGCCTGTTTTCGGGAGCGGGGCTTCCGCCAGACCACAATCGAGGAAATCTGCGCCGAGGCGCGGATCAGCCCGGGCGCGCTCTATCGTTACTACAATTCTAAAGCCGACATCGTCGCGGCCATTGCGCTCGAGGCCCGGGCCGACGCCGAAGCGGCGCTGGAGCGCCTCGGCGGCGAGGCCAGCCTGATCGATGGGCTCACCGACTTGGCGCGGGCGTTCTTCGAGGCGTTCGACCGCGCCGGCGATGGGGCGTTGTTGTCGGACATTTGGGCCGAGGCTGCCCGTGACTGCTCGCTCGCCGCCGCGCTCGGGGCCAGGGACAGGGTGGCGGTCGGCCGCATCTCCGGCGCGATCGAGCGGGCGCAAGCTGTCGGCTTGGCCTACCCGGCCCTCGAACCGGAGGACGCGGCGCGGACGCTGATGGCGGCGCTGGACGGCTTCGCGCTGCGGCGGGCGCTCTGGCGCGACGCCGGCGCAGGCGAAGCGGCGCGGCGGTTCCGGGCGCTCGCGCTGCAAATTCTCAAGCCAAAACGGTAGTTTAGAGCGCGCGGTGGACGGCGATGATGGCCACGTTGACGAGGAAGCAGGCGACCGAAATCGCGAACAGCCAGGGGAAACCGTGCGTATGAGCGCCGCGCCGGGCCAGCGCCTCCAGCGCGCCGCCGGCGACCACCAGCAGCGCCGAAACCACGAGAATCCAGACCTCGTGGGTATGAAGGAACGCGTGCAGCGGCTCGACGATCCCCGCCAGCGCGGCGATTCCGGAGGTGGCGCCAGATATGGCGGCCGCCAGCATGGCCAGCGCCGGCAAGCCGCAGCACAACGCGTGCAGCCCGACGACGGCGGCATGGGCCAAGTGGGCGCGCTTTCCGGCCTGGGCGCTGTTATGTTGTAACATCGCGCGGTATGTAGCCCAACGGCCGGCGGCGTCAAGCAGTGCGGCGATCGTAACACTCGCTTCGCTATTCGGCGCTTATTAACGCCATCGACGCTTGTCGGCCGAAGCGGATGGGCGCACATACCGTTCGCTGCATCGAGGATGAGGGCAATGCTGTCCGTTCTGGTCGCGATCCGTGATTTCCTGTTGGCGATGGCCCTCGCTTGGGTCGGCATCACCTTGGAGCAGCGCGTCGACACGGCCGACCGCTGCGCGACCGAGGCTTGCGAAGCGTCGCGCGATCGCTGAAACCTCGTCCATCTAGGCGCCAATGATGCGGCGCGCTCTTGAAATGGCCGCACTTCTTTCGTTTCCGTTAAGCGATTAACGCGCGTCAGCTGCGCGCGCTTCAAACTTGGCGGGACGCATTGATGACGAAGACGACGCCTGACACCGGCCGCGCGCGTGAGCCTGGCGCGCTGGCGGGCAAGCTGGCGATTGGCGTGGCGGTGTTCTGGGTGGCGGGCGCCCTCGCCGCCGCCTTCGCGCTGCTCGGCGCCGACGGGATCAGCGTGCTCGCGCCAGTCGAGATGGCCGCGCTCGCCGCCGCCGTGCTGTTGCCGGCGGTGATGGCGTTCTTCTCCGGCCTTGCCGCGCGCGACAGCGCCCGGGCCCGAGCCGAAGCCCGCCGCCTGGCCGATGCGGCCGACCGCCTGCTCAATCCGGAGCGCAGCGCCGAAGACGCCGCACGCCAACTCGCGGTCACAGTGCGCGGCGAGATCAACACGCTCGACAAGGCGCTCGAACAGACGCTGTCGCGGCTGCAGGACGTCGAAGGCCAGATCGCGCGCCAAGCGCAGGCCGTCGACGCGATGGCCCACCAAGCCAAGGCCGGCGCAAGCCAGATGATCACCGGCATGGAGCGCGAGCGCGAAGAGCTGCTGCGCATCTCGCAGGAGCTGACCAGCCAGGCTCAGACGATCGGCAACTCGATCGGCAAGCATACGCACTCGATCTCGGAAGCGGCCAAGCTCGCCGAAGCCGAGGTGCGCGCCGCCGACCAGGCGCTCGATCATCGCCTCACCTCGTTCGGCGCGGCGGCCGCGCTCATCAGCGACCGCACGCACGGCCTCTCTAGCGCAGCCCAAGCCAGCGCCGACTCTGCGCTCCGCCTGGAGCAGGCGCTCTCGAACGCGCTCGACGTGCTGGCGAAGGCCACCAATCTCACCGACGCCGCGCGTCAATCGGCCGAAGCGGCGACGCTCGCGGCCAATTCCACCGCCGGCGCCGTGCGCGAGACCACGCATCGCGCCATCGACGACGCCAAGCGCGCCGCCGACCTGATCCGCGGCGAAGCCGTGAACGTCGAACGCGAGGCGGCGATCGCGCTGGAGCGGTTGCGCGATGCGGCGGAAGCGGCGCGCTCGGCGGCGATCGGCACACGCAGCGCCGTCGAAGACAGCACACCCGAGCCGCGCGTCCGCACGCGCCCGCCGCGCGAGGAAACGTACGACAATTCCTGGCGCGACGAGCATGATCCGCTCGACCAGCCGGCGCCGTCGCGGCAGCGCCGCCCGGCCGCACGCGAGGCGTACGAGGAGCGCGAGCGCCCGCCGGCGCGCAATGTGCGCGCGAACGAGCGCCTCGACCGCAACGCAGCCAACGACTGGACCTGGCGCGAGCTGCTCTCCTCTGTCGAGGACGAAGGCGGCGGCCGTGCGCCGGCGTCTGCACCCGCGCCGCGCCGCGAGGCGGAGGATCCGGTCGCGCATCTGCGCCGCCGCATCGTCGAGCCGCGCCCGGCCGCGCCGTCGCTGCCGATCGTGGAGACGATCGAACATGCGGGGCTCAAGCTCGACACCGTGTTTTCGCCCTCGGGGCTCGAGCGCATCGCCCAGCGGGCGCGTTCGGGCACGCAGGCGCGCCGCCGTGCGGTGTACGAGGCCGCGCCGGAAGCGTCGCGCCAGCTCGCCGAGCATTTCGCGCATGATCCGGTGGCCAATCAGGAAGCGATGCAGTTTCTGCGCAACGAAGGCGCGCGCATCGCCGAGCTGATCGCCCGCGGCCGCGCCTCGATGAACGCGGAGGCGACGCGCGCGTTCTTGCTGATCGATGCGGCGGCGGGGTGATCGCCCGCGCTTCGGCAACTAACTGACTGTCCCCCTCCCTGCGGGCTTCGCCCGCTGTCCCTCCCCCGCTTCGCGGGGCGAGTGAAAGCGATAGGCGTGCGTCATCGTTCGCTCCGAACAAGTGGAGAGCGGGGGACGCGGGTTTGCGCGTCAGAAGAAATGCGCCGTTGGTTCGGCGCTTATGACGCGGAAGCCCGCGTCCCCGCGAGAGTTCTGACATCGGCGCCGTCGCCAGG
>NZ_DASPLU010000020.1:0-42293 GCF_035627415.1 Vitreimonas sp. | reverse complement strand
CCACCGAGCTATGGCCCGAGGCACGCTCGGCCATCGTGCTCGGTGTGAACTACGGGCCCGAACAAGACCCGCTGGAAATCCTCGATCATCCGGACCGCGGCGCCATCTCGGTCTATGCGCGGGGCGACGACTACCACGCGGTGGTGAAGGGGCGGCTGAAGACCTTCGCCGGCTGGGCCAAGGCCAAGTTCGGCGGCGAGGTGAAGGTGTTCATCGACACTGCGCCGCTGATGGAGAAGCCGCTGGCTGAGCGCGCCGGGCTGGGCTGGCAGGGCAAGCACACCAACCTGGTCAGCCGCGAGCATGGCTCGTGGCTGTTCCTCGGGGCGATCTACACCACGCTGCCGTTCGCGCCGGACGCGCCGCACATCGAACGGTGCGGCTCGTGCAGGGCGTGCCAGGCCGCCTGCCCGACCGACGCCTTCCCCGCGCCGTTCAGGCTCGATGCGCGGCGCTGCATCTCGTACCTGACGATCGAGCACAAGGGAGCGATCCCGGAGGTGTTCCGCGCGGCGATCGGCAACCGCATCTATGGCTGTGACGATTGCCTGGCGGTGTGCCCGTGGAACAAGTTCGCGGCGCAAGCGCGCGAAAACCGTATCGGCATGCGCGCGGATCTGCGTCTCGCGCCGCTCGCCGAACTCGCCGCGCTCGACGACGCCGCCTTCCGCGCGCGCTTCGCTGGCACGCCTGTGAAGCGTACGGGCCGCGACCGGTTCGTGCGCAACGTGCTCGTCGCCATCGGCAATTCCGGCGACGCCGATCTCGCCTCCGCGGCGATCGCGCGGCTCGGCGATAATTCAGCGCTGGTGCGCGGCATGGCCGTCTGGGCGTGCCGGCGCCTGCTTGACGCCGGGGCCTTCCAGCGCCTCAAATCCGAGCAGGCGCCGCGCGAGACTGAGGCGAGCGTGGCTGAGGAATGGCATGAGCCCTGACGAAGAGAATCCCGAACGTGAAGGCGAGCCGCCGCGCCCAAGTGAACCCGCAGCGGGAGGAGAGTCCGAGCCGAGCGAGCCGCCGTCCGAAGCGGACGATCACGAACCTCTGTACGATCCGAGGCCGCAGCCGCCTGAACCGGCGCCGCCGCCGCCGCGTTACGAGCGGATGCCTGAACCGCCGCCGCGTGAGGAACCTTTGTTCGGCGACGCCGAGATTCCGCTGCCGCCGCGCACGCCGCGGCGCAGCGATCGCCAGCGCGCGCGCGATGCGCGCACCAATCTCGATCTCGACCTCAGCCGCATCAAGCGGCGCAAGCGCTTCGGGCTGTTCAACACGCTCGTCTCGGTGATCTTCATCGCTTTCGTGCTGATCCCGGTGTCCTGGGCGGGCGCCTATCTCTTCTTCGATCCGCCGGCGACGATCCTGATGCTGCAGCGCGCGGCGGAAGGAGAGACCATCCGGCACTATCCGGTGCCGCTCGAGCGCATCTCGCCGCACATGGTGCGCGCGGTGATCGCGGCCGAGGACGGCAATTTCTGCACTCATGACGGCTTCGACGTCGAAGCGATTCAGCGTGCGATGCGCTCGAACGCGCGCGGCGGGAATGTGCGCGGCGGCTCGACCGTGAGCCAGCAGACGGCGAAGAATCTGTTTCTCTGGCCTGAGCGCTCTTGGGTGCGCAAAGGCTTCGAAACCTACTTCACGGCGCTGATCGAGTTCATGTGGCCGAAAGAGCGCATCATGGAGGCGTACCTGAACGCCGCCGAGTGGGGCGACGGCAATTTCGGCATCGAGGCTGCGGCGCGCGCCCGCTTCGGCGTCTCGGCCGAGGACCTGACGCCGCTGCAGGCCGCGCGCCTCGCCGCCGTGCTGCCCAATCCGAACCGCTGGAGCGCCGACAATCCGGGTCCGTATGTGCGCCGCCGTTCCGCGGCTTTGGTCGGCCGCGCGCGTGTGGTGCGCAACGAAGGGCTGGCCGGCTGCGTCCTTGAAAGTGACCGGCGTAACTAGTTTTCGCCTCGACAGGACTTTTCACTGCAACTCTGTTGCGAGTGCGATATGGTGAATGTCGCCTCGGGGGAGAGTGCGATGAATATGATCCTGATTATCGCCGTCGCGGTCGTGCTGGTCGCGCTGATCGCCGCCGCCGCCTTCGTCATCACGCGCTATTACGAAGCCCGCTATGACCGCACCTACATGACGCACAATGAGCGCGGCTTCAAACGCGCGCTCGAAGGCAAGGTGGTGCTGTGGGACGTCGAAGAGGCCGTCGTCAAAGGGCCCGAGGCCCCGCACATCGAGTTCGTCGCGCTCGATCCGTCGACGGGCGGTCGGCGCATGGTGCGGCTGCTTGATCCAAGGACCGGGTCGGTCAACCTGCGCCCGCAATATTGCGCGCCGCTGCCTTTCGAGGCGGTCACCGCCGACAGCCACCGCGTCATCGTCGATGCGCGCGTGCAGTTCAGCCTGAACCGGCGGCTGCTGAAGCACGTCTACGAAATCCAGGAATTCAGCCTCGCTCTGGATTCGCGCATCCAAAGCGCGTTTCGCTCCGAAATCGGCAAGCGCAAGGACGAAGAACTGCGCGCCGCCTTGCATGAAGTCGAACGCGCCGCGATCGAGCACTTGCGCCAAGCCGAAGCCGAAGGCGACGAGGCGGGCGAACCCGGCATGGCGCTCGGCGTCAACTTCCACACCGCGAACTTCACGTACACGCAGCCGGACGAATTCGCCGTCAACGCCTCGCCCGGCGCGAGCGTCGTCACCGCCGGCCCGGGCGGGACGCCCGCCGTCATCGACGCCGCGCGCGCAGCGATGCGGGCGCAAGGCGTGCTGGCGCTCCGGCCGCAGCAGATCGATCAGCTGGCCGATGTCTTCGCCGATCGCGATCCGGCCTCGACCGCCGCGATCCTGACGCTGCTCGAGATGCAGACGCGCCAGAACATCGCCGAAGCTCTGGCTTCGTCGGGTCAGCTGGTCGTGGTGACGCCGCAGGAGCTCGGCCTCATCAGCGCCGCCGCCCAGCGCGAAGCCGCTGCGCGCGTGCAGCGCAACGGCGCCGCCTACGAGCCGGTCCCTCCGCCGGTAACCAACGGCGGCATCCGCCCGGCGCTCTAAGCCTGCGACCCCCGCTTGCCGTCACCGGGGCGGGCCTGTCATGACAGAGCCCGCGCCCCGGGGGGCGGGACTTGAGATGAGGCTGGCGTGGATAATCTAAGGCTGCTGCTTAGCGTCGCGGCTTTCATCGGCATGATCGTGCTCTGCGTGATCGGCTGGAACTATGGCGGCATGGGCGGCCTGATCGGCGGCGGTCTCGGCTTTCTGGTCCGGCTTGGCGGGCGCGGCCTCGATTGGAGCGAGCGGCTCGGCAACGGCTATGTCGGCGCGCTGATGGGGATGCCGGTGGGGCTTTTGATCGGCGGCGCCTACGCGGTCGGCGTGCCGTACCTGATCGCGGCCATCAATAGCGGCAGCTGAGCCGCCGCAATAAAAGCCAGATCGAAGCGCCATCCTTCGCCTCGCCAGGAGGAGGAGGGTTCTTGCGATGCGCCTGTTCATTGCGCTTGCGGCTGCGTGCGGAGTGCTGACGGCGCCCGCGCTGGCGCAAGAGAAGCTGCGCCCGACAACCGAAGCGCAGATCGATTATCGGAGCTTCCGCGGGCTCACCGGCGAAGTGGAGGCCTATCGCGCCGAGAGGCTGATCTCACTCGCCGACTTCCAGCGGATGGCGCGCGAGCCCGGCACGATCGTTCTCGACGCGCGCTCGGCCGACGCCTACGCCCAAGGTCACATCGAAGGCGCGGTCAATCTGCCCTTCACGGATTTCACCGATCAATCCTTGCGCGCCGCGCTCCGCGATCCCGGCGTGCGGATCCTGATCTACTGCAACAACAATTTCTCGAACAACGCAGCGCCCGTGGTGCTGAAGCGGGTGGAGCTCGCGCTCAACATCCAGACCTTCATCAATCTCTACGGCTACGGTTATCGCAACGTCTACGAACTCGGCGATGTCGTTGATTTCAACGATCCCGAAGTCGGGTGGGTGCGCGGATTAGATGTTAGGTGATGGGGTGTTGGGTGTGAGCGGCGCCGAGCAGGTCACCGAACACCTAACACCCATCACCCAGCACTATTCCGCGAACAACCGCACCGTCGCCGTCCGGCGGCGGAAGCTCGTTTCTTCATAGAGCATCGACACCGTCGTGATGTTGCGCTCGTCGCCTTCGAGGTCGATGGCGCGCGTGCATTGGCCCGGATTGATGCGCTGGCGCACGCCGACGTCCTGATGTCCGCCATTGGCGAAGCGGACATCGAGATCGATGAAATGCACCGGGTTGCGATAGACGCAGAGCTTGATGCGGTCGAACCGGCGCGGCCCCTCGACGACGATGGTGTCGCGATCGGTGCGGTCACGCACTTCACGCACGCCGATCTGCGTCCAGGCTTCGGCTGGCGGCGCCGACGCGCACGCGGCGACGGCCAAAAACGCACCCATGGCAATGGCTTTGAACTTCACTTGGCGCCTCCCAGGCGACATCCCTCACCCTGGCTCAAACGGGCCAAGTGAGCGCTTCCGTCGCTGGGGCGGGCGAAATTTCGGCTACGCTATTGCTCGTCCACCGGCGCGCCGGTGCGCTTGCTCTCGCGCACGTGGCCGAGCACCAGCGCAGCGCTGACGCGATCGTCTTCGGTGGCCGCCAGCGTGAACGCCTGCTGCGCGTCGGCCTCGGCGAGGTCGAACGAGTTCTGATGCATCCGCGCCGACGCGCGCAGCCGCAGCGCCAGCGCATCGTTCGGACGCAGGTCGAGCGCGCGGGAGAGATCCTCTTCCGCGTGGCGCCAGTCTTCTTCCATAGCGTAGGCCCGCGCGCGATCGACCAGCAGGTCCGGCAGCTGCGTGGGGTCGCTCTCGATGGTGCTGATGGCGCGGGTGAAGGAGGCGCGCGCCCGCGCCGGTTCGCGCCCGAGCAGCCACGCGTTGCCGGCTTGGCTGAACAGTTCAGCCCGCGTCGCCGTCTCGGCCGGATTCACCGCCGACCCCAATGAGTCCAACCGCCGGGCGCCTTCCGCGTAGCGGTTCTGCGCAACCAGAGCCATCGCGGCGCACCGATATGCGCCGACCGACTGCACCTCGGCGGCCCAGGCCATCGCCTCTTCGTAGGCGCGCTCGGCGTCGTCATCGATCATCGCGACGCACTGGCTGAAGCGCTCAGCGGTGCGCGCGGCCGCGCCGCCCGCGTCGGGCGTCGCCGTCTGCATCAAAGCGAACGGCAGCAACAGGCTGGCGAATGCGGTCATCATGCGTGCGTAACTCCCCGGACCAAGGCGTAAAAAGCGATGCCCGAAGCGAAAGGTGATGCCAAGCGCCTCGCTCAGGGCAGGGGCAGATGCTGCAGCGCCGCCTCGACTTGGCCCCACGGCGGTGGCTCTACTAACAGGCGAAACTTGGCCCGCAGAAGGCGGGCGAAAGCGCGTCTTTAACGAATAGCAGCGCCAAGCTCGGCAAAATCGTGTCTAAACATCGGTTTAGCCGAAACGGGCGCAGTCGGGCGACGGCGAAGCATTGCAAGAAGGTCACATCCCGCGGGTTCTGCAAGTCACGCCTGAGCTGAACGCTGGCGGCGTGGAGCGGACTACGCTTGAAATAGCGGAGGCGATCAGCCGCGCCGGGGGGCTCGCTTTGGTCGCTAGCGCCGGCGGCCGTCTCGAGCCGGACCTCGAGACGGCCGGCGGCGAGCTGATCAAGCTCCCGCTCCAAACCAAGAACCCGTTCGTCGCCATCGCCAATGCGTGGAAGCTCGGCGCGCTGGCGCGGCAGCGGCGCGTCGACATCATCCATGCGCGCTCGCGCGCGCCAGCCTGGAGCGCGTTCTTCGCGGCGCGGCTCACCGGCAAGCCGTTCGTGACAACGTTCCACGGCATCTACAATTTTCGTTCGCCGCTGAAGCGCTTCTACAATTCGATCATGACGCGCGGCGACGCCGTCATCGCCAACTCGCACTACACGCGCGAGCACATCCTCGAGAATTACGATGTCGAACCGCAGCGCATCACCGTGATCCCGCGCGGCGTCGATCTTGCTCAGTTTGACCGCAGCAAGGTCCCGACGAGCGAGATCGAGATCACGCGCGGGGATTGGGGGCTCGCACCGCAGGACGCGCGCTGCGTCGTCATCGCGCCCGCGCGGCTGACGCGCTGGAAAGGCCAGCTCGTGCTGATCGAAGCGGTGCGGATGATCGAAGCGCGCCGGCCCGGCGCGCTCAAGGTGGTGCTCGCCGGCGACCCGCAGGGGCGGCAAGGGTACGTGACTGAATTGAAGGCGGCGATCGAGGCCGCCGGCTTACAGGAAGTTGTCCTGATCGCGGGGCACATCTCTCATATGCCGACGGCGTTCGCGGCGGCGGATATCGCCGTGTTCCCGGTGATCGAAGCGGAAGCGTTCGGCCGCGGCGCAGTGGAAGCGCAGGCGATGGGCGTGCCGGCCATCGCCAGCAATCTCGGCGGCTTCACCGAAACGATCGTCGAGGGCGAAACCGGGTTCCTTGTCCCGCCCGGCGCCGCGCAAGCCTTGGCCGGGGCGATCGAGCGGACCATGGACCTCGGCCGCGACGCGCGCGCCGAAATGGGACGCCAAGGCCAGCGGCGCGTGCAGAACCTGTATTCTAAGACAGCGCTCCAAACCGCCACATTAGCTGTTTACCAACGGCTTTTGCGCGATGCCGAGCAGCGCAAGACAGTTACGAAGCACGAGCCGGTGCTGTAAAAAGCTGCGGCGAGGAGTCGGGGAATGATCTGGCGCAAGTCTGCTGCGTCGTCCGATAGCGAAACGAATTCCGCCAAGCGCGTGCTGGTGATCCAGCTCGGCGGCCTGGGCGCGTTCGTAATGGCTTTGGCCGCGGCCAAGCGCATCCGCGAACACCACGTCGGCGCGCGCATCACGCTGCTGACGACGGAAGCGACCAAGGAGCTCGCCGAGAAGGCGCCGTATTTCGACACGGTCGAAGCCGACGGCAAGCCGACTGAGCCGCAAGCGATCACCAAACTGATCGCCCGTATCCGCGCCGCCAAATACGACATGATCTACGACCTCGAAGGGTCGAGCCGCACGAACAACTATTTCCAAGGTCTTAGACCGTGGCCGCCGAAATGGTCCGGCCCGACGCCGGGCGCCAGCCACACCTTCCTTGATGCCGCGCGCACGCAGATGCATCCGCTCGACCGCTATGCCGCGCAGCTGGCGGCGGCTGGATTGCCGCCCGAGCCGGTGATGTCGGACCTGACTTGGGTGCGGCACGTGCTGCGCGATCCCCCCCGCCTCAGCCCCGACTATTTCGGCATTCGCGGGCCCTACATCGTGCTGCTGCCGCGCGGCTCCAACGCCGATCCCGCACGTCGGTGGGACGATGCGAAGTACGCCGACCTCGCACGCCGCGCCGCCTCGCAGGGCGTGACGCCTGTCGTACTCGGCGGCGCCGACGAGCGCCCGGCCGGCGCCGCGGTCGCGAAGCTCGAGCCGCGGGCCAAAAACCTCGTCACCCGCCCCGATCTCTTCCAGACCGTCGGCCTGCTCGAGCGCGCCGCCTTTGCGGTGGGCGACGATGTGGACCTGATGCACATGGCCGCAGCCACTGGCGTGCCCTGTCTCGTCTTCCTGTCCGCGCTCAGCCATCCCGAACTCAGCGCGCCGCGCGGCCGCGGCGGCGTCGTCACGCTGACCGCCTCGGTCATCTCCGACCTGCCGGTGGAGCAGGTGGAGCGCCAACTCCGCAATTGCGGCGTCCTGCGCCAAGCCGCGACGGCTTGATGAAACCGCCCGTAAAGGCAATATTCCGTCCGCTGAGTCCGCGTCCCCAGGGGCGCGGACTGCGCGTGTCTTATCAACAGCAACAGGAGAATGCCCGATAGCTAGACGTCCGTACGCCGCGCCGCCGCCCTCGAAGGATGGCCCGCGGGTGAACGAGGAGATCCGCGGCGTTCCGCGCGTGCTCCTCATCGATGCAGAAGGGGAAAAGCAGGGCGAAATGCCGATCTCCGCCGCGCTCGAAGCAGCGCGCGAAGCGGGCCTCGACCTGGTCGAGGTGGCGCCCCAATCCGTGCCGCCCGTCTGCAAGATTCTCGACTACGGCAAGTTCCGGTTCGAGGAGCAGAAGAAAAAGGCCGAGACGCGCAAGAAGGCCAAGCGCGTCGAGCTCAAGGAAATCAAGGTCCGTCCGAACATCGACGACCACGATTACGAAGTGAAGATGAAGGCCATTCACCGCTTCTTCGAAGAAGGCGACAAGGTGAAGGTCACATTGCGCTTCCGCGGCCGCGAGATGGCGCACACGCACCTCGGCATGGAGCTGCTCGACCGGATGCGCAACGAGCTCGACGGCATCGCCAAGGTCGAGCACGAGCCGCGCTTCGAAGGCCGCCAGGTCGTGATGGTGATGGCGCCGCGGGCGTAACCGCGGCGCCATCAGCCGCCGTTCAGCTGTGGCCGATAGCTTGCCGCGACTAAGGAGTGTGTTCGATGCGCGCTGTTTTGTTTGCGGCTCTCGCTTTGGCGGCCTGCGCTTCGCCGGCTGGCGGCGCGCCTGAGCAAGCGCAGCTGCCCCAGCACATCCGCGAAGACCTCGCCCAGCGCAACGCCGCTTTATCTGAAGCCGGCGTCGTCGCCGCGCGCCTCAACGAAACCGCCGATCTCGGTGGCGGTCTCCGCGTGCGCCCGCTTGAAGTGCTCGAAGACAGCCGCTGCCCGCAGAACGCGCGCTGCGTCTGGGCCGGCCGCCTGCGCCTGCGCGTGACGGTCGAAGGCGTCGGCGAGCGCGAGCTGACGCTGGATGAAGCCGCGGTCGAGACGCCGCACGGTTCGTTTGCGCTCATGGCTGTTTCGCCCGGGCCATGGACCGATTGGTCCGAACACCAACGGCCGCCGTACCGCTTCGGCTTTCGCCGCGGCTAAGCCGCGCGCCCATACCGCCGCGCCGTCAGCCCCAAGTTCACGAACAGCAGCGCCAGCGCACCGCCCGCGCCAATCGCGTTGATCAGCGGGACCTTGTCCGGGTTCTGATCGGCCCAACTCAGCGCGCGTCCGCTGACGTCCTGCGCCGCCGCCGCGTCGCGGATCTGCGCCGCCTGTTCGCCGGCGAGGCCGAGATCCAAGTTCGGTAGGCCGATGCTGGCGAAGGTCCAATCGCCGAGCAGCGGCAGCTGGGTCGGCGAATAGAGCAGATTGACCCCGAACGCGATCAGCAGCGCCGCCAGCACGGCCGTCACGGCCGGCGCTCCGGCGATGGCTTTAAGGGCGGTGGAAAGCTTCGCCTTCTCCGCGCGCACCATGGCCTTGGCTTCGTCGAGCGATCGGGGCTGTCGCACGGACCCATCCTCCCAGAGCTTCAGAACTCTAGGGGACCAGCGCCCGCCCCGCCAGCGGGCTCAGCGGGTGTCGCGGTCCTCGCCCTTGCGGCCGCCCAGCTCGGACAGCCGCTTGAAAGCCTGCGCCCATTGCAGCCGCCAAAGCCTGCGTTCGGCGCTTTCGGCGCGAGCCGCAGCCCGCGCCAATTCCTCCGCGGTCCGCGAGGACGGATGGTCTTTTTCCGGATCGTGCGCCACAGCGTCGCCACCGTACTGCGCCCCCACGTTGCCAAAGCGCAACTTGCCTGTGAGTTCCCTCGTCAGCTGCAGATGGATTGCCAGACGGTAAGGCGCCCCCCTCTGGCCGCTTGTTCCGGCCCCGGCCCCGTGCTAGACGCCCCGCCTTCATGGGGCGGCCCGGCTAAACGGCATGCCGTGGCGGCCCTTTCGCGCGCCCAGCGCGCCTCGATCCGACTGGAGGATGAAATGCCGAAACTGAAGACCAAGAGCGGCGTGAAAAAGCGCTTCAAGCTCACGGCTTCGGGCAAGGTGAAGGCCGGCGTCGCCGGCAAGCGCCACCGCCTGATCAGCCACAACGCGAAGTACATTCGTCAGAACCGCGGCACCGACGCGCTGGCCAAGCCGGACGCCGACCGCGTGAAGCTGTGGATCCCCTACGGGCTCGACTAACCCTCAAACTGACGGAGTACTGACATGGCACGCGTCAAAGGGGGCGTCACCGCCCACGCTCGCCACAAGAAAGTTCTGAAGAAGGCGAAGGGCTATTATGGCCGCCGCAAGAACACCTTCCGCACCGCCAACGCGGCGGTGGAGAAGGCCGGCCTCTACGCCTATCGCGACCGCAAAGCCAAGAAGCGCGTTTTCCGCGCGCTCTGGATCCAGCGCATCAACGCCGCGGTGCGGGAAGAGGGCCTCACCTATTCCCGATTTATCAGCGGGCTCGCCAAGGCGGGCATCGAGCTGGACCGCAAGGTCATGGCCGACATCGCCATGAACGAGCCCGCGGCTTTCAAGGGTCTTGTTGCGCAAGCCCAAGCCGCACTGAAGTGACTCCTCCTCCCCCGCATGCGGGGGAGGTCCCGAGCGAAGCGAGGGGGAGGGGGTAAGTCCCTCTTAGAACGTGGCGCCTCAGCCCCCTCAGTCACGCTTCGCGTGACAGCTCCCCCGCACGCGGGGGAGCAGTTGAGGCGGCTCGATATGACCACTGACCTTCAAGCTCTCGAACGCGACCTCATCGCGCGCATCGAGCAGGCCAACGACGAAGCCTCCCTCGAAGCCCTGCGCGTCGAAGCGCTCGGCAAGCAGGGCAGCATCTCGGCGCTCATGAAGGGCCTGGGCGCGATGAGCCCGGACGAGCGTAAGACGTTCGGCGCGGCGCTCAACGTCCTCAAAGACAAGGTCACCGAAGCCATCGTCACCAAGAAGGCGGCGCACGCGGAAGCTGCGCTCGATCGCCAGCTTCAGGCCGAAGCGGTGGACGTGACGCTGCCGCCGGTTCGTCCTCGCCTCGGCACGATCCATCCGGTTTCCCAAGTGATGGAAGAACTCGCCGCCATTTTCGGCGAGATGGGCTTCTCGGTTGAAGAAGGCCCGGACATCGAGACCGACTTCAACAATTTCACCGCGCTCAACTTCCCTCCGAACCACCCGGCGCGCGAAACGCACGACACCTTCTTCCTCGATGCGAAGGGCGAAGACGGCGCGCGCAAGGTGCTGCGCACGCACACCTCACCCGTGCAAGTGCGCACGATGCTGAAGCAGAAGCCGCCCATCCGCATGATCTGCATGGGCCGCACGTTCCGCAAAGATTCCGACGCCACCCACACGCCGATGTTCCACCAGATCGAAGGCCTCGTCATCGACGAGACCACGAGCATGGCCGATCTCAAAAGCGTGCTGATCGCCGCGATCAAAGCGTATTTCGAAGTCGACGACGTGCGCCTCAGATTCCGCCCGCACCATTTCCCGTTCACCGAACCGAGCGCCGAAGTCGATGTCGGCTGCGACCGTTCCGGCGGCACGATTAGAATCGGCGCCGGCAACGATTGGCTCGAAATCCTCGGCAGCGGCATGGTGCACCCGAACGTGCTCAAGAATTGCGGCATCGATCCCGACAAATACCAAGGCTACGCCTTCGGCATGGGCATCGATCGCCTCGCCATGCTGAAATACGGCATGCCCGATCTCCGCGACTTCTTCGCCGCCGACACGCGCTGGCTGAAGCATTACGGCTTCAGTCCGTATCTGCTGCCGGGTTTGGCGCAGGGGATCGGGTGATGGTTGTCATCGGATCGCCAACGGCGAACGTGTCGCTGTCCTTCCGAGGTCGGCACGAAGAGCTCGGCTACATCTTATCTGAGGGCACATTTCAGGTGTCCTCGCTGAGCGGTGCGTTCTCAACGCTTTTGATGGAGCCAGAGCGGTTCATCTCCGACCTAGAGAGGATGGACAAGACACTAACCGGAAACTCAACGCTCTCGGGAATTGACCAGGAAGTCGCCATCAGCGTGAGCGTTCGCACGCTCGGTGGTGTCGAAGTGAATGCGCGCTTTGATGACCATCAATCGCATAAGGCAGACATAAGCTTCAGTATGGATCAGACCTATCTCGGCCCGCTTGCGCGCGCTCTCCGCACTGAACTAGGGGCGGCACAATGAAATTCACGCTCTCCTGGCTCAAAGAGCATCTCGCCACCGATGCGAGCATCGCGGCAATCGTCGAAACCATGACCATGACGGGTCTCGAGGTGGAATCCGTCGAGAACGCCGGCGAAAAGCTCGCGCCGTTCACCGTCGCGCGCATCATCAGCGCGGCGAAACACCCGAACGCCGACAAACTCCAAGTCTGCCAAGTCGAAACCGCGCAAGGCCAACTCGAAATCGTCTGCGGCGCGCCCAACGCGCGCGCCGGCCTCGTCACCGCGTTCGCGCCGATCGGCACGACCATCCCGGGCAGCGGCATCACGCTCGAAGCCCGCCCCGTGCGCGGCGTCGTCTCCAACGGCATGCTCTGCTCCGGCGCCGAGCTTGAACTCGACACCGACGCCGACGGCATCCTCGAACTCGATCCCGAGCTTAAAGTCGGAACCCCGCTCGCCGAAGCGCTGGGCTTGAACGATCCGGTGATCGACATCGAAGTCACGCCGAACCGGCCCGATTGGCTCGGCGTCGCCGGCATCGCCCGCGATCTCGCCGCTGCCGGTATCGGCAAGCAAACGACGAAACCGATCCTGCCAATCCCGGGCCGCTATCCGTCGCCGCAAAAAGTCGCGACCGAAAACGCGCACGCGTGCCCGATGTTCGCCGGCCGTTTCATCCGTGGCGTCAAGAACGGCCCGTCGCCCGCGTGGCTGCAGCAGCGTCTGCGCGCCATCGGCCAAAAGCCGATCAGCACGCTGGTCGACATCACCAATCTCATCACCCACGACCGCGGGCGCCCGCTGCACGTCTACGATGCGGGCAAGCTCAGTGGTGTTGTTCGCGCCCGCATGGGCCGCGACGGCGAGAGCTTCAAGGCGCTCAACGGCAACGTCTACAACGTGACGCCGCAAATGTGCGTCATCGCCGACGACGAGCGCGTGCTCGGCCTCGGCGGCGTCATCGGTGGTGAATATTCCGGCGTCAGCGAAACGACCGCGGACATCCTGGTCGAATGCGCACTGTTCGATCCAACGCTTACGCACCAGACCGGCCGCGCGCTCCAGCTCACCACCGACGCGCAGTACCGCTTCGCCCGCGGCGTCGATTCCGGTTTCGTCGTGCCCGGTCTCGAACTCGCAACCCGCATGATCCTCGATCTCTGCGGCGGCGAGCCCAGCGAAATCCAGGTCGCAGGCGCTGAGCCCGCGGCCCCGCAAGCCATCACCTTCAACCCCGACCGCGTGCGCCAGCTCGCCGGCATCGACGTGAAGCCCACGCGGGTGCGCGCCGTGCTGAAAGATCTTGGCTTCGAGGTCACCGGCGAAGGCCAGAGTTCGAAGAACTTCATCGTCCAGCCGCCGACCTGGCGGCGCGATGTCGAAGGCCCGGCCGATCTCGTCGAAGAAGTCGCGCGCATCGAAGGCTACGATAAGATGCCGCTGGTCGATCCGCCGCGCGCGCCGGGCTTCCGCCCGCCGCCGGCGAGCGTCGGCGAAAGCCGCTCGCGCCTCGCCAAGCGCGCCGCCGCGTCGCTCGGCTACAACGAAGCCATCACCTGGAGCTTCTGCTCGCGCGCCCAGGCGCAGGCCTTCGGCGGCGGCGGCGAAGAGATGCTGGTCGCCAACCCGATCGCCAGCGATCTCGATTGCATGCGCCCCACAGCGCTGCCGCAACTGCTCGCCGCCGCGCAACGCAACGCCGACCGCGGTTTCGACGACGCGCGTCTGTTCGAAGCCGGCCCCGCTTACACAAGCACCAGCGACTCCGGCCAGCAGCGCACGCTCGCCGCAATCTGGCGTGCGCGCCCGCCGCGCCACTGGCGCGCGCATCACCAGCCCGACATCTTCGACGTGAAGCGCGACGTGCGTACGATCCTCGAAGCCATCGGCGCGCCGGTCGCTTCGTTGCAAACCGCCAGCGAGGCGCCCGCCCACTGGCGCCCCGGCCGCACCGGCGCGCTGAAGCTCGGCCCCAAAGTGATCGCTTACTTCGGCGAAATTCACCCACGCGCTCTGAAAGCCATCGATGTCGAAGCCCCCGCGCTCGCATTCGAAATTTTCCTCGACGCATTGCCGGCCCCGCGCGCGAAAGGCCGCACCAAGCCGCCGTTGGAAAAGCTCGATCTCCAGCCGCTGACGCGTGACTTCGCCTTCATCGTCGATGACGGCACGCCAGCCGCCGACGTCGTCCGCGCCGCCATCGGCGCCGACAAGCAGCTCATCACCGACGTCAACCTGTTCGACGTCTATCGCGGCGAACGCATGCAGCCCGGCAAGAAATCGCTCGCCATCGAAGTCACGCTGCAGCCACGCGAAAAGACGCTGACCGACGCCGACATCGAAGCGGCCAGCGCCAAAATCGTCAGCGCTGTGATGAAGGCGACGGGCGGCACGCTGCGCGGCTAGAGCATGTTGCGCTCTGTTTGACGCAACAACTCACCCATCCCCGGAGGCTCGCGAAGCGAGCATTCCGCCTGCAAGCGCCGCGCTCTGTGGGATAGACATCCCCTCTATCCCCGCACTTTTCGCCCTAAGCCGTTGAAATCGCGCGACATCGCGAAAAGAAATCCGACGGCGCCGTGGCGGCTGTACAATGCGCCGCATGAAACACCGCCCCTCCGCCATCACAGAGCACAGACTCGCCAGGCTTATCGCCTGGGCGAGACTTGCGCTCGCGTGGCTGGGCGGGATGTGGATCGCCCTGTTCGAGCTCGACCGCCGCCACCCGTTGCACCGTCAGGCGCATGCGGAGTTGACCCGGGCCGCGAACTTCGTCGCCAGCCTCGTCGTCTATCGCGTCTATCTGAACATGGGTCGGCCGCGGCCACGCAGCCTCAGAATTCGCAGTTGGGCGCGCCGCGGGTTTGCCTGCCGCACCCGCGTACGTTCAATTCGGCGCGCCGCCCGCGGCGCTTGGCTGCGCAAGCTGATGCGCCATCGCGACTTGCGCGTGCGCTTCGCTCTCATCGTCAATGCGCTGAACAGCATCGACGCGCTCGCCGTGCGCGCGGCCAAGCGGCTGAAGCGGCGCCTTACGCGTCTGTTCGCCATGCGCGTCGTGCGTCCGCCGCAAGAGGCGCTCGCAACGCTCGCCCGCGTCGCGCCACTCCGCTTCGACACGTCCTGATGCGCGCCTGGCCGTCTCCCATCGTCTTGATCCCCGCGCGAAACACCCGATTCGCGCGGCGCCGCCGCATGCGCGCGACAATGATTGCCGGGGAGGGCGGCCGCGGTCCATATGAGCGCATGCAAGCCTGGATCACACTAGCCGTCGCCGGTCTTCTCGAAATCGTCTGGGCCATCGGCCTCAAATACGCCGACGGCTTCACCAAGCCGCTCGCCAGCGCCGTCACCATCGCCGCCATGATCGCCTCGATGTGGCTGCTCGCCCAAGCCGCCCGCACACTCCCCATCGGCACCGCCTATGCGGTCTGGACCGGCATCGGCGCCGTCGGCGCGGCGCTGCTCGGCATCATGCTGTTCTCCGAAAGCGCCAACGCCATCCGGCTCGGCTGCATCGGCCTCATCGTCGCCGGCATCGTCGGGCTCAAAGTGACGAGCCCAAGCTAGTTCCCGGAACGGTGCGTACGCGCCGGCGTTGCTCCGTTACTCCGGAGTTCCGCCATGATGTACGAAAATCCCAAGAGCACCGCCAAGATCGGCGGCCACCCCATACATCCAATGCTGATCGTGTTCCCGATCGCGTTCTGGATCGGCGCGCTGGTCTGCGACCTCGTCTACGCTAGCAATCCGCACGAGGATTGGGCGCAGGCCGCCGCCTGGCTCACCGGCGCCGGCGTCGTCACCGCGCTCGTCGCCGCGCTCGCCGGCTTCACCGATTTCTTCGGCGACAGCCGCATCCGCGCGCTGCGCGACGCCTGGCGGCACATGGTCGGCAATCTCATCGCCGTGACGCTCGCCGCGGTTTCCTGGGGCGTGCGCCTCTCCGAAGGCGCGGCCGAAGCCGTGCTGCCGTGGGGCCTCACGCTCTCGGCCGCAGTCGGCGTGATCCTGCTCTACACCGGCTGGAAGGGCGGCGAGCTCGCCTATCGCCACCGCGTCGGCGTGATGCAGCCGCCGAGCGACACCATCGCCGATCGCCAGCCGCAGACCATCCGCACCCGCGAACGCATCTGACGCGAGCCCGCTTGTCTCGCCCCTTCGCCCGGCCTTACTAGTCAGACGAGGGGAGGCGAGCGCGCATGCCGCTCATCAAACGCAAGCACGCGACGGCGAAGGCCTACGTCCACGACTGGCTCGAACCGGATCAGCCCGGCGGTATCAATTTCTTCTCCGGCACGATCATCGCGCTGGTGATCGTCAGCCTGTTCTCGCTCGCGATGGAGACCGAGCTGTTGCGCGTCGATTCCGGGCTCGACCGCGCCTGGCTGCCATTGGTGCAGTGGATCAATGTCGCCGTCGTTTGGATATTCGCGCTCGAATTCGCGCTCCGCTTCTGGTCCGAAGGCGAGAACCCGCGCCACGCCGGCGTGATCGGCCGCCTGCGCTTCTTGGCGCAGCCTGTCACCATCGGCGACGTGCTCGCCTTCGCGCCCGAACTGATCGCGATGCTGTTCTTTCCGAGCTACACCGGCATGCTGTTTCCGGCGATGCGCGCGCTTCGGCTCTTCCGCCTGTTCAAGCTCGCGCGCTACGTGCCGGCGTTCGCGATCGTCGGCGCAGCAGTGCGCCGCGCTTGGGCGCCGCTGATGGCTGCGCTCGCGGTCGCCGCGGCGCAGCTCTACATCGCCGCCATGATGCTCTACTTCATCGAAGGCGCGACCAAGCCGCAGGCGTTCGGCTCGATCGCCCGCGCGATGTGGTGGGCGGTCGTCACGCTCACCACTGTCGGCTACGGCGACGTCTATCCGGAAACGCTCTGGGGCCGCGTCGCCGCCGGCCTCGTCGCGCTCGCCGGTGTCGGCATCGTCGCATTGCCGACCGGCATTCTCGCCTCCGCCTTCGCCGAAGAATTTCGCGAACGCCACGAAGCCTCCCAACGCGCCCTCAACGACGCGCAGCAGGAAGCCGCGGAGTGATCAGAACGGATTGAGCCGGCGCCGGCGCGAGTAGGCGAGGTAGCCGATGTTCGCGCCCAGTCTGAAGCCGACGCCCGCGCGCATCGGCGCCAAAGTCACGCCGTTGCGCTCCTGATAGTTCACGCCGACGCCGCCGACGAAATAGGCCGTGCCTTCGACGCCTGGAAAGCGATGGAAAATCTGCTCGGGATCGCTCATGCCGTAGACCAGCGTGAACACCTTCGAGGCGTTGCCGCCGGTGTCGAAGCCGAGTGACGGCCCTTGCCAGTAGACGCGAGTCGCGCCGCCGCGATTCTTCAGCCGGAGCCGCCCGTCGCCGTAACGCAGCCCGACTCCGATGGCGCCGGAGCCTTCTTCGCCTTCGATGTAGCCGTTCGGGCGGCCGAGATCGGAGAACACGTGGCTGACGACGGCGGCGACGCCTTCCGCGCCGGCGCCGAAAAAGCGCTCGGCCGCGTCGACGATCTCCGGCTCGGAATAGGTGTCGTTGTTCTGCGCCAGCGCCGCCGCCGGCAGAAGCGCGCTCGCGCCCAGACCCAGCGCCAACGCGCGGCGTGACATAGCATCGGACATGGCATTCACCCTCAGGTAGGCCCGCACCGCATATGTGGCGCGCGCGACCCTGAGCGCAAGCTGAACGTCTAGGCGGCGCCGCTTTCCGCTTCGAACCGGCCGATGGCCAGGAAGCGTTCGCGACGCTGCTTGCGCAGCTCGTCCGGCGACAGCTGCGCCAGTTCGTCGAGCGAAGCCGCCACCGCCGCGCCGACCGTCGCGATCGCCGCCGCGGCTTCGCGATGCGCTCCGCCGACCGGCTCCTTCAAGATCTCGTCGATCACTTTGAGTTCGTGGAGATCCTGCGCCGTGATCTTCATCGCCGTCGCCGCCTCCTTCGCGCGCGCCGAATCTTTCCACAGGATCGACGCCGCGCCTTCGGGGCTGATCACCGAGTAGATCGAGTGCTCCAGCATCAGCACTTTGTTCGCCGCTGCGATTGCGATCGCGCCGCCGGAGCCGCCTTCGCCGGCGATCACCGCCACCATCGGCACGCCAAGCGTGAGGCAGCGTTCCGTCGAGCGCGCGATCGCTTCGGCTTGGCCGCGCTCTTCGGCGCCGATGCCCGGATAAGCGCCCGCCGTGTCGACGAAGCTGACGACCGGCAGACCGAATTTCTCGGCCAAGTCCATCAGCCGCACGGCCTTGCGATAGCCCTCGGGCCGCGCCATGCCGAAATTGTGCTTCAACCGATCGGCGGTGGTGCGGCCCTTCTCATGGCCCATCACCAGGATCGGCCGGCCGAGAAACTTGCCCGTGCCGCCGAGGATGGCGGAATCTTCGCCATAGTTGCGGTCGCCCGAGAGCTCGACAAAGTCCGTCACCAGCGCTGCGACGTAATCGCGAAAGCGCGGCCGGTCCTGGTGCCGCGCCACCTGCGTCTTCTGCCAGGGATCGAGTTTGGCGTAGATCGCCGCGAGCTGGCTTTCGGCCTTGGTCTTGAGGCGTGACAGCTCAACGCCTTGTGAGATCGCGTCCGCGCCGGAGGCCTCGGCCAAGGCGGCCAGCTCTTCGATCTTGTTTTCGATCTCGGCGACCGGTTTTTCGAAGTCGAGATAGGTGCGCAAAGCGGCTCAAACCCATGGGCCAGACCGGCCCGCCCTGGAAAGCGCCGGACAATACCGACCCGGCCCCATGCTTCAAGGTAAAGCGCCAGCCGGGCTAGGGCGATTGCCAGCCGGCCCGGCGCGTCCCATGCTGCAGGTGCGAGATTGGAGGCTACATGCGCGGCGCTTGCGGATTAGCGACCCCTTCCCCCTTGCGGGGAAGGGGCAGGGGATGGGGGGCGTTCAATCGCGCAGGCGCCGGGGCGTGTTTTGCGCCCCCCCTCCGCCCGCTTCGCGGGCGCCTCCCCCGCAAGGGGGGAGGCTGGAGCGAGCCATGAAACCGCCCCGCCACTTCTTCGCCCCGCTCGCCGCCGGCGCGCCCGCGCCCCTCCGCGAGCTTCCGGTCACCCTGGAGCGGATGATCCATTTCGTGCCGGCCCATAATGAGAAACTCCGGGCCCGCGTCCCCGACCTGGCCAAACAGGTCGACGTCATCCTCGCCAACCTCGAAGACGCGATCCCCGCCGACGCCAAGGACGCCGCCCGCGCCGGCGCCATCGAAATGGGCAAGCGCTTCGATTTCGCCGAGACCGGCGTCGGCTTCTGGAGCCGCATCAACGCGCTCAACTCGCCCTGGCACCTCGACGACGTAACCCAGCTCGTCGCCGAGATCGGCAACCAGCTCGACGTCATCATGGTGCCGAAAGTCGAAGGTCCGTGGGACATCCATTACATGGATCAACTGCTGGCTTTGCTCGAAGCCAAGCACAATGTGAAGCGTCCGATCCTGCTGCACGCCATTCTCGAAACCGCGCAGGGCGTCGCCAATGTGGAAGCCATCGCCGGCGCGAGCCCGCGCATGCACGGCATTTGCCTCGGGCCCGCCGATCTCGCCGCTTCGCGCAAGATGAAAACCACGCGCGTTGGCGGCGGCCATCCTGGCTATCGCGTGCTGAGCGACGCGCAGGAGGGCGCGAGCGAACGTGCTTCCGCGCAGCAGGATCTCTGGCACTACACGTTCGCACGCATGGTCGACGCCTGCGTCATGCACGGACTGAAGCCGATGTACGGTCCGTTCGGCGATTTCGCGGACGCCGCAGGCTGCGAGCAGCAATTCCGCAACGCCTATCTGATGGGCTGCGTCGGCGCCTGGACGCTGCATCCGTCGCAGATCGAGATCGCCAAGCGCGTGTTCACGCCCCACGTCGAAGAGGTGAAACTCGCCAAGCGAATGCTCGACGCCATGCCCGACGGCACGGGCGTCGCCCTCGTCGACGGCAAGATGCTCGACGACGCCACCTGGAAGCAGGCCAAAGTGATCGTGGATCTGGCGAAGCTGGTGGCGGCCAAAGAGCCGGACATGAGGGCGGCTTACGGCCTCGACTGACGTTCGAGACCCCTCGGGAACCGGGACTGATCGTCAAAGTCATTGCGGCCTGAGCCGCCGCAAGCGTAACGTCACGCCGCCGTCTGCGGGGTTTCATGTGAACGGACTGGCCTCAGCCCTCCGACCCAAGCGCATCAGCGATTGGCTGGTCGCGCTCGACGCGCAGCTTTGGCTGCGCGCTGCGGCGGCGCTGCTCGCTTTCGTGCTCATCGGCGTCGCCGCCGTGTGGGTCGCCAACGAGATTCAGGTGCGGGGCGATTGGCCGGCCTACACCGACATGGATCTCTATCTCGATGCCGCACGTGAGTTGTCGCACGGTCGCAACCCGTACGACGCGCCGGATCAGGGGCTGCATCGCTATCCCTATCCGCCGCTGTTCGCCGAACTGATCGCCGTGTTCGCGGCGGTGTTCGGCGCGTCGGCGGGTTACGTGTGGATCGTCACGACGGCGCTGTTCCTGCTCGTTTCGGTTTGGCTGATGAGCCGGCGGTTCGGTTTTGCAGCGCCCGCGCATCTGGCGCTGCTCGGGGCGGGACTGCTGCTGATCGGGCGCACCGCGCGCGCCGACCTGATGCATGGCCAGCTCAATTTCATGCTGCTGCTCCTGCTGCTGCTGGGATTGATGGCGTGGCGGGCGCGGCGGATGTGGGCTGCGGGCGCGTTTTGGGCGGTGGCGATCTGCTGCAAGCCGTTTCTCGGCGTCGTCGTGTTCTTCCTCGTCCGCCAGAAAAGCTGGAAGGCGGCGCTTGCGACAGTGGCCTTCAGCGCGATCCTTTTCTGGTCATCGTTTCTGCCGACCTATCCGAACGTGTTCGACACATTCGAGTCGTGGCGCGAAACCACTCGCCACTACGCCTCGATCGAATATGCCGCCAATCCGCTGAACCAGTCGTTCTACGCGCTCGGCCTCCGTCTCTTCACTTCGAACGATTACAGCGAGGCTTGGCTGATCGCGACGCCGCTCGCGTTGGCGCTGCTGGCGCTCGCCGCCGTCGTCGCGATAGCGACGTTCTGGATCATCGCCGCACCTGGGCGCGCAGCGGCGCCAGATGAAGCCGGCGCCTTCGATCTTCTGCGCTTCGGCGCTGCGCTTGCGGCGTTGCTCAGTATCGGGCCGGTGACCGAGGGCGATCACATGTTTATGGTCTTGCCGGGCGTCGTCGGCGCGATGGCATTGACTTGGCGCCGCATTCGCGCCGACTCGCCACGGCAAGGCCTGTGGATCGCCATGGCCACGGCGTGGCTCGTGCTCGCCCTGGTGTTGGCCTGGCCGCGCCAGCTCCTGCTTTACTTCGGCGACGAGTCCACCTGGGTTCATCTGCGCGGCGCCGGCATTCTCCTGAGCGGCGCCTATGGCGTGCTGCTGCTCACAGCCGCTGTGTTCACAGCCATCGTGATCCGGCGCGAGTTCGCCGTGACGCGCCCGGGTCGTCCCGCCGCGGCGTAACGCGCGTCACGCCGCGCTGCCCGCCGGTTGGCTACACCACCGCCGACAACGGTGGGACCACGAATGAAAACCAAACACCTCTTTGCGCTGATCGGCGTCACGCTCTTCTACTTCGGCGTCACAGTGCTCACGTCGCCGGTGCTCTCCGCCGCCTGACGGGCGGCTTGACCGCAGTGCGCCAGCAACGGCGAGAATGCTGGAGCGCACACCTGGGTGGTCCCGTGACCGTCGATCCGGAACCGGCTTTCGCTCCCAGAGTTAATCGCATCCGCAGCACACGACGGATGTGAGACCTATGCGAACCAAACACGTCCTCGCTTTTATCGGCGCAACAATGGCCTACTTCGCCATTGCCGCGCTGAGCTCGCCGATGCTGCAGGGTTTGATGTGATCGTGTCGTCAGCCGGCTGCTGAGACGCACCCGCTCGGAGGGGCAGCGGGGCATACGCTCGTCGCACGGAGCTATGCGTTCGAGCATGGCACTTTTTCCTGGAGCTGGGCGATGATGCGCCGATGTGTGCTCATTGCCCCTTCGATTCCGCCCGTCTGCTATGACGCGCAAGCGCATTGCAATAATTGGCGGCGGTTTCAGCGGCGTGTGTCTTGCCAGCTTGCTGATGCGGGCGAAGCAATCGGTCACGTTGATCGAGCGCGGCGCCCGGCTCGGGGCGGGGCTTGCCTACGGCGTGCGTGACGACAGCTATCTGCTCAACGTACGCGCTTCGAACATGAGCGCGTTCGCCGACGATCCGGATCATTTCGCGCGCTGGCTGAGAGCGCGCACCGGGCAAGCCGGTGAGGCCTTCGCGGCGCGCAAGCTCTATGGCGCCTACATGGGCGAGACCCTGCGCAGAGAGAGTGGCGCGTTCGGCCGTCGTCTCAAGCGCCTGCGCCACGAAGTCCGCGCTTGCGAACGCCTCGGCAACGCTTGGCGCATCAGGCTGGCAAGCGGGACATTGGAAGCAGACGCAGTCGTGCTCGCGCTCGGCCATCGGCCGCCGCGCAATATCGCCGCGATGAGCGATATTGCGGTCATCGGAGCCTGGGATCGGCGCGCGCTGCGGCGCGTCGGCTCCGGCGACGTGCTGCTGCTGGGCACAGGGCTCACGATGGTCGATGTCGCGCTTGCGTTGGCGCGAAGGCGGCGGGACCGCGTCATTCATGCGCTTTCGCGCAGGGGTCTCACGCCCCGCCCACATCTCGACCCGCCATGGCCGCGCCCGAGCGATACATTCGATCTGCCTCTGCGGCTCTGCGACGCGGTCGCCGCCTTTCGCGCGGAAGCGGCGCGCCTGGCCGCAGAAGGCGAGCCATGGCAGCAGGCGATGGAGCGTCTTCGCCCTCACACGACGCCGCTCTGGACCCGGCTCTCGCCGACTGCTCAGCGCCGATTTCTCCGCCACTTGCGGCCGTGGTGGGACGTTCACCGTCACCGCATGGCGCCTGAAGCCGCCGCGGACATCGCCGCGCTTCAAACTGAAGGACGTCTCCGCATCATCGCCGGAGAGGTCATCGCTGCTGAACAGATGAAGGGCAAAGTCGCGGTCGAGTATCGCCGGCGCACGAGCGTCGCGCGCAATCGCCTGGATGTGGCGGGCATCGTTAACTGCACCGGGGGCGATGCGGATCTCCGGCGCAGCAACGATCCTCTGATCGTCCAACTGATTGATGCCGGACTTGCACGCCCACATGCGAGCGGGCTCGGATTCGACCTCGATGACAGAAGCCGAGTGATCGATGCCGAAGGGCGCCCGCACGACGATCTTTACGCTCTTGGTCCGTTGACACAGGGAGCATTCTGGGAATCCACGGCGGCGCCCGACATCCGCGTTTGGGCCTCCAGGATCGCAGCGGAATTGTGCTGAAACGGCATGCTTTGCGGGCGCCTGGCGACTAGGCGCCGTAACGTTCGCGCGCGGCGGGCTTTCCGTTTGATGGCGCGCGCGCGCGTGGTTCTTTGCTGCCATGGCAGCATTGGGGACACGTGTCGGCAGATGGGCCGGCTACGAAGGGCGCGCCAACGCGCTCGATGTCGGCCGCGGCATCGCCATCCTCAGTGTGATCTACGGGCACGCGCTCGCGCCCTGGTTCATGGGCGCGGGCGAGCACTTCAGCGAAGCCGCCTTCCTGCAATGGAAGTTCGGCGCCTCGTTCATGATGGTGTTCTTCTTCTTTCTGTCCGGCGTCGGCTGGCGGGAGGACAAGTCCCTCGCGACCACGCTGCGCCAGGCGCTCTCGCTCGTCATCTTGACGCTGATCGCCTGTGTGCTGTTCGACTTGCTGCGCCTCATCGCAACGCTTGCCGGTTTCGCCGCGGCGCTCGGTGTCGATCCGCTCGAGCCGATGCGCTTCGTGCGCGGTCTCGCCCGCATGGCGGTCCTTGGCGATGTCTATTCGCTGACCGCGCTCTGGTTTCTCGTCGCGCTCGCAGTCGTGCGCGTCATCGCCGCGGTGGCGAACCGCTTCGGCGATCTTGTGCTGATCGGCGTGGGGTTGGGGCTCTTCGCGCTCACGCTCACCGCCACGGCGCTGAGCTGGCGCAACGTTTACCAGATCGATCTTCTCGGCGTCGCCTTTCTCGCCTTCATCGCCGGCCACTACGCCCGCGACTTGGTGCAGGCGCTCGAGCGCCGACGCGCCGCCGCCTATGCGCTGCTGCTGGTTGCCGGCGCCGGTACGGCGCTCACGTTCCACCTGAACGAAGGCTGCCGCTGGGACGTGACGGCGCAATGCGGCCAAGCCTGGCTCGGCGGCCATTTCGGCGTCTCGATGGTGATCGGTCAGTTCGGCAACATCCCGATGTTTATGGTCACGGCAGTTTGCGGCGCCGCCTTCGCGATGTCGCTGTCGATCCTGCTCGCCCGCTATGGCGGCTTCGTCGGCGCCAGAATCGACGCCTGGGGCCGCAACTCGCTCAACCTGCTGGTCGTCAATTCGCTCTTCCTGCACCTGGTCAATCCGCAGATCGAACGCTGGGTGATGCCGCGCATCGCCGGGGAGGGCGTTCTTTTCTTTCTCGGCCTGCTGACGCTGACGATGGCCCTCAACCTCGCCGCCGTGCACGCGCTGACCCGGCCGCTGAAACAGCTCAACAACCTCTCGCTGCGGCTTGCGCGCGAGGCGCTCGATCTCGCCCACCGCCCCTTCGGTGCGATTGTCGTCCGCCGCGCGCTTCGTGTATCCCAGGGGAATGACTGACGACGAGCCGAGCGCCGGCCGCTTCGAGGGGCGCGTCCATTTCCTGCCGGTGCGGATCTATTACGAGGACACCGATTTCACCGGCCTCGTCTATCACGCCAATTACCTGCGCTATTTCGAGCGGGGCCGCAGCGATTTCCTCCGCCTCGCCGGAATTCACCATACGGAACTCCTGAACGGCCCCGATCCGATGGGCTTCGCCGTCAACAAGATCACCCTGGAATTCGTGCAGCCGGCCCGGATCGACGATGCACTCCGGGTCCGGACCGTGTTCGAAACGATGCGCGGGCCCCGCATCTTCATCAGCCAGCTCCTGCTGCGCGGGACCGACACCCTGGCCCAGGCGCAGCTTGAGGTCTGTTGCATCAGCCTCACGGGCCGGCCGCGAAAGCCGCCCGCCACGCTTTTGGAACGGCTTAAACCCTTTCTAGAGCCATAGGCGTCCAGCTTTTGACAAACTAATCCGGCTCTAAACCGGGTCGGGGCGCGGCTGAGTCTCGAAAGCCGTGGATGCGGGAGCAAGCATGGAATCCGCCGAGCAAATTACTGTCCTGACCCTGTTCATGCAGGCCGACCCTGTCGTGAAGGGGGTCATGCTGGTGCTGGCCGTCGCCTCGGTCTGGTCGTGGGCGATCGCGGTCGAAAAGTGGCTGCAATTTGGCGACCTGGAATCGCAAGCGCGCAAGTTCGAGCGTGAGTTCTGGTCCGGCCGTTCGATGGACGACGTCGACGACCGCGCCGGCGATAAGCCGCGGGACGCGCTCTCCCGGATTTACGCGACCGCCTCGCGCGAATTCCGCGAAGCCCGCCGCGGCGGCATTGTCGGCGAAGCTGGCCAGCAGCTGCTGGATCGCGTCGACCGGCTGATGCAAGCGCAGATCTCGCGCGAAGTCAGCCGCGCGGCGCGCAATCTTGGCTTTCTCGCCACCGTCGCCGCATCTGCGCCGTTCATCGGCCTCTTCGGCACGGTGTGGGGCATCATGAACGCCTTCACCAACATCGCCGCCCAGCAGCAGACCAACCTCGCGGTCGTCGCCCCCGGCATCGCCGAAGCTCTGTTCGCGACCGCGCTCGGCCTCGTCGCCGCCATCCCGGCGGTCATCTTCTACAACAAGTTCTCCGGCGATCTCGACCGCTTCGGCGATCGGCTCGAAACCTTCAGCGATGAAGTCGCCGCGCGCATTTCGCGCCGCTTGAGCGAGCGCGGCTGATGGCTGGCGGGCTCGCCGCTTCCAAGAGGCGCGGCGGCGGACGCAGGCGCCGCGCCGGCCGCTTGGCCGAGATCAACGTCACGCCGTTCGTGGACGTGATGCTCGTCCTGCTGATCGTGTTCATGGTGACGGCGCCGCTGCTCACCGTCTCGATCCCGATCGAGTTGCCGCGCACCGAAGCGAAGCAATCGGCCGCCGAGACCGATCCGCTCTCGATCACGATCCAGAACGACGGCGTCATTTATCTGCAGGAAACGCCGGTCACGCTCGAAGAGCTGGTGCCGCGCCTCCGGGCCATTTCCAACGAAGGCTACGACCGCTCGATCTACATTCGCGGCGATGCGCGCACTTCGTGGGACACGATGGCCGAAGTGCTGGCGAGCGTGAGCTCGGCCGGCTTCCGCAAGCTGCAACTCGTCACCGATACGGACGACGGCCCACGCGCACGCCCGGCCGCGGGGAGCGAATGATCCCATGCGGGCCGGTCTGGTCGTCTCCATTATCGGCCACGTTGGGGCAGTCCTGATGACGATGCTCGTCTGGGAGGCGCGCTCGTCGTTGCCGACCGGCGGTGTCGCAGTCGTGCCGGTGGAGATCGTCGACATCGCCGAAGAGTCGAACGTCCGCGCGCTCAGGACCGACGAGGCGGAGGAAGAGGCCTCGGCGCAAGAGGAAGAAACCACGCCGGAAGAGACTCAGCCCGCTCCCACTCCGGCGCCCGGGCAACGCCGTCCGCAGCCGCGCCAGCAAGAGGAAAATTTCGACGTCGCCGACGCCAGCGACTTCATCGACCGGCAGCGTGAACGGAACAATCGCAACCGCGAAGGCGAGACCTCGGATCGCAACCAGGAAGGCGTCGGCCGCGGCACCGCCGAGACGGCGTCTCTCGAAGCGCGCATCGCCAGCCTTTCTCGGCAAGCCCTCGAGCGTTGCTGGCGCACGGTCGCCGATCTGCCGGATCCGCAGCGGCTGCGCGTCGTCGTCGCCATCCGCCTCAACCGGGACGGCAGCCTCAACGGGCAGCCGCGCGTCATCAGCCCCACAAACTACACTTTTGACCCGTTGATGGCCGAAGCCGTGAACCGCGCGCTGCGTGCGGTCCGCACCTGCGATCCGATCACCCGGTTGCCGGAGGACCCGATCGTGGGCGAGGCTTACGACCTCTGGCGCGAGCAGGAAGTGACATTCGGATTGCGGCAATGAAGAGAGCAGAAGCCATGTGGACAAGAATCTTCGCGGCCTTCGTCGTCGCCTTCGCCATGGTCTCGTCCGCGGCGCCGCCGGCGGCGGCGCAAGTGCGCGTCAGCGTGGAAGACGGCCACCTCAACCCGATGCCGATCGCCATCGTGGAGTTCCTCGGCCCCAATCCGGCCTCGCAGCAGATCGGCCGCGATGTCGTCGGCGTGATCCGGGCCAATTTGGACCGTTCCGCGCTCTTCCGGCCCATTCAATCGAACGCTTTCATCGAGCGCATTCAGGCTCTGAACGTGCCGCCGCGCTTTGCGGACTGGAAGATCATCGACGCGCAAGCGCTGGTCGTGGGCGAAGTGACGCCGCAGGCAGACGGACGCATCAGGGTCGATTACCGCGTCTATGACGTCTTCGCCGAGCGCGAGATGGTCAGCGACACGCTGGTGACCACCCCCGACAACTGGCGGCGTATCGCGCACAAGATTTCCGACGAGATCTACGAACAGCTCACCGGCGAGCGCGGCTATTTCGACACCCGCATCGTCTTCGTTTCGGAAACCGGCCCGCGCACGCGCCGCGTCAAGCGGCTGATGATCATGGATCAGGACGGCGCCAATCCGTTCTTCCTCACCAGCGCCGACGCCATGGTGCTGACGCCGCGCTTCTCGCCGACGGCGCAGACCATCACCTATATGAGCTTCGAAACCGGCGCGCCGCGCGTGTTCCTGTACGATCTCGGCACCAACCGGCGCGAAGTGCTGGGCGACTTCCCGGGCATGACGTTCTCGCCGCGCTTCTCGCCAAACGGGCGCGGCATCGTCTTCACGCTCGATATGAACGGCAATTCCGAGATCTTCGCGATGGATCTCGGCAATCGCGCGCGCCGGCGGCTGACCAACAACGCGGCGATCGACACCTCGCCCAGCTATTCGCCGGAAGGCAATCAGATCGTGTTCACCTCGGACCGCGGCGGCTCTCCGCAGCTCTATGTGATGAACAGCGACGGCTCGGGCCAGCGCCGCATCAGCTTCGGCTCGGGCCGCTACTCGACCCCCGTCTGGTCCCCGCGCGGCGATCTCATCGCCTTCACCCGCGAGGGCGGGGGCCGCTTCGCCATCGGCGTCATGCGCCCGGACGGCTCGGGCGAGCGCATCCTCACCGAGTCCTATCTCGACGAAGCGCCGACATGGTCCCCTAATGGTCGCGTAATCATGTTCTTCCGCGAGGGCCGCGGTGGCGGCGCGCGGTTATGGTCTGTTGACCTTACTGGGCGGAATTTACGCGAGATTCCCACGCAAACCGACGCTTCTGACCCGGCTTGGTCGCCTCTATTGCCGTGATCGGAACAAGATTGTTTGCTAGGAACCAGCTCTGTAAGGTTTGCATTCTTGAGCCGGGGGAACGGCGTTCGCCGAATGCGCCGCTGATCAGGGGAGAATTGTCCTAATGCGTAACACCGTCATCGCTCTCGCAGCCGTCGCCACGCTCGCCGCGTGCGCCAGCCGTCCTGAGCCCACGCCGACTCCGACGCCGACGCCGACGACGCCGCCGGTGACGCAGCCCAGCGGCCCGACGCCGGGCTCGGCCGAAGACTTCCGCGTCTCGGTCGGCGATCGCGTGTTCTTCGGCTATGACCGCTTCGATCTGACGCCGGAAGCCCGCTCGGTGCTCGAGCGCCAAGCGGCCTGGCTGCAGCGTTATCCGAACGTCCGCATCCTTGTCGCTGGCAACGCCGACGAACGCGGCACGCGCGAATACAACCTCGCTCTCGGCGCCCGCCGCGCCGCCGCCGCGAAGGACTTCCTGGTGTCGCTCGGCGTCGCCGCGAACCGCCTCGAAACCGTTTCGTACGGCAAGGAGCGTCCGCTCGACCCGCGCTCGAACGAAGAAGCCTGGAGTGTGAACCGGAACGCACACACCCAGATCGTCAGCGGCGCGGTCTCGTAAGCGCCCAATTTTAGCCAGAGCGAGCGGACAAGGGTTACGCCCATGACTTATCGTTCGGCTCAAACCACACGGACCCGGCTTGCGGCGTGCCTCGCCGCAGCCGGGCTTCTTTTTGCTGCGGCCGCTTCGGCGCAAACCCCGCTGCCGCCGCCCAGCGTTCCGGTCGGCGCGGACCAGCGCCAGGATCGGATCGAGGAACTCGAGCGCCAGCTGCGCGAGCAGACTGGCGAGAACGAGCGCCTGCAGCATCAGCTGAACGAGGCCCAGCGCGAGATCACGCGGCTGCGCGGCATGGTCGGCGAGCTCGCCGGCGTGAACCAGCAGCTGTCGACGCCGCCCCCGGCCGATGCGGCGAGCCCGCCCGCCGCAGGCGGCGCCGGTCCGGCGCCGTCCTCGCTGAATGAAGCGCAGCGCAACGCGACCGGCACGCTGGGCAGCCTGCCGGCGTCCGAAGCGCCGGCCCAGCGCGATCCGGTCGCGGAATACACCCGCGCCCGCACGCTGCTGAACAATGGCCAGTACGCCGAAGCGGAAGCCGCGCTCGCCTCCTTCCTCGAGGCATTCCCGAACGTCGACACGGCCGCGGACGCGCGATTCTGGTTCGCCTTCACGCTCGCGGCGCGCAATAACCACGCCGATGCCGCGGCGAATTTCGTTCAGTACTTGCAAGCCAACCGCAACGGCCCGCGCGCGGCCGAAGCGCAAGTGCGGCTCGGCATGGCGCTCGTCCAAATGGGCGACACGCGCCGCGGCTGCAGCGCCTTCACCTCGCTCGCGCGCCAATACCCGAACGCCTCGCGCACCGTGCGCGATCTCGCCGCCCGCGAAGCCCGCGCCGCCAACTGCGCGGCTTAGGCACGCGCCATGCTCGATCGCGTGACGATCGAGCAGCTGGGCGCTGCGGCGGGCAAGGGGCCCATCCTCGTCGCGCTGTCGGGCGGCGGCGATTCACTTGCGCTCCTGCATCTGCTGGTCGAACGGCTTGGCGCGCAGCGCTTGCGCGCGGCAATCGTCGACCACGCGCTGCGCGAGGGCTCCGCCGCTGACGCAGCGCGCGCCGCCGAAAGCGCGGAAGCGGCCGGCGTCGGCGCCTACATCCTCACGCTCACCTGGCCCGATGGCGCCAACCGCGCCCAGAGCGCCGCCCGTGAAGCCCGCTACTCTGTGCTCTGCGCCCACGCCCGGGCTCTCGGCGCGCACGTCGTCGCCACGGGCCACACACGCGACGATCAGGCCGAAACCGTGTTGCTGCGCGCGGCGCGCGGCAGCGGCTGGCGTGGCCTGGCCGCCATGGCGCCGCTCGCGCCGATGCCGATCTGGCCGGAAGGGCGGAGGCTTCTGCTCGCGCGGCCGCTGCTCGTCGCCCGCCGCGCGGATCTGCGCGCCTATCTTGGGCGACGCGGCGTCCGCTGGCTCGAAGATCCGGCCAACGCCAATCCGAGTTTCGCCCGCGTTCGCGCCCGCGCCGCACTGGCGCAGCTGAGCGCAGCAGGCCTCGAGCCGATGCGCTTCGCGACGCTCGCCGAACGCCTGGCGCCGCACGCCCGCGCGCTGGACGACGCCGCGCTCGCGCTGATCGCGCACGCTGTCTCGTTTGACCAAGATAACGCTGTCATCGATCGCGACGCATGGCGCGGCGACGAGGAGGTGCGCGTTCGCGCGCTCAACGCGCTCCTAGTCGCAGTCGGGGGCAGTGCGCGCACGCCCGATGCGCGCGCGGGTGAGCTTGCCGCCGCCTTCACCCTGAGCGGCGCACTGGTGCGCCCGACGAAACACGGCGTCCGCATCAGCCGCGATCCTGGCGCGCTTGCAGGACGCGCCGACGGCGCGCGGCCTCCGCCGCCGCTCGAACTCACGCCGGGTGTCGAAACCGTCTGGGACAATCGGGTGGCGGTGGTCGCGATGGAACCAGGCTGGTCCGTCATCGTCGAGAGCGGCGCTCCATGGCTCGCGCGCGGCGCCGAACGGCGCCCCTTTAAAGCCCTCGAACCTGAATGGCTGCTCCGGCCACGGGTTGAACACCTGCTTGGCCGCATTAACGACACTAAACCGGTGTGAATTTTCTATCTTGGCGTTCACCCCGCCTTGACCGGGTTCGTGGCAGTAAGGGGTGTTCAGCTGGGACTTGGGTCCCTATCTTGCTGAACGAAAAGTTTCCGCGCCCAACGCCGGCGCGCGCTGGGCCAGAAGGTCGATTAATGCCTGTCCGTTCATTGTTGATTTGGGGCGTTGTCGCCCTCGTTCTCGTCGTGCTGGTCACTGTCCTGCAGGGCGGCAACAACCCGCGCGGCGCAACCGAGCTGCCGTACTCGCAGTTGCTTGATCGGGTCGAAGCCGGCCAGATCGCCAACGTCTCGACGCAAGGCGAGACGCTGATTAGCACAGGCAAGGACGGCAAGAGCAGCTACATCACCTATCTGCCGACCGGCACGATGGCGAACGTCGTGCAACAGCTCGACGCCGCGAACGTCGAAGTGAAGACCGAGCGGCCGAAGAACGGCCCCGGCATCGGCGACATGCTGCTGGCGATCCTGCCGATGCTGCTGCTGATCGGCGCTTGGTTCTTCTTCATGCGCCAGATGCAGGGCGGCAGCCGTGGCGCCATGGGCTTCGGCCGTTCGAAGGCGCGCCTGCTGACGGAAGCGAAAGGCCGCGTGACGTTCGAGGACGTCGCCGGCATCGATGAAGCCAAGGAAGAGCTCGGCGAGATCGTCGAGTTCCTGAAGGACCCGGGCAAGTTCCAGCGCCTCGGCGGCAAGATTCCAAAGGGCGCGCTGCTGGTCGGTCCGCCCGGCACCGGTAAGACGCTGCTCGCCCGCGCCATCGCCGGCGAAGCCAACGTGCCGTTCTTCTCGATCTCGGGCTCGGACTTCGTGGAAATGTTCGTCGGCGTCGGCGCCAGCCGCGTGCGCGACATGTTCGAGCAGGCGAAGAAGAACGCGCCCTGCATCATCTTCATCGACGAAATCGACGCCGTCGGCCGCCATCGCGGCGCCGGCCTCGGCGGCGGCAATGACGAGCGCGAACAGACGCTCAACCAATTGCTGGTCGAGATGGACGGCTTCGAAGCCAATGAAGGCATCATCCTGATCGCGGCGACCAACCGCCCGGACGTGCTCGATCCGGCGCTGCTCCGGCCCGGCCGCTTCGACCGTCAGATCGTGGTGCCGAACCCTGACCTCACCGGCCGCGAAAAGATCCTGCGCGTTCACACCCGCAATGTGCCGGTGGCGCAGGGCGTCGACCTCAAGACGATCGCCCGGGGCACGCCCGGCTTCTCCGGCGCCGACCTCGCCAACCTCGTCAACGAAGCCGCGCTGCTGGCGGCTCGCCGGGGCAAGCGCGTCGTCACGAACCGCGAGTTCGAGGACGCGAAGGACAAGGTCATGATGGGCGCCGAGCGGCGCTCGATGGTGATGAGCGATCAAGAGAAGAAGCTCACGGCATGGCACGAAGCTGGCCACGCCATCGTCGCGCTCGAAGTGCCGGAGAGCGATCCGGTGCACAAGGCGACGATCATCCCGCGCGGACGTGCGCTCGGCATGGTCATGCAGCTGCCCGAGAGCGATCGGTACTCGATGAACTACACGCAGATGACGTCGCGCCTCGCCGTTATGATGGGCGGCCGCGTCGCGGAAGAGCTCATCTTCGGCAAGGAGAAGGTGACGTCTGGCGCCGCCTCCGACATCTCCGCCGCCACGCGCCTCGCGCGCATGATGGTGACGCGCTGGGGCTATTCGGACGAACTCGGCTTCGTCGCGTACGGCGACAACAATGACGAGGTGTTCCTCGGCATGAGCGTCCAACGCAACCAGAACGTCGCCGAAGCCACGGCGCAGAAGATCGACGCCGAAGTGAAGCGCCTGGTCGACGAAGGTTACAGCCGCGCCAAGCAAATCCTGACCGAGAAGGCGAAGGAGCATCAGTACCTCGCCGAAGCGCTGCTCGAATACGAGACGCTGAACGGCGAGGAAATCGCCAAGGTGCTGAAGGGCGAGAAGCTCGATCGTCCGGAAGACACCCCGTCGACGCCGACGCCGCCGACCCCGGCGCTCCCGGTCACGGACGAGGAGCCGGAGACCCATCCAGGCGGATGGGGCGGGGCCCAGCCGCAAGGCGCTTGATACGAATGAACCGCCGGCGGCAACGCCGGCGGTTTTGTTTTAGAGCGCGAGTGCGACGCTCCCGATCAGCCCGAACAGGACACCAGCCGTCACCGCTGCGCGCATCGCCGCGGCGTGACGGCGCTGCGCCATCTCTTCGGCCACCTGCTCCTGCAGCAATTGCGCGCGCCAAGCGTCGCGGCGAACGCTGGCGGTCTCGCGCGGGGCGGCGTCAGAGCGTTGGTCGAACATGGCGCGCGCCCTCGCAAGCGCGGCGCCAACCGCTAACGCTCAGCAACCTTAATTCGACTGGGAGCGCGCTCGCGCCGTGCTAGGCTGGCGGCAGCGGAGGACGCCCATGCTCGGATCATCAACCATCACAGCGCTCGTCGGCACGGCCAAGCCTGAAGCGGCGAAGGCGTTCTATGGCGAGACGCTGGGTTTGAAATTCGTCGCCGAAGACCAGTTCGCGGCGATCTTCGAAGGCAAGAATTTGAAAATCCGCGTGTCCAAGACGCCGGTGGTCGTGCCGGCGCCCTACGCGATCCTTTCATTCGACGTCGCGAACATGGAGGAGGCGGTCGATGCGCTCGCCGCCAAGGGCGTGACGTTCGCGCGCTTCGGCTTCCTGCCGCAAGATGCGAAGGGAATTTGGTCCGCGCCCGACGGCACGAAGGTCGCGTGGTTTCACGACCCGGACTTGAACCTGCTGAGCTTGGTGCAGCACGCGAGCTGAACGAGCGCGGGTCTTCAGACCCGCACTTCTCACTTCTCCGCCAGCACCTCGGCCCATTTGTCGACGATGAACGTCCAGCCTTGCTGTGTGCGCTCGGCGTAGTCGGCCCATTTCGGGTGCATCTGGTGCGTCAGCACGAACTCGGATGCATCGCCCTTCGGCGTAATGTCGATGGTGACGATGCTCGTGTCGCCCGCTTCTTCATCGACGCCCCAAGTGAAGATGATCCGCCGCGGGCGGTCCAGGTCGCGATATTCGCCGACGTGGTCGATCAGCTGGCCGCCGCGCCGCACGAGAAACGAGAAACGCCCGCCGACGCGCGCATCGACGTTGAGATGCACAATCTCTTCGTCGCGCACGCCCGGGCCCATCATGAAGCGCTCGATCATCTTGGGATCGAGCCAGGCGTCATAGATGCGCTCCACCGGCGCCTTGATCGTGCGCGCCACGCGCACGACGGGACCGTCGAACTTCGGAATGAGCTGACTGTCGTCTGCTTCGTACTTTGCATGCGCGTCGAGCACATTGGCCCAGAACGTGTTGGTCGACCTGCCGTCAAGCAGATCGGCGAGCGCTTGCACATGGGCGGTCCAGCCTCCGGCATAGTTGCGGATGTTGGCGTTGGTATCGACCCGCGAGTGCGTCAGCACCAGCAGCGTTTCATCGTCCCGAGAGGTGAGCTCAAAGCGCACTTCAGAGACGTGCTCGTCGCCATCGCCCCAGGTGAAGGCAATGAGGCGCGGCGGCTCGAACGCGAGGATGCGGCCCTGCATCTCGAACTCGCCGCGCTCCATCTCCGACCAGCGCGCCGGCGGCTTCTCGTCGGTGATGCGGTGGTGGCCGAATTTGATCGTGAAACGCTGGCCGTGGTCGGTGAAATCATCGCCTGCCGTGAACCAGCGCTGGCGCTTCTCGGCGTCGACGAGGTGCGCCCAAACCTTCTCGATCGGCGCCTTGAGTGTGCGTTCGAGGCGGAAGGTGTCGGGTGCAATGGCGCGGCCGTATTGCATGGCGAGCTCCTAGTCTTCGTCTTCGGCCAGCGCGCGTTCGAGCGCGTCGAGGCGGTTGTTCCAGAATGTGCGCTGTTGCTCGATCCAATCGGCGGCCGCGTCGAGCGGCTTGGGATTGAGCGAGAGGTAGTGTTCGCGGCCGGCGCGGCGACGGCGCACCAGATCGGCCCGCTCCAGCATGCGGATGTGCTTGGAGACGGCGTTCAGCGACATCTCGAACGGCGCGGCGATTTCGGTGACGCGCGCCTCGCCGGCGCTGAGCCGGCTCAGGATCGCGCGCCGCGTCGGGTCGGCCAGGGCCAGCATGGTGGCGTCAAGGGCGGCGGCTGCGGACATATTCAACCATATGGTTGAATGATGAGCTGCGTCAAGGCCGCACTGGCAGCCGCCGGCGCTATGGGTTACGGACGCGCCAAGTTTCGCGAATCCAACCGAGGCAAGACATGGCCGCGCTCATCGCCATCGGCGTCTTCATCGTCGCCATCTTCCTGCTGAACCTCTTGGATTTCGGCCGGCTGGACTAAGTCCGCCGCGTTAGTCGCGCAGCCGCAACTGAAGCTCCACCGTCGCGCGCCGGTTCAGCGGCTCGCGCACGCCCGGGCCGGTCTCGACCGCGAGCGCGTGTTGACCTCGCGCCTCGGTTGAGATGACCTCCGCCGCCACGCCCTGTTCGACCAGGAAGTCGCGCACCGCGGAAGCGCGGCGTTCGCTGACACCAATGGAATAGGCCGGCGACGCTTCAGTCTCGTCGTGGCCGATGATCCGGACACTCTCTATCTCGCAGCGCCGCGCGCGGAGCAGTGCGTCTTCAAGCGCGCTCCGGGCCTCGGAATTGAGGCTCGTCCGGTCGTAGGCGAAATAGATCTCGAACGGTTGGATCACGCACGGCGAGACCCAGCGCGGTGGCGAAGTCGCCGCCGCGTCCTCTGTCGCTCCGGGGGCCGAGATCGGCGCGGCAGTCGGCGCCGCTTGCGGCGACGCGGGCGGAACGGCAGCGCTCGTTTGCAGCGTCTGATCGACCGCCAGCGACTCTGGTCCTGCTGCATCGGGAACGACTGAGGTCGGCGCCTCGCGCAGCCACAAAGCAATCGTGGCGACGGCCGCCGCAGCCAAACCGCCGACCGCCCATGCAAATGGCGAAGTCAAAAAAGCGCGCTGCTTTGGCGCGGCGAAGGGCGGCGCGTGCGGCTCGAGCTTCGGTCCGAGCGGAAGCGCGGGCAGCGCCGGCGCGCCCGCTGCTCTCCATGCGGATTCCAACGCCGAGAGGGCGTGCGCATCTGGCTGCGGCGCACGACCGGTGAGGCGTTCCAATTCGCGCAGCAACTGTTCCAGCGCGGCTTGGTCCGACGGTGCGCCATCCCAGCCGGCGAGATTGATCGTGTGATCGAGCTGAAACCCGAACGGCAGATCGACCGGCTCTATGAAGACGGGGACGGCCTGGCCGCGTGACTTCGCGAACAGCGCCTCCTGCCGCACCCATTCGCTGTCGCGCGAGAGGCCGCACCAAAGCACGACGACAACCTTCGCCGCCTTCAGCTCGTTTTCGATTTGCCGCGTGAAGTCGCGGCCGGCGATGAGGGCGTAATCCCACCAGACAGAATAGCCGTATGCGGACAGCACTGAGGCCATGTGCTGCGCCGCCTGGCGCCGCTCAGCCTTGTAGCTGATGAAAACGTCCGCCATGCCCCCCTCCCGATTAGGGAAGGCTAGCCCGACTCGGATAGCGCGGTCACGTCTTGCGCAGCAGCGTCGCCACGTATTGCGCGCCGCTGACCAGCGCCAGGATCGCCGCCGCCCATAGAAGCAGGCGCGCGCCCCAATAAAGTCCGAGCACCAAAGCGGCCGATTGGCCGAGCAGGGCCGCGGTCTGGAACGCGAGGAACGCGGCGACGCCGCACATCTCCGCCGCCGCCTTCCATTTGCCGAGCTGACTCACTGGCAGCGCCTTGCCTTGCGCGGCGATGCCTTCGCGTAAACCCGCCACCGCAACGTCGCGGCCGAGGATCACCACTGCTGCGAACACCAGCTCCATCGGCAGCGCGGCGTAGGCGAGCACGAGCACGACGCAGGTGATAAGCACTTTGTCGGCGCAATGGTCGAGCGCGGCGCCGAGCGGCGTCACGGCGTTGAGCTTGCGCGCCGCCCAGCCGTCGAGCCAGTCGGTGGCTGCGGCGATAACGAACAGCACGAACGCCGTGCCGAAGATCAATCCCGCGAGGGGAGGATCGACATAGAAAAGTGTCGCCGCCCACAGCACCAGAGCCGCGATGCTTGGGCCCATGACAATGCGAAACACGGTGAGCAGCGTCGGGATGCTGCTCTTGCGCGCCGGAGCGTCAGCGCTTGTTGTCGTGGAAGAAGTCATAGATGCGCTTCGCCAATTCTCTGTTCACGCCTTCGACCTCTTCCAGCTCCGCCAACGCCGCGCGGGAAACGCCGCGCGCCGAGCCGAACCGGTCGAGCAGCGCGCGCTTGCGGGCAGGGCCGATGCCGCCGATTTCGTCGAGCGGATTCTTGGCGATGCCGGCTTTGCGTTTGCCGCGGTGTGCGCCGATGGCGAAGCGATGCGCTTCGTCGCGGAGCCGCTGTAGGTAGTAGAGGACTGGGCTTTTCTCGTCGAGCCGGAACGCGGCGCGCCCCGGAATGAAGAAGCGCTCGCGGCCTGCATCACGGTCGACGCCCTTGGCGATGCCGGCGATGAAGACGCGGTTCTGGAGGCCCAGCTCGTCCAGCGCTTCGAGCGCTGCTGAAAGCTGGCCTTCACCGCCGTCGATCAGCACGAGATCGGGCCAGGCGCCGAACTTGGTTTCGCGCTCGGGTTCATCGCTCTCTTTCGAGAAATCCACGCCGCCATCGGTGACTTTGCCGCCGCTGCTTTCTTGTGCTCCCCCGCTTGCGGGGGAGCTGTCAGCGAAGCTGACTGAGGGGGCGTTGGCGCTGGTGTTTGACGGACTTCCCCCCTTCGGCTCGCAGACGCTCGCCACCTCCCCCGCTTGCGGGGGAGGAGTTTGCGTCGGCGCGTCGGCTTCATCCCGCTCCTGCAGCATCCGCGCAAACCTGCGCCGGATCATCGCTTTCATCATCGCGAAGTCGTCGCCGCCGAACTCTTCGCTCTTCATGTTGAACTTGCGGTACTGGTTCTTGGTGAAGCCCTCAGGCCCGGCGACGATCATCGCGCCGAGAGCATTCGCGCCTTGGATATGGCTGTTGTCGTAAACCTCGATCCGTTCGGGGCGCTGCGGCAGGCCGAACACTTCGGCGACGCCGTCGAGCAGCTTCGCCACGCTGCCGGTCTCGGCCATGCGCCGCCCCAGCGCTTCGCGCGCGTTCAGCAGGGCCGCGTCGACGATCTCGCGCTTCTCGCCGCGCTCCGGCTTGCGGATCTCGACCTTGCACTCCGCGCGCACGCAGAGTGCTTCCTCCAAGAGTTCGCGATCCGTGGGCTCGGTGTTGGTCAGCACCAGCTTCGGCGGTTCGCGGTCGTCGTAGAATTGGGCGATGAAGGCGGCGAGAATGTCCGGCGGCGTCTCCTCTGCGCCGTGGCGGGGGAAGTAGGCGCGGTTGCCCCAGTTCTGGCCGGCGCGGAAGAAGAACACTTGGATGCAGCTTTGGCCGCCCTCGCAATGCAGCGCGAACACGTCGGCTTCGTCGAATGTTTGCGGATTGATGCCCTGCGAGGCGCGCACCGAGGCCAAAGCGCGAATGCGGTTACGCAGCCGCGCGGCGTGTTCGAACTCAAGTTTTTCGGCCGCTTCGCGCATCTCCGCCGCGAGCCGGTCCTGCAACTGCGCCGAACGGCCTTCGAGGAAATCGACCGAGTCCTTCACCAATCCGGCATACTCCTCGCCGCTGACGAAGTTCACGCACGGGGCCGAACAGCGCTTGATCTGATAGAGCATGCACGGCCGTGTTCGGCCGGCGTACGTCGAGTCCGAGCACGAGCGCAGCAGGAACGCCTTCTGCAACGTGTTGAGCGTGCGATTCACCGCGCCGGCGCTGGCGAACGGCCCGTAGAATTTGCCTTTGAAGCTCTTCGCGCCGCGATGCTTCTGCAGCGCCGGCGCGGGATGATCCATGCGGATGGCGATGTACGGGAAGCTCTTGTCGTCCCGCATCAGCACGTTGTAGCGCGGCCTGAGCCGCTTGATCATGTTGGTTTCCAAGAGCAGCGCTTCGGTCTCGGTCGCCGTGACGATCACTTCGAGCGAGGCCGTCTGGTGGATCATCCGGTAGACGGCGTTGGTGTGTGCGCGCCCTTGGGCGTACTGGCCGACCCGGTTCTTCAGGCTCTTGGCCTTGCCGACATAGAGCACCTCGCCGTCCGCGCCGAGCATGCGGTAGACGCCTGGCCGCGACGGCAGCCGCTTCCACGCATCGCGGATCGCCTCCACCCCCTTCAGTTCGGGGCGCGGGGCGTCTTCGCCCGGCAGCTCATTCAGCGGGGGCAGGGAGGGTTTGTCGGCGCCGCTCATCGGGAGGGTCAGTCTAGCACCGACAAATGGGGCTTTGCGCGCTTGATCCCAGGGGTTGGCCGCTCTAGCCCTGGATCGTCGCCCAGAAGGGGAGGGCTCTCTGATGCGCGGACTTTTGCTCGGCCTCGCTGTCGCCGTGGCGGCGCTCACCGGCAGCGCGGCGGCGCAGGGCGATTACCGCCGCCAAGTGATGGGATATCTCGAGCACGGTCTGGAGCGTCACGCCGCGCTCGGCTACGCCCGCGACCGCACTATTCCCGATCTCACCGCGCCGCTCGAACTCGATCGCCCGTATCTCTGGTCGATCTATCTGCTCGAAGGGCGGACTTATCGCGTCTACGGCGCCTGCGACGACGATTGCGGCGATCTCGACATGGAGATCTACGGCGCCGACGGACACTTCATCGAACGTGACGTGGCGCGCGACGACACGCCTTATGTCCAGCTCACGCCGACGCAGACCGGCCGTCATTATGTGCGGTTGTGGCTTTACGAATGTCGCGCCGAGCCTTGCTATGTCGCCGCGCGCGTCGTCGCTGGCGGGCGGCCATCCGAACGCACTGCGGAGGAAGCGCGATGATTGTCGTTCAAGGCTGGGTGCGCGTGCATGAAGGCGATGTCGGCAAACTGCGTGACGCGGCGCATGCGCTCGTCGCCGCCACGCGCAAGGAGCCGGGCAATCTCGCTTACGCCTTCGCCGAGGACGTCAACGAGCCGGGACTCTTTCATGTCGTCGAGCGCTGGGCCAACGAAGCGGCGGTCGCCAACCACATGCTCACCAGTTCGCTGGCCGAGTTCATGCCGAAGCTCGCCGCCATGCGCGACGTCCGGCTCCGCATCGCCCGCTACGATGCCCCCGGCGAAACCGTGCTGATGGAAGTTTGACGCGCGCCCCGCGACCGCATGCCTTATCGACCCCGTCGCAGGGGCAGCCCAGGTAGAGCACATGGATGACGCGCCCCCGCCGGCCAAGAAACCCGACGCCCGCTTCCAGGCGCCGGACCCGCAAGCCTGCGAGACCATGAAGGACGTCCGCGCCGGCGTGGACGAGATCGACCGCATGCTGGTGGCGCTCATTACCCGCCGCCAGGGCTACATGGACGCCGCCGCCCGCATCAAGCCGGACCGCAACGTGGTCCGCGATGAGGCCCGCATCCAGCAAGTGCTTGATAACGTGAAGGCTGAGGCGGAGAAGCACGGCCTTTCCTGGACCATCGCCGAGCCGGTCTGGCGCGAGATGATGGAACGCTGCATCGCCTACGAATTCGAGGTCTGGGACCGCACGCGGACGTGAGTTCCCAATAGAATAACGGCGGTATTGCTGCGCCTGCGTGCTGACGGCGCGCCTCTCCTTATGTTAACCAACCCTCGGCTGGGGTGGCTGTTGTCCGGGGCGGGCGATGGCTTTGAAGATTTCCGATGAGGTTCGCGCGGAGCGCGAGACCGGGACGCGCCATGCAAGCATGCATGGCGGCGCGTGGCGCCGATTCCCCGCCGATGATAAGGCCTTACGCTTCCGCATGAGGGGCGGCGCATGAGGTGGTTTCTCGGATTCGTGCTGGTGGTCGCGCTCGTCACGGGCGCGCTCTACGCTGTTGGCCGCTTTCTGCTGCCGAACCAGCTCGAAGTGATGCGCGTGACCCAGATCGAACGCCCGCGCGCGTCGGTGTTCGCGATGATCAACGATCTGAACATCGCCAAGGAATGGTCACCCTATTACGCCCGCGACCCGAATGCCCAATTCACGATCTCGCCTGATCCGGGCCAGGGCCAGCGCATGCATTGGACGTCGAATGTCCGCGAAGTGGGTTCGGGCAGCATGTCGATCGTCCGCTCGATGGAGAACCAGTCCGTCGAAGGCATTATCCAGATCGGCGAGCGCGCCACTCTGAACTCGCGCCTCGACCTCGAGCGGGCCGAGGGGATCACCGGTGTGACGTGGTCGGTCGGCGGCATCTGCCCCGAGGGCTGGGTCAATGTCCCGTGCCGCTACATGAACCTGATTATGCGCTCGACGATTGAGAAGGAGCTCGACGACGGCCTGGCGCGCTTGAAGGATCGCGCCGAGCAGCTGCCGCCGCACGATTTCGAAGGCTACGACATCGTCGAAGTGGTGCTGGCGCCGCAGAACGTGATGTTCGTGGACGTCACGCTCTCCAACATGTCGCCGTCATTCGACGAGGGCTACAACGCCGAACAACAGGGCGTGGCGGCGCTTGAAGGCGCGGTCACGGCGGCTGGCGGCCAGGCCGATCGAAGCAAGCTTATTCGCGCCTACCCGCAAGACAATGGCGCAGGCGGCCGCTACCGGTTCAGCGTCGGCTATGAATATAGCGGGCCCACTCCGGTGCTCATCGGTTCGCGCGTCGGTCAAACGCCGGGCGGCGCCGTGCTGCGCGGCACCTTCGTGGGTCGTCGGTCACAGGTCGCGCAAATGTACGCCCGGCTCGAGGCCTACCGGCAGGCGCACAGAATTGGTCTGCGCCCGGGCGCTGACTATTGGGAGATTGCGACCCCGGTTGCGCAGCCCGAAGGCGGCAACCCTACCGACCCGATGCAGCGCATCGAGATTTACGTTCCGATCGAGGGCCGCTCGGGTCAGACCTGAGGACAAAAAAGCCCGCGAGGATCGCTCCTCGCGGGCTTCTCTTGTCCTCGCTCCGAAAGCGCTATTCAGCGACCTTCAGGTTCACGGCCTTCGGACCTTTGCCCTTGGTGTCGGGCAGGGTCTGGAAGTTGACGCGCTGGCCTTCGACCAGCTGCGTGAGGCCCGCGCGTTCGACCGCACTCACGTGCACGAACACGTCGGCGCCGCCGCCGTCCGGTGTGATGAAGCCGAAGCCGCGCGCGCCGTTGAAGAACTTCACGGTGCCGTCCTGCGGATCGCCCAGGGGCTGACGCGGGGGCCGATCGCCGCCGCCGAAGCCGCCGCCGCCTTCACGCGGGCCGCGGAAACCGCCGCCGCCACCGCCGTAACCGCCGCCGCCGCCTTCACGACGGAAGCCGCCGCCGCCACCAC
>NZ_DASPLU010000019.1:0-50099 GCF_035627415.1 Vitreimonas sp. | reverse complement strand
TCGGGTCGCTCGGTGATCGTGGTGGGGCCGCAGCTCAAGCTCCACCAGTGCGGTTTGCCGAAGAAAATGGCGCTCGAGCTCTTCAAGCCTTTCATCTTCAACAAGCTCGAAGTGATGGGTCTCGCAACGACCATCAAGGCGGCGAAGCGCATGGTCGAGTCAGAAGAGCCCATCGTCTGGGATATCCTCGAAGAGGTGATTCGCGAGCACCCGGTGCTCTTGAACCGCGCGCCGACGCTGCACCGCCTCGGCATCCAGGCGTTCGAGCCGACGCTGATCGAGGGCAAGGCGATCCAGTTGCATCCGCTGGTCTGCGCCGCGTTCAACGCCGACTTCGACGGCGACCAGATGGCCGTGCACGTGCCGCTTTCGCTCGAAGCGCAGCTGGAAGCGCGCGTGCTGATGATGTCGACCAACAACATCCTCAGCCCGGCGAACGGCAAGCCGATCATCGTGCCGTCGCAGGACATCGTCCTCGGCCTCTACTACCTGTCGCTGATGAAGGAGCACGAGCCAGGCGAAGGAAAGCTGTTCGGCTCGATTGGTGAAATCGAAGCGGCGCTCGAAGCGGGCGCCGTGACGCTGCACACCAAGATCAAAGCGCGGTTCGAAACGGTCGACGAGAACAACAAGCCGATCCGCAGGACGATCGACACCACGCCTGGCCGCATGAAAATGGCCGAGCTGCTGCCGCGTCACCCGAAGATCAGCTACGCGCTGCTCGATCAGACGCTGACCAAGAAAGAAATCGGCAACCTGATCGACAACGTCTACCGCCACTGCGGCCAGAAGGCGACGGTGATCTTCGCCGACCGCATCATGCAGCTTGGCTTCCGCGAAGCGGCCAAGGCCGGCATCAGCTTCGGCATGGCCGACATGGTCGTGCCGAAGGCGAAGGAAGCGCTGGTCGAAGACACCCGCAAGCGCGCGGCCGAGTACGAGAAGCAATACGCCGATGGCCTCATCACGCGTGGCGAGAAGTACAACAAGGTCGTCGATGCGTGGTCGAAGTGCACCGACAAGGTCGCCGACGCGATGATGGAAGAGGCGTCCAAGCCGGCCAAACTGAAGGATGGCCGCACGGGCGAGCTCAACTCCGTCTTCATGATGGCGCACTCTGGCGCGCGCGGTTCGAAGAACCAGATGAAGCAGCTCGCCGGCATGCGCGGGCTGATGGCCAAGCCCTCGGGCGAGATCATCGAGACGCCGATCATCTCGAACTTCAAGGAAGGCCTCTCGGTCCTCGAATACTTCAACTCGACCCACGGCGCCCGTAAGGGCCTCGCGGACACGGCGCTGAAGACCGCGAACTCGGGCTACCTGACGCGCCGCCTCGTCGACGTCGCCCAGGACTGCATCATCACCGAGGAAGATTGCGGCACCCAGGACGGCATCGCCATGACCGCCGTCATCGACGGCGCCGACATCGTCGTCTCGCTCGGCACGCGCATCCTCGGCCGCACCGCGGCTGTCGATGTGGTCGATCCGGGCACCGGCGAAGTGCTCGTGCCGGCCGGCACGTTCCTCGATGAGGATGTCGTCCTCGGCATCGAGAAGTCGGGCGTGCAGAACGTGAAGGTGCGTTCGGTGCTGACCTGCGAAACCCGCACCGGCGTCTGCGGCGCCTGCTACGGCCGCGACCTCGCGCGCGGCACGCCGGTCAATATCGGCGAAGCCGTCGGCGTCATTGCGGCGCAGTCGATCGGCGAGCCGGGCACGCAGCTCACCATGCGCACCTTCCACATCGGCGGCGCGGCGCAGGTCGCCGAGCAATCGGTGATGGAATCGGCGCACGACGGCACGATCCGCTTCGTGAACCGCAACACGGTGAAGAACGCCCAAGGCGAACTCATCGTCATGAGCCGCAACATGCAGGCGATCGTGGTCGATGAGGAAGGCAAGGAGCGTCAGAGCTTCAAGCTCTCGTTCGGCGCGCGTCTGCGGGTCGACGAGAACTCGAAGATCAAGCGCGGCGACCGGATCTCGGATTGGGATCCGTATGCGACGCCGATCCTCACCGAAGTGGCCGGCAAGGCGAAGTTCGAGGATGTCGTCGAAGGCGTTTCGGTCCGCGACGAGTTCGACGAAGCCACCGGCATCTCGTCGAAGGTCATCATCGACTGGCGCGCGACGGCGAAGGGCTCGGACCTGCGTCCGTCGATCGTCATCCTCGACGCGAAAGGCAAGCCGGCCAAGCTCTCGGGCGGCGGCGAAGCGCGCTACACGCTGCCGGTCGGCGCGATCCTGTCGATCGCCGACGGCGACGACGTCACGCCTGGTCAGGACCTTGCGCGGATGCCCACGGGCGGCGCCAAGACCCGCGACATCACCGGCGGTCTGCCGCGCGTCGCGGAACTGTTCGAAGCCCGCCGTCCGAAAGATCACGCGATCATCGCCGAAGGCGACGGCCGCGTAGAGTTCGGGAAGGACTACAAGAACAAGCGCCGCCTGCGCGTCGTGCCGGAAGACGAAAGCCTCGATCCGATCGAGTACATGATCCCGAAGGGCAAGCACATTCCGGTGCAAGAAGGCGACTTCGTGAAAAAGGGCGACTACCTGCTCGACGGCAATCCCGCGCCGCAGGACATCCTCTCGATCATGGGCGTCGAAGCGCTGGCGAACTACTTGGTCGAGGAGATCCAGAAGGTCTATCGCCTGCAAGGCGTGCCGATCAACGACAAGCACATCGAGGTGATCGTTCGCCAGATGCTGCAGAAGGTCGAGATCATGGACGCCGGCGACACCGAATTCCTGAAAGGGGAAGCGGTGGAGGCGCTCGATCTCGAAGACGAGAACAAGCGCGTGCAGGAACTGGGCCTCAAGCCCGCGTTCGCGCAGCCGATGCTGCTCGGCATCACCAAGGCCTCGCTGCAGACCCGCTCGTTCATCTCGGCGGCGTCGTTCCAGGAGACCACGCGCGTGCTCACCGAAGCCGCTTCCTACGGCAAGGCGGACACGCTCGAAGGCCTCAAGGAGAACGTCATCGTCGGCCGTCTCATCCCGGCCGGCACCGGCGGTCAGCTGCGGCGCTACCAGAAGCTCGCGGCCGAACGCGACGCGCAGCTGGCGCTCGAACGGCGCGAAGACGCCGGACGCATCGGCCATCCCGAAGCGGCCGAGTAAGAGTCAGAGGAAACGCCAACAACGCGACGGCCCGGGAGCAATCCCGGGCCGTTTTGTTTTTTGAGACGGATGTCGCGGTTATCCTACTCAGTGTCGTTGTCCGTCTCTGTCGTCTCAGCAGGCTCCCCTTGCGTCGTCGGCTCTTGCGCCGGTTGCGCCTGCCTCATCTGCTCCGCGATCGCATGATCGAGACCGCTGATGTAGCGACGCGCACGCGCATCCAGTTCGGCTGCCGCCGGGCCGTTTCGCAAGCGGTCCACGAAGTCGGCGCGCGCCTCGAGCCCGCCGAATGCATCGTGCAGGTTGCCGCTCGATCCGGTCGGTACCGCCTTCAGGTCGGCTTCGATGCGTGCACGACGACGACGGATTGCTTCAGCAGCTTCGCCCTCCGGGACAGGTGACAGCACCCAGTACGCCGTGAGGCGAGTAAGATGCACGATATCGATCAGCTGCGCGGCGCCCACGGCTCTCGAAATATCGGCCCGCAGATCCTCGATCTCTGCGTTCGACGCCTCCGTCACCGCTTCGCTTGCACGTAAGTCGCCTTCGGCGAGATATGCGCGCACGCGATCGGCTAGATTCTCGGCGGCGGGCCCCGCCGCGAGTTCGTCACGCAGCGCCGCCGTGCTGGCGGTGCTCATACTCTGCAGTGTCTGAAGCGCGTTCTGGCTCGATGTGGAGGATGCGCGGATCGTCGCAAGATCAAGCTCCACCCGAGCGCGACGCGCCCGCAGTGCATCTTCTTCGCCGGTGTTCGGCGGCAGCGAGAGCCACGCGGCCACTACGGTCAACTCCCAGTCGGAAAGAACGAGATCTCCATTTAAGGCGTTCGCGACGCGAATTTTCAGAGCTTCCATGTGAGCGCGCGCGACGGGCGTTGTTGTCTCGGGTACCGGCACGACCTCGCCGCTGCCGCTCCTGGAGATAGAGAGGTTGATGAAATATTGGACGTTGAGCGCGGTGCACGTCGCCTCGTATTGGCGCAGATAGCGCATGGCGCTTGCCTCATCCACGATGAGTTCATCGCGCCGGATCTGATCGAAGAAGCGCTGCCGGAACGCGAACAGGGAATTGTGCACCGTGTCGAGGTTGGGGCTCAGCATGTAATTCTGCTCGGCGCGATCGAAATAGACGGCGGTTTCATTGAACACCGACGACGTGAGTCCGATCACGGGGGCTTCGACTCCGGAGAAGCCCTGCACGGCGGTGGTCAGGGCGCCCAAGCCCGTCACGGTGCTGTGCGCCTGACGACTGCTGCGCCGTGCGCCATCGAGCTGCGCAAACCAAGTCGCGCAGAACACGTCAGCAAGGTTTGCGCCGTGATTGAAATAGGCGAGGGCATCGCGCGATGAGGCCTGGCCACTGCCGGGCGATATCTGCCCGCGCGCTGCCACAAACGAATCGAGCATGTCACAGGCTGACGATCTGTGATCGAGTTGCTCCCACCCACGGTCTCGCGACCGCACTCTCTCACAAAACTTCAGGCTGTCCTCAATCGCCGCGTCGTCGAAGACGCTGCTTGGCCCCATCGCTTGTGAGTCGCCCACCGCCTGCAGCGTCTGGACGCAGCCGCCGAGCATAAAAAAAGCTGCGCTGCAGGCGGCTGTCATCCCGAAACGCCAAGGCGAACGATGAGTCATTGGCCACCCCCCGGTTGCAAACTCGAGGTCACTATCGCCCGAGGCGAAAGTTCCGCAAGCGAAATGAGAATTTCGTTTGAGGTGCTCCCTGGTTCAGCGAATCCCGCCTTTTAGCCCGGGCGGCTGTCGAACATGGCAGCTCTTCCAGTCGGCGATCCCAACTGCCGGCCGTTTGCGTGGGCGCGGCGTTTTTCAGGAGGGGAAGGAACCAGGCGATTCGCTTAGCGTTTCGCTCGGTTCGGGAGCAGGTATGCCCACTCAACATCAGAGATTCTTGGAGGCGTTGAGCGCCGCTGTCTACACGACGGACGCTGAAGGCCGGATCACGTTCTACAACTCAGCGGCGTCGAAGCTGTGGGGACGCAATCCCGAACTCGGAGAACTCTGGTGCGGCTCTTGGCGCATCTACAAGCCTGATGGGACGCCTCTGCCGCACGATGAATGCCCGATGGCTATGTGCCTCAAGCAAGGCGGCGAGGTCAGGGGCGTGGAAGCTGTAGCCGAGAGACCGGACGGCAGCCGTGTGCCGTTCATGCCATACCCAACGCCGCTTCACGATGAAGACGGCAAGCTCACCGGCGCCATCAATCTGCTCGTCGATCTCAGCGATCTGCACCAGGCGGAGATTGAGCGCGCCAAGCTCGCCGCCATCGTCGAGTCGTCGGATGACGCCATCGTCTCCAAAACGCTGCAAGGCGTCGTCACCTCCTGGAACGCCAGCGCGGAGCGGATATTCGGCTACAGCGCGAGCGAAATGATCGGCCAACACATCACCAAGATCATTCCGCCGGAGCTGCATTCGGAGGAGAGCCGAATTCTGAGCGAACTCGCGGCCGGCAAGCGCATCGAACACTATGAGACGGTTCGCGAGGCGAAGGACGGGCGCAGGGTCCACGTTTCTCTCACCGTTTCGCCGATCCGAAATGGACGGGGTGAGATCGTTGGCGCGTCGAAGGTCGGCAGGGACATCACGGAAAGAAAGCGCGCTGAGGAAGCTCAGCATCTGCTGATGAATGAACTCAATCACCGAGTGAAGAACACGCTGGCTACAGTGGATGCGATCTCTCGGCAAACGCTCAGGCGCGCCGCGAACCCCAGAGAGTTTTCGGAAAGCTTCGGGGGCCGCTTGAGAGCTTTATCACGCGCCAACTCCTTGCTCACGGCGGCTAGTATTCACGGCAGCGAAATCGCGCATGGTGCGGAGATTTCCGAGATCATCGCCTCGCAGCTGTCGTTTGGCGACGGCGGCGACAACCGCATCACTTGGCGAGGTCCAATCGTTACCCTAAGCGGGCAGGCGGCCTTGCACCTCGCGCTTGTCCTACATGAGCTTGGCACCAACGCGCGCAAGTACGGTGCTCTTTCCACACCGTCCGGCAAAGTCGCCATTGAATGGGTGGTCGAAAGTCAGGAAGTCCGCGATCTCTTGCTCAGCTGGCGTGAAAGCGGCGGACCCCGAGTCACTGCGCCGGAGACGCGCGGGTTCGGTACGACGCTGATCGAGCAAAGTCTCAAGTCGCACGGCGGCGTGGTCACGATGGAATACGCCGCGACCGGTGTCGCATGCACGATCAAGCTCCCCCTGGCCCAACGTCTGGACGAATTCGCGCTGGTCTCTCGGTTTGAGGCGACGGCGCCTGCCCAAGCGGCGGTGAAACCTGGCGTGGCCGATCGGCGCATACTCGTCGTCGAGGACGAAACCTTGATCGCGATGGTGCTTGTCGACTATCTCGAAGAGGCCGGCTGCCAAGTCGTCGGCCCTGCGGCAACAGTCGAGGCTGCGTTAGGTCTGGTGGACGCGGGCGACATCGACGCGGCGCTGCTCGATGGCAATCTCGCCGGCCAGCGCGTCGACGGGATCGCGGCGGCGCTGACCAAAAAAGGCGTCCCGTTCGCGTTTGTCACGGGTTACGGCCGCGAAGCGCTTCCCACAGCCTTCCGCGAAGCTGTGATCGTCGAGAAGCCGTTCTCACAAAAGCAGTGTGTTGCCGCGTTGGAGCGAATTCTGTCGAGCGGCGGCGCCAACGTCGTAGACTTGAAGAAGCGCAGCTGACGTCTCAGTCGCCGTGGCAACGGAGCCGGGCTCAGCGACGCTTCTCGCTTGCGGCGGCCCACTGTCACCCCGTCCGAGGCTCAGAACGTCGGCACGGGCGGGCCGCCGGGCTGTTGCTGGTCCTGCGGCGGGCGTTGCGGGCCGGAGCCGAACTGGTAGGTCAGCGCAAAGCGGAGGCGCGCGCCTGGGCTGGCGAACTCGGTGCGCTCGAAATACGTGTCCGTCGTGATTTCGGAAACGTTGTTCTGCGAGCTGAAGATGTCCTGCGCCATCAACGTGGCGTAGAGGCGATCCGTGACCTTGCGCCGCCATGTGATGTTGCCGATCACGAATTCATCGAGATCGCTTTGCAGCGTGTGCCGCGGGCCTTGGAAACGCAGCTCGAATTGCAGCTGGTCGGCGCCCACCGCGTTCTGATCCGCGTCGCGATAGTCGAGCGAGACTGAGCCGTCATATTCGAATTCGTTGCGCCGACTAATGGCGCCGCCGCTCAGCACGTCGAACTCCCGCTCCATCAGATTGACGTTGGCGGAATAGCGCCAATGTTCACTCAGCGGGCCGCGCAGGATGGCTTGCAGGCCGCGCTGTTCGCTGACGCCGGCATTGACCGTCGTGGTGAGAATGACGCCGCCCCCCGTCACCTCGGTGAACGGGGAGAACACGTCCTCGCTGATGCGATCATAAAAGGTGAGGCTGAAGCTCTTGCCGGCGTTCTGGTAGGTGAAGTTCGCCTCGTAAGCGTCGGTGAGGGAAGGCTCAAGGTTCGGATTGCCGACGATAGCGCGGTTGGTGTCGATGAAGCGCAGGTTCGGATCGAGCTGATTGAAGCCCGGGCGCTGGATACGGCTCGTATAGCTCAGATCGACGTTGATGTTGCCGCCGAGCTCCCGCCGGATGTGGATGCTCGGGAAGTAGCGCGTGTCGACATCGTCGCTCTCGATGCCGCCAGAGAGCACCTCGCGGCGATAGTTTTCCGCACGCACGCCCGGCTGCCACGTCCAATCGCCGGTTTCGAACTGGAATGTGCCGTAGCCGGCGAGCGTCTGTTGGCTCCCTTCGAGCAGGGCGACGTAATCGGGCGGCGTGGCCGGCCCAACCAATGTCGTGCGCGTGTTCTGGATTTCTTGCTCCGACGTTTCGAAGGCGAGACCCACGCTGAGGAAGCGCTCCTCGCCGAAGGGGCGATCATACTCGAGGCGGGTGTTGGTGTTCAATTGATCTACGCTGTTGCTGGCCAGCACTTCGCTCGCGACCCCGATCAAAGGCGTGAACGCGAAGGTCTGATCGAAATCGACGCCGTGGCCCTGAACCATTGAGTTCGCTCGCAGCTGTTCGCGCGGACGAGCGCCATCCTGCTGGAAGTCGAAGTTGAGCTGATCGTTGTAGAACTCGACTTCGTTCAGGTTAGCCTGAACGGAAGATGGCGCGCCGTTCAACGTCGTCTCGGTCTCGCGCAGAATGTCGTTGCCGCCGCGGACATTGTCGAACGAAACGCTCATGCGTCGCCGCTGGTTTGGGCTGTAGCCGAGCGTCAGCCGGCTGAGATAGCGGCCAGCGAACGTGACCTCCTGGTCGCCGGTTTCGCGCGTCGTGTCGCCCGAGCTGAAAATCTCGCGTTCGCGTTCGAAATCCTGCGTCTGCTGGCCGTCCCAAAATCCCGTGCCGCCGCTGAGCGACCACGGGCCGCGCGACCAGTTCGCCGAGACGCCGCCGTTGGCGACGCCCAGCGTGTCGACGCCGCCCTGCACCGACCCGGTAAGGCCCGCGTCGAAACGCCGGCGCGTGATGATGTTGATGATTCCGCCCGAGGCGGCCGCCGAATATTGCGCCGACGGGTTGGTGATCACTTCGATGCGCTCGACTTCGGCGCCGGTGATGCCGCGCAACACCTGCTCCAGGTTCGTGCCGGGCACCGGCTGGCCGTTGATCTGAATGGTCACGTTGTCGGCGCCCAGAAGCGTCACCGCGCCGGATGGAGCGACGCTGACCGAGGGGATGCGGCCCAGCACGTCGAACATGTTTGTGCTTTGGGCCGTCGCGTCGTCGCGCAGCGCATAGGTGCGCCGATCGATGCGCACCTGATCGCCGGGGTTCGCCAGAACGACGATGTCGTCTCCGGTTTCAACGTCCGTGTCTTCGCTGCTTTCGGCCGGCGGCGGCGGAGGCGGCGAGGAGGCCGGCGGCGCATGTTGCGCATGCGCGACCCCCGCGCTCGCCAGCAAGGCTGTGACGCTTGCAGCCAAAATTCGTTTCATTCGTGAGCTCCCCGCTTGACGCGAAGTCTGAGAACTCACCCATGACGGTCAACGAACAATCGACAGCCGCCGTTCATCCGCGTTTTGTGGCTGATTGTTTCTGAGTGTTGCGGGATGTGTCGACGATTCAGGCGCAATTGAGCCTTCATTCGCCAACATGGCGCATCAGTCGAAAATATCGAACAGGTCGAAGCCGCGGCGGCGCTTGCGGCCGTGCTGATCGTACTGGCCGCGTTCGCCGTACTCGCCGCGCTCCCCGTATTCGCCGCGCTCGCCATAGCCTTGCTGCGGCGGCCGCTGCGGCTGATACGGCTGCTGTTGCTGGACCGGCGCCTGCGGCTGCGGCTGCTGGCCGTAGAATTGCGCCCGCTCGCGATCGACCTCGGCCCGTTCGGCTTGCACCGCCGAAATGATCTTTTCCAGCTCGCCGCGGTCGAGCCACACGCCCCGGCAATTGGGGCACATGTCGAAGGCGACGTCGTTACGCTTCACTTCGTTCATGGAGGCGTTGCAGTTTGGGCACATCAGCAGGGGCATGGGCGGACTCCGTTCACCCCGATATAGGGACAAGTTATAGAGGGTCAAAACCGAGCGTCGGGGGAGCGCGCTTTCGCCACGCTTGGAGAGTTGCCCTAATCTCGCCCGCGTGCGAATCGAGGCGGTATCATGACCAACCCGACATCCCAAGCGCTGCAGCGTGTGAAGCCCTCCGCAACCATGGCGATGAGCGCCAAAGCGCGGGCGCTGAAAGCCGCCGGCCGCGACTGTATCGCGCTGTCGCAGGGCGAGCCGGATTTCGACACGCCGGACAACATCAAGGAAGCGGCCTGCCGCGCCATCGCCGAAGGCAAGACGAAATACACCGACGTCGACGGCATTCCCGAGCTGAAGGACGCGATCGTCGCCAAGTTCAAGCGCGAGAACGGGCTCGAGTACAAGCGCAGCCAAGTGAACGTTTCGCCGGGAGGCAAGCCGGTGATCTACAACGCGTTCATGGCGACGCTCAACCCGGGCGACGAAGTCGTGATCCCGGCGCCGTATTGGGTCAGCTACCCGGACATGGCGCTCTTGTGCGGCGCAACGCCGGTGTTTGTCGACACGCGCATCGAGGACGGCTTCAAGGTGCGTCCCGAAGCGCTGGCGAAGGCGATCACGCCGCACACCAAGTGGGTGCTGATCAACTCGCCGTCGAATCCCTCGGGCGCTGCGTACACGGCCGGCGAGTTGCGCGCGCTCGCGGCGGTGCTGCTCGACTTCCCGCAGGTGATGATCCTCACCGACGACATGTACGAGCATCTCACCTATGGCGACTTCGAGTTCACGACCATCGCGCAAGTTGAGCCCAAGCTTTACGAGCGCACGCTGACGATGAACGGCGTCTCGAAAGCCTATTCGATGACGGGCTGGCGCATCGGCTACGCCGCCGGGCCAGAATGGCTGATCAAGGCGATGGCGAACGTAATGGGGCAGACGACGTCGAACCCGTGCTCGATCTCGCAATGGGCGGCGGTCGAGGCGCTGAACGGCACGCAGGATTTCATCCCCAAGAACAAGAAACTGTTCCAGGAACGGCGTGACCTGGTCGTGTCGATGCTGAACCAGGCGCAAGGGATCAAGTGCCCGACGCCTGAAGGCGCGTTCTACGTCTATCCCTCGATCGCTGGCCTGATCGGCAAGAAGACGCCGGGCGGCAAGGCGATCGACAGCGACGAAACGTTCGCGCTGGAGCTGCTGGAAGCGGAGAACGTCGCCGTCGTGCATGGCGGGGCGTTCGGCCTCAGCCCCTGCTTCCGCATCTCCTATGCGACGTCGAACGAATGCCTGGAAAGCGCGTGCGCGCGGATTCAGCGTTTTTGTGGAGCGCTCTCGTAGCGCTAGTTCTCCAGCGAGAACCGTAGCCCCGCGCGCATCACCAGACGATCGATCAGCGCATCGCCCATCGCCGCGGCCGGCGTCCAGATCCCGCCAGGCGTCGTCTCGCGCGGCGTCGCGAGCAGGCAAAGCGCGGCTTCGCTGATCATCTTCGAGGTCGAGCCATAGCCGGGGTCCTTGTCGCCGCTGACGACGGCGCGCAGAGAACGCCCGTCGTCGGCGTCGCCGACATAGAGCACGTCGTACATGCCGCTTTCGCGCTCTTCCTTCAAAGGCCCTTGACCCGGCTTCGGCAGCGCGAACTGCTTGAGCAGCCAGCGCGTCGGCGCGAAGGCCAGCAGCGCGCGCTGCATGTTCGACTGGCTCACCGCCGCGCGCGCACGCTTTTCGCCCGCGGCGCCGTCGCCGGTCAGCATCATCTCCGAATAGGTGAAGTCCTCGCCGTACGGATAGCCGCGCACCGCGTTGGTGCGGTGCACGTTCTTCGTGTTGATTGCCGCCATGATGAACGGCGCGGACCATGAGGGGATGTCGGCGTCGTGGACGGCGACATCCCCGGAAGGCTGCGGCGCAAGCTTACGCGGCGCCAGCGCAAACGGGTCGGTCAGTTGCGCCGCCACATTCGGATCGCGCTTGCCCGCCTCCAATGTCGCCAGCATCGACGCCATGGTGCCGCCGGAGGCGCCGCCCTTGATCTTGCGCACCCGCCCGCGCACGTTTTGCGCCGGCTTGCCGAAGCGGCGGATCGCCTCCTGCTGCAGAAACCAGACGCCGCAATCGAACGGGATCGAGTCGAAGCCGCAGGAGAAGACGATGCGCGCGCCGCTCTGCTTGGCCTGCGTTTCGTACTTGGCGATCATCGCCGCCATCCAGTTCGGCTCGCCGCAGAGATCGACATAGTCCGTGCCGGCGCGCACGCAGGCCGCCAGCAGCGGCTCGCCGTAAAGCTGATAGGGACCGACGGTGGTGATCACCACGCGCGTGCGATGCGCCAAAGCATCGAGCGCGCCCGTGTCGGATGTGCTCGCTTCGATCAGCGGGAAGTTCAGTGGCAGGCCGAGTTCGATCGCGAGCGCTTTCAGCTTCTCGCGGTCGCGTCCCGCCATTGCCCAGCGCACGTCGCCGTCGGCGCCATAGGTGCGCAGCAAGTGCTCGGCGACCAGCCGGCCGGTGAAGCCCGTCGCGCCATAGACGACGACGTCGAATTCCTGAGCGCTCATCATGCCCTCCGCAGCGGAGCAAGTATGGACTGCAAGCGGCGGTGCGGTCCATAAGTCCCGCGCCAATGCCGCTCCTCGCCGTCGCCGCCGCACTGAGTTCGGCGCTCATCCACGCCAGCTGGAACGCCGCACTGAAAGGCGGCCGCGATCGTGTGAGCGACGCCTTTCTCGTCGCAGTGGGCGGGTTGCTGACGGGTGGAGCGATCATCGCCGTGCTCGGCGTCCCGCCTGCGGGCGCGTGGCCTTACCTTGCGGCATCGGTGGCGATTCACGTGCTCTACTGGTTCACGCTGTTCAAAGGCTATGACGCCGGCGACTTGAGCCACATCTACACGCTCTCGCGCGGCTCAGCGCCGTTGCTCGTCGCGCTCGGCGCGGCGCTGACGGTGCAGGAGATTCCCTCGCCGCTGAAGCTGTTGGGCATCGCACTGGTTTCCCTAGGCGTGCTCGCGGTGGGCGCCAGCCCCCGCGCGCCGTTGCAGGCGACGCTATGGGCGCTTGCGACGGGCGCGTGCATCTCATCCTATTCGCTGGTGGACGCGCTCGGCGCGCGCGTGACCGGAAACGCCGTGCTCTATCTCGGCTGGACCACCGCGCTGATGTCCGTGCCGATGGTCGCCTATACGATCTGGAGGCGCGGCAGCCGAGAGTTGATGAAAAGCGCGTCGATCGCGCCGTGGCGGGGCATCGCCATCGGGGCGATCAGCTTCGCCGGCTACGGCCTAGTGTTGTGGGCGCAGACGTTCGCGCCGATCGCGCAAGTGACGGCGCTGCGCGAGACGTCCGTTGTATGGGGCGCGCTGATCGCGTTCTTTTTTCTGGGCGAGCGGCTTGGGCTGCGGCGCTGGCTCGGCGCGATCGTCGTCGCCGGGGGTGCTGGCCTTATCGCGTTCGCGTGACTAGGTTTCATCCATGGCCGATCTGCAGATCATTCGCATCGAGGACGCAAAGGCGCTGGTGCGCGTCGGCGTTCCCGATCCCGAGCGGGCCAACCCGCAGGAGGTGCGCATTTCAGTGGCGATGGGGCTGGCCGAGCCGCCCGATTTCGTCGCTCACGACCGCATCGGCGCGACGCTCGATTACGACCGCATCCTCCATTTCATCCGCGACGATCTCGGCGCGCCGGCGCATCTCATCGAGACGCTGGCGGATCGCGTCGCAGGCCATTGCCTCTCGCTCGACCAGCGCGCCCGCTGGGTGGAGGTCACGGTGAAGAAGCCGTCCGTGCTCTCCGGCGACGGCATGGTGGCGGTCAGCATTCGACGCGAGCGGCCATGAGCTGGGCGCTCGTCACCGGCGCGGGGCAGCGGCTGGGCAAGGCCGTCGCGCTCGAGCTCGCGCGTGCGGGGTGGGGCGTCATCGTCCACTATCGCAACTCTGCTGGCGAAGCGGAGGCGGTCGCGGCGCAAGCGCGTGAGCTCGGCGGCGCGGCTGTCACGGTGCGGGCGGATCTCGGCAATGCGGACGAACGCGGTTCGCTGATCGCGCGCGCGATCGAAGCGGCCGGCGCGCCGCTCGGCGCGCTGGTGAATTGCGCCGCACTGTTCGAGCACGACACCGTCGCGACGATCGACGAAAAGCTGCTGCAGCGGCAGATCGCCATCAACGCCTATACGCCGTCCTTGCTCGCCCGCGACTTCGCGCAGGCGATGCCGGAGCACGCGCGCGGCTCGGTCGTGAACTTCCTAGATTTTAAACTGGCCAATCCGTATCCGGATCACTTCAGCTACACGCTCTCGAAATACGCGCTCGCCGGCGCGACCGAGCTGATGGCGCGCGCGTTGGCGCCGCGCGTGCGCGTGAACGCGGTTGCGCCGGGCTACGTGTTGCCGGCGCCGGGGCAGAGCGAAGCGGACTTCCAGCGCCTCCATGATGATGTGCCGCTGAAACGTGGACCGACGCCGGACGACATCGCCCGCACGGCGCGCTTCCTGATCGAGAGCGAGGCGATCACGGGGCAGACGATCTATGTCGATGCGGGAAGGCGCTTCGTGACGTACGAGCGAGATATGGAGTTCATGTGAGTTTCGGCAGTCGGCGGTCGGCAATCGCGAAAGCCGTTCTCTGCCTGGCGATGAACCTGCAACCGAAGCTCTGGTAGCTGCGCCTGCCGACTGCCGAGCGCCCCGTGCCCTGCGTCACAGCGATAAGCCGAACGGCCTATTAGCTTCACCTCATCGGATCACGGTGATCCGAGCCGAGATGGAGCTGGAAATGACCAAGTTTTATTGCCTCGTCGCTGCGCTGGCCGTGTTCGCCCCCGCCGCGTTCGCCACGCTGAACCAAGCTGCGCTGATCCTCGCCGTCTAAGCTCCGCCAGACGTTTTCCCAAGCCCGGAAAGGCGCAAGACGTTAGGCGAGCACATGATCAGCCCAGGAATCTGAAGGGCGTCGGTCAACAACCGGCGCCCTTTTTCACGCGGATAAGGTTCTTGAAATGTTCTACCTCTCGGATTATAGTCCTATCCATGTCACGCGACCCGCTGCATGGACGGGGCGCTCGCACCAATGCGAGCGGCCGCTACGAGCGCTTTGCCCGCGAAGCCTTCGATGACGGCTGGACGACTGAGGAGTCGCAGCCGCTGGAGACGATCGTCACGCCGGAGCTGGCGAAGACGATCATCTCCACCAATCAGAGCCCCGACATCTCGTTCGATCAGTCGATCAACCCGTACCGCGGCTGCGAGCACGGCTGCATCTATTGCTACGCGCGGCCCAACCACGCCTATGTCGGCCTTTCGCCGGGGCTCGACTTCGAGACCAAGCTGTTTGTGAAGGCGAATGCGGCGGAGCTGCTGGAGCAGGAACTCGCCAAGCCGAACTATCGCCCGCGCACGATCATGATGGGCGGCGTGACCGACATCTATCAGCCGATCGAGCGCGGCTATGGCGTCACCCGCTCGATCCTCAAAGTGATGGAGAAGTGGCGCCATCCGGTGGCGCTCATCACCAAATCGCAGCTCGTCATCCGCGACATCGACATTCTCGCGCGCCTAGCTGAGCGCGGCTTGGCTAAAGCGGCGGTTTCGGTGACGACTCTCGATCGCCGCATCGCGCGGGTGATGGAGCCGCGCGCGGCGGCGCCGCATCGGCGAATCGAGGCGATCCGGATGCTGGCCGACGCCGGGGTGCCCGTGACGGTGATGGTCGCGCCGATCGTGCCGGCCATCAATGACCGCGAGATCGAGAGCATCCTGGAGGAGTGCGCCAAGGCCGGCGCGCGCTCGGCGGGCTATGTCGTGCTGCGCCTGCCGCTCGAAATCAAAGACCTGTTCCGCGAATGGCTTGCGCAGCACTTCCCAGACCGCGCCACGCGGGTCATGACCTTGGTGCGCCAGATGCGCGGGGGGCGCGATTATGATCCCGAATGGGGCAAGCGGCAAAAGGGCGAGGGGCCATACGCCAAGCTGATCGCCGATCGCTTCGCGGCGGCGCTGCGGCGGTTCGGGCTCGACAAGCCGACACTTGCGCTCGACCACACCCAATTCCGACGCCCGATCGAAGCCGGCGGCCAGCCGGACCTATTCGCCGCCAACGATTAGTTGGTAGGCCATAGCCTACCGGCCGTTTCGCGCGTTAGTAGCTTCGGAACATCGGAGGAGGACCTCATGCGCATCGGCGGTCAGCGGCGTTCGGAGAATTTCCAGGACCGCGGGCGGGGCGCGGGCGGAGGCGGCCGTGTCGGCGGCGCCGGCATGCTCGCGCACTTGATCAGCCGGCTTGGCTTCCGCGGCATGATCCTCGCGGTGATTGTGCTGGGCGCGGTCTATTTCCTGATGCCGGGCATGCGTGCGCCGCTCTTGGGCATGCTGGGCCTCGGCGGCGGGGGCGGCGAAATGCAGAGCTCCGGCAGCGTGTGCGCCACGGCCGCCGAGGCGTGCGACTTCTCCCGCGCCGTGCTCGGCTCGACCGAAGACGTGTGGCGCCGGCAGTTCGCCGAAGGCCGCCTGCCGCGGTACGGCAGCCGCCCCGCGACGTATCAAGATCCCACGCTCGTCGTTTTCACCGACGCGGTGTCGACCCAGGGCTGCGGCAGCGCGACCTCCGCGGTCGGACCGTTCTACTGCCCGGCCGACCGCATGCTCTACATCGATCCGTCGTTCTATCAGGTGATGGAGCAGCGTCTGCGCGCGCCGGGCGATTTCGCGCAAGCTTACGTTATCGCGCACGAAGTCGGCCATCATGTGCAGAACCTGATCGGCGCCAACCGGATTGAGGTGCAAGGCGAGAACCGCAACCAAACATCCGTGCGGCTCGAACTGCAGGCCGACTGTCTCGCCGGCGTTTGGGGACATACCGCGCAAGCAGCGCTGGCCATCGACGACGCGGATTTGCGCGAAGCGCTCAACGCCGCGCACGCGATCGGCGATGACACGCTCGGCGCGGGCGAAAACCAATACACGCACGGCACCAGCGCCCAACGCATGACCTGGTTCCGCCGCGGCTTCGACAGCGGCGACGCAAGGCAGTGCGATACGTTCGCGGTGCAGGACTATCGGGCGCTGTGACGGAGCGCGGGCCCTCAGACCCGCGTCATCCTTCCTTCCTCAGAGTTTATCGTCTTCGCTCGGTGGCTCACCGCCGGCGCGCGCCATGAACTGATCGAACCAAGTCATGTCGGCGCGGCCGGCGCGCTCTGCGAAATACGCCTTCGGATCGGTCAAAATGCCGACCTTCTCCGCCGCCGCCGTCGCCAGAAATTGCTCGGGCGTGACCCCGTTCTCCCTCGCCAAGCGCTCGACGGCGCTGCGCACGCCAGGCGGCAGGGAAATGGTCAATGTTTCGCTCATGGCGGCAGTTTACCCAAAACTTGAGCCGGCGTCATCAGTGCAAGACCAAAGCTGTTCGCAGCCTCCACGAAGGTAGCGCGTTCAAAGCTCACGAGCGCGTCGGCGCCGCCGTTGATTGCGGCTTCCAACACCATTTCGTCTTCTGCATCGCGAAGCAGAGGCCGCCAGAGAAAGTGCACATCGACCGGTGAGAGTAGGCTCGCCAGCAGGTCGAGAAATCTATGCGCGTCTTCAACACTCGCACCGGCGGCCATTAGATGCGCAGGTCTCAGAAGAACTTGTTCATACTCGAAAAAGAGAGGCGGCGTCGCCAGCATTGTTGCGCGCTTCGCCCTGACTGCCTTGACGAGGGTCGCGGAAGCGCCCGCCGGAGATCGAAACGCTTTCACGACAACGTTCGTGTCGAGAACAAGCCGCACTGTTCAAGCTTCCCAATCTTCCGATTGTTCGATCAGGAATTGCCGGAACGCGGCGATGCGCTTGGAGCGCTTCAGGTCGCTGGGATAGATGAAGTAGACCTCGAAGCTCGGACCCTCGAGCTCGGGCAGCACTTTCACCAGCTGCGGATTTTCGCGCGCCATGTAATCGGGCGCACTGCCGATGCCGAAGCCGGATTCGACGGCGCGCAGCATACCGTACACGTTGTTGATCTCGAGCAGGGGCGGGCGCGGCTTGGCGTCCTCACGGCCGGCGCGCTGCGCCCAATCGAGTTCGCGCATCGGCGTCGGGATGTTGGCCTGGTAGGCGATGATGCGGTGATGGTCGAGATCCTCGACTTTCTTCGGCGTGCCGTGCCGCTGCAGATACTGAGCCGACGCATAAAGGCTCACGCGCACGTCGAGCAGCTTGCGTTGAATGAGATCGGCGTGGGTCGCCGCCCATAAGCGGATCGCGCACTCCGCTTCGAGCTTCAACAGATCGTACTCGCGATCATCGAGCAGAATCTGCAGGCGCGTCTCTGGATATTTGTCAGCGAAGGCGCCAAGCCGCGGCGCAAGCCAGGTCGAGCCGAACGCCACCGGCGCGGTGACTTTCAAATCGCCGATCACCTTCTCGCGCGCGTCCTTCAGCGTCGATTCCGCGATCACCGCCGCGCCCGCCATTTCGCGCGTGAACTCGCGAAGCGCCATGCCCGGACCGGTGAGCAAGAGGCCGCGCGCGTGCCGCTGGAACAGGGGAACGCCCATGTCGTTTTCGAGCGCAGCGATTTGGCGGCTGACCGAGGACTGGCTGACGCCCAGCTTCTCGGCGGCGGCGGTCAGGCTGCCGGTCTCGGCGGCGAAGTGAAACGTCTTGAGTTTGTCCCAGTCCATCAAGGCGCGGCAGATCCCGATTCTTGAGGCGCCCACATGGCTACCTTACGCGTTGCAATATTGCATAGCTCGCGCCGCGGGTCGATAGAGGAGCCACGGGTCAGAGACCATGTTTGAGCAATTTCCGGAACTGAGCGACTTCCAGCTGATTCAGATCGGCGATGCGCGAGTGACGCTTGGAAGCGTGCTCGGGGCGTTGATGCTGACGCTGGCCTTCATGATCGCGGCTTGGGCGGTTGGCCACGCCTTGAAGCGGCTGCGCCAGCGCACGCGAGAAGGCAACGCGGCGCTCTACCTGACCGAAAAGCTGCTGAGCTATGGGCTCGTCATTGTCGGCGTCATCGCCGGCCTCTCGACGCTTGGTCTCGATCTTTCGACGCTGACGGTGTTCGCCGGCGCGATCGGCATCGGCCTGGGGCTCGGTCTGCAAGGCATCGTCAAGGAGTTCGTCTCCGGGCTGGTGCTGATCTCGGATCGCGCGGTGCACATCGGCGATTACGTCGAACTGCCGGAGGGCACGCGCGGTGTGGTGCAGGAGATCGGTCCGCGCGCCACGCGCATCCGCAACAACGACAATGTCTATCTGCTGGTGCCGAACTCCAAGCTGATTGAGAACACGATGATCAACTGGACGCTGCGCGGCGACACCCGGCGCATCCACGTGCCGTTTGTCGTCGCCTATGGCGCCGACAAGGAAAAGGTGCGCGACGCGGTGCTGGCGGCCGCACGCGACGTGCCGTTCACCATGCCGGACACCGACATGCGGCGCACCCAAGTCTGGATGACGGGTTTCGGTGAGTCGGCGTTGAATTTCGAGCTTGTCGTGTGGCCATCCCTCGAGGCGGTCAAGCGCCCGAAGGCGATGAACGCCGCCTACACCTGGGCGATCGACGACGCGCTACGCAAAGCCTGTATTGAAATCCCGTACCCGCAACGTGAAATCCGCGTGCGCGGCTTGTTCGGCCACGAAGGCGAGGATGCGCTGCGGACGCTGCGGCTCGAACACGGCGAAGCGCCCGAAGAAGCGCCGGCCGAGACCACCACCAACGACGCTGCCGACGATCTCATGCGTCCGCCGCCGGAGCCCGAGCCTGAGGAGCTGGAGGAGGAGCCTCAGCGCGCCGGGCGCAAGTCCTAATTCACGGTCGGCCGCTTGGCCTTTTTGCCGCGGTCTGGATCCTTGCCGGCGGATTGGCGGCTGCCGGCTTTCGCGGCTTGCGCTTCGAGCTGCTTCGTGCCGCCGGCGCGGTTGCCACCGCGCGTGTTGGCGCCTTTGTTCGGCGCGGTTTCGCGATTTTGTCCCATCTGACGCCTCCGAGCGATCGACTCGGAAACGGGCCGGGCCGGGCGGCGTTCCTTACGCCGCTGCTGTCTTCGCTTTGCCGTGGTCCAACTCCGCGGCGGCGAGGAAGCGCTCGGCTTCGAGCGCGGCCATGCAGCCGAGGCCGGCGGCCGTCACTGCTTGACGGTAGGTGTCGTCGGCGACATCGCCGGCGGCGTAGACGCCGGGAACGTTCGTCTCCGTCGTGCCCGGTTTCACGATGATGTAGCCGTTCTCCTTCATCGCCACTTGGCCTTTGAACAGCTCCGTCGCTGGCGCGTGGCCGATGGCGACGAAGACGCCGTCGAGCTTGCGCTCTTCGCGTTCGCCGGTCTTCAGGTTCTTGATGACGACGCCGGTGACGCCTGGCGGGCTTTCCGTGCCTTCGATCTCTTCGATCGCGGAATCCCAAACCACCTCGATGCGCGGGTGATTGAGCAGCCGCTCCTGCAGCACCTTCTCGGCGCGCAGCGAATCGCGGCGGTGGATCAAAGTCACTTTGTTGGCGAGGTGTGAAAGGTAGAGCGCTTCCTCGACGGCGCTGTTGCCGCCGCCGACGACGGCGACTTCCTTGCCGCGGAAGAAGAAGCCGTCGCAGGTGGCGCACGCGCTGACGCCGAAGCCCTGGAACTTCTGCTCGCTCGGCAGGCCGAGCCACTTCGCTTGTGCGCCGGTGGCGATGATCAGCGCGTCGGCAAGATAGACTTGGCCGCTGTCGCCGGTCAGCCGGAACGGGCGCTTGCCAAGTTCTGCGCTGACGATCGTATCTTCGACGATCTCCGTCCCGACGTGTTTGGCCTGCGCGCGCATCTGCTCCATCAGCCACGGGCCTTGGATCACGTCGGCGAAGCCCGGATAGTTCTCGACGTCGGTGGTGATGGTGAGCTGCCCGCCCGGCTGCAGGCCGGAGATCAGCAGCGGCTTGCGTAGCGCGCGCGCGGCGTAGATGGCGGCGGTATAGCCAGCGGGGCCGGAGCCGATGATGATCACGGGTGCGTGGCGGGCAGCGGATTCAGTCATGTCTTGGCCTAACAGGGATTCGCGTCAGCCCAATATGGCGGCGGCGCCGCACCGCCGGAAGCGCCGAGGGCATCCGCGGTTACAGGGCTCTCCCGCGCCGGCGGACGTTGCCCTGTCCCCGTCGGCGGCTATGTTTACACACAGGACTGCAGGGGCATTTTTTGTCTGACCGCTACAAGATCCTCATCGTCGAGGACGACGCCCTCATAGCCATGGAGCTGGAAGAACGGCTCAAGGACATGGGATACGACGTTGTCGGCCCCGCGGCGACGGTGGACGAGGCGCGCCAAGCAATTACCGCCAAGCGGCCGGATGCGGCGCTTCTGGACGCGAACCTTTCGGGAGTCTCCAGCACGGAATTGGCCGTTGGCCTTGCCGCGGAGGGCGTCCCGGTCGCGTTTTGCACAGGCTACGACACGATCAAGAACCTGCCGCCGGAACTCACCAGAGCGCCGATCCTGACCAAGCCGATCGCCGATGCGGACCTCCTCAGGGTGCTGAAACAGCTGGTTAGCTGAACTCGCTGGTCCGCTCCCCCGACCTGCTCTTGCGCCCGCACTATTTCGATGATACTGGAATTATCGAAATGCAGAACGAAAACGTCATCGCGGCGCTGAGCGCCTTAGCCAATGAGCATCGGCTCGCCGTGTTCAGGCTGCTTGTGCAAGCTGGTCCGGACGGGAAGGCCGCCGGCGACATCGCCGCGGCGCTCGACCTGCCGGCGTCGTCGCTCTCGTTTCATCTCGCGCATCTGACCCGCGCCGGCCTGATCAATCAGCGCCGCGAAAGCCGGTCGCTCATCTATTCCGCCGACTTCGCCGCAATGAACGGCCTCGTCGGCTTCCTGACCGAGAATTGTTGCGGCGGCGCGTCCTGTGCGCCGGCGGCTGCAGAGCCGAAGAAGAGGAAAACGTCATGAAGCGTTTGCACGTCCATGTTGGTGTCGCCGATCTCGAACAATCGGTGCAGTTCTACTCGACCCTGTTCGCGAGCGAGCCGACTGTGCGGAAGCCGGATTACGCGAAGTGGATGCTCGAAGATCCGCGCGTGAATTTCGCGATCTCGACGCGCCAGGACGGCGGCGGCGTGCGCCATCTCGGCATCCAGGTCGAGAGCGAAGCAGAGTTGCGCGAGGTCTACGCCCGGCTGAAGCGCGCCGACGCGCCGACGTTCGAGGAGGGCAAAACGACCTGCTGTTACGCCAAATCCGAAAAGTCGTGGACCAACGATCCGCAAGGCGTGGCGTGGGAAACGTTCCTGACTACGGGCGAGAGCACGAACTATGGCGGGGGCGTGGAGAGCGCTGCGCCTGAATCGCACGCAGCGACGAAGCCGCCGGTGTGCTGCTCGGCCCGCGCGCTGGAGAGCGTGGCGTGACCGCCGCCGCTCCGCATCGGGCCTACAACGTGCTCTTCCTGTGCACTGGCAATTCGGCGCGGTCGATCATTGCCGAGGCCATTCTCTCGCGCCTTGGCGCGGGCAAATTCAACGCTTTCTCGGCCGGCTCGCATCCGAAAGGCGAAGTGCATCCGCAGACCCTGCGGATGCTGGAAAACTTCAACTACAAGATCGGCGGCTTCCGCTCCAAGAATTGGGACGAGTTCTCAGGCCCCGACGCGCCCGCGCTCGACTTCGTCTTCACCGTCTGTGATTCGGCGGCGGGCGAGGTATGTCCGGTCTGGCCTGGTCAACCGATGACGGCGCACTGGGGCATGGCCGATCCCGCAGCGGTGCGGGGCGCGGACGTTGAAGTCGTCAAGGCCTTCATCGAGACCTACAAGCTGCTCAACAATCGGCTCGCGATCTTCGTGAACTTGCCGTTCGAAGGCTTGGACCGGCTATCGCTGCAGAACCGGCTCGACCAGATCGGCCGCAGCAAAGGCGAACCGGCGCCCGGCAAATGAGCGGCAATTTTCAACGGCGCATTGCGGCCGAGTTCGCCGGCTCCGCCATGCTCGCGGCCGTCGTGATTGGATCCGGCGTGATGGGGGCGAACCTTGCCGACGGCAACGCGGCGATCGCTTTGCTCGCCAACACGCTGGCGACGGCGGCGATCCTCTACGTGCTGATCACTGCGCTCGCGCCCGTGTCCGGCGCGCACTTCAATCCTGCCGTCACTTTGGTGATGGCGCTTCGCGGCGAAATACGCCCCATCACAGGAGCATGCTATGTCGTCGTTCAGATTGGCGGCTGTGTTGCTGGCGCAATCCTGGCTCACGCCATGTTTGGCTTGCCGCTCCTGCAGGAAGGCGCCGCCCCGCGCGCAGGACTAGCGCAGGCGCTGTCCGAGGTTGTGGCGACTTTCGCGTTGATCGGCGCCATTCTACTGATGGGGCGCGCGCGTCCGAGCGCCGTTCCGGCTGCGGTGGCGCTGACCATTGCGGCAGGCTATTGGTGGACGTCCTCCACCTCGTTCGCCAATCCCGCCATCACCATCGCGCGCGCACTGAGCGACACGTTCGCCGGCATTCGTCCGCAAGACGCGCCGGCCTTCATCGCTGCACAACTCGTCGGCGCGTTCGCGGGAGCGGCGGCGTGCGGCTGGCTTTATCGCACGCGCGCGGACCAGGCTGTCAGCACCGCCGCCGCCGCGCGGTCGGTTTCGAGCAGCGACGGATAGGTCCAGCTTTCGAGCTGGCCGGTGAAGGGGCGGGCGCAGCCGCGTTTGGCGAGGCTCTTGTGAAAGGCGTCGAGCTTGCCGCCTGAACCATCGACGGCGAGGACGTGAATCGGTTTGCCGGTTGCCGCCGCTTCGGTCGCCATGTTGACGCTGTCTGCGGTGACGAAGACATGGTCCGCCGCGCCGAGCATCGGGAAGTAGGGATTCGGCCCCTCGCCTTCGTAGAACACGGCGCTGTGCGGCGCGAGCCACGTGCGGAACTGCATCCGCGCGGCTTGGCCGGTGCGGCGCGAGAGCGTCACCATCAGTGAGCCGCCGGTTTGGCGCTGAACCGAGACAAGCGCATCGGCGATCGCGCGCGCGCGTTTGGCGGAAATGTCCTGGCGTTTCGATTTGCCGCCGATCAGCACGGCGAAGCGCGGACCGGGCAAGTCTTCCAGTGGCGGCGAAAACTCGATCAGCTCCTGATCGAGCCGCTCCGGCGTCACGCGATGGCAGGCGCCTACGATCGGCAGCACGTTGGCGCCCTCGAGCCCGTCATGGATCGGCGGAATGACGACGTCGAACTCGCGTGGATTCACGCGCGGGTCCTGCAGCTGCACGACGAAGGTCTTGCCGCCGGACCAGTGCCTCACGCCCATTGCGAATGGGATCGAGGCGCGGCCACAGCCGATCAGCATGTCCGGCCAGGGCGGCTCGATTTCGTCGGAGCCCAAAGTCATGGCTTGCCGCGGCGCCGGCACGAAGCCTGGCGGCAGCCACCTCCACGGCGTTCTGAGGCCGACGCGCTTGGCCGTGAGCTTGATCGACATGCGCCGGCCGATTGCTTCCGCGAGCCCCAAAGCCTGGTTCTCGATGCCGGCGCGGCCGTCGGTGACGGTCCAGATCTGGATCGGATCGGCGGGCTGATAGCCGACGCTGCGCATTCAGCCCCGCCCCCGCGGCGTCAGAGGTACTTCACCTTGACGATCTCGTACGACTTCGGGCCGCCCGGGGCCATGACCTCGACCACGTCGCCTTCCTCCTTGCCGATCAGCGCACGCGCGATCGGGGAGGTGATCGAGATCTTGCCGGCCTTCACGTCGGACTCGTCCTCGCCGACGATCTTGTACTTTGATTTTTCGCCGGAATCCTCGTCGATCAGGTTCACGGTTGCGCCGAACTTGATCTGCTTGCCGCTGAGTTTGGAGACGTCGATGACCTGTGCGCGCGCGATCTTGTCCTCGATCTCTGCGAGGCGGGTCTCGATGAACGCCTGGCGCTCCTTGGCGGCGTGATACTCCGCATTTTCGGAGAGGTCGCCGTGAGCGCGCGCTTCCGCGATCGCCTGAATCACGGACGGGCGCTCTTCCGTCTTGAGACGCTTCAGTTCTGCGTCGAGGGCCTGATAACCCTCGGCGGTCATTGGAATTTTTTCCATGAGAGTGTGTGTAAAGTCCGTCTAGGAAAGGAAAAGGTGTATCCGCCCCGGCCCGACGTCAAGCATAGGCTTGAAGGGCCCTCACGCCTAGGGGCGCGCCCGACTTCAGGCGACGAATGGCCTGGATCGAGGCGCGAGCGCCCGAGACGGTGGTGTAATAGGGGATGTTCTGGGTCAGCGCCGTCCGCCGGATCGAATAGCTGTCGCGATAGGATTGCGCCCCCTCGGTGGTGTTGAAGACGAGCTGGACCTCGCCGTTTTTCATGGCGTCGACGATGTGGGGCCGGCCTTCGGCGACCTTGTTCACCCGCTGCACCGTAATGCCCTGCTGGGCCAGGTAATCGGCGGTGCCGCCGGTCGCCATGATCTTGAAGCCTTCGGCGATCAGATCGCGGGCGACCGGAACCAGCGCCGGCTTGTCGAGGTCCTTCACCGAGATGAAGACGCTGCCTGCGGTGGGCAGATTGATGCCAGAGGCTACCTGACTCTTGGCGAACGCCGCGGCGAAATCCTGATCAAGGCCCATCACTTCGCCGGTCGAGCGCATTTCCGGGCCGAGCACCGGATCGACGCCCGGAAAGCGCGCGAACGGGAACACGGCTTCCTTCACCGCGACGTGGTCCTTCGACGGCCGGTCGAGCTTCAGCTCGCTGAGCTTCATGCCCGCCATCACCTTGGCCGCCGCCGCCGCGATTGGGCGGTTGATGGCTTTCGCCACGAACGGCGCCGTGCGCGAGGCGCGCGGATTGGCTTCAAGGATGAAAATCTCGCCCTCTTTCACGGCGAACTGGATGTTGATCAGGCCGCGCACGTCGAGCGCCAAAGCGAGCTTCTTGGTTTGCTCTTCGATCTCGGCGACGATCTGCTTGTCGAGCGAGTAGGGCGGCAGGGCGCACGCGCTGTCGCCCGAATGGACGCCGGCCTCCTCGATATGCTCCATCACGCCGGCGACGAAGACTTGCTCGCCGTCGCAGATGGCGTCGACATCCACTTCGATCGCGTCGCGCAGATAGCGGTCCACCAGGAGCGGGCGCTTGTCCGAGACGACCAATTCGCTGGGGCCGCCGAGCGCGCGCGAGATTTGTGCGACGTAATCGTTCAGTTCTTCTTCGGTGTGGACAATGCGCATGGCGAGGCCGCCCAGAACGTAGCTGGGGCGCAGCATCACCGGATAGCCGATCTTGCCGGCCGCGTTGCGTGCGGCGTCGAGTGAGCCGGCGGTGGTGTTGTCCGGCTGTTTCAGGCCGATTTTGCGCAAGAGCGCCTGGAAGCGGTCGCGATCTTCGGCGAGATCGATGGCGTCGACGCTGGTGCCGAGGATCGGCGCGCCTTCGTCCGCCAGCGGTTGCGCCAGCTTCAGCGGCGTCTGGCCGCCGAATTGGACGATCAGACCTTCGACCGCGCCGCGCGATTTTTCGGTCTCGACGATTTCGAGCACGTCTTCCGTCGTCAGCGGCTCGAAATAGAGCCGGTCCGACGTGTCGTAATCGGTCGACACCGTTTCCGGGTTGCAATTGACCATGATCGACTCGACGCCGATCTCCGCGCACGCGAAGGCCGCGTGGCAGCAGCAATAGTCAAACTCGATGCCCTGGCCGATGCGGTTCGGGCCGCCGCCCAGAATGATGATCTTCTTGCGGTCTGACGGATCGGATTCGCACTCCGGTTCGCTCTGTGCGTAGGCCGGAAACTCGTAAGTCGAATACATGTACGGCGTCGTCGCGCGGAATTCGGCGGCGCAGCTGTCGATGCGTTTGTATTGGGGCCTGACGCCGAGTTTGCGGCGCGCCGCGCGGACGTCGCGTTCGCGCTGGCCGGTGAGCTTGGCGAGGCGCGCGTCAGAGAAGCCTTGCGCCTTGAGCGCGCGAAACGCCGCGGCGTCTTTTGGCAAGCCGTTGGCGCGGACATCGGCTTCCGTCGCGACGATTTCAGCGATTTGGCGCACGAACCACGGATCGAAGTGCGAGGCGGCGCAGATTTCTTCGACGCTGAGGCCGCGGCGCAAAGCTTCGGCGACCACGAGCAGGCGATCGGCCTTCGGCGTGACCAGCCGTGCGCGCACGGCCGCGCGGCCCTGGTCCTCGTCGGCTGCGCCTTCGATGGCGATTTCGTCGAGGCCGACTAGGCCCGTATCGAGCGAGCGCAGCGCCTTCTGCAGCGATTCCTGGAACGTCCGGCCGATCGCCATCGCTTCGCCGACGCTCTTCATGCTGGTCGTCAGCGTCGTGTCGCTGCCGGCGAAGCGCTCGAACGCGAAGCGCGGGATTTTGGTGACGACATAATCGATCGTCGGCTCGAAACTCGCCGGCATCGCCCCGCCGGTGATGTCGTTGGCGATCTCGTCGAGCGTGTAGCCGATCGCGCACTTGGCCGCGACCTTGGCGATCGGAAAGCCCGTCGCTTTCGACGCCAGCGCCGAGCTCCGCGACACGCGCGGGTTCATCTCGATCACGACCATGCGGCCGGTCTGTGGGTTCACCGCGAACTGCACGTTTGAGCCGCCGGTTTCGACGCCGATCTCGCGCAGCACGGCGATGCTCGCGTTGCGCATGATCTGGTATTCGCGGTCGGTCAGCGTCAACGCCGGCGCCACGGTGATGGAATCGCCCGTGTGCACGCCCATCGGATCGATGTTCTCGATCGAGCAGATGATAATGCAGTTGTCCGCGCGATCGCGGACGACTTCCATCTCGTACTCTTTCCAGCCGATGATCGACTCTTCGACTAGCACTTCGGTGATCGGCGAGGCGGCTAGGCCACGCTCGATGATCTCTTTGAACTCCTCGAGATTGTAAGCGACGCCGCCGCCAAGGCCGCCGAGCGTCAGCGACGGGCGAATGATTGAGGGGAGTTGCACGTACTCGAGCGCGGCGAGCGCCTCTTCCATCGTGTTGCACAGCCGCGAGCGCGGGCTTTCGAGCCCGATCTTGTCCATCGCGTCGCGGAATTTCTGCCGGTGCTCGGCCTTCTCGATCACGTCGGCGTTGGCGCCGATCATCTCGACGTCGTGCTTCTTCAGCACGCCCGTGCGTTCCAGAGTGAGCGCGCAATTCAGCGCTGTTTGGCCGCCCATCGTCGGCAGGATCGCATCGGGCTTTTCCGCCTCGATGATCTTCTCGACCATCTCCGGCGTGATCGGCTCGATATAGGTAGCATCCGCCAGGCCCGGATCGGTCATGATCGTGGCCGGGTTCGAGTTCACCAGAATGACGCGATAGCCCTCAGCCTTCAGCGCCTTGACCGCCTGCACGCCGGAATAATCGAACTCGCACGCCTGGCCGATAATGATCGGCCCGGCCCCAATGATCAGGATCGAGTTGATGTCGGTGCGTTTCGGCATGCGTCTCCGCCCGCTTTCAGCGGCTCAGAATCGATCCAAGAGGGGATCGCGCGTGCTTACTGGAAGGGGCGCGGGCGGACAAGCCCGCCCCGCCGCCCGCGGATCACGGCATCAGGTCGCAGCCTGCGCGGCCGGCGCTCTCGCGTTGCGCTGCATCAGGAAGACGGCGCCGACGCCAATCGCCAGCGCCAGAAAGCCGCCGATACCGACAATGCCGTTCCACGGGAAGATCGGCTCACTCACCATCCCGAGCGTGAGGCCGCCGACCGCGTTGAAGGCGCCGTGGAAGATGCCCGCGGCCCACACGGAACCGGCGCGGTCGCGCACCAGCGTCAGGATCGGCGACAGCAGCATGCAGAAGAGCGTGAAGAGCCCGATGCCGAGCGCGGCGTTGTCGGGATAGTTCAGCCCGTAGAAGAAGATCGCCGGCGCGTGCCACAGTCCCCAGACGAACCCCGTGCCGAGCGAGGCCCGCCAGAAGCCGAACGGCCGCCATAGATCGTGCAGGTAGCCGCGCCAGCCGAGCTCCTCGGTGAAGGTGAGGATCGGCGCATTGATGAGGGCGCCGAGCGTGATCGCCAGGATGACGATGAAGGCGGAGCTCGTGAGCCAGGGCGGCATTTGCGAAAAATCCTGCCCTTGCGCCTCGGCCGCCTGCCGGCTCGCTTCGCCAATGTCGACAAAGGTGCGGTCGGACAGCACGAGGGTGAGGACGACTGAGCCCGCCGCGAGCGCGATCGGAATCGCCCAGGCCAGCAGCCACCAGATGTTCGGCCTGAAGCGCAGTCCGAGCGCATCGACGCGGCGGCCCTTTTCGAACGCGAAAGCGCAGATCAGCGCCGAGATCGCCGGCCCCGTCATCATCGCGCTCAGCAGGAGGATCGGCCCAGCCAAGCCGAGCGACTCCTTCAGGCCCGCATAATGGCCGCCGATCGTGATCGCCCAGCTGATGGCGAACGCGACCGCCAGGAAGATCGCGGACTTCTTCGTCGTCGACATCACTCACCCCCGTCTTGGTCGGCCCGCTTCGGCTCGATCTTCACGCCGCGCGCCTTCAGCGCTTCGCGCAGCAGAAACTCGATTTCTGCGTTCACGCTGCGCAATTCCGCATTCGCCAATCGAGCGATGGCGTCGTGGAGCGCTGGGTCGAGACGCAGCGCGAAGGCTTTGCGTTCGGATGCCACAGTCCTACTGGTAGAGAGAGCCCGCGTTCACCACCGGCTGGGCGTCGCGATCGCCGCAGAGCACGACCAGAAGGTTCGACACCATGGTCGCCCGCCGTTCGTCGTCTAGAACGACGATCTCGCGTTCGCTGAGCTGTTCCAGCGCATGCTGCACCATCTCCACCGCGCCTTGGACGATGTAGCGGCGGGCGGCGAGCACGGCTTCCGCCTGCTGGCGGCGCAACATGGCGCTGGCGATTTCCGGCGCGTAGGCGAGGTGGGAAAGCTTGCTCTCGTCCACGACCACGCCGGCGACGGAGACGCGCTCCTGCAATTTCTCGCGCAGCAGGGCCGAGACCTGGTCGGCGTCGCCGCGAAGCGTCGGCTCGTCATGTTCGGCCTGATCGTAGGAGAAGTGCGAGGCGATCTCGCGCACGGCGGTTTCGATCTGGATATCGACGAAGGTCTGGTACTCATCGACGTCGAACAAGGCCTGCGCCGTATCGGTCACCCGCCACACCACGACGGCGGCGATCTCGATCGGGTTGCCGCGCTTGTCATTCACCTTGAGCTTCTCGCCGGTGACGTTGCGCACCCGCAGGCTGATCTTCTTGCGGCCGTACCAGGGGATGATCCAGCGCAGGCCCGGCGTGCGGTCGGTGCCCTTGTAATTGCCGAAGAGGGTGATGGCGGCCGCCTCGTTCGGCTGCAGCGTATAGAAGCCGGCGAGGGCGAAGGCGGCGAGCGTCAGGCCGAGCGCATAGGCGATGATGCTGTAGCCCGGGTCGGCGCCGGCCTCCGCCGCCCCGATCGAGGCGATCAGGCCCCAGATGAACCAGCCGTGCAGAACGAGCAGGATCACCAGAATGAGCCCGCCGTTCGAAGTCGTGGCCCGTCGTTCCTGCGTGTGATTGAGCGCTTGAGCGGTCATGACATACCTTCCCGGTGCCATCAAAGTGATATCATCATAATAGCGCAAAAGCGCTTACCGCAAGCGAAATCGGAGCCGTTCACCTCGTTTCCAAAGAAGGTCTTAACGGCGATCGCCGCAAAACAGCGACGCTAAGTCTCAGTTTTTGGGCGTGAAAATGCTTAACCGCCAGTCACCCTGCCGCGCCTTCGCGCGAGGTCGTTCAGGCAACGTCGCCATGATGTGGGCGCTGATGGGCGCCGTGCTCGTGGGCCTGGTCGGACTCACTGTCGATTTCACGCGCGCCCAGGCGTTGCGCGCGCAGATGCAGAACGCCGTTGATGGGGCGGCGCTCGCCGCCGCGCGCGGCGACGCCCAGACGGAAGCGCAGCGCCACGATGCAGCGCGCGCTTTTTTTGACGCCGAAATGGGGGCGCATGCGCAGAACGCGACCCTGACGATCCGAGATCTTGGCGACAATGAAGTCGAGGTCACGGCGACTATGCCGATGCCGATGAGCCTCGCGCGCATCGTCAACAACGAGAACTGGACGCTCAACGTCGTCTCCGAAGCCGAGCGCAGCGGCAACAATCTCGAAATCGCTCTGGTGCTGGACGTGACCGGCTCCATGTCCGGCACGCGTATTTCGGACCTTCGCACCGCGGCGACCAATCTGGTGAACACCGTCGTCCGCGACGAGCAGACACCGTACTACTCCAAGGTCGCCCTCGTTCCCTATTCGATGGGCGTCAACGCGGGAACGTACGCCGACGCCGCGCGCGGCGCGATTGTCGGCGCCCATGACATAGAGAACGCCGCCTGGAACGACGGCGTCACGCGCAACATTTCCGCCATCACGCGCGCCAACCCCGCGGTCGTGACGTCGAACGGGCACGGACTGTCGAACGGCGACACGGTGTACTTCTGGAACGTCAGCGGCATGACGGAGGTGAACAACCGCATCTTCACGGTCTCCAACGTGACCGCGAACAACTTTCGTCTGGCCGGCGTCAACAGCAGCGGTTACAGCGAATACTCATCGGGCGGCCGTTTCCGCCGCTGTTTCAACGCAACCTGCTCCGTCGTCGTCACCACCGAGAACGACCACAATTTTGGCGTCAATGCCCGCGTCTATTTCCGCAATGTCGGCGGCATGACGCAGCTGAACAGCAACATCTACACGATCACCGCCGTCACCGGCGACACGTTCACCCTGCAGGGTACGCACACGAACTACAGCGCCTTTAGTTCGGGTGGGGATGCGTACTGCGTCGTCTCCGGCTGCGAATACAATGCGTTCAACAACGCTTACAACGGTGCGCAACGGATCTTCCGCGTCAGCACTTGCGTGAGCGAGCGGCTCGGCGCGGAGGCCTACACCGATGCGGCGCCAGCCGCCGCGCCGGTTGGGACCAACTACCCCAGCAGCGCCAATCCTTGCCCAAGCGCCACGATCACGCCGCTGACGACGGACCGCACTCTGCTAAATTCGCGCATTTCTTCGTTCCAGGCAGCAGGCTCGACTGCAGGCCACATTGGCCTCGCCTGGGGCTGGTACATGATCTCGCCGCGATGGGCCTCGCTCTTCCCGGCGGGATCGCAGGGCGCCGCCTACACAGCGCCGGAGACCTTGAAGATCGTCGTGCTGATGACAGACGGCGCCTTCAACACCGGCTATTGCAATGGCGTCATCAGCCGCGACTCCAACAATGGCGCAGGCTCGGCGTCCGAACGCATCAATTGCGACGCGACCAACGGCGATCCTTTCGATCAGGCCGAGGAGCTCTGCGAAGAAATGAAGGACGCCGGCGTCATTATCTACACAGTCGGTTTCGAGATCGGCAGCGACCAGAATGTCGTCGACCTGATGCAGGAATGCGCAACCAGCTCGGAGCACGCCTATATCAGTAACGACGGTAACGAACTGATCGCCGCTTTCGACGCCATCGCCGCTTCGATCTCGCAGCTGCGCATCACACGATAGCAACAATTGCTTCACCATACGCCGGCGTAAGGGTGTTAATAACTTTGCGTTAGGGTGCTCATTCGGGAGAATGGGCATGGGCTCGGGCAAGCTGCGCCGGCGTCGATCTGCAAAGCAGATGCTGACTGACCGCACCGGCAACGTCGCGATGATGTGGGCGTTGATGGGGGCGGTGCTGGTGGGCCTCATCGGCATCACCGTGGATTTCACGCGCGCCCAGGCGATCCGATCGCAGATGCAGAACGCGATCGACGGCGCGGCGCTGGTGGCGGAGCGCAGCTCCAATCTGACCATGGCCCAGCGCACCGCGGCCGCGCGCGCCTTCTTCGACGGCGAGATGGGCGATTTGGCCCAGAACGTACACTTTGATGTCGTCGAACTGGAAGAGGGCGGCCACCGTGTCACCGCCCGCATGCCGATGCCGCTTTCTCTGGCGCGCATCATCAACAATCAGGACTGGACTCTGGCCGCCTCCGCCGAGGCGCAAGCCAACGCGAGCCCGCCGATCGAAGTCGCGCTGGTGCTCGACAACACCGGCTCGATGGCGAACGACATGCAGGCGCTGCGCGACGCCGCCTCCGATCTCGCCGACGATCTGCTGCGGCTCGACGGCGACACCGTGCGCGTCGCGCTGGTGCCGTTCGTGGCGCAGGTCAATATCGGCAATCAGCAGAGTCATCGGGCTTGGATGGACGAGGCCGGCACGGCGCCTCTCAACGGTGAAATCCTCGAAGACCGCATGATCGGCTTCCGTGACCGCAACACCACCGGCAACGAGACCTCGAACCACCTGTTCACGGGATCGAACTGCGAAGCGCTTTCCAACCTGCCGTATTTCGACAATCCGAACACCGGCGGGAGTGAAGCGTATACGGGCCCGTACCGCGTCACCTGGAGCCGCGACGGCAGCCGCTGTTATGCATTCACGCCCAGTGACGGCGTCAATCACTTCACGCTGTTCGATCTCATCTCGAACGTCGACTGGAAAGGCTGCGTCGAAGCGCGCCCCGAGCCCTACGATATCTCCGACGCCGCTCCGAACCCGGCGACCCCCGCGACCATGTTCGTGCCGTACTTCTGGATGGACACTGGCGGCACGGCGGGGCAGGGCAGCTCCAACAACACCACGCAACCCAACTATCGGAACAACAACCAATCCTATCTGAGCGACACACCGGGTGATCTGCGCTCAGCGACGAGGGCCATCGTCCAAAACGCAAATGGGGCGCCGCCGTCCACGCAAACGGTCATCGTCACGATGTCGTCGAACGACGGCACGTCGCATCAGGCCCGACGCGAAGCTCGCTTTTTCAACGTGTTCAAGTATCGCGGCGGCAGCGCCTCGGTCGACGACAGCGCGCCCGATACGCGCGGACCGAACCGCGGCTGCCCGACGCCGATCGTGCCGTTGACCTCGAACGACGCGACGATCCAGTCGAATATCGCGGCGATGCAGCATTGGATGGGCGGCGGCACCAATCAGGCGGAAGGTTTGGCCTGGGGCTGGCGCGTGCTGTCGCCGACAGCGCCATTCACCGAAGGCGCGCCGTACGGCCCGGACGTGCGCAAAGTGATCGTGCTGATGTCCGACGGCGAGAACACCAATGTCGGCACGGACGCGGTGATGGAAGGCGACTACTCGGCCTACAATTACATGGGCTTTTGGCGCAACCACGCCAGCGGCAATCTGATCACACAATTGCTGTTCGGCGTGCTGCATGGCGTGCTGCCCTCGCAGTTCCGCCGCAACATCAATTCCTCGAACAGCTACGTCACCTACGTGAACAACCGCCAGGCGCAGCTGTGCACCAACATCAAGAACGCCGGCATCGAGATTTACACGGTCATCTTCCGCGAGACCGACTCTGCAACCGTGAACATGATGCGAGCGTGCGCCACCAGTCAGGAGCACTTCTTCCGCGCCGACAGCGCTGCTGAACTCTCCGAGGCGTTCAGCACCATCGGCACCGGAATTGGCTCGCTGCGCCTGACGCGCTGATCGCTTGACCCGGACTTATTGCGGCGCCTGGAAGCTGACGGCGATGCGCGTGCGCGCGCCGACCGCGCTCTGGCCATTCGATAGCGTCGGGCTCGCGCGGTAGGAGCTGGAGGCGCTCAGCGCGGCGCGGCCGAAGCCTTCGCCCGCGGGCGATTCCGAAGCGATGCTGCAGGTCACTTCGAGCGAGGGCTGCACCACGCAATCCATCGTCACCCGGCCGCCCACGCCTTGGCGGAGCGCACGCTGCGGGTAGAGGTCGGAAATGCGGCGCGCGGATGGGCGCTGCGCCCATCGCACCGTGCCCGGCGGCGCAGCGGCGCGCGATTCAGTCGGCCGTACGGGCGTCGACGCCACTTGTGTCGGCCCGCTTTGCGGCGGCGCCGTCGGCGGCGACAGCGGCACAACGGTGCTTGAGCCGCCGGATGAACCCGGTTGCGTCGAGCTGGCGCCCGGCGTCAGCGAAATCGGGCCGCTGCGCGGGCTGGAGATTGTCGTCGTCGAAGCCGGCGTCTGAGGCTGAGTGCGCTCGACTTCCCGTTCGCGCGTCGGCGCTGGCGCGGGCGGATCGACGCGCGTTGCAACCTGGATCGGCTGCGGCGGCGGCTCGTCGAGCGCATCGGCGCCGGTGGGTTCGAGCGGCACTTCGCTCGGCACGTCGAGCGGCGCCGAGCCGCCGAGATCTTGTGTCTGTTCTTGCGGCGCATTGGCTTGGTCGCCCAGACCGCCGCCGAAATAGAGCCCGCCGGCGAGCGCCGCCCCGCCTAGCAGCGCGATGAGGATGAAGGCGCGCAGCGCCCCCCCTTCGCGCGGCGGATCGCGCAGATCGGCGCGATCGTACGTGCGGTCTGGCGGCGGCATGCGCCGCGGCGGCGGCGCTTCGGCGCGGCGCGGCGGCGGCAAGGCTTCGGCCCGCCGCGGCGGCGGTTCAGGACGGCGCGGCGGCGGCGCGGCTTCGCGGCGCGGCGCTTCGGCCCGCGGCTCGGGGCGCGGCGTAGGCGCTGGGCGGGGCGTTGGCGCTGGGCGCTGCGCGGGCTCGGCCGTGAGCTGCTTGAGGCGGAGCTCGGCCACTTCTGCGAACGCGCCCTGCGCGCCGTAGCGCGCGAGATAGTCCATGAAGTCCGTCGGATTGCGGCTGTCGCGGATGGCGCGCCAGTGCTCGGCCTCGGTGCCGAGCGGATCGGGCGCGGGCTCGGGCGCAGGCGGCGGGGCCCGGAACGCCGGCTGCGGCGCAGGCGCCGGCGCGGGGGCCGGACGCGCCGCCGCGCGCTGCACAGGCTCGGCCGGCTCGTAAACGTCCTGCGCTGGCGCGCCGACGCGGGCCGAATTCACCATCCGGTCGACCGCAAAGAACAGCGGATCGAGCGAGGGATCGTTGGGATCGCCATCCCAATGGGAGAGATCGAACGCCGGTGAATTGCCGATGCTCGACGGCGGCGGCGGCTCAATCAGGCTCGCGACGATGGCCTTGTTCGCGTTGATGACGCGCTGGGCCGCATCGAGAAAGGGGCGCGAACGGATCGAGGCTTGCGACCACACCACGACGCCGGCGCCGCTCGATCGCAGCGCCGCGTCATTGGAGGGCGCGCCGCCGATCGAAAAACCGGCCGCTTCGAACATTTCTGCGAGGGCCTTCGCTTGAGGCTCGTCCTCGCGGACACAAACGATGAGTACGTCCGCCATGACGTCTCCTGCGCCCCCGGCTCTTAGGTCCCGAATTGGCGCATAGCATGGAACATGGCGCCGCGGTACGGGGATCGCCTAGAAATGGGGTGAATTCGCGTCAAACCACCGGTTCGAACCGACCGGTAGCTGCATCCAGCAGTTCGAGGCTGCCGTCGGCTACCCCATAGCGGGCGCCGACAAGCTTAAGGCCGCGCTCCCGCACGGCTTTGGCCACGAACGGGAAAGTCTCGAGGTTCTCCAGCGTGACCCGGATGGACTCGTATTCGAGCGCGGTGTGCGGATGTTCACAGCTCGGTTCGATCCGGGATTTGGCCAAGTCGAGGAGGCCGATCCAGGTGTCCAGGAACGACGCCGGATCGCGCGGCCGATCCTGTAGCGCGGCGGCGACGCCGCCGCATTGCGCGTGACCAAGCACCAATATGGTTTCCACCTTGAGCTGCAGCACTGCGAACTCGATCGCTGCGCTGACGCCGTGGCGCCCCGGCGTGTCCTCGAACGGCGGCGCGAGATTGGCGACGTTGCGCACGACGAAGAGCTCGCCCGGCCCGGCGTTGAAAATCGTGGCCGGATCGACCCGGCTGTCGGCGCAGGCGATCACCAGCGTCTTGGGCGATTGGCCGCGCTCCGCGAGCTCCCGATGCAGGCTCTGCAGTTCCGGCCAGCGCGTCCTGCGGTAGACCCGATATCCTTCGATCAGCTGCTGCATGGCGCCGTTGAAGCGAAGCTGCGTCGCGAGGGCAAGGGCCTGTCGGGCTTGAGCTGCGGCGCCGGGTGGGACAAAACAGCACGATGCGTGGAACAATTCTCGGCGTGCACGATGGCCGCGGCGTCCTGCTCGCGGTCGACGACCGGCGGCTCGACTTTCCACTGAGCGAATGGCGCTCGACAGGAACGCCGGTGGCCGGCCAGGTCGTCGACTTCATGGAAGAGGGCGGCCAGGCGCGCGGCGTGTTCGCTGTGCCGGGCGGCGCCGCGAGCGTCAGCCAATCGCATTCTTCGTCCTTCGTGCTGAGCGCGGTGGCGCTGGGCTGTCTTGCGCTCGGCTTCATCATTCCGCTCGTGCCGACAATCGCTGCGTTCGTGCTGGGCGTGATCGGCGCCAATCAAGCGCGGGCGCAGGGCGATGAAACGGCGCTGACGATGGCGCGTGTCGCCTGGATCGGCGCCCTGGTGCTGTTGGTGATCGGGGCGCTGGCGATTCTGGCCGTGATTGCCTTCGTCGGCACGATAGGTCTGGCGTCGATGTTTCAACTCGGGCCGGGCGATTTCTAGAATTCCATGGTCTGCTCGTCGGCCGCAGCGAAAGTGCGGATGGCTTGCTCATGTGCGAGATAGAGATCCGGCCAATCCGCTTCGAGCAGCGCGAGCAGTGCATATAGATCGAACGGGCCGAGCGAGGCCTTGTAGTCGCCGTAGCGCGCCTGCAGCGAACGCCATGCTTCTTCGCCGTCTGCTTTCACGACCGCCCAATATTCGCCGTCGCGGATGACGAGATGCAGGTTCTTCGCGTCAGGCGCAGGATCGCTGCGCCAGGGCGGATAGCGGCGATTGTCGCCGGCATTGTAGAGGCAGATTGCGTTGCCGGCTGGGTCGCGCAGCCATGCCTCGTACCAGAGCCAGCTTTGCATCGCCGGCGCGCGTTCGATGACGACGCCGGCCTGTCTGAGGCGCCGCACTTCGAAGTCGACGTCATTGCACTCGAAATAGAGTTGCGGCGCATTCTCGCGCGGGATCGGGCCGTCGGCCGCATGCAAGGAAAACGTCGCTTCGCCGCGCGGCAGCTCGAAGCGTGCGTAGTGGGGACTTTTCACGATCAGCCGCAGGCCCAGCAGCTGGTAGAACGCGATCGATCGGTCGAGGTCGGTCGCGGCCGCGGTGATCTGGTTGAGGCGCATCGGGATTTGCTTAGCACAAGGTCCGAAACCGGCCAGCGCTGCGGCGCCGAAACAGGCAGTATCGGCCTCAGGAGAGTTGCCATGGGATTTCGCATCGTTGGACTTGAAGCGGCGCTGTTCGCGGACCTGCATGCTCTGACCGACGAGGCGCTGGAAGCGAAAGGCGCCCGGCGCATCCGCGTCGAAAGCGAACACGCCGCGCCTTGCCGGATTGCGCTCGACGACGCCGCGGTTGGCGAAACCGTGATCCTGCTCAATCACACGCATCAGCCTGCCGACACGCCGTACCGTCAGCAGGGGCCGATCTTCGTGCGCGAGACGACGAAGCGCGCCAATTATCTGAACGCAATTGCGCCCGCCTTGGCGCGGCGTACGTTGTCGCTGCGCGGTTTCGGTGCGCAGCATATGATGATCGAAGCGGATTTGGCGGACGGCAAGGACGCGGCGGCATTGATCGAGCGCTTTTTCTCCAATCCGGACGTGGCCTACATTCACGCGCATTACGCCCGGCGCGGCTGCTTTGCGGCGGCGATCGAGCGCGCCTAGTGCGGCATGAGCGCCGCCGCGAGCGCCTGGATGGCGCGCGAGGCGTTCTTGTGCGGCGCCGAGCTTTCCAGCGCCTTGGAGGTGACGAAGGCGCCTTCCATCGCCGCCAGCATGGCCGAAGCGAACACGGTGGCGTCGGCTTCGCTCATGCCGCGCGCCTGCGCGGCGTTGCGCATCTCCGCTTCCCATGACGAAAAGGCGGTGCGGACGGCGGCGGCGAGCTTGGGATTGTCGTTGCCGAAACCGGTGGCGATCGCCGCCATCGGGCAAGACGCCTTGTACTGGCGCTCCTTGCATTCCTTCGCCGTTGTCTTGAACACGCGCTCGATGAAGGTGTCGATGTCGACGCCGCTTTCGTGAAGTTCGCGAAAACGGGCCGCGACGACGGCGCCGACGCGGGCGACCACTTCGGCGCCGATCTGCTCCTTGCCGCCAGGGAAGTGGAAATAGAGCGAGCCGCGCGGTGCGCCGGATTTGGAAAGCAGCTCGGCGACGCCGACGCCCTCGTAGCCGCGCTCTCGGAACAGCTCGACGGCGGCCGACAGCATGTCCTCGCGCGCGGATGAAACTCTAGCCATGGACACGAAGATATCACTTGTATGACGACCGGTCTAGTGATATGGAAAATATAGACCGGTCGTCATAGTTGGCCGGTCGCCTCATCTCCCCGGAGGGTACAATGAAGAATTTTCTTATGTCCGCCATGGCTTTGGCCGCTTTCGCGATCCCCGGCGTCGCCGCCGCGGATGACGTGAGCGACCGCACCGAGGCGATCCGCCTCTGCCGCGCCGAAGTCTCTTCGCAAGCCGGCCTCGACATCGCCGACGTGCGCCTCGACCAGGTTCGCGTCCGCGGCACTTCGATCCGCGTCGAACTCGATGTCTGGCGCGACGGCGACCTGCAGAACGTCCGCTGCGACGTCGCCCGCAATCGCGGTGAAGTGACGATCGCCTCGATCAGCCCGGCCATCCAGACCGCTTCGGCGCAACCCGCCGCCGCAACCGAGTAAACTCCTCCCTCGAGTTTGCCCAACGTGTTTTTGCCTCCCGCGAAACACGTTCTCCCTGGCGCTCCCGCTTCGCGGCGGGAGCGCTTTTCTGTGCGCGCTGGCGAAAGCGATTGCGCCTCATCCGCGCGGCGACGTAAGCGGCGCGGATGAGTGAAATCGCGCCCTTGTTCGTCACCAAGCTCTACCGGGCGGCGGTGGAGGGGGTGGACAATCGCGCGCTGCTCGCCTCGTGCCGCGCCATCGCGGCGGAGGACGAAGCGGGACAGGCGTGGAGCAAGGAAAAAGGCTATCGCGGCTACACCTCCTATGCCTCGTTGAACGATCTGGCCAAGCGCGATCCGAACATACACGCACTCAAGGGGGTGTTGGATAAGCACGCGACGAAATTCGCGCGCGTGCTCCATCTCGAGCTTGGCGGGCGGCGGCTGAAACTGGATTCGATCTGGATCAACGTGCTCGAGCCGGGCGGGGCGCACACGGGACATATTCATCCGCATTCGGTGCTGAGCGGGACGTACTACGTCGAGACGCCGCCGGGCGCCTCGGCGCTGAAGCTGGAAGACCCGCGCCTGCCGCTGATGATGGCGGCGCCGCCGCGGCGCGAGGATGCGCCGGAGAGCGAGCGCAGCTTCGTCTACGTTCAGCCGAAGGCCGGCGACGTGCTGATGTGGGAGAGCTTCGTCCGCCACGAAGTGCCGCCCAATAACGCCAAGAAGGCGCGCGTCAGCATCAGTTTCAATTATAGCTGGTAACCGGCGGGCGGCCGCGCCTAGCGCCGGAACAGCCAGAACAAAGCTGACAGCAGCACGCTCAGCAGCAAGCTGGTGACGATCGGGAAATAGAAGCTGAAGCCCTCGCGGCGGACGACGATGTCGCCAGGCAGGCGCCCGAGGCCGAGCTTCGACAGCCAAGGCCAGGCGAGGCCGGCGAGCAGAATGACGATCCCGAGAACGATCAGGAAGCGGGACATGGACGGGCGCTCTCTCCAATCCTCGCGAGGCTAACACATTCGCAGCCGCCGAAGTTCGCGCATGGCGCGAGCAGCGGACATGCGGCCGTGGGCGCCCGCTTGCCAAGCGCGCCGTGCTGGCGGAAGGCTCGGCGCTGCGGAGGGGAAGATGCGGTTCGCGCGCGGTTTGGCTTGTCTGGTGCTGGCGCTGGGGCTCGCCGCCTGCGCCGTCAGCGAGGCGCATCAGCAGCGCCGCCGCGAGGCGACGGCGCGCCGCATCGTCGACGACGCCATCGCCTTCAACGAGGCCTATCGCGGGACCATCACCGCGCAGGTGCTTTTGAACGTCATGCGCGCGGCCGACCGCCAGCCGCGCCAATACACTTCGATGAGCGGCTTCACCCAGACCGGCGGCTCTAGCGGCGCCTCGATCACCGTTGGCGGCGTCGCGCTCGATCAGATCGGCGAGAGCTGGGGCGAAGGCGAGTTCGGCTTCGAGCGCTCGCGACCGCAGGCGCCGGATTTTTCGGTCGCGCCGTTCGCGACGCAGGAGTTCGCCAATCTCGTGCTGCGGCCGACCGATCCGTTGGTGTTCCGGTATTATTGGGACTCCGGCTGGAATCCGGATCTGCTGCTGATGCTGCTGGTCGATCGCGTGCGCATCATGCCCGCGGACGGCGGCGCGGCGCGCGATCTGCGCAACACGCCGGGCACGATCTCCGAGGATTGCAGCGGCGGGCGCGACGAAGGCGGTTGCGCCTTCGTGCTGGCGATGCGCCAGCTGGCGCTCGAGCTTTCGCGCGCCGAACGCATCGCCGCGCCGACGCCGGCGGACGGACGCTGCGGGGCGTTCGCGGTTTATGTCGCGCCGGGTTCGGAGCCGGCGCAGCAGACGCGCGCGGCGCCGCCGAGAGAGGCCGATCCCTCCTGTCCGGTCGAGATCGTCGTCGGCGATCAGCGCTACCTGATGGCGCTGCGGTCGCTCGACGATGTGATCTATTATGTCGGGCACTTGATGCGTCCCGATCCGCATGCGCGGGGCGCGGGGCAAGGCGAGCGCGCGGCGCGTCTCGGCGTCACCGCGCCCGGCATGCCGCTCTGGGCCGACGAACGTGCGCCGCTTTTCCGTATCGTCGAAGCGAATGACGAAACCGAGCGCAGCTATGCGGCGACGGTGACGTATGCGGGACGGCGCTATTCGGCCGGCGCGCCGAACGACCGGTTTTGCTACGTCGAAGGCGATCTCGAAGCGTGCCGCACCGGCGCTTACGGCGACATGTCCGGCACCGTGCTCGAACTGCTGGTCGGCATGCTTGCTTTCAATCAATCGAGCGAAGCGGTCGCGCCGCCGCAGAATTCGGTGCTCGAGATCCGCTGAGGCGCTGGAACGCGAACCCGGAGCGCGCGGCGCGCGTTGACGCTCATGAGTTCCCGCGGAGATCGGTCTCCGCGCCAGAAATGAGCCCAGGACGTCGAACATGAAGTTCCACCTTGCTTTGGCCGCGCTGGCTGCGAGCGCGCTCGCGGCCTGCAGCGACGACCAGACCGACGCCGATCCCGCCGATGTGCCGGACGCGATCACCGAAACCGGCGACACGCCGCTGCCGCAGAGCGATCTCGGCAACACCTATCCGAGCCAGATCGGCGAGCAGACGACGACATCGCCGGGCGCCGAAGGCGGACGCGGCTCGGCGACGACCGGCGAAACCCCGCCCGGACAAGGCGGCGACCCGCAGCAACAGCAGCAGACGACGCCATGAGCGCGCGCTGCGCGCGCTTGAGGCAGTAGGCAGTGGGCAGCAGGCAATAGGCGCGTTGGTGCGCCGGCGGACACCGGTGCTCAAAATTTCTACTGCCTACTGCCCACTGCCTACTGCCCCTAATGAGAGGCGGGGCGCGTCGGACGCGCTGGGGTAGTGCCTAGTGTGCGATGCTCGATCGCTCGAACAACGCTGCGCGTCGAACGCGCCCCGGATCGGCCGTTTGTCCCGGATTGGCGACCAGGAGTTTGTGGCTCACCAACGCACAGAGCACGCAGGGGCCTTGGCTCCTTATGGCCATGAGCCGGTTCAGCGCGTCAGAGTTTTCCGAAAAAACTCTGGACCCTGCGGTTTCACGCCCCGCAGGCAATGCAGACCTCGTTCGCTTCGTCCTACGAACCCGAAGATGCGTCGTACCTTCTGTGAAGGCCCTCTCGACATCCCGCGTCCGCGGACTTCCTCAACGATGGGCGTTCGAGTTGCCTCAGACTTCCATCGAAGCGACGCCTGCCGCGCCGGTCGATGCGCTCACATTTCAAAGCTTCGGAGCTCTTCGAAATCCTCTCGTGTGAGAGCGCATGCATTATACGCCAGGTCTGGAGGGGGCGGATAAGTTTCTTTGCTTTGTGTTTGCGGCCAAAGACTTAGCGGTCGAAAAGTGTCGGATAGATTGCGCAAGAGGGTTCGACTCTTGCGTCTACGTCTTCCTTCTCCGGCCGCTTTTGGGCGCAGCGCGCTTTTGCGCGCTGGTTTCGGGTGCGCGGATGGCGCCGGCAGCCGCAGCGGCGAGCAGTCTGCGGAAGGTGGGGCATTCGAAGTGGCTGGGCGCGCGGCAGACGGCGGCGTGGCGGAGGCCGTTTCGCATTGCCCGGAGGCGAACAATGGTGCGGTCGAGTTCGTCCGCCTTCGCCGAGAGCGCCTGCCGATTGATCTGAGGCCGGCCCTCGGGCGCAAACAGGGCCGCGATCTCCTCCAACGAAAAGCCGGCGGCCCGCGCCAGCGCGATCAGCGCCAAGCGTTCGAACACGGCGGCGTCGAACTGGCGCCGAAGGCCCTTTCGCCCCACTGACGCGATGAGGCCCTTCTCCTCATAGAAGCGCAGCGTGGATGCGGGCACGCCAGTGCGCTGGGCGACCTCGGCGATATCCGGAAAATTCATCTGGACCTCAAGTGAACTTGAAGTCGTAGCATCCGGACATGGCTTTGCAAGAGATGGAGGCGCTTTATGTTGAACGCGATCGTGATCGGCGCCGGCGCTACGGCGTTCATGGATCTCGCGTCGGTGGTGCGGGCCCGGCTCGGCGCGCCGTCTCCTGACTATGGCCTGGTCGGCCGCTGGCTGGCGCACGCCGCGCGCGGACGCAAGTCGCATGAGGCGATTGCGCAGGCTGCGCCGGTCGCAGGCGAGGCGCTGATCGGCTGGGGTGCGCATTATCTCATCGGCGTCGGCTACGCTGCGCTGCTGCTGCTGGCGTTTCCCGGCTGGGCGGATCAGCCGCGCTTCATGCCGGCGATGCTGATCGGCGTCGGTACGGTGCTTGCGCCGTTTCTCATCATGCAGCCCGGCATGGGCGCGGGGTTCTTCGCCTCGCGCACGCCCGATCCAAGCGTCGCGCGCCAGCGCAGCCTGATCACGCACGCGCTGTTCGGCCTCGGGCTCTATTGCGCCGGCCTGGCGCGCCTTCTCGTCTTTCAATGAGCAATGCAGTTTCACAACAAGGAGTAGATGTATGTCTCAAACTCATTCGGGCTCGCGCCGTTTGCCGGCGCGCTACGCGGGAATCGTCATGCCGGTGGCGCTCTCGATTGTCATGTCGATGATCGTCTCGGCCGTGGCGACGGTGAAGAATTTGGGGCCGAGCGCGGAGTTCTTTTCCGCTTGGCCGACAGCGTGGCTAGCCTCGTGGCTGATCGCGCTGCCGACGCTGTTTCTGGTGCTGCCGCTGGTGCGGCGGTTCGTGGCGCTGGTGGTGGAGCCGGCGGGGCGGTGAGGCGCTTCGATGCGCCGCGCTGCGTCAGCGCGGCGCATCGGGCCAATCGACGAGGCCGCTGCACCAGGCGTTGGTGTCGTGGCGGCCGGTTTTGGGCCACGTTACGTTGCGCGCGGCGGGATTGAACGCATAGCGAATGATGTAGCGATCGGTACGCGCGAACTCGGGTCGATGTTCGTCGAGCACCTCGATGATCTCGCCGCCGTGATAAGACGTCTGCGCCTTGGTCGGTTTGTGCAGGATGATCCAGGCGCCGGGCAGTTGCGCCGGATCGAAGGCGCCGCGCGCGTCCCAATAGCCGCTCAGCCAAACGCCGCTGCCTTTCGGCGGCTCTGGTTTGAGATTTTCCGCGATCTTCGACAGGAAGTGGATCGCTCTGCCCATGTTTGCCTCCCCCGAGGGAGGCGTAGCGTGGCACACGACGGGCGCTTCGTCCTTCCGGGGCTTCAGCGAAGCTGAGAACCCGGAAACCAGGGGCAGACGTCGCGCGCTACGATCCCCTGGATTCCGGATCGCGCGCAAAGCGCGCGTCCGGAATGACGGCTCTGACGATTTGTGTGCCGCAGCACGTTTCAAAGTTTTGGACGTCTCAGAAATTTCCCGTGTGCGGACGGAGGGATTATCGCTCGGGTCCGGAGGTGTGAGATAGATTTGTACGGACCGCGATTTTGAAGGCGGGTGAGCCGTCGAGTGTACGATAGGGGCCTTGATTTGACCCGTGGAAGCCGAAGTTTTGGGAGTCCGGGATGCCGGCGGGAGGATTGGCGATGGCGGGCGGCTCCGATAACAAGACCAGAGCTTTTTCAGACGTGGTCACCGTCGATGCGTGGCATCAACCATTCTCCGAAACAGGCGGAAGAGTGGACCTTCACGCCGACGTGGTGTTCGGGACGGCGCGGATCGGTGCTGAAAAGGAGTCGCCAGTTCGTTTTCGGTTGAGCTTGCGGCAGGCTGAGTTGATCGTTGTGGTGCCCGAACTTGAACCCATTTCTGTCGACGTCATGTCTGTTTCGCGAGATGCGCCTGACACGCAAGGGAGAGTCAGAAAGTCGTTTGCACAAGAAGCGCAAGGCCGGCTCGGCGGTGGGTTTGCGGTGACCGTTTCGCCAGCGGCGCCTTCGGCGAGCATGAGCGCCTCAGCTGAGGCGACGCAAGCTGTGAGACAAAAGTCTGACGTTGAGCTAACATCCGAGGTGACGGCCTTTGTCGTCACGCACTCTCAGACCTCCGAGGGCCATCATCGTTGGCGTCTTGAGCCGATCGCTAACAAACAGCTTGTGGGAAGACCGTGGAAAGCCGCTGAAGCACCGAGGCTGACGTTGGTGGACGAGCGCGATGGTAGTCACGAGATTGCTGGTGCGGTTCGCGTCGAGGTTCGCTGCCGACGAGAAGACCTACTAATCGAAGACCTTGCTCTCAAAGATCAGACGGTCTGGGATTCTCTTAAGGGGCAGAAGGGAGAGAAGAACCGAATGGCGGCGGCGATTTCGTATATCCGCGATCGCCTTGTTGAAACGGGTCTCGAATTTGACTCGATCGAGGATCCGTTTGGCGTCATCACGCTGTCTAGCGTCATTGCGCAAGAAACCAGATGACCCACTGGCTGGAAAAAGTGGTCCTTCTTCTTACGGCCGACACCACGGACGTACGCAAACTTGCTGAACTTGCAGGTGGCAACCCGAAAACCTTTTATCGCGGAATTCGTCGCGCGGACCTTGAGCTTGAAGGACAGAACGTCGACGGCATGGAGTTTGAAGATGAAATTGATGCGTCGCCGCGATTTACTGAGACAGATAGAGCCGCGTTCGCGCGTTATGTTTTTACAGCGTCGCCAAAAGAAGAACGGGTCGCATTTTTGCTGAGGGCGCTTCTTAGTTTTTCAACCGACACTGACGCGGTGCTCGCGAGCTATAGCACTGCAACGATGTTTGAAGAACGTGCTGCTGCTGCGTTCAGGACAGTGTTGCGCTCATCGAGTAAACGTCGAGCTGAGCAAACTGAGATGATCATCGCTCGTGTCGGTGACCCCTACGCTGAAGCCGTTCTGGCGCCTGCAACCGGCTCGTTGTTTACGCACTTGGTCGCGAGCTCACGAGGAAAATTCATGCTCGCCCTGGCGAAGCATGTTGGAAATGTGCCGTCATTTCGAAATCTGATCGAGACGAAGCTCGATCAGACCTACTCACATCATCTGCTGGACCATGAAGCGGCGATTCGGCAGGCCCTGGCCGCTCACTAATTATCCAAGAAGCTCCGCAGCTTCCGGCTTCGGCTCGGGTGCTTCAGTTTGCGCAAAGCCTTCGCTTCGATCTGTCTGATCCGCTCGCGCGTCACGCTGAATTGCTGACCGACTTCTTCCAGCGTGTGGTCGGTGTTCATGCCGATGCCGAAGCGCATGCGGAGCACGCGTTCTTCGCGGGGGGTGAGCGAGGCGAGGACGCGGGTGGTGGTTTCGCGGAGGTTGGACTGGATCGCGGCGTCCACGGGGAGGATCGCGTTTTTGTCTTCGATGAAATCGCCGAGGTGTGAATCTTCTTCGTCGCCGATCGGCGTTTCGAGCGAGATCGGCTCCTTGGCGATTTTCATCACCTTGCGGACTTTTTCGAGCGGGAGCCCCAGCTTTTCGGCGAGTTCTTCCGGCGTCGGTTCGCGGCCGATTTCGTGCAGCATCTGACGGGAGGTGCGCACGAGCTTGTTGATGGTCTCGATCATGTGCACCGGGATGCGGATGGTGCGCGCTTGGTCGGCGATCGAGCGGGTGATGGCTTGGCGAATCCACCACGTCGCGTAGGTCGAGAACTTGTAGCCGCGGCGGTACTCGAATTTATCGACGGCCTTCATCAGGCCGATATTGCCTTCCTGGATCAGATCCAGGAATTGCAGGCCGCGATTGGTGTATTTCTTGGCGATGGAGATGACGAGGCGGAGGTTCGCTTCGACCATTTCCTTCTTGGCCTGGCGCGCTTCGCGCTCGCCTTTTTGCACGGCGTGGACGATGCGGCGGTATTCGTCGATCGGCACGCCGGTCTCTTGCGCCAGCACGCCGATTTCGGAGCGCAGGTCGGCGATCTCGTCGGTCTCGGAGGCGACGAACTTGGCCCAGGCCTTCGACTTGGCGGCGACCTTCTCGGCCCATTTCGGATCGAGTTCGTGGCCCTGATAGGCTTCGAGGAATTGGCCGCGCGGCACGCCGTTGGATTCAGCGAGGCGCATCAGCTTGCCTTCAAGCTGAATGAGCTTGCGGTTGATGGCGTAGAGCTGCTCGACGAGGCTCTCGATCCGCGCATTGTTGAGCTTCAGCTTCTTCAGCTCTTCGATGATCGTGTTCTGCGCGCTGTCGTAGGTCTCGGCCTTGGCGCCGGGCAGGGACTTGCCCTGCAGGCGGAGCTCGATGCGCTTTTCCTGCAGCTTGCGGAATTGGCCGAACGCTTCGGCGATATTGTCGAGCGTCGACATGACGCCCTCTTTGAGCTCGGCTTCCATCGCCGACATCGAGATCGCCTGTTCGTCGTCGAACTCGGAATCGCTATCGGCTTCGGCGGCGGCTTCGCCCGGATCTTTTTCTTCGCCGTCTTCACCCAATTGCGGCTTGGCGCGCGCGGCGGCGGCTTCGGCCTTCTTGCGCTCGGCTTCGGCGATTTCGATTTTCGCGGCTTCGGGATCGACCAGGCCGTCGGCGTTCACGCCGGGCGCCGATTGCGGGACGATGCCCATCTCGGCCGAATAGGTGCCTTCCAGATCGATGATGTCGCGCAGCAGGATTTTCTGTTCGCGCAGTTCGTCGCGCCAGACCATGATGGCTTCGAAGGTGAGCGGGCTTTCGCAGAGGCCGCGGATCATGGCGTCGCGGCCGGCCTCGATGCGCTTGGCGATGGCGATTTCGCCTTCGCGGCTGAGCAATTCGACGCTGCCCATTTCGCGCAGATACATGCGCACCGGATCGTCGGTGCGGTCGGCGTCTTCGCGCGTGTTGGTGACGGGCGGCTTGCCGTCTTCGCGGGCGGCGACGGCCGTGCCCTTGGCGCCCTCTTCCTCGGCGGCTTCGCCTTCCTCTTCATTGTCGACGACATTGATGCCCATCTCGTTGAGCTGGGACATCACGTCTTCGATCTGCTCGGAGGAAAATTCTTCGCTGGGAAGGACCTTGTTGAGCTCTTCGTGCGTGACGAAGCCGCGCGTCTTGGCGGCCTTGATCATCTTCTTCACGGCGGCGTCGGAGAGGTCGAGGATCGGGCCGTCCGGCGCTTCCTTCTCTTCCGTCGCTGTTTCTTCGGTCTTGCTCATCGAAACTTGGCTCTTCCCAATGGAAATAGGCATCAAAAGTTAGGCGACTAGGCCGTCTGCATCGTCCGTGTCGGCGGTCATGTCCTTCGCGTCGCGGGCGCGCGCCTCGATGGCGCGGGCTTCGCGGGAGAGGGCCTGGAAGCGGACGAAGGCGGCGTCGTCGCCCTCGGCCGCGGCGTGCTTCAATTCCGCCAGTTCCTCCCTGATCGCCGGCAACACGACTTCGCGCGTGGCGAGCGCCAACCATTGGCCCTCGAGCTCACCATTGTCCGCCGCCGGTCGGGGCTTCGGCCAACGCGAAAGGCGCGCCGCCGCGCGTTCCTGACCCGATCGGGTCAAATGGAGGCTGAGGCGGTTCCGGTCAATGCCGGGCGCGGTGGTTTCGGCGCCGAATTCGGCGCCCGAGAGCTCCAGAATGGCGCTGCGAATGGCTTCGAGGTCCGGATCGGCGACGTGGAGGCGCTCGATCCAGTCGGAAAAACGGGCGAGCACGCCGGGGTAGTCGATTGCCGCGCGGATGAAGTTTTCGGCCCAGGGGCGGGGCCGGGGGGCGGCTTCGTGGGCCTTCAGCTCGGCGGTGGCGGGCGGGGGCGGGGCGTTGCGGCCGAAGCCGCCGCCTTGGCCGGGCAGGCGCGGCGTCCAGGGCTGGCGCGGCGGGCGAACCGCCTCGTTCGCGCGGCGCATCAGCTCGCTGAAATACGCGCGCTGGGTGTCCTTGTCGGCGATCTTGCCGACGGCTTCTTTCAGCGCGGCCTGGAAGGCGGCCTTGGCTTCGGGCGTGTCGAGCGGGCGGCGGTTCTTCTCGCGTTCGAACAGGGCGTCGGAGGCGGGCGAGGCGGCGGCGACGAGGGCGGCGAGCGCGTCGGCGCCGCCGGAGCGGAAAATGTCGTCGGGGTCCTGGCCGGCGGGGGCGTGGGCGATGCGGAGGGTGCGGCCGGGGGCGAGATGCGGCAGCGCGAGATCGAGCGCGCGCTCGGCGGCGCGCTGGCCGGCGCTGTCGCCGTCGAGGCACAGCACCGGTTCGCCGCCGGAGCGCCAGAGCAATTGCAGCTGATCTTCCGTCAGCGCGGTGCCGCAGGGGGCGACGGCGGCGATGCCGGCGCGCTCGAAGGCGATGACGTCGAGATAGCCTTCGCCGACGACGAGGCCCTCGGCTTTCGTCTTCGCCAGCAATTCGCGCGCCTGCTTGATGCGGTAGAGCACGCGGCTCTTCGAATAGAGCGCGGTTTCCGGCGAGTTGATGTATTTGGCCTTGGCGTCTTTGCTGAGCGCCCGGCCGCCGAAGCCGATCACTTTGCCGGCGGTGTCGGTAATTTCGAAGGTGATGCGGCCACGGAAGGTGTCGATCGCGCGTTTGCCGTCCTCGCCCTCGCGCGCCACGCCGGCGCCGACGATCTCTTCCAGCGTGAAGCCTTCGGCTTTGAGTTTGTCGAGGCCCCATGTCCACTCGTCCGGCGCGAAGCCGATCGAGAAGCGCTCCCAGTCTTCGGGGCTCAAGCCGCGGCCTTGCAGGTATTTGCGCGCATCGGCGCCGCCGGAGGAGCGGAGGGCGGCGGCGAACAGTTTCGCGGCGGCGGCGGCGACGGCGTAGAGGCGCTTGCGCTTATCGTTCTCGCCGCGGTCTTCGTAATCGTCCTTCGGCAACTGGACGCCGGCGATCTCGGCGAATTTTTCGACCGCTTCGGGGAAGCTCAAGCCTTCGAGCTTCATGGCCAGCGTGAAGACGTCGCCCTTCTCGCCGCAGCCGAAGCATTTGAAGAGGCCCTTCTGGTCCAGCACGTGGAAGGAGGGGCTCTTTTCCTGATGGAACGGACAGCAAGCCCAGAAGTCGCCCGCGGACGGGCGGCTCTTCTGCTTGTGCCAGGACAAGCGCTTGCCGGCATAATCCGCAATCGAAACCCGATCGCGCACCTGTCGGAGCAAGGTGTCGGAAAAACGC
>NZ_DASPLU010000018.1:0-78557 GCF_035627415.1 Vitreimonas sp. | reverse complement strand
TTCATGTTCGGCGGGCTTCACCTCTGCTTTGCTCAACCGCGCCACGGAGGTTCACGCTCGATCACCCCGTTCTCGCATCGATCTCGAACAGCGGCCGACTGCTCTCCTTGCTGAACGGTGCAAGCAGTATCGCACGGTTTTCCTGCAGGCGGATAAGTTTCGTGTGCGGGTGAGCGATTTCAGGAGGTTAGTGCGGAAAGAGCGGGGATAGAGCGCCGCTCTATCCCCGCTCCGCGTGCGCTTGCGGAGCGCATCCGCAAGCGTTGAGTGTCAGGCCGCTTCGAGCAGTTGCAGAGCGCCGCGGTCGCGCACGACGACGTGGCGTGAGCTGGGGAGGGCGATGGCGCAGTCGCGCTCCATCTGCGTGAATGCGCGCGACACCGTCTCGATGGTGAGCGCCAGGTAGTCGGCGATGTCGGCGCGCGACATCGGCAGGTCGATCTCGCGCTCGGCGGTGACCCGCTCGGAGAGTTGCAGCAGGAAGGCGGCGACGCGCTCACCAGCGCCCTTGCGGCCGAGAACAAGCGCGTGCTCCTGAGCGTTCTGCAGCTCCCGGCGCATGAGGCCGAGCAGCGCATTGGCCGCCGCCGTGTCCTGCGCGGCCGCGGTATCGATCAAGGAGCGGCGGATGAGCGCGACCTCTGCGTCGCAGACGGCTTCGGCCGAGAGGCTGTGAAGAGCGCCCGGCTCCAGGCCGAACACGTCGCCCGGCAGATGGAAGCTGAGGATCTGGCGCCGGCCGTCGCTGGAGAAGCGAATGGTGCGCACCGCGCCGGTCACCACGCGGTACACGTAGTCCGCCGCCTCGCCTTCGCCGAAGATCTCCTCGTTGCGCTTGAAGCGCATCCGCGTGCCTTGCAGCACCAGGCCCGGTCCAAGCGGGATGGCGTCCGACACGTGGCGGGCCGGGCCGCCGGAGATTTCCATTCCAAGCTCGCGCATGATCGCTCCCTGTCGAAGCGGGGATACGCGGATGCGCGGGGCGGAGAAATTCGGGTCGATTGCTTAAGGGATGGCCCCTAGTCCGAAAGTCATAATCGGGCCGAATGGTCGCCTTGGGCCTGCGGGGCGGCGCCGCTATAGAGGCTCATGCCTGCGACAAACCTCGCTTCCCGCCTGAGCGCGGCATTGGCGGCTCGCCCGCGCGCGAGCGCTTATGCGGGCGCGGCGGCCGCGTGCCTGCTGGCGGCGCTCATTGCGGTTTTGGTGCGGGCGTTCGCGCCCGGCACGCCGGTGCTGCTGTGGTTCGCCCCTGTCGTGTGCGGCGCGGCGGTGCTGGGCGGGCTGGGGCCAGCGATGGCGGCGACCGTTCTCTCGATCGTCGCTGCGCTCATCATCGCGCCCGCCGCGGGCTCCTCGGTCTATGTGTTCGCGGCGATGGGCGTGATCGTCGCTTTCGCCGGCGATTGGCTCTATCGGCGCAGGCTTCAGGGCGATCGCGCGTCGCGCGCACTGGCGGAGCGCGAAGCGCACCTCCGCTCGATCTACGATTCGGCGCCCGACGCGCTGATCGTGATCGACGAGAGCGGGATCATGCAGTCCTACTCGGCCGCGGCCGAACGCATGTTCGGGTGGTCGGCGTCCGAAGTGCTCGGGCGCAACGTGAAGATGCTGATGCCGGAGCCGTACCGCGAGCAGCATGACGGCTACCTCGATCGCTATCTCACCACCGGCGAGCGGCGCATCATCGGTATCGGCCGCATCGTCGTCGGCGAGCGCAAGGACGGTTCGACGTTCCCGATGGAGCTCGCTGTCGGCGAGCTGCGTTCGGAACGTGGGCGGGTGTTCACCGGCTTCGTGCGCGATCTGACCGAGCGGCAGGCGACGGAGACGCGGCTGCAGGAGTTGCAGGGCGAACTCGTGCATATGTCGCGGCTGAGCGCGATGGGGGAAATGGCCTCCGCCTTGGCGCACGAACTCAACCAGCCGCTGAGCGCCATCGCCAACTACTTGAGCGGCGCCAAGCGGCTGCTGGAGCGCGCCGGAATCGAGGAGCCGCGCGCGCGCGAGGCGCTCGAAAAGGCGACCGATCAGGCCCTGCGGGCCGGTGAAATCATCCGCCGTCTGCGCGACTTCCTGGCGCGCGGCGAGGGCGAACGGCGCGTCGAGCAGCTGCCGAAGCTGGTTCAGGAGGCCTGCGCGCTCGCGCTCGTCGGCGCCAAGGAGCACAGCGTGCGCGTGCAGTATGATCTGGCGCGCGAGGCGGGCGCCGTGCTGGTTGATCGCGTGCAGATTCAGCAGGTGATCCTCAATCTGGTGCGCAACGCCATCGATGCGATGGCCGAGCACCCGCGCCGCGATCTCCTGATCCGGACCGAGGTCGTGGAGGACGGCATGGCGATGGTCAGCGTCGCCGACACTGGGCCGGGCGTCGACGAAAGCGCGGCCGCGCGCCTGTTCCAGCCGTTCGTGACGACGAAGCCGAGCGGCATGGGCGTGGGGCTCTCGATTTCCCGCACCATCGTCGAGGCGCATGGCGGCCACATCTGGACGGAACCCAATCCAGGCGGCGGCGCTATCTTCCGTTTCACGCTGCGGCTGGCCCAACAGACGGCGCTGGAGACACAGGATGAGTGAGCAAGTGGTGCATATTGTCGACGACGATGCGCCGATGCGGGACTCTGTGGCGTTCCTGCTCGCGGCGGAGGACATCGAGTCCCGCAGCTATGAGAGCGCGCGCGCGCTATTGGACCGACGCGAGCAGCTGGAGCCCGGCTGTATCGTCACCGACATCCGCATGCCGGAGATGAACGGCCTCGAATTGGTGCAGGAGCTGAAGCGCCTCGCCGTGCCGCACCCGGTGATCGTGCTCACCGGCCACGCCGACGTCTCGCTGGCGGTGCAGGCGATGAAGGCGGGTGTGGTGGACTTCCTCGAAAAGCCGTTCGAGGACGAGGCGCTGCTGCGGGCGGTGCGCTCGGCGCTCACGCGCGGCGAGGGCGAGATCAGCCGGCACAAGGAGCGGGCGGAGATCGCCGAGCGCGCCGCGCAGCTGACGGCGCGGGAGCGGGAGGTGTTCGACGCCATCGTCGGGGGCGAGTCCAACAAGGCGGCCGCGCTCAAACTGGGCATCAGCCCGCGTACGGTAGAAATCTATCGCGCCAACGTGATGACCAAGATGCAGGCCGAGAGCCTATCAGAACTGGTCCGCATGGCGCTGCAGCTGGATCGGCCGGTTTCGGATTGAGCCAAGTCAACACGGCCCCGGTGGGTTGGCGCAAGGTCAGCGCCGTCTTGGATCCAACCTGCCGCCCCCCCGCCACAGTGGCGCTCGTCGACGACGACCCCGCAGTCCGTCATGCGCTGAGCTTCGCCTTCGAGACCGTCGGCATCGCCGTGGACGCGTTCTCGGATGCGGAGGCGGCGCTGCGCTGCCGCGACCGCGGCGAGTGGCGATGCCTGGTGCTCGATCAGAAGCTGCCCGGCATGAGCGGCCTCGAACTGCTGACGCAGCTTCGGGCCGAGGGCGTAACGGCGCCGACGATCCTGATCACCACCCATCCGTCGCGCGAGACCAAGGCGCGCGCGCTCGCCGCGGGCGTGGAGATCGTCGAGAAGCCGTTGTTGGATAACGAGCTCTCCAAGAAGGTTCGCGCCTTCGTCGCCGATCCGGCGCACTGACCTATCTGGCGCTGGCCGTCACTCCGCGGCGACGGCGCTGGCGTCGCGCGGGGGCGTCCAGCCGGCGAGCAGACGCCGCTGCGCGCTGCGGCTGCGATAGAGAAAATCGGCGGGGAGGCCCAAGCGGAGGCATGCTTGCGAGGGCGGCGCGCTGGGAATGGGAATGCGTTCGGCGAGCGCGCCGAGCCCGCGCAGCGCGTGCGCGGCGAACGGGGAAAGATCGTAGTCCGGCCCAAGCTCCAGCCGCGTCCGCACCGATGGCGGCAGGAGCGATACGGACGCTTGCGCCAGCGCGCGGCGCAGGCTTTTCGGCAAACCGATCGCGCCGGGGCTGCTTTGGAAGATATCGAGGAATTCGCCGACGATGGGGTGCGGCTCGAAACGCGGCGCGAGGCGCTCCAGCATCGCCATGAAGTCCGCGTCGGAATGCAACAGCGTCTGCACGCCATAAAGGCGCGCCACCGGCGCCTGTTCGGCATAGCAACGGCGCTTCTCTTCTTCGGTGAGCTTGGCGACGAAGCGATCGTAGGCGGTGAGGAAGCCCCAGCCGGCGGTCGCGCTCACCCAATCCAGCAGCTCGACGTCGAGCGCCTTGTAGGCTTCGCCGCTCGGCGTCTCGCCTTGCACGCGCGCGTGCATGTTGGTCACGCCTTGGATCACGCGGCGGGCGGCGGCTTGCGGCCCGTAGACGCCGACCATCGCCGCCATGCCGGTGCGCTGGGAGCGGCCGATCGGGTCTTGCTTGTAGGTCGAGTGGTCCCAGACGCCGGAGCGGATGCGCGCGTCGGCGAATTCCAGCAGCACGGCGGCGACGCCGCCGATGCCGAGCGCGACCGGATTCTTGAAGACGCGCCAGGAGATGGAGTCCGGGCCGCAGAAAGCGGGGGCGCCCGGCGGATCCGCGAAGTCCACCTTCCAGCCCAGATAGGAGTCGATCTTCTGCATCGGTTGGCGCATTCGGTCAGGCCACGTGTCCAACTGAAGATAACGCAGGACGGCCGGGCGCCCACAAGTTCGCGGCGCCTGTCGCCATCGTCGGATGCGCGGGTGGCGGCGTATCGCAGCGGCGCGCGGCCAAGGCTTAGACCGGAAGCGCAAGCGTGTTCTTCACTTCCTCCAGCACGGCGTAGGTCCGCGTCTCGCGCACGCCCGGCATCTTGACCAGGACTTCGCCGAGGAAGTTGCGATAGGCGGCCATGTCGCGCACGCGCGCCTTGATCAGATAGTCGAAGCCGCCGGCGACCATGTGGCATTCGAGAATGTCGGGCTGGGTGCGGACGGCGGCGGCGAATTCGTCGAATATGTCGCTTGTGGTGCGGTCGAGCAGCACCTCGATGAAGATCATCAGCGCGCGGTCGAGCTTGGCCGGATCGAGCAGCGCCATCGTGCCGAGGATGTAGCCGTTGGCGCGGAGCCGCTTGACCCGGTCGAAGCAGGCGGCGGGCGAGATGTTGCAGGCTTCGGCCAGCGCCTGGTTGGTCATGCGCCCGTCCTGCTGCAGCGCCCGGAGGATGCGTTTGTCGGTTTCGTCCAGCATGAAGAATCTTCGGGGATGAATGCGGTGCGGCGAAGATAATTCGAGCGGCGCCGCTGAGAAAGCAAGCACATTTGCTGCGCGCGCTGGTATTGGCGGGGAGATATTCGGCAGGACAATGTATGTCAGGACGGGAAGCTGGGCAGGCGACGCGTGAGCGCATGGCGGCGCTCCATCGGGCGCCGGAGCCCGAGGTCCTGGCGGGATTGCTGCCGGATGCGCGGCTGGCGCCGGACGCGCGAGAGCGGGTGCTGGAGAGGGCTCGCGGCCTGCTGGCGGACGTGCGGCGCGCGCATGCCTCGGGCTGGATCAACCGCTTCCTGCACGAATACCGGCTGAACAGCGAAGAGGGCGTGGCGCTGCTGGCGTTGGCGGAGGCGTTCTTGCGCGTGCCGGACGCGGAGACGGGCGATGCGCTGATCCGCGACAAGCTCGGCGGCGCCGATTGGTCGGCGCACACCTGGAAGTCCGACTCGCTGCTGGTGAACTCGGCGACGTTCGGACTGGTGCTGGCGCGGGCGATGGTGGGCGAAGGCGCCGAAACCTCGCCGGTGAGGAAGCTGCTGGCGCGCGCCGGCGAGCCGTTCATCCGCACCGCCGTCGGCGGGGCGATGCGCATCATGGGCGAGACTTTCGTCATGGGCCGCACCATCGAGGAAGCGCTGCAGCGGGCGGCGCGCGATGAGTATCGCGGCTTCACCGCGAGCTTCGACATGCTCGGCGAAGCGGCGCGCACGCGCGCCGACGCGGAGCGTTATTTCAACGCCTATGATGAAGCGATCGAAGCGGTGGCGGCCTCGCCGCTTAATCGCGATCACACGATTTCGGTGAAGCTGTCGGCGCTTCATCCGCGCTACGAAACGGCGCAAGCCGAGACGTGCGTGCCGGAGCTGATCGAGATGAGCCGGGCGCTGGCGCGCAAGGCGGCGCGGCTCGGCGTCGGGCTCGCGATCGACGCGGAGGAGGCCGACCGCTTGATGATGTCGCTCGACATTATCGAAGGGATCGCCCGCGATCCCGCCCTCAGCGGCTGGGACGGGCTGGGCTTTGCGGCGCAGGCGTACGGCAAACGCGCGCGGCCGCTGATCGCGTGGGCCGAAGCCCTTGGCGGTGCGACCAAGCGGCGGCTGATGGTGCGCCTGGTGAAGGGGGCCTACTGGGATAGCGAGATCAAGCGGGCGCAGGTCGAAGGCCTGAGCGACTATCCGCTGTTCACGCGCAAGGCGGCGACGGATGTCTCCTACCTCGCTTGCGCGCGCGACATGCTGGCGAGCCCGCACATCTTCCCGGCGTTCGCGGGTCACAACGCGCTCTCCGTCGCGACGATCCTGGAGTTTGCCGGCGGGCGGCGCGATTTCGAGTTTCAGCGCCTGCACGGCATGGGCGAAGGCCTGCACGAGCGCCTCGTGCGCGAGGAGGGCTACGCCTGCCGCACTTACGCGCCGGTCGGCGGCCACCGCGATTTGCTCGCTTATCTGGTTCGGCGCTTGCTCGAGAACGGCGCCAACAGTTCGTTCGTTCACCAACTCGCCGATCCCGGCGTCACGGAAGACATGCTGCTCGAGGATCCGGCCGAGCGCATCGCAGAGGTCAACGCCATGCCCCATCCCTCAATTCCGCTGCCGCGCGACATTTTTGGCGACCGCGCCAACTCGGAGGGACTCGATTTGAACGACGCGCGTGTGCTGAGCGAGATTGCCAAGGCGATCGATGCCTATGCGGCAGACTTCATCGCCGCTCCGTTGGTTGCGGGCGAGGCCGTTGCGGGCGAAGCGGCGCCGGTGCGCAGTCCGGCCGATCGAGATCGCCGCGTGGGCGGCGTCATCAATGCCCGCGCGGCGGACGTGACGCGCGCAATCGACAGCGCCGCGGCAGCTGCGATCGGGTGGGATGCGCGGCCGGTGGAGGAGCGCGCAGCCTGTTTGGAACGGCTGGCCGATCTGCTCGAAGCGCACCGCAGCGAGCTTATGGCGCTCGCCGTGCGCGAGGCCGGCAAGACCATTCCCGACGCTTTGGGCGAAGTGCGCGAGGCGGTGGATTTCTGCCGCTATTACGCCGCCTGCGCGCGCCGCGAATTCGCGCCGCAGACTCTGCCGGGGCCGACGGGCGAGCTCAACGAATTGCGGCTCGCCGGGCGCGGCGTGTTCGCGTGCATCGCGCCCTGGAATTTCCCGCTGGCGATCTTCCTGGGCCAAGTCACGGCCGCGCTCGTCGCCGGCAACACCGTGATCGCCAAGCCCGCGCCGCAGACGCCGATGATCGCCTACCGCGCGGTGCAGCTGGCGCATCAAGCCGGCATTCCCGCCGACGTGCTGCATTTTCTGCCGGGCGGGCCCGACGTCGGCAGCGCCATCACAGCCGATCCGCGCATCGCCGGGGTTGCGTTCACCGGCTCGACGCGCACCGCGCGCGCCATTGCCGCGGCGCTGCTCGAAGACGAGCGCCGGCCGATCGTGCCGCTGATCGCCGAGACCGGCGGCCTCAATGCGATGATCGTCGATTCAACCGCCTTGCCCGAGCAGGTGGTGATGGACGTCGTCACCTCCGCTTTCCGCTCCGCCGGCCAGCGCTGTTCGGCGCTGCGGCTCCTGCTGCTGCAGGAGGATGTCGCCGAGCGCATGCTCGAGATGCTGAAGGGCGCGATGGATGCGCTGGCGATCGGCGATCCGGCCGATCCGCGCACCGATGTGGGCCCGGTGATCGACGAGGCGGCGCGCGAGAAGCTCGAAGCTTATCGCCAAGCGATGAAGGCGCGCTGGCTTCACGCGCTCGATGCGCCGGCGAAGGGCCTCTTCGTGCCGCCCACTCTGATCAAGCTCGACGCGATCGAGGAGCTGCGGCAGGAATGGTTCGGGCCGATCCTGCACGTCGCCACCTGGAAGGCGGGCGCGCTGGAAGAGACGGTCGACCGCATCAATGCGAGCGGGTTCGGCCTCACCATGGGGTTGCACAGCCGCATCGCTGAAGCCGCTGATCGCGTGCGCGCGCGGGCGCGTGTCGGCAATCTCTACGTCAACCGTTCGATGATCGGCGCCGTCGTCGGCAGCCAGCCGTTCGGCGGCGAAGGCCTTTCCGGAACCGGGCCCAAGGCCGGCGGGCCGCGCTATGTCGCGCGCTTCGCGACCGAGCGCACGCTCTCGATCGATACGACCTCGGCTGGCGGCAATGCGAGCCTCTTGTCGCTGACAGAGAACGGGATCTGACTAACGCACCACGCGCGAAATCGGACGTATATCCGGCGGCGTTCAGTTTCGATTCGGAAGCACATCTCTCGTCATTCCGGGGCAATGCGCAGCATTGAACCCGGAAACCAGGGGCCAACAGCTCTGTCAGCCCCTGGGTTCCGGGTTCTCGCTGACGCGAGCCCCGGAAGGACGAATTTTGTGCGCGGCGGCTTTAGCCGCGCTCGCCTGTGCCATGCGCCTGTTTGCGGGCGACGCTGTTGTGCATGCCATAGAGCAGATATAGCGCAAGCCCGACGCCGTGGGCGATGAGGAAGTAGATCTGCGTCGTCTGCGGCAGATTGTAGAACAGATAGGCGCAGCCGAAAATCGCGATGAGCCCCACCGGCCAAGCCAGCGGCGTGCGGAATTTGCGCGGCGCGTCAGGCGCGCGCACGCGCATGATCAGCATGCAGAGCGCCACCGCCATGAAGGCGGCGAGCGTGCCCGCGTTGGCGAGCGCGGCGAGGTCGGCGAGCGGCACAACGCCCGCGAGCGCGGCGACGACGATGGTGGTGAACAGCGTGATCCGCACCGGCGTGCCGCGGCTCGAGACGCGCGCCAGCCCGCGCGGAAGCAATCCGTCGCGCGCCATCACGAAGAAAATGCGGCTTTGACCGTAGAAGAAAGCGAGGATCACCGTCGGCAACGCGATCACCGCGGAGGCGGCGAGGATGGCGGCGGCGTCGGCTTGGCCGATTTCGCGCAGGATCAGCGCCAGCGGTTCGGGGCTGTTCGCGAACTGGCCGTACGCAAGCGCGCCGATCGCGGCGCCCGCGACAGCCATGTAAATCAGCACGCAAAGCAGCATCGAGCCGACTATGCCGATGGCGAGATCGCGGCCGGGATTCTTGGTTTCCTCCGCGGCGGTTGCGATCGCGTCAAAACCGTAGAAGGCGAAGAAGATGATGGCGGCGGCGGCCATGACGCCGACTTCGGCGCCAGGCTCGCCGCTCTTGCCGAAACCGAACGGCATGAAGGGCTCGAAATTGCGCGCGTCGAAATAGGGCAGCGTCACCGCCACGAACAGCGCCAGGGCGGCGATCTTCACCACCACAAGCAAAGCGTTCACCGTGGCGCTTTCGCGCGTGCCCAACATGAGCATGCCGGCCACGACGGCGATAATGAAGATCGCCGGCAGATTGACGACGCCGCCCAGTTCCGGCCCCTGCACCAGAGCGGCGGGCAGCGCCCAGCCTATGCTCTCCATGAAGCCGGCGGCGTAGCCGGACCAGCCGACAGCGACCGCGCTCACCACCAGCGAATATTCGAGGATGAGACTCCAGCCGATCACCCAGGCGAGCAGCTCGCCGACAACCACGTAGCTATAAGTGTAGGCGCTGCCCGACGCCGGCATCATGGTCGCCATCTCGGCGTAGGCGAGCGCCGCCGCGGCGCAGATGAAACCGGCGATGGCGAAGGAGAGGATGACGGCCGGACCGGCTTTCGCGGCGCCGACCCCGGTCAGGGTGAGAATGCCGGTGCCGACGATCGCGCCGACGCCGAGAGCCATGAGATGCGGCCACGACAGCGTCGGCTTCAGCCGATGCTCGGGCGCGATCTCGTCGCCGACCGCCAACGCCTTGCGCGGATTCCACATCGCCCGTCCCCCCTTGTTGTCGTTGCGCTAGCAGGATTGGCGGAGCTTTGCCACGCTCAAGTGATAAGCTGGGGCTCTCTTGCCATCGATCATCGTCCCTGCTTCAGATCGCGCATGAGCATGCCGACACCCAGATTCGCGCCCCTGTTTGCAGTCGCCCTCGCCGTGGCCGGCTTCGCGGCGGCGTCGGGTGGGGCGCTCGCCCAGGAGCAGCAGAGCGCTGCGCAGCAGACCGCCGATGAACAGCTCCGTGCGCTCTACGAAGCCGACTGGGCCTGGTCGCTGCGTGAGTACGAGCAGCAGGACGACGGCGAAGGCGGCCTCGAGCCGACCGGCCGCTTGCCGCGCGTCGATGCGGAAAGTCAGCGCCGGCGGCTCGCCCACGCGCGCGAGACGCTGGCTGCGCTCGATCGCATTCCCGCCGACGCGCTGTCGGATGCGGAGCGGGTCAACGCGGCGGTGTTTCGCACCAATCTGGAGCACGCGCTGATCGACGGACGCTTTCGCGACTGGGAGATGCCGGTCAACAGCGACTCCGCATTCTGGCAATACCTGGCCCCGCGGCAGGGCTACCGGACGGCGGACGAGTACCGGCGCTATATCAGCCGCATGCGGGACATTCCCCGCTATTTCGACGAGAACATCGCCAACATGCGCGAAGGGCTGGCGCGGGGGTTCACCCCGCCGCGCGCGACGCTGCAGGGGCGCGACAGCGCCATCGCTGCGTTTGCGGTGGCCGACGTCGAGCAAAATCCGTTCTTTGCGCCGCTCAACGACATGCCGCCGGGAATTCCGGCCGAGCAGCGGGAGGAATTGCGGCGCGAGGCGCGCGCGGCGATTACGGATGCGGTCGTTCCAGCCTTCGACGAGCTGTTGCGCTTCTTCCGCGACGAGTACGTGCCGAACACGCGCACCAGCTTGGCTGCCTCGCGCCTGCCCGACGGACGCGCCTATTACGCTGCGCAGATCCGCAAATACACGACGCTGGAATTGAGCGCCGAGGAGATCCATCAGATCGGCCTGCGTGAAGTGGCCCGCATCGAGGCGGAGATGCTGCAGGTCATGCGCGATAGCGGCTTCGAGGGAAGCCTTGACGAATTTCTGACGTTCCTGCGGACGGATCCGCAATTCTATGCGCGCTCGCCCGAAGAGCTGCTGATGGTCTCCGCGTACGCGGTCAATCGGGTCAACGCCAAGATCGGCGACGTCATCGGCCATTTGCCGCGCCGCCGGTTCACCGTGCTCCCCGTTCCGGACGCGATCGCACCGTATTACACGGCCGGCCGAGGCGGCCTCGAGAGCTGCCTCATGAACACGTACGATCTGCCGAGCCGTCCGCTCTACAATATTCCGGCGCTGACGCTGCACGAGTGCTCACCAGGGCATAGTCTGCAAGCGGCCTTGAGCGAGGAGGGTCAGGCGCTTCCCGCCTTCCGCCGCAATACGTATTTCTCCGGCTTCGGCGAAGGCTGGGGTCTCTACAGCGAATGGCTCGGCGTCGAGATGGGCATCTATCGCACGCCTTACGAGCAATTCGGCCGGCTGAGCTACGAGATGTGGCGGGCGGCGCGCCTGGTGATCGATACCGGCATCCATCGCTACGGCTGGTCGCGCGAGCGCGCGATCGAGTATCTCGCCTCGCACACCGCGCTTTCGCGCCGCGAAGTCGAGACCGAAGTCGATCGCTACATCAGCTGGCCAGGCCAGGCGCTCGCGTACAAGTTGGGCGAACTCACGATCCGGCGGTTGAGGACCGAAGCCGAGACCGCTTTGGGCGAGCGGTTCGATCGCCGCCGTTTCCACGATGCGATCCTGGCGCTGGGGTCGACGCCGCTGCCGGTGCTGGAAGAGCGGATCGCGCGTTTCATCGAAGAAGAATCCGCGCGCACGGCGCCGCAACAACAGGCCGCAGAGTAGAACGCCGCGACGCCTCTCACATCGGCTGTGTCGCTTCGAGGGCGAGCAGTGCGAAGGTGGCGAGCCAGTGTTCGCCCATATAGTCGCCGGCGACATGCGGCAGGCTGGCGGCGAGGTGCTGCTGCGCCGTCTCTTCGGCGCGCCGCGCGAGCGGACTCTCAGGCGGATGCGCGGCCGCGATCTCGCGCCAGCACCAGGCGCGGGAGAGATTCAAGCCATCGAGGTGAGCGATCTTGCCGTCGGTGCGGTCGCTGACGCGCGCCGGGCTGAACAGCGTCGCCGGCGCGCCGTCGGCCGCGTCGGGCAGAAAGGCGGCGAACCAGTCGCGGAACTGATCGGCCGGCATGAAGCGGCGCATGCAGGCGGCTTCGATCAAGGTGGGCGACAGGAAATCGTCTTGGCTCGGCTCCCAGGCCTGCGCGCCGCGGTCGGCGCCGTACCAGCTCAACGCTTTCTCGCGCATCAGCGCGAACACGTCCGGCGCCGCGGTCTCGACGTGGTCGGCGGCGAGACGCAGCGCGAAAGCGGTGGAAGAGTGGACGCCGGTGCGGATCGGGTAGTCGCAGAGCGGCAGGAAGTCGGCGAAGCGCTGTACGAAGCGATCGGTCAGCGGGCGCAACCGCGCAGCGGCGGCGGCCATGATGTCGTCGGTGTGGAGATCGAGTTCGGCCTGCAGCGCGAGCAGCCAGCCCCAGCCGTACGGCCGCTCGAAGCCGCGCGCGCTGGGCCGGTCGAGATAGGCGCATTCGGCGGCGACTGCGGGTTCAGTGAACCGCGTTTCGAACAGCATGGAGATGCGGGGTCCGGCGGGAATGTCGGTGTGGCGGCGCCATACGCGGGCCAGCAGCCAATAGCCGTGCACGCACGAATGCCAATCGAAGCTGCCGTAGAAGATCGGATGCAGCGCCCGTGGGCCGAGCGCGTCGGCCGGGCCGGTCATCACGTGATCGAGTTTGTTCGGATACTCGCGATCGACGTGCGACAGCGCGAGCTGGGCGAAGCCTTGGGCGAAATTGGGGGTAAGCAGCGCTCTCATTGTGGGAAGGCCAGAATGCGCATGAGCAGGATGTTGGCGAGGAGGAGCGGCAGCGCCGTTGGGATTTGCGCGCGGATGACGCCATTGAGCGGCGACTTGCGGTCGGGCAGTTCGAGCAGGTTGGCCGGCACGACATTGAAGTTGGCCGCCATCGGCGTCATCAGCGTGCCGCAGAAGCCGGCCAGCATGCCGATGGCGCAGACGATCGCCGGATCGCCGCCGAAGCGCATGACGACGATCGGCAGGCCGACCGCGGCGGTCATCACCGGGAAGGCGGCGAAGGCGTTGCCCATGATGATGGTGAAGAGCGCCATGCCGACGCAGTAGGCGATGACGGCGATGGTGATGTTGTCGAGCGGCATGAACTCGCCGAACACGCGGCCCACTTGCTCGCCGACACCGGCGACGAGGAAAACGGCGCCGAGCGAGGCCAGCATTTGCGGCAGGATCGCCGCCCAACCGACGGCGTCGATCAGCCGCCGCGCTTCCTGGAATGGCGCGATCAGCGGCGGGCGCAGCCAGAGCATGGCGACGGCGACGGCGATCAGGGCGCCGAGGATCAGCGACACCAGCGTGGCTTGGGCAGGATCGATCAGCAGCGGGCCCCAGCTCGTCTCCTTTGCGATGAGGGTGCCGCCGAGTGCGACGGCGGGAATGATGAGCGCGGGAAGGAAGAGCGCGTCGCCGCGCCTCATTGCGCTTTCGCGGCGCTGTTCGGGCGTGGTGGTCTGCGGTTTGCCTTCGCCCAGGCCGAAGGTCGCGACGGCGACGAGGCCAAGGGCCAGAAGGCCGTTGCCGAGGTCGCCGAGATAGCCGCCGGCGAGGAAGCTCGCCGCCAGCATGCCCCAGAACAGGAAGTTGGCGATGCGGCGGCGGTTCGAAGCATCGAGCGCCGAGAGCAGCGACATCGCGGCGAAGAAGAGCCCGGCGACGATGTAGGCGTGCGTGAGCGTGATCATTGCGCCGCCTCCGCACCGGCCGCGGCGGGCCGCGGCGCGCGCAAGGCGCGCTTCAATCCGGCGTCGAGCATCCAGAGCCGCACGCTATGGATGGCGAGCGCGGCGATGGCGGTTGGAATCGCCCAGACCGAAAGCTGCAGCGGCTCGACGATGATGCCGTTCTGCTCGAGGAAGCCCTTGATCAGCAGGATCGAGGCGATGGCGATGAAGATGTCCTCGCCGAAAAAGAGACCGATATTGTCTGCGGCGGCGGCGTGCGAGCGGATGAGGAAGCGCTCGCGGTCCGGCAGCTCGCCGTAATGCGTTTCCGCGGCGCCCTCCGCCATCGGCGCAACCAGCGGGCGCACCATTTGCGGGTGTCCGCCGAGCGAGGTCAAGCCGAGCGCGGCGGCGATCTGGCGCACGAGCAGATAGACCCAGAGCACGCGGCCGACAGTGGCGCCTCTTACCTTGCCGATCAGCGTGCGGGCACGTTCTTGCAGGCCGGCGCGCTCCAGTAGCCCGATCGCCAGCAGCACGCACCAGACGAGGCTGACATAACGGTTGTCGTTGAACGCTTTGCCGAACGCGGCGAGCGTCGCCAGCGCGGCGGCGTACATGGTCTGAACGTCGGCGTCCGGCGTCCAGGCCGCGGTCAACCCGGTGGTCAACGCCGCGGCCATGACGACGAGCAGCGGATTGGCGCGCAGGACGAAGCCCAAGACGACGACGCCGATGCCTAGAAGTACGAGCACGTGGTCCCCCCTCGCGAAGTTAAGCTTTGCCGTAGCCGCCGCCGCCGGGCGTTTCGATGACGAACACGTCGCCGGAAGCGACTATTGCTTTGCCGGTGGCGCCGAGTGTCTCGATCGAGCCGTCGACGCGCTCGATGCGGTTCGCGCCGGGCTTGCCGTCGCGGCCGCCGTTTAGCCCGAACGGCGCGGTGCTGCGCCGGTTAGCGAGCATCGCCGCCGTCATCGGCGCCCGGAAACGAATGCGGCGCACGGCGCCGTCGCCGCCTTTGTGCTTGCCGCCGCCGCCCGAGCCGCGGCGGACGGCGAAGCGCTCGACGAGCACAGGAAAGCGGGTTTCCAGAACTTCGGGATCGGTAAGGCGCGAATTGGTCATGTGCGTTTGCACTACGCTTGCGCCGTCGAAGCCGGGGCCGGCGCCGGCGCCGCCGCAGATGGTTTCGTAATATTGCCGCGTGTCGTCACCGAAGGTGAAGTTGTTCATGGTGCCTTGGCTCGCCGCGAGCGCGCTGAGCGCGCCGTAGAGCGCATCGACGACGACTTGGCTCGTTTCCACATTGCCGGCGACGACCGCTGCGCCGGGCTTCGGGTTCAGCAGCGAGCCTTCAGGCACGACGATCTCGATCGGCTTGAGGCAGCCTTCATTGAGCGGGATGTTGTCGCCGACGAGCGTGCGGAAGACATAAAGCGTGGCGGCGCGCGTGATGGCGAGCGGCGCGTTGAAGTTATTGGGCTGCTGTGGGCTCGTACCGGTGAAGTCGACGCGAAGCGTGCGCCTTCGTGGATCGGGCGTGACGGCGACGCGCACGCTCGCGCCATTGTCCATGGCGACGGAGAACTCGCCTGGGCGCAGCCTGTCGATGACGCGCCGAATCTGCTCTTCGGCATTGTCTTGCACATGGCGCATGTAGGCGGCGACGCCGGCGCGGCCGTAGTCGGCGACCAGACGCTTCAGCTCGTGCGCGCCGCGCACGCAGGCGGCGATCTGGGCTTTGAGGTCGGCGATGTTGCGGTCGATATCGCGCGCCGGATGCGGGCCCGAGGCGAACAGGGCGCGGACGTCCGCCTCGCGCAGGCGCCCGCTTTCGACGAGCAGGAAGTTCTCGATCAGCACGCCCTCGTCATCAATGCGCACACTGTCGGGCGGCATCGAGCCGGGCGTCAGTCCGCCGATATCGGCGTGGTGCCCGCGCGCGGCGGTGAAGAAGGCGGGCCTCTCGTCGCCGTCGAGGATCACGGGCGCGATCACCGTAATGTCGGGCAGGTGCGTTCCGCCGGCGTGCGGCGCGTTCAGCATGAAGATGTCGCCGGCCCGGATCGCGTCGCCGCGGCGGCGCATGATTTCGCGGACGCTGTCGCTCATCGAACCCAGATGAACGGGGATGTGCGGCGCGTTGGCGACGAGGCCGCCGGTCTCGTCGAACACGGCGCAGGAGAAGTCGAGCCGCTCCTTGATGTTGACCGAGGACGCCGTGGTCTGGAGCGCCAGCCCCATCTCCTCGGCGACGCCCATGAAGCGATTATTGAACACTTCGAGCAGGATCGGGTCGACGTGCGTGCCGACGGCCTCGCGGGCGATGATCGAGGTGCGCGTGAGGATGATGTCGCCATGCTCGTTCATGGCGGCGCGCCAATCAGGCGCGACGTAGGTGGTGGCGCCGTTCTCCAGGATGACGGCGGGCCCGTCGATCGCGAACCCGGCGCAAAGCGAGGCGCGGTCATACACCGGAGCGGAGTGCGTCTTGACGCCGGCGACGAGGGAGACGCGGGTTATCGGCGCAGGCGCCGCGCTTGCTTGCGGCGACACCGCCTCTGCAGGCGCCCCGGCCGTGTGCTGCACCGCTTCCACCGTAAGTGAGCCGACGACGATGGGGCGTGCGGGATCAATGAAGCCGAAGCGCTTCATGTGTTCGTCTTCGAACGCGCGCTTGAGGCGCTCCGGCGACGAGAGCGGGATCGGCAGCGTCGAGTCTGCCCCTTCGTACTTCAGATTGGCCGTGGCGGTGAAATCATGCGCCTCGCCAAGCGCCTTTTCCGCCTGGGCCCGCAACTGCTCGGCGCGCGTGCTGAGATCGCCCGCGCGATCGAGCCGCTGCTCCACCGTTTCCTCGGCGACAGCACGCAAGTCGGCGTGGCCGATGCCCCAGGCGGAGAGGACGCCGGCGAGCGGGTGCAGGAGGATGGTGTCGACCCCCACGGCGTCCGCAACCGCGCACGCGTGCTGGCCGCCGGCGCCGCCGAAGGCGACGAGCACGTACTGCGCCGGATTATAGCCGCGCTGGATCGAAATCTTCTTGATCGCTTCGGCCATGCCGAGATTGGCGATGCTGAGGAAGCCTTCCGCCGCCTCGATCGGCGACATGGTGCGGCCGGTGGCGTGCTCGACTTCGGTGCAGAGCTCTGCGAACTTGCGTTCGACGATCTCACGGTCGAGCGGCTGATCGCCGTCGGGCCCGAACACGGCGGGGAAGAATTCCGCGCGCACACGGCCGAGCAGCAGATTGCAGTCGGTGATCGTCAGCGGCCCGCCTTTGCGATAGCACGCTGGCCCGGGCTGGGCGCCGGCGGAGTGCGGACCGACCCGCAGCCGTGCGCCGTCGAAGAAGCAGATGGAGCCGCCGCCGGCCGCGACCGTATGCACCTCCAGCATCGGCGCGGAGAGGCGCACGCCCGCGACGACGGTTTCGTTGGTGCGTTCGAAGGCGCCGGCGAAGTGCGAGACGTCGGTCGAGGTTCCGCCCATGTCGAAGCCAAGCGCCTTGGCGAAACCTGCGCGCTCGGCCGCTCGCGCCATGCCGACGACGCCGCCTGCCGGCCCGGAGAGCACGGCGTCGCGGCCGCGGAACGCGCGCGCGGACGCAAGGCCACCGTTCGACTGCATGAAAAGCAGTTGCGCCTTCTCGCCCGCGCCCAGTTCGGCGAACGCTCCCGAGAAACGGTCGACGTACGCCCGCAGCACGGGCGAGAGGTAGGCGTCGGCGACGGTGGTGTCGGCGCGCGGGACGAATTTGATCAGGCCGCTGATCTCGGAGCTGACCGAGACTTGCGTGAAGCCGAGTTCACGCGCGATCGCCGCGACGCGCTGTTCGTGCGCGGGATAGGCCCAGCCGTGCAGGCAGGCGATGGCTACGGCGCGCCGGCCTTGCGCAAAGGCGGCGGCGAGCGAGTCGCGGGCATGCGCTTCGTCCAGAGGCGTCAGCACCTCGCCCTCGGCCGTGACCCGCTCGCGAAGCTCGATAACTTGCGCCTGCAACAGGTCCGGCTTGACGATGTGCAGTGCGAAGATTTCCGGCCGCGCTTGCACGCCGATCTCGAGCGCATCGCCGAAGCCCTCGGTGACGGCCAGCACGACCTCGGCGCCTTTGCGTTCCAGCAGCGCGTTGGTGGCGACGGTCGTTCCGAGTTCGACCGCGCCGATATCGGCGAACGTTGCGCCATTCGCCGCCAAAATCTGCCGAATCGCTTCGAGCGCGGCGTCGTCGTAGCGCCCGGGATTTTCGGACAAGAGCTTCTTGACGATCTCGCCGCCGTCCGGCCCGCGCGCGACGACATCGGTAAAGGTGCCGCCGCGGTCGATCCAAAACTGCCAGGACCCCATGCCATCCCACCCACGCCGGCCGGTGGCGCCCTGTATGCGTCGATCAGCGGCCCGTGTCTAATCCGGGCCGCCGCGGCGGCCTGGGGAAATAGTTGGGGCCTCGGCCTGTCTCGCCGACAGCGCCAGCGCCGGGGCGCGGTCTTTCCTGGCCTGTCGCGATCAGCTGGCGCTGTCGCGGCTGATCAGTTTGTTGAAACGGCTGTTGGTGGCGTGCAGCAGCGCGAGATTGTTCTCCTCGAAGCCCTCAAACCAGTCGTCCCATTCGATTTCTTCCAGACCTTCCTCCGCGGCGTCGAAGTCGATGCGCAACAGGCCGGCGTCGTCTTCGTCGTCGCCAGTGCCGCGCACGCGCGCGGGGCGGCCATTGTTCTCTTCGACCCAGGCGCGAATCTCTTCGTGGTCGGTGGTCACAACTGAACTGCTCATGCGTGCGCTCCATGTTCTGGAGTTTGAACGCGCGGATCGGGCCCGGTTTCCACCATGGCTGCCGTGCGTGGTCGCGGCGGGCTGTCGGAGGCGTAGCGGCGCACCATCGCGGCGCAGAATTCGGCAAATTCTTCAGCCGCCTGCGGCGGGCTGGTATGGTGCGGGGCGAGGCCGCGATGTTCCGGAGTGAAGCAGAAGGTGAGCGTGACGTCGAACTCAGCCAGCGCCTCCATCTGACGATCGAACCAGGCGAGCGCGTTGGGGCGAAAGCTGTCGGCCCAGGAAAGGCCGGTGCGAAGATGGCGAACGCCGAGGCGCCGCATCCACGCCGCGGCTTCATCCAGCCGGTGGTCTTCGAAATGGAACCATTGGCACAAGCCGACATCGCCCGCGTAGTCGCCGTAGAGAGCCAGCGCCTGTTTTGGTGCGCCATCCTCGCGCAAGAGGCCCATGTGGAAGTGGCGGTAATAGGACGAGCCTTCCGCCTCCTTGTGCCTCGTCGTCGCCTCCCAGGTGCGCGGCAGATCGTAAAGGCTGTACCAATGAATGCGCGGGGTGCGTCCGATCAGAAGCTCCGCCGTACGCGCCAGACCCCACTTCTGCACTTCCTCTGCGCCGAAGGACGAGACCCCGACTTCGGTCACCCACACCGGCTTGTCGGTGACGGCGCGGATTTCGTCCAGCTTCGCCGGCCACTCGTCGATCGTCCAGAGATTCCAGTCGAGCGGAAAGCCATGCACGGCGATGACGTCGACGTGGTTGAGTACGCCTTTGCCGGTGAGACGGGCGATGAACGAAGGATCGATCGGCGATATGCCGCCGAGCACGCGCGGCAGGGCGCTGTTCTCCGCCCGGATGGCCTGTCCAGCCAGCCGCGTCATGTGCGCGAACAAGTCCCACTCCGGATCGAGCGCCGGGTCCCAGTGCGATTTGTTGTTCGGCTCGTTCCAGATCTTCACTGCCTCGATCATGCCCGCCCCCGCGTGGGATAGACTGCGCCGGAGACGCGCTCCACGCGCCGGCAGATGTAGGTCTCGTCTTCCGGATGATCGATGATCTCGAAGCCCGCGCTGCGGAGCATGGCTTGCGAGCAGGCCGCGTTCGGCGCCCACCAGTTCGTCGGATCGTGGGCGTAGCGGTGTTCGATGAAGTGAAGCTTGGGATAGCCGGTGCTGTCGAAGTGATCCTGATCGAAGAAGTCATAATCGGCGGCGATGGCGTCGACTTCGTCCGAGCCGCGCTGCATCGATTGAAAGACGAGGAGGTCGTCCGCGACGTGTTCGTGAATGAGATCGAGCGCCAAGAGCGGGTGGCGCAAGTGATACAGCACGCCCATGAACAGCACGAGATCGAACCGCTCGCCCAGCGCCGCGACGTCGTAGACGGACAGATTGCGGAACTCGATCTCGGCGCCGGTCACTTCGGCGGCCAATCGGGCCTGCTCGAGGTAGCGTTCGTCGAGATCGAGGCCGAGGACGCGCTCGGCGCCGCGCCTTTTCATCTCGATCGCGTAAAAGCCGGCGTTGCAGCCGATGTCGAGCACGCTCTTGCCGGTCAGGTCCATGGGCAGCGCGTGGCGGAAGCGTTCCCATTTGCTCTGCGGGTAATCCTGCAGAAAGTGATCGGGCGCGGTTTGAACGCCGTTGAGGTCCATGTTGTGAAACCATGCGCCAAGCTTGCTGGCGCGTTCGCGGATCTGGGCTTCAGTCAGTCGGGACATGGGGACGCTCGTTCATACTGATGAGCCGCGCCTCGGCGCCGCGCATGAGGATCGCGGTTATCGAGCCGGGATCGATGTCGAACCGGTCATAGAAGTGCAGTGGCAGGCCCAGCGTGTAGGCCACGGCCGCTCGGACGACGTCGCCGTGGCTGACGGCGGCTATGACGTTGTGGGCCGAGGCGCGCGCGCGCTCGAGCCAGCGCGCAACGCGGGCCTGCGCCTCGAGCATCGACTCCCCGTGCGGCGGCCGGGCGCGGCCGCGATCCTCGTTCCAAATCCGCCATTCCGGATCGCCGGCCAGCGTCTCGAACATGGCGCCGGACCAGTCGCCGAAGTCGATCTCATTGAGATCGTCATCGACCAACAAAGCCGCGCCGGCGGCGCCTGCGATCACTTCCGCCGTCTCCTGCGCTCTCTCCAGCGGACTCGTCATGACGGTCTCGATGCCGCGTCCGGAGAGGGCCAACGCTGCCGCCTCGGCCTGCGCGCGGCCCGCGCGAGTCAGGGAAAGGTGCGGCGTGCGCCCGCTGAGGCGCGTCGTCTGCCTCTCGACGGCGCCGTGCCGGACGAAATAGACGCGCGTCTCTTTCACAGCGCTTGCCGAACCGGTTCGCTGGCGCTGCGGATGAAGTCCGCGGTCAACAACCGCGCTTCGTCGTCCGTGAACTGTTCCGGCGGCGACTTCATGAAATAGCTCGATGGACCAATGAGCGGCCCGGCCATGCCGCGATCGAGCGCCAGTTTGGCGCAGCGAATGGCGTCGATGACCACGCCGGCGCTGTTGGGGCTGTCCCAGACCTCGAGCTTCAGCTCGATGTTCATCGGCGCGCCGCCGAAGCCCTCCGCTTCGAGCCGGATGTGCGCCCATTTGCGGTCATGCAGCCAGGGCACGTGATCGCTGGGGCCAACGTGTACATCGCCGTCCGGCAGCGGTTCCGCGAATTGGCTGGTGACCGCCTGGGTTTTGGAGAGCTTCTTCGATACCAGTCGCTCGCGCTCCAGCATGTTCTTGAAGTCGGTATTGCCGCCGAAATTGAGCTGGTAGGTCCGTCTCAGGCTGATGCCGCGCTCGCGCAGGAGATTGGCGAGGACCCGATGAACGATGGTGGCGCCGACTTGGCTCTTGATGTCGTCGCCGATGATCGGCAGGCCGCGCTCCTTGAAGCGGCGCGCCCAAGTGGGATTGGAGGCGATGAAAACGGGAATGCAGTTCACGAAGGCGCAACCGGCGGCTAAGGCCGCATTGGCGTAGAACTCCGCGGCGCGCTGGGAGCCGACGGGAAGGTAGGAAACCAGGATCTCGGTTCCAGTCTCGCGAAGGGCGGCGGCGACATCGACGGGCGGCTCGTCGGATTCGACCACTTCATCCTGCAAGTAGCGGCCGACGCCATCGAGCGTCGGTCCGCGCATGACTGTGGCGCCGAGCGGCGCAGGGCGTGAGAAGGCTAATGTGTTGTTGGGTTCCGCGAAGATCGCATCCGAGACATCGCGGCCAACCTTGCGCTCGTCTATATCGAACGCCGACACGATCTCGATGTCGCTTGGCCGATAGCCGCCAAGATCGAAGTGCATCAACCCCGTCGGCGTCGTGTTCGCGGCGGTGTCCGCATAGTGTGTGAGTCCTTGCACGAGCGAGGACGCGCAATTGCCGACACCAACCAATCCGATGCGCACATGTGATGTCATGGGGTACGCCTGCAGCTAAGTTGCTACGGTAAGCCGCAAACCGCTTTGCTGTTCCATCGCGAGCGCGGAATCCGCTGCGCGCCATGCGGATTTGCGGAGCGAACAGGAACATTCCTTCGCGCGTGCCGTTCAGTACCGTCACACGCTCGTGTGACGCCGAGCACAACCAAGAACAACTCTGTCGGCAGTCGTTTCGCACTCCTCAGGAGGGGCAGTTTTGGATGCCTGAACGTGTTCTCATAACCGGCGGCGCGGGCTTCATCGGACGGCACGTCGCGGAGCTGTTGCTGGAACACGGTTACAAAGTGCGGGCGCTCGACAGCTTGATCGAACAGGTGCATCCGCCCGGGCGCCATCAGAATGAGCTGCCGGCAGATGTGGAACTGGTCGTCGGCGACATTCGGGATGAGAGCGCCGTGCAGCGCGCGCTGGAGGGCGCCGAAAGTGTGATCCATCTCGCCGCCGAGGTTGGCGTCGGCCAGAGCATGTATGCAGTGGAGCGCTATACATCGGTGAACGATGTCGGCACGGCGGTGCTGTTCCAATGCCTGATCGAGCGGCCAGTCAGACGCGTGGTCACAGCGTCTTCGATGAGCATCTATGGCGAAGGGCTCTACCGGTCCGCCGACGGCGCGCTGCATCAGGATGTCGTGCGCGATGGGCGCAACAAGTTCGGCGGATGGGATCCGCTGGGGCCGGATGAGCAGCCGCTATCGCCGGCGCCGACGCCGGAAACCAAGTCGCCGGGCCTGCGCAGTGTCTATGCGATCAACAAATACGTGCAGGAGCGCCTGACGCTCACTTTGGCGCGGCAGTACGGCATGGAGTGCGCGGCGCTTCGGCTGTGGAACGCATACGGGCCGGGTCAGGCGCTTTCCAACCCCTACACCGGCGTGCTCGCCATCTTCGCCTCCCGCGTCGCCAACGGCGAGCGGCCAATGGTGTTCGAGGACGGTCAGCAGCGGCGCGACTTCGTGCACGTCGCCGACGTTGCGGCGGCCTTCCTGCTGGCGCTGCGGCATCCCTCGGCGAACGGAGAAGTGTTCAATATCGGTTCCGGCGAGGACCGCACCGTGGAAGAGGTTGCGCGCGTGCTGGCGTCGACGATGGGCCGCACCGATCTCGAACCGCTCATCACCGACCAGGCCCGCGCCGGCGACATCCGACACAACATCCCCGATTTGACCAAGGCGCGCACGATGCTCGGCTATCGGCCGCGCCGCGATTTCAGCGAGGGGCTGCATGAGCTGGCCGAATGGGTCGCCCGGCAGGAGGCGGACGATCGCGTCGCCGAGGCGCGGCGCGAGCTCGAGATGAGAGGATTGGTGGCGTGAGGCAACGGACCACAGCGCTCGTGACCGGCGGCGCCGGTTTCATCGGCTCCAATCTTGTCGATCGGCTGGCCGCCGGCGGCTGCAAGGTGATCGTGTTCGACACGCTTCAGCGCCCCGGTGTGGAGCGTAATCTTGCCTGGCTCAAGCAGCGACATGGCCGCAGCATCGCCCACCGCCGCGAGGACGTGCGCGATGCGGATGCTGTGCTCGCCGCAGCTCGCAATGCCGACGTGATCTTCCATCTTGCCGCGCAGGTCGCCGTCACCACGAGCGTCGCCGATCCGCGCGCGGACTTTTCCGTCAATCTCGGCGGCACCTTCAATGTGCTCGAAGCCGCGCGTCAGCGGTGCGCGCCGGTCGTCTTCGCCAGCACCAACAAGGTGTACGGCGATCTTGCTGATCTCGATTTGGCGCTGATCAAGGACGCCTATGCGCCCACCAACGAGCGCATCCGCAAGCGCGGCGTCGATGAGAAGCGGCCGCTCGTATTTCATACGCCGTACGGCTGTAGCAAGGGCGGCGCCGACCAGTATGTTTTGGATTACGCGCGCACCTATGGCGTTCCGGCTTGCGTGCTGCGCATGAGCTGTATCTACGGGCCCCGGCAGATGGGCACCGAGGATCAGGGCTGGGTCGCGCACTTCCTTATTCGCACGCTCTCCGGTCAACCGATCACTGTCTATGGAGACGGCCGGCAGGTGCGCGACATTCTCGAAGTGTCGGACGCTGTGAACGCGTACCTATCGGCGTGGCGCAAGATCGACGCGGTGCGCGGCCGCGCGCTGAACCTTGGCGGCGGCGTCGCCAACGCGATCAGTCTCCGGCAACTGCTCTCCCATATTGAAGCGGTCACCGGCCGCCGGCCCGACGTGCGTTATGAGGGATGGCGGGTCGGGGATCAGCGCTATTTCGTGGCGGACATATCGGCGGCGCGGCGCCTGCTCGAACTTGCGCCACCGACGCCGTGGCGCGAAGGCGTCGAGCGCTTGGCGTCATGGATCAAGGCCGATGGCGCCCTCATAGAGGTCCCGGCTGAGACTGTCGCCGCATGATTCCGCATCGCGTCCTCATGACGGTGGACGCGGTGGGCGGCGTCTGGACCTATGCCGCGGAGTTGGCCGCGCAATTGCGCATGCGCGAGATCGAGGTGGTCCTCGCCGTCGTGGGGCCGGCGCCATCGGCCGCGCAGATGCGGGCGATGCGCGGTACAGACGTCCGCGTGACCGGCTTGCCGCTGGATTGGCTTGCGGATGATGCAGATGAAGTGCGCCGCAGCGCGAGCGAGGTCGTGGCGCTCGCGCGCAGCGTCGACGCCGATTTGGTGCATCTGAACAGCCCCACACTGGCGGGATTCGCCGAGTTCGATGCGCCGGTCGTCGGCGCGTGCCATTCCTGTCTGGCTTCGTGGTGGCGGGACGTTCGGGGCGGCGAGATGCCGGCCGAGTTTCGCATGCGCACGGAGTGGCTCGCGCGGGGCTATCGGGCGTGCCGCGTCCTGATGGCGCCAAGCGCGGCGTTCGCCGCGTCGACCTTCTCGCTTTACGGCGTGCGGCCACACGTCGTGCTCAATGGGCGCGGAAACCGGGGGCGCATCGCCGACAGCCGGAAGCAGCGTGTCGCGCTGACCGCGGGGCGCTTGTGGGACGACGGCAAGAACTTTGGCGCGCTGGACAAAGCCGCGGCGCGGATGCGCTATCCGCTTGTGGCGGCCGGACCGCTTGTGGGCGCCAACGGGACGCTGGTGAGTCCTCGGAACGCGCGTGCGCTTGGCCCGCTGAGCGAGGCGAAGCTCGATCGCTGGATGAACCGCGCCGCAGTGTTCGTGTCGATCGCGCGATACGAACCGTTCGGCCTCTGCGTGCTCGAGGCTGCGCAAGCAGGTTGTGCGCTGGTCTTGTCCGACATTCCGAGCTTCCGCGAGCTATGGAGCGGGGCGGCGATGTTCGTCCCGCTTGACGACGACGAGGCGGTCTCGCGGGCCGTGAACCTGCTGATCGAGAACGAAGCGGTGAGAAGTGGCTGCGTCGCGCGTTCGGTGGAGCTCGCGCGCCGTTATCGGCCGGAAGCGATGGCTGATGGCATGCTCGCGGTCTATGCCGCGGCGGGATCGGCCAAGGCGTGCGCCGTCGCATGAAGATCGTTTACTTCACGCACTCGCTCCGCTCCTGCTGGAATCACGGCAACGCCCACTTCCTGCGCGGCGTGCTGCGCGAGCTGATCGCGCAAGGGCATCACACCATCGCCTACGAGCCGGAGAACGGCTGGAGCCCCTCCAATCTGGTCGCCGATCACGGCGCCGAGGCTCTGAACGCCTGGCGCTTCGCGTATCCGGAGCTGGTCGTCCATCGTTACTCGGCCGGATTCGACGCCGCGGCTGCGTGTGAGGACGCCGACCTCGTCATCGTTCACGAGTGGAACGAATCCGAGCTGATCGCCACGCTCGGCCGGGCGCGCGGCGCCGGCGCGGGTCATCTGCTGCTTTTCCACGATACGCACCATCGCGCCGTCAGCGAACCCGCCTCCATGCGCGGCTACGATTTGCGCGACTATGACGGCGTGCTCGCGTTCGGCGAGTCGTTGGCGGAGGTATATCGCCGCGACGGTTGGGGTCGGCGCGTTTTTGTTTGGCATGAGGCGGCCGACACGAGGCGGTTCAAGCCGCCGGCCGAGGAGACTGAACGGGAAGGGCTCGTCTGGATCGGCAACTGGGGCGACGGCGAGCGCACAGCGGAACTCGAGGCGTTCCTATTGCGGCCTGCGCAACAAGCGGGGCTGCCGCTCGACATTCATGGCGTGCGCTATCCGGCGGAGGCGACCGCATTGCTGGAGCGCTATGGCGCGCGGTACCGGGGTTGGCTCGCGAACGCGAAAGCGCCGGAAGTGTTCAGCCGCCATCTCGCGACAGTGCACGTTCCACGCCGCTTCTACGTGGAGCAATTGCCCGGCATTCCGACGATCCGGGTCTTCGAGGCGCTGGCCTGCGGCATCCCGCTTGTCACCTCGCCTTGGCGCGACGGTGAGAATCTGTTTCGGCCCGGCCGCGATTTTCTGACGGCGGACAATCCCGAGAGCATGCTCGAGCTGCTGGCCCTGCTGCGCAGCGACCCCGCCTGCCGGGAAGAGCTTTCGCGTAACGGACTCGAGACGATCCGGAGCCGCCATACCTGCGCCCACCGCGCCGAGGAATTGCTTCGGATCGTCGCTGCACTGCGCGGCGCCGCTGCGCCGGCGAGCCCTGTCGAAAGCCAAAGGGAGGCGACGCTTTGAAGATCGCGTTCTACGGGTCCAGTCTGTTGTCGTCCTATTGGAACGGCGCCGCCACGTATTATCGCGGTCTGCTGCGTGCGCTCGCCGCGCGCGGATGGAGGGTGACGTTCTACGAACCGGACGCCTATGAGCGGCAGCAACACCGCGACATCGAGCCGCCGGAGTGGGCGGAAGTCGTCGTTTACAAGAACGATGTCGCCGCCTGTCGGGCGGTGATGCGCGAGGCCGCGCAAGCCGATGTAATTGTCAAAGCAAGTGGCGTCGGGGTGTTCGACATCGAGTTGCTCGATGTGTGGAGCGAGGCGCGACCGGGCGCGCTGAAGGTGTTCTGGGATGTCGATGCGCCAGCGACGCTGGCTGAACTCGAGGCGTCGCCGGCGCATCCGCTGCGGCGGGCGTTGCCGTCCTTAGACATCGTAATGACGTACGGCGGCGGCCCTCCCGTCGTGAACGCCTATCGGGCGCTGGGCGCGAGACAATGCATTCCGATCTACAACGGCCTTGATCCGGAGACGCACAAGCCGGCGGCGCCGAATTCTCGCTTCAAGGCTGATTTGAGCTTGTTGGCGAACCGGTTGCCGGATCGGGAATCCAGAATAGAGCGCTTTCTCCTCGAACCCGCCGCGGCCTTGCCGCATCGGCGCTTCCTGCTCGCCGGCGCGGGATGGGACGACAAGACCGTGACCGCGAACGTGCGCAAGCTCGGCCACGTCGGCACAGCCGACCACAACGCCTTCAACTGCACGCCCTTGGCTGTGCTCAACGTAGCGCGCGACAGCATGGCGGATGTGGGCTTCTCGCCAGCAACGCGCGTATTCGAAGCGGCGGGAGCGGGCGCCTGCCTGATCACGGACGCCTGGGAGGGCGTCGAACAATTCCTCGAGCCCGACGCCGAAATCCTCGTCGCCCGCGATGGGCAGGATGTGGCCGCACACCTGGAAGCGCTGACGATCGCGCGCGCGGCGGACATCGGCGCTGCGGCGCGCGCGCGCGTGTTGGCGGAGCACACTTACGCCCACCGTGCAGCGGAGGCGGACTGCGCGTTCAAGCGCGCACTGGAAAAGCTCGCCGGAAGGAGCGCAGCATGACGAAGCCTCTTCGCATAATCTTTCTTGGTCTGACGCTCTCCTCCTCCTGGGGCAATGGTCACGCGGTTACGTATCGTAGTCTGCTGAAGGCGCTCGCGGCGCGTGGACATGACATTCTGTTTCTCGAATGCGAGAAGCCCTGGTACGCGTCCAACCGCGACCTCACCGACCCGGACTATTGCCAGCTCGCTTTCTACGACGATCCGCTCGATCTGGAGCGCTTCGCGCCGCAGGTGGCGCAAGCAGACGTGGTCGTTGTCGGCTCCTTCACGCCCGAGGGCGTGACGGTAGGAGACTGGGCGCAGGGCACCGCGCGCGGCGTCGTGGCGTTCTACGACATCGACACGCCGGTCACGCTGGCGAAGCTCGCCAAACGGGACGAGGAATATCTGGCGCCATGGCAGATCGCCGATTACGACGTCTACTTCTCCTTCACGGGCGGACCGCTGCTGCAGAAGTTGGAGCAGGATTTCGGCGCGCCGGCGGCGTGCGCGCTTTATTGCGCGGCGGACCCTGAAGTCTATCGCCGCGCAGAGACGGAGACGCGGTGGGATCTCTCGTATCTCGGCACCTACAGCGCCGACCGTCAGCCGGCGCTCGAGCGTTTGTTGCTGGAGCCCGCGCGGCGGGCGCCGCATCTGCGCTTCGCGGTAGCTGGCGCGCAGTACCCTCAGGACATCGGTTGGCCGGCGAATGTCGAGCGGCTGGAGCACGTGCCGCCGGCGCAGCATCCGGCCTTCTACAGCGCGAGCCGATTCACGTTGAATGCGACTCGCGCGGACATGATCGCCGCGGGCTACAGTCCGAGCGTGCGCCTGTTCGAGGCGGCGGCGTGCCGTACGCCGGTGATCAGCGATGTGTGGCCGGGGGTCGAAGAGTATTTCGAGCCGGGTCGCGAGATCGTGCTGGCGCGTACAAGCGAGGATGTGCTGGCGACCCTTGCGGAGCCGGCCGCCGCCGGAGTCGGGATAGGGGCGAACGCCCGGGGCCGTTTGATGGCGCAGCACACGCCGGAACACCGCGCCGCCACGTTCGAACGGGAGGTTTACGCGGCAATGCAGCGAGGCCGCGCCGCGCGGGGGCGATATGGGCGCGCCGTCAGAAACTTGAAGCAGAAGCGCATCCTGGTGGCCGGCGGCGGCGGTTTCTTGGGCTCGCATCTGTGCGATCGGCTGCTCGGCAGCGGCGCGGAGGTCATTTGCGTCGACAATTTTCAAACGGGGCGACTGCAGAACTTGCAGCGGGCGCTCCGACATCCGCGCTTCGACGTGATCGAGGCTGACATCATCGAACCGCTCGAGGAGCGGCTGAGCGGGGTCAAGTTCGATCAGATCTATAATCTCGCCTGCGCCGCCTCGCCGCCGCAGTACCAGCTTGATCCAGAGCACACGCTGCTGACAAGCGTGCTGGGCGCGCGGAATCTGCTGCACCTGGCCGAGCGCCACCGCGCGCGCCTTGTGTTTGCGTCGACAAGCGAAGTCTATGGCGATCCGGAAGAGCACCCGCAGCGCGAGAGCTATCGCGGCGCTGTCAACCCGACCGGGCCACGGGCGTGCTATGATGAGGGCAAACGCTGCGCTGAAACGCTTGCGTTTGATTTTGCGCGCGCGGGCCGCGCCGACGTGCGCGTGGCGCGTATCTTCAACACCTACGGGCCGCGGCTTGCGGCGGCGGACGGACGTGTCGTTTCCAACCTGATTAGCCAAGCGCTCGCCGGCGCGCCGCTGACGCTGTTCGGCGACGGCGCGCAAACGCGCTCCTTCTGTTACGTCGAGGATTTGATAGAGGGTCTCATGGCGCTGGGCGATCACCGGGGCGCGCAGCCGGGACCGATCAACATCGGCAATCCGGGCGAGCTCTCGATGCGCGCGCTGGCCGAACTCATCCTGCGGCTGACCGCATCCGCTTCGGCGATCGTCATGCGGCCGCTGCCGGTCGATGATCCGCGTCGGCGCTGCCCGGACATCACGCGCGCGCGCGACGTGCTCGGCTGGTCGCCGCAGACGCCGCTGGAGGAAGGTCTTCGCCGCACCATCAGCTGGTTCAAAGCGGGAGAAAGGGTCATTGCCGACGCGGACGCCGAAGCCAGGCAGGCGCCCGCATGAACGCCGAGACCATGCGTGCGGCGGTGCTCACCGGGCCGGGCCGGTGCGAGATCCGCGAGGCGCCGAAGCCGCATCCAGATGCGGGACAGGTGCGGGTGAAGCTCGAAGGATGCGGCGTGTGCGCATCCAACTTGACGCCGTGGGCGGGCCCCGAGTGGATGCGCTATCCGACGGCGCCGGGAGAACTCGGCCATGAAGGTTGGGGCGTGGTCGATGCGCTCGGCGAGGGCGTCAGCGGATTGAAGGTCGGCGATCGCGTCGCGACGCTCTCGCACCGCAGTTATGCCGAGTACGACATCGCGACGGCGGATCAGCTCGTCCGGCTGCCGGCCGAACTTGACGACCGCGCCTTTCCAGGTGAGGCCCTCGGCTGCGCGATGAACATTTTCCGCCGCAGCGGCGTTCGTCCGGGGGATGCCGTCGCCATTGTCGGCATAGGCTTTCTCGGCGCTATCCTGACGAGATTGGCTGCTGAGCGCGGCGCGCGCGTGCTCGCGGTATCGCGCCGCCCCTTCACCCTCGAGGTCGCGCGTGCAATGGGCGCCGCCGAAACGATCGCGATGCGGGACCATGCCAGCATCGTCGAACAGGTGCGCTCGCTGACGAACGGCCGGTTCTGCGACGTTGTGATCGAGGCGGTCGGCAAGCAATGGCCGCTCGATCTCGCCGCCGAGCTCACGCGCGAACGGGGGCGGCTCGTGATTGCCGGCTATCACCAGGATGGCCCGCGTCAGGTGAACATGCAGTTGTGGAATTGGCGCGGCTTCGATGTTGTCAACGCGCACGAGAGAGAGCCGCAGGTCTACGCACGCGGCGTCGCGGAAGCGGTTGACGCGGTGATGCAAGGAATGTTTCGGCCGGATGATCTCTGCACCCACGCCTACCCGCTGGAGCAGCTCGGCGCCGCGCTCGATGCGACGCGCGACAAGCCCGAAGGCTTCCTCAAAGCTTGGGTGCGGTTCTGATGCTCCCGCGACTGGGCTTTCTCGGCGTCGGCTGGATCGGGCGTCATCGTCTGCAAGCAATCCTGGAGGCCGGCGTCGCGGAGGCGGCGGCGATCGCCGATCCGTCGGATCAGATGGCGGCCGCCGCGCTCGAACTCGCGTCCGGCGCCCGCCGCGTCGGTGGTCTCGAGGAGATGCTGGAGCTTCCGCTCGATGGCATCGTGATCGCGACGCCCAGCGCTTTGCATGCCGCCCAGAGCATTGCGGCGCTGAAGCGCGGCCTCGCGGTGTTCTGTCAGAAGCCGCTCGGCCGCAATGGAGATGAAGTGCAACGCGTGCTCGCGGCTGCGCGCGCCGCGGACAGGCGGCTTGGAATCGATCTCTGCTATCGTCACACCGTCGCGGCGCAACGCCTGCGCTCTCTCATCCAGGAGGGCGCGCTCGGCAAGATTTATGCGGTCGATCTTGTCTTCCACAATGCTTACGGGCCGGACAAACCCTGGTTCTACGATCGCCGCTTGTCCGGCGGCGGCTGCGTCGCCGACCTCGGCGTCCATTTGGTCGATCTTGCGCTTTGGCTGCTCGACTGGCCCGACGTGATCGATGTTTCCGCACAAATGTCCGCGGCGGGCGAGCTGCTGCGGGGCGACGCCGTCGAGGACTACGCCACGGCGGCGCTTTCGTTGGCGAACGGCGCCGCGGCGCGGTTGGCGTGTTCTTGGCGATTGCCGGTCGGGCAGGACGCCGTCATCTCAGCCGCATTCTATGGCGCGGCGGGCGGCGCGGTGATGCGCAATGTCAACGGTTCGTTTTACGACTTCGAACTGGTGCGGATGCGCGGCACCTGCGCCGAGCAGCTCGTCGCGCCGCCGGATGCGTGGGGCGGGCGCGCCGCCGTCGCCTGGGCGGAGGCGCTGAAAAGCCGGAATGGGTTCGATCCGGAAATCGTGCACGTGTTCGAGGTAGCGCGCGCGCTGGATCGGCTCTATGCGGCCGCCGGCGCCGATCTGTCGGCCCACCCGGATCAGGAGGCGAGTATCGCCGGCGCCGGCTCGGCTGCGGCGGACACCCGGCTTCGGACGAGAGCGCTGTAGGCTTCGATCAAGCCGAACGTCAGCCGCCCTGGTTGGAACGCATGTTCGGCGATCTGACCGACCGGCGTCACTTCGGCGGCGGTGCCGACGACGAAGCACTCGGTGAAGGCGCCGAGATCCGCTGGCATGATGCGGGACTCGACAACCTTTATCCCGCGCGCACGCGCGAGCGCGATAATGGTTTGCCGCGTGATGCCGTCGAGGAAGGACGACGGCGGCGGCGTGAACAAGACGCCGTCGCGGACGAAGAAGATGTTGGCGCCTGTCGCTTCCGCGATGGCGCCGGTGCTGTCGAGCATCAGCGCGTCGTCGTAGCCCTCGCGCTCGGCCACATTTTTGGAGATGGTGCAGATCACGTAAAGGCCGGTGGCTTTTGCAGCGGTCGGCGCCGCGTCCGCAGACGGACGCCGATACTTCGCCCAGCACAGACGTATGCCGCGCCGAAGCCGGTCCTCGTCGAAATACTTCGGCCACGGCCAGGCGGCGATGGCGACGTGAACACGAGTATCGAGCGCCGAGACGCTGAGCTGTTCGGCGCCGCGCCAGGCGATTGGACGAATGTAGCAATTGTGGAGTCCGTTGCGCAAACACGTCTCGATCGCGGCTTCGTTGAGCTCGGCCTCGCTCCAGGGGATTGCGAAATCGAGCAGCTGCGCCGAACGGACGAGCCGACGCGTGTGCGCTTCGAGAGCGAAGATGCGCCCGTCATACATGCGCATGCCCTCGAACACGCCCGACCCGTAGTGCAAGGCGTGCGTCAGCACGTGCAGCTTGGCATCGCGCCAGGGGGTGAAGCGGCCGTCGAGCCAAATCCAGCCGTCGCGCTCATCGAACGGGAGCATCGCCGTCAGCCCCAATGCATCTGCACGTGGTGCGCGCGAGGAAGGTCGGCGCTGTGCAGTTCGTCGATGATCGCCTCGCCCATCGCGCGACAGCCGAGCTGACCGCCGAGATCGGCGGTGCGCTCGCCGCTTCGGATCACGGCTTCGACCGCTACTTCGACGGCGTCAGCTTCGTGATGCAGGCGCAAGCCGTAGCGCAGAAGCAGCGCGGCGGAGAGAATTCCGCCGATTGGATTGCACCGGTCCTTGCCGGCGATGTCGGGCGCCGAGCCATGCACCGGCTCGAACAGGCCCGGCCCAGTCGCGCCCAGCGAGGCCGATGGCGAGAGGCCGATCGAACCGCCGAGCACCGAGGCTTCGTCGGATAGGATGTCGCCGAACATGTTCTCGGTCAGGATCACATCATAGGCGCGCGGCTGCCGGATCAGCTGCATCGCCATCGAGTCGACCAGCGCGTGCTCCAGCTGAACGTCCCGGTAATGGCGCTCGTGCAGCTTGGTGATCACTTCGCGCCAGAGCCGGCTGGTTTCGAGCACATTGGCTTTGTCGACCGATGTCACCTTGCCGCGCCGCGCGCGCGCGGCGGCGAAGGCGGCGTGGCCTATGCGCTCGATCTCGCCGGTGGTGTAGAGGCATTCGTCGCTGGCGAACGTGGGTCCCCGCTTGCGCTCGCCGAAATAGGCGCCGCCGGTGAGCTCGCGGAAGATCACGAGGTCGACGTCCTCGACGATCTCGCGCCGCAGCGGCGAGCGATCGATAAGGTCGCTATAAACACGCGTCGGCCGCACGTTCGCGAAAAGGCCGAGCGCTTTGCGCAGGCCGAGCAGGCCTTGCTCCGGGCGTGGCGGGGCGCCGTCCCACTTTGGTCCGCCGACGGCGCCGAGAAAGACCGCATCGGCCGAACGGCAGGCTTCGAGCGTCTGCGGCGGCAGCGGATCGCCGAACGTGTCGATCGCCGCGCCGCCGATCAGCTCCGTGCGAAATTCGAAGCGGTGGCGGAAGCGGTCGCCCACCTCGCGCAGCACGTCGCGCGCCACGGCGGTGACTTCCGGCCCGACGCCGTCGCCGGGCAACAAAGCGATGGCGTAGGTTTTCATGCGTATTGCTCCTGCCTGCTTCGTTCGTAGGCCTCGATCGCGGGTATGCGATCGGCCAACCATCCCAGCGGATCCACGCCCTCGAGCAGGCACTGTCGGGCAAAGGGCTCGGTCTTGAACGTCATCGGCGCCTCGTCGCCGAAAGTGAGTTCCTGCTTTTCGACATCGATCGTGGCGCGGCCACCCGGATCGGCCATCAGCCGCGTCAGCGTTTCGCCGTCGACCTGGATCGGCAGCAGCCCGTTTTTCAGCGCATTCGACGTGAAGATGTCGGCGATGGCGGTGGAGATCACGGCGCGGAAACCGTAGTCCAGCAGCGCCCACGGGGCGTGTTCGCGCGAGGAGCCGCAGCCGAAATTGTCGCCGGCCACCAGAATGCGGCGCTCACTGGGATCGATCGTGTTCAGCGGCTCATCGGCTATCGGCTTACCCTCAGCGTCGAAACGCCGGTCATAGAACAGCTTTGCGCCGAGACCGTCGCGCGAGGTCGTGGTGAGGAAGCGCGCCGGGATGATCTGATCGGTGTCGATGCTGGCCTGCGGCATCACGAATGTGCGCGAGGTGAGACGAGTAAAGCGTTCAGGCATCGAGCGCCTCCTTGGCGAACACGCGCGGATCGGTCAGCACGCCAGTGATCGCGCTGGCGGCCGCGGTGGCGGGACTGGCGAGGATGGTGCGCGCGCCCTTGCCCTGCCGCCCCTCGAAATTGCGGTTCGAGGTGGAGATGGCGAGCTGGCCCGGCTGAACGGCGTCGCCGTTCATGGCGATGCACATCGAGCAGCCGGGCAAGCGCCATTCGGCGCCGGCTTCGGTGAAGAGTCGATCAAGTCCCTCGGCTTCGGCTTCGCGTTTCACCGCTTCGGAGCCCGGCACGACGAGCATGCGTACGCCGGATTTCACGGTTCGGCCCCGCAGGACATTCGCCGCGGCGCGCAAGTCCGATAAACGGCCGTTGGTGCATGAGCCGATGAAGACGACGTCGACCGGATGCTGCGTCGTCGGCTGGCCGGGCGTGAAGCCCATATAGCCGAGCGCCTTCTGCTCCGATTCATTCTGTGGCCGAGGAACGTCGGCGCCGATCGGCAGGGCGGCGTCCGGCGTGGTGCCGAACGTCGCCATGGGCTGGACGGCGCCAGCGTCAATGCGGATCTCTTTGTCGAACTTCGCGCCTTCGTCGGTGGCGAACGTCATCCAGCGTGCGGCGGCGCGCTCGAACGCCGCTCCTTGCGGCGCGTGTCTGCGGCCGCGGAGGTAGGCGATGGTCTTCTCGTCCGGCGCGATCATGCCGGCGCGGGCGCCGGCTTCGATGGACATGTTGCAAAGCGTCATGCGCTGCTCCATCTCGAGCGCGCGGATCGCTTCGCCGGCGTACTCGATCACGTAACCGGAGCCCCCGCCGAAGCCGATTGCGGCGATGATGGCGAGCGTCAGGTCCTTCGCGGCGACGCCGGGCTGGAGCCGGCCGTCGACATTGACGCGCATGCGCTTGGGTCTGCGCTGCAGCAGGCATTGCGTCGCCAGGACGTGGCCGACCTCCGAGGTGCCGATGCCGAAAGCAAGCGCGCCGAAGGCGCCGTGCGTGGCCGTGTGGCTGTCGCCGCAGACGACCACCAGGCCGGGCTGAGTGAGGCCGAGTTCCGGCGCCATCACGTGCACGACGCCACGGTCGTCGCTGTCCCAGCCCGCCAGTGCAATGCCGTGCTTTTCGCAATTGCGCTGCAGCGTCTCCACCTGTGCGGCGGCTTCCGCGGACGCATAGGGCCGTTGACCCTGCGCGCTCGGCGGCAATGTCGGCGTCGAATGATCCAATGTCGCAAAGGTACGGTCCGGCCGGCGCGCGCGGAGGCCGCACGCGTCAAGTTCAGCGAACGCTTGCGGACTGGTGACTTCGTGCACCAGGTGCAGATCGACATAGAGGATCGCCGGCGTTTCGCGCGTCTCCGCTTGCACGACGTGGGCGTCCCAGACCTTGTCAAACAATGTGCGTGGCGCGTTAGGCGGCATGCACGCCTCCGTGGTCAGCGGTCGCTGCGAGGATCAGCGCGATCAACTCGGCGTCGTCGATCTCGCCGATCTCGTCGGCGCGTCGTTTGAAGTTCGCGAACAGGTGGCCGAGCGCGTTACCGGTCAGCGCATAGCCCAGCGCTTCGGCGCGCTTGGCGATGGCGTGGCGCCCGGAATGCTTGCCGAGAACGAGCCGCGTGCCGTCGAAGCCGACATCCTGCGGGCGCATGATCTCGTAGGTGCGCGCATCCGCCAGCATGCCGTGCTGATGGATGCCGGCCTCGTGCGCGAAGGCGTTCGCGCCGACAATGGCCTTGTTGCGTACGACCGGCGAGCGCGTGAGGGCGCTCAACAGGCGGCTGGCGGAGACGAGCTTCGTCGTGTCGACGCCGGTATGTACGCCGAACAGATCGCCGCGCGTGCGCAGCGCCATGACGACTTCCTCGAGCGCGCAATTGCCGGCGCGCTCGCCAATGCCGTTGACGGCGACCTCGACTTGCCGTGCGCCCGCGGCCACCGCCGAGAGCGTATTGGCCACGGCCATGCCGAGATCGTTGTGGCAGTGAGCGGAAAGGATCACGCCCGGAAAGCGCGCGACGCGGCGTTTGATCCCGGCGAAGATGCGGCCGATTTCCGACGGCGTGGAATAGCCGACGGTGTCCGGGATGTTCAGCGTCGTGGCGCCGGCTGCGGCGACGGCCTCCATCACTTCTGCCAAAAACGCGGGCTCGGTGCGGATCGCGTCTTCGGCGGAGAACTCGACGTCGTCGAACAGGGTGCGGGCGAAGCTCACCGCCCTTACGGCTTTTTCCAGCACTTCATCAGCGCTCATCTCGAGCTTGGCGGCGCGGTGGATCGGGCTGGTGCTGAGAAAGATGTGGAGGCGCCGTTTCGGCGCGCTTTGCAGCGCGCCATAGGCGGCGCGAATGTCGCTCTCCTCGGCGCGCGACAGCGAGCAGAAGATCGGGCCTTCGATTTCGCCGGCGACGCGGCGAACCGCCTCGGCGTCTCCGGGCGAGGCGGCGGCGAAGCCGGCCTCGATCACATCGACGCCGAGCGCCGCCAAAGCGCGCGCCATGGTGAGCTTGGCCTCGACGGACATCGAGAAGCCGGGGGCTTGCTCGCCGTCCCGCAAGGTCGTGTCGAAGACGATGACCCTGTTCGGATCGCGATCCGCTAAACCGTGCATGTCGCGGCCTCCTCTACCGGGGAAGAGGCGGGCGCGATGCGGCGTGCGCCGATCTGCCGGTCGATCTGGCGGCCGAGCACCTCGATGCAGCGGCCGGCGTCGCGAGCGCGCAGCGAGACGCGGACTTCGCGAGCCGCCCCGGCGTCGCTGATCGCCATGCGATCGATATGGAAGCCGCGGCGCTCGATCAGGCCGATGAGACGTTGAAGCGAGCCTTCGGCGCGATCGATGTGAACAAGAATCGTGTTGGTCATCGCTTCAATCTCCATGCATCATTTCTGAGTTGCTCTTGCCCGGCGGCACCAGCGGCCAGACGTTCTCCATCGGATCGATGATCACGTGCGCGAGGCAGGGGCCCGACGCGTCGAGCAGCCGCTCGATGCCGGCGGACACCTCCTCGCGCCGGCTAATTCGGAAAGCCTCCACGCCGAACGCCTGGGCGACGGCGACGAAGTCGGGATTGTCAGAGAGGTCGATCTCGCTGAAATTGCGGTCGAAGAAGAGCTCCTGCCACTGGCGCACCAGGCCGAGCGCGGAATTGTCCAGCAGCACGATTTTCAGCGCGACACCGTAGCGCTTCAGCGTCGCCAGTTCCTGGATGTTCATGGCGAACGAGCCGTCGCCGGAGATGGTGACGACGTGCGCATCTGGCCGCGCGAGCTTGGCGCCGATGCCGGCCGGCAGCCCGTAGCCCATCGCGCCCAGGCCGCCGGAGGTCAGGTGCGATTCCGGCGCGGCGAAGCGGCAATGCTGCGCGGCCCACATCTGATGTTGGCCGACATCGCAAGCAGCGATGAACGCCTCGCCCGCCCGTTCCGACAGCGCCTTCAGCAGCGCCGGCGCATAAACGCCCTCGCCGGGCGCGTCGTAGCGAAAGGCGTGCGCGCGGCTGCTCTCGATGCAGCGATCGCGCCATGCGTCGATGGCCGGGGCGCGCGGGCTGAGCTGCGCCAGCACCGCTTTCAGATCGCCCACAATCGGCATGTGCGCCTCGCGCAGCTTGCCGATCTCGGCCGCATCGATGTCGATGTGAATGACCCGCGCGTGCGGCGCGAAGTCGGCGAGCTTGCCGGTGGCGCGGTCGTCGAAGCGCGCGCCCATCGCGATCAGCAGGTCGCATCGCTGCACGGCTTCGTTGGCCGCCCGCAAACCATGCATGCCGAGCATGCCGAGAAAGCCCGGCCAATCCGCCGGCAGCACGCCCAAGCCCTGCAGGGTGGCGACCGCCGGGATCGCCGTGGCGCGCGCGAAGACGCGCACGGCCTCCGTGGCGCCGGCGATGCGCACGCCGCCGCCGATATAGAGAAGCGGACGTTGCGCCGCGCCGATGGCGGATTCGGCGCGGCGCAGTTGCGCCGGATCTAACCGTCGCGCCGGCTCGGGCGGGGGTGGGAGAGAGCCGGGGGCGGAGACGGCGCCGACCTGCACGTCCTTCGGCAGGTCGATCAACACCGGGCCGGGCCGGCCCGACGTTGCAACATGAAACGCCTCGGCGAACACCGCCGGAATGTCGGCGGCGTCGCGCACGATCCAGGAATGCTTCACGATCGGCAGCGTCACGCCGAGAATGTCGATTTCCTGAAACGCATCCGTGCCCATCAGCGGCGAGGCGACATTGCCGGTGATGGCGATCAGCGGCACGGAATCCATCATCGCATTGGCGATGCCGGTGATCAGATTGGTTGCGCCGGGCCCCGACGTCGCCATGCAGACGCCGGCCTTGCCGGTGACGCGCGCATACGCATCCGCCGCGAACGCCGCGCCCTGTTCGTGCCGCACCAGGATATGCTTGAAGCGCGCGCCGGTGATTGCATCGTAGATCGGCATGATCGCGCCGCCGGGATAGCCGAACACGACCTCGACGCCGTGCCGCTCGAGCGCCTCGACGACGAGGCGCGCGCCGGTGACGGGCGCTGCGTGCAAGACGGGCTTGGGCGTGGGGGCGGCGGCGCTCATCGTTCCGGGTTCAGGCGTTTGTCGGCGACTTCAGCCAGGCCATGCGCGCGCGCAGCGCGGCCCCCGTCTTTTCGATCGGGTGCTGGCGATCGGCGTTGAGCATGGCCGAATAGCGCGGCTTGCCGGCCTGGTTCTCCAGGATCCAGTCGCGCGCGAAGGCGCCGGACTGGATGTCTTTCAGCACCTCGCGCATGCGCCCGCGCGTTTCGTCGGTGATGATGCGCGGACCGGAGACGACGGCGCCGTATTTCGCCGTTTCGGAGATGAAGTCGTGCATCTTCGACACGCCGCCCTCGTAGAAGAGGTCGACGATCAGCTTCAGCTCGTGCATGCACTCGAAATAGGCGACTTCGGGCTGATAGCCGGCCTCGACCAGGGTCTGGTATCCGGCCATCACCAGCTCCTTGGCGCCGCCGCACAGCACGGCCTGTTCGCCGAACAGGTCGGTTTCGGTTTCTTCCGCGAACGTGGTCTCGATCAGGCCGCCGGCCGCGCCGCCGATGCCTTTGGCGTAGGCCATCGCGCGCGTCCGCGCGGCGCCGGTGGCGTCCTGATTGACGGCGAACAGGGCAGGCACGCCGCGCCCGCGCACGAATTCGCGCCGCACCAGATCGCCTGGCCCTTTCGGCGCCACCAGCACGACGTCCATGTCCTCGCGCGGCTGCACGCGGCCGTAATGGATAGTGAAGCCGTGTGCGAACAGCAGCGCGGCGCCCTTCTTCGCCGTTGGCGCGACGATCTCTTTCCAGACCTGCTCCTGGGCCATGTCCGGTGTGAGCACCGCGATCAGGTCGGCGTCTTCTACCGCGTGCTCGGGCTCGGCCGTGTCGACCTTGTCGGCGCGGGCGTTGGTCCAGCCCCTGCCGCCCTTGCGCACGCCGGCGACGACCTCGTAGCCGCTGTCGCGCAGGTTCTGCGCGTGCGCGCGGCCCTGGCTGCCATAGCCGATGATGGCGATGCGCTGGTTCTGCAGCGCTTCGCCGCTCACGTCGTCGTCCGAATACACTTTCATCACGAAGCCTCGCGTCGAGCCGGCGCGCGCGTTTGCGCGGGCGGCGGGTTTGGGATGGTGACTGCGCCTTGCGCCGCCGAAGCGACGAGGACGGCGTATTTCGCGAATGCGCCGGCAGGCGCCTCTTTGATCGGCGGCGCCGCTTGGCGGCGGCTCAAGTCGGCGCGCGTTTCGATCGTGCGCGCGCCCACGTCGATGGCGATCGTGTCGCCGTCCCGCAGCAGGGCGATCGGTCCGCCGGCGGCGGCCTCGGGCGACACGTGACCGGCGACGAAGCCGTACGACGCGCCGGAAAAGCGCCCATCGGTGATCAGCGCGACGTTCTGCATGCCGCGGCCTTTCAGAGCAGCCGTCACTTGCAGCATCTCGCGCATGCCGGGCCCGCCCTTCGGGCCCTCGTATCGGATGACGATCACGTCGCCTTCGCTGATCGCGCCAGCCTGAACCGCGTCGAAAGCCGCTTCTTCGCCGTCGAACACGCGGGCCGGGCCTTCGAAGCGCGTCGTGTCGTGGCCGACCAGTTTGATCACGGCGCCGTCCGGCGCGATGTTGCCGTAGATCACGGCGTAGGAGCCGCGCGGCATCACAGGTTTGGAGAACGTGCGGACCACGGCTTGGCCGCCGGTTTCGACCGCCTCGCGCGCTTCTTCGTACAGTGAGCGCCCGGTGACAGTCGGCGCATCGGCAATTTTGCCGGCCGACATCAGCCGGTGCAGCACGAGACGCGTGCCGCCCGCTTCGAACAGATGGTGCGCCAAGAACCTGCCGCCCGGCTTCAAATCGCAGATCACCGGCGCGGCTTCGCAGGCGGCGTTGCAGTCCTCGACGCCGAAGGCGACGCCCGCTTCGGCGGCGATGGCGACGAGATGCAGAACCGCGTTGGTGGAGCCGCCGCTGGCGGAAACGGCGACCGCGGCGTTGCGCAGAGATGCCGCCGTGATGAAGCGCCGCGCGCTCTCGCCCTTTCGCGTGAGTTCGACCGCAATGCGTCCGCAGCGTTCGGCTTCGGCGGGTTTGCTGGAATGCGTCGCCGGCACATCGTTCGCCCCGGCGGGCGAGAGTCCCATCGCGGTCAGCGCCATCGCCATTGTGTTTGCGGTGAATTGTCCGCCGCATGCGCCGGCGCCGGGGCAGGCGGCCTTTTCGACCTCGCGCAGACCCTGATCGTCGAGCGCGCCGGCGCCGTGCGCGCCGATCGCTTCGAACACGTCTTGTATCGATATCTCCTGGCCCGCGCGCCGTCCGGGCATGATCGTGCCGCCATAAAGGATGCAGCCCGGCAGATCCATGCGCGCCAGCGCCATCGCTGCGGCAGGAATGGTCTTGTCGCAGCCGACGATGCAGACGACGCCGTCGAGCTGATGGCCCTGCACAGCAAGCTCTATCGAGTCGGCGATGATCTCGCGTGAGATGAGCGAGGCCTTCATGCCCGGCGTGCCCATCGAGATGCCGTCGGTCACCACAATGGTGTTGAAGTCGATCGGCACGCCGCCCGCTTCGCGCACGCCCCGCCGCACATACTCGGCGAGATCGCCCAGATGCATGTTGCAAGGAGTGACCGACGACCAGGTGTTCACCACCGCGATGAGCGGCCGCGTGAAATCCTGTTCGCCCAACCCCGCCGCGCGCAGGTACGAGCGCGCCGCGGCGCGCGTCGCGCCGGCGGTGACCACGGCGCTGCGGAGCGGCTTTGGCTCTTTCGGTGAGGAATCCTGCGTCATCTCGGTCCAGCTCGGCGGACCGCGCGCAACAAAAACCCCGCTTCCTTTCGGGAGCGGGGTGATGCGTGCGGTCCTGATTTAGGGGGTTCAGGTTACGCGCAGCCACGCCGCTCCGGGCACAAGAATAAGCGCCACGATGCTAAGAAGGAGGCCTACGAGAACCGATACGAGCACGCGCGCGTCCGCCGCGACGGCAGTCGCGGTCGAGCGTGCGGCGGTGTTGCGGTTCATCGACACGAAAAGTGGCTCCCGCGCAAACTAGAACCGAATTTCGCACATCGCGCAATGCGAAAACCGATCGGTCAGCGATAAAAGTGCGCGGCGCCGCCGAAAGAGGCGGCAGCCTTAAGCGAGGCTAACGATAGGGCTAAGCACTGATGAATGGGTGCGCCGGCGCTCGCTAAACGCGCGAGAGAGATACGCTTGTCGACGGTTGACGCGCACGTGCGCGCACGCCAGAGTACGCGCCGTAATGCGTATCGTCGTGCATCTCGCCGCCGCTTCCAACGCCTATCCGGGCGTGCGCGCGCATGGCCATGCACATCATCATGACGCTCACGCGGCGCACCATTCGCCGCGACATTGAAGCTCTTCATCGCCGTCTGAGCTGAAGAAGAGCGGGGACGCCGCAGGCGTCGCACCCCGGCTGTCCCCATCAATGTCATTCCGAGCCACGGTTCGCTCCGTGCGCTCGACCTGCGTGGGTTCCATGAAATCGCAACGTTTACACATCGCCATCCAGAAGAGCGGCCGCCTGGCCGAGAAGAGCCTCGATCTCATCCGGGCCGCCGGGTTCCGGCTGACCAGAAGCGCGGGCGATCTCGCCTACAGCGTCGAGAATGCGCCGATCGACCTCTGGTGTGTGCGCGACGACGACATTCCGACCTTCGTCGCTGATGGGGTCGCCGATTTTGGCATCGTCGGCCGCAACGTTCTGGCTGAACGCGCCGACGGCGCGAACGACGATGGGCTTGTCGAGGTGATGCCGTTGGGGTTCGGCCGTTGCCGGCTTTGCATCGCCGCGCCCGAGGGCTTCGTTTACGATGGCGCCCGCGGGCTGAACGGACTTCGGGTCGCGACCACCTACCCAAACCTGCTCCGCCGCTTTCTGAAGGCCCGGCGTCTGGACGCCGACATCGTCACCATGCGCGGCGCCGTGGAGGTCGCGCCACGGCTGAAATTGGCCGAGGCGATCTGCGACTTGGTTTCGACCGGCGCCACTTTGGACGCCAACGGCCTCGAAGCGTTCGAAACCATTCTCGAAAGCGAAGCCGTGCTCGTGCGCGGCGCCGGCGATCTGGCGCCTGAGCTGCGGCGCGCGGCCGATAGCGTCGTGGCGCGGTTCAAAGGGGTGGTCGCGTCGCAGGGCGCGAAGTACGTCATGATGAACGCGCCGCGGGCGGCGCTGCCGGAAATCATCGAAATTCTGCCGGGCGCGGAGGCGCCTACCGTCACGCCGCTCGCCGGCCGCGACGATGCCGTGGCGGTGCACGCCGTCTGTCAGGAATCCGTTTTCTGGGAAACGTTGGAGGCGCTGAAGGCGACAGGCGCCTCGGCGATCCTGGTGCTGCCCATCGAGAAGATGATGTGAGGGCGCCATGCAGCAAGTGATTTGGGCCGACCTCGATGACACGACGCGAGCGCGCGTGCTGGCGCGGCCGGCGCATCGCGTCTCCGCCGAGGTGCGGGCGACGGTGCGCCGGATCTTCGAAGACGTGCAGGCCGATGGCGAGGCCGCGCTCGCGCGCTGGTCTCTGGCGCTCGACGGTGCGGCGCCAACGGTGCTCGAACTTGATGAGCTGGTTGTGCGCGCGGCGCGCGGCGCGCTCGAACGCGACGATCTGGCCGCGATCGAATTCGCGATCGAGCAGGTGCGGTTCTTCCACGAGGCGACCAAACCCGCCGCGCTGAGTGTCGAGACGCAGCCCGGCGTGCGCGCGCGCCGCGTTTGGAAGCCAATTGACGTCTGCGGCCTCTATGTGCCGGCCGGCGCCGCGCCGCTCGTCTCGACGCTGATCATGCTGGCGGAGCCGGCGGGCGTTGCGGGCGTGCCCACGCGTGTCGTGGCGACGCCGCCTGGCAAAAACGGCGCGCCGCACCCGGCGCTCGTCGCTGCGGCGGCCGCTTGCGGACTCGAACGGCTTTGGCTGCTCGGCGGCGTCCAGGCGATTGCGGCGCTCGCGCTCGGCGTGTTCACGCCGAAGGCCGCCAAGGTTTTCGGCCCCGGCAACGCCTATGTCGCCGAAGCGAAGCGTTATGCGGCCAGCTTGCCGAACGGCCCGGCGATCGATTTGCCCGCTGGCCCCAGCGAACTCTTGGTCATCGCCGACAGGGCGGCGGACCCGGTATTGGTCGCCGCTGATCTGCTGAGCCAAGCCGAGCATGATGCGGATGCGCAAGTGCTGCTGGTTTCGCCCTCGGCGGAGCTGATCGATGAAGTGGCGCGCGCGCTCGAGCGCCAGGCCGCGCTGCTGCCGCGGCGTGAGGTTGTGCGAGCAGCGCTGAAGCACGCGCGCGCGATCCGCGTCCGGTCACTCAGTGAGGCCGTCGACGTGGCGAATGTATACGCGCCGGAACACTTGGCGCTGAATGTCCAAAGACCTGACGCGTTGCTGCCGGCGATCGTCAATGCCGGCGCCGTGTTCGCGGGCCCGCTCGCGGCCGAGACGTTCGGCGATTATGTCGCCGGGCCCAGTCACGTTCTGCCGACGGACGCCGCCGCGAAGGCGTATTCCGGCGTTAGCGTCGAATCCTTCATGAAGAGCTTCGTCGTGCAGACGATAGAGCCCGCGGGCGTGCGCGCCTTGGCGCCGGGGGCGTCCCGTCTAGCGCGGCTCGAAGGTTTGGAGGCGCATGCGCGCGCAGCGGACCTTCGCTTGGAGGCGGTGAGCGCTCTCTGCGGGGGATCGGCCGAGGACTCCCTCGTCAGGCGCAGGAGCGCCGCCGTCGTACGGCGCACGCGAGAAACGAACGTGGCGGTCAGCGTCGATCTGGAGCGCGCGGCTCCCGTCAGCATCGCCAGCGGCGTGGGCTTCTTCGATCACATGCTGGAGCAGGTGGCCCAGCATGGCGGCTTCGCGCTCGACCTTAACTGCGTCGGCGATCTGCACATCGATCCGCATCACACGATCGAGGATTCCGCACTGGCGCTCGGTCAGGCGCTGAGGCAAGCGCTTGGCGACCGCCGCGGCATCGCCCGCTACGGCTTCGTGCTGCCCATGGACGAAGCGCAGGCCAGCGTCGCGCTCGACCTCGGCGGCCGGCCGTACCTGGTCTTCGAGGGCGCGTTCGCGAGCCAAAGCATCGGCGCTTATCCGACGCAAATGACGGAGCACGTCTTCAGATCGCTTTCGCAGGCGCTGGGCGCGACGATCCACATCAAAGTCACGGGTGAAAACGATCACCACATGACCGAGGCGATCTACAAGGCCGTGGGCCGCTGTCTACGGCAGGCCATCGCTGTCGAAGGCGACCTCACACCTTCCACCAAGGGCGTGCTGTGATGGACGTCGTCGTCGTCAAATTGGGCGTGGGCAACACCGCCTCCATCCTGTTTGCGCTGGAGCGACTAGGCGTGCGAGCGCGGCTCAGCGCCGACTCGCGCGACATCGAGGGCGCCGAGCGCGTGATCTTGCCCGGCGTTGGCGCGGCTGCGCACGCTATGCAAGCGCTCGAACAGAAGGGTGTCGATCGTGTGCTGCGCGCGTTCAAGCGGCCGCTGCTGGGCATCTGTTTGGGGCAGCAACTCCTCTATGAAGCGAGCGAAGAGGGCCTGGCGCGCGGGCTCGCGTTGCTGCCTGGCGTCGTGAGCGCATTGCCGGCCGACGCCGACCGGCCCGTGCCGCACATGGGATGGTCGCCCTTGTCGATCGAGCGCGATCACCCGCTGCTCGAGGGCGTCGAGGCGGGCGCGTACGTCTACTTCGTGCATTCCTACGCTTGTCCGCTCGGCGCCGAGACGATTGCGTCGACCGAGTACGGAGCGCGGTTCGCGGCGGCCGTCGCACGCGACAATTTCTTCGGCTGCCAATTCCACCCCGAGCGGTCGGGCGCCGTCGGCGCGCGGGTGCTGCGCAACTTTCTGAGCCTGCCATGTTGATCATTCCCGCCATCGACCTGAAGGACGGCGCCTGTGTGCGGCTGCTGCGCGGCGCGTTCGACGACGTCACAGAGTACGGCGCCCCGGAAGCGCACCTCGATGCGTTCGCCCGGTCAGGCGCAACGTGGGCGCATGTCGTCGACCTGGACGGCGCGCGCGCGGGAACGCCCATACAGCATGAGCTGGTGTGCGGGCTGGCGCGATCGTCCCGTGTTCGATTGCAGTGCGGCGGCGGCGTGCGGGAGCGCACGCACGTGTCGGCTCTACTCCAGGGCGGAGTCGCCCGTGTGGTCGTCGGCTCGCTCGCGGTCACCGCGCCGGACGAGCTGCGGGAATGGCTGTGCGAGTTCGGCGCAGAGCGCATCTGCGCCGCCTTCGACGTCCGGGCCAACGGCGGCGGATGGGAAGTGGCGGTGAACGGCTGGCGCCAAGTCAGCGGCCGTTCGCTCACCGATGCGCTACGGGGGTTTCCGCCGGGCGCGCTGAAGCATGTCCTGGTCACGGACATCTCGCGCGACGGCGCGCTGGAAGGAGCGAACGCCGCGTTGATCCGCGATCTTGCCGCGCTGCGGCCGGACCTCGCCGTTCAAGCCTCCGGCGGCGTGGCGACTCTGGACGACCTCAGCAGTCTCGCGCAGGCGGGCGCCGCCGCGACGATCGTCGGGCGCGCATTGTACGAGCGGCGCTTTTCGCTGGAGGACGCCCTTGCCCTCTAAGCGCATCATCGCCTGCCTCGATGTGAAGGAAGCGCGCGTTGTCAAAGGCGTGCGGTTCGAAGGCCATCTCGACGCCGGCGATCCCGCCGAATGCGCGGCGCGCTATCGCGATGACGGGGCCGACGAGATCGTCGTCTACGACATCGCCGCCTCGCCGGAGCGGCGCACGATCGACTATGCCTGGCTCTCGCACATCGCTCGCCTGTTGGATATCCCCCTGACCGTCGCCGGCGGCATTCGCACGCTGGATCACGCGATCGCGTGCCTGGAGCACGGCGCCGACAAGGTGTCGATAAACTCGCCCGCTCTGGAGCGGCCCGGATTGATCGGCGAGATCGCGCGGGTGGCGGGCAGTCAATGTGTGGTGGTCGGCGTCGATAGCCGCGAGGCCGCTGGCGAGTGGATGACGTTTCAGTACACCGGCGCCGCCGCCGCCACGCGCGCTACGCCGCGACGGATGCTCGATTGGATTGTCGAAGCGCAAGAGCGCGGCGCCGGCGAGATCGTCCTCAATTGCATGGACCAGGACGGGGTCCGCGCCGGTTACGACCTTGCGCAGCTCGCGGCGGCGCGGCGGCGTTTGCGCATTCCGCTTGTCGCTTCTGGCGGCGCCGGTACGGCGCAGCATTTTGTCGATGTGTTTCAACGGGCCGATGTCTCAGCGGCGCTGGCGGCGGGCGCATTTCATAGCGGGGCGCTGCGCATCGGCGACGTGAAGCGGCGCATGCGCGCAGCGGGTTTGGACGTGCGGCCATGATCGAGTTCGACATCGACCGGGTTGATTTCGCCAAAGGCGGCGGTCTCGTCTGCGCCATCGCGCAGGATTGCTTGACGCTGCAGGTGCTGATGCTCGCGTGGATGGACAGAGCCGCCTTGGAAGAAACGATCCGCTCCGGAGAGGCGACCTTCTTCTCGCGCACGCGGCGGACGCGCTGGCGCAAAGGGGAGAGTTCCGGCAACCGGTTGCGCGTCGTGGAGATCAAAGCCGACTGCGATGCCGATGCGCTGTTGCTGAGCGTCGAGCCGCTCGGCCCGGCCTGTCACCTGGGCTCGACGAGCTGCTTCGGCGGCGCGTCCGCGCCGGGGCTCGGCCGGCTCGGAGCGCTGGAGCGCACGATCGCCGCGCGTGCGGCTGCGCCGCCGTCGCAAAGCGGGACGGCGAACCTGCTCGCTGCGGGTCCGAAGCGGATTGCGCAAAAGCTGGGTGAAGAGGCGGTGGAGGCCGCGCTCGCCGGCGTCGCCGGCGATGGGCGCGAAGTGTGCGAAGAGAGCGCGGATCTGCTCTATCACCTTGTCGTGCTGCTGCATGCGCGCGGGTTGACGTTCGCAGATGTCATGGCCGTGCTCGAACGGCGCGCGACGGCGGCGCCGACATGAAGCCCGTTCCGAATCCTGGCGTGTTGGAGATCGCGCCGTACGCGCCGGGCAGGGCGACGGTGCCCGGATGCGCCAAACCGATCAAGCTTTCAGCGAACGAGAACCCGCTCGGCTGCAGCGAGCGGGCGCGCGCGGCCTATCTCGCCGCGGCGTCCGAGCTTCACCTCTATCCCGACGCAAACACGTCGCGCCTGCGCGCCGCCATCGCGGAGAAGTACGCGCTGGAACCGGAGCGGCTCGTGTTCGGCGCGGGCTCGGACGAGATCTTCGCGATGGTCTGCCAAGCCTATCTCGGCCCGGGCGCGGCGATGGTGCAGCCGCAATACGGCTTCGCCGCCTGGGCCATCGCCGCCCGGGCGGCGGGGGCGGCCGTCATCGATGCGCCGGAATGCGATTACACGGTTTGCGCCGACGCTTTGGCGGCGGCTGTGCACGCGCGCACGAAGATCGTGTTCGTGGCCAACCCCGCGAACCCGACCGGCACGATGGTCCCGTTCAGCGACATCAAACAGCTCCACGCCGCGCTGCCCGCGCATGTGCTGCTTGTGCTGGACGGCGCCTATGCGGAATGTGCGCACCGCATGGTGGGGTACGAGGACGGCCTCGCCTGGGCGGGCGATAAAAGCAACGTCATAGTCACGAGAACCTTCTCGAAGCTCTATGGCCTCGCCTCGCTGCGCATCGGCTGGGGCTACACGAGCGCGGAAATCGCGGAAACGCTGAACCGAATCCGTCTGCCGTTTTCCGTGCCGCGCGCCGGCGAGGCGGCGGCGTTGGCCGCGCTTGCCGACGAAGCATTTCTGGCCCGCTCCGTTGCGCGCGTGCGCGAAGGGAGAGCCCATCTGGCGCAGCTTCTGCGCGGCTACGGCCTGCCAGTTCTGGAGCCGGCGGCGAATTTCGTCACGGCGTGCTTCGCAGGTCGCGCCCTGTCCGCCGCTGAGGTGGAAGCGGCGTTGGCCGAGCGCGGCGTTCTGGTGCGCGGCTTGAAGAATTATGGCATGCCGGATTGGCTGCGCATCAGCATCGGCGCCGAGCACGAGCAAGCGGCGCTGGAGGCTGCGCTCGCCGGGGTGCTGCGCTGAGGCGGAGCAGGGCAGGGAGTGCGGGTCAGTGAACGTATCGCCGATCGGCTTGGCGCATGCGGCGCGGGCGTTCTGGAGAACGCGGCGCCTGACGCATACGCTGCGCACGCCGGAGGATGTGCGGCGCTGGCAGGCGTCGCGGCTCGAGCGCTTTCTCGCCCGGGTTGCGCCGCGGGCGGCGTTCTACGCGAACCGGCGTGGGACGAGACTCGATCAGCTGCCGATCGTCGACAAGGCGCAGCTGCTGGCGGCGTTCGAGCAATTCAATAGGGCGGGAGTCACCCTGGCGGAAGCGCGCGCGGCGATCGATGCCGGAGCACCCCGCGTGCGCGGCTATCTCGTCGGTCAGAGCACCGGCACCAGCGGCAATCGCGGCGTCTTCGTGATCAGCGAAGCGGAGCGGTTCACCTGGCTCGGCGTCATGCTGGCGAAAGCGCTGCCGGACGTCTTGACAGCGCGCCTCCGCGTCGCATTGGCGCTGCCGGCTTATAGCCAGCTCTACGCCTCCGCCGCCGAGACCGGCCGGATCGCCTTGCGGTTCTTCGATCTTCGGGCAGGCGTCGCCGCTTGGCGCGACGAGATCGCCGCTTTCGCGCCGGACGTGATCGTCGCGCCGCCGAAAGTGCTGCGCGCGCTGGCCGAGACGACCAGCATGCGTCCGGCGCGCGTGTTCTCCGGCGCCGAGGTGCTCGACCCGTTGGATCGCCAAGTCATCGAGGCGGCGTTTCAAACGCCCGTGCGCGAGATCTATATGGCCACGGAAGGTTTGCTCGGCGTCGCCTGTCCGCTCGGCGTACTGCACTTGGCCGAGGACGCCGTTCACTTCGAATGGGAGCGCGCGGGCAGCCAATCCGACCTGGTGAAGCCGCTGATCACCGATTTCACCCGCTCGACCCAGATCATGGCCCGCTATCGCATGAACGATCTCTTGCGGCTGCGGGCGGCGCCGTGCACGTGCGGATCGCCGCTGCAAGCGGTGGAGAGTGTTGAAGGGCGGCTGGACGATGTGTTCGAATTGCGCGGCGCCGACGGCGCCCTCCGCATGGTCACGCCGGACGTTCTGCGCAACGCCGTCGTCGACGCCGACCGGCGCATCGACGATTTCCGGATCGTGCAGACAGGGCCAGACGAAGTGGAGCTCGCGCTCGCGCCGTCGCTGCCCGCGGAGGCGGCGGCCGCTGCGGCGGCGAACCTGAGCGCAGCGCTTCGCCGCGCCGGCGCCGCCGACGTGCGGGTGAAGAGCAAACGCGGCATCGACGTGCCTTACGATCGCAAGCTGCGGCGCGTTATGCGCGTCTGGCGGCCATCATAGATGGAGCCGCACGCAGCGCTCGGAGTCCTGAACGGCTTCTCCGTGCATCAACGCCTGAATCGCCGGAAACAAGAGATCGAGCGGCCCTAGCGCATAGCGGGCCGGACCGTACGCCGCGATGCTTTCGGCTTGGCGGCGCAGCGCCGCGCGATCCTGCGCCAGCACCGGAATGTGGAAGGCGCGGAGCAAGCCTTCCTTGATGAACGCCGGCGCCGCGCCCGCGGGCGTCGCGAAGTGCGCGAACGGCCGCACGCGGTCCTGCGTCTCAGGTGTGAAGAAAACGGTGATGGCCAGCCGCAAGCGGTTGGCGCCCTCGAAAGCGACCTGACCTATGGTCGGCGGAAAGAAGCGGCCGATGCTGCGGCCCCGCAAGCCCTCCAGCATGCGCGGCATCAGCGCCGCGGGGCGCGTGTTCTCGACATAGATTGCTTCGGCGAAGTCCGCGCGAACGCGCACTGTGGCATCGACGGGTTTGCGAACTTGCCGTGAGCGCACGATTCCGGCGTGCAGGAAGTGCGGATGCGCCGGATCGAGCAGATTTTCGATCGCGTCCAGCAGCCGGGCGCGTGACGGACGTACCGGCCACAAGAAGGTGTCGAACTTCGTTTCTTCCAGGGGGTGCGGCAGCGCTGGAGCGGCGCGCGGCGAGGCCGCAAGGGTGGTCCAGATCAGTCCCGCCGCGACTTGAACGGGCAACGCCGACGCCTCGTGACGCGCCGGCGCGTCCGCGCCCGGCGTCAGCGTGCAGCGGCCGGCGCCATCGAAGCGCCAGCCGTGATAGGGGCACTCGATTGCGCCGTCCCTGACAGCGCCGAGCGACAGCGCCATGTTGCGGTGCGGGCAGCGATCCAGCAGCACGGCGGGGCCATTCGCCGTCCGGAACACGACCAGCGGCTTGTCCATCAGCATGCGCGCCAGCGGCCTTCGCTTCAGTTCGGCAAGCGTGGCGATCGGATGCCAGCCGTCCGCCACAGCTTTCGGATAGGCGCTCAAAGCCCGCGCTCCGTCATGATCGGCAGCGCAATGCGATTGAGCAGCTGTTCGAGCGCGGCGATGGCGCTGCGCCGCGCCAAGGGCAAGTGGCGCACATAATAGGCCGAGTATTCGATCACGGCGCGCGCGCCGCGATTGCGTTTGAAGCTTGCCGCGCCCGCCGACCCATTCAGTTTCAATCCCCGCTCCATCGCCATTTGCGCCAGCGCCAAGCTGCACAGGCGATAAAGGCCCTCCTCAGGCGGCCGCGCCGTATCGTAGCCGACGATGGGTGTCGTCAACACGCCGCCGCGAATGAAACACCCCACGACGGTCGCGAGGGCGCCATTGCCGTCGCGAAAGCCGCGATAGGTGAAGAGCCCGGCGCGATGCGTGAGGTCGATGAAGTCCGCTGTGAAGGCGGGATTCAGCTGCGAATAGCGATCGAGATAGAGCAAGGCGTAGAGGTCGGCGATGCGCTGCGCGTCGCCGGGGCGCAGCTCGTGCAGATCGTCCCGCCGATAGGGTGAGCGTTCGAGCAACGCCAAGTCTCGCCTGGTGTCCCGCCGCGGCGCCCACTCGGCGGCGAGATCGTCGGTCACATAGATCTGGCGCGCCGGCAGCAGCCGCCAGCCGTCCGCCTCGAACCGGGCGCACAAATCCGGATCGGACCATCGGTTGAGCGACCGCACGCACAGCGCATGTGCAGGGAAGCGTTCCGTCAACAGCGTGCGGATCGCTCCGACCTCTTCGCCGCGCCAACAGCCGTGGAGATTGGTCGACAGCATCCAATTGTTCACGTGGACGACGCGATTGATCTGCGCCCGCCGTAGCGCCGCGCCAGCGCCGCTCGCAAGCGCCGCCAGCGCCGGCGTCCATGGGCCGGCGTCGACGATCCGCAGTTCGTCCTTCGCGTAAAGCGCGTAGGCAGTGTGCGGCAGGCAGACATAGGCGTCGCCATACTCCGCGTCATTGACGGTCACCGGGAATACGCGCGCGCCGGAGCGCAACGCCATCACGCGCGTGCGCAGGTTGGAGATGAGCGCTGTTGATCCCCGCGACGCAAACGCATCGATATAGGCGCGCTCCTGTTCGGCGCCCGCGGGCCAGTCGGTGGACGCCGCGGCGGCGGGATCGACCAGCGCGAGGAGAGTCATCCGATCGCCTCGCCGTTCCATTCGATATCGTCCGTGCTCTGGCCGGAGGCGGAGCGTCCGCGGCTCAACCCAACCACGGCGAACCGGGCCGCGTCGACGAGCGCGCCGGCGGCCACGGGCGCCCCGCCGAGCGCGCGCAGCACATCGCCGCTGCGGCGGAGATCGTCGAGATAGCTGCGCGCTTGACCGCGCAGGACCGCAGGCGCGGCTGCGAACAGCCACATCGCCGCGCCGATGTGACGGGCCGGCGCTGGCGGCGTCAGCACCTTGTCTTCTCCGAGCAACGCGTGCGCCAGAGCGGCGGCGCCGTCGAACAGGTGTAGCCCGCTGGTGCTGCGGGGATTGCATTCAATCGGAGAGACGAGGCCGTCGGCGCTCCGGATCGCATCGAAGGAGAGCTGACCGGTCGTGTTCGTCGCGGCTGCGATGGTCCGCGTCATTTGCAACAAGGCGGGATCGTGATCGGCTTCGAAATAGAAGCTCGCTGAACGGCCGAGCCGCCAGCGCGGCTTGTACGCGGCGAACGCTACGACTTCGCCGGCGCGTGCAGCGGACCAGATGCAGATTTCCTCGCCCGGCACGAACGCTTGCGCCGCCCACGGCGTCACTGCGGTGGGGCGTACGCGGCCGAGTTGGCGCGGCGTCGGACGGATCAGCGCATGTGAGGCGAAGCGGGAAAATTCGGGCTTGAGCACCAGCATGTCGGCGACGCCGCTCAGCGCAGCCAGCTCCGCGCCGTCGGAGATGCGCTGCGTCTGCGGCGCGGCCACGCCGCACGCCTGCGCGAGCCGCGCAAACTCCACCTTCGAGTGCAGCCGGCGCAGCAGCTCCGGCGCCGGCGCGAAAACGCGGTCGGCGAAACCCCGCCGCTGCGCCGCCTCGGCGACATAGAACACTTCTTCGCACGTTGGCACGACAAGGTCGGGATCGAGCCGTTCCACCAGGGCGGCAAGCCCTTCAGCAAAGCGCTCGAAGGCGAAGCGCGGCGGCGCAAGCAGATGCAGCCGCGCCGCATCGCCGATGCAGGCGCGGGCGGCCCACGGACGCACCGAATCCGCGAGGTGAGCCTCGTGCCCGGTGGCCGTGAATGCGCGCGCCAGATCGAGCGCCACAGGCGCCCGCGCGCCGGTGATCAGAATTGTGCTCAAGCGACCGGCTCGGGATCGTGGCAATAGACGACGCGGCCGCCGGCGCGTGTGAACGCTGCGATGCGCGCGCGCGTCTGCGCATCGTCATCTGCGCTGTCGATGATCCAGCTGGCCGGAGCGCCCGGTGCGCGATCCTCGGTCACGGCGCGCGCAAGCCATTGCGCGTCCGCGGCGTAGAGCAGCGGCGGATCGAGCTTCGGCCACACGAAGCCGAAGTGCCCGCGCATATGTCCAGGCAGCGGCGTCGCCAGCACGTGGCCGTCGCCGAAGACGTCGAAGCCGACGCTGAGCCCGAGCGGCGCCTCCGCTTGCGTCAAGCTCTCGAACCGGGTGACGCGTTCGAGGAAGTCTGGCGGCAGCAATTCGCGAAAGACGCCGTGACGGACGCGCCGCGCGCCGTCACGGCGCAAGAAGTGATCGATCGCGAGCCCGCTCGCAAACAGGCGCGCCCGCGGATAGTCGCGCAAGGCGGAGACGTGGTCGGCATGCAGATGCGAAATCAGAATCGCGCCCACTTCGTCGGCCGGAGGCAGTTCGTTCCGCGCCAAGCGTGGGCGGAGCAGCGCCGCGTAGAGCCTGAGCGGCAGCGAGCGTGCGCCCGTGGTGACGCGGCGCGTATAGCCGGTGTCGATCAGGCAGGTCCCGAACTCCGGGTGCGAAAATCGGCCATAGCGGACGGGGATCGCCAACGGCGCCCAGCGCCCGTCCCGCAAGACAAAGCGCTCTGGCGCAGCGACCGTTGCGCTGTTGATGAAGACGGGCCGCGTCACGCGGCGGCCGCGAAAGTGCGCGCGAGGCCCGCTTCGAAGCTGATCTGCGGCCGCCAGTGCAGCAGCCGGGCAGCGGCCGAGATGTCCAAAGTCTGGGTGAAGGCGAAGAGCCCCGCGCCGTACGCCGTGATCGGCGGCTCCGGCGCGCCGGGCGCCAGCCGGCACGCGGCTTCCATCGCGCGCGCATAGCTCAGCACGACGCTGACCGGCGCTTTCCGCCAGCGCACGTCTATGCCCGCGCGGGCGCCGGCGGCCTCCACGACGTCGCGGATGCGCAGCGGCGCGCCGCCAGAAACGTTGAATATGCGCTGCGGCAGATCGGGCGGCGCGCGCAGCGCCGCGATAGTGGCGCTGACGACATCGTCGACGTGGGTGAGGTCAGTCTCGGCGCGCCCGCCGTTCATCAAGGGGAGGGGCCGATCGGCGGCCGCCCGCAGCAGTCGCGGCAGCAGCGCGCTGTCGCCGGCGCCGTAGAGTCCGCGCGGCCGCAGCACGATCGGATCGAGATCGGCCGCGCGCAGCGTCAATTGCTCCGCGCGTCGCTTCGTTTCGGCGTAGAGATTGACCGGCTGCGGCAGCGCCGCGTCTTCGCGCACGCCAATCTGATCGCGGAAGCGAAAATAGACGCTCGGCGTCGAGATGTGCACGAACCGACGGGCCCCGGCTCTGCGCGCAAGTGATAGGACTTGCTCCGTTGCCAGCACGTTCGCGCGTTCGAACGCAGCGCGGGCGCCCCATGGCGCGGACAGCGCGGCGCAATGCACGACGGCGTCGCACGGCGGCGGCGTGAAGTCCCCTGGCGCGGCGAGATCGACGGAAAACACAACGGCGCCGCTTGCACGCAAAGCGGCGAGCTTCGCTGCGTCGCGCCCAACCGCAACGACGTGTTCGCCGCCCGACAGCAACCGGCGGGACAGCGCGCCGCCGAGAAAGCCCGTCGCTCCGGTCACCAGAACCTGCATGCGCTCACGCCACCATCGTCGCGCCGCCGAGCGAGACGCCCGCGGAGGTGCCGATCAGCAGCACCTTCATGCCAGGTTCGAGCCGGCGCTTCTCGCACGCCTTGAAGAGCGCAATCGGCAACGACGCCGCCACCTGATTGCCGAGCTCGGCGACGTGGTCGATCACACGCTCCTTTGCGAAGCCGCACCGTTTGACGATGTGCGCGAGCGCATGCGGGCTGGCTTGATGCGGCACCACGAGATCGACTTGATCTTGCGTCCAGCCCGCGCGCGCCAGCAGGCGCTCGATGAAGCCGGGCGCCGCCTCCGATGTCAGCCGGTAGAGCGCCGCCCCCTGCATGGCGAACAGCGCGTTGGCTTCGAACGCTTCGCGCTCGCGCTGAAAGTCGAAGCGGGTGCCGCCGGAACGGAGTTCGCAATATTCGTAACCGTCGGCGTAGGTCTCGATCAGGAACGGCCCGACGCGTCTGGCCTCGGCGCCGGCGCCTGCGCTCAGCACCAGCGCGGCCGCGCCGTCGCCGAACAGGCCGGCGGTGCGCGGATCGCTCCGCCACGGCAACGCGCGGGTGGCGATCTCGGACGACACCACCAGCACGTGCCGCGCGCGCCCGGAGGCGATGTGCATCGCCGCCACATCCATCGCCACCAGCGCGCTGAGGCACGTCGCGTTGACGTCATAAGCGGGAAACGGCGAAGCCGCCGCGCCGAGCGCGCGCTTGATCAGCGGCGCGGTCGCCGGAATAGGCTGGCGGCCGACAGCGGCCGCGAACAAGATGAGATCGAGTTCGTCCGGCGCAACGCCGGCTTCGGCGAGAGCGTCGCGCGCGGCCTGCGCGCCCATCATTTCCTGCGTCTCGTGTGCGCTGACCACGTGGCGCTGACGCACGCCGCAATTTCGATAGATCCAGCCGGACTTGAGTCCGTGCTCGGCATCCAATGCTTCGGATGAAACCGTGCGTTCGGGAAGATAGGCGCCGACGCCGCTTATGAACGGGATCGGAAAAGGTGACGCGCTCGCCATCGTGGCCTCGCCGCGACGTTAGCGGAGAGGTTCCATCCGCGCCAATACTTTTGCTGCACTGCGTGCGCCGCTTGCCCGTCGACGGCGAAATGCGGCGCTAGGGCGGCGAATTTCCGTCAGCTTGCCTGTTTCGCGGCCGCGATCAGGTCGTCGTCGATCTGACGCGCGCGCGCCGCGGCGGGACGGCCGAGGATGCGCGCGGTGTACGTCTCGAACGCCGGCCGCTTTTCGATCGTGCCGAACTGCAGGCCCCAGCCGATCTGTGCGCCGAGATAAAGGTCGGCTGCGGTGAAGCTGTCGCCGACGAGATAATCCCCGCGCGACACTGCGTATTCGAGCGTGTCCATCACTTGCTCGCGCGAGCCGTAACCGACCATGGGCCTCTTGTCCTCTGGCACGACGACGCCAAGCCCCTGGTTCGACGCCATCGCTTCCACCGGGCCCGCGCCGTAGAACAGCCAGCGATAGTACGGGCCGCGCAGTTTATCGCCGGAAGGCGGCGCCAGCTTCGCGGCCGGAAACGCGTCGGCGAGATAGGCGCAGATCGCCGCCGCTTCGGTGACGACCACGTCGCCATGACGGATCGCCGGCACCTTGCCCATCGGATTGATGGCGAGATAGTCCGCGCCTTTCATCGTCGTCGCGTAGTCGAGCACGACGGTCTCGTAGGGTTGGCCCACTTCCTCGAGCATCCAGCGCACGATCCGTCCGCGCGACATTGGGTTGGTGTAGAAGGTCAGCGTATCGGCCATGTCGGTTCTCCCTCGGGCAGCACCAGAGGCCCGCGCCAGATGGCTGTCAAGACGCGACACGCGCCGCACTTTCGGGCATGTGGGGACATGACCAAAGCGAAACCCGTCACCCTTCACGGCATCAAGAATTGCGACACGATGAAGAAGGCCCGGACCTGGCTCGAGGATCATGGCGTCACGTATGCGTTCCACGACTACAAGACAGTCGGCGTGGATAAGGCGACGCTCGAAGGCTGGGCCGGCAAGGTGGGCTGGGAAGTTCTGCTCAATCGCGCCGGCACGACCTTCCGCAATTTGCCCGAGAAGGACCGTGAAGGTCTGACCGAAAAGACTGCGATCGCGCTGATGCTGGCGCAGCCCTCTATGATCAAGCGGCCGGTGCTCGATGTGGGCGGCAAGCTGGTGGTGGGGTTCAAGCCGGAGGTTTACGAGAAGACGTTCAAGTGAGCACGGTCATCCACTCTGCGGCCGCATCCAACGCTTCGGCCAGCACGTCAGCATCCTTGCGTCCGCTTTTCGCTGGCGCGTGAAAGCTATGATCGGCGTGTGCAAGCAGTTTCAGCGCCGCACGGCGCCCAAGCCGCTCCACCACCGGCTTCAGCAAATCAAGCTCCGCCAGCGCATCGTTGTCGCCCTGCAGAAACAGCATCGGCAGCGCGACATCATTCAAGTGCGCAGCGCGTTCGTCGCTCGGTTTGCCCGCCGGGTGCAACGGGAAGGCGAAGAACACCAGCCCGCGCACGCCCGGCAGCGCCGCTTTGGCGTGCGCCTGCGACGTCATCCGCCCGCCGAACGATTTGCCGCCGGCGAAGAGCGGCAGCGAAGGCGCGAGCCGGTTAGCTTCATCGACCGCCGCGCGCACGGCCGCATGCGCGAGCGCCGGCGCGTCCGGGCGCTTCGAGCCGCGCTCCATGTAAAGGAAATTGTAGCGCAAGGTCGCGACGCCGCGCTCGGCCAACCCGTTGGCGATCGCCGCCATCGCCTTGTGCGCCATGCTGGCGCCCGCGCCGTGGGCGAACACGTAGGCCGCACGCGCGTCCAGCGGCGCAAGCCACAGGCCGGACGTTGTCGCGTCGCCGACCTTTAGCGTGAGCGGTTCAGCCTCCATGCGCGAAGTATGCGCTAGACTTTCCGCAATACATAGTGCGCCGCTCTGGCTGTGGCGACATATTCGGGCGCGCCGAAACCGAGGCCCGGCAAGTCGATGCCTTGCAACAGATGCTCGCCGCCGCCGAGGATCACCGGGCTGACGGCGAGGTGCATCTCGTCCACCAGCCCCGCTTGCAGATACTGGCGAATGACGCTCGCGCCGCCGCCGAGGCGGATGTCCTTGCCTTGCGCCGACGCCTTCGCGCGCTCCAGCGCAGCGTGGATGCCGTCGGTGACGAAATGGAACGTGGTCCCGCGGCTCGCGCGCGTGATGCGTCAACACGTAGACGTCGGTGTGATAGGGCGGATTATCGCCCCACCAGCCTTTCCATGTGTCGTCCGGCCACTCGCCGCGGACCGGGCCGAACATGTTGCGCCCCATGATCCAGGCGCCGATGTTCTCGAACCCGCGCACGGCGAAGTCGTTGTCCGGCCCTTCACGGCCGCGCTCCTCGCCGAACCTCTGTTGGAAGGTCTTGGTCGGAAACATCCATTCGTGCAGCGCCTCGCCACCTTCGCCGAGCGGACTATCGAGGCTCTGGCGCGGCCCCGCGCCGTAGCCGTCGAGCGAGATGCTGTAAGAGGCGACGCGCAGCTTAGTCATGGTGCGGCTCACAATTGCGGAATGGGGAGGCATTCCATGATTTCCACGGAATCGCCGGGAAAGATCGCGAAATGCGGATGATCTAGAAACATCTTGGCGGCATCTTCGTGCGTCTCCGCCTGCACGACCACCCAACCCACCATGGCGTTCTTGATATCGGTCACACCGTTCATCCCGGCGCGCTTGGTCTTGCCGAGTGGCGAGCCCTGCACGACGATGGCGCCTTTGTGCCTTTCGCCCCAGTCCATCCAGGCAGTCATGCCTTGCTTAATGCGCTCGGTTCGTTGCGCTTCGCTGAGTTGATCCCAGCCCGAGCGTTCCTGTGCCGAGGTCGTGCCGGTGTAGATGGCCAGAAACTGTTTCATCGCATCGTTCTCCCTAGGCATTGGCAGCGAGGTGCGCGTCCAGCTTGTCGAGCAGCTCGCGCCAGCCGGCTTCGCGCATCTTCACGCCGTCAGCGCCGTCGAAGAAGGCGCCGTGTTCGGTGAAGATGAGCCGCGTGCCGCCGCCGGCCGGTTTGAGTTCGACGCTCGCCAACGAGATGCTGAAGCGCACGCCGTTGCGGTCCATCGAGTAGGTGAAGATGATGCGTTCGTTGTCGACGATCTCGTTGAAGACGGTTTCGTTGCCGAACACCGTCTTCTCGCCGAACGTCTCTTCACCCTTGAGGAAGCGGAATTGGCTCCTTTCGGTCCCGCCTTCGCGGAAATCGAGTTCGTAGGACTGAATTTCCCAGCCTTCGCCCTCGACGAACCAGGCGCGCTTGGCTTCCGGATCGGCCCAGGCGGCGAACACGCGTGGCGGCGCGGTTGGATAAGTGCGTTCGATCACGAAGCTCGCATGTGTCGTGGTCATGATCGCCTCACGTGTTCAGGAAGGTTTCGAGCTGGTCCAGCAGCTCGCGCGTGCCGCGTTCGCGTGAGCCGGCGTCGTCGTAGCCGTCGAGATAGACGCCTTGCTCGGTGTAGATGAGCCTGGCGCCCGCGCCATTCGGCCTGATCTCCGTCGTGCCCAGCGAGACGGATATGCGCGTTTGATCCAAATGCATATCGTAGCCGATGACGATGCGCTCGTTCTCGACGATGTCCCAGATCTCGCCGTTGTAGTAATGCACCGGCCCGCCGGGCGGGCCGCCCGAGACGCTCTCCTTGCCGCCGACGCGGAAGTCGAGCTTGTGGTTCGACTTCTCCCAATCTTCAGGCCCGACGAACCACTTCGCTTTCTTCTTCGGGTCGGCGTAAGCGGCGAACACCTTCGCCGGCGGATGCGCGTACTCGCGTTCGATCACGAACGTGGCGTGCGTGGTGCTGCGCTTGGTCATTGGTCGAATTCCTTGGCGAGATTGTCGAGCGCGGCGCTCCAGCCGAACTGATACCCTTGCTCCATGTTGGCGCCGTCGAACGAGGCGATCTGCATGGTCAAGAGGAGGCGCGTTTGCTCGGCCGCCGGCTGCAGCTCCACGCAGATCAGCGCCGCCGAGACGCGCTTCACCCCATGCGAGACGTCCTCGGCGAAGACGATGCGCTGGTCGCGGCGGATATCGAGATAGTGAACGACGGCGACATAGTCCTCGTTGCCCGGCTCGATGCAGCGCGAGACATCGCGTCCGCCCTCACGGAAGTCGGCGGCTTCGTATTCGATCCGGATATCCTCGGCCGGCGCCGACCAGCGCTTGCGCGCGTCGACGTCGGACCACGCCTTGAACACGCGCGTGGGCGATGCGTTGTAGGTGCGCTCCATGACGATGGTGGCGTGCGCGATCGCGGTCATGGACTCAAGCTCCCGGGTAGAGGTGGAAGAGCGGCTCGGATTCCTTCAGCGCCCGGGCGAAGGAGGGGCGCTCAATCAGCCGCTCGCGATAGGCGGCGATCCGCGGATACTTGCCTTCAAGCGGCACGTTGCGGACGCCGTACCAAAGCGCCGGCGCGGCCGCACAATCGGCCATTGTGAAGCTGTCGCCGACGATGAAGTCACGCGCGCCGAGCTGCGTTTCGACGACGCCGTAGGCGGCGTGAATGATGCGCTTGGCTTCCTCGACGCCGAAGGGATCGTGTTGGCCGTCCGGACGGATGCCATCGAGCGCGACCTTGGACATCGTTGTGTTGATGTGATCGAACACGCGGTCCCAGCGGCGCACTTCGAGCGCGGCGTCGAAGTCTTCGGGGATGAAGCGCGTGCGGCCGGGATAGTAGCGGTCGAGATATTCGATGATAACCGATGTCTCGGTGATCATGCGTTTGCGGTCGCTGTCGAGCAGGACGGGGAACTTGCCCATCGGCCACTTGGCGACGAAGTCGGCGTAGGTGCTTTGATCGACTGTGATCGGCTCGAACGGCGTGCCGTTTTCGTAGAGCGCGATCAGCACCTTCCAGGTGTAGGAAGAGATCGGGTGTCCGTAGAGCGTCAGCATCAGTCGTCCTTCGTTTCATCGAGAAATTGGCCGAGCCGATCCAGGCGGCGCTCCCAGAGGGCGCGGCGCTCGGCGATCCATTGTTCAGCCCGTGTCAGCGCCTTCGGCTCGATCGAGCAGGTGCGTACGCGGCCGACTTTTTCGCTTTTGACCAGGCCGCTCGCTTCCAGCACCGCCAGGTGCTGCATCACCGCCGGCAGCGACATGGCGAGCGGTTTTGCGAGTTCGCTCACTGAGGCGGGCCCCTTCGCCAACCGGTCGACCATCGCCCGGCGGCTCGGGTCCGCCAGCGCCTGAAACGCCAAGTCGAGAACTGCGTCCTGCCTGAACATGGAAACTTAAGTAGACGCTTAAGTATCGTCTGGCAAGCTTAAACCGCATCCATTCGGCGCGGCGGCGGCTGCATACTGGCGCAAACGGAGTCGGGCATGGACAGATGGATGACCATTGTCGTGGTTTTTGGCGTGGCGATTCTCGCCACGGTCGGACAGGGCTGGGCGTCCTGGCTGGAGCACCGCCGGCGGACTCAGACGCTCGACGTCATCCGGACGGCGCTGCAGGCGGGACGTGAGCCGGCGCCCGAGCTTTATGCCCAACTGGCCGAGCGCGACGGCGCCAGCAAAAGCCCATGGGTGGAGTTCGTCGTCTTCACCGCGCTCGCACTCGGATTCTGGATCGCCTACGCGACCGCCGACGGCAATCAGCGCACCGCCTTCCTGGTGATCGCCGCCACCATGACCGTCACGGCCGTGGGCTGTCTTGGTCTTGGCTTGATGCGCCGCCGCGAGACGCGCGGCCATGACTCCAGATGACGAGGCGCGCCTCGTCGCTGCCGCCCGGACCGGCGACAGCCGCGCCTTCGCCGCTCTGGTCGACGCGCACCAGCAGGCGGTGCGGGGCTTTCTGCGCCGCTTCTGCGGCCATTGGGCTGAGGCCGACGACATCGCTCAGGAGGCGTTCGTGACCGCCTGGCGCAAGCTCGCGCAATTCGAAAGTCGATCGAGTTTCCGCTCCTGGGTGAGCGGCATCGGCTTCCGCATCGCCCGCGACGCGCGCCGCTCGCACCAGCGCGCCAGTCTGCGCGACACGGAATGGCGCGCCCAGCAGGACGAGACGGAAGACGAAGCGCCGCTGGAGGATCGCATCGCACTCGCCGAAGCGATGGCGGCGCTGCCGGAGGAGCAGCGCGCGGCCGTGGCGCTGTGCCTCGGAGAAGGCTTTTCCCACAGCGAGGCCGCCGCCATCCTCAAACTGCCGTTAGGCACGGTGAAGTCGCATGTGACGCGCGGGCGTGAGCGGCTGCTTCAGGCGTTGGAGACGAGAGATGAAGAGTGAAGCCCGCCTCCAGCGCGCCCTGGCGGCCGAACGCGCCCCCCGCCGCGACCCAAGCTTTACGCTGGCGGTCATGCGCGAGGCAGAGGCGCGTCGCTTCAGGCTGCAGACGGCAAATGGAGTGTTAAGGAGCGTCGGCATCGCCGTAGCCGGGTCTGCCATCCTGGTTCCGCTGGCCGGCTGGGCGGGGTCCGATCCGGCCGGGCTGCAGGACGGCGTCCTGGCCGCCGCCGGGCTGATCGGCCTCGTGGCCGGAGCGCGGTTGATGGCCGCACGGGCCGGCGCCCTGTTGCGCCGCTGACAGAATTGCATCCAACTCACCCCAAAGGCGCATCTAGACTGCAAAGGGGCTTTAGACCCCGGGCTATGGAGATCCTAATGGGTGCGGATGTTTTTGTTCCGTTTGTCTTTTTTGGCTTTCTCGGGGCCGTCATTCTGGTGCCGATCTGGCTCAAGGAACGGACCAAGCAATCGGCTCACGCCCTGATTTCGCAGGCGCTGGAGAAGGGCCAGCAGCTCGACCCGGCGCTGCTGCGCCAGCTGACCGAGGGCGCGACCAAGCCGCCCAAGGACCGGGCCCGCAGCACCCTCGGCAGCGGCGTCGTCCTGCTGGCGCTGGCGATCGGCTTCGTCATCGGCGGCTTTGCGATCCGAGATTTCTCTGGCGAGGTCGAGCCGGGTATGCTGGTTCCGGCGGCGATCCTCGGCACCTTGGCGATCGCCTTTATCTTCCTGGCGATGGTCGATTATGCCTCGAAGAAGAAGGAGCAGTGAGTTGATCCGTGGCGTCGCGAGGGGGTCTCAATCTGGCCGAAGCTACCGAGGCCGCGCTGATTATCGCGGCCCAGGCGAGAAACCAGGCGGCGTTCGGTGAACTGGTTAAGCGCCGGCAAGGATGGGCCCGCGCTTTGCTGAGGAGGATGTGTCAGAGCCACGCCGAAGCTGATGATCTCGCTCAAGAGGCCTTCATCAAGGCGTGGGATAAGTTGAACGACCTCGAAACTCCGGCGGCTTTTCCGGGTTGGTTTCGACGGATCGCGGTGACCACGTTCCTGATGGCCAAACGCCGCCAGAAGGCCGTGTTCGAGGAGATCGACGACGCGTCCCCGATCGCGTCGGAGGACTCCACCCCGGAGGCCGCGGCCGGAGCGAAGATCGACCTGGAAAAGGCTCTTGCCAGGTTGTCGGATGCTGAGAGACTGTGCGTGACGCTGAACCACGGAGAAGGGCTCAGTCACGCGGAGATAGTAGAAATCACCGGTCTTCCCCTCGGCACGGTGAAATCCCACGTACTAAGGGGGACGGACAAACTGAGACGGCTATTGGAACCCCAATGACGGACTTTGACGCCCTTCTGAAGCGCTCTTTCGCGGAAGCTGCCGAACCGGTGGATGACGGCTTCACCGTGAAGATCGAGCACGCCGTGGCGCGCCGCGAGTCGGCGCTGAAGGTCCGCAACCTGGCGCAGACTGTCGGCATGGCCGCGGCCGGCGCCGCGCTCATCTACGGCGGCTACGCCTTCTACGGCGCGTTCGGACAAGAAGTCGTCGCTTCGGCCGGTCTTGAAGTCGCCCGCGCTCATGGCGCGCTGAATTCTGCGCCCTCGCTCGGCGACGCCGCCCAGGGCGTGCTGCAATCGCTCGGCACGGGCATGACCCAGATCATGCTGATGACCGCGGCCGCGCTCGCTGGCGGCGCCGTCGTCTATCGCACGACGCAGGAATAGGTCCGCGTCCAACCAGATTGAAGCAAGGGCGGCTCTAGCGGGCCGCCCTTCGCGTTTGCGCCCTCGTTTCTGCCCTCTGGGGACGAAGCTGGCGCCGCAGCGCAGCAAAGGCTAGGACTACCCTCCCCGAAACGAGGGCGAGCATGTCCCGTCACACCCAAGTCCGCCGCATCACCGCGCCTGAGATCACCGCCCGCAAAGGCGGCGATCCGATCGTCTGCCTCACCGCCTACACTGCGCCCGTTGCGGAAATCCTCGACCCGCATTGCGACCTGCTGCTGGTCGGCGACAGCGTCGGCATGGTCGTGCACGGCCTGCCCAACACCGTCGGCGTCACGCTCGAGATGATGATCATGCACGGCCAGGCGGTCATGCGCGGCTCGGAGCGCGCCATGGTGGTCGTGGACATGCCGTTCGGCAGTTACGAAGGCGATCCGAAGGACGCCTTCGCGAACGCAACACGCCTGCTCAAGGAAACCGGCGCCCAGGCGGTTAAGGTCGAAGCCGGGCCCCAGATCGCCGCCACCATCGCCTATTTGGTTGACCGCGGCATCCCAGTCATGGGCCATGTCGGCCTGCGGCCGCAGGCGGTGAACGTGGACGGTAAGTTCCGAGCCAAGGGCCGCACCCAGGACGAGCGCGAGAAGGTCATGGCCGAAGCCAAGGCCGCCGACGCGGCCGGGGCTTTCGCCATCGTCGTCGAGGGTGTCGACGAAACCCTGGCCCCCGAGATCACAGCCGCGGTCGGCGTCCCGACCATCGGCATCGGCGCTTCGGCCCAGTGCGACGGCCAGATCCTGGTCACCGACGATATGCTTGGCCTGTTCGACTGGACCCCCAAATTCGTCCGCCGGTACGGCGACATCAAAGGGGCGATCGACAAGGCCGTCTCCGAATATGCAGCCGACGTCCGCGGCCGCCGTTTTCCTGCCGCAGCCGAGACCTATGCCCTGCGGGTCAACTCGGCGCCGCAAGCGCGCGTTGCCCGGGGCGACAAGCGCGGCTAGCTTGCCGGCGATTTTGGGGGACGAGTCCGCTGCCATGAGCGGGCGAGCGGGTTCGAGGATTAGCGGCGCGTGACGAACGAAACCGACAGTTTTGTCCAGGAAGTCGATGAGAGCTTGCGCCAGGACCGCGCGCTCGCATTGGCGAAGAAGTATGGGCCGTACCTGATCGGCCTGTTCGTGATTTTCCTGCTTGCGATCGGCGGCTGGCAATGGTGGCAGGGCGAGCAGCTCAAGCGCCAGCGCGCCCAGTCCGAGGCTTTGGTCGCCGCGCTCGAGATGGTCCAGGCCGGCAACGTCGACGGCGCCAAAGCCGAGCTCGAGCGGCTGAGCGGCGAAGGTCCGCGCGCCTATCGCGCGATGGCGCGGATGCACCGCGCCGCCATCCTGCAGGAGCAGGGCGAACTGGAAGCGGCGCTCGCCGAATTCGAGCAGGCGGCCGATGTCGCGAACGATCCGATCATGCGCGACACGGCGCGGCTGCGCGCCGCCTACATCGCCGCCGAGACCGAAGAGTTCGCGGCTCTGCAGGCGCGGCTTCAGCCGCTGATTGACTCTGAAAGCAGGCTCTCCTTCCTCGCGCGCGAACTGCTGGCGGTTGAGGCTTGGCAAGCCGGCCAGACCGACCTCGCGCGCTCGACGCTCGAAAATCTCACGCTCGCGTTCGACGCGCCGGAAACGGTGCGCCAGCGCGCGCAGCTTGCCCTTTCCGTCATTGGCCCCGCGCCAGCAGACTCAGCGGACGGCGCCCAAAATGCGCCAGCGCCCTCCGAAGGAGAAAATTGATGAGCCGTCACTTGGGCCGCTTCGGCCCGCTCGCTGTACTCGCGGCCGCTGCGGCGCTGTCCGCATGCTCGACCATCAGCCGCGTGGGCGATGCGATCAATCCGTTCGACGGCGGCGACGCTCCGGCCGAAACGGCGCCGCAGGACGGGCGCGTTTCGATCCTGACCTTCGAACAACAGCTGACGCCCGATCCCACCCTCGCTGCACGCACGATCGCCGTGCCGCCGATGACGTCGGTGGTGGAATGGACTCAGCCGGGCGGGACGGCCGACAATTCGCCCCCGCACGGTTCGGGGGCGGCGGTGCTCGAACAGGCGTGGCGCGTCAATCTCGGCCAGGGCTCGAATGACCGCGCCCAGATCGCCGCGCCGCCGGTGATCGCCGACGGCAATCTCTACTTCCTCGACGCCGATCACCGCGTGCACGCCATCCGCGCAAGCAACGGCGATCGGCTGTGGACCGAGCAGCTGCGCCCGAGCGAGGGCCGTGACCGGGTCGCGCGCGGCGGCGGCGTCGCCGCAGCAGGCGGCCGCGTGTTCGTCACCACCGGGTTCGGCTTCGTCGTCGCGCTCGACGGGCAGACCGGCGACGAGGTTTGGCGCGCGCAATCGGACGCGCCGTTCCAGTCGGCGCCGACGGTCGCCGGCGGGCGTGTGTTCGCCATCACCAACGACAGCGAACTGATCGGCATGGACGCCAACACCGGCAATGTGATCTGGAACTACCAAGCCATCGCCGAGCCGGCGCGAATCCTCTCGGCGCCGAGCGTGGCGGTCGACGGCGAAACCGTCGTGGCGCCGTTTGCGTCCGGCGAAGTGGTGGCGCTGCTCGCCGGCAATGGCCGGCGTCTTTGGTCAGACTCGCTCTCCCGGGCCGGGCGGCTGACTTCGCTCTCTGCGATCAATGACATTGCCGGCCGGCCGGTGGTCGATAACGGCGTCGTCTACGCCGCCAGCCATTCCGGCGTGCTCGCCGGTATCGACCTGCGCACCGGCCAGCGCGGCTGGGCCCGTCCGTTCGCGTCCACGCAGACGCCGTGGATCGCCGGTGATGTGCTTTACGCCGTCAGCGTCGACGGCGAACTCGCCGCTTTCGATCGGGTGACCGGCAACATCTATTGGGTGCAGCAGCTGCGCCGCTACGAAGAGGAAGACGAGCGTAAGGGGCGCGTCGCCTGGGTCGGCCCGATCATGATGGGCGGGCGCCTGGTGCTCGCGAACTCGCTTGGCGAAGTGATCTCGGTGTCGCCCGAGAACGGCCAGACCGTGGCGACGGCCGATGTCCGTCAGCCCGTCTTCATCCCGCCGATCGCCGCGAACGACCAGATCTACATCGTCACCGACGAGGCTCGGCTCGTCGTCCTTCGTTGATGTTGGCCGTCCATGACGATCAAGCTCGCGATCGTCGGGCGGCCGAATGTCGGCAAATCGACGCTCTTTAATCGCCTCGCCGGCAAGAAGCTGGCGATCGTGGATGACACGCCGGGCGTTACGCGCGACCGGCGCGAGGCGCAGGGGCGGCTCGGCGACCTCGACTTCACCTTGGTCGACACCGCCGGCTTCGAGGACCTGACCGACGCCTCGCTCGAAGCGCGCATGCGCGCACAGACCGAAATCGCGATCCGCGAAGCCGACATCATCCTCTTCCTGATCGACGCGCGCGCCGGCGTGCTGCCGCTCGACGAGGCGTTCGCTTCGCTGTTGCGGCGGGCGGACAAGCCGGTCGTGCTCGCCGCCAACAAGGCCGAGGGACGCGCCGGCGATGTGGGCATCAACGAAGCGTTTGCGCTCGGTCTCGGCGAGCCGATCCCGCTCTCGGCCGAACACGGCGAGGGCATGGCGGAGCTTTACGCCGCCCTCGCCGCGCACGCCCCGGAGCCGGAGGATGAGGACGCGGAGAAGCGCGAGCGGCCGATCCAGCTCACGATCGTCGGCCGTCCCAACGCCGGCAAGTCGACGCTCGTCAACGCGCTGATCGGCGAAGACCGTTTGCTGGTCGGCCCCGAAGCCGGCATCACGCGCGACAGCATCGCCATCGACTGGGCCTGGCAGGGCAAGCCGTATCGCCTGATCGACACCGCCGGCATGCGCAAGAAAGCGAAGGTGCAGGCCAAGCTCGAACGCATGTCGGTCGGCGATACGCTGAACGCGATCCGCTTCGCCGATGTCTGCGTGCTGGTGATGGACGCCAACGAGGCGTTCGAAAAGCAAGATCTCTCGATCGCCGACCTTGTCGTCCGCGAGGGCCGCGGCCTCGTGTTCGTGCTGGCGAAGTGGGACACGATCGCCGATCCGCGGGCGCACTTCGAGGAGATGAAGCTCGTTGCGCGCGAGAGCCTGCCGCAGGCCCGCGGCGCGCCGATCGTCACTGTCGCGGCGCAGTCGGGCGTCGGTCTCGACCGGCTGATGAAGGCGGTCGAACAGGCGCACACCGACTGGACCGCGCGGGTCAAGACCAAAGACCTGAACGACTGGCTCTACGCCACGATCGCCCGCCATCCGCCGCCGGCTGTGCGCGGCAAGCGCATCAAGCCGCGCTATCTCACCCAGATCAAATCGCGTCCGCCCACTTTCGTGCTGATCGCCTCGCGCGCCGAGGAGATGCCGGAAAGCTACAAGCGCTATCTCGTCAACGGCCTGCGCGACGCCTTCGACCTGCACGCTTCGCCGATCCGGCTGATCGTCAAAGCAGGCAAGAACCCGTTCGCGGACGAAGCCGGTTAAGTCGGGCGGATGCTGGCGCGCAGCGCCGGCGGGCAATCGTTGCCGAGCAGATTGCAGAATTCGGATGCGAGCCGCTGTTGCAGGCGCGCCTGCATCCGCGGGCCCGCCGCTTGCATTTCGCGATGGAGGATCGCGTTGAGCGCTCCGCCGGAGCGCATCAGCGCCTGGGCGCCGGGGCGCTGCTCCATCGCCTCGAGTTCGGCGCGCTCTTCAGCGGTGAAAACCGGCTGATAGTCGTGCGGGTCGCCATTGTTTTCCGCCGCCTGCTGAGCCATCGCCTGAATGTGGCGTTGCCACAGCGGCAGACGGATCAGGTCGGCATAGTCGCGCAGCTCTTCGGGCGTGAACAGAGCAGAGATCTCCGGCGCGATGTTGCTCGACATGGTGTCCGCTTCGGCGATGACTTCATCGCGCATCAGCTCCGGCGTGCGCGCGATCAGCGCATCGAGATCCGCGCGCCGGCGTTCGCCGCCAAGGCGATAGAGGTCGGAGCTGGTGATGGTTTGGCGATAGATCGGCAGATAGTGCTCGGCCATTGCATCGAACATGCCGCTGTCGAAGAAGAGCGCCTGGTAGACGTCGCGCAGCGCCGAAGCGGTCTCCTCGGGCGCAGCGGCTTCGGCGGCCGGGACGTGTACGGTCTGTTGGGCTTGCGCCGGAACGGAGGCGGCCGCCAGACAGAGCCCGAGAACGATGACGCGGATGATCATGAATGCCTCCCGCTTCACAGCCTAGCATTGGTCCTTGGGCGCTCAATCGAAGAATGCTCAGGTCGTGGTGAAAACGAACTCCGTGCGGCTCCCGTAGGCGTCGCCGGGGCGCAGCAGCGTCGACGGAAAGTCGGGCCGGTTTGGCGAATTGGGAAAGTGTTGCGGCTCGAGGCACAGCCCCGCGCGTCGGCCAAATCCGCCCGCCGCGCCATCCAGATGATTGCCGCTATAGAATTGCAGGCCCGGTTCGGTGGTCCAGACCTCCATCGCCCGCCCGCTTGCGGGATCGCGCAACAGAGCGGCCTGGCCTAAAGCGCCGGCTGCGGTCTTGTTCAGCACGAAAGTATGATCGTACCCGCCGCCGACGCGCAGCTGCGCGTCGTCCGTGCCGATCCGCGCGCCGACGAGGCGGGCGGTGCGGAAGTCGAAGGGCGTGTCCTCGACTGGCTTGGGATCGCCGACGGGAATCAGCTCTTCGTCGACGGGCATGAAGCGGTCGGCGTTGATCGTCAGCTCGTGCGTCTCGACGTTGCGCAGCGCAGCGCCGCTCAGATTGAAATAGGAATGATGCGTGAGATTGACGTGCGTCGGCTTCGTCGCACGGGCGCGATAGGCGATCGTCAGCCGATCGCGCGTCAACTCGTAAGCGACTTCGACCTCGAGTTCGCCCGGATAGCCCTCCTCGCCATCGGCGCTCACGTAGCGCAGCACGACGCCGGCGCCGTCCGCGCGTTCGAAGCCTTGCGCGTCCCACACGGCCTTGTCGAAGCCGCGCACGCCGCCATGCAGATGGTTGCACCCGTCGTTCGCCGCGAGCGGATAGTCGCGGCCATCCAACGCGAAGCGGGCGCCGGCGATACGGTTGGCGTAACGCCCGATTGTGGCGCCGAAATAGGGTGTGCCGGCGAGATATGGCGCGAGCGCATCGAACCCAAGCACGATGTTCTCGCATCGCCCGTTCCGATCCGGCGCTTCGAGCCGCATCAGCGTCGCGCCATAGCTCATCACGTCGGCGCGCAGACCGGCCCCGCTGCGCAAGCTGTAGCGCTCCACCTCGCGCCCCTCCGGCGTGCGGCCGAGCGCGTCGACGACGAGAACATCCCGCAAGCACGCCTCCGTTTCGCGCCGTTTATCGCATTTGCCGCGCCAACGGCGCCAATATCGGCTTTGCTATCACGCGCAAAGCCGAGCGGGGGCGTCACATGCGTATAGTCTGGGCCATTCTCGTGGGCGGGCTCGCCGCCGGCGTGCTCGACATCCTCTACGCCTTCGTCGTTTATGGCCCGCTGAGCTACGGCCTGTCGCCGGCGGAGGTGCTCCAATCGGTCGCCGCCGGCTGGATCGGCCGCGACGCCGCCGGCGCCGGCGGCTGGAACACGGCCGCGCTCGGCCTCGGCACGCATTTCTTCATCGCAACCGCGATGGCCGCCGTCTACGTGCTCGCCGCAACGCGCATGCGCGCGCTCACGGCCCGGCCTTGGCTCTGGGGCTTCCTTTACGGTCTCGTCCTCTACGTCGCGATGAACTACGTCGTCGTGCCGCTCTCGGCCTCGGCCACGGGCGCTTTCCCGGCCGACGCCGCTGAAGCCGGCGCCCGGTTGCAGAGCGCGTTCAGCAGCCTGAGGCCGCTCGGTCTGCTCCAGCTGCTGGGCACGATCTTCACCCACACCGCCTTCGTCGGCATCCCGATCGCACTGGCGGCTCGGCGCTTCGGGCGCGCCGCGTGATCAGCGGGTCCAGCGCGGACAATCTTCGCCGCTGATCTCGCATAAGCCCAAGGTGAACTCGCGCTCGAACGCAGGCACGAACGTCTCGAACTCGGCCAGCATGATGGCGTCGAACGCGTCGGCCTTTTCGTCGAACACTCTCCCGCCCGGGCCTTCCATGAAGGCTGCGAGCGTCATCAGTTCGGAATTGGTGTAGTTGGCGACGTCGAGCGTCTTGCCGCTGCCGCCGCGTCCCACCCATTCGCGCATCATTCGCAGGAATAACGCGCTCGTGTCTTCGCCGAGCACGAAATCCTGCAGCGCGGCCAGCTCTTCGGCCGACAGCGTTGTCTGCAGAGCGTCGGCGACGCGCGTGACGATCTGCGGCCGCGCGCGTTCGAGCGCGGCGGCGAAACGGCTGTCGAACTCGGCCATGTAAGCCCGCGCGGCCTCGGCGCGCTGCGGATCGAGGCCGCGGGTCAGCCTTCGAAGCCCGCGCTCACGATGGTCGGGATCCATGTAAGGCTCGACTTCCGCGATCGAAGCGACGAACAGGCCCGACTCGAACAGCATGATATCGAGCGCGCGTTCTGTGCGTTGCTGTGCTTCGTCGGCTTGCGCGTGTTGAACCGCCGCCGGCGCGGCGGTGTCAGCGAACGCCATTCCGCGAATGCCGCAGCTCAGCAGCGCCACGGCCGTCAGTATCGTCACGCGCATGTCGAACCTCCCACCCGCGACCACGCCGGCCCGCTCTTATCGGAGCGACATTTCTCGCATGTCTTCCGGACAATGCTCGCCAGACACGGCGCACAATTCGGAGAAAAATCGCCTCCTGATCGGCGGCTCGATCGAAGCGAGCGCTTCCTCGTTGATCCGCTCGGTCGCGGCGTGGAGTGCGTCGAGGCGATCGTTCATGGCGCGCCCGGCTGGCGTGACTAGGAATGCGTCGATCGCCGCTCTGTGTCGTGGCTGCAGCGGCGCGACCTGCGTCTGACCGCCTTCGATGGCGTCGATCCCTGCCGCCGCGCCGTGCGCCAGCATCAGCTGACCCGCCTCGGTGCGGAGAAAGGCGGTCATCTCCGTCAGCTCCGATTCATTGAAGAGCTCGAGCATACGCGGCGCGCCCGCTGCGATGATCGCCGGCGTTGCGCGGACAAGTTCTTCGCCGGCGATCACCGGTAGGCGCTCGAACACGGCGTCGAGCGCGCGCTGATCCGCAGGAGAGAGAGCCGCATAGAACGGTTCCGACGTGATGTCGGCGCGCAGTTGCGGCAACGGCGCGCGTACCGCGCTTTGCAACAGAGTCGGAGCCCATCCGCTTTCGAACATGAACGCATTCAAGAAGTCGCGCGCGGCAAAGGTCGCGCTGTTCGCTTGCGCCTGTTCGGGCGCGGCAATCCGCTCGGCGGTCTGTGCGAACGAAGGCCGCGCATCGGCGATCAAAAGCGCCAGCGCCAGGATTAGAATCAGCCGCAACACACCCTCCCGCTGCGCACTGACGCGAAGCTTAGGCGAGCACGCGGGTTTGGGCTAGAGCGCTTGCCCCGCAGCCCAGCCGCTCGACCAGGCCCATTGGAAATTGTAGCCGCCGAGCCAGCCGGTGACGTCGACCGCTTCGCCGATGAAGAAGAGGCCGGAAACGGCGCGGGTCTCCATCGTCTGTTGCGACAGCGCGTCCGTATCGATGCCGCCGACCATCACTTCGGCTTTCGCATAGCCTTCGTCGCCGATCGGCGTCAGCGGCCACGCCTTCAGCCTGCGCGCCGCCTCGATCAGCGCCGCATCCTTCATGTCGCCGACCGCGCCGTGCGGCAGCTGTTCGGCCAGCGCCGCGGCCAGCCGCTCGGACAAGAGCTCCGCCAGAATGCTCTTCAGCTGCGCCTTTGGCCGCTCGCGCTTGCGCTGCGCCAAGGCGTCTTCATCCGCCTGCGGCAGCCAATCAATCACGATAGCCTCGCCCGGCGCGCGATAGGACGACGCCTGCAGCACCGAAGGTCCCGAAAGCCCGCGGTGCGTGAAAAGCGCCGCTTCACGGAATGCGGCCTTGCCGGCGCGCACGGTGACGTCCGCCGAAACCCCGCTCAGCGGCCGCATCCAGCCAAGGTCGCCTTCGCCGAATGTCAGCGGCACGAGGCCGGGCCGGGTCGGCGTAACGGGCAGGCCGAATTGCTTGGCGATCTCGAACGCAAAGCCGCCGGCGCCGAGCTTGGGGATCGACAAGCCGCCCGTGGCGATCGTCAGCGTTTCGCTGTCGAACGCGCCGGCGCTGGTTTCCACGCTGAAGCGCTCAGCGCGCCGCACATCGCGCACGCGCACGCCGCAGCGCACCTCGACACCGGCCGCCGCGCATTCGTCCAGCAGCATGCGCACGATCCTCTGCGACGAGCGCGCGCCTTCGCAGAACAGCTGTCCCAAAGTCTTTTCGTAGAACGGGATGCGATGCTTCTGCACCAGCGCAGTGAAGTCGTGTTGCGTATGCCGCGCCAGCGCCGAGCGCGCGAAATGCGGATTGGCGGAGATGAACCGCTCCGGCGCCGCATTGAGATTGGTGAAGTTGCAGCGCCCGCCGCCCGAGATCAGAATTTTCGCGCCGACCTCGGCGTTGTGCTCCAGCACCAGAACGCGCCGCCCGCGCCGCCCGGCATGGAACGCCGCATAGAGCCCCGCAGCGCCGCCGCCGATGATGATGGCGTCGTACCGCTGCATCGCGTTCAGCGCTCGAACTGCACCCAAGCGCCGTTTTGCGTGTAGCCGGGCGCCAGCATATCCACGATCGCCGGCGCGACTTCTTCCGGCGCCGGCAGCGTCATCGGGTCTTCGCCGGGAAACGCCTTCTGCCGCATCGCCGTGCGCGTGGCGCCAGGATTGAACAGATTGGCCTTGATCGGTGTCACGTTGAGTTCGGCTGCATACGAGGTCACCAGCGCATCGAGCGCGGCTTTGGAGGCGGCGTAGGGCGCCCAGTACGCCTTCGGGTTCTTCGACGCGCCCGAAGTGATGAACACCGCCCGTCCCGCATCGCTCTCGCGCAGCAGCGGGTGCAGCGCGCGGATGAGGCGCTGGTTGGCGAGATAATTCACCAACGTCGTCTCATCCATGACCGACGGCGTGATCTGATGCACCGGCGTCAGCGCGCCGAGCACGCCGGCGCAGGCGGCGAGGCCGTCGAGCCTGCCGAAGCGCTCGAACAGCGGCGCCGCCAGCTGATCGATGGCATTGAGATCGCGCAGGTCGAGCGGGATCAAAGTCGCTTCGCCGCCTTCGGCGCGGATGCGGTCGTCGAGCTGCTCGAGCGCCTTCTGCGCGCGCGCGACGGCGATCACGCGCCAGCCGCGCCGCGCCAATTCCAGCGCCACGGCTTTGCCAATGCCCCGCGACGCGCCGGTTACCAGCGCGATGCGTTTGCCGTCGGTCATGGGCCGTTACTCCGCCGCTTCTTCAGCCAGTAGCGAGAGCTGATAATCGCGTGAAGCGCGGTCGGTGGAATGGTCGAGCAGCGGCGTCGGATAATCGCCGGTGAAGGCGTGGTCGGTGAATTGCGGATTGCCGGCGTTGCGCTGGCCTTCGCCCATCGCCCGGTAGAGCCCGTCCACCGAGAGAAAGCCGAGCGATTCCACTTCCAGCGACTTGCGCATCTCTTCGATCGTCATCTGCGCGGCCATCAGCTGGTCCACGCTCGGCATGTCGATGCCGTAGAAATCAGGATGCTTGATCGGCGGCGAGGCGCTGCGGAAGTGGACTTCCTTGGCGCCCGCTTCGCGCACCATCTGCACGATCTTGCGCGAGGTGGTGCCGCGCACGATCGAGTCGTCGACGAGCACGACGCGCTTGCCCTTGATCGCGTCGCGATTGGCCGAGTGCTTGAGGCGCACGCCGAGCGCGCGGATTTCCTGCTTCGGCTGGATAAAGGTGCGGCCGACATAATGGTTGCGAATGATGCCGAGCTCGTACGGGATGCCGCTCTCGGCGGCGAAGCCCATCGCCGCCGGCACGCCGGAGTCCGGCACCGGCACGATCACGTCGGCTTCGACCCCGGTCTCGCGCGCCAGCTCGCGGCCCATGCGCTTCCTGATGTCGTAGACGCTGCGTCCGTCGATCACCGAATCCGGCCGGGCGAAATAGACGAACTCGAAGATGCACGGCCGCGCCTTGCGCCGCGGGAACGGGAAGTGGCTGTCGATGCGGACCTTGCCCGCCTCGCGCGTGATCACAACGACTTCGCCCGGCTCGATCGTGCGCACGAACTTCGCGCCGATCATGTCGAGCGCGCAGGTTTCCGAGGCGAGGATCGGCGCGCCGTCGCGGTCGCCCAGCACCAGCGGCCGGATGCCGACCGGATCGCGGGCGGCGATCATCATATTGGTGGTGAGGCAGATGACGGCGTAGGCGCCCTGGATCTGGTGCAGCGCCTCGACGAAGCGGTCGACCACCTTGGCTTTCCGCGACTTCGCGATCAGCTGCAGGATGCATTCGGTGTCGGAGGTCGACTGAAAGATCGCCCCGTCGTCCACCAGGCGTTCGCGCAGGTCGCGGGCGTTGGTGAGATTGCCGTTATGCGCGAGCGCGAAGCCGCCGAGCGCCAGATCGGCGAACAGGGGCTGCACGTTGCGGAGGATGGTGCCGCCCGAAGTGGCGTAGCGCGTGTGGCCGATGGCCGAATTGCCGGGCAGGCGGCGCGGCACGTCGGCGCCGGAGAAGTGCTCGCCGACGAGACCCAGGTGCCGCTCGTGATGAAAGCGCCCGTCATAGGAGACGATGCCGCAGCCTTCCTGGCCGCGATGCTGTAGCCCGTGCAGACCGAGCGCAGTGAGCACCGCAGCGTCTTCCGAGCCGAACACGCCGAACACGCCGCACTCCTCGCGCGGCTTGTCGTCGAATTCCCATTTGTCGAAGGGCGCCGCCGGGTCCGCCGGCGCCGTCTGGAAGCGAAGGGAGGGGCGCTCGGCGCTCATTCGGTCCTCAGCGTTACGGCGTCGGCTCTGCCGCCGGTTCGGGCGGGGCTTGTTCAGCCGGCGGGATCGGGGCCGACTCGCCCCTCTGCCGGTTGATTATATCACGCGCGCGGTCGCCGGCCCGGGGCAGCACTGCGCCCAGAGCCGAAGCCACACCGCCATAGATAGGATAGGTCCGCGCGCAGCGAATACCCGCTTGCAGCGGATCGTATGTCGCACGGCACTCGGTCGGGTTCGACGGCGGACGCGCCGGAACCTCGTCATCGGTGGCTTGGCGCATCACCAGGACGCCCAGCGCCACCACGACGACGCCGCGCAGAATGCCAAAGGCGAGGCCCGCGGCGCGGTCGAAGGAGCCGATCTCGGTCGACTGGTGGGCGGTTTTGGCCACCGTCGAAACGATCACCGTGATGATGATGAACACGATCAGGAAGATCAGCAGGCCTGCCGCCACGGCGGCCAACCAGCCGGAGAGCGGCGTCGCCCCTTCGATGAGCGGCGCGCCCAGGCGGGCGAAGAAGACGCCGGCGATGGCGCCGCCAATGAAGGCGATGATCGAGAACACCTCGCGGATCAGGCCCCTGGCGAAGGCCATCACGCCGGAAAGCCCCAGCACCACCAGAGCCGCGAAATCGAACCAAGTCAGGCCGAGATCCATTGCTCGCTCCCCACTGTCCCACGGACGTTGTGCCCGCTGCCCGGACGGATGTTTCGTGAACCGCGCATCTGAGCGCAAGCGATAGTCGCCGGAGGGGGCGAAATAAAGCCGGGCGGACGGCATATCGCGGCGCTCGGGCGCCCGGTCGATGCGCGGGCGCACTGGCGCGCCAGGGGCGCCAAGCTCCGGCCATGATCACAGAACTCGTTCTCGCCGCCGCCATGGCCGCCGAGTCGCCGCAGGCGCCGCCGGCGCGCGAACTCGCCCCTGGCGTGCATCTCATTCCGGGCGCCATCTTGCCGGGGCGGGGGCCCGACGGAAACACCGTAATCTTCGAAGCGCCGGACGGGCTCATCGTCGTCGATACCGGCCGGCACGATTGGCACAGCGATGCGATCGTTTCGTTCGCGGCGACGCGCCAGCAGCCGGTCGCGGCGATTTTCAACACGCATTGGCATCTCGATCATTCGAGCGGCAACGGCCGGATGAAATCGATCTTTCCGGATGCGCCGGTCTACGCCACGCGCGCCATCGAGGGCGCGCTGGCGCCGGGCGGTTTTTTGGTGCGCAATCTCGAACGCACGCGCGAACGCGCCGCCGATCCGGCGACGCCCGAAGGCGAGCGCGAGGAGATGCGCATCTATTTGGCGACGATGGAGGACAGGCGGAGCCTTCTTCCCGACGTTGCGATTGAACGGGCGCGCCGCATGCGCATCGCCGGACGGCGGCTCGATGTGCGCGTCACCGATGGGGCGGTCTCGGCGGCGGACATCTGGCTTTACGACCGCAGGACGCGCATTGCAGTGCTCGGCGATCTGGTGACGCTGCCGGCGCCGTTCTTCGAAAGCGCTTGCCCGGATGCTTGGCGGGCTGAGCTCGATGCGGCGTGGGCGACGCCGTTCCGGCTTGCCGTGCCCGGACACGGCGAGCCGATGACGCGCGATCAGTTCAACACCTATCGGCTGGCCTTTGGGGCGTTCATCGATTGCGTGAACAGCGCGGCCGAGGCGGCGCGTTGCGCGAGCGGTTGGGGAGACGCCGTGGCGCAGCTAGTGGCGAATGACACAGCGCGCGCAGAAGCGCGTGCGTATGCGGACTACTATGTCGGCTTCCTGCGTCAGAACGGCGGCGCGAGTCCCGATTGCGCAAACTGAGCGCTGGCGCTTGCGCTAGGCGAGGCTCGGCGCAAGGGAAGAAGCGAGGATAAGCCGGCGCGCTATCCCCCTAAGCTGCGGCCAAAATCACAATCCAATCAACGCCCACGCGGAAAGCGAGGGCGATTCAATCCGACCGCGCTTGAGCGGGCGTAGAATGCTGCGCATGAAACTCATCCGATCCACTCCAGCAGCAGAGCGAAAGCTCGCCCGGCTCGCCGCCTGGGCGTGGCTGACGCTCGCGTGGATCGGCGCGACGCTGTTCGGCGAGGCTGTGCGCGTCGACCGCCGCCACATCCGCCGGCGGTTTCGCTGGCTCGAACTCGACCGCATCGCCTACGTCGTCTCTTGGCTCATCATTGGCCGCGGCCACCAGCTGATGCACCGGCTCAACGTCCGACCGCTGCGCAACTATGCGGCGCCCGGTTTCATCCGCCGCATCCGCCGCGGCCATTATCGGCGCACCGTGTTCGGTTCGGCGCTGCGCAAAGCGCTGAAGCATCCGAACCTGGCGCAGCGTTTCGCCCGCATCGTCGAGGCGCTCGCCAATATCGACCGCCTTGCGCGCCGCAT
>NZ_DASPLU010000017.1:0-37294 GCF_035627415.1 Vitreimonas sp. | reverse complement strand
ATGCGGCGCGCAAGGCGGTCGATATTGGCGAGCGCCTCGACGATGCGGGCGAAACGCTGCGCCAGGTTCGGATGCTTCAGCGCTTTGCGCAGCGCCGAACCGAACACGGTGCGCCGATAATGGCCGCGGCGGATGCGGCGGGTGAAACCGGGCGCCGCATAGTTGCGCAGCGGCCGGACGTTGAGCCGGTGCATCAGCTGGTGGCCGCGGCCAATGATGAGCCAAGAGACGACGTAGGCGATGCGGTCGAGTTCGAGCCAGCGAAACCGCCGGCGGATGTGACGCCGGTTGACGCGCACAGCCTCGCCGAACAGCGTCGCGCCGATCCACGCGAGCGTCAGCCACGCCCAGGCGGCGAGCCGGGCGAGCTTTCGCTCTGCTGCTGGAGTGGATCGGATGAGTTTCATGCGCGGCATTCTACGCCCGCTGAAGCGCGGTCGGATTGAATCGCCCTCGCTTTCCGCGCGGGCGTTGATTGGATGAGGATTTCACCTGCGAATTGGGGGGATAGAAACCGCGCCTATCCGCGCATCCGCCATCCAGCGGGCGCTGGCGCCCTCTGAATCTGGGTTCTCGCTGACGCGCGCCCCAGATGACGGCGCGCAGCGCTGGAAAAGCGCAGCTCTTCACCCTTTCTCCCCCTACCCGCGACCCGCGCGGGCGGCTAAAGCCTCCACCCTTCGGAGGACATCATGGGCGTGCTGGACGGGAAGGTCGTCGTCGTCACCGGCGGCGGCAACGGCATCGGTAGGGAGTGCGCGCTGCTGGCGGGGCGCGAAGGCGCGGCCGTGGTGGTGAACGATCTCGGCGGCGGGCTGAAGGGCGGCGATGCGGGCTCAGCTGGTCCGGCCGAAGAGGTCGCCAAGGAAATCCGCGCCGCGGGCGGCAAGGCGATCTCCAATTCCGACAGCGTCGCCGACTATGACGCGGTCGCGGCGATGTTCGAGCAGGCCAAGAAAGAGTTCGGCGGCCTGCACGCGGTGATCAATCCGGCCGGCATCCTGCGCGACGGCATGTTCCACAAGATGCCGCCCGAGGACTGGAAAGCGGTGGTCGACGTGCATCTGCACGGCGCCTTCAACGTGACGCGCGCCTCGATCGAGCATTTCCGCGAGCAGCAGGACGGCAGCTACGTTCTGTTCACATCCACTTCAGGTCTGATCGGAAATATCGGTCAGGCGAATTACGCGGCCGCCAAGCTGGGTGTGATGGGACTTTCGCGGATCATCGCGATGGAGAATGCGGGCAAGAACGTGCGCTCGAACATCATCGCGCCATTCGCCTGGACACGGATGATCGCCTCGATCCCGGTGAAGGACGAAGCGAGCGCGGCGCGCGTCGAACGTTTCAAGAAGAACATGCGCGCCGATCAGGTGGCGCAGCTCGCGGTGGCGCTCTGCGCCCACGGCGCGAAGGACACGACCGGCCAGATCTTCGCCGTGCGCGGCAATGAGGTGTTCCTGTTCAACCAGCCGCGGCCCGTGCGCGGCATGGCGCGGATCGAAGGCTGGAGCCCGCAGACGCTGATCGACCATGCGCTGCCGGCGATGAAGGCGAACTACACCGATGTCGGCGCGAGCGCCTCGGTGTTTCCGTGGGATCCGGTGTGACGCGGACGCTCGCCTTCCTTGCGCTCGCCTTGACGCTCGCCGCCTGCGCGACGAGCGAACCGGCTGCGCCGGCGGCGTCCTATCTCGCCGGCACGAGCTGGCGGCGCGTGGACGACTTGAACGCCAACCCGCACGGCGCGACGATGGCGTTCACCGAGAACGGCGCGTCGGGCGACACGAGCTGCAATCGCTGGTTCGCAGCGGTGACCCATTCCGGGGAAACGCTGCGCTTCGGCGGCATCGGCACGACGCGACGGGCGTGCCAGACCGAGATGCAGGCTGCGACGGAGCGCAGCTTCCTCGATGTGCTGCGCAGAGCCCGCTACGCCCATTACGATCAGCAAGCGCTCGTGCTGCTGGATGGAGAGCAACAGGTCATCGCGAGGTTCGACGCCGAATGATCCGGTCATTGGCGCTCGCCCTCATGTTGGCGGTTTCGGCGTGCGCGGAGCAACAGGCGGCGCCGCAGCCGACGCCGCCGCCGGTCGTGCAGCTCAACCGCACGCAATGGATCTCGACCGAGGGCGGGCTGAACGCGCCGACGCTCGAGTTCATCGACTCGCGCGCAAACGGCCATACCGGCTGCAACCGCTTCTTCGCGCAGGTGGAGCTGAACGGGCCTTCGATCCGGTTCGGCGGCATCAGCACGACCCGGCGCGCCTGCTCGCCCGATCTGATGGAGCTGGAGCAGAATTTCGTGTCGCGGCTCGAAGGGGCGAGGTTCGTGCGGGTCGACGCCGACGCGCTGGTGCTGCTCGATGTGAACAATGTCGAGATCGCGCGATTTGGGCGGCGAGGGCGGGAGTAGGGAATTGGGAATTGGGTGGTGTGAGGCCCCGCCCTACTCCCTCCTCCCAACTCCCTATTCCCCTTAAGGCGTCGGCGTCGGGCCGATCTCGACCAGCGGCAGCGTGCGCGGGCAGCGCGAGCGCTCTTCGCCGCCGCAATTGGCGACCTGCACTTCCGTGGCGCCCGGCGCGAACACGACCAGCCATTGCTGGTTCGGGTCCATGCGCGTGGCGGTGCGAAGTTCGCCGCACTGCACCGAGATCACGAGCGAACCGACATACGGGCCGTAAGCGCTGTTCGGATCGATGTTCGGCGGGATGACGCCGCGCGATTCCGTTCCGCGCACCGCTTGGCAGGGCGGCTGCGATTCTGGGTGGGCTTGCTGATAAGCCGCCAGCTGGGTGGTGGCGAAAACGAGTTGGTTCTCAGGCGCCATCGCCTGCACCTGCTCCATCAGGCCTTGCGGCGCGGCGGGGGCCGCCGGGGCTTCAGTGTCGGCCGTCTGTTGGCCGCAGGCGGCGAGCGCGAGCGCGGCGGCCGTCAGGGCGAAATGGCTCAGCTTCATGGATGGTCCCTCCGTTGCGGCTCTGTGAAGCCTCCGGCGCGATTGACGTCAAGCGGGAGAGCGACGGGCGGTGTAAAAGCTGTGCCTTGAGGGCGCGCGGGGCCAGCCCACATTGGACGGCGAAGAGGTGATCCGATGATCGAGAAACGTCCGTTCGACAGTCTTGGCCGCCATGACGCCGATTGGCTGGCGGCGCGCTACCATTTCAGCTTCGCCGGCTATCACGATCCGGACCGCGTGCATTGGGGCGCGCTCAGGGTCTGGAACGACGACACGATCCAGCCGAAGACCGGCTTTCCGCCGCATCCGCACTCGGACATGGAGATCATCACGTACGTGCGCTCCGGGGCGATCACGCACCAGGATTCGATGGGCAACAAGGGCCGCACCGTCGCCGGCGACGTGCAGGTGATGAGCGCGGGCTCGGGCGTGACGCACGCGGAGTACAATCTCGAGGACGAGCCAACGACGATCTATCAGATCTGGATCATCCCGAAGGAGCGCGGCGGCAAACCGTTCTGGGGATCGGCGCAGTTTCCGAAAGGCGATCGCGCCGGCGCGCTGGTGACGCTGGCGTCCGGATTTGACAAAGATCAAGCGGAGGGCGCGCTGCCGATCCGGCAGGATGCGCGCGTGCTCGCGGCGACATTGGAGCCAGGACAGAGTGTCGATTACGCGCTGACGCCCGGGCGGCATGCGTATGTGGCGCTGGCCAAGGGCGAGGCGCGCGTCAACGGCGTGACGCTCGGCGCGCGAGATGGAGCGGCGATTACAGATGAAGCGGGCATCCGCATCGAAGCGGATGGCGAAAGCGAGATCGTTCTGGTCGACGCGCCGTAGCTGAACACAACGTCAGGTTCCTGCATGCACGCAGACCGATAGGAAGCGGCAATAGACGCAGGCGCGCAGCGCGCTTTCTCTCCGACAGCCGATGAAATTTACCTCGCATTTGCGGTTGCAGGTGTTTGTCGAAGGCTTGGGGGAGGTTCGAAGACCATGACGTCGCTGAGCGATCTGCACGTGCTCATCGTCGACGACAGCCGACAGATGCGCCATGTGCTGCGCTGTCTGCTGCGGGCTGTCGGCATCTACGCCGTATCCGAAGCAGAGACTGCGAACGCGGCGCTTGCGATCATGCGGGCGGGCCCGGTCGATCTCGTTTTGCTCGACTGGAAGATGGCGCCGATCGACGGACTCTCGTTCGCGCGCATAGTGCGCTGGAGCCCGACGAGTCCGAACCCGTACGTCCCCATCCTCATGCTGACGGCGCACACCGAAGCCTCGCGCGTCGCGGCGGCGCGGGATGCGGGCGTCACCGGCTTCGTCAAGAAGCCGATCAGCGCGCGGATGCTGTTCGACCGCATCAGCTTCGCGCTGACCGACACGCGCATGTTCGTGCGCACCGAGGATTTCTTCGGCCCCGACCGGCGACATGGCGCGATCAAGGGCTATGCCGGTCCGTTCCGCCGCAGCACCGACGCCCGGACGGAGACGGCGGAGACGTTCGACGTCGATGATTTGCGCTGGAGCGCGTGAACTGCAGGCGGCGCTTGCGCGCGGGCGAGAGCTTGCGCACGGTCGGCCAGGTCTTTGCGCGGGGACGAATGATGATCCGGATTGCCGCTGTCGTGCTGCTGATGCTGCCGCTGGGTTCGTGCCTGGCCGGCGCTGTGGTCGGCGCCGCCGTGGACGTGACCGGCGCTGTCGTCGGCACGACGGTGAAGACGACCGGCGCCGTGATCGACGCCGCCATTCCTGACGGCGACGACGAGGACGAAGACGACGACGATCGCGCCGGCAAATGAGGCGCGGCGGCGCGTTTCTTGTGACGTGAACGTGAATGGCGCTCGCGCAACGCGCGGGGCATACTCCGATCGGTAAGATTGGGAGTCGCAGACATGCGTGTTGTCTCAATGCTCGTCGGCGTCAGCGCGCTTGCTTTTGCGCACGCAGCCGCAGCGGCGCCGGTTTCGCTCGCGCCGATCTCCTTCTCGCCCGAGTTCCAGACCGATCTCGAAGAAGAGTACGGCGTGCGCGAGGGCGAAATCCTGCAGACGGCCGTGCGCGAAGCGGTCGCGGCGGAACTGCAAAGCCGCGGCGCCACGGTCGACGGCGCCGGCGGGCTGACGATCGAGATCTCGATCGTCGACGCCGATCCGAACCGGCCGACGATGCAGCAGCTCGCCGACCAGCCGGGACTCGACAGCATCCGCTCGATCTCGATCGGCGGCGCTGAACTGCGCGCAGTGCTGCGCGGCGCCAACGGCGCCGTGGTGAGCGAAGTCACCCACCGGCGCTACAATCACAGCCTCGCCGACATCGCCGGCCCGGCGGCGACCTGGACGGAGGCGCGCCGCGCCATTCGCCAATTCGCCCGCAAGGTCGCCGACGCCTACGAAGCCAACGCGCAGTAAGCGCGCGCGCCAAGGGCGGGCCCATCCCCGTTCGCCCCGCCCGCCCTGGCGCAAATTCGACCGAATTAGCCGATCCGACGCTCACGTCTGCGACGTGAGCAGGACGGGCGGCTGCGGACGAGCTGGCCCCAGCCTCTTGTTCGCAGCCGCTTCGCGGCGCGTCAGCGGATGCCGAGGTCTTTGTGTGTTTGCAGGCTGAGCCGCCAGCGCGGATGGGCGAGGCAATAGGCGATGGCGGCGCGGGTGTTCTCCGCGCGTTGCGGGCTGTCCATCGGCTGCAGGTAGAAGTGTTCGAAAGCGAGGCGTTCGTAGCGCTCGGGGTTCGCGTTCTCTTGTGGGAAGACGAGCTTCAGTTCGTGGCCTGAGGTTTGCGCGAGTTCGGTGTCGGCTTTCGGGCTGACGCAGATCCAGTCGACGCCCGCTGGCGTGGGCAATGTGCCGTTGGTCTCGATGGCGATCTCGAAGCCTTCGGCGTGCAGCGCATCGATCAACGGCGCATCGAGTTGCAGCGACGGCTCGCCGCCGGTGCAGACGACGTAAGGCGCGCCGCCGCCCGGCCAGAGCGCTGACGCGGCGCGCGCCAGCGCTTCGGCGGTTTGGAATTTGCCGCCGCCGTCGCCATCCGTGCCGACGAACTGGGTGTCGCAGAATTGGCAGACCGCTTCGGCGCGGTCCGCTTCGCGCCCGCTCCAGAGATTGCAGCCGGCGAAGCGCATGAACACGGCCGGACGCCCGGCGCGCGCGCCCTCGCCTTGCAGCGTGTAGAACATCTCTTTGACGCTGTAGGTCACGCGCTTACGCCTTCACGCCACTCGTTCCACCCTTTCGCGCGTAATTCGCACGCGGGGCACGCGCCGCAGCCGTAGCCCCAGGCGTGGCGATGGGCGCGGTCGCCTTCGTAGCAGGTGTGGCTGTGTTCGAGGATGGCTTCGACCAGCGCCGCGCCGCCGAGTTGGTGCGCGAGCGCCCAGGTCTCGGCTTTGGTCAGATGCATCAGCGGCGTTTCGATTTTGAGCGGCTGGTCGAGGCCGAGCGAGAGCGCGCTCTGCATCGCGTCGATCGTGGCGCGGCGGCAGTCCGGATAGCCGGAGAAATCGGTCTCGCACATGCCGCCGACGAGCGTGCCGGCGCCGCGCCGGTAGGCGAGCGCGGCGGCGACGGCGAGGAAGACGAGATTGCGGCCCGGCACGAAGGTGGTGGGCAGGCCGGTTTCGGCCATCTCGATGGCGCGTTCGGCCGTGAGCGCACTTTCGGCGATGGCGCCGTAGCCGGAGAGGTCGACGACATGGTCATCGCCGAGCCGACCCGGCGCCGCCGCGGCGAGAATCGTCCGCAGCGTCTGGCGCTGCTCCAGTTCGATGGCGTGGCGCTGGCCATAGAAAAAGCCAATCGTTTCGACGCGCTCATATCGAGAAAGCGCCCAAGCAAGGCAAGTCGCGGAATCCTGGCCGGCTGAGAAGAGAACGAGAGCGGAGCGGGTCATCTGACGGGATACATCTGGGGAGAAGCCGGCCCATGCAACCAGCGAGGGCGGCGGCATCCAGTGCGAAGCTAACGCCACGGCAAGCCTGACGCTAAGATAGTGTGGCGCGGTTGTCGCACCCTCCTGTTGGTATGACGGGGGCGTCAGGTTACGCGGCGAAGTCCCGTTGACACACCCGTGTCGCCTGCCTGCTATAGCACGCAGGACAGGCAGGGTCAGCGGGGGGAGCCACTATCGCTCGCACCCCTACATGCCGATGGTTTGGCCGGTTCCGCCCACAAGAAGGCGGTGGGCCGGCTCTGGGAGGACGGCGATGAGCAAAAAGTTTGGTTGGACTCGGATTCTGCTTTCGGGCGCTTCGCTCGCGGCATTGGGCGCAACGCCCGCGCTAGCGCAAGACGAAGGCGAAGTGTCCGAGGAAATCGTCGTCACGGCGACGGGCCGCGCGGCCGCGATCCAGGACGTTCCCCTCGCCGTGACCGCGATCGGCGGCGAGACGCTGGAAAATTCGGGCGTCCAAGATCTGCGCGACATCACGCAAGTCGCGCCCTCCTTCGCGATGTCGTCCGGCCAATCGCAATCGTCCGGCACGACCGCACGCATCCGCGGCATCGGCACCGGCTCGGACAACCCGGGCTTCGAGGCGGCCGTCGGCATCTTCATCGACGGCGTCTACCGCGCTCGCGCCGGCGCTGCGCTCTCCGATCTGCCTGAACTCGAGCGCGTCGAAGTGCTGCGCGGCCCGCAGGGCACGCTGTTCGGCCGCAACACATCGGCCGGCGCCATCAGCGTCATCACCGCCGGCCCCGACTTCGATCCGGGCGTCTATCTCGAAACCACCGCCGGCCTCGACGATTACGAGGAAATCGGCGCGCGCGGCGGCGTGAACATCCCCGTCACCGACTCGCTGGCGTTCCGTTTCGACGGCTCGGTGCGCTCGCGCGACGGCTACATCACCGACCTGATCTCGGGCGACGACATCAACACGCGCGACCGCGGCGCCTGGCGCGCGCAAATGCTGTGGGACATCAGCCCCGACGCCTCGCTGCGCGTAATCGCCGATGCGTCGCAAACGGATGAAGTGTGCTGCGGCATCACGCCGTTGCTCTACGGTCCGGCGCAAGGCGTCATCACCGCGCTGACCGGCGGCGCCGGCACCCCGGCGATCGACGTCGAGGGCCGCGGCATGACCGTGACGCCCGGCCGCTCCTATGCGGAAGACACCGAGGACGAAGGCATCTCCGCCCAGCTCGATTGGGACATTGGCGGCATCAACTTCACCTCGATCACCGCGTATCGGAACTGGGACGCGGTGCGCGATCAGGACATCGACTTCAACCTGATCGACATCGCCTATCGCGATAACCTCGAAGTCGGCTTCGAGAACTTCACGCAGGAATTCCGCTTCCAGGGCGAAGCTGGCCGCCTCAACTGGCTGGTCGGCCTGTTCTATGCGGACGAAAAGCTCGAAACCACCGACCGCATCCGCATCGGCGCGACCTCGAGCCTCTACGCCAACGTGATCTCGACCGCGAACACCGGCGCGCTCTTCCCCGGAGGCTGCGAACTTTATCCGTTCTCGGCGCAGCCCTCGCTGTTCCAGTGCGCGGCGCTCTCGCCGGCCCTTGCCCCGTTGAATCCGGGCCTGATCCTCGCGGTCAACAGCGTCGGCACCGTTCCGGGCCACCTGGACCCGAACCCGAACGGCTCGGGCCAATCGGCCGACAACTGGAACATCGACACCGAGAGCCTTGCGCTGTTCACGCACAACGAATTCAGCATCAGCGACCGGCTGATGCTGACGGTCGGCGTGCGCTACAGCCAAGAGACGAAGGATCTGGTGGCCGATCTGACCAGCGTCTCGCCGAGCTGCGCCACGCTGCAGGCAATGGAAACGGCGACTGCGGCGGTGCCGGGCATGCCGGCCGGCTTGGTCACGCTGCTGCAGACCCCGGTCAGCGGCGGCGGCTTCGGCGCCTCTTCGCTCATGAACCTGGCGTGCAATCCGGCGGTCAACACCATCGCCAACGGCACCCACACGGGCGACAGCGACGAGGAAGAGTTCAGCGGCACGGTCTCGCTGTCTTACGACATCAGCGACGACATCATGCTCTATGGCGGCTACTCGCGCGGCTACAAGGCGGGCGGCTTCAACGTCGACCGTTCTGGCTTCGCGATCACGCCGGCGACGACCAACACCGCGGCGGTGCAGGTTTCGGATCTGCGCTTCGATCCGGAATTCACCGACGCCTACGAACTCGGCATCAAATCGACCATCTTCGGCGGCACCACCACGGTGAACCTGACCGGCTTCTATCAGCAGATCTCGGACTATCAGCTGAACGCCTTCAACGGCTTCAACTTCATCACCCGGAACATTCCGGACGTGATCAGCCAAGGCGTCGAGTTCGAGTTCAACGCGCGCCCGACCGACGCGCTGACGCTGAACGGCGGCATCGTCTACACCGACGCGCACTATGACAGCACGGTCGTGTTCAACCCGCTCAACCCGGGCCCGAACACGGTGAACTCCGGCGATCCGCTCTCGCTGGTGCCGGAGCTGACCGTCACGGCCGGCATCGGCTACGAAGTGCCGATCGGCGGCAACCTCTCGGCGCTGTTCTACCTCGACGGCCGCTGGAACGACGGCTACCGGACGATGACGCTGGGCCGCAACCCGATCACGGACAATGGTGAGTTCGCGATCTTCAACGGCCGCATCGGCATCGGTCCGGAAGACGAGCGTTGGTCGGTCGAGTTCTGGGGCCGCAACCTCACGGACGAGACCTATTATGTCGGCGCATTCCAGCCGCCGCTGCAGGACGGCACGTTCGTGGTGTACCCGAACGAGCCGGCGACCTACGGCGTCACGCTCCGCGCTTCGTACTAAGCGCTGGCGCACAATCGGAAACGGCGACGGCCGGAGCGAAAGCTCCGGCCGTTTGCTTTTGGGTCGATGCGAAGCCTCTTGCGAGAGCAAGGCTCTCAATCGGGGCCTTGCTCTCACCCATTGCCAGGGCGACGCAACGCGTCGAGCCCGGCGCCCATAAACACAACGGGTTTCAGTGTAGAACCGCGATAGTCGTGTTTATGGGCCCCGGAATGCTCGCTTCGCGAGCCTCCGGGGATGGGTGAGTTCTTGCGTCAAACGAAGAGCAAAAACCTTCCAAGGCTACTAAGGTCGGCCTCATGAAGCTCAGCGAACTCGATGTGCTGATCGTCGATGATCACGAGGCGATGCGGGTGATGCTGACGCGCGTGTTGGCGCGCGCGGGCGTGACGGCGATCCGCGGCGCGTCCGGCGCAATGGAGGCGCTGGCGCTGATGGCAGAGCGCGCGCCATCGCTGGTGCTGGCGGATCAGCGCATGCCGGGGATGGATGGCACGGCGTTCATTGGCGCGGTGCGGGCGGATGCGGCGCTTGCCGGCGTGCGCGTGGTGATGATCAGCGGCGCGACGAGCGAAGAGCACTTCGCAGCGGCGAAGGCGGCGGGCGCGGATGCGGTGCTGGTGAAGCCGGTCTCGCCGCGGGCGCTGCTGGAGGCGATCGAGGGGGTGATGAACTAGGGGAGTAAGGCAGTAGGTGAGTAGGTGTCGATCCAACTGAATCGCCTACTCCCCTACTGCCTTACTCTCCTACTCACGTCCGCCCGCGAAGCATTTGCAGGATGAACGAAAAATCCTTGCCGCCGTGTCCCTGCGCCACGAGTTCGGCGTAGAGCGCTTCGGCGGCGCCGCCGAGCGGGGTGGGCGCGCCGGAGGTGTCGGCGGCTTCCTGGGCGAGCTTCAGGTCTTTCAGCATCATCGCCGCGGCGAAGCCGCCTTCGTAGTCGCGGTTGGACGGCGCCGCCGGCACCGGGCCGGGCCATGGGCAATACGAGGTGAGCGACCAGCATTGGCCGCTGGCTTTGCTGGCGATGTCGAAGAACTTCTGCGCGTCGAGGCCGAGCGATTCAGCGAGCGCGAACGCTTCGCTGGTGGCGATCATCGAGATGCCGAGCAGCATGTTGTTGCAGATCTTGGCCGCCTGGCCCGTGCCGGACTCGCCGGCGCGGATAATGGCTTTGGCCATGGGCTTCAGCGCCTCTTCGATCTCGGCGAAATCCTGCTCGCGGCAGCCGACCATGAAGGTGAGCGTGCCGCCTGATGCGGCCGCGGTGCCGCCGGACACGGGCGCGTCGGCGGCGCGGAAGCCTTGCATCGCCGCGTCGCGGTTCACGGTGCGGGCGCTGTCGACGTCGATGGTGGAGCAATCGATCAGCAGCGCGTCTTTGGGCGCATTCGGCAGGATCGCTTCGGCGTAGACGCTGCGCACGTGATCGCCGGCCGGCAGCATGGTGATGACGACGTTGGCGTCTTTCACCGCTTCGCTGGCGCTGGCGGCGGGCTTCATGCCCTGCTCGGCGGCGCGCGCGAGCGCTTCGCGGGAGAGATCGAAAGCGACGATGTCGCGGCCGGCTTTCGCCTGGTTCGCGGCCATACCCGAGCCCATGTTGCCGAGGCCAATGAAAGCGATGCGCATGGCGGTGCTCCTTGTGGTTTGGGGCTTGTCTTAGGACGCTGCGCCAGCGGCGCAAGTTCGGGCGCCCCCTCGCCCCGCGCGAAGCGTGGGGGAGGGTGTCGCGAAGCGACGGGCCTTCGCCCGCCGAAGCGGATTGCAGTACCAATGTAGGAACTGGCTTCGGCCCGCGTAGGCGGGAGGGGGACGGTGTATGTCCCCCTCCCCCAGCCCCTCCCCCGCTTCGCGGGGCGAGGGGAGTCAGAGCGGCGACCACTCCTCGCCCTGTGGCAGCGGGGCGAAGATTTCGTCGAGCAGCGCATCGGTGACGGCGTCGAGCGTCGCCGGATTCCAAGCCGGTTTGTTGTCCTTGTCGATGACGACGGCGCGTACCCCTTCCTGGAAGTCGTGTCGTGCAGAGACGCGGGCGGCGATGCGATATTCCTGGCGCATTTCGTCCTCGAAGCTCGCCATCTCGGCGCCTTCGCGGAGCTGGCGGAAGGTGACTTTGAGCGTTTGCGGCGATTTGGTTTGCAGCGTTGCGAGCTGGGCTTTGGCCCAGTCGCTCGGATCGCGTTCGAGGGCGACGAAAATTTGTTCGACGCCGTCGAGGGCGAAGATGCGATTGATGCGCTCGATGTTTTCGGGCGTGAGTTCGCGCGGCGCGCCGGCGGATTCGCTGAGCGCCTCCAAGCCGCTTTCGAGCGCGCGTTGCGCGTCGTGCGTTTGCGCCGCGCCGGCGATTTGCGCGCGGGCGGCGGCCAGGATTTCGGTCGGCATATAGTGGGTGGCGATGCCGGCGATGAGGCAATCGGCGGACTTGAGCCGCGCGCCGGTGAGCGCGAGCCACATGCCGATCTCACCTGGCTTCCTCGGCAGATACCAACCGCCGCCGACATCGGGGAACAGGCCGATGCCGGTTTCCGGCATGGCGTAGGTCGTGTTCTCGGTGGCGATGCGGAAGCGCGCGGGCATCGAGATGCCGACGCCGCCGCCCATGGTGACACCGTCGATCAGCGCTACGATCGGTTTCGGATAATGGAAGAGCAGATGGTTGAGGCGATATTCGGTGAAGAAGAACGCGCGCGCCGCTTTGCCGTCGCCGGCGCCGCTTTCGGCGATCATGCGGATGTCGCCGCCGGCGCAGAAGCCGCGCGTGCCGGGGGCGTGATCCAAGAGGATGGCGTGGATGCTGGCGTCGTCGCGCCAGCGTTGCAGCGCATCGATCATCGCGGCGCACATCTGCGTGTTGAGCGCGTGCAGCGCTTGCGGGCGGTTCAGCGTGATGTGGCCCAGGCCGGCGGAAGCGGCGGTGAGGATTTCGTCGGTCATGGTTTGGCTGGGTTGGTGATGCGGGCGATGACGAGCAAGGATACGAGGCACGTGACGATCGCGACGCCGGGAATGCCGACGAGCAGCGCCAGCGCGCCCTGCTCCGGGCCGAGCGCGGCTGATTGCAGGTAGGAGACGTAGAGCGCCTGTGCGCCGAAGCCGATCGTGGCGGCGACCGCGGCGGCGACGCGCGCGCGGCGGCGGAGGGCGAAGACCACGGGCGCAGCGATGGCGCAGAGGACGAGGGCGACGAGCAGGATGAAGGGCAGGATGTTCATGGCGCGGCGCCTAGTCTTAGCTCGTCATTCCGGACGCGCGAAGCGCGATCCGAAAGCCAGGGGCGACCAGCTCGTCGCGTGCCCCTGGATTCCGGGCTCATCGCTGCGCGATGCCCCGGAATGACGATTAGTGCGCGCTCCGACGTCACCGCATCGTCGGAATGACGAAGCTAGAGTCTTCCTGCATGCCCTCCGGCCAGCGCGCCGTCACCGTTTTCACCTTGGTGTAGAACTTCACGCCTTCGAGGCCGTGGACGTTGGTGTCGCCGAAGACGGAGCGCTTCCAGCCGCCGAAGGTGTGATAGGCGACCGGCACCGGGATCGGGACGTTGATGCCAACCATGCCGACGTTCACGCGGCTCGCGAACTCGCGCGCGGCGCGGCCGTTGCGGGTGAAGATGGCGACGCCGTTGCCGTATTGGTGCTGGCTCGGCAGCGCGACGGCTTCCTCGAAGGTTTCGGCGCGGACGATCTGCAGCACCGGGCCGAAAATTTCTTCCTGGTAGGTGCGCATGTTGGTTTCGACTTTGTCGAACAGCGTCGGGCCGATGAAGTAGCCTTCTTCGTAGCCTTGCAGCGTGAAGCCGCGGCCGTCGCGCACCAGCTCGGCGCCCTCTTTGGCGCCGAGGGCGATGTAATCCTCGATGCGCTGCTTGTGCTGCGCCGTAACGACGGGCCCGTATTGCGCTTCGGGATCGGTCGAGATGCCGACCTTGAGCTTCTCGATCTCCGGGATCAGGCGCTCGCGCAATTCGTCGGCGGTTTGCTTGCCGACCGGCACCACGACGGGGAGCGCCATACAGCGTTCGCCGGCGGAGCCGTAGGCGGCGCCGACGAGATCCTTGATGGTCTGATCCATGTCGGCGTCGGGCATGACGATGCCGTGGTTCTTGGCGCCGCCCATGGCTTGGACGCGCTTACCGTTCGCCGTGCCGTTGGCGTAGATGTATTGGGCGATGTCGGAGGAGCCGACGAAGCTGATCGCCTTGATGTCCGGATGGGCGATGATGGCGTCGACCGCTTCCTTGTCGCCGTGAACGACGTTGAGGACGCCGGTGGGCGCGCCCGCTTCCATCATCAGCTCGGCCAGGCGCACCGGCACGGACGGATCGCGCTCGCTCGGCTTCAGGATGAAGGTGTTGCCACAGGCGATGGCGACACCGAACATCCACATCGGGATCATCGCCGGGAAGTTGAACGGGGTGATGCCGGCGACGACGCCGAGCGGCTGGCGCATCGAATAGACGTCGATGCCGGGGCCGGCGCCTTCGGTGTACTCGCCCTTCAGCGCGTGCGGGATGCCGCAGGCGAACTCGATCACTTCGAGGCCGCGCTGGATATCGCCGCGCGCGTCGGCGATGACCTTGCCGTGCTCGGAAGAGAGCAGGTGCGCAAGCTCGTCCATGTTCTGCTCGACGAGCGCCTTGAAGTTGAACAGGACGCGGGCGCGGCGCTGCGGGTTGGTGGCGGCCCAGCCGGGCTGCGCCTTCAGCGCGGCTTGGACGGCGGCGTCGACATCCTTCGCGGCAGCGAACGCGACTTCGGCCTGCTGTGCGCCGGTGTTAGGATTGAAGACGCGGCCAGCGCGTCCGCCGGAAGCGGACGCGCTCTCGCCATTGATGAAATTACGGATCGCGCGCATCGGCGGGCACTCCCATGAGGTTCGGAATTGCCGCTCTTATGGCGTCAAATCGGAACCCAGTAAATGCCGCGCCGGTGGAGGCGCCCGCGACCCGTTAGCCCCTTCGCGCCATGCCCATGATGAGGGAGACCACGAACAGGACGAGGAAGATGAAGAACAGGATCTGGGCGATGCCAGCCGACGCCGAGGCGATGCCGCCGAAGCCGAAAATGGCCGCAACGATCGCTACGACGAAAAAGATAAGGGCCCAACTGAGCATGTGCGTCCTCCTGGAATACAGTTGAAATGAGAACGTGTGTTCCAGGAGGCCAGTTCCGCGCAGGTTCAGACCGGGTAGGTCCAGCCCTGCTCACCTTTTCGTGCGGCCTCATATTGCCGCTCGGCGAAGCGCCAGTTGATCAGCGAGTTCAAATAAGCGTCGAGGAAGCGGCCGCGCTCGTTCTTGTAGTCGAGATAATAGGCGTGCTCCCAGAGATCGCAGACGCTGAGCGCGGTCATGCCCTCGTGCGCGAGCGGCGTGTCGGCGTCGTGCAGATCGGTGAGCTGCACCGCGCCTGACTTGTCGGCGACGAGCCAGAGCCAACCGGAGGCGAAGTGGCCCTCTCCTTTTGCCTTCGCTTCCTGGCCGAAGGTCTTGAGATCGCCGAAGGCTTTCTCGATGGCGCTGCGCAGCTCGCCTTGCGGCTCGCCTTGCGCTTGCGGGCTGAGCGAATTCCAGAAGAAGCCGTGATTCCAGGCCTGGGCGGCGTTGTTGAAGAGCTTCTTGTCGTTCTCGCGTTTGGCGAGGCGAACGACCTCTTCGAGCGAGGCGGGCGCGTTGGCGCGCTCCTTGAGGAAGGCGTTGGTCTTGTTGACGTAGGCGGCATGGTGCTTGCCGTGGTGAGTGTTGAGCGTTTCCCGCGACATGTGCGGTTCGAGCGCAGCGGCGTCGAACGGCAGATCGATCAATTTGAACATGAGCGCCTCCTCTGCTGGAGGCATATAGGACCGTCGCCAGCGCTTTTCGAGCCGAACGTCGCCGCCTTCACGTGACCGATTGTCCGCGCAGCGCGCGGATCACGAAGCTGACCACGAGCAGCACCAGGAAGACGACGAACAGAATCTTGGCGATGCCGGCGGCGAGTCCGGCCAAGCCGAAGAATCCGAAATACCCCGCGATGAGTGCGAGAATGAAGAATACCAGCGCCCAGCCAAGCATGGCGTCCTCTCCTGGATAGAAACAGGCTACGAGGCGAACGTGCGCGGCTGCGCGCCGTTCCTGTATTGAGCGCAGGCGATCAGGCGGGTTGCGGTTGCGGCTCGCGGCGCGGCTGGGCGGGCTCTTCCTCCTTCGGCGCCGGCACGCTGACCCAGAGCATGAACGGCCGATCCGGATTGCGGCCGACGCTCGCGCCGAGCTGACGCGCGAACGCCTCGATCAGCCGTGCGCCCGGGCTGGGCGCGGTCACTGTCGCCTCGGCCGCGTCCGCATCGACGGCGAAGCGCACGGCACCGTCCGCGTCCTGATGGAGATAGATCGAGAGCGTCACCGATCCGACGTCGGCCAGCGCGTCGAGCGCGGCGGAAAGGCCCTCGCCGATCAGGAAGGCGAGCGGCATGGCGCGGTCGACGAAAGCCCGCGCGGGCTCAAAATGCAGCGCCAGAGCGACGTCCTTCACCTGCGCGCCACGCGATTGCACCAGCTGCCGGCAAATCTCGGCGAACAGATCGTCGATCCTGAGCTCGCGCACCTCGCCGGAGGCGTAGATGCGCTGGTGCACCAGCGCCAGCAGCTGAACGCGATCGTGCGCGCGGGCGAGCCCCCAGGCTTCGCTTTCGTCGCGGGCGTTGCGCGCTTGGATATTGAGCAGGCTCGCGACCATTTGCAGGTTGTTCTTCACCCGGTGGTGCACTTCGCGCAGCAGCGCGCGCTCTTCCGCCAACGCCTCGACCAAGCGCGTTTCGCGGCCGCGCAGCGTCTTGGCCATGGCGCCGAGCGTGCGGCGCAGTGATCGGATCTCCTCCGGCGCGCTGCGCAGAGGCGGCGGATCGGCCACGTCCTCGCCGCCGCGCGCGAAATTGCGCGCCGCCGCTTCGACGCTCGAGAGCGGGCGCGCCACGAACACCTCGATCGCGAACCAGCCGGCGGCGACGGCGAGCAGCCAGATCAATAGCGGCGCCGCGAGCGAGAAGATCACCTGGCCCCAGCGCCGCCACGCCGGCTGGTCCGAGGGCCAGGACATGACGATGTAGAGATCGGGCGCGTGCAGCGGCACGATCACGGCGCCGCCGTCGTCGACGCGCACGAAGCCGGGATCGGGCCCGAGATGATTGCGAATCTGGTGCGCGCGCGGAAGCCCGACTTCGGGCCGGCCAGGCAGGGGCGAGGATTGCGCGATGATGCGCCCGCTCGCATCGACGATGGCCGCGCGCGCGCCGTCGAGTTCGCGGCTGCGGTCCAGCAATTCGCGCAACTGCGCGACAGTTATGGCTGCGCCGACGAAACCGATCCGGCGCGAGCCGTCGCGGATCGGTTCGAGCGCGGCAAGCACCGGTTGCTGGGTGATCGCGCCATGCTCGACAAAGCCGATGGTGAACGCGTCCCGCGCCATTGCCGTATCGCGCAAATCCGAGCGCGGCGCGCGCAGGCCCGCCGGCGCCTGCGGGTAGCTGCAGCGGACGGCGCGATTCTCGTCGGTCACGGCGATGGAGGCGACATAAGGATAGCGCGCAACGACTTCGCCGAGCCATTGGCGGCAATCGCCCGCTTCGATCTGCGGCAGCGCCGGCGTCGTCGCCAGCACGCGCATCATTTCGCGCACTTCGTCGATCACGCCCTTCTCGACGGAGATCGATTGCAGCGCCTGCCGGCCGAGCGACTCCTCATAAGCGGCTTGGCGTGCGGCGACGCCGTTCAGGCCCACCTGCATGGCGATGGCGCCGGCCGGCAGCATGGCGAGCCCAAGCAACAACGCCATGCGCCCGCGCATCGACCGGAGGGACAATGCGCGGGGCCAGGTCAGAAATTTTCGGTATCCGCGCGCGTTCACACGCTGGCTGTGTCCTCGATCATCCGCCCTTCACTGGGAATGGGCTGGCCTTCGTCGTCAAGGCCGAGGAGGTCGGCCAGTTTGCGGCGGGCGCGGTTGACGCGGCTCTTGATGGTGCCGACGGCGCAGCCGCAGATCTGCGCGGCTTCCTCGTACGAACACCCCGAGGCGCCGACGAGCGTCAGCACTTCGCGGTGATCGGGGGCAAGCTGGCTGAACGCCACCTTGAAGTCCTCGAGGTCGACCGAGCCGTCCTGCTCGGGACGCACCGCAAGGCGCGCCGCGAACTTGCCATCGGCGTCTTCCACTTCCCGCTTCAGCTTGCGCAGCTGGGAGTAATAGTGGTTGCGCAGGATCGTGAACAACCAAGCGCGAAGGTTCGTGCCCGGCTCGAAGCGTTCGACGTTGGCGAGCGCTTTGACCAGCGTGTCCTGCACGAGATCGTCGGCTTGGGCGGAATTGTGCGCCAGCGAACGCGCAAACGCGCGCAAACTGGGCAGGAGCTCGATGAGCTCAGCCTTGAAGGCCCCTGGCGCGTTCACGATTTTTTGTCCTCGGCGCTGTCTAGCGTCGACAGGATGTCGAGCAGCCGCTTCGGCACCGGTTCGCTGGCCACTTGGCCGTACGCCAGCTTCAGATTGCGGGTGATGAGCGCCTTGTGCGTTGCGGAGGCCGGCCGCGATTTCCCGTATCCAGCCCCGGATGCGTCCTGCGGCGGCGCTTTCTTACTCACGAGCGCTTCCATTTCTTCTTTCCGTGCCATAATGCCGATCAAGCCCCCGCTGGACTAGTCCGGGAGACCCACGGCGGCTCTCCCCCGGCGCACACAACGCCTCCGAGCGAAACCTGTTCCGATGCCCTGGAACATTTTTTCAGATGCCGCGTTCAACCGCTCTCGACGGGACGGGAGCGAACTATGCAAACCGAGGCCGCTTCTCAAAAATTTGCTAATCAAAACAAGGGGTCATATATGACGCTTGCCCGGGAAATCGCGCCTCACCTGCCGCTGCTGCGCCGTTATGCGCGCGCGCTGACGGGGGCGCAGGAGAGCGGCGACGCTTTCGTGGTGGCGGCGCTCGAGGCGATCGTCGCCCGGCCTGAAGAATTCCCACGCGAGCTCGACCCGCGCGCCGGGCTCTATCGCGTCTTCCACCGGATCTGGGAGAGCGGCAACGTCGAGTTGAACGGCCACACCAGCGAGGAATCGCTCGGCGCGCGAAAGGCGCACGAACGGCTGCGGACGCTCGCCCCGCTCAGCCGCCAAGCGCTGCTGCTGACGACGCTCGAAAACTTCACCACACAGGAGACGGGCGAAATTCTAGGCCGCTCGCCGGATGAAGTGAGCGCGTTGTTGGACGATGCGCTCGATGCGCTCGATAAACAGACGAAAGCGCGAATTCTGATCATCGAAGACGAAGCCGTCATCGCGATGGATTTGAGCGACCTTGTCACGGCGGCGGGCCACACCGTGTGCGCGGTGGAATCGACGGCCGCCGGCGCCGTGGAAGCGGCGAACCGCGAACTGCCCGATCTCGTGCTCGCCGACATTCAATTGGCGGACGGTTCATCGGGCATCGACGCGGTGCGCGACATTCTCGCCTCGTTCGAAGTTCCGGTGATCTTCATCACGGCGTTCCCGGATCGTCTGCTCACCGGCGAACGGCCGGAACCGACTTTCCTGATCACGAAACCGTATTCGCCCGACATGGTGCGCGCGGCGGTGAGCCAAGCTCTCTTCTTCGAGAGCACGGGAAACCTCAACTAACATGGGACGTTTTCATTGCTGACGCCGCAGGACGGCGCGGCAATGGAGACTATTCATGTCGAAGAAAATCACTTCTCCGCTGATCGCCTTGGCGGCGCTCGTGGGCGCTGCATCGCTCGGCGCGTGCAACACGGTCGAAGGCGTTGGCGAAGACATCCAACAGGCGGGCGAAACGGTCGAAGAATCCGCGGATGACGTAGGCAGCACGGAAGATCCGACGCCGTAACGTTGCGCCGCACTCATGCTCACGCATGGGTGCGGCAACACGTCCTCTGACCGCGCTGCCGGCGTGGCGCGATAGCTCTCGGCATGAGAGCTTTTTTTATCGCTTCGTTGATCTTGCTCGCGGCGTGCGGAGCGCCGTCGACGGCGCCGGCGTCCGAAAGAGCGGCCGAGCAGGCCGCGGCGGCGCAGCTCGAGGTGCGCGATGCTTGGGCTGCGCCGACGCCGAGCGGCGTCGAGGTCGCCGCCGGCTATCTCACCATCGTCAACGCGACGGCGAACGCCGATCGCCTCGTCGCCATTTCCACCCCGCGTGCAGCGCGCGCCGAGGCGCACGAGATGAGCATGGACGGCGGCGTGATGCGCATGCGCGCTGTCGAGGGCGGCCTAGCCGTGCCCGCGGGTGAGACGGTGACACTCGCGCCGGGCGGGCTGCACCTCATGTTCTTCGAGGTGACGCAGCCGTTCACCGACGGCGAAAGCATCCCGGTGACGCTGAGGTTCGAACGCGCCGGCGAGATCGCGGTCAGCATGCCGGTGCGGCGCGCGGCCGCGTCGACCGCCGAGCACACCGGCCACTGATCAGCGCGAGGTATACTCGAACATGGTTTCCGCCACGGTGCGGCCGATGCGGCCGGCGGTGGCGACAGTGGCTTCGTCGTCCAGTTCAACTGTGAGACCCGGCGCGCGCAGCTCGGAGAGCGCCCAGCGCTTCGACGTCTGACCGGTTTCGGAGTGGCTGAACGTCCACGGCAATGGCGGATTGACCGCCGCGTCGAGCCGCTGGCGCAGCAGCGGCAGGAGATCGATCGTCGGCGAATCCGCATCGAGCGGCGGCGCGTAGATCACGTTGCGGCGGGTCGAGTGAAAATCGAAGAAGGCGACGGTGCGCCGGTTCTGCGCTTCGCTCTGGATGAGGTCGCGCAGCGCGCGCGTCTCCGGCTGCGAGAAGTCGCGCCAATCGCGGTTCAGATCGAGGCCGCCATTATTCCAGCGCCAGTGGCCGCGCATGACGCCATCGGGGTTCGGCATCGGCACGAGCAGGATGCGGTGACGGGCGCGAAAGGCGTTCGCTTGCGGCGTGTCGGCCATGATGGTTTCGACGAAGTTACGGAACGCGACCGCGCCTGAGGTTTCCGGCGGGTGCTGGCGCGTCATGGCGACGACGAGATCGGTCCCTGTGCCGGCGCGGTAGGCGATCAGCGGACGATCGTCGATCGAGCGGCCGTACTCGACCGCTTCGAAGCCGCGCGGGACGATCACTTGTTGCGCCCAAGCGTGCACCGCGGTCGGCGTCTCGATCGGTTGGGCGGCGATGAAGGTCGCGCCCGGCTCCAAGCGCAGGTTCATGCTGGCGCGGCGCTCGTCGTCGGCGACGATGACGTCACGGCGCGGGACCGAACGCCAGGTGGCGCCATCGCGGGTGAGCTTTGGCGAATAGCGATGCTCGTACTCGCCATAGTCGAGCGTGACGCGCAGCTCCGTCGCCGCGGCGGCGTCGAGGCGGAAGGCATACCACGGGCTGCCATTGATCGGCGTACCTTCCGGCGTGACGGCGAGCGTGACTTCGCCGGTTTCGGCGACGCGGCAGGTGTGGCGTCCGCCGCTCGGGAAATCGACCGAGACGGTGACGCCCTGCGATTCGCAGATCGGCGTTTGCGCGAGCGCGGGCGTTGCGACGGCGGCGGCGGCGAGCGCCAGGAGCGCGGACTTCAAGTTCATCGGGGCTCTCCTCTTTCGTGCGGCGCCTGGTTGTCAATCAGCTGGCGCAGGCGCCGGCCGGCGGGGTCTTCGCCAGCGCGCGGCCGTCGAGCCGGTTGGTGGATGTCGCATTGTCGATGGCGAACACGCCGTTCACCAGCGCGTGGATGACGCCGACGGAGTACTCCTCCGGCTGCTCGTAAGTGGCGCGTGCGGCGAAGACGCGCGGATCGAACACGATCACGTCGGCGAAATAGCCTTCTCGCAGCAGGCCGCGTTCGGCGATGCCGAAAATCTCGGCGGTGAGGCCGCTGCTTCGATGGACGAACTCCTCCGGCGTCAGCAGCGGCGTCTCGCGGACGTAAAGCGCGAACTTCGACGGGAAGGTGCCGAAGCGGCGCGGGTGGCCGGTGGTGGCGTCGGACGAAGTGACGACCCAGGGCTGACGCATGAAGGCGCGGATGTCGGCTTCCTGCATGTTGAAGGAAGCGAGCCGCGCATCGCCGTTCAACGCGATCTGGCGGGCGGCTTCGGTGGGATCGACGCCAAGCGCGGTCGCGACATCGCCGAGATAGCGGCCGCGATGTTCGCCGCTGGTGATGAGCAAGGATTGCGGGCCGCCGCGGCCGCGGATCAGGCGCTCGATCTCTTCGTGCAGGCGCGTTTGTAGTTCCGGGTCGGCGAGCCGGCGGCGCATGGCGGCGTCGCCGCCGTCCTGGGTCCAGCGCGGCATCAGCGCGTTGGAGACGCGGGTGCCCGAGGCGCGCCAGGGATATTGGTCGGCAGTGACGCGGCGGCCGGCGGCGCGCTCGGCTTCGATGCGCGCGATCACGCGCTGCGCCTCGCCCTCGGTGTCGCGGCCAGCGGCTTTGATGTGCGCGATGTGCACCGGCAGATCCGCCTCGCGGCCGATACGGAGCGCTTCTTCGACAGCGTCGTAGAGCCGGCCATTGCCGGCGCCTTCGCTGCGGAGATGGGATTCGTAGAGACCGCCGCGCTGGCCGGCTTCGCGCGCGAGCGCGATCACCTCCTCCGTCTCGGAGAAGCTCTGCGGCGCGTAATAGAGTCCGGCGGAGAAGCCGAACGCGCCGTCGCACATCGCCTGCGCGACGAGGCCGCGCATGCGGTCGAGCTCGGCTTCGGTCGGCGCGCGGTCCTCCTCGCCGATCACGGCTTCGCGCACGGCGCCGAAGCCGACGAAGCCGCCGGCGTTGACGCCGATGCGAAGCCGCTCCAGCTGCGCGCGCTGCTCGGCGACGGCATAGGCGCCGTCGCCGTCATTGCCGAACAGGATGGTGGTGACGCCTTGGGTGAGATGATTGAGCGCGCGGCGGCGCATCGCGTCGTCCGAGCGCAGATCGCTCAGAGAGTGCGTGTGCGGATCGATGAAGCCGGGCGCGACGACGAGATTGGACGCATCGATGGTGCGCCCCGCCCGCATCTGCCCCGCCTCGCCGACGAAGACGATACGGTCGCCGCTGACGCCGATATCGGCGCTGCGGCGCGGGCCGCCGGTCCCGTCGATGACGACGCCGTTGCGGATCAGGATGTCGACCCGCTCCGGCGCCTGCGCGGCCGCCGCGCCCGCCATCAGGACGAACGCGGCGGCGACGAGGCTGCAGAGGCGCTTCACCTCGCGCTCCGCTTTAGAAGCGCGTGCGGATCGAGGCGTAGATGGTGCGGCCGCGCGGCGAATGCAGATCGCCGATATAGCCGGACTCGGTGTCGGCCAGCGGCGGATCCTCGTCGAAGAGGTTGCGGGCGCCGATGCGAACGCGCACTTCGTCGAACAGCTCGCCGCCGTCAATCACGTACTGAGCGTACGCGTTGTGCGTGATCCACGGCTTCACGCGCCAGAACTCGCCGGTCGCGAGTTGCACGCTGGTGTCGTCGACGCCGCCGACATAGGCGGTGTACCAGCCGGCGCCCCAATTGCCGGCGCGCCAGGTGACGGTGGCGCTCGCACGCCATTTCGGACGTCCGTTCTCCTCGATCAGGCTCTCGGCGCCGGGAATGTTGATCAGCGGATCGATCACGCCGGCGGCTTGGGCGTTGAGCAGCTGCTGCTGCTCGGGGCCGGGCGCCTGATAGAAGGTCAGCAGCCTGGCGAAGTTGAGATCCAGGTTCCAATCGCCGAGCGGCGTGTCGTCGACCTCGTAGAAGATGCCGATATCGTAGCCTTCGGCTTCGCGCGGACCGAGATTGCGATAATCGTCGATGACCTGGGTGATCTCGCCGACCGGCTGGAGCGGAGCGCCGTTGGCGTCGAGCGCGCCGGCGAACATCAGCACGTCATCCGGCGTCGGCGCCGCGCGGACGACGTTCGGATTCGAGCTGCCCAGCATGCGGAGCAGATAATCGAGCGTGATGGCGTTGCTGTCGCCGAGCAGGCCGATGACGCCGTCCTGCTCCACGTTCCAGTAGTCGGCCGTGATCGTCAGCTCGCCGAAGCGCGACGGGATGAAGGTCGGCTGGATGACGAAGCCGGCGGTGAAGTTCTCCGAGGTTTCCGGCTCCAGCTGTTCGCTGCCGGAGCGGTTGCTCTGCACCGATTGCGACTGGTTGCAGGCGTCGAAGTCGGTGATGACGCCATTCTGTTGCTGCGCTTCGCAGCGCACCCAATCGGTGCGGGTGTTCGAACGGAGAATGCCGCGCTCGTGCTGTTGCGGCAGGTTCGGGGCGCGGAAGCCCTGCGACCAAGCCGAGCGGAACATCAGCCACTCGGTCGGGCTCCAGGCGGCCGCCACTTTCGGGCGGGCGATGTCGCCGAACGCCGAGTAGTTCTCGTAGCGGACGGCGAGCTGCGCTTCGAGCGAATGCACGAGCGGAATGTTCATGTCCGGCGAGACGATCGGCAGCGCCATTTCGGCGAAAGCCGAGAACACGTTGCGGAAGCCGTCGGTGTCCGGCGTCGGGCTTGCGCCCATGACGTCGCTCAACGGCGCGAGCGGCGTCGAGCCGTCGAACGGCTGGAAGGTGATGGTGCCGTCGAGGCGCGCATCGCGGTCGTCTTCGTATGTTTCGTTGCGATACTCGACCCCGGTGGCGACGCCGACGGGGCCGCCCCAGATCTCGAACAGATCCGGCCGCGAGAGCCGGAAATCGAGCATGGTCATCGTCGTCGTGCTGCGACGCGACACATCGACCATGAAGCTGTCGATGACGCTTTGCGGATTGGGCGAGCTGTCGCCGTTGGCGGGGTCGAGCGGATTGCCGCCGGTGAACGGGTTGTACGCGTCCGGCGTCGAGCGCGCGAGCGCGTCCTGAAACAGCGTCATGCTGGGCTGACGCATGGTGTCGTGGGTGACGGCTTCGGACTGAACCAAAGCGGTTTCCCAGTCCCAGGCGTTCCACTGGCCGCGGAAGCCGACCAGGCCGCGCACGACCGATTGCTCGACATTCACCGGCAGCGGACCGGCGTCGACGACGCGATAGTCCTGCAGTTCGAAGTTCACCCCGCCCGACGGCGCATTGGTCACGGGAACGCGATTGGGATTTGGATTGCCGTTGAGGGTCGTCGGACCGAAGGGATTCCAGTAATTCGTGGCGGGAACGATCAGGCGCTGGGTGGAGAGATTGGTCTCCTGCTCGCGATAGCTCGTCGAATCGGACTCATAGACGCCGAGTTCGACGAACAGTTCGACATTGTCGCCCATGTCGTGGTTGACGAAGAAGAACGCGTTGCGCCGCTCCACTTCGCTCCATAGCGTGCGGCCGTCATTGGTGTTGTAGCGCAGATTCTCGTCAGACCCGGTGGTCGAAACGACGCCGTTGTCGAAGCAGGTGCCGAGAGCGGCGGGAAATTCGACGCTGTTGCAGCTCGCGTTCGTGATCGGCTGAATGTGGAACGTCGCGTGACCGTCGCTCGTGCTGGTGATGGTGGTGCCGTTCATCGACAGCGAGGTGGTCGACGGGTTGAAGCTCGCCGTCAGGCGGCGGAATTCGGGCCACGGCGTATCGGTGCTGGTGTTGCGCCAGTCGGTGTCGTTCGCGAACGGGCTGCTCGGATCGATCAGCGAACGCAGATCGGATGTCGCGGAGAAGTCGCGGTCGCTGGCCCACAGCGGATCGCGGTTGGTGAAGTTGCCGAAGAACGAAACGTTGGTGCGGCCGTTGTTGAAGTCGGCGCCGGCTTCGATCGAGAGCTCGATCTCGTCCATGCCGTCGGACTGGCCGCCTTCGACCTCGAGGCGCAGGCCTTCGAAATTGTCGCGCAACACGGTGTTGATGACGCCGGCGACGGCGTCGGTGCCGTAAATCGCCGATGCGCCGTCGCGCAGCACTTCAACACGGCGCACGCCGGCAGCGGGGATGGTGTTGGTGTTGACCGTGGCGACCGGGACCAGGTTCTCCACCTGGATCGCAGGGTGCAGCACCATGCGGCGGCCGTTGAGCAGCATCAAAGTGTTGCCGGTGCCGAGACCGCGCAGATTGATCGAGGCGGTGTCGCCGCGGGCGTCGTTGATGCCGCCGGCCACGCGCGCTTCGTTGAAGGTGACGTCGCCCGCCTGCGGGATCGAGCGGAACAGTTCGTCGCCGCTCGAAGGCGCGATCGCGTCGAGCTGCTCTTCACCGAGCACGGTGACGGGCAAAACGTCGGTGACCTGGGCGCCGCGAATCTGGGTGCCGACGACGACGATCTCGTCTTCGTCGGACACGCCGGATTCGGCCGCGGTGACGTCCTCGTCCTGCGCATGCGCCAAAGGCGCCATCGCGCCGGTGATCAGCGCCGACGCCCCGAAGAGCAGCAGCGACTTGAGGCTGTGACGTACCGGCGATTTCATTCGATTTCCCCCTGGTCCCCGATGAGCCGTTGCAGCGGCTCGAATGTTTTCTTTTACGGGTGCTCCAATGCAGCACCCGACCGCGGCATCCGCGTCTACTTTTTGTTGGCGACGCTATAGCCGGAGGCTATGCGCGCGGCTCGCCCCACAGGCCGCGCGGCGCACGCATGCGCCCGTTGGCGAAAATCATGCCGTTTTCTCGGTCCTGCGCCAGCCACCAAGGGCCATCGAGATCGATGAAACTGGCATCCTGCGCGACGAGTAGCGCCGGCGCCACACTGAGCGACGTCGACACCATGCAGCCGGCCATCAATGTCAGGCCGAGTTGTCGCACGCGCTCGCGCATGACGAGCGCCTCGGTGAGGCCGCCGGTCTTGTCGAGCTTGATGTTGACCGCCTGATATCGGCGCGCGACGCGCTCCAGATCGGCGCTGGTGTGCGCCGATTCGTCGGCGCAGATGGGCACGGCGGGCTTCAGATTCTCCAACGAGGCGTCTTCGGCGGCGGCGAGCGGCTGCTCGATCAGGTCGACGCGCAAGGCCGCCAGCTGTGGCAGCAACTCGGCCAACAAGGACGCCGACCAGCTTTCGTTTGGATCGACGATGAGGCGCGCCTCCGGCGCGGCGGCGCGCACGGCCTGAACCGAGGTGAGTGGGTCGAAAGCGTCGACCTTCACCTTGATCAGCGGCGAACCGGCGATGGCGGCTGCGGCTTCGCTCATTCTGGCGGGCTCGTCGAGCGAGACGGTGACGGCGGTGACGATTTCGCCGGGCGTTTGGACGCCCGCGAGATCGGCCACGGTGCGGCCGGCTTGCTGGGCTTCCAGGTCCCAGAGCGCGCAATCGATGGCGTTGCGCGCAGCGCCGGCTGCAAGTTTTCGCTGCAGCTCGGCGCGGGAGAGACCGGCTTCAATGTCGGCAGAGACGGAGGCGATCTGCGCCAACACGCTCTCGACGCTTTCGTCGTAGCGCGCGTACGGCACGGCTTCGCCGCGCCCGACATGAGGGCCGTGCTGCAGATTGACGACGACCACATCGGCCGCGGTTTTCACGCCGCGCGCGATGCGGAAGGGCCGGCTCAGCGGCCAGCGTTCGCTGCGTGCGGTGAGCCTGCGAAGCATTCGAGCAAATAATCCGCGATCTGGTCGACACCCATGGCGACAGGGTCCTGCGCCGGCAAGTTCAATTCGGCGGAGACGCGTTCGCAGACGCGCTTCGCCTCCTGGGGCGGCAGGTTCGACGTGTTGAGAGCGACGCCGGTGCAGATGACGTCGGGATTGGTGAGCTTGGCGGCCTCGAGATTGGCCGCGAGCGTTTGTGCGAGGCTCGGCAGCGCCCGGCCGGGCAGTCCGCGCATGTGCGGCCGGCCGGGCTCGTCGCAGAGCACGATGGCGTCCGGTTGCGCGCCATGGAGCAAACCCAACGACACGCCGGCATAGGAAGGATGATAGAGCGAGCCCTGCCCTTCGATGATGTCCCAACCGCCGTCGAGGCGTTCGGGCGAGAGCTGTTCGACCGAGCCGGCGATGAAGTCAGCGACAACGGCGTCGACCGGCACGCCGGCGCCGGCGATCATGATGCCGGTTTGACCGGTGGCGCGGAAATCGCAGCGGACGTTGCGCTTCTTCAGTTCCCGCTCGATGGCGAGGCTCGTGTACATCTTGCCGACGGAGCAATCGGTGCCGACCGTGAGCAAACGGTAGCCCCGGCGGCGCTCGCCATTGCCGATCGGCAGATCGGGCGCGGGCTCGCGGACATCGTAAAGCGTGCGGCCGAGGCGCTTGGCCGTGTCGCGGATGGCCGGGCGCTCGTGCAGGCGCTGGTGCAGGCCGGAGGCGACATCGAGGCCGGCTTCGAGTGCGGCGATCGCTTCGGCTTCGTCCTCCGCCGTCATGACGCCGCCGCGGTTGGCGACACCGATCAGCATGGTGCGGGCGCCGCGCTTTGCCGCTTCGGCGTAGCTCAGCGGCTCGAGCCCGAGGCTCGGCGCATCGTCGCGCAGGCGCCGTTCGCCGATGCATTTTTCCGGCCGCCAATGGGCGACGCCGCGCGCCGTTTTGATGGCCAGGGCGTCCTTGGCGGCGCCGAGATAGAGGACGTAAGGAGAAGGGATCACGCGAAACCTCCGGCCGCGCTTCGGCGGTGATCCCATCTGACGGCGGCTGCGGGGGACCGCCAGTAGCGTTTCGGCTGGCGCCTATAACGAGCGGCTATGCCGCCAGGATGCGCTCGAACGACTTCTGCATCTCGGTGATGAACTTGGCCGCGAGATGAGAGGGCGGCCGATCCTCCAGGTGGATGGCGCAAATGTCGAACTTCACCGCCGGCTCCAGGCGCTTGAATTCGAGCCGCTCATCCCGCATCGCCCGAGCGGTAAGCTCGTCGACGATGGCGACGCCGACTCCCTCGCGCACCAGGCCGGCGGCGACGTAGAAGGTGTGCGCCGACACGACTTCGCGCACTTCGGCTTTCAGCTTGGCGAGTTCGGCCGAAAGGATGTCGCCCAGCGGGCCGCTCGAAGTGATGCCGACGAAATCGCGACCGATGATGGCGCTGAGCGGGATGCGCTCGCCGACATTGGCGAACTCGCCGCGGCGATAGAGCAGCACCAGTTCGCCCTGCCCCAATTTCAGCGTCTTGAGGCGCGGATGCTCGCCTTCGTCGAAAACGAAAGCGACTTCGCTGGTGCGGTCGAACAGGGCGCGCAGCGCTTCGTCGTGGTGGTAGGTCTGGATGTCGAAGCTGACGTCCGGGTGGCCGGCGCGGAAGCGGGCGATCGCGGCCGGCGCGGCGGCGAGGCCAGCGACCGGAAGCACGGAGAGGCGGATGTGCCCTGCGTCGCCGTTCTTGAGGCTTTTGCAGGCCTGCTGCAGCGTCTCGATCTTGGCGTAGACCTCGCTGGATTCGCGGAAGACGACGTGCGCCTCGTCGGTCGGGATGAGCCGGCCACGCACGCGGCGGAAGAGTTTGAAGCCGAGTTGATCCTCGGCGTGCTGCAGCGTTTTCGAGAGCGACGGCTGCGAGACGTTGAGGGCCTTGGCGGCGGCGTTGATGCTGCCGCTGAGATAGATGGCGTGAAAGACTTCGATGTGGCGCAGTCGCATGGCGGCGCCAGAATTAGGCGCCCGGGCTTGGAAACACAATCGTAACCTCTGCTGCGGGTGAGGCCCCAGGGTTAACGGTCACTTCAGTAGAGCAGGCTACAAGAGCCGGTCATGGCGACTTCTATCCGCTCACTGCCTCCCGCTTAGGCGCCGCACATGTTCGTCCGGCTGCGCCACAAGTTGACGGTTCTCTACGCCGGGCTTTTCTGCGCGGCGCTGATCCTCATTGGCGGCACCGCCTATGTCGTGATCGCCGACGCGACGCAACGCCTCGCGCGCGACCAACTGGTTAAAGCCAGCGAGATCTTCGAGCGCTCGGTCCGGCTGCGAACGGAGCATCTGGCCGCCAGCGCGGACTCCGCGGCGAATATCGTCTCGCTGCAGCAAGCCGCGGCTGGACGCGACGAAAGCGCCATCCGCACCCAGCTCGAGGCGTTACGGGACAACGCCAACGCCGACCTCACCTTCCTGGTGACGCGCGAGGGCCTCGTCATCGCCGAGGACGCGAACGCTCCGACCTCGGTCCCGCCGGGCCTGCAGCGGGCCCTGGCGCAAACCGAAGCGCCGTCCGGCATATTGGTGTTCGACGGGCGCCAGTATCACGCGGCGACGGCGCGCATACCGGGCGGCCTGGGCTGGCTCGTGGTCGGCGGACGCCTGGACGGCGACGTGCAGGCGCTCGAGGAGCTGGCGACCATTCCGCTCGACGCCTCGACGCCGCTGCACACGAGCGAAGGCTGGGCGCAGGGCGAGGACGCCGCGGCGCTCGGCGCGCTGATCGAACGACAAGTGCGCGCCCAGAGCCTGCGCGCCGAAGCCATCGAGACCTCGAGCGGGCGCACTTTGGCGCTGGCCACGCCGCTGCCGGCGCTCGACGGCTCACCGAGCGTGCTGCTGCTGCGCTATCAGCTCGACGGCGGGTTGACGCAGTATAGCGCGCTGTTCGGCACGCTGCTCACCGTCGGCCTGGTCGGGCTTTCGCTGCTCATCGCCGGCAGCTGGCTCTTGGCCAACGACATCACCCGGCCGCTGTCGACGCTCGAAAGCGCGGCGCAGAAGCTGCAGGAAGGCGTGTTCGAAACGGTCGCGATCGTCGGCCGCGACGAGCTGGCGCGCCTTGCCGCGAGCTTCAACGCCATGACCGGGGCGCTGCGCGAACGCGAGCGCAAGATCACCCACCTCGCCTATCACGACGCCGAGACGCGGCTGCCGAACCGGCTGGCGCTGGAGCGGCGGCTTGCCTCCGCACCGCAGCCGGAACGCGTCTATCTCGCCGCCATCGGCGTCGACCGCTTCACTGAAGTGCGCGGCGCGATCGGCTACACGCTCGCCGGCGCGCTGATGCGGGTGCTGGGGCAGAGGCTGCTGCAATTGGTGCCGAACGCGCCGGTGGCGCGGCTCTCGAGCGACGTGCTGGGCGTCGGCCTGCTCGCGGACAGCGAAGCCGATGCGCGCAAGCGCGCCAGTGCGCTGATCGGCGCGCTGGAGCAGCCGCTCGCGCTCGAAGGGCACAATCTCGATATCAACGTCACCATCGGCCTGGCGCAGCCGCGCGCGAAGACGGAGAGCCCCGGCGCCATGATCGAACGCGCCAGCGTCGCGCTCGATCAGGCGCGCAGCGCACGGCAGAAGCTCGGCCTGTTCGACGAGGCGGCGTACGGCGATCCCGCGCGCAATCTCTCGCTGATGAGCGAAATGCGCCGCGCCGTCGAGAGCGGCGAACTGATGATCGTGCACCAGCCGAAATACGATTTTCGCACCGGCCGGATCGGCAGCGCCGAGTGCCTGGTGCGTTGGCGCCATCCGACACGCGGCATGATCGCGCCCGACCTATTCATTCCGATGGCCGAGGAGACCGGCCATATCCGCGCGCTGACCGAATGGGTGTTGCGCCGCGCCATCGTCGATCAGAAACGCCTCGCCGCCGCCGGCTGGCCGCTGACGCTGGCGGTGAACGTTTCCGGCCGCCTGATCGGCGACGACGAATTCGCGCGCGCGGCGCTCGAGCTGGTCGCAAAGGCGCCGCATCAATTGTGCTTCGAGATCACCGAGACGGCGGTGATCGACAATCCGCAGAAGGCGCTCGAGAACATCGAGCTGTTCGCGTCCAAGGGCGTGCGCATCTCGATCGACGATTACGGCTCGGGCCTCTCGTCATTGGCGTACCTGAAGCAATTGCCGGCGCACGAACTCAAGATCGACAAGCTGTTCGTGCAGAGCATCACCAACAGCCAGCGCGATGCGTTGCTGGTGCGCTCGACCATCGAGCTGGCGCACGGGCTGGGGCTCGACGTGGTGGCGGAGGGGGTCGAGACGCCGGGGACGTTTGCGCTGCTGGCGTCGATGAAGTGCGATTTGACCCAAGGCTATCTGATCGCCCGTCCGGCGACGATCGAGGAGCTGATCGCCATCCTCGGCGACGAGAAGCGGATGCGCTTCTATCAGCAGACGGCGTTGGGCGGCGTTGCGCCTGCGGCCGCGCGTCTGGCTTAGGACGCGTCGTCGAGCGGCAGCTCGGTCGTGTTTTTCAAGTGCTCCAGCACAATCGAGCTTTCCATGTGCGCGATGGCGGCGCAGCGTAAGAGCTTCGACTGCACGATCTCCTGGAAGTGCGGCAGGTCGCGGGCGACGATCTTCATCAGATAATCCGCCTCACCCGTCAGCATCACGCAGAGCGTCACCTCGTTCATGCGGGCGACGAGGTCCTTGAAGGCTTTGACGTTGGCGGCGGCGTGGTCGCGCAGCCGCACGCGGATGATGGCGCTGCAGGTGAGCCCGGCGCCCTCGGGGTCGACGAGACCGACGACGGCGCGCAGCACGCCGGCTTCCTTCAACCGGCTGAGGCGCCGGGAAACGAGGCTTGGCGAGACGCCCGCCTCTTCCGCCAGCTCGGCCTGCGAGGCGGAGGCGTCGCGCTGAATGGCGCGGAGCAGGCGCCGGTCCGCGTGGTCGAGGTCGATGGGCTCACGTTTCATGCGCTTTAGGCCAACGTTATGCACGGTTCATGCAGCATAACGCGATTATTCGTCCGGACCAGCGCAGATTTTGCAGGCGAACGCGGCTATTGTTGCGCCTATGAGCGCCAAGCCGAAGCCGGCTCCCAAAGCCGCCCCTGAGACCGATTGGAAGCGCGTGGTCGAGCTCGTCCAATGCTCCCGCGCGATGGACGCAATCGAGGAGCGCGAACTCGTTCCGGGCAAGAAGATTTTCTATCAGTTCAGCGCCCGCGGCCACGACATGGCGCAAGTGCTGCTGGGCCTGCGCCTGACCCATCCGAAGGACGCGATGTGCGGCTACTACCGCTCGCGGCCGATCCTACTTTCGCTCGGCGTGGCGCTGGAGGACGCGCTGGGTTCGGCGATGGGGCGCGCCGGCGGTTATAGCGACGGGCGCGATATTGGCGTCGTGTTCAATTATCCGAATGCGACGGGCGCATCGGCGCTGCCGATGTGCGGCGGCGTCGGCGCGCAATACACGCCGACCGCGGGTTACGCGCAGGCGATCGAGTATCATAAGAATGTCCTCGGCGACCGCGCCTATGACGGCGCCATCGGCGTCGTGCTGGGCGGCGATGCATCGGTGGCGACGAACGGGTTCTGGGCGGCGCTGACGATGGCGACGACGTTGAAGCTGCCGATGCTGTTTTATGTCGAAGACAACGGCTACGGCATCTCGACGCCGGGCTGGCTGCAGACGCCGGGCTGCAACATCGCGCAGAACCTGGCGAGCTTCAGCGGGCTTAAAGTGCTCGACGGTGACGGGACCGATCCGGTCGAAGCGTCAGAGCTGATCGCGGATGCAGTGGCGCATGTGCGGGGCGGCAATGGTCCGGCTTTGGTGCACCTCACAGTGCCGCGGCTGCAGGGGCATTCGTTTCAAGATACGCAGGCGTACAAATCGAAAGACGTGGTCGACGCCGAGTGGGCGCGCGATCCGCTGCCGAAGCTGAAGGCGCATGTCGTGCCTGCGCTGATGAGCGAGAAGGATTGGGACGCGCTGCAGACGCAAGCTGAGGAGCGCGTGCGCCGCGCGGTGCAGATCGCCGATCAGCGGCCGGTGAGCGAGGCCTCGCAGGTGACGCGCTTCGTGTTCAGCGAAGAAAACGCGCTGCAGGACGAAGGCGGGCTGTGGAATACCGGCTATGCGGCGCCGCGCGTGAGCGATGCGCCGAAACCGGAAGGCGCGCGCATCAACATGATCACGGCGATCCGGCGCACGTTGGATCACGAGCTGGCGGTTAACCCGCGCGTCTTGGTGTTCGGCGAAGACGTCGGCCCCAAGGGCGGCGTGCATGGGGTGACGCTCGGCTTGCAGGAGAAGTACGGCGAAGGCCGCGTGTTCGACACTTCGCTGTCGGAAGAAGGCATTATCGGCCGCGCCGTCGGCATGGCGATCGCCGGGCTGATGCCAGTGCCGGAGATCCAGTTCCGCAAGTATGCCGACCCGGCCTGTGAGCAGATCAACGATTGCGGCACGATGCGCTGGCGCACGGCGAACCGGTTCGCGGCGCCGATGGTGGTGCGCATGCCGGTCGGCTTCTTCAAATGCGGCGATCCTTGGCATTCGCAAACCAACGAAGTGCAGTTCGTGCACGCGCCGGGCTGGCGCGTCGCCTGCCCCTCAAATGCGGAGGATGCAGTCGGCCTGCTGCGCACGGCGCTGCGCGGCAACGATCCGGTGATGTTCCTGGAGCATCGCAACATGCTCGACGCAGCGAGCGCGCGGCGGCCCTATCCGGGTGATGCGTTCGCGCTGCCGTTCGGTGTGGCGAAACGCGTGCGCGAAGGCGGCGACATCACGTTGGTGGCCTGGGGCGCAATGGTGGAGCGCTGCGAGGCGGCGGCGGATCAGGCTGGCGTCAGCGCCGATATTCTGGACCTGCGCACGCTGGCGCCTTGGGATTTCGAGGCGGTGCTGGCTTCGGTGCGGCGCACGCATCGCTGCTTCATAATCCACGAAGACATCGGCACCGCCGGCTTCGGCGCCGAGATCGCGGCGGTGGTGGCGGATCAGGCGTTCCTCGATCTCGACGCGCCGGTGGCGCGGATGACGATGCCGGACATCCCCTCGCCGCACCATCCCGAGCTGATGGAGTGGGCGTTGCCTTCGGTGGAGCGCATCGCGGCAAAGATCGAAGAGCTGGTGCGGTTCTGATGGCGGAGCAAAAAGACATCGTCGCGCCTGTCGAACAGGAAGGCACCAAGTCGGTCGTGCGCGCGTGGCTGAAGCAGATCGGCGACGCGGTGAAGCAGGACGAACCGATCGTCGAGCTGGAGACGGACAAGGTCGCGGTGGAAGTGCCGGCGCCGGCGGACGGCGTGTTGGCCGCGATCGCGCTGAACGAAGGCGATGAAGCGGCGCCCGGGGCGGTGTTGGGAAAGCTTTCGATCGGCTCTTCTCCCGTCATTCCGGGCGCGACGAAGTCGCGATCTGCTAACCAGGGGCAAACGCCGGAGCGGCGGCCCCTGGATGCCGGGCTCGCCGCTGGCGCGGCGCCCCGGAATGACGATGAGAGAGAGATGCGGCTTTCTCCGTTGGTGAAGCGCCTAGTGGCGGAACATCGGCTGGACACGACCGCCATCACGGGCACGGGCCGAGGCGGACGGATCACGCATAAGGATGTCGAAGAGCACATCGCGCGCGGTTCAACCAAACCGGCGCTGAAGCCCGCGCCGATCGCGCCGATCAAAGGCGGCCGCATTCCGCATGACGCGATGCGCCGCTCGATCGCCGAGCACATGTCGCGTTCGGTGGCGACGGCGCCGCATGTGACGGCGGTGTTCGAAGCGGACTTCTCGGCCATCGCCGCGCACCGCGCCAAGCACAAGGATGCGTACGCGAAGGAAGGCGCCGCGCTTACCTACTCCGCCTACATCGTCCGCGCGGCAGCGGAGGCGATGAAGGTCTCGCCGAACGTCAATGCACGTTGGCACGACGACTTCCTCGAAGTGTTCGAGGATGCGAATATCGGCATGGGCGTGGCGCTCGGCGACAAGGGCCTGATCGTGCCGGTGATCCGGCGGGCGCAGGCGCTGTCGCTGAAAGAGACGGCGGCGCAGCTGACCGACCTGACCGATCGCGCGCGCAAGAACCAGCTGAAGCCAGCCGATGTTCAAGGCGGCACGTTCACGATTTCCAATCACGGCGTCTCCGGCTCGCTGGTGGCGACGCCGATCATCATCAACCAGCCGCAATCGGCCATTCTCGGCGTCGGCAAGCTGGAGAAACGCGTCGTCGTACGCGAGGTCGACGGCGTCGACGCGATCCTGGTGCGGCCGATGGCCTACGTTTCGCTCACTATCGATCACCGCGTACTCGACGGACATCAGACCAATGCGTGGCTGACGCGCCTCGTCGAAGTTCTCGAAACTTGGCCTTTGGAAGATTGACTATGCTCGAAGACCTTGCGGTAAGGCCGCCCGATCCGCTGCTGAAGATCATCAAGATGTTCCGCGAAGATCCGCGGACCGACAAGATCGATCTTGGCGTCGGCGTTTATCGCGACGAGAACGGCGTCACGCCGGTCATGAAGGCGATCAAGGAAGCCGAGCGCCGACTCGTGCATGAGCAGAAGACGAAGACCTATGTCGGCCAGCAAGGCGACGTGGAATTTCTGCGGCTGTTCGGCGAACTCGCGTTCGGCGATCAAGCGGCCGAGTTCGTTTCGATCCAATCCGTCGGCGGCACCGGCGCGCTGCGTCTCGGCTGCGACCTTCTGCGAAATGCGGGGGCCAAACGCGTTCTGTTGCCTACACCGTCCTGGCCGAACCATCCGGCTATCATTGCCGCGGCGCGCCTGGAGCAGGTCGACGTTGCATTCTTCGATGTCGCTCGCCAGGAGATCGATATCGACGGACTGATCGCCGGTTTCGACAAGGCCGAACGCGGCGATGCGGTGATCCTGCAAGCCTGTTGCCACAATCCGCTCGGCGCGGATTTTTCAATGGCGCAATGGGAAGCGCTGACGGACGCGGTGAACCGGCGCGGCATCATCCCGTTCCTCGATCTCGCCTATCAGGGTTTCGGCGATGGGCTCGAACAAGATGTCGCCGGCGCACGTTACATGTTGGCCCGCGTGCCACATGCGGTGATTGCGGTTTCGGCAGCGAAGAACTTTGGCGTTTACCGCGAGCGTGTTGGCGCGTGCTTTGTCAAAGCGCCCGGATCGGCGCGCGCGGCGGCGCAATCCAACCTCTTCTCGCTCGCCCGCGCGAACTACTCAATGCCGCCGGACCACGGCGCGTCGTGCGTGCGAGTCGTGCTAAGCGATCCGGGCTTGCGCACGATGTGGGGTGACGAACTCGACGAGATCCGCGAGCATATGAAGAAGACCCGCACCACGCTCGCCGCCGCGCGCATCAATTCGATCCCGATGCACCTGATCGCCGGGCAGAAAGGCATGTTCACCTCACTGCCGCTCACCGAAGCCCAGGTCGTGCGGCTGCGCGAGGAGTTCGGCGTCTACATGACCGACGCTGCGCGTATCAACGTGGCGGGCCTGCCGGCCAACGAAGTCGACCGCTTCATCGAAGCGCTGAAGGCCGTCGCTTAAGCCGCGTTCATAGTCAGCAGATCGTACGCCGCGACGGTTTCGCCGTCGCGGTTCGTCACCACGACATCCCAACGCACTTCGCCCTGGTCCGGCTTACGCAATGTCTTTTCCTTCACAGTGAGCGCGACGGAAATTGCCTCGCCCGGCTTCACCGGTTTGACGAAGCGCAGATTGTCGAGCCCATAGTTCGCCAGCACCGGACCCGGATTCGGATCGACGAACAGTCCCGCCGCGAACGCGAGAATCAGATAGCCGTGCGCGACGCGACCGCCGAACAAAGGATTGGCGCGTGCGGCATCCTCGTCCATGTGCGCGTAGAACGTATCGCCAGTGAAGCGCGCAAAGTGCTCGATATCATCCATCGTGATTTCGCGTCGAGCTGTCGTGAGCTGATAGCCGATGGGCAGGTCGTGGAATTTGCGGCGGAACGGATGCTGCGCGGCGTTCTCCACCGGCATGCCGGCGATGTAGCGGTGCACGATCGCGCTCAGCACGCGCGGATGACCCTGCAGCGCGGTGCGCTGCAT
>NZ_DASPLU010000016.1:0-74326 GCF_035627415.1 Vitreimonas sp. | reverse complement strand
GTCTCGCACACGGGAGCTTTCGAAGACGTCCGAAACTTTGAGAGGTGCAAGACACGGTCGGCGGGATTTGCCTTCGGGGAGTGAAACCGAAGGGCCCAGAGCAGCGGAAGCTCTGCCCGCAGCACCGGCGAATTGGGAATGGAGCCAAGCCCCGAGACGCCATCCGTCGATGGCGGGTTGCGTCGGAGCGGATACGGCCTGGTGTGAAGAGGCGCGTCCGCATTCCATCGTGCAGGAGGCGAGCTGTCGCAAGACGGCGTTCTACAACTCCTCGTCCCAAACCGGGAAAAACGATCGGCAAACCGGGGCGCGCGAAGCGCGCGGCGTTGGTTGGAGACAACCGGCGCACCCTAAAGAGACTACTCAGCGCGGATCGCGCGCCCCGTCTCCCAACTCGGGAGCGCAAAACACGGAAACGCCGTGGATGCGACGCATCGCGCGGCTGGAGACGCACGTCCATGGCGAACGCTTCACGCCCGCGGTTGCGGGTCCATGTTCGGCGCGCGGAGGTAGAAGGTGACCACTTCCTCATACGCGCTGGCGCCGCTGTTGACGGCGCGATGCGGGCGCGGCTCCGGTTCGCCCCAGCCGCTCATGCCCGCATGCACGGGCACGGCCATGCTCTCACCGTCACCATACTCGATTGTCAGCTGCTCGCCCCGAACGACAACGGCAAAGCTCTCACAGAGATCGGTGTGCCAGCCCAACGCTTCCCCTGGCTCGAGGATAAGGCGACGGATCAGCAGATCGTCCCGCCGTGTGATGATTTCCACTTTCATGGCTGTTCATCCAAGCCCGTGAGGCCGCGACGGGCTAGAGCAGCGCGCCGCTTGCGGCTAGACTACACGCCATGGCTCTGATGCGCGATCTCGGCCGCGCCCGTTACGTCGCCGCGCAGGGCGCGCGCGTCGCGTGGTACATGGGCCAATACATGCTGGCGCGCCGGCTCACGGGCCCGTTCAATCGCCCGGGCGAGCCGAAGTTTCAGCCGCAGGCGCCCGAGGGCGACGCCAAGCGCATCCGCGCCGCCTTCCTCGATCTCTTCGCCCAGGACCGCGCCAATATCGAAGCCGGGCTATATCCGGCGCCGAACGATGTGCGGCTGACGCGCGCGATTTCGGCCTTGCGCAACTCGGCCAATTTCTTCCGCGATCTGCCGAGCGTCGATCAGCGGCGCTTGGAGCGCGACGGCGTCGAAGTGCGCGAAGAGGTGAAAGGCGACGGCAGCTTCCCGGCTTATTATCTGCAAAACTTCCACTACCAGACCGGCGGCTGGCTGAGCCAAGACAGCGCCAAGCTCTACGACACGCAAGTCGAGATCCTGTTTGGCGGCGCAGCCGATGCAATGCGCCGCATCGCCCTCGGTTCACTGGCGCGCGCCTTGAAAGGGCAGGACCAACGCCGCGTGCAGCTGCTCGATGTCGCCAGCGGCAACGGCCGCTTCCTGCGCCAGGTGCTCGACGCCTTTCCGCGCATCCCGGCGACCGGGCTCGACCTCTCGCCCGCCTATTGCGCCGAGGCGCGCACGCGCCTTGCGCACTGGCCGCAGGTGGAGATTGTCAACGGCGCGATCGAGCAGGCGCCGTTCGACGACGCGAGCTTCGACGCGGTCACCTGCGTCTACCTCTTCCACGAGCTGCCGCCGCGCGTGCGCCGCGACGCCGCGCGGGAGATGGCGCGCGTGCTGAAGCCCGGCGGCGTCCTGGTGTTGGCGGATTCGATTCAGACCGGCGACACGCCGGATCTCGATCGCATGCTGGAATACTTCCCCGTCGGCTTCCACGAGCCTTACTTCAGTTCATACCTGAAGGAGGATTTCGCTCAAATGTTCGGCGAGGTCGGCCTAGAGGTCGAGGAGACCGAACGGGCGTTCCTGACCAAGATCACTCGTCTTCGGAAACGCTAGCTTCGCCCTCGAGTTCACTCACCTCGTCGACGGCCTCATCGGCCGGCGCGAATTCGGTGTCCTCGGCCGAATCATCCGCCGCCGAGCCGCGCGTGCTCACACGCCGGTACTCTTCATCCACCACGCTCTCGACCGCTTTGAGGTCCTCATTGATCCGCAGCTCAGCTTCCTCGGCTTCTTCCATCCGTTCCTCTGCGCGCCGTTCAGCTTCCGCCGCGCGCGCGTCTTGTTCGGCGTACAAGGCTGCAATCTCGCGATACAGCTCATCTTCGCTCGGCACGTCATAATGCGCCGTGCGGTAGTAAGGATCGTCGCCGCCCGGCGCGCCGGCCAGACGCTCAACCGGCTCGGTCTCGTACGTCTGGTCGTCGATCGGCAGCTGCTCGTCCCACGAGACCGTGCTGTAGCTGTAGTCGGAGCGCCAGCCGCCATCCATCATGGCGATGTAGGTCGGGCTCGGCTCGTTCAACTCGAGCTCGGTCGGCGGCGGGTCGATCTGCCAGCCGCTGGTGACGATCAAGTCGAGCGCCACCGCACTTGCGACCGCGATACCGCCGAATGCGCTCGCCGCGCGCATCTTTTCTTTGAGGGGGAGGGTCTTGCCGAACATCGTGCCGGAAAAACCGAAAGCCGTGGCCTCCAGTTCCGGTCACGCGGTAAGCGCCGCGATCACAAACGATTGGCTGCGAATGGCTTTATTTGCGCAGGCGCGAACGCGGCGGAGGTAACCGCAACACCGGGTTCCGTTGCGTCAGGCCCGCCGAGCAGCACCTCGGTGGTGAAGCTGAAATCGGCCACTTCCGCACGTGTTTCCGTAAGCGGCGACGGCGGCTCGATTTTGATGCTCGCCGGCGCTTCGACATGATGCGCAACGACCCGCACCTCCTGCGCATAAGCCGCATCGACAGGAGTCCAATCCGGCGCGTCGCCGGTGATGACATAATCGAGGCCGGCCAAAGTCGTGGAGGCGATCAGCGCGAATGTCGCCGTAGCGAGCATGCGTTCCTGCCGCACGGCGCGCCGCCAGCTCTGGCGCGCGAACGCGCCGGCGCCGTGTGCAAAGCGAATCGAGGCGTTGAGCAGACTCATCGTGCGGCTCCCGGAACGAACAGCGCGGAATCGAGCCGACTCGATACGCGCATTCGCAGCGCGGACCTAATGTCGAACTGTAAAGGTTAGCGGGAGGTTTGTCCGCGATGGCGCAGCATCGCATCGGCCAGCACGCACGCCATCATCGCTTCGCCCACAGGCGCGGCGCGGATGCCGACGCACGGATCGTGACGGCCTTTGGTGCTCACATCGGCGTTCTGGCCGTCGCGCGTGATCGTCCGGCGCGGCGTGAGTATCGAGGAGGTGGGCTTCACGGCAAAGCGCGCGACGATCGGCTGGCCGGTGGATATCCCGCCGAGCACGCCGCCGGCGGCGTTCGAAAGGAACACCGGCCTGCCGTCATTGCCCGCGCGCATCTCGTCGGCGTTTTCAACGCCGGTCAGCGCCGCCGCGGCGAAGCCGGCGCCGATCTCAACGCCCTTCACCGCATTGATGCTCATCAGCGCCCCGGCAAGTTCGGCGTCGAGCTTGCCGTAGACCGGCGCGCCCCAGCCGGCCGGAACGCCCGTCGCTTCCACTTCGACGATCGCGCCCAGGGAATTGCCGTCCTTGCGCGTGTCGTCGAGCAGCTTTTCCCAAGCTTGCGCGGTTTGTGCGTCCGGGCACCAGAACGGATTGTTCTCGACCTCGCTCCAATCCCAGCGGCCGCGATCGATCGCCACCGATCCGATCTGCACCAGCGCGGCGCGGATCTGCACGCCGCCGCCGAGAATTCGCCGCGCCACGGCGCCCGCCGCAACCCGCGCCGCCGTCTCGCGCGCGGACGAGCGCCCGCCGCCGCGATAGTCCCGCAGGCCGTATTTGGCGTCGTAAGTGTAGTCCGCGTGCCCCGGCCGGTAGAGGTCGCGCACGTCGTCGTAGTCTTTGCTGCGCTGATCGGTGTTTTCGATCATCAGCGAAATCGGCGCGCCGGTCGTCACCGGTCCGCCGGTGCGATCGTCCTCGAACACGCCGGAGAGGATTTTCACTTCGTCCGCTTCGCGCCGCTGCGTGACGAAGCGGCTCGAACCCGGCTTGCGCCGGTTCAGCCAGAATTGGATGTCGGCGGCGGTCAGCGGCAGGCCGGGCGGGCAGCCGTCGACGACGCAGCCCAGCGCCGGCCCGTGGCTCTCGCCCCAGGTGGTGACGCGAAACAGATGCCCGAACGTGTTGTGCGACATGCCGCTTTGGTCAGTGACACAACCGCCCCTAACGGGCAACGCGCTTCAATCCGCGGATGCGAGCTGCGCCGGCGCCAAGCGGGCGTGCAGTTCATGGCTGTCGCGCACGAACCAGACCGACTTGCCGCGGTTGGATTCGCGCACGAAGTCTGCCAGCGGCGCAGAACTCTCCAGATGCGCCGTGATGTCGCCGAGGATGGCGAGGCGCAGCCGATAATTGACGAACTTCTGGATGAATTCGCCGGCCTTTCTGGTGCTCAAGCGGAAGAAGTCCTGGCTCAGCCGCTCCGCCGGGATCGCGACAAAGCGCGCGTCCGAGCTGATCGCTTCGGCGATCAGTTCGCTCGCGTCGCGTTCGCTTTCGAGCGGCGCGCCCTTGGCGCCGATCTCCGCGACCCGTTCACCGTGAAGGCTGTAGACGATCATCCTCTCTCGCTCACCGACTTGGCGTCCCGTGACTACGATATGGGATGCCGCCGAGACACCGCACGGATGCGGGCGCCAGCAATGCGTAAAGCGTTGCCACGGCGCCACGTTCCCTGCCGCGGCGCTCGGACGCTCCTGCTCACCGATTTATGATCGCCATGTTAGGATCGCGCTCCAGGAGCTCCCCTTGGCCGACGACACCCTCATCCCGCCGTCACCGAAATACGACCCGGCCGGCGATCCGCCGCCGGACGACGCGGCCCTGTTCGCCGAGAACGAGCCGTTCGCGCTGTTCGAACGCTGGTTCACCGAGGCCAAAGCGAAGGAGCCGAACGACCCGAACGGGATGGCGCTGGCGACCGCCGACGCTTCGGGCTTTCCCGATGTCCGCATGGTCCTGCTCAAGGGCTTCGATCGGGATGGCTTCGTGTTCTACACCAACGGCGAAAGCGCCAAGGGCCGGCAGCTCGAAGCCAATCCGCGCGCGGCGGTCGTGTTTCATTGGAAGAGCCTGCGCCGGCAGGTGCGCATCCGCGGCTTGGTCCAGCGCGCATCCGACGCCGAGGCCGACGAATACTTCCAGAGCCGGGACCGCGGCGCGCGCCTGGGCGCTTGGGCGAGCAAGCAGTCGCGTCCGCTCGAGGACCGCCTCGCGCTGGAAAAGCGCATCGCCGAGTTCACCGCCAAGTTCGGCTTGGGGGAGGTGCCCCGGCCCGAGCATTGGCGCGGCTACAGGCTCGTTCCGCTCTCGATCGAGTTCTGGCGCGACCGCCCGTTCCGTCTGCACGATCGCTTGGTGTTCACGCGCGAGAGCGCCGGCGCGCCATGGGGCAAGTCGCGGCTCTACCCTTAACCTTTCCTTCAGCGGCGCGGTCCGTGCTGTCGGCGAGAACGGAGCCGGCATGCGCGGGTTCGACATTGCAGTGGCCGCGCTCGCGCTCCGGGCTTCGCCCGCCAAGGCGCCTGCGTGCGAACGCCAGCTCGCGCCGGCCTGGGGCGAGCCGAACGCCGCCTGGCTCGACCGCACTTCGATCTCGCACCAGCGGGCGGCGCTGATCGCCTCGCTGTGGCCGGAGCCGACGCGCCAGTGCGTGGCGCCGCCGGTGTTCGCCCAGCTTCCCGCGCCAGCCGTGTTCTGCGCCGTGCTCAGCGTGAGCTGGCGCCCGCTCCCCGTCACCGATGCGCGGGCGCTGCAGGCCAAGCTGGCGCGCGTCCATCCCGCGGCCGCCGCCCAAACTCCCGAAATCGCCGCCCGCGCCGCGTGAGCGATTTGCCAGGGCGCCGCTGGCCCGCTTTAATCGCCGCAACGAGAACATCGGGAGGCGCTCATGCTCGGGCTCATGCAGGACTGGCCGCTGACGGTCGACCGCATCCTGGACCACGCGAAGGTCAACTTTCCGCGCCGCGAGGTGGTCACCCGCAGCGTCGAAGGCCCGATCTCGCGCACCACCTACGCCAATATCTGGCGCCGGGCCAAGCAGGTGACGAACGCGCTGCAGGAGCGCGGCATCCGGCTGGGTGACCGCGTCGCCACGCTCGCCTGGAATACCGAGCGCCACCTCGAGACCTGGTACGGCGCCATGGGCATGGGCGCGGTGCTGCACACCGTGAATCCGCGCCTTTTCCCCGAGCAGATCGCCTGGATCATCAATCATGCCGAGGACAAGATCCTCTTCTTCGACACGACATTCACGCCGATCGTCGAGAAGATCGCGCCGCTGCTGAAGACGGTGACGCTCTATGTGGCGACGACGGATCGCGATCACCTGCCGCCGACGTCGCTGCCGCTCATCGCTTACGAGGACTTCATCCACGGTCACGCTCAAGAAGCGAAGTGGGGCGGCTTCGAGGAGAATACGGCCGCTGGGCTTTGCTACACGTCCGGCACAACGGGCGATCCGAAAGGCGTGCTATACTCGCACCGCTCCAACGTGCTGCACGCCATGGCCGCGAACCAGACCGACGTGTTCGGCTGCGGCGCAAGCGACGTCGTCATGCCCATCGTGCCGATGTTCCACGCTAACGCCTGGGCCATCGCCTTCGTCGCGCCGATGTGCGGCGCCAAGCTCGTCATGCCTGGCGCCAAGCTCGACGGCGCCAGCGTCTATGAGTTGCTCGAAAGCGAGAAGGTCACGTTCACGGCGGCGGTGCCGACGGTCTGGCTGATGCTGCTCAATCACATGCGCGAGCACGGTTTGAAGCCAACGACGCTGAAGCGGGTCGCAATCGGCGGCTCGGCGGTGCCGGAGGCGGTGCTGCGGGCGTTCGAGGAAGATTACGGCGTCGAAGTCATCCACGCTTGGGGCATGACCGAAATGAGCCCGATCGGTTCGCTCGGCAAATTGCTCCCCGAACACCACGCCATGGATCACGAGAGCCAAATCAAGGCGAAGCTGAAACAGGGCCGTTCGCTCTTCACCGTCGACATGAAGATCGTCGACGACGAAGGCGTGGAAAAGCCGCACGACGGCAAGGCGTTCGGTCGACTGCTGGTGCGCGGTCCGGCGGTGGCGCGCGCTTATTTCAAGAACGCCGGGGCCAAGAACGAGAAGGGCGAATGCCTGGAAACCTGCGGCTACTTCGACACCGGCGATGTCGCCACGATCGATGAGCTCGGCGTCATGCAGATCACCGACCGGGCCAAGGACGTGATCAAGTCGGGCGGCGAATGGATCAGCTCGATCGACATCGAGAACATCGCCGTCGGCGCCGAGGGCGTCGCGTGCGCTGCCGTGATTGGCATTGCGCATCCCAAGTGGGACGAGCGCCCGCTATTGATCATCGAACCGAAGCCCGGCGCGCAGCCGACGCGCGAGCAATTGCTGGCGTTCCTGCAAGGCAAGATCGCCAAATGGTGGATGCCCGATGACGTCGTGCTGGTGGAGAAAATTCCGCTCGGCGCCACCGGCAAGATCAACAAGCTGGCGCTGCGCGACCAGTTCAAGGATTACCGGCTTCCGAGCACGCAGGCGGCGGAGTAGCCATCCGCCACAAAACAAGAGCGGCTTCGGATCTGATCGAAGCCGCTCTCGCGCTGTACGTTTTTCGATATCTACTATCGATCCACGTCAGCTGGGAAAGGAAACGCGCTCGCCCTGCGCCAGTTCCGGCGCCGCTGCGCTTAATCTGCAGTGCGCAGCCAGTACTCGCTGTCGACGCACGGCGGCCCGTCGCAGGTGACGCGGCCCTGTTCCACAAGTCTGATGATGTGCGCCAGCACCGAGTGGCATGCGGCGGGGTGGAGGCGCTTATCGACGTCGGCGTAGATCACGCTGACCATGTCCTTGATGGCGTGCTTGCCGGCTTGCAGCTGCGTGAGGATCTGCGCCTCGCGCTCAAGCCGGTGATCGATGAAGGCCTGCACGAACGGGCGCACCTCGCGCACCGGCGGGCCGTGCGTCGGCCACAGCGTGGTGTAGTCGCGGTCGCGGACCTTCTCCAGGCTCTGCAGGTAATCGCTCATGTCGCCATCGGGCGGGCCGATCACGGTGGTGGACCAGCCCATGATGTGATCGCCGGGGAAGAGGGCGTTCTCTTCCAGCAACGCATAAGCCATGTGGTTGGCGGTATGGCCGGGCGTGAACACGGCTTCGATGGTCCAGGCGGGACCCGAGAAGCGATCGCGGTCCCTCACGTCGACGTGCGGCTGGAAAAGGTGATCGTCGGCCGCTTCGAGCCTGAGCTCGTCGCATTCGCTCGGCTTCGGCGCCAGCATGCTGGCGTAGACCTTGGCGCCGGTGCGCTCGGCCAGCGGATGCGCGGCCGGGCTGTGATCCATGTGCCGGTGGGTGACGAAGATGTGCGTCACACGCTCGCCCTCGACGGCGCGGAGCAAGGCTTCGATGTGCTCGGCATTGTCGGGCCCGGGATCGATGATCGCGACTTCGCCGCGGCCGACAATGTAGACGCCGGTGCCGCGAAACGTGAATGGGCCGGGATTGTTCGCGACCAGGCGCCGGATCAGCGGACTGACCTGTTGCGCCTTCTCGTACTCGAATTCCATCTCGCGGACGAAGGGGATCTTGGCCGCCATCGGAAGCGCGCTCTTATTCGCCGCGCACGAATTTACGGAAGGCGTCGCGCATCGCGTAGGTCGCCTTGATCTTGTCGGCGAGGTTGAGCGCGATCGGCGGGCCCATGTCGGTCTTGTTGGCGTCGACGATGTAGAGTTTGCCGGTGGTCCGATCGCGCAGCACGTCCACTCCGCCCCATTCCAAGCCGATCTCGCGCGTGAATGCGCTGATCTGTTCGATTTCCTCGGCGCTGAACACCTCTTCGGGCATCCGCAGCAGCACTTCGGTGTTCGTATTGAGGAAGCGCTTGGTTACTTGGCGCCGTTTGACGAAAACGACGGCCGGCCTGCCGCCGACCGTGGAGGTGCGCAGATCCTCCACGAAGTCGAGATCGCCGGCCATGCGATTGTCGATCACGCGCTGGTAAACGCGGCCCGGGATCGGCTGCGCCGGGCATTGGACAATGCGGCCGTCGTGCGCGGCGTTGATCTCGGACTTCTCGACCGCCGGGCCCGCGTGGGTCGTCGGATCGACCGCCAGCGGGTGGCCGAACGCGGCGGCGCAGGCGCGGGCGACGTTCGTTTTCGAGACGTCGCGGCAGCTGAAATTCACCAGCTTCACGCCGGGCTTCAGCTTGGTCGGCGGATCGTTGGGGCTGTAAGTGGCGTCCTCGAAATGCATCACGACGTCGGCGTTGGCCGCGTCCTTCACCAGTTTCGCGCCCGCTGCGCGCGCCACGGCCCAGATGAGATACCAGGGCCGCGCCCGTTCCGGCGTGAAGGCGATGGTGAAGCTGGGCGCCAGCCGCTCGATCTGCTGGGCGGCGAAGAAATACCGGAACCAGGCCGTCACTTGCGCGATCACGGATGGTGAATAGGGCACGCGCGCGCCGGTCTTGCGCACTGTGAGGCCGGTCAAGCCGAACTCGAAGTCCTTGAGCCAGACAGAACCGGAGGTCTGGAATACGCGGGGCGTTGCATCGGTCACGGATCAGACGCCCTGCGGCCCGGCGCTTGCAGAGCAGCGCAGCATGGAAGCGGTGTTCGCCATCTGCATGTTCGCATTGGATCGCGTGCGCACTGTGCTGCTTGCCCTGTCCCTGATTGTGATGCTGAAGATCGTCTGGCTGCTGATCGCGGCCTAATTCAGGTCTTCGGCGCCAACGTTTCGAGCGCCCCCCGCGCCCCCTCTAGCTCGTAGCCCGCCTTGGCGGCCAAGGCGATGATCTCGTCAGGCTTTAATCCCCCGCGCAGGGCTTCCGCCAAGGCCCAAGCCAATATTGAGCGTTTGCCGCTTCGGCAATAGGCGAGGACAGGGCCCTTCGCCTCATCCAGGAGTTCGGCCGTTTCCGCCACGGCCCCGGGCGGCGGCGGGCCGACGAAGGCGATCGAACGGAAATCGAGCCCGGCCGCGTGGGCCGCCGCTTTCACCTCGGCGGCGCGCGGCTGGCCGGGCGCCTCGCCGTCGGGCCGGTTGTTCACTAGGGTGCGGTAACCCTCGGCCGCCGCTCGGGAAATGTCGGCCAGCTCGATCTGGCCGGCGACGGCGAAGTGCGGGCTGACGCGCCGGAACTCTGTCATGTCGCAGCCACGTTGACACGGCCTGTCTCAGAAGCAAGGTTTCGCGCGCTTCGCCGCCGGGTCCGGCGCAACCAGGACGTGGGAATGCTCGCTCTTGCCGTTCGGCGCCTGCTCGTGGCTATCCCGACCCTGCTTGCCATCGTCGCCGCGGCCTTCCTGCTGATGAAGGCGGCGCCGGGCGGCCCGTTCACCGCCGAACGCCAGCTCCAGCCCGAGATCGAGCAGCGGCTCAAGTCCAAGTTCGGCCTCGACCTGCCGGTCGAGCAGCAGCTCTTGCGTTATCTGGTGGGGACCGAAGAGGGCGGGGGCCTGCTGCGCGGCGATTTCGGCCCCTCCATGACCTACAAGGACAAGTCGGTCATCGACATCATCGCTGAGGGCGCGCCCACCAGCGCTATCCTCGGGTTCGGCGCGATGGCGCTGGCGCTGCTGGTCGGCGGCAGCCTCGGGATCATCGCCGCGCTGCGGCAGAACAAAATCCAGGATTACGCGGTGATGGCGCTGGCCATAGCCGGGGTGTGTCTGCCGCCGCTCGTGGTCGGTCCGGTGTTTCAGCTCCTGTTCGGCGTCCAGTGGGGCGTGCTGCCAAGTCAGGGCCTGCATCGCGACGAGTTCGGAATCATCTATCTGATCCTGCCGATCGTGACGTTGGCGCTGCCCTTGGTCGCCATCGTCTCCCGGCTGATGCGCGCTTCGATGATCGAGGCGCTGCGCTCGAACGCGATCCGCACCGCGCGCGCCAAAGGCTTGCCGGAAATGCAAGTCATCCTGCGCCACGCGCTGCCGATCGCGATGCTGCCGATCGTTTCATACGTCGGTCCGGCGCTCGCCGGCGTGATGGCGGGCTCGTTCGTGATCGAGACGGTTTATCAGCTGCCCGGCATCGGCAAACAATTCGTCTACGCCGCCGGTCAGCGCGACTACACGCTCGTGATGGGCGTGGTGCTGATCTATTCGTTCCTAATCATTTTCCTGAACCTCGCGGCGGACATCATGTACCGCGTGCTGGATCCAAGGGCGCGCACGGCATGAGCGACATTCTGATGGACGATGCGCCGCCGCCGGCGGGGGTGAAGGGCCGTTCGCTCTGGGAAGACGCGCGCCGGCGCCTGATGCGCAATCCGGCGGCGATCGTCAGTCTTTACGTCGTCGCCATCCTCGTTCTGGTGGCCGCATTCGGGCCGATGCTCTGGGTGCATCCGGTCGACGAAATCTTCCGCGACAGCGTCGGCATCGCGCCGACGACGCAGAACATGCATCTGCTCGGCACCGACACAGAGGGCCGCGACATGGTTGCGCGGCTCATCTTCGGCTTGCGCATTTCGCTGCTCGTCGGCCTGGCGGCGACGTTGGTGGCGCTGACGATCGGCGTCACCTGGGGCGCCGTCGCCGGCTTCTTCGGCGGCGTCGTCGACGACGTGATGATGCGCATCGTCGACGTGCTCTACGCCATTCCGTTCGTGTTCTTCGTCATCGTGCTGATGACCGTGATCAACACGCCTGATCCGGTGATCAAGCTGCTCTGGATCTTCGCGGCGATCGGCGCCGTCGAATGGCTCACCATGGCCCGCATCGTGCGCGGCCAAACCATTTCGCTGCGGCAGAAGGAATTCGTCGAAGCGGCGCGCGCCTCGGGCGCGAAGCCGCTGCAGATCGTATTCCGCCACATCGTGCCGAACGTGCTGGGCCCGGTCGTGGTGTTCGCCACGCTGAACATCCCGGTGATCATCCTGGCGGAGAGCTTCCTCTCCTTCATCGGCCTCGGCGTGCAGGAGCCGCTGACGTCGCTTGGGCGGCTGATTTCGGACGGCTCACGGCAAATGATTCAAGCGCCGTGGATGCTGATCTCACCCGCGGTGACGATGCTAATTACGCTGCTGGCGCTCAACTTCCTCGGTGACGGTCTGCGCGACGCGCTGGATCCGAAGGAGCGCTGAGCAAAGGGAGTAGGGAGTAGGGGAGTGGGTGGGGAGTGTGGGCTAGGCGCTTTCGCCTTCGAGCTTGCGGACGAGCAAGCGCAGTAGTTTCCCAACGCTCTCACATTGAGCAAGCACGTCATCAATCTTGCCGGCGGCGGACAATTCAACCCGTTGTGCGATGATGAGATGGGTTTCGAGCTCTTTGATCGAACCTTGAGCGATGCGCAGGAATTGAATGTAGCTCGGTCGCATCTCGCGTCCGTAGCCTTCGGCGATGTTCGCACAGATCGATACGGCCGCTCGTCGCGCCTGAGATGTCAGGCCGTAGAGTTCATCCTTAGATGGCCACCGCCAAGTCCATAGCTTGTTGCCAGACAAGCAGGTCGCGATACGAACGAACCTCTCGCATCACCTACTCACCTACTCACCTGCTATTGCGTCCGCCGCACGCGGATCGCCGGACCGCCAGCTTCAACTGACATCAGGAAGCTTCCCAGCGTCGCGCGTCGGATCGTCACCTGTCCGCCGGCGCGGGCGTTGCGGGCGTTTTCGTCGTCGATCTGGGTCCAGACTTGGCCGTTGCTCATGTAGAAGGTCGCCGGGCCGTTGCGACGGGTGACGACGCGATCGATCGTCAGCGCCATCTCCGCAATTTCCGGCGCAGCGGCTTCGTTGCCGCGATTGCCGAAAATGCGCGGCAGGCTGGGCAGCGAGAAGCCGAACGCCTCGCGCTCGATCTCCTGCGCCTGCTGGCGATCGACGGCGACCAAGTTCCCGCTCGTCTGCGCGTCGCGGAGGCGCCCGACGGCGCCGTCATAGCAGGCGAGACGCTGCGTCTCGTCGGCGATGTTGGCGCACGCATAGACCTGATCCAGCACCTGCGGATTGGCCGGCCGCTCCTCCTGGGCTGCAGCCGAGCCGGCGGCGAATGCGACAAAACACAGGCTGGCGATGACGATGCGCATAAAGTCCCCTCCCAACGGAAGCCGGATCATCTTATTCTGCCTGGAGAATTTGTCAGCCGGCTTGGGCGCCGGCGCTGGAGACCATTCCAATGGCCATCTGGACGAGCCGCCGATCCCTCCTGGCTGGCGCTGGCGGCGTAGGTGTGGCGACCTCGCTCGGCGGCTGCGCCAACGCCCGCATAGTCGGTTTCGACAAGGCCAAGAAGTCCCTCGACATCGCCAATTCGAGCGAACCGCTCTCTCTCGATCCCCACAAGGCCACCGGCTCGTGGGAGAACAACATCATCGGCAACATGTTCGTCGGCCTCACGACCGAGAACGAGCGTTCGGAGCCGATCCCGGGCATGGCCGAGCGCTGGGAGGTCAGCGACGACCTCTTGACCTGGACCTTCTATCTGCGCCGCGCCACCTGGTCGGACGGGGAGGCGTGCGACGCCCACGATTTCGAGTTCGGCTTCAAGCGCATCATGAACCCGGACACGCTCGCGCAATACGCCTCGATCCTTTACCCGATCAAGAACGCGCAAGCCGTGAACACGCAAGGGATGGCGGTCGATCAACTCGGCGTCAGGGCGATCGACGATCTGACGCTGGAGATCCAGCTGGAGCACCCGGCGCCTTACCTGCCGCAGCTCTTGAAGCACTACACCGCGTTCCCGATCCCCAAGCATGTGCACGAGCGAGTCGGCGAGGAATGGATCAAGCCTGAGAACATCGTCGTCAACGGCGCCTTCATTCTGCGCCGCTGGTGGTCGAATTACATCATCCACCTGGAGCGCAACCCGCGCTTCTTCGACGCGCCGAACGTCGTGCTGGAGCACCTCTATTTTTATCCGCAGAACGACGTGCAGGCCGCGGCGCGGAAGGTGCTGAGCGGCGAGGCGGGTTGGTCGACGCGCTTTCCGTCAAATCAGGTCGAAGTGCTGCGGCGCGATCTGCCGGGCTATGTGCGCGTCGCGACCTATCTCACCTGCAACTACTTCTCCTTCAACATGACCAAGCCGCCATTCGACGACATGCGCGTGCGCCAGGCGATGGCGATGGCTTATGATCGCGACTTCGTCGCCAGCCAGATCTATCGCACCGGCGAACAGCCCGCGTACAAGTTCGTGCCGCCGGGCGTCTACAACTATCCCTCGACCGCGCGTTATCGCTGGGCGGAGCGGCCGCTCGAGGAGCGCAAACGGGAGGCTGAGCGTCTCCTCCGCGCCGCCGGCTACGGGCCGAATAACCCGCTCAGATTCGCGTTCTCACACCGCAACACGAGCGACAATCCGCGCGTGGCCGTGGTTGCGCAGAACGATTGGAACTCGATCGCGCCATGGGTGACGGTTGAGCTGCGCGGCGTCGAGAACCAGGTGCATTACGCCAATCTGCGCGCCAAGAATTTCGACGCCGGCGACGGCGGTTGGATCGGCGACTTCAACGACGCCAAGAACTTCCTCTACCTGTTCGAAAGCCGCACCGGTTCGCAGAATTATCCCGGCTACAACAACGCGACCTACGACAATCTCGTGCACCAATCGGATCTCGAGCGCGACGATCAGCGCCGCGCTCAGCTCATGCTGCAGGCCGAGCAATTGTTGCTGGACGAAGCGCCGATCTGCACCAGCGTCTTCATCAACAGCACCAATCTCGTGCATCCCGATCTCACCGGCTACGCCGACAATCTCGAAGACATCCACCGCGCCCGCTGGTTCGGGATTCGGAACGCGTAAGTCCTCCCCCGCATGCGGGGGAGGTGGCGAGCGTAGCGAGCCGGAGGGGGTAAGTCTGTTGGCGAGCGCGCGGTGCGCCCCCTCAGTCATCGTGCTGCGCACGCTGACAGCTCCCCCGCACGCGGGGGAGCAGTTGCGTTACGGGCTAAAACGGCCCGCCCGCCTCGTCGTCGCCGATGGCCTTGATCGCGAAGGCGTAGTCGTGCGCCAGTTCACGCAGGAACTCGAACCGGCCGGCGCTGCCCGCGTGGCCCGCGCCCATGTTCATCTTCAGCAGCACCGGCCGCCCGCTCGTCGTGTGCGGCCGGAGCTTCGCCGCCCACTTCGCCGGCTCCCAATAGGTGACGCGCGGATCGGTGAGGCCCCCGGTCGAGAGCACGGCCGGATAAGCTTTCGCTTCAATGTTGGTGTAGGGGCAGTAGGAGGCGATGTAGTCGTACGCTTCTTCGCTCTCGAGCGGATTGCCCCATTCGGGCCACTCCGGCGGCGTCAGCGGCAGCGAGGTGTCGCTCATTGTGTTCAAGACGTCGATGAACGGCACGCCGCCGATCACGCCGGCCCAGAGGTCGGGCCGCATATTGTTGATCGCGCCCATCAAGAGGCCGCCGGCCGAGCGGCCTTCGCAGACGATGTTGCCGGCCCGCCCATAGCCGCGCGAGATCAGCTCTTCGGCCACGGCGATGAAGTCGCTGAACGTGTTCTTCTTCGCGAAGCGGCGCCCGTCCTGGAACCAGCCGAAGCCCATTTCCGAACCGCCGCGCACATGTGCAATCGCATAGATCCAGCCGCGGTCGACGAGGCTGAAGCGGCGGATCGAGAAATCCGCGTCCATCGAGATGCCGTAGGAGCCGTAGCCGTAAAGATAGAGCGGCGCCGTGCCGTTGAGCGGCGTGCCGCGCTTCATCAGGATGGTGATCGGCACGCGCTTGCCGTCCGCGGCTTCGGCGAAGAAGCGGCCGGTGACGTAATCCTCCGGATTGTGGCCCGACGGGATTTCCTGCGTCTTGCGCAGCGTCTGCGTGCGCGCCGCCATGTCGTAGTCGAACCATTTCAGCGGCGTGGTCGGCGATTCGTAGACGTAGCGCACGTTCGTCGTGTCGAACTCGTAGCCGCCCGACATTTCGAGATTGTACGCCTGTTCATCGAGCGCAATCGCGTGCTCTTCGCCGCCGCGATGGCGGATGACGATGCGCGGCAGCGCGTTCGATCGCTCCATGCGCACGAGATAGTCCTTGGTCGCGCCGAGCCCGAGAATGTAGCGGCCCTCTTGATGCGGCAGGAATTCGCGCCAATGTTCGCGCCCGGTGCGGCCCGGCTCGGCCGTCATCACCTTGAAATCGACGGCGCCGTCGGCGTTGGTGAGAATGTGCCAGCGGCCGTTCCAGTGCGTCGGCGAATAGAGCAGTTCGGCTTCACGGCCATGGAACAGGGTGGGCGCCGCGGTGAGGTCGTTCGCGGGGATCGTATAGTATTCCGATTGCGCGCCGTTGCCGGCGCTGATCAGCATGTATTCTTTGCTTTCTGTCGGCCCAACGCTGAGGAAGAACCCGTCGTCCCGCTCGTCATAGACGAGCGTGTCCTCGCCGCCGCGCGCCGGGCGGCGATAGATCTTGGCCGGACGGCCGTTATTGTCGCGGAAGGTCCAGAAGATCAGCTCGGCATTGGGCGACCAGGCGAAGTCGCCGGTGCAGTTCGCGATCGCCGACGGAAGCGTCTCGCCGCTTTCGAGGTCCTTCACATAGACCGTGTAGATTTCCGAACCCTGCTCATCGACGGCGTAGGCGTAAAGCTTGTGGTCAGGCGAATGCTGCGCGGCGATCACCTTGTAGAACGTCTTGCCGCGCGCCTGTTCTTCGACATTGATCAGGATCTGCTCGGGGCCGTCCTGGCCGCGCGGACGGCGCGCGTGGATCGGGTGCTGCGCGCCGGTCTCGAAGCGGCGATAATATTCCCACGGACCATCCGGCGCGGGGACGGAGCTGTCGTCCTCTTTCGTGCGCCCGCGCATCTCCTGATAAATGCGCTCCTGCAGCGCCGCCGTCGGCGCCATCACCGCTTCGCGATAGGCGTTCTCGGCGTCGAGATACTCGCGGACGTCCGGCCGCAACAGCGAGGGATCGCGCATCACGTTCTGCCAATTGTCGTCCTTCAGCCACGCGTAATTATCCACACGCGTGCGGCCCAGCTGTTCGATCGTCTTCGGCTCGATCCGGGCGACAGGCGGCGTAGGCGTTTCGGTCATTGCGGCATCCGATGTAGCGCAAGCGGGCAGGAGGGCGAGCGCCGGCAGCGCGGCGGAGGCCTGAAGGAGTTCGCGTCTGTTCATGGCGGCGTTGTTCCTGGATTGGAGCGCCGAGGTCAATCCGCCTACGACAGACGCAGGAGCAGGGCGGTGGCGTCGTCGCTTGGCTTGAAGCGCGGGTGCTTGGCGCCTCCGGCGTCGGCGGTTTCGATCGCCCGCAGCTCGCGGCCGAGTTCCTGGAGGCCCTTACCCAGCGCAGCTTTGACAAGGCCGGCGGCATCGTATGAGTGGTATCGGTCGATGAGCGCGGAGAATCCGTCCGTCATCAGCAGCAGATGGGCGGGACGCTGCAGGCTGATGCGCCAACCGCGCGCGTGAGAGGCGCAAGCGGCGTCGAGACACACGGTCCAATGCGCGCCCTCTTGGTTCAGGGCGGCGCGCATGTCGCGCAAGCGTGCAATTGTGCCTTCGCGGCGCAGCAGCGGTTTGTCCGCGTCGGTTTGCTGCGCCGCAAGTCTGGTTTCGGCGTCCGCTGCATCGTCGGGTCCGCCGATGAGAACGCTTGCGCCGCTGGCGTCCACCGCCGCCAGCCGGCAATCGCCGAGGTCGATCCCGTCCACGCCGTCAGGCGTTTCGCCAAGCATCAGCAGCGACGCGATCGGCCTTTGCCAGCGCTCGATCTCTTGGCCTTCGATCAGCTCTTCGAACAAAGGCGCGATCAGCTCTTGCATCACGCGCGCCAGCTGTGAGCGCAGGGCGGCCTCACTGCCAGAACCGGGATAGGCGTAAGCGTGCAGCGCGGTGTCAAGCGTGTGCGCCAGCCAACTGGCGTCCGACGCTGTTTGCGTGAGCGGCGTCTCGTGCAGATCGGTTGCGCCGTCGATCACCCAGGCTACGCCGTGCGATTGGCCGCAGGCGTCATCGTTCTGCTTGGCCCGATCGCCGGCCAGCGAAATGCTTTCGACCAGTGTCAGCATCAGCCCGGATAGATCAGCGAAACGACTTCGGCCACGCAGGCCGGCCGCTCTTCGTTCTCGACCTCGATCTTGAATTCGTTGGTGACCTGGAAGCCGCCGCCGCGCGGCTCGCACGAGAGCATCTTCATCCGCATGCGGATGCGCGAACCCACCGGCACGGTGTTGGTGAAGCGCACCTTGTTGGAGCCGTAATTGATGCCGCGCGAGACGCCCTGATACTGGACGATGTTCTTGGCCAGGAACGGGATCAGTGACAGCACCAGATAGCCGTGCGCGATCGGCGCGCCGAGCTCCTTGGTCGCCCGCTCGACGTCGACATGGATCCATTGATGATCGCCGGTCGCGTCGGCGAACCGGTTGACCCGGTCCTGGGTGATCTCCAGCCAGTCGGACACGCCGATCTCCTGGCCGACCAGGCTCGGGGCTTCGGACAACGGTACTTCACGCATTCAATGGCTCCTCGCTCCGGACTGGGAGTAAGGGGCAGGCGGGGACTTGTCGAGATTGTCAGGGGCGGACGCCGCCGACACGTGAATGAGTTCGCCTGCGCCAGGGCGCCCCATTTGCCCGCGCCTGCGACACAGGCTAATCCCCCGCCCATGTCCCTAGAACCGCTCGCGCCAGGCACGCTGGCTCTCGCCGAAGAATTCGGCCTCTCCCGCGACGAATACGACCTCGTGCTCGAAAAGCTCGGCCGCACGCCGAACGTCACCGAACTCGGCGTGTTCAGCGTGATGTGGTCCGAGCATTGCTCCTACAAGTCGAGCCGCGCCCATCTCGCCAAATTCCCGACTAAGGCGCCGCACGTGATCTATGGGCCGGGCGAGAACGCCGGCGCCATCGACATCGGCGATGGCCTCGCCGCCATCTTCAAGATGGAAAGCCACAACCACCCGAGCTTCATCGAGCCGTTCCAGGGCGCCGCGACCGGCGTCGGCGGCATTCTGCGCGATGTCTTCACAATGGGCGCGCGTCCCGTCGCGATCATGAACGCGCTGCGCTTCGGCGAGCCCGATCATCCGAAGACGCGCAAACTCGTCGACGGCGTCGTCAGCGGCATCAGCTTCTACGGCAATTGCGTCGGCGTGCCGACGGTGGGTGGAGAGACCAATTTCGACGCCCGCTACAACGGCAACATCCTCGTTAACGTCTTCTGTCTCGGCATCGCGCCGAAGGACAAAATCTTCACCGCCGCCGCCAAGGGCGCGAACAATCCCGTCGTCTATGTCGGCGCTAAGACCGGCCGCGACGGCATTCACGGCGCGACCATGGCGAGCGCCGAGTTCGTCGAGGGCGAGGAGGGCCTCAGGCCCACCGTGCAAGTCGGCGATCCGTTCCTGGAAAAGCTGCTCATCGAAGCCTGCCTCGAGCTGATGGCCACCGACGCCATCATCGGCATCCAGGACATGGGCGCCGCCGGCCTTACCTCGTCATCCGTCGAAATGGCCTCGAAGGGCGAAGCCGGCATCCTGCTCGATCTCGACGCCGTGCCGGCGCGCGAGGAGGGCATGACGCCGTACGAATTCATGCTCAGCGAGAGCCAGGAGCGCATGCTCATGGTGCTGAAGCCGGGCCGCGAGGACGAAGCCAAGCGCATCTTCGAAAAGTGGGGGCTCGACGCCGCCGTCATCGGCGCGACGACGGACACCGGCCGCCTCACTTTGCGCTGGCACGGCGAGATCGTCTGCGACATCCCGCTCGGCCCGCTCGCCGACGAAGCGCCGAAATATGAGCGCCCATACGTCGAGCCGCTGAAAGCCATTCCGTTGACGGAGGCCGAGCAGAAGCGGCTGGTCGAAGACTATCCCGGGTTCGCAAAATCGCTCACGGCGCTGCTCTCGATGCCGGACCAAGCCTCCAAGCGCTGGATCTGGGAGCAGTACGACCGCCACGTCCAAGGCGACACGCTCGCCGATAGCGGCGCCGACGCGGCAATCGTCCGTCTCTACGGCTCGCAGCGCGCCTTGGCGATGACGTGCGATGTGACGCCGCGCTATGTCGAAGCCGACGCCTACGAAGGGGGCAAGCAAGCCGTCGCCGAAGCATGGCGCAATCTCACCGTCACCGGCGCGCGCCCGCTCGCTGTGACGGACAATCTCAATTTCGGCAATCCGCAGCGCCCGGAAATCATGGGCCAGATCGTCCACGCAATCGAAGGCATGGCCGAAGCCTGCCGCACGCTCGCCTTCCCGGTGATCAGCGGCAATGTTTCGCTCTATAACGAGACCAACGGCCAAGCCATTTTGCCGACGCCCGCGATCGGCGGCGTCGGCATCATCGACAATCTGGAGCGCCGCGCCACCGCCGACGCGCTGCAGCAGGGCGATGTGCTCGTGCTCGTCGGCGACACCGCCGGCCATCTCGGTCAATCCGTCTACGCGCGCGATCTGTTCAAGCTCGGCGGCGCCGCGCCGAAAGTCGATCTCGCGCTCGAAAAGAAGAACGGCGATTTCGTCCGCGCACTCATCGCCGATGGCGCGGTGCGCGCCGCGCACGATCTTTCCGATGGCGGCTTGGCTGTCGCCGCCGCCGAGATGGCGCTTGGCTCGAATGTCGGCGTTGCGCTCGGCTATCAGGGCGACCTCGCCGACGCGGCGTTTCTCTACGCCGAAGATCAGGCGCGCTATCTCGTCGCCGTCTCGTCCGCCAGGCTCGACGATCTCGACAAGCGCGCCCGCGCCGCCGGCGTTAGCTTTCTCGTCGTCGGCGAAGCGGGCGGGCGCGAGATCAGCTTCCTCGGCGCAAGCGGCCAGCGCGAAACCGTCAGCCTCGACGACCTCCGCAAAGCCCACGAAAGCTGGCTGCCCGCGTACATGAAAGTGGCGCACTAACGCGCCACTGCGGACTGCCGGCTTCAGGCGGCATACCGGCGGGTCCGCTTCCGTAACGCGAGAGCGGGGATAGAGGCGCGCTCTATCCCCCATGTTTCCGCGCAAAAACCCAAGCCGATCAATCCCCGCGTGGAAATCAATCCGACCGCGCCAAAGCTGACGTATAATAGCGTCGCCTTCACACGGGAGGATTTCGAAGAGCTCCGAACCTTTGGAATGTGAGGGCTGTGGTCGAGCGTGAGGCGTTGCGAAAGCGAGGCCTGAAGCCGGCGGGGTCATAACCGCCGGGGTCTGCGTCTTCTTCGGAGAAGGCGACACACGCCGCCGGCCGAGCCGCCTCCAGGAGTGAACACACCTCCCGCGACGGCGCCGGCGAGCACAGACCGCAACGGGGCGCGTTCGACGCGCGCGCTGTTCGAGCGATCGGGCGGCGCAACTTAGGAACTACACCTGCGCGTCCGACGCGCCCCGCCTCCCATCTCGGGACTAGGGATTGGTGATTGGAAAACGGCGGCGCCCCACCGGCGCGCGCTGACGACGTCGCGCGACCAACTCCTCCCCCGCATGCGGGGGAGGTGGCGAGCGAAGCGAGCCGGAGGGGGTAAGTCTGCCGCCCCCTCAGTCATCGCGCTTGCGCGCGCTGACAGCTCCCCCGCGAGCGGGTGAGCAGTTAAGGTGCGCGCGAACCTAACTCCTCACCCGCTTGCGGGGGAGGTCCGAGCGAAGCGAGGGGAGGGGGTGCGTGCGTGACGGCGAGAAGCGATCCCGAGCCTTCGCAAAGCAGCTTCGCCGGCGCATGCCGCGGTCGGAGGCGCTTCTATGGAGCTACATCCGTAAGCGCGCACTAAATGGCGCCCGTTTCCGCCGTCAGCACCCCATTGGCCCCTACATCGCTGACTTCGCCTGTATTGCCGCCAAGCTCGTCCTTGAGGTCGATGGCGTCACGCACTGGACGCCCGAAGAGTTGGCGCACGACGCGCGGCGCACCAAATATCTCGAACAGCAGGGTTGGCGTGTTCTTCGCGTGACCAATGCGGACGTGTACGACAACCTCTCCGGTGTGTGGGAGACGATTGCCCAGCACTTACCCCCTTCGGCTGCTTCGCAGCCACCTCCCCCGCGTGCGGGGGAGGAGTTAGGCTAGCGCATGGCATTCGACTACGACCTCTTCGTCATCGGCGCGGGCTCGGGCGGGGTGCGCGCGGCGCGGCTCGCATCAAAGGCCGGCGCGCGCGTCGCCATCGCCGAGCAGGTACAGGTCGGCGGCACCTGCGTGTTGCGCGGCTGCGTGCCAAAGAAGCTGCTGATCTACGGCGCCGAGTTTAGCCAGACCTTCCGCGACGCCAAAGGCTTCGGCTGGACCGTCGACTGGGCGCGCTTCGATTGGCCTACATTGCGCGATCACGTGCAGGCGGAAGTGAACAGGCTCTCAGGCCTCTATATGAACAACCTCGCCGCCGCCCATGTCGAGGTGATCGAAGACCGCGCCATCGTCGTCGATCCGCATCGGCTGCGCCTCACCGCGACCGGAAGGGAAGTCACCGCCGAGCGCATCCTTGTCGCCGTCGGCGGTCACACTTCGCGTCCGCACGACACGCCCGGCCAAGAGCTCGGCATCACCTCCACCGATTGCTTTACACTGGATGCGCTGCCGGCCAGCATCGTCATCGCCGGCGGCGGCTATATCGCGCTCGAATTCGCCAACATCTTCTCCGGCCTTGGCGTCGAAACCACAATCGTTTATCGCGGCGAGCGCATCCTGCGCGGCTTCGACCACGACATCCGCAAGCATGTGCAGGCCGACATGCAGCGCACCGGCGTCCACATCATGTGCGGCTCGACCATCGCCGAGATCGCCCCGCTCGGCGAGAACCGCAAACTCGTGACGCTGTCGAACTCGATGCGGCTCGAAACCGATCACGTGCTCTGGGCCATCGGCCGCGAGCCGAACACGAAGGGTATGGGGCTGGAGGCCGCCGGCGTGCGCCTGACGCAGCGCGGCGCTGTCGCCGTCGATGAATATTCACGCTCGAACGTGGCTTCGATCTGGGCCATCGGCGATGTCACCGACCGCATCAATCTGACACCCGTCGCCATCCGCGAAGCCGTCGCCTTCGTCGAGACCGAATTCATGGGCCGCCCCACCGCGTTCGATCACGCCGATGTCGCCAGCGCCGTGTTCTCGCGCCCCGCGGTGGGTGCGGTCGGCCTCACCGAGGAGGAGGCGCGCGCCAAGAGCAAGATTCGCGTCTTCCGCACCGTGTTCAGGCCGATGAAGAACATCCTCGCCGGCAACGAGCAGCGCACCTTGATGAAGCTGATCGTCAACGCCGAAAGCGACCGCGTCGTCGGCGTGCACATCGCCGGCCCCGAAGCGCCCGAACTGATCCAGCTCGCGGCGATCGCCGTCAAAGCCGGTCTCACCAAAGCGCAGTGGGACGCGACGTGCGCCGTCCATCCCACCGCCGCCGAAGAACTTGTGCTGATGGGCGAGCCGATCGCGCACGATCCCGAAGCGCCGGCATGAGCGCATTCCCCAGCGGCGCGTCCGCCGCCCAGACGGGCGCCCCGAGCGCGTATCCGGTTGAGCGCCCCGGCGCGCGCATTAACCATGAACGGCGTCGGTATCGCTCAATGAGGGAATCTCGATGCGGCTTGTTGCGATCGGCATGGCTTGCGCGCTCTCGGCTTGCGCCTCGACCTATGCGCCCAACCCGAACGATCCCGTCGACATGGCCGCCGAACTCGGCAACCGCGGCAAGCTCTATGTCGGCATGGGCGAAGTGTGCGACTCCGCCGTCGGCGGGGCTCATCGCGAAGCCATCGTGCAAACCGTCCGCGCCGAGCAGCAGGATCTCGGCGTTTTGGCCGGGCTGGTGCAGCGCGCCTATAGCGGCCACGCCACGGACGAGCTTGCCGCCCACATGGCCGCGCAACTCGGCGTACACGACATCGGCGCCGCCACGTTCTGCGCCGAAGTCGTCAGCCAGGCGCGAGCCGAACTCAGCACTCGCGCCGACAGTGTCCGGCAGATGCCGGTGTCGCCGTCCGATCCGATGGACTACGCGCGGCTCTGGACCTATTGACCGCCCACGACAAAGAAGCGCCGGTGTGGACCGGCGCTTCCTGTCTTGCTCCCGGAATGATCCGTTACCGGCCCCAGCCGCGGCCGTAGCCGCCGTGGGCGAAGTAGCGGTCGATCGACGGCGCCACGATCCGATTGTAGCGCTGGCGTCCGTAGGGGTCCGTCACCAGCACGTCGCAAGCGTTGCCGTTCCACGAGCAGTCGCGGTACGTGTAGATGCGGCCCGGCTTGAACTTGAACGGATTGCCGCTCAACACCCGGTGCATCCGCTCGCCTGGATAAGTGCGGAACGAGCCGCCATCTTCCGTGCGCACGGTGATATGTTGCGGGCGTCCGCGATAGCGGTAATCGTCGCGATCCCAATCGTGCGACGCAGCCGCCGGCAGCGCCGTCATCGTCACTGCGGCGGCGATCGCCGCGAAAGTCAGCTTGCGTTTCATTGTCTTTGCTCCACTTCGCGCAGCACCAGCGCGTTGACGCCGGTATCGCGCACGGCGCTTGAACCGGAGCTGAAACGAATGTTTGGACTGCAGCCGCGTTCGGCTACGGCACGGTTGGCGCGATTGTGGCCGCAGCGCGGCTTATCCCGAGCTGCGGTAGCCGCGAACTGCGCGCATGGCTTGACCGTCATTCACCAAAAACTAACCGTCGCGGCCGACCGTCCGTCGTTCGGCACAACACGCTTTGAAGAGGGGGCAGCATGCCCGCGCGCATCGTTTCGGTGATCAACATGAAGGGCGGCGTCGGCAAGTCGACGACGACTGTTTCGCTGGCCGAAACGCTCGCGCATCACCAGCGCCGGCGCGTGCTGGTGATCGACCTCGATCCTCAGACCAACGCCTCGATCATGGTGGCCGGCCCCGAGAAGTGGAACGGCATGCGCGAGGCCGAGCGCACGCTCGATTTCTACTTCGAAAGCTACATCGTTCAGCAGAAGGCCAAGCCCTTCAAAACGCTGATCGAGAAGCAGGTCAGCGACCTGAAGGGCAAGCCGGATGTCGCGCTCTGCGCCTCCGCGCCGGAATTCCGCATCGTCGAGCGCGACATGATCGAGAGCTTCGTCAAGCGCGGCTTCCAGATCGACATGATCCAGAAATGGATCCTCGAGCGTTTCGCTAACGGCTTGAAGACGGTCATCAACGATTACGATTACATCCTGATCGACTGCCCGCCCGGCATCTCCCTGTTCGCGGAAGCGGCCTTGATCGCCGCCGATTGCATCCTGGTGCCGTCGATCCCGGATTATGTCTCGCGGCTCGGCCTCATCACCTTCCGCAAGCGCGCGCTCAGGCTGATCAACGAACGCCGCGGCGGGCCTTCGCAGCTGATGGTGCTCGCCACTAAATACGACGAGACTTTTTCTCTGCACCGGTCCGAAGCCAGCCTGCTGAAGGACAATCTCGGCGAAGCCATGTTCGATGTGCGCATCCCGCAGCATGTCGACATCGCCAAGGCGGCGGAATGGTCCGAAACGCAGCGCACGTTTGAGCAGAAATACGGCGCCATGGCCAAGGTGATCAAAGCGCTGGGCGAGGAATTCCAGTCCAAGGTGGAGCTCGCGCCCGCTCTATGAGCCTCAACAAAACGCTCGACCGCCTGTTCGATGAAATTCGCCGCGAGGCGAAGCGCAACCCCGACTTCGCCGATCGTCTAGACGCGGTCCTCCAACGCCACGACAGCCGGAGAGACGTCCCGGATGACGTGCTGGCAGACGTGACGAACTCCTCCCCCGCGAGCGGGGGAGGTGCTGAGCGAAGCGAAGCGGAGGGGGAGGTCGCCCAGAAAGCGAAACGCCGCGCCGCCCCCCTCAGTCAGCCTGCTGCGCAGCCTGACAGCTCCCCCGCGAGCGGGGGAGCAGCGAAGAAGCCCGCGCCGCCCGCGATCAATCCCGCCGGCCTCTACAAAAAAGAAGGCGATGACGCGCTCACCGCCGCGCTCGTGGCGCTCGACGCTGCTGCGCTGCACGCGCTCGTCTCAGAACACAATCTGGATCCCGCCGGCGAAACCGCAGCCATGGACGAGGCCGAGCTCGTCGCCCACATCGTCGCCCAAGCCAAGCGCCGCGCCGAACGCGACGAGAAGATGTTCGATTATTGAGGCGCGGACGCGGAGCGTGTCACCCAAACAGCGCGTCCAGCATGTCCGGAATGAACCGGCCGCGCTCGCGGTCCCAGATCGGGAAGGCGCCGGCGAAATCCCAGGCGCACCAGCCCATCTCGTTCGCTTCGCACGCCGCGCGCACCGTTCGAGTCCAGGCGGCGCGCTGCTCCAGCGGGACAGCCATGTTCACGCCGAACTCGCCGAGCTGCATCGCATGACCGCGCGACGCCCCCCAGCGCGCCGCGCGTGCAATGTGTTCTGCGATCTGCCGCTTTTCGGCGTCCGAGCCCCAGGCGCGATCATAGCGCGGCGCGCTGTCGCCCAGCCATTCCGCGTCCTGGTGCGTGAACGCATGCGGCTCGTAATAGTGTGCGCTCACCGCCACGTTCGCGCCCTCGGGCGGCGACCAGTTGCGCAGCGCCTCGATGTTCTGCCAATTGCCCGGCCCGAACACGACGAGGCGCGTCGGGTTGCTCTCGCGGATCGCCGCCAGCGCATCGCGTTGAAGCAGCGCCAGCGCCTCGCCGCGCCAACGATCGCCGTTCGGCTCATTGAGCGGTTCGAACACCAGCGCATCGGGATGCTGGTTGTAGCGGCGCGCGATCTGGCGCCAGAGGGCGATGAAGCGCCGGCGCTGGCCCTCGGCGTCGGCGATCAGCGCATCGAAGTGGTGCAGGTCGAGCTGCACCTTGAGGCCTTGCTCCAAGGCCTGGTCGATCACGGCGTCGACGCGGCGGAAGAAGCGCGGATCGATCGCGAACGGCGCCTCCGCCTCGGCGTGCGCGTCCCAGCGCACCGGCAGCCGCACGCCGTCGAAACCGGCCTCGGCGATCGCGGCCAGGTGCGCGCGCTCGATCCGGTAGCCCCAGTCGCCTTCGTTCGGGGCTTCGAGCGCGTTGCCGAGGTTGACGCCGCGGCGGATCGGGAACTGCGCTGTCGGCGCATCGCTTTCCGCCGCGCCGCAGCCGGCCAGCGCCACAGCGCCCGCGATCCACTCACGCCGATTCATGCGGGCAGCCTAACGCGGCGTCGGCGAACCTGGGAGAGCCGCCTGTCGCACGATCGGCCCGCGGAGCAGTTTGCGCGCCCGCGGAAACCCGCTAATCACGCCTTCAATGTTCGATAAGATCCTGATCGCCAACCGCGGCGAAGTCGCCGTCCGCATCATCCGCACCGCCCGGCGCATGGGAATCAAGACGGCCATCGTCTTCTCCGAAGCCGACCGCGACAGCCTCGCCGTCGACATGGCCGACGACGCGGTCTTCATCGGTCCCTCGCCCGCGGCGCAGTCTTATCTGGTCATCGACAAGATCGTGGCCGCCGCCAAGCAAACCGGAGCCCAGGCGATCCACCCCGGCTTCGGCTTCCTCTCGGAGAAGGCCGAGTTCGCCGATCGCCTGCTGGCCGAGAAGATCACCTTCATCGGGCCCAATCCGGGGGCGATCCGCGCGATGGGCGACAAGATCGAGTCGAAGAAAACCGCGGCGGACGCCGGCGTCTCCTGCGTGCCCGGCTTCATCGGCGAAATCGAAGGCGTCGAGCACGCCGTGCAGATCGCCGAAGAGATCGGCTATCCGGTGATGATCAAGGCGAGCGCCGGCGGCGGCGGCAAGGGCATCCGCGTCGCGTACAATCGCAAGGACGTCGAAGAGGGCTTTCCCGCCGTGCGCGCCGAAGCCAAGGGCGCGTTCGGCGACGACCGCATCTTCATCGAGAAGTTCGTCACTGCCCCGCGCCATATCGAAATCCAGGTGCTCGGCGACAAGCACGGCAATGTCGTGCACCTGTTCGAGCGCGAGTGCTCGATCCAGCGCCGCAACCAGAAGGTCATCGAAGAGGCGCCGTCGCCGCTCCTGGATGAAAAGACGCGGATGGCGATGGGCGAGCAGGCGGTCGCACTCGCCAAGGCCGTCGACTACGACAGCGCCGGCACGGTCGAGTTCGTCGCCTCCGGCGCCGACAAGAGCTTCTACTTCTTGGAGATGAACACGCGCCTTCAGGTCGAGCATCCGGTCTCGGAGATGATCACCGGGCTCGATCTGGTCGAGCAGATGATCCGCGTCGCCGCCGGCGAGAAGCTCGCCTTCAAGCAGAAGGATTTGAAGATCAGCGGCTGGGCCATCGAGAGCCGCATCTATGCGGAGGACCCGTACCGCAACTTCCTGCCTTCGATCGGGCGGCTCAAGACCTATCAGGCCCCGGCCGAAGGCAAGCAGGGCGCGATCACGCTCCGCAATGAAACCGGCGTCCGCGAGGGCGACGAAATTTCGATGTTCTACGATCCGATGATCGCCAAGCTGATCACGCATGGTCCCACGCGCATCGCCGCCATCGACGCGCAGGCCGCCGCGCTCGACAATTTCCTGATCGAAGGCATCGCCGAGAATATCCCGTTTCTCGGCGCGGTGATGGAGGAGAAGGACTTCCGCAAGGGCGATTTCACCACCGCCTACATCAAGCAGAAATTCCCCGATGGGTTCGAGGGCGTGCCGCCCACGAAAGCGCAGGAGAAGCTGCTCATCGCCTCGGCGGCCGTCGCCCGGTCCTTCACCGCGCGCCGCGCCACGCAGACCAGCGGCCGCGTCACCCCCGCCAATGGCTGGCAGCGGGATTGGGTCGTCATTCTCGACAAGGTGCATCACCTGACGCACGTCGATCTCGACGAGAAGGGCGCCGACGTCTTTATCGACGGCAGGAAGCATCGCTTCGACACCGAGACGCGCCCCGGCGCGCGCATTATCATCGGCGCCTTCGACGGCCAGCCATTCGCCGTAAAGATCAAGACGGCGCCCGAGGGCTACACGCTACGCCTGCGCGGTGTGACCGCCCGCGCCACCGTTGCGACGCCGCGCGGCGCGGATCTGCACAAGAAGATCCCGGAAAAGCAGAAGGCTGACACATCCAAGCTGATCGTCTCGCCGATGCCCGGCCTGGTGATCTCCATCGATGCGAAGGCAGGCCAGGACGTGAAAGCGGGCGAGGGCGTCGCCGTCGTCGAAGCGATGAAGATGCAGAACATCATCCGCGCCGAACGCGACGGCGTCATCGCCAAGGTCCACGTCGCCCCCGGCGCAAGCGTCGCGGCGGATGAGGTGATGATTGAGCTGACTTGAACGGAGCTCTTCCCTATTTCATTGTCTGGCCGAGAGGGGGCTCATGAGTAGCAAGCTGTCACGACGCGCGGCGATGACTGGATTGGGCAGCGCCGCTTTTTTGGGTTGCGCGCAGGCGCAGACGACGCCCACGCGCACGACGTCCGGTTTGCGCATCAAGACGACCGACTATGCCGTTGATCGTCAGGCGTTTCAGACGCGGCTGTTGCGCCGCACACCCTCGCCGCAGCCTTACGGCGTCGATCGCGTGCCCAGCGGTGTGCGTGAAATCCATTATCCATCCGGTGATCTCCGGCTGAAGGCGTGGTTTGCGCGCCCTGCGTCGGCGCCAGAGCAGGCGCCTCTGGTTGTCTTTGCGCACGGAGGATTTGCCTTTGGCGCCGAGGATTTGGACATGGCGCGGCCGTACCTTGCTGCAGGGTACGCTGTGGCGGTGCCGTGGGTGCGGGGCGAAAATGGCCTGCCAGGCGCCTTCTCCATGTTCTACGACGAGGCGGCCGACATCATTGCGGTCACCGAGTTCCTGAAAACGCAGGCCGGTATCGACAGCGAGCGCATCTATCTGGCTGGACACAGCGTCGGCGGGACGTTGGCGATGCTGGCGGGGCAGGCGTCGTCGAACTACCGCGCCGTGGCCTCGTTCTCAGGATCGCCAGACCAACTCTTGTTCTGCCGCGAGTATGCGCAGATCACACCGTTCGATCTTAACGACTTGGCCGAGAGCGAGATGCGATCACCGCTTTCCTATGCCGCCAGTTTCAAGGCGCCGGCGCGCTTGTTCTATGCGCAGGGCGAAGTCTACGGTGAAGACACGCAGCTGATGGCGCGGATCGCCAAAGCCGCCGGGTTGGACGTCGAGGCTCTCGCCGTTCGTGGCGATCATTTCACGGCCGTTCCGGAGGCGATGCGTCAGAGCATCGAATTTTTCCGATTGCATTCCTGATCGTCGCCGCTCAGCGCGGCGGCCCGCCTTCCGGAACCACAGGCAGCGCCAGCGAAGCTTGGCCGAAGGCGTAGCGCCAACCCTCTGGCGTACGCACATAGGTGTCGCTGAACCAGAGCCTGCGGTCGAACGGCTGTCCGTTGCGCGTGCCCTTGAGCCAGAGTCGGGCGGTGACGATGGCCGTGTTCGGTCCGTACATGCGCACGGTCTGCGTGCCCTCGTCTTCGACTTGGCGCTCGTAGATGAATTCCTGCGTCCGCGCCAATTCAAGCAGGTCTTCGCGCGTGTGCACTGCGCCCGTGCCGACGACAAGGATCATGTCCTCGTGCAGAATCTCGGCCATCGCCGCTGCGTCATTGCGCTCGACGGCGGCCTGATAAGCCGTATCGATCGCGGCGATCTCGCGCCGAGGATCTTCGGCGCCGCCCGCGGCGCCAGTGCTAAGCGCGGCGGCAAGAATTGGGAGAGCGGCGAAGCGGAAACGCATGATACGGCCTCGGGGTTGAACAGTGAGGTCTTTTAGGCCGCGTTTGGCGCGCGCGCTTGCGCTTTCCTGCCAATCTCAAGCGAACAGGCGCGACGGCGCGTCGCCGAAGCGGCGCGCGAAGCTCCGGCTGAAATGGCTGAGATTATTGAAGCCGCAGGCATAGCACGTCTCGGTCACGCTTCGGCCCTCGCGCAGCATCGCGCGGGCGGCCGTCAGGCGGCGCTCGAGCAAATAACGGTGCGGCGGCGCGCCGATTAGTTCGATGAATATGCGCGAGAAGTGAAACATGCTCATGCCCACTGACCGTGCCAAGTCGGAGACCGTCAGCTCTTCGGCATAGTCGCGATCAATGCGCTCACGCACATGCTCAACGCGCTCGGCGTACCAAGCGAATTTGTGCTCGCTGAAAAGAGATGTTCCTGGCGCTTCCGGCGTTTCGCGAAAGATCGCAGCCGCGAAGTACTCCGCCGCCATAAAGGCGCGGCTCTCGATTGCGCGGCGCAAACCCCAGCGCAGGTACCGAACTCTGTTCGTCCCCGGCAACACTGGCCGGCCCGCTCTGGCCCAGCTTCGCTGGGAATCGAAGCCATCTTCGGCCGAACTGAGATAGATAACTGAAAGACAGGTGTCGTTGAAGCCTTTGCCTTGAAAGCCGGCTCGAAACCTCATGCCTGGATGGCTCAACATCACGTCGCCGGCATTGACCCGCCAACGGCCTTCGCCAACGTGAAGATCGAACGTGCCTTCTTCGACGAAGCTCGCGCGGAAGGCGTTGGCGACTTCTTCGTACGCCTGGTCCTCATGTTCGACCGGATGGTCGAAGCGATAAATGCTGATCTCGGGGGAGGACCAAAGCGAGACAATGCGGGCCACTGGCGCAGCTCTCCGTCACGATGACCGGCCGCGCCCGATCTCGCCGGCGCGCGCCCGCCGCTGCGCATAGTGCGCGTTGACGCGCGGCGCATCAAGCCGCGCCAGCGTCTCCGTCATGGTGCGCTCATAGCAACTGCGATAGGCCCGCCGCGCAGCTGAGAACTGCTGCAGGAAAGAGCCGCCGCAGACGATCTCTACCGCATGGTCGAGCCGGCGCAGGAGCCGCCGAGCGCCTGCGTCGGTGGAGAGGTCGAGATCGTGGACGCGCACCCGTACGGATCGGTCAGTAACGCTGTGAGCGTTCGCCGGCGGACTCGGCAGAAGGTTAAGGGCGAGGCAGGCGCCGGCCAGCATCGCGGCGCAGCGCTTTTTCAGCAACAGGCGTACGGCAGTTCTGACACTCATGACGTCCCCTCACGCGATCAATGCGAGAGGGGTAGTCGAAGCCGAACATCGGCCGCTTGCGCTTTTTTGCTATTCCCTGTGGCCGTTCGCAGGCGCCTTAGAACCGCGCTCGCAACGTCACGCGGGCCGCGGTCGGCGAGCCCGGAGTGATGTTGTTGTCGCTGTGAGCGGTGCTCCAATATTCTTCGTCGAACACGTTTTCGACGTTGAGTTGCGCCTCGACCTGATCGGTGAGCGCCACAAACAGCGCTGCATCGACGCGCGTGAACTCCGGCAGCGTCACGCTGTTGTTGATCGAAGCGAACATCTCGCTCTGGTGCGTGATGCCGATACCGATTCCGAAGCGCGGCGTGAAGCGCACCATGTTCCAGAGCGAGAACGAATGCTCCGGCGTCAGCGGCACGACGCGGCCTGCGGGGACGGAGGTCGCTTCGGTGATCTCGACGTTCTGCCACGCGTAGCCGCCGGCGATTTGCCAGGAGTCGCTGACTTGGCCGGCGAGGCCGAGTTCAAAACCTTCGCTGCGCTGCGCGCCGGTGAGCACGGTCACGCCCGGCGCGGGGCTGTGCTGGGTATTGGTGCGGTCGAGCTGATAGATGGCGGCGGTCAGCGCAAGCTCGGGCAGCACGTCCCACTTGAGCCCGAGTTCGATGTTCTCAAACTCCTCCGGTTCTAGATTGGCAGTCGTGCCGCTGAGCGAGGCGAACTGGTCGCCCGATTGCGGCAAGTAGGAAACGCTGTAGCTCGCATAGAACGAGAGCGGCTCGATCGGCCGGTAAATGACACCCAGGCGTGGCGACAAGAGGTCGTCGCCGCGGCTGAAATCGTTGACCGAGAGGCGGTTGTCGTAATCCAGATCGAAGCGGTCGAAGCGGACCCCGGCGATCACTTGCCACTGATCCGAGAGCGCAATCTGATCCTGCAGGTAAAGCGCCGCCACATTTGCGCGGACGTGGCTATCCGTCTGCAGCCCGGCCGGGATGACGCCCGTCGCCGTCGTGGTCGGATTGGTCACGTTGACCGAGCCGAGGCCGGTGAAGTTCTGCGACCGCGTCGCATCGGTGACCTGATGGCCCAGCTCGAAGCCGGTGAGCACTGTGTGCCGCATGCCGAGGGCCTCAGTGCGCCAAATGAGATCGGTTTGGCTGAAGAGGTTCTCGCGCTCCGTGCCGCTATTGTAGCCGCTGAGCGTGACATTGCCTGCGCCATTCACCGCCGACCCGGCGAAGATGTTCTGATAGAACTTGTAATACTCGCCGACTACGAGCCTGCTGCGCAGTTCGAGATTGGCGCTGAGATCGTGATCAAGATGGATGTTGATCAGATCGACTTCCGTTTCGGCGTAACTCGCCTCGGGATTGCCGAAGAAAGCCGAGCGGCTGTCGTCCCACGGACGGCCGTTTTCCGAGGGTACGCCGCGATCGACAGTGCGGTCGTCGTCGAAGTGCTCGTAGCCGACGCGCAGCGTCGTGCTTTCGGCGAGCCGGAACGCGGTGGTGGGGTTGAGGCCCCATCGCTCGACCGAGACGAAGTCGCGGTAAGAGTCCGACTGCTCATAGACGCCGTTCAGCCGGAACGCCGCGGAATCACCGAGCGCAGCGCCGAGATCCAACGTTCCCCGGTATTGCTCGTGGGAGCCGAGGGTGAGCGCGAGGTCGTGCGAGGGTGAGAAATCGGCCCATTCGGTCACGCGATTGATGACGCCGCCGCCGCCGCCGCGGCCGAAGATCATCGCGTTAGAGCCCTTCAACACCTCAATACGCTCGGCATTGTAGAGGTCGCGGAAATACTGGACGTCGTCGCGTACGCCATCGACGAAGAAGTCGGCGGTCGAGCTGTTGCCGCGCAAAGTCGGCGCGTCGCGGTGGCCTTCGCCCTGGCCCATGGTGACGCCCGGGACATAGCGCACGACATCGGCCATCGAGCGCATTGCCTGATCTTCGATCAGGTCGTTGGTGATGACCGTGACCGATTGCGGCACGTCCCGCAGCGGCGTGTCTGTGCGCGTCGCGGTGGAGGTCTCGGCTTCGCCGTAGGCAGGGCGGCGACCGACCACAGTGATGGGCTCTTCTTCAGCCGCCATTTCCGCGTACGCCGGCCCTGCGCCGAATACGGACAACATCGTGCTCGTCAGGATCACCGCCCGGCGAGCCGCGCTTTTGCGCTTCTTCATCCCCACGCCCCATGTAATTGCGAGGCGTTAGCAATATCAGGCTGCGATTGAGTGGCAAGCGCGAAAGCGCCGCATGCGACGAACCGGTCAGAACTGGCAGTGCTCGGGCGGACGAAGGCAGTTGGCGCAAGCTTTGTTGGCCCAGCCGGCGGCGTCCGATTGCAGGGCCGCGGCCAACCACTCGGCGAACGGCATGCCGCCGCTGCGCTGGCTGTAGAACAGTGGCGAGCGCAGGATCGTGTGCGTCTGGCCGCTCGCCAGATAGGAGCGGAAGTTCGGCGCCTGTTGGCGGCGCGTGAGATCGCCCGTCATCTTCGCGCTCCAGGTCCGGCACGCCTGTGGCACGCCCATCAGCGCGTAGAAGGCCGTCTGGGTGATGTCCTGCGCCGTGGTGTATTGGGCGAAGCGGTCCTGCGGGTAATGCGTCGCCAGGAGACCCACAATGTCCTCGTCAGCGGTGATCGCGCCATCGGCGCCGAACACGTTCTGAGGCAGTTGATAGCCCCAGCTCGCGTTGCGGACATTGAGGAAGTCCCGCGTCGTCACGCCCTGGCCCGCATCGCCAAGCATCAGCGCGCGGCCGCCGGGGAACGCCTCGCGGATGCGGGCGAAGTGTGTGGCGGCGCCGTACGCGCCGGCGCTCGATCCCGCCACCAGGATCTGGTCCGGCGCGGCGAAGTTCTGACGCACCCACTCCAACACGATGCGGAAATTGTCCGCGCCGCGGTGTTCGATTTTGAACTCCTCGCCTGTGTCCGGATCGGTGTAAGTCGCCGTGTTCGAACCGGAGTGCACGTCGCCAGTGCAATAGGGCACGAACACGAAGCTCCAGTCGCGAACCGGATTGCGCGGGTTGTCGAGGTCGAACAGCCCCGACATCGCGCTCGGGTCGTCGCCGGGGATCAGCTCCGCTTTGTAGAAGCCGTCCTCTTCACCGCGACCGGAGGCGAGGCGCGGCACCGAGCAGGTGAGGTTGTCCCAACAGGCGCCGCCGCCGTCGAAGAACACGACGAGATTGTTGCTGACGCCGCGCCGCGCCCAGAACTTGAAGGCCGGGTCGGCGCCGGGCGCGTCCGAGCAGGTCGCCTCGAGCGTTTCACCATCGATTGTCACTGACTGAGGCTCGCGCTCGACCCAGCCGCCGGCTTCGGCCGGCAAGGGGTCCGCGACCGGGGTCGCGTCGGCGAGGCTCGCGCCGCCGCAGGCGCTCAGCGTCAGTGCGACAGCCAGGATCAGGACTCTCATGCGGTCTCCGAAAGTAGCGTCTGCTACATGCCGACTGATCATGCAAAAAAAGAGGCCGCGGGCGGGCCGCGGCCTCTGACTTTTGCGTGTTCCGGCGATTAGGGCGTTGCGGCGCCGCTCATCCGGCGCGCGATCTCGCGCTCCTGCTGCTCGGCGTTCGCCGCATTGCGGGTGGTGCGGTAGAGCCCGTCGAGATAGGCGAGGTCCCATTGCGTCATTTCGGCGACTGGCTCGCCGTTCTGTGTGAACAGGTTAAGGATGCTCGGAAAGCCGGACGTGTCGGCGCCCGGGTCGATCTGAGCGAGCGCAACCATCGAGATGTAATCGGCGAGGGCTGCGAGCTGCGCGCCGCCGACGCGACGCGCGTCAACGATGATGATCGCCCGTCGCAGATCTTCGCGAGTCTCGCTGCGCAGACGCGTGCCGGAGGCGCGTTGCACCGGCGCATTCTCCATGCCTCCGTTCGATGCATCGCCCGCGAGCGAAAGTCCGTCGGCCGTCATGGTGTGCGAGACGTGCCACCACCGGACCGGTGCGCCGGAACGGAGGAACGTGTCGTTGAACGCCGCCTGGCCGAGCGTGGAGACGTTGGTCTCTTGGTAATAGGCGAACATCTGCCGGTCTTGTTCGAACATCCGCTCGGCGACTTCATCGGAGTTCTGGGTGAAGATCACCGAGACGTTGGCCTGACAGCCGGGTTCGCCGGGCTGAATGCCGACCGCCAGCGCCCGACGCGCGATACGGTCGGCCACGAATTCGGCCTGGCGGCGCGGCAATCCCGCCAAGCTCGTACAAATGCTGGTGTCCCAGCGCGGCAGTTGGTCCGCCATCGGCGACGCGACGGAAACGCGGTCGACAAATTGTTGCACGCGCTCGGACGATTGGCCGGTCACGATGATCGGGTCAGCCTCCGTAGCTTCCGCCGCGTGCGCGGGCAGCGCGGCGATCGAAGCGAAACACAATGCCGCAGCAGCGGTCACGAGCGTGCGAGAGCTCAGCTCGAGCATGTTCTCCTCCTCCGTCTTCCTCGCTTGAGATGCCGCCGACGGCGATCGTGGATGCATGCCTGTCGTGCTTTTCCTCAAGCGGGCGCCGCGCTCAAATGCGAAGCGGAGACCGTAGCATACGGCCTCCGCTCCAATTTCGTGCTTCGCTTCGTCTATGCGTTCCGCTTCTTGGTCGCGTAATCGAAGATCGCGAGCAGCAGGAAGGCTAAGCCGACTGAGCCAAGCAGCACCGCAGGCACCGACATGCCGCGGATCACGTCGCCGTCCGGATCGTATTCGTTGATGAGGAAGCCGGCGGCGACGAAGCCGCCCGCGAGCGCCAGCAAGATGACGCCGTTGCCGAGGCTTTTGCGGGCGCGGTTGCCTTCGTCGAGCATGTTCTGGGTCAGCTGTGAGACGAGGGACGGCTCGAGGGCCTGACCGCGCGCCATGGCTTGCGAGATGAGGTCGTGCGCCGAGCGTTTGGTGCGCTCCTTGGCCAGCACCGGCACCAGGATCACGGCGGCGAGAAAGGCGAATAACGTAAACGGGACAAACACGTCGGGACTCATTGTCGGCTCCATAGCACCCGGGGACTTCGCCCCATTGCCGACACAGATGCGCGCAGCTGCGGGTTTGGACGCAGGCGCCTGGAAATTGCGACAAACGGCAAAAAAAGGCCCGCCGAGCAGGCGGGCCGGAAGGCGTTCACAAGGGGTGTCGGGCTCAGGCGCGGACGGCGATGCGGTCCGCCGGCGGCCGCGCTTGCGGGCGCTGCTCTTGCGGCGCAGTGCGGCCGCTGACGAGATCGACGCCGTCATAGCGCGCGAACCACTCTTCGACGCTGAGACGCTTAGCGGTTCTGTCTGCCGGCGCTTTCGTCATTTCGCTTCACCCTCGATCTGCTGTCGAGATGATGGGCGTTGGCTGTCTGGATGCAATTAAGACAGGCGCACTACGCCGGAGGCGCCGCATCTTCGGTTAGGCCGAAGATGCGATGGAATGACGCGCGCAAGGCCGCATCGGCGTCGCTCATCGTCACCGGCAAACCCAGATCGACAAGGCTGGTGACGCCAAATTGCGGCGCGCTGATTCCGCATGGCGTGATGCCCGAGAAATGTTCCAAGTCGGGTTCCACATTGAAGGCGATGCCGTGGAAGCTCACCCATTTGCGCAAGCGCACGCCGATCGCGGCGATCTTGTCTTCGCGCGCCCAGCCCGGTCCTTTGCGTTCGACCCACACGCCGACGCGGCCATCGCGAATTTCGCCCTTCACGTTGAAGCGTTCGAGCGCGCCGATGATCCAATGCTCGAGATCGGCGACGAAGCGCGTCACATCGCGTCCGCGCTTGCGTAGGTCGAGCATCACATAGGCCACGCGCTGTCCGGGACCGTGATAGGTGAACTGACCTCCGCGTCCCGTTCGGAAGACGGGGAAGCGATTCGGATCGAGCAGGTCCTCGTCCTTGGCGCTGACGCCGGCGGTGTAGAGCGGGGGATGTTCCAAAAGCCAAACGAGCTCGTCCGCTTCGTCAGCGGCGATCGCGGCGGCGCGCGCCTCCATCGCCGCGACCGCCGCTTCGTAGGCGACCAGGCTGGTCGACACCGCCCAGCCAATCCGCTCCGCCGTTTCGTTCACGCGCCCGCAACCCTTTCGCGTTCGACTAGAGCGGAATCACATGGGGCCGTCACGTGTCCGATAAAAGCCAAGTCCATCGCGTCAGTATCGAACTCTCGGTCGTCCTGGGGCGCTGCCACATGCCGATGCAGCAGCTCCTGCGGATGGGGCGGGGCGCGGTGATTCCGCTCGACACCAAGGAAACGGACGAGCTCTGGATATTGGCGGCAGGCCATCCGATCGCCCGCGGCGAAATCACCATCCAGGGCGAACGGTTGTGCATTACCGTGACCGAACCGGCCGACGTGCACGAATTCAACGCCGCCGCGTAATTAGTACTTCGTCGGCAGGGCCGAATTCTTTTTGCACTGGACGGAATCTTACGTTCCTGTTCATGTGCCGCTCAGGCTGGGCGCGGCAGCATTACCGCACGCGTCAGAGCCGACGCGGATCACACGGGGAAACCACATGTCGCCTATCGCACGCATCTTCGCCGCCGGCGCGGCTATCGCCGCCTTGTCGACGGCCGGCATCGCGGCTGCTCAGAATTACGGCCTCAACCCTGCGTACGGCACGGTGAACCTCACCGCCGGCTTCACGCCCGACCCGTATGTCGTCAACGTCGCCTCCGGCGGCCGCAACGACGCGTCGCAAACGGTGTCGAGCTCCTGCCGCGGTTTCATCGCCGAAGCGCCGGATGTCCGCCTGAACTATCGCTCCGGCTCGCTGCCGCTGATCATTTCGGTCAACTCGAGCGCCGACACCACGCTCGTCATCAACGGCCCGGACGGCTCCTGGTATTGCGATGACGATGGCGGCGTGAACGGCCTCAATCCGGCGATCCGCTGGAATTCGCCGGCGTCCGGCCAGTACGACATCTGGATCGGCACCTACGGCAACGCCTCCAACCAGCCGGCTCAGCTGAACATTTCCGAAGTCGGCAGCCAATAACCTGATCCGATCGACGGCCGGAGCCCAAGCTCCGGCCGTTGTGTTTCCGGCGCGCCCAACGGGCGCAGAGGGGGAGCTATGAATCTTCCGCGTACGCTTGCGGCCGCCGCCGCCGCTATAGCCTTGTCCGCTTGCGCCACGGTTCCGAGCGGGGGCTTGGACTACAACGCCAACCCGAACTACGGCACCGTGACTCTGCAGGGCGGCTTCACGCCCGATCCTTACAACGTGAACCTTCGCGCCGGCGGCGACCGCAGCGCCGAAGCGCTGAGCTCTTCGTGCCGCGGCATGATCACCAATGCGCCGGACGTGCGGCTGTTCTTCCAGCCGGGCTCGTTGCCGCTGATCATTTCAGTCAATTCCGGCTCGGACACCACGCTCGTCGTCAACGGCCCGGACGGCTCCTGGTATTGCGACGACGACGGCGGCGTGAACGGGCTGAACCCGGCGCTCCGCTTCAACAGCCCGCAGAGCGGCCGGTACGAGATCTGGGTCGGCACCTATTCCAGCGGCTCGACCCAGCCGGCTACGCTGAGCATTTCCGAAATCTACAGCAACTAGGGCCGCAGAGCCTCGCATATGGGCAGGGCCGGGGCATACCCGGCCCTTGTTCGTTCGAGGCGGGTCTGCTAACCCCGCGCCCTCTCTACCCGGATGGGCTTTCGGCCCTCCAAACGTGCGCTCGTGGCGGAATTGGTAGACGCACTGCCTTGAGGTGGCAGCGAGTAAAATCGTGGAGGTTCGAGTCCTCTCGAGCGCACCAGCCTTCGCTCGCGAAGCGCGGGACGGCCGTTCGTCGTAGTCGGCGGGTGGGGTGCTGAGCAAGTTCGCCGTCTTCCAGAGAGGTTAAGTGGCCGGCGTGGGTTGCCACAGGCGCCGCCCTGTGTTGCCTTCCTACCGGAGGGGACATGGGGCAGTCCGGCAGGAAGCGCGTCGCCGCAATTCTGGCCATCGACATGGCCGGCTTCTCCGCGCGCGCGGAGATGGACGCCGCCGCTGCCGCGAGCGCCGTCAACGGCCTGCAAGCGCGCGTGCGCGCCGCCGCGGCCGCCCATGATGGGCGCGTCTTCTCCACCGCCGGTGACGGTTTCATGTGCGAGTTCGCCGCCGCCAGCGAGGCGGTCGCCGCCGCGCTCGACATTCTCACCGATGCGCCCGCTGACGCGCCGCCCGCGCGCATCGGCGTTCACCTCGGCGAGGTGTTCGAGCAGGAGAGCGGCGATCTGCTCGGCCATGGCGTCAACGTCGCCGCGCGGCTCGAACAGCTCGCCGCGCCCGGCACGGCGCTTATGTCCGCCGCCGCGGCCGCGACCGTGCAGGGCGAACTGCGCGACAGGCTGGTGAGCCAAGGCCGGATCGCGCTCGACAAACTGAACGAGACCGTCGAAGCGTTCGTACTCGATCCGGCCGCGAAAGGCGGACGCGTGCGCAAGCCGCGCCGCAAACGCGCGATGCTGCTTGTCGGCGCGCTCGCGGCCAGCGCGATCGTGGTCGCGGGCGGCGGAGCGCTTTGGTCCGCGGGCATTATCGGTCCGAGCCAAGAACAGCGCATGGAAGCGGCGCTCGAAAGCCCAGAAGCGCGCGCCGCCATGACGCGCGCTCTGATCGAGCAGCTGACAGGAGAGGGCGGCGATGCGCCCAGCGAGGGCGCGCTGACGGCGATCTCCTATTTGCAAGACTCCACGCTCGCCGAAGATCAGCAGGCTTTCTCCTTGCTGCGCCGCGGTGAGCGCGAGCGCGCCGTGCGCACGCTCGAGGACTACGGCCTGCGCAGGCAGCAAGCGGGCGACATCGTCGAGGCTGAGCGCGCCTTCTTGCGCGCGTCGTTCTTGGCGCTGTTCATCGACAATGAGTCGGCGCTGCGGCTCTCGCGCCGCGCGTTCGCGGCTAATCCTGCCTCCGTTCCCGCCTTCGAACGCGTTGCGATATCGACCGCGCGGACGGAAGGCTATCCCGCAGGCCAGGCGTACGCGGCGCGAACGGCCGAGACTGCGGCGGGCCCCGTCGCCGTCTATGCCCAGTTGATGAGTGCGTTCCTATTGGTCTCGCTTTCAAGGCCAGAAGCGGCGCGGCAGGCATGGCAGGCGGCGCGTCCAGGCGTGGCGCGCTATCGCGACAATCTGATGATCCAGCAAATGGACACGCAAACGCTCGCCTACATCGCCTCGGCGGAAGGCAATCTGCCAGAGGCGCAGCGCGCCATCGCCGAGTCGAGGGCCATCGCACGGCGCATGCCGGGTGAAGGTTGGCGCGGTGAATTGGCCGAGGTTGGCGTGCTCCTCGGGCTCGGCGATTACGAAGGCGTTTGGCGCGCCACAACCGAGTATCTCGCCATGCGCGAGGCGCGCGGCTGGCCAGGCTCGCACTCGCACTTGGTGAACGCGTGCTACACCGGTCTCATCACCAATCGCGTCGCTGAAGTCGCGCCGTACTGTCGCGCCGCTGGCCGCATCACCAGCGACCCGATTTACGCGCAGCAAGTCAAAGCTAGTTTCGCGATGGCGGAGGGACGCCTCGACGATGCGCGACGCGAAATCGATGCGGTTGCGCTGGTGCCGCAAACCACGTTCATGCCCTCGGACCAAGCCAATCTCGCCTTGCTGGAAGCGGAATACGCCGTTCGCCGCCGCGACTTCCCCGACGCCGACCGCCACTTCGAGAACGCGATTCGGCTCACTCGCGAGATCATGCCGGCGAGCCTGCCGGATAGCTTCCGCATCATGGGCACAGTCGAGCTGCAAGTCGGCCGCGCCGCAGAAGGTTGCGCGCATCTCGCCGAAGCCGTGCGCGAGTATCGCGCCCTCGGCGCCGAACCTGGCATCCGCGAAGTCGGGGCGCTCATGCGCACCAGCGGCTGCCCGGCTTAGGCGTGGTTGCGTCGCCACGGAAAGATCGCCCGCACCTTCTCGTCGCGCAGCCACAGCCCGCCCCACATAATCAGTCCGAGATAGATGCTGAACAGCGTGTGGCTGAAGAGCGGACTTTCGGCCCGGATGTGCGTCGCCATCGCGCCGCCGAACAGGGCCATGAAGAGCACCGCGCCGAGCACGCTGGTCGGGCGATAGAGATAGAGCGCCGTCAGCGTCAGCTCGACCACGCCGATCCAGAATGCGTGACCTGGCGGCCAGCCGAGCTGCGCCATGGTTTCTTCAGCCACCGGCATCTGCAGCAATTTCGGCGCAACCGAAGCGCCGAGCATGAACAGGGCGAACAGCCCCGTCAGCACCCGCCCAATCCAAACCGGAGCACTCGCTTTCATCGTCATCTCCCGTCTTGCGCCCAGAGGACGGACGGGAGCCGAGCGATCCTACATCTCAGCCGATTTTCAGCCGCACGAACGCCATCGCCCCTTGCGGGTCGCCGTCATAGCTCGGCTCCAGCGCATCGCTGACCCAGTGCTGCTGCGCCAAGGCGCCGACGCCAAAGACCGCGTGCTCGTTGATGCGGAAGTCCCGGATCGCGCCAAGGCTCAGCCGCGCAACGTCTTCCACCGGGCCGTGATGCGCGCCGAGTTCATCCGTCTCGATCGCCTCGCCGCGCGCGAAGAAGGTCCAGCGGTCGTTCGGATGCAGCGCCGCTTCGGCGAGCCAGGCTTCGAGCGAGACACCGTCGCTGCGCTCCTTGTTGGAGTATGCGAGGGTCGTCGACCACCAGGCGGCGTCGCCGAGCGCGCGCGTATAGATGCCGCTCGCCGACCAGCGCTCTTCATCGTCGTCAGGATGCAGCGCTTCAGGGCTTTCGACGTCGGCCCAAGATGTTTGAAGCGAGAGATTGTCGGTCGGATTCCAGGACAGCCGCAACGCCGTCGAATCGAGCTCGCCCGTCTCGATGTCGTAGCGCTCTTCGTCCGGTTCGCGGCCGCGGAATTGCGAGGCCTCGAACTTCCAGTCGCCGCGCACGTAGCCGAGCGTCACCACGCCGAACGTGATGTGCGTGGAATCGAACCAATGGTGCGTGATCGGCGCCTCCGGCGAATCCATCGCCGCCATGCGGTGCATGAAAGCCGGCGGACCGAACGCCGGCTCGCCGGGCAAGCCGCCATAGATGAACACCGAGGAATCGGGGCCAATCCGGTGCGCGTATGACGCCGACAGCTCCATGAAGAGATCGTGCGGATGCTGGCGATCGACCAGCGGATCGACGCCGTTCGCCGTCTCGCCGGCCGCCAATAGCAGCGGATAGCCGCTCGCGCCCATGAACGGATCGGGCGACAGCATCGCCCGCAGATTCAGCGCGCCGGCGCTGAAGTCGCGCCGCGCCGCGCCCATGATCATGCCGGCGACAAACCGCTTCTCGTCGCCGCGCGGACCTTCCTGCCACGCATAGACGCCGTTCAGCAGCACGTGCCCCATCAACATCCACTCGTCGGCCTGCGCGTGCACGCCGCCATGGCTCGACACGTCCGGTTGCCACGCCGTCCCCGACGCATCCCGGCCCATGGGGTAGGGACCGTAAGCCCCCGTCATTGCGCTCATGTCGTGTCCGGCATGATCGTCCTGCGTCTGCGGCGCGGTTCTATGCTGATGCTCCGAATCGGTCTGCTGCGCCGGCGCGTGGCCCTCGTGCCCTGCGTGCGGATCCTGCGCCAAAGCTGGGCTCGCCATCAGGAACAGAGCGGCTGGCGCGGCGTAGCGGAGTTTCATCGGAGCGGCCTCATTCTGAGCGGTGCGCAGCTTCATAGCGCGATCAGACCGCCAATTTCCTAGCGCCGGATTGACGCGCGCGAAAACAATGCTTGACCTGCGCGCCAACGCGGCGTTTGGGGAGGCGTCACGCCACTCCCAGCGCGAAGCGACGGCCGATGAGCACCGAAACCGAACCGGCGGCCGCCGAACAGACGCGTCGGCCGCCCTCCGAAGACCCACACTTCATCGCCAGCGTCGTCGGCGCCGCCGGCGATCACGACGCGCCCCTGCTGCGCCGCTTACTAGCCGGCCTCGACACGCCCGATCTGGCCGACGTCATCGAACACGTGCCGCTCGAAACGGCGCTCACGATCGCCCGGCTCATTGGACGGGAGCTGCCGGTCGAATTGCTGGCCGACCTTTCCTGGGAACGGCGCGAGCAGGTGCTCCCTGAGCTGCCGCCTGAGTTCGTCGGCAAGGCGCTCGGCGAGCTCGACACCGACGACGCCGCCGCCGTCGCGGCTGATATCGACGAAAAGCAGCTCGGCCAGGTGCTCGCCGCCGCCGACGAGGACACCCGCCTCGCCGTCGAAGAGGCGCTGTCGTTCGAAGAGGAGACAGCTGGGCGCCTGATGCAGCGCGAGTATGTCGCTGCGCCGGAAGGCGATCGGGTCGGCGACGTGATCGACCGCATGCGCGCCGATTCCGCCGAACTGCCGGACGAGTTCTTCGAGATTTATGTCGTCGACGCCGCCATGCGCCCCATCGGCGCCGTGCGCGTGTCGAGCCTCATCCGCTCGCGGCGGGAGACGCCGCTACTCGACATTATGCGCTCGCCGCTGATCCTGATCCGCCCGGAGATGGACCAGGAGGAGGTGGCGCAGACGTTCCAGAAATATCACATGGCGTCCGCGCCCGTGGTCGACGAGGCGGGCCGGCTCACCGGCATGGTCACCGTCGACGACATCGTCGACGTCATCAGCGAAGAGAGCGAGGAAGACTTGCTGCGCCTCGCCGGCGTCAGCGAGGCGGCGCAGACCGACAGCGTGCTCCGCTCCGTGCGCGCGCGCGCGCCGTGGCTTCTGGTCAATCTCGGCACCGCCGTGATCGCGTCCTGGGTCATCAGCCGGTTCGAAGGCTCGATCGATCAGCTGGTGGCGCTCGCCGTCTTGATGCCGATCGTCGCCTCAATGGGCGGCAATGCCGGCACGCAGGCGCTCGCGGTCGCCGTCCGCGCCATCGCCGCGCGCGACCTGACCGAAGGGAACGCCGGCCGCTATGTGGTTCGCGAAACCATGACCGCCGTCTCCAATGGATTCATTTTCGCGCTGGTGCTCGCCGCCGTGGTCGCGATCTGGTTCCAGAACGGGCTGCTCGCCTGGGCCATCGCGCTCGCCATCCTGATCAACTTCGCCTGCGCCGGTCTCGCAGGCATCCTCGTGCCTCTGACGCTACGCCGGCTCGGCGCCGACCCGGCCGTGAGCTCCTCGGTTTTCGTGACGTTCGTGACCGACATCGTCGGCTTCTTGGCGTTCCTGGGCCTCGCGACCCTAATCCTGCTCAGCTGACGGCCGGGAACACCGTCCGCGCTCGGGCATTGCCCTCGGATGGAAGAGGCGGAACGCACGCGGCGGCTGAATGAATTGAAGCGGCGCCTGTTCGGTCCCGACATCGCCGTTTTGGGCGACCGCTACATGGCCTGTCCGGTCTGTGGACAGTTCTACGACGTGCAGGACTTCACGGAAGTCTACTACCACGACAACGAACCGCATCCGCCGATGAAGGCCGACGCGTAATGCTAAGCCTGCTTGGCGGCGCGCTGGTCCACTTGCACGCGCTTGAACGCGGGCACCGTGCGGCCCGACCATACTTCGAGGCGCGCGCCGCAATCGCCGCAATCGAAGCAGCCAATGTCCTTGATCGGCAGTTGGACCTCGCGGCGCTCGTAGCGCGCGCCGCAGGCACAATCGATGATTGTGGGATCGACTTTCATGCGGCGTCTTCGCGGTGATTCCCGAAGCGCCTATTTTACGCGTTCGCCCAGGCTGCGAACAGCGCCCACGCGCCCAAAAAATCACTAACGCCAATTCACCCTGAGCGCGCTTCGGTGGCGCCGCACTTGCCTCACAGGCGAAGTCCGCCCGCGCCACAGCCCCGAAACGGCACGGCCGGACGTGAAATGCGCCCGAAAGGCAAGACAATGACGTACGCTATTTCCACCGCCGGCCTCGAACTCGTCATGGAGTTCGAAGGATTTCGCGCCGAGCCCGCGCCATTGCCGGATGGAAATTGGGTGGTCGGCTACAGCCACGTGCGAGTCGGCCAGGGCGGCGCCGCCGTGACCCGAAAGGAAGCCGTGGACCTGCTGTCGCTCGACCTCGCGCCGGTGGAGCGCGTGGTGAACGCGTTGGTCACCCAGCCGCTTACGCAGTCCCAATTCGATGCGCTGGTTTCGTTCGCTTTCTCGATCGGCCTTGAAGCGTTCGCGCAGAGCCAAGTGTTGCGCCGCGTCAATAGCAACGATTTCGTCGCCGCCGCGTGCGCGATGGACGCCTGGCGCAAGATCGAGGTGAACGGCGAACTCGAGATCGCCGACGCTTTGGTCCGCCGCCGGGCCGCCGAGAAGGCGCTGTTCCTGAAAGAGACTTTCATCGAAGCCGCGCCGTCGGTGATGCTCCGCGCCAAGCTCGACCATGCCGCCTCGATTCTCGGCGCGCCGGTGAAGGCTGCGACAATGTCAGCGCGGCAGCCGCTGAACCAGCCCGCGTCCGTCGCCTCGAACGTCGTCGCATTCGCCACCGTCGCAAGCGCCGAGGAGCAGCCGATCATCGTGCAGGCGCCCGTGTTCGAGCCCGCGTTGCGGCTGACAGAGATTCTCAAGTCCGAGCCGCAGACCGAAGCGCTGTTGCTGACGCAAGTCGTCGCCAATGACGTCGACGCGGAGGAAGAGTCCGAGATCGTCACCGCGCACGCCAAGCCGGTCGCCCGCACGCTGGATGCTGTTCGCGAAGCCACGCGCAAGGCGCACGCCGAGCAGCAAAATAAGCGCAAACCGTTCTTCAGCTTCGCCAAGCGCGAGCCGAAGGAGGAAATCGTCGCCGTGAAGCCGGAGCTCAAGGTCGACCGCCGCATCCGCACCATGCGCCGCGCCGCCGAGGCGCGCCAGACTGGCGGCGCCGCGGTCTCTCACTCGGTCGAACAATTCGGTCTCGCCGCACTGCTGACCTTCGGCCTCGGCTTGATCGCGCTGGGCGGCTCGCTTCTGTTCAACGGCACGGGCGATGCGGTCGACATCTTCGCCGCCATTGGCGTCGTCACGCCGGGCGTGATCGCTACGCTGATGGCCGCGTACGGCTTCCGGCGCTCGCCGCGGCGGGCGGCCGTCTGACGCCGCACGAACTTACGCTGGTGAACCTCGAGAGGGCGGGAGCGATCCCGCCCTCTTTTCTGCCTAGACGTTAGCCGTTTCAGGAACAGCTGCTCCAAACGCAGAGTTTGCCCTGCTTCTGCAGGAGCGATCGCAATGCCAGCAAAATCCAAGGCGCAGCAGAAAGCGGCGGGCGCGGCTCTTTCGGCCAAACGCGGCGAGAGCAGGGTGGGCAACCTCAAAGGCCCCTCGCGCCAGATGTACGAGACGATGACGGAAGACCAGCTCGACGAGTTCGCCTCGACGGCGCGCCGCGGCAAACCCGATCACGTCCGCAGCGATGCGGCGCCAGCAGTCGCCAAGTCCGCCGCCAAGAAGTCCGGCGCGCGCGCGGTGAAATCGCGCCCGCGTACAATCGCGAAGAAGTCGGCCGCGAGCACGGCCAAAAAACGCACCAAGAAGGCGGCGACCAAGGCCAAGAAGGATCGCCAGCCCAAGCGGTCGCCGCCGCGGCGTTCGCCGACATAGCGGTTCGCTTCAACAGCCGAAGGGCCGCGAAGCGTTCGCCCCGCGGCCCTTCCATTGTCAGTCCCCTGACGGGGAGCGATCGATTAGGAGCGCGCCACCGACGAGGTGGTCCAAGCCTGCGACAATGCCCCTAACGAGTGACAATGAGACATGGATCACCTCCTTTCTTAAAACAACCCGGCAACGAGCCGCCGGAAAGCGCAAGATAAGATGCATCGCCCGATGTGAAAAGCGGGATGGCTAAAATGCGCTGCATCTGGCGTAATGCCGCCACCGCTCCGACGCGGGGAGGCGAAAATGCGGCGAATGCTGGCTTGTCTTGCCTTGCTTGCGGCTTGCGTAGCGCCGTCCGCGTCAGCCGATCCTTTCGAATCTGCCAGGCCCGAGCTGCTGCGCGCTTGCGTCAGCGCCGCCGGCGATTCTCGTGAAGCGCTGAACCAGTGCCTGGGTTCGCTCGCGCGCCCGTGCATCGCAGTGGAGGGCGCCAGCACGCACACTGATGTTTTGTGCTGGAGCGCAGAGGCCCACGAATGGCGCGTCCAAACCGCTGAGGCCATGCAGCATCTCAATCAAACGGCGACGCACCGTGATCCCGCGCGTCTCGCCACGGCCGACGCTGCTTGGGAGGCGTGGGCGGAAGCGGAGTGCGAATATTGGGCCTGGGAAGAGGGTGGCGGCGTCGGTGAGCAGGTTGATCGCGTGCGTTGCTACGCCCGCGTCACCGCCGAACGCGCCATCGACTTGATCCTGGCCGCACGCTGATTTTTACGGACGCCCAGGCGTCAACGAGCCGAGCAACGTCGCGCTGTCGCCGGCCATCGCCACGCAGGCGTTGCTCTCGGCGCCGTCAGGGTAACAGAACAGCGGCCCTTGCGCGCCGCGCGCGCCTTCGTAACGATTGCGCGGCGCCGCGGGCGTGAAGCCTGGCGGATTGCCGGCGCCGTTCGGCCAAGCGGGCAGGGTGTCCGCCGTCGGCGGCTCGGCCGTGTTCTGGATCCATGCTTCGAGGTCGGTGCGCAGGCCGGTCTGATCGTTGTTCGGATTGAACGCGAGCGGCACCTGGGCGACAGGATAATCGCGCGTGAACAGCACCTCGCCCTCGCGCGCGCGGATGCGGATGGTGGCGACGGCCGCGGCGCACGTCTCCCCCTGCGCCTCGGCTTCAATGACGTAGTATTGGCTGCCCACCGCAGACCAGTCGCGCGAAGCGACGGCGCTGCAGCCCGCTTGCGGCGCACTGGGCGTCACAGGAATCTCGGCCGTCTTGGTTTCCGGTTGCGGCGGTGAACACGCCGCCAGCGCAAACGCAATCACGACCAAGCCAGCACGCGTCATCATTCGGTCCCCTCGACGTCCCGTTCAAGCAATTGGCCAGCGCCTCCCGCCGCTGGCTCCCAAAACACGCACGTCTGCCGTGCTGTTCCGGAAAAGTGGCACAACATCGGCAGATTGCGTGCGCGCACGTCTTCGTATGTGAGTTGATTCAATGTCGTCTGGCCGGGGCTCAGCGTCTCCCAACCCGGCGCGGCGCTCGTCGTGGCGATCTCGGGACGCACCCACGCTTCGAGGAAGCTTTGCATATGCTCGCGCTCCTCCGCTTCGAACACTTCGCCGAAGCGATGCGAGAGCGGCGCGCTCCACGACCAGACCGGGTAGCCTTCGGCCGTGCGCACGACCAGCAGGCCTATCGCCTTGTCGCAGGAGGGGCCGATCGACTGTGCGAGGATGGTGTCTGGCGCTTCCGCGTCGGTGAAGGTGAACTCCTGCTGGTGCGAGAGATCGCAGCCGGTCGCGGTCTCGGCCGCGCGCTGGCACGCGGCGAGCGCCAGCAGCAGGGCGGCGAAAGCGATTCGCATCGTTATTCGTAAGCCACCATCAGCGCGGGCGCATGCGAAGTTGGATCGATGATCAGACATTGCGTCGCCTCCGGCGCGGCGGCGTAGCAGATCATCGGCAGATCGCGCGCCCGCAGCATCTCGTACGTTTCCCGATCGTAAGGCGTTTCGTAGACGAATGTCGTCGCGCTTGCGGTCAAGCTCGGGGCGCCTTCACGCCACTCCGGCAATCCGCTCGTGCGCGACGCCGTGACATCGGCCCAGGTGGTAAGAAACGACTCCATCTGCTCGCGCGTCACCTCCGGCGCGCCCTCCGGCGGAAAGCCGCCGCCGACGGTAAGATCGTGGTAGGTCGAGGAGAACACCCAGAGCGGATCGCCGTCGGCGTTGCGCGCGACGAACGTCACCGCTGCTTGCGCGCAGCTGGGGCCTTGTGCGCTCGTTGTGATCACATCTGGCGTCTGCGCTCGGCTCCAGGCCACTTCACGCGTCGCACTCAGTGCGCATTCCGAATTGATGCTTTCGGCATCGTCAGATCGCCCGCACGCGCTCAGCAGCAGCGCGGCGGCGGCCAGTACAAATCGGCGCATAACACCCCACTCGACTCGGAACACCATAACCGGCGGCGGCGCTTGCGCTAGCTCATTCCGCGATTTCGAGCGAGGTCGTTCCGGCCATGTCGCCGATCGCGTCCTCGCTCGGGCTGTGGAAGAGCCCATGCGGGCGCTGCAGCGCTGCGACCGCGGATTCGTAGCCGGCGGCGACGACGTCGTCGAAGCGCTTCCAGTCGCGCATATCGATATCGGGCATTTCCGGCGCGATCAGCACGTCGGCGCCCGAGCGGCCTTCCCACGGATCGATCGCCAGCGTCGCCGCGCGCATCAGCAAAGAGGCGATCGGCGGCGCCGATTGAAACCCGTGCGCAGCGACCCAGCCGAGAAAGCCCGGCGGATCGCGGAAGTCTTCTAGATCGATGCCGTCTCGCCGCGCCACGTCGACGCCGATGATCGGGCCGCGATGGAGCTGTTTCAGCACGTCGACCGGAAAGTTCTTCAGCACGGCGCCGTCGACCAAGAGCCCTTGTTCGCCGTCAATCACCGGCGGCAGGATTCCCGGCAGCGAAATCGACGCGCGCAGCGCCTTGCGCAGCAAGCCGCCGCGATGGACGCGAATATCGCCGGCGACGAGATCGGTCGACACGGCGAAGAACGGCACGCCCAAGTCCTCGATCAGCGTCTCGCCGAAATGCTCCTGCAGCCGGTCCTCCACGCGCCGTCCGCGCACCAGTCCGACAACGGGAATGACGTAATCGCCGAGCGGATTGCTTTCGACGAACGATTTGCGGATGCGATATTCGATCTCGTCGTCCTTCCAGCCCATCGCCACACAGGCGGCGATGATCGCGCCCATCGATGTGCCACAGGAAACATCGAACGGCAGACCCGCCTCGCGCAAGGCGCGTACGACGCCGATGTGCGCGTAGGCCCGCGCGCCGCCGCCGGATAGAACAAGGCCGATCGAGCGGCGTGCGATCACCCGCGCCAGCCGCGCCGCATCCTCGTCTTCCAGCCCCCGCCAGTGGAAGAGCCGCGAGGCCTCGCAGGCCACGCGCCACTCGTTTGTCGTCGCTGCTTTGCGATCCATGCCGTGATGCAGCAGCACAACATCGATCAGCCGGAACTGGCGCGCCGGCGAGGGCTCTTCTGGCGGCAGCAGCGGCATCGATGGCCGCGCATCGGCGCGGGCGAAGAACCAGATGCGGTCCGCCTGTCGGATGCAGGTGCGGAACCACGGCGTGTCGGCGATCGGCGACACGAGGAAGACCGCGTCGTTCTTGGCTTCGAGCGCGTCGAACCAGGCGCTGTTCATGCCGCCTGCGCTCATCTTGTGCAGGTCGTCCTCAGTCACGATCACGGCGCGGCAGTTGAGCCGCCTCAGCGCCGCCTGCAGCGTGCGTGCGCGCAGGTCGATGTCTATGGTGGGCGAGGTCGAGATCAGCGCGTAGACTTTCGGATCGGCGCGCGGATTGTTGCGGTGGCTGGCCCTCGCCCGCGTCAGCATGATCCTGGCGATGTGCTCCATCATCGCCGGGTGCGCATGCACCAGGAGATCGAACGCGACCGGCGGCAGCTTCAGGATTTCGCTGTCGCGCATCGCGAACACGCTGGCCGAGTGCGGTTCGCGGGCGATCATAGCCATTTCGCCGACCGGCTCCCCGGGCCGGATGTAGCCGAGCAGCGCATGGCCGCCGCGCTCGGCCGGCTTGAACGCCGCGAGCGAACCGGTCAGCAGGAAATAGACGCCCTCCGGCGGCTCGCCGGCGTTGATCAGCGGCCAGCCGGCGGGAATCGAAAACCATTCCGATACCGCGTCGAGCGCCATCAGCACGTCCGATGGCGCATCGCGCAGGTTGGGGATTTCGGCGAGGCTGGGCTTCACGCCGGCAGGATAGAGCGCGTTCGTTAAGGCGCAATGAGAAGGCTGTGAGTGCGGCCCGGCGGTCGTTTGCTCAAGCCCGGCGCCCGGCTTAAGACGGCGTCATGACCGTGTTCATCGCGCATGCGCCGGCCGACCGGAGCGCCGCCGAGGCGCTCGAAAAGACGATCGAGCGGCGGGGACAGTTTTCCGAGCTGGACGACGGCACGGTTGCGCTGCGCCCGGTGCAGCAGGGCGACGCCTTGGTGCTCCTGGTGTCGCAGGCGCTCACCTTCGCGACGGCGCGCCTCCGGCTCGAGCAGCGCGCGCTGGACGCCTGGGCCGACGGGCGTCTCGTCGTCGTCAAGCTCGACAAGGGCATCGCCCCGGTGGGTCTGCGCGATCTGCCCGCGGTCGACGCCAGTTTCGAGGCGCAGCGCGAGTTCAAGTGGAACGAAGTCGCCGATCAGGTGCGCGACAAGATCAGGCCGGCGCCGCCGCAAGCGCCTGAAGCCGCGCGCAGCGCGCCGCGTCTCAACAAACGCCTTCGCGCCAATTTCAGAACCGACGCTGATGAGTGGCGCTCGATTGCGGCGGTAGCGCTGCCCGTGCTCGCGCTGCCGGGCGTGCTGGCGCTCGCGGCCGCCGTTTCGATCTGGCTGGCCAATCGCATCGGGCCGGCGCCCGGCGGCTGGCCCGAGCTGCGCCGCGGCGTCGGCGAGTTCGGCGCCCGCTTCGGTCTCGGCGCCGGCGCTACCGAGATTCTCTTCGTGCTCTCGATCCTGCTCACTATCGGCATCGTCACCTACTGGATCACGCGTCTCTTCAAGAAGCCCAAGGCGCAGGCGAGCCCAGCCGCGCCCGCCGAGTTCGAGCCGGACGCGCCCGCGCCGGCGAAGCAGGGCGATTCCGTTTTCGTGTCCTATGCGCGCGCCAACGAGGGCGCTGTGCTGCCGGTGATCGAAGCGGCGAAACAGGCCGGCCGCAAGTTTTGGCTTGATCAGCACGGCTTGAAGCCGGGCGATGGCTGGGCCGGCGAGATCGTGCGCGCGATCCGCGGCGCCGGCGGCGTCACCGTAATGTGCTCGCAGGCGGCGTTCGAGAGCGATCACGTCAAGCGCGAGATCTACTTGGCCGATCGCTACAAAAAGAAGCTGCTGCCGGTCTATCTCGAAGCGGTCGAGCCGCCGGAAGACTTCGAATATTTCTTCGCCGGCGTGCAGCGCCTCAACCTGTTCGAGACGCCCGAGCCGGAGCGGCCGCAAGCCTTCATCAGCGCGTTAGGATCCAACTGATGTCCACCGATCCCGTTCTGCTCGATGTGTCGCCCGAGGGCGTCGCCGTCGTCACCCTCAACCGGCCCGAGAAGCGCAACGCCTTCGATGAGCTGATGATTACGGGCCTCAGCGACACATTCGAGACCTTGAAAGGCGCCGATCACGTACGCATCGTCTTCATCCGCGGCGAAGGCGCGGTGTTCTGCGCTGGCGCCGACATCGACTGGATGCGCCGCGCCGCCCAGTTCACCGACCAGGGCAACGAGACCGACGCGCTCGCGCTCGCGCGCATGCTGCGCCATCTGCACGAATTGCCGCAACTCACGGTGGCGCTGGCGCATGGCGCAGCGATGGGCGGCGGCGCCGGTCTCGTTGCCGCATGCGATGTCGCCGTCGCTGTAAAAAGCACGACCTTCCGCTTTTCCGAAGTGCGCTTGGGGCTCACGCCGGCCACGATCTCTCCGTATGTTGTCGAAGCTGTCGGTCCGCGTTGGGCGAGGGCTTTATTCGCCACCGCCGAGAGTTTCGATGGAACCTTCGCCGAGCGGATCGGCTTAGTGCAGTATGCGGTAGAGGATGATGCTGCGTTGCGCGCGATGATGGAGCCCCTGAGCGATTTGGCTTTGGCTGCGGCGCCCGGCGCCGTCGCCGACGCGAAAGCGCTTGTCGGCTATGTCGCCGGACACAAGATCGATGACAGCCTCGCCAAGGAGACGGCTCGCCGTATCGCGGCGCGCCGCACCTCGGCCGAAGGACGCGAGGGCCTCGCCGCGTTTCTCGAGAAGCGCAAGCCGGAGTGGTATTCGTGAAGCTGAAGCGCGGCCTGAGCCGGATTTGGCCAGCCCTTTATCAAGCCAAACTGGTTCGTCCGCACATGCCGTTCTGGCGCGTCGTGGTGGAGGCGCGGCTCGACCGCCGCTCCAAGCGCTGGCCGGCCAAATTCGGCTCGGCCGTCACCGCCGTCTTCGTCTGGGCGCGCACGATCGAGGAGGCCGAGGGCCTGGCCGTGCTCGCACTCGAGGAGGAGGGGCTGGAAGCCCTGACTGCCGACGCCAAGAAGACCCCACCCGCCGCCGCGCCGCGGCGCGCGTCCGCGGCGGTCGCCCGCACCGAACTCGGCTTTCTGCCGCGCCTCGATGGCGAAACAGGCGCCGAAGGGCCGTCCCGCCGCGACGCGCGGGCTTGATCGTCTCCCGCTGACGCGGGAAATACGAGTCCATGAGCGGGGAACTTGAAGCAGCCGGCGCGATGGCGACGGCCGGCATTGTCGCAGGCGCCATCGAGGGCCGCAGAGGTGAAGGCGGCCACGCGGAAGGCGGGTGCCTCAACTGTGGCGCCGCGCTCAGCGGTCCATACTGCAGCCAGTGCGGTCAGGCCGGCCATCCGCATCGTAAGCTCACGCACGTGCTCGAAGAATTCCTGCACGGCATCGTGCACTTCGACACCAAGGCGTGGCGCACGCTGCCGATGGTGATCTTCCGCCCCGGCACGCTCACCCGCAATTTCGTCTTCGGCAAGCGCGCCCGCTACATCAGCCCGATCGCGCTCTTTCTGTTCACGATCTTCTTCATGTTCTTCGTCTTCGCCTTCGCAATGCACGACGAAGGACTTGAGCGCGCCGCCGCCGCGCCCGCCCGTGCCGACATCCTCACGGACCTGGCCGATGCAAGGGCCGAACTGCGGCAAGCCCAGGCCGAGCTGGAGCAGGCGCGGACCAACCCCGATGCCGATAGCCCTGAGGGACTGGAAGTCGGCCTAGCTGAAGGCGCGATTGAAATCGCGCAAGCTCAAGTCGACCGGCTCGAGCGAGAACTCGCCGCGCACGACGCCGAGGCCGCGCGCGAGCAGCCGGTTGTGATCGATGTGGAGCAAACCGCGAACGATCCCGCGCGCGCTGGGGCCGAGTCGCCAGCAGCTGTCGCGAGCGACGCCGGCCGGTCGAGCCCGTCCTCGACCGAAGAAGAGGAGGAGTCTTCGCCGCGCACCTGGCAGGACTCGATGCGAGAGGTCGCCGAGAGTGAAAACTTCGTCGTCATCGACGGCGCCGACGCCCTCAACGAGCGCATCCGCAAGAAGTTCGAGAACCCCGATCTCGCCGTCTATAAAATCCAGCAGACGGGCTACAAATTCTCCTTCCTGCTCGCGCCGCTGTCGCTACCGTTCATCGCGCTCTTGTTTCTCTGGAAACGTGGCGTGACGCTCTACGACCACATGGCCTACGCGCTCTATGCGCTGTCGTTCGCGTCGCTGCTGTTCGTGGCGGTGGTGCTCTCGGCGCAATGGTCATGGACGGCGTGGCTGCCGGGCTGGCTGCTGCTGGTCGGTTTGCCGGTGCACACGTACTTCCACCTGAAAGGCGCCTACGCGCTCGGCTGGTTCTCGGCGCTTTGGCGCACGTTCTTCATGCTGATCTTCGCGATCATCATCATGTTCATCTTCCTCGTGCTGATCATCGTCCTCGGTCTCACCGGATGAACTGGGACGAGTACTTGGCCAACTGGGTCGCCGAAGCGCCGGTGTTGGCCGGCTCGGCCGCCGTCGTGCTCTTCATGGTCGGCGTCGCCGCGCTGCTCGGCTTTCGCCACACCGCCAAGCTGGACGACGCCGAACTCGCCCGGCTCGCCGCTGCCGAAGGAGCCAATGTCGAGCACGCGGTGATCGACGCGCGCGGCCGCAATGCCTTCGTGCGCCTGAGCGGCGGCAAGCTGATGATCGCCCGCGTCATGGGCAATGACGTGAGCGCTCGGGTGTCGCCCGCCGCCGCGGTCCAGATCAGCCTCCGCAACGGCAAGCTGAGCGTCAGGTTTGCAGACCTCGGCTACCCGCCGCTACATATGCGCCTGCAAGCGCCGCCGACCTGGATCGCCGAGCTTGCGGGAGAGCCGAAGTGACCGCGCCCGTCACCACGATGACCTCGCCGAACATTGAACCGCCGTTCGAGATCCCGCCCATCATCACCTACGCGGTGCCGGCCTTCGTGCTGCTGATCATCATCGAGATGATCGTGGTGAAGCTGACCAAGCGCGGGCGCTACGAATTCCGCGACAGCGCCGCCAGCCTCGCCATGGGCCTCGGCAACCGTGTCTTCGGCATCGCGTTCGGCGGCCTCGCTGTCGCCGCCTACTTCTGGGTCTATCAGTTCCGCCTGTTCGACCTCGGTTGGACCTGGCCCGTCTTGGTCGCCTGCTTCTTCGCCGAAGATCTCGCCTATTATTGGTTCCATCGCGTCGCGCACGAGCGCCGCTGGTTCTGGGCCGCGCACGTCGTCCACCATTCATCGCAGCACTACAATCTGACGACGGCGCTCCGCCAAACCTGGACCGGCACGCTCGGCCTCAACTTCATCTTTTGGCTGCCGCTGATGCTGATCGGCTTTCCGCCGCTCATGGTGTTGATGTTCGGCGCCATCAGTCTCGTCTATCAATTCTGGATCCATACCGAAGTCATCGGCCGCATGGGTCCGCTCGAATGGGTGTTGAACACGCCTTCGCACCACCGCGTGCATCACGCCACCAACGCTAAGTATCTCGACGCCAACTACGCCGGGGTTCTCATCATCTGGGATCGCCTGTTCGGCACGTTCGTGCCGGAGGACGAGGAGAAGCCGCGCTACGGCATCATCTCCCAGCTTGGCACCTTCAACCCGTTCCGTGTCGCCGTGCACGAATGGGTCGGCATCTGGCGCGACGTCACGCACGCGAAGTCGTTGCGCGAAGTGCTCGGCTACACGTTTGGACCTCCCGGCTGGAGCCCGGACGGCTCGCGCAAGACCTCCCGTTCGATCAAGCAGGCCTGGGCGGCGCAGCAATTTCCTCCCCCGTTTGCGGGGGAGGTGGCGCGAGCGCAACTCGCGACGGAGGGGGCGGGGCCAGGCGCTCCCCCCTCAGTCACGCTGCGCGTGACAGCTCCCCCGCATGCGGGGGAGCAAAGGTAAGTGTACGTCCCCGCGCATTTTGCTGCTGAGGACGCCGACGCTCTGATCCGGCGCCTCGCCCGCGCGCGCGCGGGCGTCCTCGTCACCATCGACGAAACCGGCGCGCCTGTCGGCACGCACATGCCGATCCTGTGGGACGCGGAGAAGAAGATCGCCACCGGCCACATCGCCCGCGCCAACCCGCAATGGAAGCAAGGCGGAGGGCAGGGGCTCATCGTCCTCTCCGGCGCAGAAGCCTACGTCACGCCCGCCTGGTATCCCTCCAAAGCCGAGCACGGCAAAACTGTGCCGACCTGGAATTACGAAGCGGTCCACATCGCCGGCCGTGTCGAATGGTTCGATGACGCTGCGCGACTCGAAGCCGTCGTCCGCGATCTCTCACACGTCCACGAGCACGATCGCGCCGAACCTTGGGCCATCGGCGACGCGCCGCGTGCTTACATCGAGGCGCTGCTTCGCGGCATCGTCGGCGTCACCCTCCACGCAACGCGCATCGAAGCCAAACGCAAGCTCTCGCAAAACAAGAGCGAAGCTGACTTCGTCGGCGTGATGCGCGGTTTGGCCGCCAGCGGCGACGCTGCGCAAGCCGAAGTCGCCGCGCTCATGCGAGCGGAACGTGTCGTTGCCGCCGACCCGGAGGGGAATTGATGCGAGCGGCGCAACCGGCGATCCCATACCCGTGCCCGCGCTGCGAGAAGCGTCAGATCAACGCCAAGGCAACCACGCCCTTTGTTCGCGGTTTGGTGATTTGGTTCAGGCTCGGCGAGAAGACGGTCATCGGCTGCGTTGGGTGCGTGCGCACAGCGATTTTTGGTGAAGCCGGGCTCTCGCTTCTGATCGGTTGGTTCAGCCCGTTCGCCCTCATCATAAATCCGTTCATGATTGGCTACGGCCTGCTGCAGGGATTGTTCATCGGCCAGAATCGTTCCGCGGCGAGACGACACCTTCACGACCAAGGCTTCCCGACGGGCGTCGACGGCGATTTGAATCGCGTCTGCTATGCGCTGGCCGTGGCGCTGATCGGCGGCGAGTGGACGAAGGAGGCGGCCGATCTGTCCGGCCGTGAATTGATCTTCGCGAAGCGTGAGAATTTTTCGGCGGAACGGCTCGATGCAGTGATCGCCATCGGCCAGCGCCTGCTGCCGGGATTTGAGCAGGCCGACTTCGAATGGTACGTGGCCACGAGCATGGGCTTGGGGCATCCGCTGCACGTTGCTCAAGCGGCGCGCCGCGTTTTGGCCGAAGAGCAGTGTCGCGTAGCGGCGGATTTTCTGGGCCAGGTGGGGTCGTCGCTTGAGTTTCCTGCTCAGCGCCAAGAAACAATCGCGCTCATCCAAAGAACTCTCGTCGGCGAATGACCATCCACATCGTCAAACTCTGCGTCGGCGCCGATAGCGTCGAGGATCTCGCCGAATGGCAGATCGGCCAGATCAAGCGCGCGAAGACAGAGAAGCGCCCGCACATCGCGCCGGTGTGCGGCACGCGCATGTGGCCCAAGCGCGTCGAAGACGTGCTCGCGGGCGGGTCGCTCTATTGGGTGATCAAAGGCGTCATCAGCGTGCGCCAGCGCATTATCGCCGTCGATCACGTCACCGACAATCATGGGCCGCGCTGCGGCCTCTATCTCGACGCCCACCTGATGCGCACCGTTCCGCAACCGCGCCGCGCCTTCCAAGGCTGGCGCTATCTCGATCCGAAAGACGCCCCCGCCGATCTCGGCGAAGCCCAAGGCGGCGCCGACCTGCCGGAGCATCTGCGCCGGCAATTGGTGGAGCTGGGCGCGTGGTGACCGAACCTGCAGTCCGTGCTATGGCGCCGGTATGAACAAGCCGACGACAATCGTGCTTCCTGAGCACCAGATTTCGTTCGTTGAAAGCCAGGTGGCCGCCGGACATTACGGTTCGCCCAGTGAGGCCGTGCAGGCTGCCCTGCGTCTACTAGAGGCGCAGGAATCGAAACTGGAGCAGCTTCGCCAGGCGCTGATCGAGGGTGAAGAAAGTCCGCTCCTCGACTCATTCGATCCAGATGAGTTTCTCGCGCGAATGCGAACGGAACATACTGCCCGCAAATGAGGGGCTATAGGCTTCGTAAGCGGGCCGAAGAGGATCTGGCCGAAATCTGGCGCTATACGGCCATTCGCTGGAGCGTGGAGCAAGCCGAAAGTACTTGCAAGACATCTTCAGAACCATCGAGGCGCTTGCACAAGAGCCAAGTTCGGGCCGCGCTTGTGGCGACATCCGGCCTGGCTACTTTCGTCGCAACGTCGGATCGCACGCTATCTTTTTTCGGGTTGTCGGCACGCGAGTGGAGATAGTGCGCGTGCTACACGCGCGACGCGACTTTCAGCGTCATCTGGCGCGCAAATAGCTCCTAGCCCAATGCCTTCCGCACCGCGTCGCAAAACGCCGACACATCCGCCTGATCCTGATACAGCCCGAACCCGATCCGCAGCACGTCGTCGCGCGCATCGGTGATCACGTTCGCCGCCATCAGCGCCGACTTCCATAGCACCGCATCGGCGTGCCGCAGAGACAGAAAGCGCGCCTGCGGCCCCTCGGCGTTCGGCTGCAGCAGCTCCGCCCTGCGCAACGTCGCGCCCGCTTTCCCCGCGGCGATCGCCTCCGCCACCATCGTGCGTAGTACAGCGAGCCGCTCGCTGATCGCAGCCGTGTCCAGTCCTTCCTTCGACAGCATCGCCTGCACAGCGTTGAAGCGATAGAGCCCCGTCGCGTCGTAGGTGGCGCCAAGAAAGCGCGAGCCATCCTCGCCGTACGCGACCTCGCCCTGTTTCTTCTCCATCGCGCCGAAGTCGGCGAACCAGCCTGTGTAGCCCGGCCGCTCCGCATAGCCGGGGGGCGCGTGGATGAATCCCGCGCCTTCGCCTGCCATCGCGTACTTGTAGCCGCCGCCGAGCAGAAACACGCGGTCGGCCACGCGCGAGAAATCGCACGGCATCGCCATGAACGAGTGGTAGAGATCGAGCGCGACCCAGGTCCCGCCCGGCGAGGCGTAGGCGGCCAATTCCTCGACGCCATCGAAGCGCAGGCCGCTCCTGAACATCACGTGGCTCAGAAAGGCAATGTCGGGCCGCTGCTCGCGCATCGCCGCCAGGAAGCGTTCGCTGAACGTCTCGAACGGCTCGCACGGCACGATGCGCCGCATGATCCGATCTTCTTCCTCCCAGCGCGCGCTTTGACGCCGGAACGAGTGGAACTCCCCATCCGTCGTCAGCACCTCGATCTTGCCAGGCGCCCGAGCCGAGAAGAGCCGCATCAGCAATTCATGCGTGTTCGGCGCAAAGCCGATCGTGCGCGGATCGGGCAGCTTCAGCTCGAGCGCGATGTTGGCCTGCGCGCGCGGCATCACTTCGCCGAAAATCTTCTCCCACTTGCGGTCGGCGAGGGCGGCGGCGTCATCCCACGCCTGCACGTGGCCTTCGTACGAAGCGTCGGGCCAGAGATGATGCGAGTGCGCCGCAAAGTGGATGCGTCCGGGGGAGGCGGCAAGCGCACGTGAGAACAGATGCTTGTAGCTCTTCAAAGCTTGGTCCTCAGCGACCAAATTTCCGGAAACGCGCGCCGCGTCAGGGTCTGCTGCAGATAGCCAACGCCCTCGGTGCCGCCGGTGCCGCGCTTCCTGCCGATGATCCGCTCCACCGTCAGCACGTGCTTATGGCGCCAGGTGAGGAACGCATCGTCCAAGTCGATCAGCTTTTCAGCAAGCTGATAGAGCGCCCAATGCCGCTGTGTGTCTCGATAGACCGCGAGCCATGCCTGTTCCACCGCCTCGCTCGGCTCGTACGCCGCGCCGGTAGCGCGCCGATATGCGCTCTCCGGAATCTCGAACCCGGCTTTCGCCAGCTGTTCGAGCACGTCATCGTAAAGGCTCGGCGCGGCGAGCGCGGCTTCGAGCATCGCGCGATCGGCGCCGCCTTCGGCGTGATACTTCAGAAAGCCCGCGTCCTTCAGTCCGAGCCGCGCCTCGAGCACGCGGAACTGCGCCGACTGGAAGCCCGAACTCGTCCCCAGCATCGAGCGGAAGTTCAAATAGTCCGCCGGCGTCATCGTCGCCAGGATGTCCCAGGTCTGCGTCATCACCGCCTGGATGCGCGAGACGCGCGCCAGATGCTTGTAGGCAGGTACGAGGTTGCCGCCGCGCACCTCCGCCTGCGCCGCGCCGATCTCGTGGATGACCTGCTTCATCCACAACTCCATCGTCTGATGGAGAATCACGAACAGAAGCTCGTCGTGCTGATCCGTGCGCGGGCTCTGCGCCGAAAGCAGCTCCTTTAGGCGCAGATAGCCGCCATACGTGACTTCTTCGCCCATTTGGCTGCTTCCTCCATTGAATCACGGCCTTAAAGCACGGGCGCCGCAGCGGGAAAAGCGCCGTTGGGCCTGAGCTATGCGTGCTCGCGGCCACTTTTGAGTTTGGCCGGTGGGCGCGATTTGCTAGGGGAGACGCACACGAGCAGCCGAGGAGGGTGGCCATGGGCTCTATCGTAAGGACATTGCTGATCATCGTAGCCGTCGTGCTGGTCGTGGCCGGCGCCGGCTATTTCTTCGGCCCGAAGGTCGCGGCGCGCACGACGACGCTCGAAATCGAGCGCCCGGCGCCGACGGTGCTGGCGCGGCTGTCGTCGACCCCGGTGGGCGCGACGGTCGTGGAAGGCGTCACCATCGCCGAACCGGCGACCGTCGACGGCGACACCGTCACCGCGCCGGTCACGTTCGCCGACGGCGCCACGGGCCGCGTCGTCTACACGGTTTCACCCGCGGGCGAGGGCTCGCGCGTGCTGGTGAAGTTGGAGCAGGATCTCGGCGCCAACCCGCTCGATCGCCTGCAAGTGCTGACCGGCGGCGATGTCGGCCCGCTGATGGCAACGGCCGCGAGCGCGGTCGAGACCGATCTCAACGCGCTGCCGAACGCCTCGTTCGAAGGCCTGCAGTACAGCGTCGCGCAAGTCGAAGCGCGGCCGTTCTTCTATGTCGAGAACTGCTCGGGCTCGGACGCTGAATCGATCACCTCGATCATCAGCCAGGCCGTCGTCGCCATTCCGCCGGTGATGCGCTCGAGCAACCTCACCGTGAACGGCGAACTGATCGCGGTCGAGCCGCGGGTCGTCTCCGGCCAATACTGCTATCAGGTCGGCTATCCGTACCAAGGCCGTCAGCCGCGCGCGCTGCTGATCGGCAAGACCGGCCAGACGCCAGCCGGCACGGTGCTGCGCGTGGTCTACACCGGCACGGAAGAGAACGTGCTGCGCGACGTCTACAATCCGATGGATGCGCTGCTTGCCGCCGCGCACCTCGACAATCCGGCCACGCCGGAAGACGATTGGACCACGTTCGAAGTCTATCACGACGATCCGACCCAGGCTGGCGGCTCGCGCAACCGCGAGATCTTCTACGTCGTGCAAGGCGACATCACCGCGCTGACCCGCATCGCGCCGCCGAGCGAAGCGGCCGCAGTCCCGGCCGCCGCGCCCGCGGCGACGGAAACGCCAGCCGCTCCGGCCGCAACGACGCCGGCGCCGGCGACGCCGTAACGACGCAGCAATGCGAAAAGCGAAGGGCCGCTGGCGAAAGCCAGCGGCCCTTCTGCTATGCGACGCCGCCTAAGGCCGCATCCCAAAGCTGCTCGGCCCTGTCTCCAGCGTCCGCTGCGCCAGCCCGGCCCATTCGCACAGTAGCGGCCGCGTCTCGCGCGGATCGATGATCTCCTCGGCGTAGAACGCCTCGGCCGTCCGAAATGGCGAGCGCAGCGCTTCGGCCCAGGCGCGGATTTCCGCCAGCCGCGTCTCCGGCTCGGGGTGAGTTTCCAACTCACGCTTGAACGCCGCTTCGATGCCGCCCTCAAGCGGCAGCGAGCCCCAGTCGCCGCTCGGCCAGCAATAGCGATACTTCACCCGCGTCGGGTTCATCATTGCCGAACCCGCCAGCCCGAACGCCGCCCGCACCACGATCGAGCACCACGGCACGCGCGCCTGATACACCGCCGCCATCGCCTGCACGCCAAGCTTCACCGTGGCCGCCCGCTCATGCTTCACGCCGACGGCGAAGCCGGGGCAATCGACGAAGTGAACGACCGGCAGATGAAACGTCTGCGCCAGATCGACATGCTTGATCAGCTTGCGGCAGACATCACTCGTCCATGCGCCCGCCAGAAACATCGGATCGCCCGCCAGCACCGCAACGCTGTAGCCGTCGATGCGCGCAAAACCGGTGATCAGCCCGCGGCCCCACTGCCGTCCCGTTTCGAAGAATGTGCCCGCATCGACGCACGCCTCGACGATGCGCCGCATCTTGTACGGCACGCGCCGATCGCGCGGCACCACGTCGATCAAGGTCGGATCGCGCCGATCGATCGGATCGCCGTTCTGCACGCGCGCCGGCAGCTCGTGGATCGACGCGGGGAGGTAGGAGAGAAACTTGCGCGCGGCGGCGAAGGCCTCCGCTTCGCTGGCGACGATGTCGTCGACGACGCCGTTCTTGCCGTTGATCTCGGCGCCGCCCAGCGCCTCTTTATCGACGTCCTCGCCGATCGCCTTCGCCACCGGCGGCCCGGCGACGAACACCTGACTGAGGCCCTGCACCATGACGCTGTAGTGGCTCGCCGCCACGCGACCGGCGCCGAGCCCCGCGCATGGGCCTAGCGCAAGCGACACCACCGGCACGGTGCCCATGTTCGCCACGACCCATTCCCAGCCCGGCGTCTGCGGAATGTAAGTGCGCGGGTCCTTCTCCAGCATTTTCACCGAACCGCCGCCGCCGGTGCCGTCGACCATCCGCACCAGCGGCATGCGATATTCGTTCGCCATCTGCTCGGCGAACACGAGCTTCTGCCAGATGCCCGCATCGGCCGCGCCGCCGCGCACCGAAAAATCGTCCGCCTGCACCGCGACCGGCCGTCCATCGATAAGCCCACGGCCGACCACGAACGGCGTCGGCAAATAGCTCGTCATCTCGTTGTCGGCGCCATAGCTCGCGCGCCCTGCGATCTTGCCGGTCTCGTGAAACGAGCCCGTGTCCAGCAGCGCATCGACGCGCGCGCGCGCCGTCAGCTTCCCGGACGCCTTCTGCCGCGCCACCCGCTCGGCGCCGCCCATCTCCTCGGCCAGCGCTTCGCGCCGGCGCAGCTCCTCGACGTCGTCCTTCCAGCTCATGGCGCGCGAGCCTAAGCCCCGCGGTGCAAAAGAAAAGGCCGGGACTTTCGTCCCGGCCGGCAGACTTTCTCATTCTCTAGAGTTCAGAACGCGCGGCGCACCGTGACGCCGACGGTCCGCGGCTGGTTGGTGTGGAACGCAAGCCGCGCCCGCCCGCCGCGCTCGCGGTCGAACGCCAGGTTTGCGTTTTCGTCGAACGCGTTATTGACGAAGAAGGTGAGGCCCCAGCTCTCCGTCTGCACGCCCGCGTTCACGTTAACGATCGTGTAGGGATCGAGTTCGAGATCGACCGTGGTCGCCGCGCCGGGCGGCGGGCCGCCGAAATCGAGTCCGTGTACGAACGTGCGCGGATTGTCTTCCTGATCGCCCGGCTGGGTGAAGCGGCTGCCCATGTGCTGAGCTGTCGCCGAGACGAAGCCTTCGAGCCCATCTCCCCAAGCGAGCGGGAAGTAGTAAGCCGCCGTCGCCGCGACTTGATACTCCGGCACCGACGGCAGACGATTGCCTTCCCGAATGCCCGCCAGCACCGCGCCGAGCACCGACGTGCGCGTCTCGTCGAACTCCGCTTCGACCAGGCTGCCCGCCAAGGTGAGTTCGAGTCCGTCCATGGGCGAGATCGCGAACTCGGCTTCGAGGCCCGCCGTGTGCGCGTCGGCGTTGAACACGACGCGCGACGAGCACGAGCCGGCGTCCGCCGTGACCTGCAGGTCTTCGATGTCCGAGTAATAGGCTGCGGCGTTGAACGTCATCAGCCCGTTCTGGAATTTGAAGCCAGCCTCGTAGTTCCAGAGCTTCTCGTCCTCGAATGTCGGAAAGCCGCCATAGGTGAGCGCGTCCGGTCCGCCCGGCCCACCGGCGCAAAGCGGCAGGTTGAGCGGGTCGTTGACGCCGCCGAGGCGGAATCCTTGCGACGCTTGCGCGTTCAATGTCAGGTTTTCGCTGACGTCGTAGCTCAACAGGAAGCGCGGCGTGAAGCCGCTCGACGAAGTCGAGTCGATCTGATCGTCGCCGTTGGAGAACAAACCGCCGGAGGTGAAACGGCGCCGCTCGGTGAAGTCGTAGTAGCGTCCGCCCGCCGTCAGCGTGAGCCGGTCGGTCAGATCGTAGCTGATTTCGCCGAACAGCGCGAACTGATCGATGTCGTACGGCAGGTCCGAATTGTACGGCGAATCCGGCGGGAAGCCGTTGGCAACCGCGGCCGACGTGCCCGGGCCGAGCACCGCGTCGGTGAACGCGTCATAGCCGGGCGTCGGCAGACGCTGGCGATAGTCGCGATTGATGTCGGTCACGAATACGCCGAACAGCCATTGCCAGGGCGACTCCATATCGGAGGCGAGGCGGACCTCCTGTGTGAGCTGTTCGAGTTCGGTCGTGTCACGCAGGTTCGACGGCAGCAGCACCGCCGCATCCGGGAAGCCCAGATCGACCGACACCGATCCCGTGAGCGCGCTGGCGTCGCGGCTGACCAGAATCTGCCGGTTCATGGCCGTGGTGATCGAGGTGAGCGCGACATCGCCGAGGTCCCAATTCACGGTCACGTCGAACAGCGTCGTCTCGTCGCTGAACTCTTCATCCAGCAACAGGAACTGCTCGCGCTCGTCGAACGTCACCGGCGGGCGTGTGGTGGTGTAGGGGTTGGCGAAGAGATTGTAGACCTCTTGGCGATTGAACCCGTTCGACTCCACGTGCTGATAGACCAGCCGAGGCGTGATCAGCAGGTTCGGCGTGATCTGCATCGCCAGCGCGGCGCGCAAGCCGCTGCGCGTGCCGTCGTTCACGTCCTCGTCGCGCCCGCCGCCTTCGCGCAGCGCGTCGATGAAGCCTGCGTACTCGGTGTGATAGCCAACGCCCCGGAACGCCAGCCGGCCCGGCGTCAGCGGGATGTTGACCATGCCTTTGAGGTGGCCGCCTTCGCCGCCGTCAGTAACGGTGTTGACGCTGGCTTCGACCGAGCCCTCGAACACGTCGAGGTCCGGCTGATTGGTGATGTAGCGGACTGTCCCGCCGACATTGCCCGAGCCGAACAGCGTGCCTTGCGGCCCGCGCAGCGTCTCGACGCGGTTCAGGTCGTAAAGGTCGAGGTCCGGCGTGAACAGCGAAAGCGAGATCACCGAGTCGTCGAGATAGACGCCGACTTGCTCCTTCACGCCCGGCTGGTCGCGCACGATCTGGCCGGCGGAAACGCCGCGCAGCGAAACCTGGCTTTGCCCCGGTCCCAGATTCTGCACCGACATCCCGGCGACGTTGCGCGAAATGTCTTCGATGGTCTGCGAACCGGTGCGCTCGATGTCCTCGGCCGTTTGCGCGTTCACCGAGAACGGCACGTCTTGAATCGAGCTCGCCCGGTGCGTCGCGGTGACGACGATGGTTTCGTCTTCAGTTGTGTCCTGCGCCCAGGCGGCGCCTGGTGCGCTGATGCAGGCGATAGCGACGGCGACAGCGATCGCGCTGACGGCGGACGCCAGTAAGCGTTTGCGAGTCATTGTTCGAGCTCCCTCCCTGAGCGATCAAACCCCCGCAGTAATGGTTAACCTAGCGCCGACGTGCGGCTGTCATAAACGCCCCTGGGGAGAAAAATTGGCGCGCAGGACGCAAAAACTCGCCTGTCATACCGCCATATTGTCGATCAGCCGGGTTTTGCCGAGCCAGGCTGCGGCCAGCAGGCGGGCAGGGCGGGAGAGATCGGCGATCGGCTGCAGCGTCTCCGCGTCGCGGATCGCCACGTAATCGATGTCCGTGAATCCGGCGGCGATCAGGTGGCGCGCCGTCTCGGCTTCGATCACGTCGAGCGCGTGCCCCGCGTGCGCGGCCTTGATCGCATCGTGCATCAGATGATTGAGCCGCGCCGCGATCCGCCGCTCATCGGCGCTGAGATACGCATTGCGCGACGACATCGCGAGCCCATCGTGTTCGCGCACGGTGGGGCAGCCGACGATCTCGACGGGAATGTCGAGATCGCCCGCCATCCGCTTGATCACCAGCAATTGCTGATAATCCTTCTCGCCGAAAAACGCGGCGTCCGGGAGCGCCTGCAGCAACAGCTTCGCCACCACCGTCGCCACGCCGCCGAAGAAATGCGGCCTGAACTCGCCCTCGAGCGGGGTCGACACGCTGGAGACGATCACGTTGGTGGCAAAGCCTTCGGGATACATCGCGCTTCGCTCCGGCGCGTAGAGCAGGTCGCAGCCGGCGCCGGCCAGCAGCTTGGCGTCGCCCGCTTCGTCGCGCGGATAGCGTTCGAAGTCCTCGTGCGGCGCGAACTGCCGCGGGTTCACGAAGAGGCTCGCGATCACGCGGTCGCATTTTTCCTTCGCCCACCGCACCAGTGAAAGATGCCCCTCGTGCAGCGCCCCCATGGTCGGCACGAGCCCCACGCGCAGCCCTTGCGCCCGCCAAGCGCGCACCGCCGCGCGCAGCGCCGCGGTGTCGCGAACGATGGGAAGAGCGGAATCAGTCATGCGCTCGCATCCGTCTGGAAAGTTCCCGCGTCAAGCCGTTTAAGCGCGCCTTAACCTCGATCGCCGAGTTTCTATTCTATGTATCTTGGCGTTGCGGGATCCGGTAGGCGCGCAGCGTCCGCTCGTGCGGGCGGGCGATGAGCGTCGCCTACGCGCCCGCGCCGTCGGCCGCCCTGCGCCAAGCGCACGTCATCGTCGTCGGCAACCAGAAGGGCGGCGCGGGCAAGTCCACCGTCGCCATGCACCTCATCGTCGCCCTGATGCGCATGGGCCGGCGCACGGGCGCGCTCGACCTCGACGTCCGCCAGCGCTCGCTCACCCGCTACATCGAGAACCGCAGCCGCTGGATCGCCGACCGCGCCGCCAAGCTGCCGGCGCCGCAGATCCTCGAACTGCGGGAAAGCGCCCAGCGCTCGCTCGATCTCGCCGAGGCGGAGGAGGAGGCCGCGTTCCGCCTCGCCCTCAAGCGTCTCTCCGAGACCTGCGATTTCATCGTCATCGACAGCCCCGGCGGCGACAGCTTCATGGCCCGCCTCGCCCACGCCTGCGCCGACACGTTGATCACCCCGCTCAACGACAGTTTCGTCGATTTCGACCTGCTGGGCTCGCTCGACGAGACCTGCGCCGATATCGTCCGCCCCTCGATCTACAGCGAGATGGTCTGGGAAAGCCGCAAGCGGAAGGCGCTCGCTGTGCGCACGCCGATTGACTGGGTCGTGCTGCGCAACCGCACCTCCACGAGCCGCATCGAAGCCAAGAACAAGCAGCGCGTCGGCGACGCCCTGAAGACGCTGTCGCAGCGCATCGGCTTCCGGCTCGCCCCCGGCCTCTCCGAGCGGGTCATCTACCGCGAACTCTTCCCGCAGGGCCTCACCATGCTCGACCTCGACGGCGACGGCGGCGAGGGGGAGATGAAGATGGGGCACCTCGCCGCCCGCCAGGAACTCCGCGACCTCTTCCTGACGCTGAAGCTGCCCGGCCTCGAGGGCGAAGCGCTCAAGTTCTGACAGTGTCGCGGGCGCGCCGGCGCCGTTAGGGTCGCGCCCGTGCTGCTTCTCGTCCTTCTCGTCGTCATCGCCGTCTTTGTTCTGCTGTTTGGCGTCCGCTTCGGCGGCGCGCGCCGGGCGCAGCTCCTACAGCGTTGGCCGGCGCTGGCGCTGGCGGTCGCGGCGCTCTTTGCCGCCTCCCGCGGCGGTGTCTGGCCGGCTTTGACCCTCGGCGCGCTCGCCGCAGCCGCGTGGCTGCTCTGGCCCGCGATCACGCGCCGGCTGCGCAAGTACGATGCGGCGGCCGCAGCGGAGGCTGAGAGCAGCAGCGCCGATCCCGCGGACGCTGCGGCCCGCGCGCTGCTCGGCGTCGGCCCCCACGCCACGGAATCGGAGATCCGCCGCGCCTATCGCGCCAAGATGGCCCGCGCCCACCCCGATCGCGGCGGCGCCCATAACGAAGCCGCGCGGCTCACGGCCGCGCGGGATCGGTTGCTCAGGAGACGGAAGGGCTGAGGCCCGTCAGTCCATTTCTTCGGTGGAGAGTTCGCCTTCGTCGCCTTGGGCGATCGGGCCGTCGATCGGCGCCCGCACCGGAGCCAGCGTCTCGACCACCATGCCCTGATAGACGTCATAGGGCGAGGAGGGCGGCAGCGGCCGCGCCGCGGCTTGCAGCGCGCCCGGCGCGAGTTGCACGTCGAGACGGCGGCCGGGCATGCTGGCGTACTGCGCCGCGTTCGGATCGGCGCGGCGGGCGAATTCCTCGTAGGCGCCTTCGACGAGATAGGTGACTTGCGCATCGCGCGCCGCCGCCGTCTCGCCGCCGAGCACCACCACGATCACGCGCTGACCGTTGCGCTCGGCCATAGTGGCGAGGTTGAAGCCGGAGGCGCGGGTGTAGCCGGTCTTGATCCCGTCGACGCCGTCGACGGTGCCGAGAAGCCGGTTGTGACCGCGGATGGTGCGCCCGCGCCACGTGAAGCTGGTGCGCTGAAACGTTTCATAACGCTCGGGAAAATCGCGCCACAGCGCCTGCGCCAGGACAGCCATGTCGCGCGCCGTAGTGCGGTGGCGGGTGTCCGGCAGGCCGCTCGCATTGGCGAAGCGGGTGTCGGTCATGCCCAGTTCGCGGGCGCGGGCCGTCATATTGGCGGCGAACCGCGCTTCGGTGCCGCCCAGCCGCTCGGCCACGACGGTGGCTACGTCGTTGGCGGATTGGACCACGAGGGCATTGATCGCTTGTTCCACGGTGAGGCTGTCGCAGCCCCGGCGGCGCGTGCAGCGCAGGCCAAGGCGCGACGGCGGCTGGCGCGTCGCATTGCGGGACGCTGTCAGCCGCGTGCTCATGCTGAGGTCGCCGCGCTCGATCGCCTCGAACAGCATGTAGAGCGTCATCATCTTGGTGAGCGAGGCCGGGTAGCGGTTCTCGTCCGCCTGGTCCTCGAGCAGCACCTCATTGGTGCGCGCGTCCATCACAATGGCCGCGTAGCGGTCCTGGGCGACCGCGGGCGAGGCAATGGAAACGGTGAGGGCGACTGCGAAGGCGCCGAGAACCGTCCGAAAGAAAGTCGCACCCGCAAAGTTCATTGTCGTGTCATCCCGCACAAACACGGACTATTTCAGGCAATTCGCGTGCCGCGCAGCTTACAGATTCCTTAGACCCAGTTAAGTTGACGTTGCACTTCTGGGTTAATGCTCTGCAGTGAAGCGGTGATTTGCCTAACGCACGTCCACGTTGTGGAAAACGTGGTTAACGCCCGATGAAGAATTGCTGTTTCCGGTGTCAATTCCTGGGCGCGCGCTGCAAATGACGCGGAGTCAACTGCAAATGCCGCTTGCGCGCCGCCCCATGTTGCAGTGCAGCAAAATCGTGGTTGACTTCGCAGGTGCAGCATAACATATTGGGGTCAGATTCGCCGGTCCTGCCGGCGGTCCGGCTCAATCCGGGCGCTCCTCCGCCCCAAAGACCCGAAACGGAGACCAAAATGGCCACTGCGAAGACCGCCCCCCGCGCCGCCAAGTCGGCCACGGAGGCCTTTGAGACCTTCTCCACCGCTTCCAGCGACACCGTCCGCGAGAACATCGACCGCAGCATGGCGGCGCTCTCGGAAGCGTCGGCGTTCGGCAAGCAGAACATCGAGGCCTTTCTGGCTTCGGCCCAGGCCGCTCAGAAGGGCTTCGAAGCCCTCTCGGCCCGCACCGTCGCCTTCCAGAAGGCCGCGCTCGAGAACCACGTCAATGCCACGAAGTCGCTGATGACGTCGACCAGCGTGCAAGAGTTCGTCGAGAAGCAGAACGATTACGCCAAGGGCGCGTTCGAAGCCTATGTCGCTGAACTGACGAGCGTTTCCGAGCTGGTGACGGGCGTCGCCAAGGACGCGCTCGCGCCGATCAACGACCGCGTCAACGCCGTCGGCCAGTTCATCCAGAACGGCGCCGCGCGCTAACAGCATCGACTTCGGCGCCCGTCGCCGAGGGGCTGACAAACGGACGAGCCCGGCTCATGCGAGCCGGGCTCGTTTCGTATGCGCATGGCGCCGCGTCGGCGGGCGCCCGCCGGGTAACTGCGCACGTCAGAAGTTCAAGACCTTTCCAGCCCAGATTCAGTCCATAAATTGTTCAGCATGTGAGCGAAGGCTCGTGAGCTTTAACGGGCCGCGAGTCGGCTGAAGGTGCGGAGTCGATGAGCGGGAATTCCTGGGACGAAGAAGGCGACCAGGACGGTGGGGCCGACAGCCGCACCGGAACAAAGACGCTCACCCGCACCAAGAAGCCGTCTCTCTACCGGGTGCTGCTGCTGAACGACGATTACACGCCGATGGAATTCGTCGTCTATGTGCTGGAGCGTTTCTTTCAGAAGAACCGGGAGGAGGCGACCACCATCATGCTCCACGTCCATCAGAATGGCGTCGGGCTCTGTGGCGTTTACACCTACGAGGTGGCCGAGACCAAGGTCGCCCAAGTACTGGATCTGGCGCGGCGGCACGAACACCCGCTGCAATGCACGATGGAAAAGGACTGACGTCGAATGGCGACTTTCTCCCGCACGCTCGAACACACGCTGCGCCGTGCGCTCCAGCTCGCGAACGAGCACGAGCACGAATACGTGACGCTCGAGCACCTCCTGATGTCGCTCATCGACGATGATGATGCGGCCGGCGTCATGCACGCGTGCAAGGTGGACTTGGACAAGCTGCGGCTGAACCTCGACTCCTATCTCCGCAACGAGCTCGAAAGCCTGCGCGTGCAGAACCGCGAGCACGAAGAGCCGCGTCCCACCGCCGGCTTCCAGCGCGTGTTGCAGCGCGCCATGCTGCACGTCGATTCCAGCGGCGGGCGCGAAGTCACCGGCGCCAACGTGCTGGTTGCGCTGTTCAGCGAACGCGAGAGCCACGCCGCCTATTTCCTGCAGGAGCAGGACATGACCCGCTATGATGCGGTCAACTTCATCGCCCACGGCTTGCCGAAGCGCGCCGGCGCCGCCCAACCGCGTCCCGTGCGCGGCGCGCAAGAAGGTGAAGACGGCGAGCGCGTCGTCAAGCAGGGCAGCGAGGCGCTCGCCGCCTATTGCGTGAACCTCAACAAGAAGGCCAAGGAAGGCAAGATCGATCCGTTGATCGGCCGCGAGCCCGAAGTGCTGCGCGCGATCCAGATTCTCTGCCGCCGGCAGAAGAACAACCCGCTGCTGGTCGGCGACCCCGGCGTCGGCAAGACCGCCATCGCCGAAGGCCTCGCCCGCAAGATCAACGAAAAGCAAGTCCCCGAAGTGCTGGCTGACGCCACCATCTTCTCGCTCGACATGGGCTCGCTGCTCGCCGGCACGCGCTATCGCGGCGACTTCGAAGAGCGCCTGAAGAGCGTGATGAAGGAGCTCGAAAACCAGAAGAACGCGGTGCTGTTCATCGACGAGATCCACACCGTGATCGGCGCCGGCGCCACGAGCGGCGGCGCGATGGACGCCTCGAACCTGCTGAAGCCGGCGCTGCAAAGCGGCCAGCTTCGCTGCATGGGTTCGACCACCTACAAGGAATATCGCCAGCACTTCGAGAAGGACCGCGCTTTGGCGCGCCGCTTCCAGAAGATCGACGTCAACGAGCCGTCGATCCCGGACGCGATCAAGATCCTCATGGGCCTCAGGCCCTACTTCGAAGACTTCCACAAGGTGAAGTACACCGACGATGCGGTCAAAGCCGCCGTCGAGCTGTCCGCGCGCCACATGGGCGACCGCAAGCTGCCGGACAAGGCGATCGACGTGATCGACGAATCCGGCGCCTCGATGATGCTGCTGCCGCAGAACCAGCGGAAGCAGATGATCGATGTCGCCGAGGTGGAAGAGGTGGTCTCGCGCATGGCGCGGATTCCGCCGAAGTCCGTGTCGAAGAACGACGCCGAGGCGTTGGCCTCGCTGCCGACCGACCTGAAGCGCGTCGTGTTCGGCCAGGACTCGGCGATCGATCAGCTCGCCGCCGCCATCAAGATGGCGCGCGCCGGCCTGCGCGAACCGCAAAAGCCGATCGGCTCCTATCTGTTCGCCGGCCCGACCGGCGTCGGCAAAACCGAAGTCGCGCGCTCGCTCGCCAACGTCATGGGCATCGAGCTCTTGCGCTTCGACATGTCCGAATACATGGAGCGCCACACCGTAAGCCGTCTCATCGGCGCGCCTCCCGGCTATGTCGGCTACGATCAGGGCGGTCTGCTTACCGACGGCGTCGATCAGCATCCGCACTGCGTGCTGCTGCTCGACGAGATCGAGAAGGCGCACCCGGACCTGTTCAACATTCTGCTGCAGGTGATGGACCACGGCGCGCTCACCGATGCGAACGGCAAGAAGGTCGATTTCAGGAACGTCATCCTGATCATGACCACCAATGCCGGCGCGGCGGACGCGGCCAAGCAGGGCATCGGCTTCGGCCGCGGCAAGAAGGACGAAGAGAACGAGGAAGCGATCAAGCGGCTGTTCTCGCCGGAATTCCGCAACCGTCTTGACGCGGTGATTCACTTCGGCGGCCTGCCGCCGGAAGTGGTGCGTAACGTCGTGCAGAAGTTCATCATCCAGCTCGAAGGCCAATTGGCCGAGCGCAACGTGCAGATCGAGATCAGCGACAAGGCCGCCGATTGGCTGGCCACGCGCGGCTACGACGAGAGCTTCGGCGCCCGTCCGCTCGCACGTCTGATCCAGGAGCAGGTGAAGAAGCCGATGGCGGACGAATTGCTGTTCGGCAAGCTGAAGGATGGCGGCCTGGTGAAGATCGACATCGATCCCGCCGACGACACCAAGCTCAAATTCACCTACCAGCCCGAACCGCGCGGCCTCTTGAGCTTCGGCAAGAAGCCGGAAAAGGCGTAAGGTTCAACGCGACCCTAACGAAGCGGCGGCTGAGCGATCAGCCGCCGCTTTTGTTTGCTCCGTGTTCAAATGCAACCGCTGCCCGCCGAAGCGCAGCAGAGCGGCGGCGCGCGCCGAGCGTCACGCAAACGAGGATAGATGCGCGCTCTATCCCCGTGTTTCCGAGCAAAATTCTCGCAACTTCAACGCCCGCGCAGAAATCAATCCGACAGCGCCAGACCTGGCGTATAATGCCCTTGCTCTCACACGAGAGGATTTCGAAGAGCTCCGAAGCTTTGGAATGTGAGCGCATCGACCGGCGCGGCAGACGTCGCTTCGATGGGAAGGGAAGAGCGTTGTGATCGTTGTGAAGTCGTCGTGTCGTCGTGGTGAAAAAACCACAAAGGCACAACGGTCCACAAAGTGCACAGCGCGATATCGCTCCATCGTTGAGGAAGTCCGCGGACGTGGAATGTCGAGAGGGCCTTCGCAGAAGGTACGACGCTTTCCAGGTTCGTTGGGCGAAGCGAACGAGGTCTGCATTGCCTGCGGGGCGTGAAACCGCAGGGTCCAGAGTTTTTCGG
>NZ_DASPLU010000015.1:0-13908 GCF_035627415.1 Vitreimonas sp. | reverse complement strand
TGGGCTGAGGATGTTGTTGGTCGACATCATCAGCACACGGGCTTCCAGCTGCGCTTCCAGCGACAGCGGCACGTGCACGGCCATCTGGTCGCCGTCGAAGTCGGCGTTGAACGCGGCGCAGACCAGCGGGTGCAGCTGGATCGCCTTGCCTTCGATCAGCTTCGGCTCGAACGCCTGGATGCCGAGGCGGTGCAACGTCGGCGCGCGGTTCAAGAGAACCGGGTGCTCGCGGATGACCTCCTCGAGCACATCCCAAACTTCCGGACGCTCTTTTTCCACCATACGGCGCGACTGCTTCACGGTGCCGGAGAGGCCCTTGATGTCGAGGCGCGCATAGATGAAGGGCTTGAACAGTTCGAGCGCCATCTTCTTCGGCAGACCGCACTGGTGCAGCTTCAGGTCCGGACCGACGACGATGACCGAACGGCCGGAATAGTCGACCCGCTTGCCCAGCAGGTTCTGGCGGAAGCGGCCTTGCTTGCCCTTCAGCATGTCGGCCAGCGACTTCAGCGGACGCTTGTTGGCGCCGGTGATGACCCGGCCGCGGCGGCCGTTGTCGAACAGCGCGTCGACCGCTTCCTGCAGCATCCGCTTTTCGTTGCGGATGATGATGTCCGGCGCGCGCAGCTCCATCAGCCGCTTCAGACGGTTGTTGCGGTTGATGACGCGGCGGTAGAGATCGTTCAGGTCCGACGTCGCGAAGCGGCCGCCATCAAGCGGCACCAGCGGGCGCAGTTCCGGCGGGATCACCGGCACCACCGTCAGAATCATCCATTCCGGCTTGTTGCCCGATCGGATGAACGCCTCGACCAGCTTCAGGCGCTTGGCCAGCTTCTTCGGCTTCAGCTCCGACGTGGACTCGGCGATTTCCTTGCGCAGCTGTTCGGCTTCCTTCTCGAGGTTGAGGCCCATCAGCAATTCGCGCACGGCCTCAGCGCCGATCGCGGCGGTGAAGCTGTCTTCGCCGTATTCGTCCTGCGCCTTGAGGTAATCCTCTTCGGTCAAGAGCTGCTTGGCTTCGAGCGGCGTCAGGCCCGGCTCGAGCACGATGTATTGTTCGAAGTAGAGGACCTTCTCGATGTCCTTCAGCGCCATGTCGAGCATCAACGCGATGCGGCTCGGCAGCGACTTCAGGAACCAGATGTGCGCGACGGGCGCTGCGAGCTCGATGTGGCCCATGCGCTCGCGGCGCACGCGCTGCAGCGTGACTTGGACACCGCACTTTTCGCAGATGATGTCCTTGTACTTCATGCGCTTGTACTTGCCGCACAAGCACTCGTAGTCCTTGATCGGACCGAAGATGCGGGCGCAGAACAGACCGTCGCGTTCCGGCTTGAACGTACGATAGTTGATCGTCTCGGGCTTCTTGATCTCGCCGAAGCTCCAGGACTTGATCTGCTCCGGGCTCGCGATCGAGATTTTGATCTGATCGAACACCGGCGCCGGCGGCTGATTGCCGAATGTGTTGTTGATCAGCTCTTGGTTCATTGCATTCATCGTCATCACCTACCGGTTCACTCCTCCCCCGCGTGCGGGGGAGGTCGCGAGCGAAGCGAGCGGGAGGGGGGAGTTGACAACTCGCCCCTCAGTCTCACGCTTCGCGCTCGACAGCTCCCCGCAAAGCGGGGAGCACGGGAGTTTCATTCCAATCACTCGGCCGCCTTCAGCCGCGTGCCGTCGACCAGCTCCACGTTGAGGCCCAGCGAGCGCATTTCCTTCACGAGCACGTTGAACGACTCGGGGATTCCCGCCTCGAACGTGTCGTGGCCGCGCGTGATCGCCTCATAGACCTTGGTCCGGCCGGCGACGTCGTCCGACTTCACCGTCAGCATTTCCTGGAGCGTGTACGCCGCGCCGTAAGCCTCGAGCGCCCACACTTCCATTTCGCCGAAGCGCTGACCGCCGAACTGCGCCTTGCCGCCCAGCGGCTGCTGGGTGACGAGCGAGTACGGACCGATCGAGCGGGCGTGGATCTTGTCGTCCACCAGGTGGTGCAGCTTCAGCATGTAGATGTAGCCGACCGTGACCGACCGCTTGAACTGTTCGCCGGTCTGGCCGTCGAACAGAGTCACCTGGCCCGTCTCGGAGAAGCCCGCGTCCTTCAGCATCGCGCGGATGTCGGAATCCTTGGCGCCGTCGAACACGGGCGTTGCGATCGGCACGCCCTTTTCGATGTTGTGCGCAAGCTCCTTCAACTCCTCGACGCTCTTCGGCAGCTCTTCCTTCGGGCCGTAGATGTCCCGCAGCTTGGCTTCGAGCGGCTTCTTGTCGCCGTCGCGCTCGAGCGTTTCGAGCGCAGCGCGCACCTGCTTGCCGATGCCGGCGCAGGCCCAGCCCAAGTGCGTTTCGAGGATCTGACCGACGTTCATCCGGCTCGGCACGCCGAGCGGATTGAGAACGATGTCGACATGCGTGCCGTCTTCCAGGAACGGCATGTCTTCGATCGGCGTGATCTTCGAAATGACGCCCTTGTTGCCGTGACGGCCGGCCATCTTGTCGCCCGGCTGCAGCTTGCGCTTCACCGCGACGAACACTTTGACCACCTTCATCACGCCCGGCGGCAGTTCGTCGCCGCGGGTGAGCTTGTCGACCTTGTCGGCGAAGCGCGCGTCGAGACGCTTCTTGGCGTCGTCGTACTGCTTCTTCAGCGCTTCGATCTCGGTCATCGCCGCTTCGTCTTCGACGCCGAACTGCCAGAGCTGGCCTTTCGAGAACGGCTCGAGGCTTTCTGCGGTGATCTCACCCTTCTTGAAACCCTTTGGGCCCGTCGTCGCCGACTTGCCGATCAGGATTTCGTTGAGACGGCCGAAGATGTTGCGCTCGAGGATCGCGAGTTCGTCGTCGCGGTCCTTCGCCAGACGCTCGATCTCTTCCTTCTCGATCTGCAGCGCGCGCTGATCCTTGTCGACGCCGTGGCGGTTGAAAACGCGCACTTCGACAACGGTGCCGTTGACGCCGGGCGGCAGACGCAGAGACGTGTCGCGCACGTCGGAGGCCTTCTCGCCGAAGATGGCGCGCAGGAGCTTCTCTTCCGGCGTCATCGGGCTTTCGCCCTTCGGCGTCACCTTGCCGACGAGAATGTCGCCCGGCTCCAGTTCGGCGCCGATGGCGACAATGCCGGCTTCGTCGAGGTTGCGCAGCGCTTCCTCGCCGACGTTCGGGATGTCGCGGGTGATTTCTTCCGGGCCGAGCTTGGTGTCGCGGGCGGCGACTTCGAATTCTTCGATGTGGATCGAAGTGAACACGTCGTCCTTGACGATGCGTTCGCTGATCAGGATCGAGTCCTCGAAGTTGTAGCCGTTCCACGGCATGAACGCGACCAGCACGTTGCGGCCGAGCGCCAGTTCGCCGAGCTCGGTCGACGGGCCGTCGGCGATGATGTCGTCGGCGCGGACCACGTCGCCCACGCGCACGATCGGACGCTGGGTGATGCAGGTGTTCTGGTTCGAACGCTGGAACTTCAGCAGACGATAGATATCGACGCCAGGCTTGGCCGGGTCCTTCTCTTCCGTCGCGCGGATGACGATACGCTGGCTGTCCACCTGCTCCACGACGCCGGTGCGGCGCGCGGTGATGGCTGCGCCGGAATCGCGCGCGACCGTGCCTTCCATGCCCGTGCCGACGATCGGCGCATCTGCGCGCAGCAGCGGCACCGCTTGGCGTTGCATGTTCGAGCCCATGAGCGCGCGGTTGGCGTCGTCGTTCTCGAGGAACGGGATCAGCGCCGCGGCGACCGAAACGACCTGCTTCGGCGACACATCCATGAGATCGATTTCTTCGCGCGCAATCAGCTGCGCTTCACCGTTCTCGCGCGCTTGCACGAGGTCCTCGGTCAGATTGCCCTTCTGATCGATCTCGGCGTTGGCCTGGGCGATCTTGTGTTTCGCCTCCTCCATCGCCGACAGGTACATGATCTCGCCCGAGGGCTTGCCGTTCGAGACCTTGCGGTACGGGCTTTCGATGAAGCCGTACTTGTTGACGCGCGCGTGCGTCGCCAGCGAGTTGATCAGACCGATGTTCGGGCCTTCCGGCGTTTCGATCGGGCAGATGCGGCCATAGTGCGTCGGGTGCACGTCGCGGACTTCGAAGCCCGCGCGCTCGCGCGTCAGACCGCCCGGGCCCAGCGCCGAGAGACGCCGCTTGTGCGTGATCTCGGAGAGTGGGTTGGTCTGGTCCATGAACTGCGAGAGCTGCGAGGAGCCGAAGAACTCGCGCACCGCCGCCGCCGCGGGCTTGGCGTTGATCAGGTCGTGCGGCATCACCGTCTCGATGTCGACGGAGCTCATGCGTTCCTTGATCGCGCGCTCCATGCGCAGGAGGCCGATGCGGTATTGGTTCTCCATCAGCTCGCCGACCGAGCGCACCCGGCGGTTGCCGAGATTGTCGATGTCGTCGACTTCGCCGCGGCCGTCGCGCAGATCGCTCAGCGTCTTCAGCACTTCGAGGATGTCCTCGAGGCGCAGAATGCGGACCGAGTCGTCCGTATCGAGGCCGAGGCGCATGTTCATCTTCACGCGGCCGACGGCCGAGAGATCGTAGCGCTCCGAATCGGAGAACAGGCCGGCGAACAGCGCTTCCGCCGTTTCGATCGTCGGCGGCTCGCCCGGACGCATGACACGGTAGATGTCGAACAGCGCTTGCTCGCGGTTCTCGTTCTTGTCGAGCTTCAGCGTGTTGCGGATGTAAGGGCCGACCGTCGCCGGATCGATGTCCAGGATCGGCAGTTCGTCGATGCCCGCTTCGATCAGCGTCGCCAGCACGGCTTCGCTCAGCGCGTCGCCGGCTTCGACGTAGATCTCGCCCGTTTCCGGGTTGACGATGTCTTCGGCGATGTAGCGGTCGAACAGGTCTTCCGACGGCACCTGAATGTCGATGACTCCGTCCTCGACCAACTTGTTGGCGATACGGGCCGAAATCTTCTTGCCCGCTTCGGCGACGACCTTGCCGGTCTTCGCGTCGACCAGATCATAGGTCGGCTTCACGCCGCGCCAGCGTTCGGCGCGATAGCGCGTCGTCCAGCCCGCGCGAGTGCGCTTGTAGACCGACGATTGATAGAACGTGCTGAGAATCTGTTCGCTCGACATGCCGAGCGCATAGAGCAGCGTCGTCGCCGGCAACTTGCGCTTGCGGTCGATGCGGACGAACAGGATGTCCTTGGCGTCGAATTCGAAGTCGAGCCAGGAGCCGCGGTACGGGATCACGCGCGCGGCAAACAAGAGCTTGCCCGAAGCGTGCGTCTTGCCCTTGTCGTGATCGAAGAAGACGCCCGGCGAGCGGTGCATCTGGCTGACGATGACGCGCTCGGTGCCGTTCACGACGAACGTGCCTTTGTCCGTCATCAGCGGGATGTCGCCCAGATAGACGTCCTGCTCCTTGATGTCCTTCACGGACTTCGCGCCGGTCTCTTCATCCGTTTCGAAGACGATGAGGCGCAGCTTCACTTTCAGCGGCGCGGCGAACGTCATGTCGCGCTGCTGGCATTCTTCGACGTCGAACTTCGGCTCTTCGAATTCGTACGAGACGTATTCGAGCACCGCGCGGTCCGAGAAATCGCGGATCGGGAACACCGACTTGAACACAGCCTGCAGGCCTTCGTCGGTCCGCTCGTACGAGCGCGCGTCCTTCTGCAGGAATTGATCGTAGGAGCTCTTTTGCACCTCGATCAGGTTCGGCATCCGCCCCGCTTCCGGGATCTTGCCGAACGACTTACGGATTTTCTTCTTACCGGTGTACGACAGAGTCATCTGGTCTCGTCTTCCCATGCGCTCCCCGCGCTAACTTGCGAACCTCCGGCCATAAGGTTCGCCAGCGCGGGCAGCATGAGCCGCCTTTGTCCGCCCTGGCCTCACGAGAACCCCCGTGAGCCGACCCTTCGTTCGAAACGCCGTGGGCGGGACGGCGCTCCGACGCGCCTCAGGAGAACCCCGGGCACGCAAGTGCGGAAGCCGCGGCCGCTCCCGGAGGAACAGCCGTGCTTCCGCGTCATGTTTGCGAGTTACTTCAGATCGACCTTGGCGCCCGCCTTTTCAAGTTGAGCCTTGAACTTTTCGGCATCGGCCTTGTTCACGCCCTCCTTCACAGGCTTCGGCGCGCCTTCGACCAGGTCCTTGGCTTCCTTGAGGCCAAGGCCGGTGATCGCGCGCACTTCCTTGATGACTTCGATCTTCTTGTCGCCGGCGCTGGTGAGCTGGACCGTGAACTCGGTCTTCTCTTCAGCCGGCGCAGCGCCCGCGGCGGCGCCCGGAGCGGCCGCGACCGCCACCGGAGCGGCGGCGGAAACGCCCCACTTCTCTTCCAGCATCTTCGACAGCTCGGCGGCTTCGAGGACGGTCAGCGCCGAAAGGTCTTCCACGATCTTGTTGAGGTCTGCCATGATTTCTGTTCCTGACGTTTTGTACGTGTTTTCAACGAAATACGGATGTGACGATTAAGCGGCGTCCTTGGTGGCGTAGGCGTTGAGCACGCGCGCCAGCTGGCCGCCGGGCGCTGCGAGCACGCCGGCGATCTTCGTCGCGGGCGCCTGCACCAGACCAATGATCTTCCCACGCAGCTCGTCGAGCGAAGGCAGCGTGGCCAAAGCCTGCACGCCTTGCTTGTCGAGCAGCTGGTCGCCGAAAAGGCCGCCGAGGATGGCGAACTTCTCTTTTTCCTTCGCGTACGCGACGGCCACCTTGGCGGCGGTGATCGGGTCTGCGGAGTAGGCGATTGCCGTGGGGCCGGTGAACAGGTCGGCTGCGGACGCTTTCGGCGTATCCGCGATCGCCAGCTTCACCAGGCGGTTCTTCACCACTTTGAGCGCGCCGCCTTCAGAGCGAAGGCGGGTGCGCAGCACCGTCAGATCCGCAACAGTCAGACCGGAATAGTGGCCGACGACCACCACACCGGCCCCGGCGAACACGCCTTTCAGCGATTCCACCGTTTCGGCCTTCTGAGCACGATCCATTGCGGTCTCCTCAGTTGGGCCGCCGGCCAATCCGGCGCCCCAAGAGCGCACGCGGACCAGCCGGCCGGCGGAAAGACCCCCGGAGCGGCGCGCGGTCCACGCGCTGCCTGTCCCAGGAGCCGGCCTGCGGGACCGGACTTGACATCCGACCCCGAAAAACGTCAGCTTCTGTCTATTGCGGGCCCCGAAAGCCGGCGATTAAGCCAGAGCTTTCAAAGATTTAAGCCACGCACAAAGCGCCCTCTCGGGCCACCCGTGTGCACGGCGCCTGCAGTCTCGGACAGGATCGACGGGCTGTTAACCCGCCGGACCGCGGCATATGCCCGGTTTATTCACGCCCCGCAAGCCCGGCAGGCACAATTCTCTGCGTCTGGCAAGCGGGCGCCGCATAGTGCGGTGCGGGAGGCACAGGTTTGACGACCGCCTCCCCGTTTCGTGCTAAGCTGCTTTATGACCAGGATCGAACAGGCCATCAAAGCGCTCGAAGAACTGCCGGAAACGCAACAGGAAGAGGTCGCCGACCTAATCTTGACGTATGTCGCCAACAACGACACCGCCCCATCCGCTCTAACCGACGAACAATGGGCCGAAGTGCGCAGACGCCAAGCTCGCGGCTTCAAACCGGCTGACCCGGCTCGTCTTGATCAGATCATCGATCGGCTGAAATAGCTGTGCAGGTCGTTTGGGATGACGGGGCCCTTGACGACCTAGAGTCCATCGGCGCATTCATCGCCAGGGACAACCCGCGCACCGCACGGCGCATTGTCGAATTCCTGCGAGACAAGGCCTCGTTGCTCGCGACATTCCCTTATCTTGGCGTTACGATTTCAACGCGGAGCACACCCGTACTCTCATCGTGCCGCGCTAGCCGTACGTGCTGGTTTATCAGGTACTGAACGACGAAATCCGCATTCTCGCGGTGTTTCACCAGAGTCAGGACCGCCCCTAGCGCCCGTCGCCCACCAGCTTCGCGATCGCTTCCAGATACGCCGCGAACGCTTGGCGGCCCGCATCCGTCATCCGCACCCGCGTCAGCGGCTTGCGATCGAGAAAGCTCTTGTCGATCGAGACGTAACCCGCCTCCTCGAGCTTACGCAGATGCACCGAAAGATTGCCCTGCGTGACGTCGAGCAGGGTCTTCAATTCAGTGAAGTCCGCGACCTCGGCTTCGGCCAGATACGCCATCACCCCCAGGCGCACGCGCCCGTGGATCACGTCATCCAGCTTGCCGATGTCGAACGAAGCCATGCGCGCTCAGGCGGACTGCTTTGCGGCGCCGCGCCAGATCACCCAGCCAGGGATCGCCATGCACACGATCAGGGCGACGCCCAGCACCAGCAGATAGACGCCAATGTCCGCGAACACGGCGACGCCAAGCGCAACCGTCGTCGCAAACCATCCGAGCGCCACCAGCCCCAGCCAAGCGCGCCGCAGGATCGCCCAGGCGACGTACCAGGCGACGCCCTGAATCATGCACACGACGATCGGATGATAGAGCCAGAGCCCGAAGTCCTCTGCCTTGCTGGCGCCGTAGGCGAACACCAGCGCCATCACCAGATTGGCGAGACCCGCGCCTTGAAACACCGCGCCGAGCGCCCGCGCCGAAGGCCCGCCGGTAGGCTTCTTGCGGTCCTTCCAGATGATGATGCCGAGAATCACGCAGAACAGCAGCGTCGGCAGCAACGAAATCGCCAGCGCGATCAGGCCTTCGCTCGGAACGAAGCCCAGGGTCTGCAGCCAATGCAGGATGCATTGGCCGCCATAGAGCGCGCCGGCCCAGGTGAACGCTTCGCCGATCGTCGACTGCATCGCCACGCCGCCGCTGACCAGCGAACGCATGTAAGCGAGATCGTCGCGTGCGGACTGAAGATCGGTTGCCATGCTCATCTCCTACTCCGCCGCCGCGAGCGCCGCTTGCGGCTTGGCGCGGACCGGCTTCTCGCGCTTACCGTTGAGAATCGCGCCGATCCAAGAATAGCGCACCAGCAGCTGATAGCTCGCCAGCATGATGACGAAACCAACGGCCAGCATCAGCGGATACTTCACGAACCAGGGCCCCGGATACGGCGCGATCAAGGTTTGCAACGCGATCAGGATCGGCAGGTGGACGATGTAGATCCAATACGACGCGTCCGCGAGATAGCGCCGCGCCGGGCTGTGCCCCGAGAGGTGGCGCACCGCAAAGCCGATGATCGCGATCGTCCAGGCCCAGCAGGCGAAGGCGTAAAGCGCAGCGTAGCCAAGCGTGCGCAAATCCTGCGTCGCCGCGGTGAAGTCCTGCGCCGAGGCGGTGAAGACCGGCGTCACGCCAAGCATCACCAGGCACCCCGCCGTCGCGCCGATCGCCGGACCCACATAAAGGCCCCAACGTTCAGCCCACCGCTGCAACATCTCCGGCTGACGATTGAGCAGCCAGCCGAAGCCGAACGCGAGCCCGTAAATCACCATCGATGTCGAATTCGGGACGACGCCGGTGTCCGGCGTCGGAATGCCGAACCACATCATCCAACCCGGCGTGAAATAGAGCGCCGCCGCCATCGGGATCGCCAGCAGAGCCGGCGCCGCCGGCCCCGCCACGACACGCACCACAGGATCGACGACGCGGCCGCGCAGCCAGCCGCTGCGATCGATCAGATGAACGACGCCGCGCACAACGAGCGCGACCACATAGAAGATCAGCAGCACGTAGAGAAACCACAGGTGCAGGAACGGAAACGTCTCCGCCGTCAACGGCGGCGGCGGCGGGCCGTCCGGCAGCGTGCCGCCGTTCGCTTGCGCCGCGGCCCACAGCAGCGTCGCGATAAACGCCGTCAACACCAACGGCCAGAACATCGCCAACGGCTGCGCGATGCGCTTGGCGCGGTTCAGCAGGAAGCCGCCGACACCGAGCCGCTCCAGCAGCATGCGGCCGAAGAACCCAGCCAGCACGAAGAACACCGTCATCCGGAAAATGTGCAGCGTGAAGAACAGCACCGAGAGTTCGACGCTCCGGGCGCTGTCCATCACCAGCCAAACCTGCTGGCCCGGCAGAAACGAAAGGATGCCGTGAAAGACGACGCCGAGGATCAGCACCCCGCCCCGCACCGCGTCCAATGCGTGGAACCGCCCGTCTGTACCGCTCATCGCCAACTCCCGAACCAGAGCCTCCCGCTCGGCAGTGGTGTTACTAAACTAGTTTGTTTTGTCAACTTATTTATGACGATCCGCGCTCGGGACGCGCCTCTGGCGCGTGTAGTGTTAACCGGGGGCGCCGGACGTGCTTGTTTGCGACCGGCGCGTGCATCCGCACGCGGGCCGGGGGCCATCAGTCGGAAGATGCCGTGACCGCAACAGTCGGAGCGCCGCAGCGTGACTACTTCCTCGGACTCGACGCTCTAAGAGGCGCCGGCGCGCTGATCGTCATTACCGCACATATGCCGGATAAGACGCTGTTCAGGCTGATGCCCAGCGCGCACTTGGGCATCGACTTCTTCTTCATGCTGAGCGGCTTCGTCGTCGCCAACGCCTATCTGTCGAAGCTCGAACGCGGCATGGGGCTCTGGGATTTCACCCTCATTCGCCTGATCCGGCTTTATCCGCTTTATTTCCTAAGCACCGTTCTCGGCGCCGCTTTCTTCGCCGTGCTGCTGCTGAAGGGTTGGGCCGATTTCGGTTGGGGGCCATGGGCGGCCACGCTCGCCGCGAACCTGTTCTACATCCCGATCAATCCGAGCTGGGCCATCAGCGCGGGCGAAGTCTATCCGTTCAACGTGCCGGCCTGGACGCTGTTTTGGGAATTGGCGGCCAACACGGTGTTCGCGCTGCTGGCGCTGCGCATGCGCGGCTGGTTCCTGGCCGCGGTCGTGTTCAGCGGCCTCGTCATGATCAGCCTTTCGGCGATCAGTTACGGCAACCTGCATCAGGGCTGGGCGTGGGAGAATTTCCTGGGCGGCGGCAGCCGCGTATGGTTCGCGCTGTTTGCCGGCGTCGCGCTGCATCGACTCCACCGCCAAGGCAAGCTGCCGCGCATCGGCGGAACGATGCCGCTCGTTGCGCTGACGCCGTTCGCGGTGATGGCGCTCCCCGCCAGCGCGGAGCTGCGCCCGTACGTCGACGTCGCCGTCGCCGCCATCGTGCTGCCGGTGCTGGTGACGATCGCCGCCTACACGCGGCCGCGCCCCGGCTTCGAAACCGCCTTCAGCAGCTGGGCCGGACGCCTCTCCTATGGCGTCTACGTGTTGCAGATGCCGATCATCATGATCGTCGGCACAGCTTACGCCGTGCTGTTCGACGCGCCCTACGAGACTCTGGGCGTATTCGGCACCCTCGCGCTGATGGGCGCGGTCGTCGCAGCCGCGTGGGCCGCCGATCTCTGGTTCGACACGCCGGTGCGCAATGTGCTGCGCGCCTGGCATAAGGGCGTCAAACCGCGCGCGGCAGCTGAAGCTGCGGCGAATTCGTCCGAAGCGCGGCCTTAACCGCCGAGCGGCGCGCCGAGAATCCGAAACAGGATGTCGACTGTCGCCACCCAGACGCCCGCGAGCCATCCCGCCAGCGCCCGCGCCATCGCCTCCTGCAGCAGCAGCACCGACGCGAACACAATGAGGATCAGCGCTGCGACGAACCGCCAGCCATGGCGCGGCGGCTCGTGCGTTCTCACGCGGCGGTCAACACGATCGCGCCGCGCCTGGTAGCGACGAGCGTGTGTTCGAATTGCACCGTAGGACGGCCCGTATCGGCGCGCAGCGTCCATTCGTCGTCGCCTTCGACGGCCCACTCCGAACCCATCGAAAGGAACGGCTCGATCGTGAACACGAGCCCCTCGCCGATCCGTCGCCGCTCGCCCGGCTCATGCCAGGTCGGAATCGAGCCCGGCTCCTCGTGCAGCCCGCGGCCGACGCCGTGGCTCGCGAGATTGCGGATCAAAGTATAGCCGTTCTGATCGGCGAACTTCTGCACCGCATTGCCAATGTCGCCGAGCCTGGCGCCCGCACGCACGCTGTTTACGCCCGCCCACATCGCCCTTTTGCCGTCGCGCGCGAGGCGTTCGAGCTTCGCCGCCTTGGGGGCCATCACGAAGCTCGACCCGGTGTCGGCGAAATAGCCGTCCTTCTCGGCCGAAACGTCGATGTTGACGAGATCGCCCGCCTTCAGCACGCGGTCGCCTGGGATGCCGTGGGCGATATCGGGAAACACCGAGATGCAAGTGGCGCCCGGGAAATTGTAGGTCAGCGCCGGCGCCGGCCGCGCCCCTTCCGCTTCGAGCAGCTTCGCGCCGATCTCGTCCAGCTCCCGCGTCGTCATCCCCGGTTCGAGCGCCTTGCCCATCGCTTGGAGCGTGCGCGCCACGACCGCGCCGATCCGCTTCAGCGCTTGAAGGTCGTTGTCGTTGTCGATCGTCATGGCGCGACCATAGCGCGTCGCGCCGCCCCGCGCCCGCCAAATCGGCAGCCTGGTGGCGCCAGGAACCGCCCGCCTAAGCCATGCCGACCGTTCCCGTGTCGAGCTTCGACATCGGGATCGCCGCTTCCATATAGAGGCGCACAATGTCGAGCCGCGTCATCGGCGCGCCGACACGCATGTCCGGCGCCTCGCCCGCGGCGAACACCGCGAAGTGCTGCGCAACGGCGCCGAACACCAGCATCAGCTTCGAGGGATCGAGCTCGAGATCGAGGAAAAATTGCTTCAGCGTTGGGCCATGCTTGCGAACGGCGTCGATCGGCCGTTCGCTCAGCTGGTACGCGGGATCGATGCGCGGCAGGCCGAACATCGCCCCGCCCACGCCCTGCGAGGTGCGCCGCGCGATCTCCAACACGTCGAGCTTTGCGGCGACGTCCGGATCGCGCGCCGCGCTGGCGGCGAGATTCCAGAACGACAAGAACTTCTCATTGCCCTCCAGCAAACACGCATTGATCGCATCGCCGAAGAAATAACGCTGGCCGTCGCTGGTCTTCACCTCGAGCAGCGTCATGTCCGTCGTCGGGATGACGCCCGCGATCATCATGGCGCGCGCCTGGATTTGCGCGAAGATCCCAGCCCAGGCGCCGAGTGCGCTAACCGCGTTCGCCGCATGCAGCACACCGCGCTCGTCGCGGTACTGCATGAGCAGATATCCGCCCACCTGGGCGACGGCGCTGTCGACGATCCGATCCGGCTGCATCCCTCTCGCCTAGCATGGCCCAAACAAAAACGCCCCGGCTTTCACCGGGGCGCTTCGTGTTCTTGCGAACGTCGGTGCTTAGCCCTGCGCCGCGTTCAGCGCCGCGGCCGGATCGAGCCGGACGCCCGGACCCATCGTCGTCGAGATGGCCAGCTTTTTCACGAACGTGCCTTTCGCGCCCGAGGGCTTCGCCTTCGAGACGGCGTCGATGAATGCTTTCACGTTCTGCGTGATCTGCTCTTCGGTGAAGCTCGCCTTCCCGACGCCGGCGTGGACGATGCCCGCCTTCTCGACGCGGAATTCGACCGCGCCGCCCTTGGCGTCCGCGACCGCTTTCTTCACGTCCATGGTGACGGTGCCGACCTTCGGGTTCGGCATCAGGCCGCGCGGGCCCAGCACCGTACCCAGCTTGCCGACCACGCGCATCGCGTCCGGCGTGGCGATGACCACATCGTAGTTGATGTCGCCTGCCAGCATCTTCTCGGCCAGGTCGTCCATACCTACAGCTTCTGCACCTGCGGCAGCGGCTTCATCGGCCTTGGCGCCGGCGGGGGCGAACACCGCCACGCGGACGGACTTGCCGGTACCGGCGGGCAGCACGGTGGAACCGCGCACCTGCTGGTCGGACTTCTTGGCATCCACGCCCAGGCGCACGGCAACGTCGACGGACTCGACGAACTTGGCTTTCTGGGTGTTCTTGACGATCTTCAGCGCTTCTTCGATCGAATACGCTTTGCCCGGGGCTACCGCGGCCAAGATGGCTTTCTGTCGTTTTGTCTGTGCCATGGTATTAACCCTCCACCGTCAGGCCCATGCTGCGGGCAGA
>NZ_DASPLU010000014.1:0-41304 GCF_035627415.1 Vitreimonas sp. | reverse complement strand
TTCATGTTCGGCGGGCTTCACCTCTGCTTTGCTCAACCGCGCCACGGAGGTTCACGCTCGATCACCCCGTTCTCGCATCGATCTCGAACAGCGGCCGACTGCTCTCCTTGCTGAACGGTGCAAGCAGTATCGCACGGTTTTTCTGCAGGCGGATAAGTTTCGTATGCGGGTGAGCGATTTCAGGAGGTTAGTGCGGAAAGAGCGGGGATAGAGCGGCGCGCTATCCCCCGCTCGAACGCAGCTCCGTCATGAACGGAGGCTCAATCGCCCTTCCTGCGGCGGCGCGGCGGCTGCGCTTCGAGCAGCCAAGCGGTCACCATCGCTTCGTAGTCGGCATAAGGGATCGCTTCAGGCTCGAACCCGAGACCGCCGGCGATCTGCCGGCTTCTTGCTGACAAAGTCTGCATACGCGCCTTGTATGAGCCTAGCGCCGGGAAGCCGGCGCCGCGAAACATTCGCCAGCCAATTCCGCACGCACGCCACGGCGTTGTCGACCTCGCCGCCGTGTTCGCGGATGTCCATTCCAGACAGGTCCGAGATGAATCGCTGATAGCGATAGCGATCGACATCGAGGACGAGACAACGCTTCTGCCGCTGCGCGTCTTCTCCGAACTTCTTCGCGCCCAGGAAGATGCCAAGCTCCAAGGGCATGTTGAACCTTGGCAGCCCGTTCTGCGGATCGAGTTCGGTTCGGGAGAGATCGTGAATGCCAAACCGGCACTCGCCGATAATGCCATACAGCTTCTCGATGCGGGGCTGACTGGCGTCTTCGAGTTCAAGCGCCGATCGAGGTCGAAACTCGCACGCGAAAATCGTGAAGATCAGCGCATCAAAAATGGGCTTGTAGTCTTCATCGAAAGGGCAATTGACGAACACATCGTCCGCCGACGTGGCCGTCGAACTCGTCACGCCTTCTTTTGGGCGAGCACGGTGCGCGTGACCTCACGCATCTTGTGCTGACTGACGCTGCCTCCCCGTTTCGCAACCGGTTTCAGGACAAACTTGCCGGTCACCGCGCTTCTGCCCAGCTTAACGGGCTCGCCGGCGGTTTTAGTCTGCTTCGCCATACCGCCACACTGCCAAAGCACAGCTTAATATTCAATGCGGGATGTCACCGACTTGCTTCCCGGGCGGAATTGCGCAGTTCGACGACAATGGTTTCGGCGCGATCGAGGCGGTCGAACAGGTCGGCGGCGTCGCCGGTGACGCAGCCGGCGTCGAAGCGCGTGCGCCGCTGCTCTGAACCATCGCGCGCGGACCAGACGACATCGCCGTAGGGGCCGTCGGCGATCAGGCGATGGCACGCGAAGTCTCGGTTTTCGTAGGGACGGAAGATGTCGCGGATCTGATCGAACGCCGCCGGCGAGACGGCGAACGTTGTGTTCTGATCGCCTTCGACATAGCGCCCTTCCCCGGCGCTGCTGACCGACCAGCTCGACGTCGGGTTGCCCCAATACATGCGCTCGACGGCGATGATTGTCGGATCGGGCGTTGCGGGCGATGTGGCGCATGCGCCGAGGAGGACGATCAAGCCAAGGAAAATTGTGCGCACGAGTTCGCCCCCCAAATGTTCATCGCGCCGAAGCGCAGCGTCCCTCGCCCATCCTTCATGCGTCTTGCTGTGCGTGCAAGCCCCGAAGCGCCGCGCGAGTCCCTATGGGCAAAAGCGAGCGCGCTCACCATCTGTGAACGGTGCAACCAGGGAGCGCGGAGCATGGGCGAGGTGCTGGTGCGGGCTTATCACGACGGCGACGCGGCCGCGTTCAAGGCGCTCAACATCCAGTGGATCGAGCAGCACTTTCGCGTCGAGCCCAAGGACCTCGAGGCGCTCGACCATCCTGAGCGCATTCTCGCCGACGGCGCGATCGCGATCGCCGAGATCGATGGCGAAGCGGTGGGCGCTTGCGCGCTGATCAGGCGGCCGGAATCCGGCACGTGGGAGATCGCGAAAATGGGCGTCGCGCCCGCGCGGCGCGGCGCCGGGATCGGCTCGGCGCTGATGGCGTACTTGATCGCGCTTGCGCCGTCGCTGGGCGCGCGGCGGCTCTACATCGAAACCAATTCCGCGCTGGCGCCGGCGATCCGCGTCTATGAGAAGTTCGGCTTCCGACACCTGCGCGCGGACGAGCATCCGGCTTCGCCGTACGTGCGTGCGGACGTGTTCATGGAGCGCGTTCTCTAAGGCGCGCAGCGTGCGCCTTCTTCGCGCGCTAGAGCGGCCCCCCGGTTTGTGCGGGCGCGCCGCCGCCTTCGCGCGGGACGCGCATGAAGTCGGGACCGCGATAGCCTGCGGCGGCGCCGTGAGCGGCGGCGAAGCCCTTCGGGAAACCGGAGCGGTCACTGTAGTCGCGCGGCGGCTCTTTGCGCGCGGCCTGCTGTGACAGCATCGCGCCGACGACCACATCGACGACGGTGATCGCGGCGACGGCGGCGAGCGCGGTTTTGGCGGCGACGCGCTTGTCGTTATCGGCGCTGAGCCCCTGCGCGAGCATCGCGAGATCCAGCGCGTCGCCCGCAACTCTGCTCCAGACCGCCGGCGCCGGGTTGGGCTGCAGCGCGCCGAGACCGGAAGCGATCTCACGCAAGCCGTAGGCGCGCAGCAAGCCGTCCTGGTTCTTCAGCCCAAGCGCGCGTGAAATCGCGCCGGGAAAAGCGAGCTCGGCCGCGCCGAGCGCGAGTGAGAAGAAGCCAAGCCCGCGCGCCGCGTGATCGACAAGGCCGAGCGAACTCTTGCGGAAGATGGTCTCAGGTTCGTGCATCATCTCTCGTCCTCCGGCTCAGTGGCGCGTCTGCGACATGTGTTCGGGCTTCAGCACGACCTTGATGCAGCTGTCCTGCTTGCGCTGGAACGTGCGGTACATTTCCGGTCCCGCTTCGAGCGGGCGCGTGTGAGTGATGACGAAGGACGGATCGATCAGCCCCTCCTCGATCATGCGCAGCAGATCGTCGGTCCAGCGGCAGACATTGGTCTGGCCGGTGCGGACGGTCAGGCCCTTGTTCATAAGCATGCCCAGCGGAATCATGTCGGAGACGCCGCCGTACACGCCAGGCACCGAGAGCACGCCGCCGGGCTTGCAGGCATAGATCATCTCCCGCAGCGCATGCGGGCGGTCCGTCTCCAGCATCAGCGCCTGCTTGGCGCGGTCGATCAGGTGAGCCGGCAGCATGCCGGAGTGCGCCTCCATGCCGACAGCGTCGATGCATTTCTCGGGGCCTTTGCCGCCGGTGAGTTCGTTCAGCCGTTCGATCACTTTCTCTTCGGCGTAGTTGATCGTTAGCGCGCCCGCGGCCGCGGCCATGCTGAGCCGCTCGGGGAAACGATCAATGGCGACGACTTGCTCGGCGCCGAGAAGGATCGCGCTGCGGATGGCCATTTGTCCGACCGGCCCGCAGCCCCAGACAGCGACCGTATCGGTCGGCTCGATGTCGCATTGCACCGCGGCTTGCCAGCCGGTCGGCAGAATGTCGCTGAGGAACAGGAGCTGCTCGTCGGAGAGGCTGTCAGGAACCTTGATGTGCGTGCGGTCCGCGAACGGCACGCGCAAATACTCGGCCTGTCCGCCGGGATAGGCGCCGGTCAGCGCCGAATAGCCGAACGCGCCGCTGCCGGCGTGCCCGAGCAGCTTGTCGGCGAACGCCCGGTTGCGGTTGGTCCGCTCGCAGGCCGAATAGTTGCCCCGCACGCACTGCTCGCATTCGCCGCAGAAGATCGTGAACGGCACGACGATGCGGTCGCCGACTTTCAGGTTCTTGTTGTCGCCCCCGACCTCGACGACTTCGCCCATGGTTTCGTGGCCGACGATGTCGCCCGGCTTCATGAACGGGATGAAGTTGTGGAAGAGGTGGAGGTCGGAGCCGCAGATGGCGCAGCTGGTGACCTTGATGATCGCATCGCGCCCATCCTCGATCTGCGGGTCAGGGACGGTGTCGCAGCGGATGTCCTGAGGGCCATGCCAAACCAGCGCCTTCATCGGCAATCTCCATTGCGGGATGCGCGATCAAGATTTTGCCGGCCGGCGCCGTTCCTCCGTCGGCGCAATATTTTTCTGCGGACGATCGATGCGGTGTGCGGCGGCGCCTGAAGTTATGCGCTGCGGCCGCGCAGACCCTCGCCGCGCGCGCATTGGATCGCTTCTTTGGGGGTGATCACCCAATCGAGGTGGGCGTCGTGCGGGCCGGTGGGGACGGCGTCCATTTCCTGTTCGGCGTAAGCGAGGCCGGCGGCGATGCAGCCGTGGGCGCGATAGAGCGAGATGATGCGATCGTAGTGGCCGCCGCCTTGGCCCAAGCGGCCGCCGGCGCGGTCGAAAGCGAGCAGCGGCACGAGCAGCAGGCGCGGGGAAAGATCGGCGCCGGTCGAGGGCGGCGACGGGACGCCGAATGCGTCGGCGGTGAGCGCCTCGCTGCCGCGCCAGGCGAGAAAGCGCGCCGGGCCGGCGCGGCTCTCCATCCGCGGCAAGGCGATGGTGCGCCCGGCTTTGGCGAGCGCGGCGAGCAGCGGGCGCCCGTCAATCTCGCCGCCGACCGGCCAGTAGCCGGCGACCGGGGACAGGCGGGCGAGTTCGAGCGGGAAGTTTTCGATCAGCTTAAGCGATGAATCGCCCGGTTCGAGCGCGGCGCGTTCGGCGCGCATCATCAGGCGCGCATCGGCTTTGGCGGCTTCGAGGGCGGGGTCGGTCATGGCGCTGCCGCGCGTGCGGGGGAGCTATCGAACGCGAAGCGTGAGACTGAGGCGGGCGTTGGCGTCGCCGCGTTCAACTTCCCCCTCCGGCTCGCTACGCTCGCCACCTCCCCCGCACGCGGGGGAGGAAGGCGGAACCACATGCGCCGGAAGGAATGCTCATCCTCTCGAACCCTAGCAATACTAGGTGGGCACCAGGTGCTCCAGACCACGGTCCGGAACAGAGCCAGCTCCCGAGAGAGATGATACGGTCCCAGGGATGAAAGCGCCTCTCGAACGCCGCAGTAACCGCCCGCGACGAACGTAGTGTGGCGCGGGCGCGCTCTCAAGCCACGCCTTGTGCGACGCGCAGCGCATCGATGCGGCCGCGGTCGTCGATCACCGCAGCGCCGGCCTTGGCGGCTTCGAGCTTGGCTTCGACCAGCATGTCGCTGAGGCGCTCGATCTCGTGGCGGGCGCGCACCAGCGCGGCGCTGGTCGCCTGGGTTTCGTCCAGCAGCGAAAGCGCGGCGAGCACGAGGCGATGGGCGTCGTCGCCGGCGAAGTGCGCCAAGCGCGCGTCAAGCGCGCGGGCGAGATCTTCTAGGCGCCGGCAATCGCCCTCGCCGCATTCGATGGTGAACTGACGGCCAAGAATGGTGACGTTGGTCTGCATCAGCGGACCCCCTCCCGAACGGCGGCGCCGAAGACGCGGACCGGCTCCGCGAGCGCCTCTGCGATAAGCGCCGGAGGCGCGCCGGGTTCCAGCCGGTCCAAGCTTCTTTCCAGCGCGCTGAGCGCGGCTTCGATGCGCTCGGCTTGGGCCGTTGTCGGCGCGGGTGGGGAATCGCTCGCCATTGCGACGAAATGTTACGGCGAAGTGCGATTCGGAGAAACCCTGCCCTGCGGTTCCGGACGTGGACGCAAGGACGCTTTGCAGCTATCCCCACAGCCACAAAATCAGGAGCAGGATCATGACGGTGAAGGTGGCGATCAACGGGTTCGGGCGGATCGGGCGAAATATCCTGCGCGCCATCTACGAATCCGGGCGCACCGACATCGAGGTGGTCGCCGTCAACGACCTGGGGCCGGTGGAAACCAACGCGCACCTGCTGCGCTATGACAGCGTTCACGGCCGTTTCCCCGGCGAAGTGAAGAGCGGCGAGGACTGGATCGATCTCGGCCGCGGCAAGATCAAGGTCACCGCGATCAAGAACCCGGCCGAGCTGCCGCACAAGGCGCTCGGTGTCGACATCGCCATGGAGTGCACCGGCATCTTCACCGCGCGCGACAAGGCGGCGGCGCACCTGGAAGGCGGCGCCAAGCGGGTGATCGTTTCGGCGCCGGGCGATAATGCGGACTACACGCTGGTCTATGGCGTCAACCATCAGGGGCTGACGAAGGACCATCTCGTCATCTCGAACGCCAGCTGCACGACCAACTGCCTCGCCCCGGTGGCGAAGGTGCTGCACGAGGCGATCGGCATCGAGCGCGGCATGATGACGACGATCCACTCCTACACCAACGACCAGCCCTCACTCGACCAGATGCACAAGGATCTCTACCGCGCCCGCGCCGCGGCGCTGAACATGATCCCGACCTCGACCGGCGCGGCGAAGGCGGTGGGCCTCGTTCTGCCGGAGCTCAAAGGCAAGCTCGACGGCTTCTCGATGCGGGTGCCGACGCCGAACGTCTCGGTCGTGGACTTGAAGTTCATCGCCAAGAAGGCGACCAGCAAGGAAGAGATCAACGCCGCGATCAAAGCGGCGGCGGAAGGCCCGCTGAAGGGCGTGCTCGGCTTCACCAACGAGAAGAACGTGTCGTGCGATTTCAACCACGATCCGCACTCCTCGATCTTCCACATGGATCAGACCAAAGTGATGGACGGGAATTTCTGCTCGATCCTCACCTGGTACGATAACGAGTGGGGCTTCTCGAACCGCATGGCCGACACCGCCGTGCATCTGGCGAAGCTGATCTGAGCGGCGCCAAACTCCGCTTCTACGAGAAGGTCGTCGTCGCCAAATGCGACGACGATCCGTCGCTGGTCGGATTGAGCGGCCACGTGCTCGGCATCGGCGATGCGCCGGGCGAGCCCGCCGCCTATGACGTTCTGATCGAAGCGACGGACCGGGTTTGTTGCTTCACCGAAGACGAGCTGACCGGCACGGGCGAGATCGCGCCACGCAGCCAATTCTTCGATGACAGCGCCGCGCCGCTCCGGGTGCGCGTCGTCGACGGCAAAGGCTTTCTGGCCGACGATTGAGCCGATGAAGCTGCCGCACCTGACGCCCGTCGCCAAAGGCCAGCTCTGGGGCATGGCGGCAGGGTTTGCGCTGGGGCTGCTGGCGTGCGCGCGGCTGGAGCTCTCGTACGCGATTTTCGTGATCGGCATGCTGGCGGCGTGGGTGGCGAGCGAACGCTATCTGGCGCCGCGCCTGACCGGCGCCGATGGGCGGACGGTTGCGCTCGCTGTGGTGAGCGGCTTGGCGTTTCCGGCGGTCGGCGTCGCGGCGGCGTGGCTGCTCGAAGCGCTGCGTCCTTAATCCTCGCCAGCGCGGTGAGAAACGCAAACGGCGGTTGAAGGCGCGGGCCTCAAGGCCGCTTTCGTGCGTTGATGGCTCCATGCGCGCGCGCCGGAGACCGGACGAGTTCACCGTGGCGTTTGGCGATCTTGGCTTCGCCATCGCCATCTTTGCGTGCGGGCTGTTCAACGCCCCGCTCTGGACGGCGGGGCTGGCGGCGTTCGGGATGCTGGCCTATTGGAGCTGGACCCGCCGCTCCATACTTAACCGGCTGCGCGGCGCGGCCTGGGCGAGCCAGACTTCGCTCGCGATTGCTGTGCTGATCGCCATCCTCGCAGGCGCCTACTGGCTGGGCCTTGGAGTGGGTGGCTCGCTCTAGGGGAAACGTCCAAAATGACCAAGCTTTCGATGCACGCCGTCAGCGCGACCGTACTCGTGCACATGCTGAAGAATTTGTCCGCCATTCTCGCCAAGGCCGAACAACAGGCGAAGGCGAAGGGCTACGATCCGGCCGTGCTGCTCAATGCGCGGCTCGCGCCGGACATGTTTGCGCTGACGCGGCAGGTGCAGATCGCGACCGACCAGGCCAAGGGCTGCGTCGCACGCCTCGCCGGCCACCAGCCGGAAGCGATCGAGGACACCGAGACCACGTTCGCCGAGTTGCAGGCGCGTATCCGCAAGGTGATCGGCATTGTCGAAGCCTACAAGCCGGAGCAGATCGACGGCTCGGAAGGGCGCGAAGTCACCGTGAAGATTCCGAACGACGAGCTGAAGTTCACCGGGCTCGACTACGTCAATCACTGGGTGATGCCGAACTTCTACTTCCACGTCACCACCGCCTACGCGATCCTGCGCGCGAACGGGATCGAGCTGGGCAAGCGGGATTTTCTGTTCAGCTAGCCGCTGCGCAGCTGATCATTTAGATCGTCATTCCGGACGCGCGGAGCGCGATCCGGAACCCAGGGGCGCGTGGCGCAGCGTTTGCCCCTGGGTTCCGGGTTCTCGCTTCGCGAGCCCCGGAATGACGAAGTTTGCATTAGGACCAAACGAAATGAGCTTTCGCCGCATCGAAGACGCGCCATTGAACCAAACCGCTTTGGTGCGTGTGGATTTCAACGTGCCGATGGCGGACGGGGCGGTGAGCGACGATACGCGGCTGCGCGCGGCGCTGCCGACGATCCAGGCGCTGCGCGCGAAGGGCTGCAAGGTGGCGCTCTTGGCGCACTTCGACCGGCCCAAGGGCCAACGCGTGCCGGAGATGTCGCTGAAGCCGGTGGCGCCGGCGCTGGAGAAGCTTCTCGGCGCGCCGGTGGCGTTTGCGGACGATTGCGTCGGCGAAGCGGCGAAGGCGGCGATCGCGGCGCTGCCTGCGGGCGGTGTGATCCTGCTGGAGAACACGCGCTACCACGCCGGCGAAGAGAAGAACGATCCGGCGCTGGCGAAGGAAATCGCCGCGCTCGGCGATTTCTACGTCAACGACGCCTTCTCCGCCGCGCACCGCGCGCATGCTTCGACCGAAGGCGTGGCGCACATCCTCCCATCGTACGCCGGCAAGCAGATGGAGCGCGAACTTGATGCGCTCGATGCGGCGCTCGGCAATCCCAAGCGCCCGGTGCTGGGCATTGTCGGCGGCGCCAAGGTGTCGACCAAGCTCGACCTGTTGCAGAACCTGATCGCCAAGCTCGACAAGCTCGCCATCGGCGGCGGCATGGCCAACACCTTCCTTTATGCTCAAGGCGTGGAGATCGGCGGCTCGCTGGCGGAAAAGGACATGGCCGACACCGCGCGCGCGATCATGGATGCGGCAAAGGGCAAGTGCGAGATTTTGCTGCCGGTCGACGTCGTGGTGGCGAAAGAAGTGAAACCGCACGCCGAAGCGCGCATCTGCGGGCTCGATGATATCAAGGCCGACGAGAAGATCCTGGATGCCGGCGAGAAGACGGTGCAGAAGCTTCGCCACGCGATGAAGCATTCGCACACCTTGATCTGGAACGGCCCGCTCGGCGTGTTCGAAGTGCCGCCGTTCGATCAGGCGACGGTGATCGCGGCGCAGGAAGCGGCGGAGCTGGCGAAGGCCGGCAAGCTGGTCGCGGTCGCCGGCGGCGGCGACACAGTGGCGGCGCTGAACCATGCGGGCGTTGTCGGCGACATGACGTTCGTTTCGACCGCCGGCGGCGCGTTCCTGGAATGGATGGAAGGCAAGGCGCTGCCGGGGGTCGAGGCGCTGCGGCGGTGAAGATTTCCACAGGCTCAAAGCCTGCGACATGTTGTTTTTTATGAGATTGTAACGTGCGCCGAACAACTCGCCGCTTCATGAGTTCAGCTCTAGCCCCGAATCGTGTCACGTGAGCTAATGTCCGAAGAACTCGCCCTCGCTTACGCCAATAGTGTCAACCGACAAGTCTGCGATGAATTTTCCTCAGATTTGCGAAAATTGACAGAAGTGACGGGCGGTCTGCCGCACGAGATAGAACGGGAGTTCGCGACGTTCTTCGCGGATCTTCAAACCGCAGCGGCCGAAACTCGGGAACTTATTGCCGAGATTGAAGCGCTCACTCGCTAGACGGGATATTTTTGGCGCGCGCGGTCGATGCTGCTTTGCATAGCGCGCGATAGTTTCTCAAACTGAGAGAACACGCGCTCATTCGCTTTTAGACGCTCGCCAGCCTTCCTCAAGGTCTCCTCCTGGAGTGACACCTTGAGCGCCAAGGCATTGCGTTCGCGTGCAAGCGTATCGCATTCGTCCTGCAGTTCAGCGATTTTCTTCTGCTGCTCAGTGCTCTCTTTTGCACTGAGATTGTTGACCCACTCTCTAGTATCCTTGTCAGCTCGAACGACATCGGTCGGTGGCGACGTTATGACGTGCCATGTCGTGCTGAAATGATGACTTATATTTGTAACGGTTTGACGAACCGCGCTGGTCGTGAAGGCTGCAGCAATGCCTGCGAAGGCCCCAGTAGCGACGATTACCCAAACTGATGGCCAATCCGATTGATGGATTTCAGCAAAGTTGCGCTGCCAATTGATCAGAATGTCCGGGTGGGGCCAGCCATAAACCCGGAAGTGCCAGCCCTTTTCGGTACCAAGCTCCACTAGTTGGAGCGCCATGATGGTGGCCGCGCTGATAATCCCGACGACACTGCTAAGACGCCTGCCCATTCCTCGCACGGTTGCGAGAAACCAGCTCTCCCGATCGCTACTTCCTGCGGTGTGAGCGCTCATCATTCTCCGGCCCCCCGGCAGAATTTTATTGCGATTGGTTAACTATACCATCTGCGGTAGCACGGGAAGACCTTATCCGGATCGGGCTGCGGCGCGGAGCACTGTACCTACGCGTTGCGCCACGTGGCCTTTTTCCACGCAGCGCGCTAAACACCCCGCCATCTATGCAAATCGCGGGGTTTTTCCCCGCCAAAACGGGGCGTTGACGTGAATCTCGAGGCATTGGCGAAGGTCGCCGACGACATGGTTCAGCCGGGTAAGGGCATCCTGGCGGCGGACGAATCCACCGGCACGATGGGCAAGCGGATGGCTGCGATCGGCGTCGAGAACAGCGAAGAGAACCGGCGCGATTATCGCGAGATGATGTTCCGCGCCAAGGAAGCGATGAGCTACGTCTCCGGCGTCATCCTCTATGACGAAACCATCTGGCAGGACGCCAAGGACGGCACGCCGCTGGTGAAGCTGATCGCCGACGCGGGCTCCATTCCCGGCATCAAGGTCGACGAAGGCACGCGCCAGCTTGCCGGCGCGAAGCCGGGCGAATGCATCACCAAGGGCCTCGACGGCCTCGATAAGCGCCTGCCGAAATATTACGAGCGCGGCGCGCGGTTCGCCAAATGGCGCGCGGTGATCGATCCCACCAACATCTCCTACGCCGGTGTGCTCGCCAACGCGCATGCGCTCGCGCGCTATGCGAACCTCTGCCAGGAATTCGACATCGTGCCGATCGTCGAGCCGGAAGTGCTGATGGACGCCGACAACGACATCGACACCACCTACGCCGTCACCGAGTGGGTGCTGAAGGAAGTTTTCCAGCAGCTCTACTATCTCAACGTGAAGCTCGAAGGCATCGTGCTGAAGCCGAACATGATCGTCCCGGGCAAGAAGTGCGCGAAGCAGGCCTCGGTCGACGAAGTCGCCGAGAAGACGATCAAGTGCCTCAAGGCGTGCGTGCCGGCGGCGGTGCCGGGCATCGCTTATCTCTCGGGCGGCCAGTCGGACGAACTCGCCACCGCGCACCTCTCGCGCATGAACGAAATCGGCGGTTTCCCGTGGCAGATGACGTTCTCCTACGGCCGCGCGCTGCAGGCGGCGCCGCAGAAGGCGTGGGGCGGCAAAGCCGAGAACGTCGCCGCGGCGCAAGCTGCGTTCCTGCACCGTGCGCGCATGAACGGCCTCGCCAGCACCGGCAAGTGGAACGAAGTGCTGGAGCGCCAGCAGGCGGCTTGATCGCCCAACGCGCGTGAACATCAAGGCCGGGCGCCCCGCGCGCTCGGCCTTTTTCATGGGTATGGCAAACGCGCTTTAACCTTGCGCGCTGACCGGGACTTAATCGGTTACGGCTAAGCTTCTGCGATCACATCGCGGGAGTTCGCCGTGGGATTGCTTGGCCTGCTGTTCAGCCTGAACGGGCGCATCAACCGCGCCCAGTATTGGCTCGGTACGATCGGCGTCAGCGTCGCCGTGTTCGTCCTCGTATTCGTGTTGATGCTTTCGACCGGCGCGTCGCTCGCCAACGCGAGGGAGAATCCGGCGGCGGCTGTCAGCGCGGTGGCTCGGCTGGCGCTGGCGATCGGGCCCATCCTGCTCGTTTCGAGCTGGTGCGGAATGGCGCTGCAGGTGAAGCGCTTCCACGATCGCGGCCGCAGCGGCTTGTGGGTGCTGCTGCCGGCTCTGCCGATGACGATGCTGGTCTCGACGCTGTTTCATGGCGTGGCGACCAACATGAGCGGCGCGGAAGTTGGCGCTGCGATGCAGCCGTGGCTGATGTTCTTGTGGCTGATCAATTTCGCCTTCTTCATCGATCTCGCCTGTCTGCCGAGCAAGGAAGGCCCAAACAAGTACGGCAATCCGCCGGGCGCGCCGCCCTCCTCGACGCCCTATGCGCCATCGGGCGCACCAGCTGGAAAAGCGGCGCCGGCCGCTGCCGCGGCAAGCTCCCTGCTCGGCGCTCAATCAGCAATGGACCGCGCCATCGCCGAGCGCGCGCGTCAGCCGCAAGGGCCGGTCAAAGCGGCCGCGTCGGCCCCACGCACAGCCGCCTCGCCGGCGTCAGCGGCCGCGCCCTCGTTCGGCCGCCGCGTCACGCGCTAGATTGTCCCCGCTTCGCGCCAACTTGGCCGTCGGCTCGACCGCAGCTATATTCAAGAGATGACGGATTTAGCGTCGCTAGCTGCAGATGCGCGCAGGGCCGCCCAGGAACGCTTGGGCGCCATGGTCCAGGACGTTGACGTTCACAACTACGTCGATGAAGACGGGGAGTCGGCCTACGAAGTCGTGTTTGTGCTGAGCAAATACGATCCGGACGTGCTCACTGCTCAGAACCGCTCATGGATCGTTCGCTCCATCATACGCAGACTGAAGGACGAGGGCGATACGCGGTTTCCCTTTGTGAAATTCATCTCCCGCGACGAGCTGGCCGAAGCCGCGAACGATGATTGACCCAGATTATCTGCTGTGGCGGTCTCACGAGGAGCTCACCCACAGAGAACGCGGCGCACCCAATCAAACATTTCTCAGGAGAGCGACCTCTGAAATCTACTACGCTCTCTTTCATGAACTCTGTCGCCAGATAGCCGACCAACATGTTGGCGCAACCCTCCGTCGAGAGCCCAGGTATTCGCTGATATATCGCTCTTTGGATCATGGTCGCGCCAAAGACGCCTGCAAAAAAGTCGCTGCCGATCCCCGGTCGAGCGCCGAATCGGCTCAAGTCGCCGCCACGTTCGTCACGCTACAAGAAGCTCGCCACCAAGCCGATTATAATCCGGCCCCACGCTTTCGCGTTGCGGAAGTGCATGGATATTTCCTGGACGCCGAAGCGGCAATCGACGAGCTGAGGGGAGGCTTCGTCGATAAGCCTCACTTCTTGACGCGTCTGCTTGCGCGTGAGCGAGCATAAGTTCGGTGCGCTGCCGCCTCTATCTGATCACGCCGCCCGCTCTGGAGCTCGCCGCCTTCACGCCGGCGCTGCGCGAAGCGCTGGGCGGCGGGGACGTCGCGTGCGTGCAGCTGCGGCTGAAGGACGTGAGCGACGCTGAGGTGCTGCGGATCGGCGCGGCGCTGATGCCGATCGTACAGGAGGCGGGCGCGGCGTTCATCGTCAACGATCGTCCTGACCTCGCCGCCAAACTTCGAGCAGATGGCGTGCACATCGGCCAGGACGACGCCAGCTACGCCGCGGCGCGCGCCGCCGTTGGCAAAGACGGGATCGTCGGCGTCACCTGCCACGACTCGCGCGATCTCGCGTACGAAGCGGCGGAGGCCGGCGCGGACTATGTCGCGTTCGGCGCGTTCTATCCGACGGCGACGAAAACGCCGAAGACCAGCGCCGATCCGGAGCTGCTCGAAATCTGGCAGGAGACGATGGAGACGCCCTGCGTCGCCATCGGCGGCATCACGGTCGAGAACGCCGCGCCGCTGGTGCGCGCGGGTGCGGATTTTCTCGCCGTCTCGGCCGGGGTGTGGACGCACCCGCAAGGACCAGGCGCGGCGGTGTCGGCGTTCAATGAACTCTTCGACGTGCTGGCGAAGGGATAGAGTCAGAAAGGGGCGCGCGGCCCAACAACGCCGCAAGCCGCACAAGCAAAGCGCGCGCAGCGGCATGCTCCGCTTCGCCGCGCCAATCCGAAAGATCGGCGGCGGTGACAACGCCGAACGGCGGCGCGATCTCGCAGCGCTCGAACAGCACCGGCGCGAGCATGCCGCGCGCCAAACCGAGCCGCGCTTCCTCACGCACATGCGGCGAAGCGCAAGCGGCCCTGCTCCAGCACACGATCATCGATTCGGCGCAGTCGATCTGGCGCGCGATCTGAGGACGCCATTCCACGCCGATTTCCAGCTCCGCATCGAACCAGGTCGAGACGCCGCGCTCGTGCAGAAAGGCGCGCAACTGTTCTGCGCGGCGCCGGTCCTCGCGCTTGTAGGCAATGAAAACCTCGCTCATCGCGCCCTCCCGCCGCCGCAGTGTAGCGGCGAGCGCGCCGGATCGGAACATCGGCGGCGCGCCTTGGTTTTCCGCGAAAGCCACAAGGAGCACGAGATGGCGCAGAAGCTGGCCGGAAAGAAAGTCGCGGTTCTGGCGACCGACGGGTTCGAGCAATCGGAACTGACCGAACCCGTAAAGGCGCTGAGGAACGCCGGCGCCGTCGCCGAGATCGTCTCGCCGAAAGCGGGCGAAATCCAGGGCATGCGGCACGACGAGAACGGCGACAGGATTCGCGTCGACAAGCCGCTCGCCGAGGCGGACGCCGGTGACTATGACGCGCTGGTGCTGCCGGGCGGCGTCGCCAATCCGGACAAGCTGCGCCTCGAACGTGAAGCGATCGCCTTCATCCGCCGCTTCGTCGAGGACGACAAGCCGATCGCGGCGATCTGCCATGGGCCGTGGACGCTGATCGACGCCGGCGGCATCGAAGGACGCAGGATGACGTCCTGGCCCTCGCTCAAGGCGGACCTCAAGAACGCCGGCGCGCAATGGGTCGATGAAGAGGTCGTCGTCGACAATGGGCTCGTCACTTCGCGCAAACCGGACGATCTGCCGGCGTTCTGCGCCAAGATGATCGAGGCGTTCGGCGAAGGCCGCCATCCGAACGGCGCGGCCGGCTTCACTGGCGCCGAACGCGAGAACCGGGCGCAGTGAGCTCGCCCGCCGGGCGGAAGCCAAGCGAAGCCAATTGCGGCGGGAATACGCCCGCCGCCGGCGCCCGGCCGGGCTAGGAAATCGGGCCGAACCCGCCTACGTCTGAGCGCAGATTAGGAGCCCTGCCCCAGATGTTGACCTACCGCCTGGACGACGAAGACGAGAAGAAGAACCCGGCCGACGCCCGCAACGCCCCGGACGTGATCGAGAAGGCGCTGTTCGACGCCCGCGTCGTGATGCTGACGGGCGAAGTGAACGACATCCAGGCCCGGCGCGTGACCGAGCGCCTGTTCGCGCTCTCCAGCCAGAACTCGAAGCCGATCACCTTCGTGATCTCCTCGCCCGGCGGCCACGTCGAGAGCGGCGACATGATCCATGACGCGGTGAAGTTCATCGACGCGCCGGTGCAGATGCTGGGCACCGGCTGGGTCGCCAGCGCCGGCGCCCTCATTTATTGCGCCGCCCCGCGCGAGCGCCGTTTCTGCCTGCCGAACACGCGCTTTTTGCTGCACGAACCGCGCGGCGGCGTCGGCGGCATGGCCTCGGACGTGGAAATCCAGGCGCGGGAAATCCTGCGCATGCGCGAGCGGCTGAACCACATCTTCGCCGCCGCCACCGGCCAGCCGGTGGAGAAGATCAAGAAGGACATCGACCGCGATTACTGGATGCTGGCCGAAGAAGCGAAAGCATACGGCCTCGTCGGCCGCATCGTGAACCACCAGCGCGAGCTGAGTTAAGCTCTTGCTGAGCAAGTCCAGCGCCTGTGCATCCTGTGAGTGCTTTGCAGCGGCGCTGTACTCGTAAGCACCTCGTTAGACTAGACCTAGTACAAACGGGCAGGAGCGCTGAGCTTCTGTCCGTTTTTTCATGATCGGCACTCGCGCCTCAGGCGCGTTTGGTTCCACAACCTGACAGAATGCTTAGGAAAACGAGGCGGAGTTCCTCTGGCCCCGCCCCCTCCCTGTCCCATTTTCGCCCTGTGGAGAAGTAAAAACGCATACCTGTGACCGCGGCGCGCTGCGGGGCGGTCGCGACCAACTTCTTATCAATAGCCACGGCGGGCGGGGTCGTCCGTCCATGAACTAGAGAGACCAAGATGGCCGCTCGGTGGGTCGGACTTGTTCGTCCGAACAATAAAAAAGCAAATGCCCGTACCGCTGCAAAGCGCAGCGTTAAGCACTCCCTTCATGCGCTCGGCGCGACGAGCGTGCTCGTCATGGCCGCCGCGTTCAATTTTGCGCTCCATCCCGAAGCGCTGGCCGAAGTTGTTGGCAGCGAACGTCAGATCGTCGGCTTCGTTCCGGACCGGCCGGCGGCGAGCGCAGCGGAACAACAGGCGGTAGCGCCAGTGGTGCTGAACGAGGCCGAAGTGCGCCTTCTCGCCGCCACGATTTGGGGCGAAGCGCGCAGCGAAGGCGAAGACGGCATGCGGGCCGTGGCGCACGTGATGGTCAACCGCGTAGGGCAACGCTTCGGCGAGAACCTCGAAACGGTGATCATGACGCCGTACCAGTTCTCGGTGTGGAATCGCGGCGACCCGAACCGGCGTCTCGTGTCGAACCCGGAGCGCTATGCGACCGGCGGCGTCGCGCTGGAGACGTGGGAAGCGGCGCAACGCATCGCGCGCGAAGTGCTCTCGGGCCAATCGGTCGATCCGACCGGCGGGGCGCTCTTCTATCACACGCGCGCCGTGCGGCCGTCCTGGGCGCGCCAAGGCGTCGGCCGGCAAGTGTTCGGCGCGCACATCTTCTACGCCGATGTGCCGGACGCCGGCGTGCGGCGCACGCCGCGCACGCTGACCCGCGTGACGCAGGTGGCGCACACGTTCCGTCAGCCGCTGGCGATCGACGGCCCGGCCGCCGAGGGCCCGCGCGCCGGACGCGTCGGCGGCGTGATCCAGCGTGCGTCCGCCTCGATGGCGCGCCAGCGCCTGCCGAGCGAGACCATCGATGTGAACGCCGCGGCGACGCCGACCATCAACGGCGTGCCGATCAGCCAACAGACTTCGCTGCGCTAAGCGCAACGACCGAACGGAAAACAGCGAGCCGCCCTAGACGGGCGGCTCGTTTGCTTTTTCGCCGTCCCAATAGTCGATGCTCGCGCCTTCGCGGAGGATCAAGCGGTCGAGACTGTTGATCATGATCTTGCCGCTGTCGGGATAGACGCAGGTTTCGTTCGCGGCGCGGTCGCCGATCATGATGAAGCGGAACGGCTTGTCGGTTTCATTGATCAGGCAATGGCCGGCGCGCTGGCCGGCCGGGAAGCCGACATAATCGCCGGCTTTGATCGGATAACGCGCATCACCGAGCCGGAGCGTGGCTTCGCCTTCAAGCGCGATGATGTGCTCCTCCTCCACCATATGATAATGGAACGGCACGCTCTGCTTGCCGGGCGGCAATTCCTCGTAGCTGACGCCGATCTTGCGTCCATCCTTGCGCGTATCGGAGAGGACGCGATAGCGGGAGCCGAAGCGCACGCTCTCGCTCCATTCGGTCCACGGCACGGTGTCGATGGTGATCGGGCCGCGCGGCTTTGCTTCGTTCATTTATCCGCTCCAGGTACGATCGCGCACTCCCAGCCGTCGTAGACAACGCCGAACTCGGCGGCGAGCGCCTCCATCTCTTCGCTGATCCGATTGATGCCGACGGGATCGACGCGCCTTTGCGCCTCACCGCTGACACCGTCGCCATGCAGCGTGTAGATCGACCAGCCGGCGGCGACCAACCGCTCGGCCAGCGGATTGAAGACAAGCTCCCCGTCGCGCTCATCGTCTTCGGCGCGAAGGAAAAAGACGAGCGTATGACGCACGGACGACAGATCGTCGCCATGCTGGTTCAATTGTTCGAGGATCGCCCGATCGGCGGGACGGCTCACCTTGTCCAAATCGCTCATGCTCACGTCCAGATGCGGATGAACTCGTCCATGTTCGGCAGCACGTCGACGAGGCCGTGCAGCAGAACCACGAGCAGCAAAGACTTGGTCCGCGCATAGATCAAGCCGAACAGGAGCCCCATCGGCGCGAGCACGGCGATCGTGTAGGCGATCACCTGCAGCAGATCGGCCGAAGAGCCATCCGTATCGGCGCTGCCGCGCAGGAAAAGGCCGGGCGCGTGGACGGCGCCGAAGACGAGCGCCGAGACGAACACCCCGGCCCAGGCCGACTTGAACAGCGCCTGCAGCCGCGTCTGCAGCACGGCGCGGAAGAGCACTTCCTCGTTGAGGCCGGCTTCGATGGCGATCCAGATGAAGCTCACGGGCGCGACCCAGGCCAAGGTCGCGAACGCTGGTTCGGTCGCGGCGATGTTCTTGAGGCTGGGGCTGATGAGGCATTGCAGCGCCAGCAGGATCGCGCCGAGCACGATCAGCGTGCGCCAGAACTTGCGGCCGCTGAGGCCGGCCTGGAACAGCGGCCCGAGCCGCGCGCCGAGCGCCAGCAGCAAAAGCGCCGGGATCGCGACGTGCGCCAACAGCTTCAGGCCCATGACCAACAGCTCCTGCGCTTGCCCTTCCGGGAAGGCGGCGCGCGCGGCGCTCATGCCGTAGCCGAGAAAGAGCACGGCGTAGACGAGGAGGTAGATGATGAGGACGCCGCTCTCGAGCGCGGGCCGCCTCACCTCGATCGGCGGCGCATTGGCGCCGCGCGTCAGCAGCCAAGCGATGCCCGACAGTGCGATCCCGAAGATCGCCATCACGAAGACGCCCGTGAACCAATCCTCGTTGGCTTTGGCGAAGAGGTAATAGACCGAGCCGCCCCAAATGGCGGCGAATGCGAGCACAGCGGCGACGGCCGCGCCCACGCCGTTGCGTGTCGCTGACATGAAAAGCGCACCCTCCTGTTTCCAGGAGGATGCGCCTCATTGTTCCTTTGGATGCGACCTAGTGGCTCTCGTTGCGCCAGATCTGCTTGTACGAAAGATACAAGAGCCCGGTGAGCACGATCAGGAAGGCGAGCACGACGATGCCCATACGCTTGCGCTCTTCCATGTGCGGATCGGCCGCCCATTGCAGGAAGTGCGTCACGTCGGCGGCGTATTGCTCGACCGTGGTGGGCGAGCCGTCGGCGTAAGGGACCGCGCCTTCGGCCAGCGGCGGCGGCATCGCGATCATGTGGCCCGGGAAGTACGGGTTCTCGTAGAGCGCGCCCTCGCTGGCGCCGGTGTAGCCGGTGAGCAGCGCATAGATGTAATCGGCGCCGCCGTGGCGGGCCGACGTGATCACCGAAAGATCCGGCGGGTAGGCGCCGCCGTTCGCAGCGCGCGCGGCGATCTCGTTCGGGAACGGGCGGCGGAAACGGTCCGAGATGCGGCCCGGGCGATCCGTCATCTGGCCCGAGTTCGGATCGACATCGGAGATGGTCACGCCCGCCGCGATGGCGCGCACGTACGGGTTCTCGGTGACGTCGACGAACTGGCCGCCATGCTCGGGCTTGCCGATAACCAGCTCCAGCTCGCCGGTCTCGTGATTTCGCACCATGTATCCTGCGAACGGACCGCCCTCTTCGCCGAGATGGCGATAAGCGAGGTGATCCATGCCGTGACAGGTCGCGCAGACTTGCTGATAGACCTGATAGCCGCGCTGCACTGCGGCCATGTCGTAGCCGTCGACAGGGCTGTCGAAGCTGAACGCGTGGTCGTGCGGGTGCTCGGCATCCCCGGCGGCGAAGGCGACGCCGACGCCCGCGATCATCACGGCGGCGGCGACTGAGAGTGCGCGCAACATTTACGAAGCCCCCTGCACTTGGCCGTCAATCACCGGCTTCGCGATCGTGTCCGGCACGCGGCCGGGCTTTTCGCGGAGGCCCAGCAGCGGCAGGATGATGAGGAAGAAGAGGAAGTAATAGGCCGTCAGCACCTGCGAGAGGCGCGTCACCGTGAAGGTGAACGGCAGATGCCGCTCGACGTTGAAGAACGGCGCCGCCTGGCCGACTTCGGTCTTCGCTTCGCCGATGGCGGCTTCCAGCTCGTCCTGCGTGCCCGCACGCACCTGGCGGCTCTGCTCGGCGCCGCCGACAACGCCGCGGACGACGCCTTCGTTGGCGGAGGTGCGCGTGATCGCGACCATGGTCGCGCCGCGTTCGCGCATGTCGGCCTCCGCCGCGGCCGCGGCTTCTTCCCACGAGCCGGTTGCGCGGATTCCCATCTGCTGCACCGCGCCGCCTTCGACCCAGCTCAGATTGGCCGAGAACGTCGCCGGCGCGAGGATGCGGCCCGGGTTCTGCCCGCCGCACCAGCCGAGCGCGACGCAGACGATCACGAAAATGACGAACCACCAACGCGCCACGGGGCGATAACGCATCGAGCGCACGCGCGAGGTGTCGAGCCACGGCAGCACGAACAGGATGCCGATCGAGGCGAACATCGCCAGCACGCCGGCGAGCTTGGAATCGATCGGGCCGATGTTGAAGTCGAACGCGCGCAAGATGGCGTAGAACGGCAGCAGGTACCATTCCGGCACGATTTCCGGCGGCGTCTGCAACGGGTTGGCCGGGATGTAATTGTCGGCGTGGCCGAGCGCGTCCGGCATATAGAACACGAACACCGAGAACAGGATCACGAAAAGGCCGGTCGCGAACAGGTCCTTCATCGTCGCGTGCGGCGTGAACGGCACGGTGTCGGCCTTCGACTTCACGTCGACGCCGGCCGGATTGTTCTGCCCGGCTTCGTGCAGCGCCCAAACGTGCAGCGCGACGACGCCGGCGATCACGAACGGCAGCAGATAGTGCAGCGAGAAGAAGCGGTTCAGCGTCGGCTGATCGACCGAGAAGCCGCCCATCAGCCAGTTGCGGATGCTTTCGCCGACGAGCGGCAGCGCGCCCAAGAGGTTGGTGATGACCGTCGCGCCCCAGAACGACATCTGGCCCCACGGCAGCGTGTAGCCGAGGAACGCGGTCGCGACCATCAGCAGATAGATGATGCAGCCCAGAATCCAGAGCAGCTCGCGCGGCGCCTTGTAGGAGCCGTAGTAGAGGCCGCGGAACATGTGGATGTAGACGGTCAGAAAGAACATCGAGGCGCCGACCGAGTGGATGTTCTGGATGAGCCATCCGTACGGCACGTCGCGGTCGATGCGCTGCACCGAGGCGAACGCCATGTTGATGTGCGGCACATAGTGCATCGCCAGCACGACGCCGGTGACGATCTGCACGATGAGGCAGAGCGACAGCATCGCACCGAAGGTCCAGAAATAGTTCAGGTTGCGCGGCGTCGGGTAGGCGACGAAGCTGTCATAGCCGAGCCGGACGATCGGCAGGCGCTTGTCGAGCCAGCGCGTGAAAGCCGTTTTCGGCTCGTAGGTGGAAGATCCAGCCACTTAACAGGCTCCAGACTTAACCGATACGGATGGCCGTCGGGCCGGTGAAGACGTACGGCGCGACGAGAAGATTGGCGGGCGCGGGGCCGCGGCGGATGCGGCCGGACGTGTCGTAGTCCGAGCCGTGGCACGGGCAGAACCAACCGCCGTAAGAGGAGCCTTCGACGAAGGTCGGCACGCAACCCAAGTGGGTGCAGCTCGCCTGCAGGATCAGCCATTCGGGACGACCGGCTTCGCCAGTTTCCTGCACCAGGCGCTCCGCGTCGGTCTGCGGGTCCTTGAGCTGGGCGAAGTCGTCGCGCTGCGCGGCGGCGATCTCCGTCGGCGTGCGGTGGCGCACGAACACCGGCTTGCCCTGCCACATCACCTTGATTTGCTGGCCGAGCTCGACCGCGCTCAGATCGACTTCCGTGGTCGACAGCGCGCGCGTGTCGGCGGCGGGGTTCATCTGGTCGATGAAAGGCCAGATCGTCGCCGCGGTTCCGACTGCGGCCGCCGCACCGGCAGCGATGTAAATGAAGTCGCGCCGATTAGGGTCTTTGTCGTCGGCCACTCAGTCCAGCTCCCGGCTTGGTTCGGCGGCGAAGCTAGGCTAGTCCGGGCGCGCAAGCGCGCGGCGCGTCGCCGCATGCGTGCCGCTTGTAGCACCCGATTCAGCCCAGATTCTCCGGCGCGGAGGCCATAACGTGCGGCTTGCTCTCTATCAACCGGACATCCCGCAAAATATGGGCGCGGCCATTCGCCTCTGCGCTTGCCTCGGGGCGGCTTTGGACGTGATCGAACCGTGCGGGTTTCCGCTGACGGACGCATCGCTGAAGCGCGCGGCGCTCGACTATGGCGACAAGGCGAACGTCGTCCGCCACGCCAGCCTCGCGGCGTTCCGTTCGGCACCGGAACGTCAGGGCGGGCGGCTGGTGCTGGTGGAGACGGACGGCGCAGTGAGCTTTCAGGACTTCTCGTTCTCCACAGGCGACACTTTGGTGCTGGGGCGCGAGAGCGCGGGTTCGCCGGGGGAACTCTACCAAGCGGCGGAGGCGAGCGTGCGGGTGCCGATGGTGCGGGGAGTGAGGTCGCTCAACGTGATCACCGCCGGGGCGATAGTGTTGACCGAGGCGATGCGGCAGACCGGGGCGTGGGAGAAGTTTTGAGGTGAGCGAGGAACGCAAAGCGCGCGCGAAGGCCTGGTTCGAGACGCTGCGCGACGAGATTTGCGCGGCGTTCGAGCGGCTCGAGGACGAGGCGCCGGCGGCGCTTTATCCGGGGGAGCCCGGCCGGTTCGTGCGGACGCCCTGGCGGCGGGGGGACGGCGCGAGCGATCAGGGCGGCGGCGTCGCCGGCATGATGCGGGGGCGATTCTTCGAGAAGGTCGGCGTGCATGTGAGCACGGTCCATGGCGCGTTCAGCGCAGACTTCGCCAAAAACATTCCGGGCGCAGCCGACGATCCGCGCTTTTGGGCCAGCGGCGTTTCGCTGATCGCGCACATGAAGAACCCGCACTGCCCCGCCGCGCACATGAACACGCGCCACATCGTCACGACGCAATGGTGGTTCGGCGGCGGCGGCGATCTTAATCCGACGCAGAGCTATCAACGCGATGAGACGAGCGAAGATGCGTTGGCGTTTCACGCGCCCTATCGTGACGCATGCGAGGCGCACCAAGCCGGACTCTACGATCGCTACAAGACATGGGCGGACGAGTATTTTTGGCTGCCGCATCGCGGCGAGCCGCGCGGCGTCGGCGGCATTTTCTACGATCACCACAATAGCGGGCGCGACCGCGGCGAGGATTCTTGGGAGCGCGACTTCGCGTTCACGCAAAGCGTCGGCCGCGCCTTCCTCGAAGCCTATCCGCCGCTGTTGCGCAAATACATGCACAAGCCGTGGAGTGAAGGGGAGCGCGAAGAGCAACTCGTACAGCGCGGCCGCTATGTCGAGTTCAACCTGCTCTACGACCGCGGCACGACGTTCGGGTTGAAGACCGGCGGGAATGTGGAGAGCATTCTGAGTTCGATGCCGCCGGTGGCGAAGTGGCCTTGACTAGCTAGCGCGCCTGCACGTTCTCGTGCAGCCACGCCGCGAACTCCGCGTCGTCGATCTCGCCGGCGGCGAGCGACACGCACTGGACGATCACTTCAGCTTCGCTGGCGACGATCTCGAGCCCGTTCACATAAAGAAACGAGTACGCGGCCAGAAAGCCGGTGCGTTTGTTGCCATCGACGAACGGATGGTTGCGCATGATCCCCGCCGCATAGAGCGCAGCCAGGGCGACGAGGTCGTCCTGGCCATAGCTCCAGGCGTTGCGCGGGCGAGCCAGCGCGGAATCCAACAGACCAAAGTCACGAATGCCGCTCGCCCCGCCATGTTCGGCGATCTGCTCTTCGTGCATGATCAAGACGGAGTCGACGCCAAGCCACTTGGGCTCAGTGTTCATTTCGCCAGCTCACGCAGCGCGTTTCGGTAGCGCTTCATGGCGCGGCGCGCGGCTTCGATCTGCTCCTGCAACTCGGCGTCATGAGGCTGGAGCGCGACGCCGTTCGGAGTATCGCTAACCGTTAGCTCATCGCCCTCGCCGACGCGCAGTTTCGCCAGCACGTCCTTGGGCAGAACGACGCCGAGCGAATTGCCGATCTTGCGGACCTTCAGCGTGCGGCCAACCGGCTTCGTAGGCGCTTGGGCCTGGAAGCTCGGTGACTGGGCTTCGCTGACGCCCTTGGGCTTTTCGGTGTTATCGGTCATAGCGTCTGCAATTTAAGTTATAACGCCTGTTATAACAAGGGTCCGGCCCTTTTCTTGCGTCAGGCGAGCGGTCATGACGCGTTTCGCCTATCCGCAAGAGCTCAAGCCTCTGACTTCGCTGCGTTTTATCGCGGCATTCTGGGTGCTGCTGTACCATTTCAAGGACCATCTCGGGCTCGATGTGGGCCGGCTGGGCCTGGTGGCGGACGGCTATCTGGGGGTCGATCTCTTCTTCACCCTGTCGGGCTTCATCCTGGCCCACGTCTATCTGACCAGCCTGGAGGAGCGCCGCTTCGGCTATGGCGGCTTTCTCAAGAACCGGATCGCCCGGGTCTATCCGATGCACCTTGCGGCGCTGGCGGCGATGATCGTGCTGTTCGCGGGCGCTTCGGCTGTGGGCGCGGGCGTCGGCTCGCCGGAGGCGTTCAAGTGGAGCGATCTGCCGGCGCACCTGCTGATGGTTCACGCTTGGGGGGCGACCGAAGCGGTGGGCTGGAATTTCCCGTCCTGGTCGATCAGCGCGGAATGGGCGGCCTACCTCCTCTTCCCGCTGATCGCCGCGCTGGTGGTGAAGGCGCAGCGTTGGTCCGCCGCGGTGGCGCTCGGCGCGCTCACACTTTGCGTCGCTTCGTTCTGGGCGCTTTCGAATTTGCATCAGGCGCTGCCGTGGGTCGGGCGCGACTTCTCACAGATGACGGCGCAGATCGGCGCGCTGCGGATCCTGCCGTCGTTCCTGCTCGGCGTTGCGCTCTACGCGTTCGGCCGCGACCACGCGGCGCCGAAGAGCTGGGCCTGGCCGATCGTCGCCGCGAGCGCCGGCTGGATCGTCGCGGTGACGACGCTGGGCTGGTGGGAGGGCCTCGTCTGGTTCGGCCTCGCCGGCCTGCTCTACGGCCTTGCCGAAACCTCGCGCCACGGCGTCGACGCGCCGATGAGCGGGCGCGCGTTCGTGTTCTTGGGCGCGGCGAGCTATGCGCTTTATATGATCCATCTGCCGATCGACATTGTCTGGTTTCATGCGCTGGAGCGCTTGGGCGTGACCGAAACCAGCGACCTGACCTTGCGCATCGGCGCCATGGTCGGCGTGTTCGCCGTCTGCATCATCGTGTCGGCGTTCGCGTATCTCTGGCTTGAAGAGCCGGCGCGGAAGTGGATCAGAAAGCTGGAGTTGCCGCAGTATCGCAAGGCCAAAGCCGCAGAAGCTTAGCTTCTAACGCAGAGGTGATGACCACTTCGCGCACGCCTCTGCTACTAATTTCGAGCGGAGTTGTTCGATGCGAGAAGCGGCCGGAGCAGTGATCTTGGCGACTGTCCTGACGGCTTCCGCTCTTCCGGCGCTTGCATGTAGTTGCGTGCGGTTTTCCAATGCGCGTGAGCAAGTTCGGACGACTGACGTGCTATTTATCGGACGCGCCGTCCGAACCGAACGGGATTGGTTCAATCGACATTTGATCTACACAACGTTTGTCGTCGACGAATCGCTCAAGGGCGACGTGCGTGGCCACGTTCGTGTGGCGCAAAGCGATCACACGACGTGCGCGGTCCAAACCTTTGCACGCGGCGCGCGGGTGATCGTGCTCGCCGACCGCGGTCGGCGAGGGTTGCACATCGGCCCATGTGTTTTCCCGTATTTCACGGAAGCGGAGTACCGCGCCGCGCTGCGCCCTTCATGATCAGCTCATCCCCTGCGCCACGGCCTTCAGCCGTTCGATCACGCTGAGCTTGTCGTCCGGGAAATCGGCGTCGATCCACCAGTCTTCGACTTCGCGCATGACGAGGCCCACCTTCGGGCCGGCCGGCACGCCGGCGGCCATCACTTCATCGCCGGTGAGCGGCAGTTTCGGCGGCGTCCACATCTGGCCGTGGGCGACCAGCGCGCGCCATTGCTGCGCTTTCTCGCCGCCGGCGCCGGCCCAGGCGAGCATGACGCGGTCGCGGAACGGCTGGTTGCCGAGGCGATATATGGCGCGCCGCATTTCGCGCAGCGACATGTAGGAGGTGATCTTCACGTCCGTTCCGAGCGCGGCGACGAGGCGCTCGCGTTCCTCGTTCGAGAGCTTCAGCCGGCGCGCCAAAGCGCGGGCGCTGTCCTGATCCGCGAGCGCGGCGGCGATGCGCGTCATCGGATCGGGCGTCAGCATCAGATCGGCTTCGATGCTGCAGAGCGCGTCGAGCCGGGTTTCGTTCGAGAACTCCGGCAGTGCGCGGGCGCGCGCTTCGATCGCCGTCATCCCCTCCCAAGCGGCGCGCGGATCGGGCGCGGCGAGCAGCTTCTTCACTTCCTTCCAGATCCGCTCGGCCGACAGCGTATCGAGCCCGGCGACCAGATCGGCGCAGGCGGAGAGCCCATGCGGATCGAGCGGCCCCTTCGCGTACCAGGCGTTGAAGCGGAAGAAGCGCAGGATGCGGAGGTAATCTTCGCGCAGGCGCGTGTGCGCGTCGCCGATGAAGATGACGCGGCCGGCGCGGACGTCTTCCAGGCCGCCGCTGGTGGGATCGTGCACAGCGCCCGAAGCATCGGCGTAGAGCGCGTTCATGCGGAAATCGCGCCGCTCGGCGTCCTCGTCCCACTTCTCGGTAAAGGCCACGGTGGCGCGGCGGCCGTCGGTGCTGACGTCGCGGCGCAGCGTGGTGACTTCGAACGGCCTGTGATTGATGACGACGGTGACGGTGCCGTGCTCGATGCCGGTCGGGTGCGCGGCGAAGCCGGCTTTGGCGCAGATTTCGGTGACTTGGTCCGGCGTCAGTTGCGTGGCGACATCGATGTCGTCGACCTCGCGCCCCATCAGCGTATTGCGCACGCAGCCGCCGACGAAGCGCGAACCATTCGGCCGCGCCGCTTCGAGCGCGGCGATCAGCGCTTGCGTTTCCTTGGCTTTGAACCAGGCGGTGTAGGCGATACTCGCGGTCATCGCGTGGCTCGTGGAAACTGATCAACAAATTCACGCACGCCGCTCACTGCGGATACTTCCGCACCAAATCGTGAAATCATCTGTGTGAGCTCATCCTCACTGTAGCCAAACATTGAACGATAGAACCAAGCTCGAAAATCGGTTTGAGAATGTCGATTTAGCATTTGACCGGGAAATTCTGGGTCCGGTTCTTGTCCTTCAATTGTATTCTGAAATACGATCATTCCCTTGAACTGCTCAAGCGTCCAAAGGACCGACGGTGCGGACGAGGCTGAACGAAGGGCATCGCGATAGACTGTGAACCCCTGCTCATTCGCGAACTCGCCAATAAACCGAAGCAACGCCTCCCGAGCTCCTTCGTCAATCGTGACTTTGAATTGCCGTTCCGGCGTCAGTTCGTAGAAGCCACGATGCCCGTAACCACAAGCACTTAAACCTGCGGCTAGGCCCAGCCCAAGCAACGATCGGCGCCTAAGCATACAACCGCTCCCACAGCGCCCTGATCATCCCCGCCGTCGCGCCCCAGATGAAGTGGTCGCCGTACGGCATGGCGTAATAATAGCGGGTGCGGCCTTGCCATTGCGCTTGCCGCTTTTCGTGGTTGGCGGGATCAAACAGGAAATCGAGCGGCGCTTCGAACACGCGCGCCACTTCGCGCGGATCAAGCGTCAGCGTGAAGCCCGGCTCGACCAGGCCGACGATCGGCGTGACGCGATAGCCGGTGATGGTGTCGTAGCGATCCCAGGCGCCGAGCGGCTCGATGAAGCGGCGCTCAAGCCCGATCTCTTCCATCGTTTCGCGCAGCGCCGTTTCGACCGCGCTCGCATCGCTCGCCTGCACGCGCCCGCCGGGAAACGAAATCTGCCCCGGATGCGCCGGCGTCTCCACCGAGCGCTCGGTGAACAGCATGGTCCAGCCTTCGGGCCGCTTGATGATCGGCGCCAGCACCGCAGCCGGGCGCTGTTCGGGATGATTGTCCCAATCGGGATTGAGATCGTTGTCGCTGCGCGTGCGGGCGGATTCGTCTGCGACGGCGTCGAGCGGATCGAGCTTGGTTCGGAGCAAACGTTCGAAGGCGTCGCTCATGACTCCCCCTCCCCTCGAGGGGAGGGGGTTGGGGGGCGAGGTGAAGCGCGATGCTTCGCTATCAAACGCCGACAACCCGGACCGCCGGCGCCCTCGCCGGCATCTGTTTCAGCTTGCACGAACCAATGCCGGCGAGGGCGCCGGCGGTCCGGGTCTTCCGTCGCGATTTCCAGGCACGGCGCTTCACCCCGCCCCCTGCCCCCTCCCCTCAAGGGGAGGGGATTCAATCTGCGCGTGACGCTCACAGCTTCTCGCCCATTTGCGCCAGAACCCATCGGAGCGCTTCGGCGTTGCCGCGCGCGTCATCGACGGGATTATGCGTATGCATGGTCTCGCGCCGCTTCTTGAAAGCGTTCGTGTTGAGAGGCTCGCCGCGCCGACCCGCGTCAAGATCACCAATGCGTCGCGCGCTGAAACCACCCGGATTCTCGCCAACAAACTTATGGCAATACCAGTTCCAGAATTGCCAGTCGAACGCGGGATTGTCCGACCAGAACACTGCGCGCTTGCCGCCAGTGAGAGCGTTCACCCAGGCGACGGCTTCGCGCATGACGATGTCTGGCGCGCGATAGCTCTGCTGCGTTTCATAGCTGATCCCGACAACCTCGCGCGCTTGCTGCACGCCTGCGCTCTCGATAATTGGCGCGACTTCGCCGAGAAAACCGTTGGCCGGATCACCGACGGACACCAGGCCGAATGAGATCATGTTAAAAAGGCCCGCGGCGGGCCCGTCCGACTCCACGTCGAGGACGATGTGATTATTCCATTTAGACATGAAAGTATGATCGCGACACGGCGCCAGTACGTCAAACGCTAACGCGAGCCCAACTCAAACCACTCACCTCTGCCCCCTCCCCTCAAGGGGGGGTGCGCACGTGGGATCGGATCAATCGAATCAAGGCGCGTGCGGAGAAGGGTTTCGAAATCGAGCATCACACTGGTTCGTTCGCGCCTTGGGCTCCTTTGTCAAATTCCGTCCGCGTGAACCACTGCACTGACGAGAAGCGCGGGTCAGAAACCAGAGCGCGATGAGTAGCATGCACCATGGCAATGAACTCATCCGGCGCGACGCCACCTTGATTCTCGCAGATCAGGAGCCAAGGATCGACGTACTGCAGCACGAAACCCAGAGCGCCCTTCGGCTTTGTCGCGAAGGCCCAGCCGTAAAAACTGTGTTGGACAGGAGGGAAGACTGGCACACCTTCTTCGGCTAGCTGATGGCAGAGTGCAGCGGCAATTGCGTTGCCGCCCGGCCGTTCTACGTCACCGGCAGCATTGAACACAGCGTCGTCCGCGAAGTCCGCGAAGAACGTGACGAAAGTCGGCACGGTGGTCATTCCGCGCCCAACTCCCACCAAGCTCCCCTGCTCCAAACACCCAACGTCCCCTCCCGCGCCTCGCTCCACTCCACCAGCTCATAGAAGGGCGCGCGGAGGACGCGCGCATCTAACCTCCCGCGCACGAGCACGTACGGCCGTGGCTCACCATCGCGCATCGCGACGCGCAGCGGATGCGCTGGCCCGCACTCGACCACATCGCCGACATTCGTCTTGAACACGATCGTCTGCTCGCGCCCCTCGCCGACGCGATCGGCGCGCACAGCGACGAACGGCGCATCTTCCACGCGCACGATGATCTTCTCCACTGGCGTGACGAGATAGGTTTGGCCGTCTTCGTCCTTGCGCAGGATCGAGGCGAACAGGCGCACCAAAGGTTCGCGCGCAATGCGCGTTCCGGCGTGCTTCCACGTGCCGTCGGCGAGGATCTCCATGCCGATGTCGCCGCAATGGGTGGGGTTCCATTTGTCGACGGGCGGCGGGCCCCGAGAACCAGAGTTGGCGCTGCCGCCGGCCTCCCTCTTGAGCAGGGCCAGCAATTGCTCCAGGGACGTGGGGTTATCAGGCGCCGTCATATTTTAGCCCCCAACTACGCGAGCTTCGCCCCCATGAGCAATCACGACAATCCGGAAGCGTTGGTGGCCGAGGCCGAGGCCGCGGGCGAAGCCTTGGCGCGGGTGCGCGCCGAGATCGGCAAATCCGTGTTTGGCCAGGAGCGGGTAATCGAGCTGACGCTCGCCGCCGTGCTCGCTGGAGGCCACGTGCTGCTGGTCGGCGCGCCGGGCCTCGCCAAAACGCGGCTGGTCGAAGCGATGGCGCGGGTGCTGGGGCTCGATTGGGCGCGGGTGCAGTTCACGCCGGACCTGATGCCGGCGGACATTCTGGGCTCCGAGGTGCTGGATCAGGACGAAGCGGGCCGGCGTCACTTCCGCTTCGTCAAAGGTCCGATCTTCACGCAGCTACTGATGGCGGATGAAATCAACCGCGCCTCCCCGCGCACACAATCGGCGCTGCTGCAAGCGATGCAGGAGCATCACGTCACCGTCGCCGGCGCGGCGTACGATGTGCCGCGCCCGTTCCATGTGCTGGCGACGCAGAACCCGATCGAACACGAAGGCGCTTATCCGTTGCCGGAAGCGCAGCTCGATCGCTTCCTGCTGCAAGTCGACGTGCCGTATCCGGACGCGGAGATCGAACGGAAGATTTTGATCGAGACGACGGGGCTGGAGGATGAGCAGCCGGAGACCATTCTCAATGCGGAGTCGCTGATGCGACTGCAGCGGCTGGTGCGCACGATGCCGGTGGGTGAGAAAGTGCTGGCTTCGATCTTGGAGCTGGTGCGTTCGGCGCGGCCGGGTTCGAGCACGGATCAACGGGTGAACCAGCACGTCGCGTGGGGGCCGGGACCGCGCGCGGGACAGGCTTTGATGCTGGCGGTGCGTGCGCGTGCGCTGCTGCGCGGACGCTTGGCGCCGGCGGTCGATGATGTCGCTGCGCTGGCGCGGCCGGCGCTGGTGCATCGGATGCAGCTCAGCTTCGGCGCGCGCGCGGAAGGTTTGGATATCGATAGCTTGGTGGATGATCTGGCGGAGCGCGCGGCTTGAGTGTGATGCGCGCTCTTTCTCCCCCGCCCCCTCGCGGGGCGGGGGTCGGGGGGCGCGGGGCGTTCAAACGATCAGGCGCCTGCTTGTTTGCACGCCCCCCCTCCGGCCGCTTCGCGGCCACCTCCCCCGCAAGGGGGGAGGTTCTCCGTGTCTAACTCCCCGCGCCTCGACGCGCTCAATCTCGCCGGCGATCTGCCGGGCGTGCTGCTGGACGCAAAGCGGCTCGCCGCGAGTGCGCCGGGCGTGCATGGGCGCAGGCGCGCGGGGCAAGGGGAAGATTTCTGGCAGTATCGCGATCACCGTGCTGAAGACGGCGCGCGGTTGGTGGATTGGCGGCGTTCGGCGCGCGGCGATCGGTTCTTCGTGCGCGAGCGCGAGCGCGAAGCGGCGCAGACGGCGTGGTTCTGGATCGATCCTGACGCCGGCTTCGACTGGAGCAGCAACCCAGCGCGGCCGACGAAGCTCTACCGCGCGCGCACGATGGCGCTTGCGTTGGCGATTCTGCTCTCGCGCGGCGGCGAGCGTGTCGGGGCGTTGGGACAGCAGCCGCGGCGCGGCGCGCGGGCGGTGGATCGCCTGGCAGTGGATTTGTTGCAGCCGGTGCGCGATGTCGAAGCGCCGAGCAATTCCAGCATCGTGTTCTTCAGCGACTTCTACGCGCCGGTCTCGGCTTGGCGCGAGCGCTTGCTTTCGTGCGCGCGCGCCGGCGCGAGCGGCGCACTGGTGATGATCGCCGATCCGGCGGAGGAAGACTTTCCGTTCCGCGGGCGGACGCTATTTCAGGCGCCCGGCCGCGGCGGCGAAGTGCTGATCGGCCGCGCCGAAGCGGCGCAAGCGACCTACGCCGAGCGCCTGGCGCAGCAGCGGCGCGACATCCGCGCGCTCGGCGCCGAGTTCGGCTTTCCGGCGCTGCTGCATCGCACCGACCACAACGCGGCGCCCGCGCTTTCAATGCTGATCGCGTTCGTTTCGGAGCGCTACGGGTGACGGAGTCTTTGCGATGACTCTGGGCCCGATCCTGTTCGGCGCGCCGTGGGCGCTGGCCGCGCTCGCTGCGTTGCCGGCGCTCTGGTGGCTGATGCGCGCGACGCCGCCGCCGCCGCAGCGCACGCAGTTTCCGCCGACGCGGCTCTTAGAAGGCGTGCGCACGGAAGATCAGAGCCGTGAGCGCGCGCCGTGGCAGCTGGTGCTGTTCCGCGCGCTCGCGGCGGCGCTGCTGATCTTGGCGTTCGCGCGGCCATCGCTGGCGCCGAGCGCGGCGGAGAGCGCGCAGGGCGGGCGCACCTTGATCGTGATCGACGACGGCTGGACTTCGGCGCCGTTCTGGAGCGACACGCGCGCGGCGGGCGTTGCGGCGGCGACGCAAGCCGAGCGCACCGGCGCGCCGGTATTTTTGTTGCTCACCGCGCCGAGCGCGCGCCCGCGCGATCCGGGCGAAGCGATGACGGCGGCCGATGCGAAAGCTGCGATCGGCAGGCTGGAGCCCCAGCCGTGGCGACCCGACCGCGCGCAAGCGGCCGAGCGCCTGGCGCAGACGCAAGGACGGTTCGACCGCATCGTCTGGATCACGGATGGGTTGAACGACGACGGCGCCCGCGCTTTGGCGGCGGAGCTGCAGCGGCGCGGGCCGGTGACGGCGCGGCTGCCGACGCAAACGGCGCGGGCGCTCGTCGGCGGATCGGTGACGCCGCAGGGCGTGGTGGCCGACATTCGCCGCGCGAGCAGCGGTTCGCCGATCGTGGCGATCGCGGCGGAGACGGCGGAAGGCCGTTCGCTCGGCGCCGCCGAAGCGCGCTTCGCCGGCGACGCGACGAGCACGTCTGCGCGCATCGAGCTGCCGCCGGAGATCGCCGCGCGCGCGGCGCGCGTGCGCATTGTCGGCGAGCAGAGCGCGGGCGCGGTGAAGCTGTTGCCGGCGGGCGCGGGGCGGCCGTTCGTCGGCCTCGTCGATGCGGGCGGCGCGGGACAGCCGCTCTTGTCCGAACTCTTCTATGTCGACCGCGCGCTGCAGCCGTATGCGAGCTTGCAGCGCGGTTCGATCAGCCAATTGATCGACGCGCGCGCGCAAGCGCTGATCCTGCCCGATGCCGGCCGGGTCGCGCCGACCGACGCCGGCGCGCTCGAACGCTGGATCGAAGACGGCGGCTTGCTGGTGCGTTTCGCCGGGCCGCGGCTTGCGAACGACGCCGACGATTTGCTGCCGGTGCGTTTGCGCCCCGGTTCGCGTTCGCTCGGCGGCGCGCTGGCGTGGGAGACGCCGCTCGCCATTGCTCCGTTTCCGGCGGACTCCCCCTTCGCCGGCATTGCGCCGCCGCCGGACGTGAACGTGCGCCGGCAAGTGCTGGCCGAACCCGCTTCGCTCGAAGAGGCGCGCGTCTGGGCGACGCTCTCTGACAATTCCCCCTTGGTGACCGCGCAGGCGCGCGGACGCGGCCTCGTCGTGCTCTTCCATGTGAGCGCGACGCCGGATTGGTCCGACGCGCCGCTCTCTGGCTTGTTCGTCGAACTGCTGCGGCGGACGCTGGCGTTCGCGGCGCGGCCGGACGGGGCCGGCGAACGCGAGATCACCGGCGGGCCGTTCACGGCGCAGCGCCTGCTCGACGGCTTCGGAACGCTTGCGCCGGCGCCGCCGGATGCGGAGCCGATTGCGCCGGACGCGTTCGCCTTGGCGGTCGCTTCGCCTGAGACGCCGCCGGGCCTCTACGAGCGCGCCGGCGTCAGCGCCGCCATCGATGCGGCGCGGCCGGCGGAAACGTTGGAGCCGCTGGCGCTGCCCGGCGGGATCGCGCGCCAAAGCCTGGGCGGCGTGATCGAGCGGCCGCTGTCCGGCTGGCTGTTCGGCGCGGCGGCGTTGATGTTGACGATCGATCTGCTGATCGCGCTGTTTCTGTTCGGCAAGCTGCCGCGCCTGCTGAAGCCGAGCGCGGCGGCGCTGATCGCGTTCGCGCTGATCGGCGGCGAAGCAGAGGCGCAGACGCGGCGGGACGATCCGACACAAACGCTGCGGCTCGCTTATGTGCGCACCGGCGATGCGCGCGTCGATCGCACCTCTGCTGCGGGGCTGGAGGCGCTGTCGCAAATTCTGACAGAGCGCACTTCGGTGGAGCCGGGGCCGCCAGTGGCGATCGATCTCGCGCGCGACAATCTCGCCGCTTATCCGTTTCTCTACTGGCCGGCGCCCTCTTCGCCGCAGCGGCTCTCCGACGCGGCGCTCGCGAACGTCGATCATTATCTCGCCATCGGCGGGCTGCTTCTCGTCGATACACGCAACGCCGCGAGCGGCGGGCGCGGGCGGCCGGCGGCGACGATGCTCGCCGGCGTCGACGTGCCGCCGCTGCAGCAGGTGACGACTGAGCACGTGGTGGCGCGCGCCTTCTATCTGATGCGCAGCTTCCCGGGGCGCACACAAGCGACCACGCTCTGGGCCGAAGAGGCGAGCGCGGCGGAATCGCGCGACGGCGTCGCCGCGATCTTCATCGGCGACGGCGATTGGGCCTCGGCCTGGGCCGGCGACGTGGGAAGCGCGCGTCAGCGTGAGCTTTCGCTGCGTTTCGGCGTCAACATCGTCATGGTGGCGCTGACCGGCAATTACAAAGCCGACCAAGTGCACGTGCCGGCGCTGCTCGAACGGATGGGACGCGAGTGATCGGCGCTTGGCGCATCGGGCTGGATCCGGCGTTGCCGACGCCGGCGCTGATCGCGCTGGGCGTGCTCGCGCTTGCGTCGCTCGCGTTCTATCTCTGGCGCGGCGGCGGCGCGCCGATCCTGCGCGCGCTTGGGCTGGCGTTTGTTTTTCTCGGGCTGATGCAGCCGCAATGGGTGCGCGAAACGCGCGAGCCGGCGGAAGACATTGCGCTCGTCGTCGTCGATCAAAGCGAGAGCCTCGGGCTTGCCGGACGCCGCGAGGCGGCGCGGGCGGCGGGCGATGCGATGGCGGTCGCGCTGGCGCGCGAGCCGGGGCTCGAAGTGCGCGTGCGCGAAACGCGCGGCGGGCCGGATGGGACGATGATCACATCGGTGATCGAAGATGCGCTGAGCGATGTCGCGCGCGACCGCATCGGCGGCGTCGTTGTGATCACCGACGGCCAAGCCGCCGATCCGCCAGCCGAGCCGAACCGATTGCGCGAGCTTGGGCCGGCGCACATCCTCATCGTCGGCGATCCCGAGCGCGGCGACCGGCGGCTCGAATTGGTGTCGGCGCCCACATTCGGCATCGTCGACGAGCCGATGCGGATCACGGCGCGGGTAATCGACGAAGGCTTCAATGCGCCTGTCCGCGTCAGCGTCAGCATCGACGGCGTGCGCGTGACGCAGACGACCGCGCGCGCGAACCAGGAATTCTCGATCAATGTGCGCCTGCCCAAGCGCGGGCGCAACATGGTGGTGGTGGAGGCGGAAGAAGGCCCGCGCGAGATCACGCTGGCGAACAATCGCGCCGCGTTCGCGGCGAACGGCGTGCGCGACCGGCTGCGCGTGCTCTTGGTGACTGGCGAGCCGCATCAGGGCGCGCGGGTGTGGCGCAATCTGCTGAAGAGCGATCCGGCGGTGGATCTGGTTCACTTCTCGATTCTGCGGCCGCCGGACAAGCAAGACTTCACGCCGCTCAACGAGCTGGCTTTGATCCCCTTCCCGACCGAGGAATTGTTCGAGCGGCGGCTCAACGAATTCGACCTCATCATTTTCGACCGCTATCGCCGGCGCGGCATCTTGCAGGCGTACTATTTCGCCTCGATCGCGCGACGGGTGGAGCAAGGCGGGGCGCTGCTGATCACCGCGAGCGAAGCGGAAGCGGGCGTCGAAGGCATTCATCGCACCGCGCTCGCCGGCATTCTGCCGGCGCAGCCGACGGGCAATGTGTCGACGACGCCGTATCGCCCGGCGCCGACAGCGCTCGGGCGGCGCCATCCGGTGGTGCGCGGCTTGCCGTCGCCGGAGCGCTGGGGGCGCTGGACGGTGCAGGTCGAAGCGCAGGCGACGGGCGGGCAGACGGTGCTGCAGGGCGCCGGCGGCGCGCCGCTGCTGACGCTCGATCGCGCGGGCAACGGACGCGTCGCGCAGCTCTGGTCCGATCAGCCGTGGTTGTGGGCGCGCGGCTATGACGGCGGCGGACCGCACGGCGAGTTGCTGCGGCGACTCGCGCACTGGCTGATGCAGGAGCCGGAGCTGGAGGACGAGCGGCTTTCGCTTGAGCCCGGGCCGCGTGGTCTCGAGATCGAACGTTCGACGCTGGCGGCGGGCGTGGCGCCCGTCGAGATCATCGCGCCTTCGGGCGCGCGATCGACGGTTGCGCTTGGCGAAAGCGCGCCGGGACTATTCACCGGCGAAGCGGATGCCGAGGAGCAAGGCTTGTACGAAGCGCGCAGCGGCAATCTCCGCGCGTTCGCCGCGGTGGGGCCGCTCAATCCGCGCGAGGCGGCGGCGCTTGCGGCCGATCCGGATATTCTGCGCCCGTTCGCCGAGGCGACCGGCGGCAGCGTTTTTCTCACCGGCGAAGACGGACGGCGTTTGCCGGACGTGCGGCGCATCGATCGCGGCGCGCGCGCCAGCGGCGGCGACTGGATCGGCATCGAACGCAACGGTGCTTATGTCGTGCGCGCCGCGCGGGCGAGCCCGCTCGGGCCGGGCTGGCTTTGGGCCGTGATCGGCGTTGCGCTGCTGATGCTGGGCTGGCGGCGCGAGAGCGCGTGAGGCTCAGTACGCGCGGCGGCGGGCGAGCGCGAAGAACGCAAGCGCCGCCAGCAGCAGAGCGACGCCGATCCACGGCAGCAGCTCGCTCCAGCTCAGGCCGAGGATGATGGCGTCGTGCCCGCCGACGGACTCGGCGCCGGAGGGCGGCGGCGTTTCCACACCGGTTGGCGCTTGCGCTTCGGTGCTGGCCGGGGGCTGCGCATCGGGCGCGCTGCTTTCCTCGCCTTCGAGGATTTGCGAGCCCACGGCGGCGCCGCCGCCGGCGGCCGTCGTCGCCCCGGCGCCGTTGAGCGCCGCTCCGGTCGCGCCGCGCTCGCGTTCAGGCAGCGGGGTGAACGCGCCGTCGCCCGACTGCGCGCTGCTCTGACGGCGCTGCACCGAATTGGACAGCTGCACGTACGTCCCGGCGTCGACCTCGCCTGTGCCAGTCATGCCGCTGCTCAGTTGGAAGCTGCGCACGGCGTTGGCCGAGCCGGAGCCGAACTTGCCGTCGACGCCGCTCGATGCGTTGAGCAAGCCGAGATCGGCGAGCAGAAGCTGCACGTGGCGATCTCGGCCTTCGGCGACGACGGCGCGGCGCGCTTTCACGATTCCGAGTCCCGTCGCTTCGGCCCGGAACACCGGATCGTCGAACAGATGCGCGCCCAAATCCCAAGCGGTCAGCGTGAAGGTGAAGCCGTTGAGCTGGAGCGTCAGCGGCAATCGTAAGTCCCAAGCGTCCTGACGAATGAGATCGAGGAAGCAATCCATCCGATAGACGGTGCGCGGCAGCAGCGCATTGCTGTGCCCGGCGAGCCAAGCGCGGCGTTCGCTCAGATAGGCGGCGATCCATTGCCTCTCGTTCTGAGCGCTAGGCTGGCCGGCGACATTGCTCGCACGACCCTTCATCGCTTCCCAGGAGCCGTGCACGAAACTGTCGTACACGACCGCGCAGCCGAGCGGCGTGACGAAGCCGCACGCCTGCGCCTCCCGCAAGGCTGGCCCCATGTAATGGTGATTGAAATACTCATCCTGCGTGCGCTGCATCACCGGATCGGCGGCCGCTTCGCGGAGCACGGCGACGAGCGCATCGTCATGATCGAGCGCCCGATCCTCCGCCTGCATCTGCGGCAAATACGGGCGCAACCGATCCGCGCATTGAGCGCCGTCGGCGCTGCAATATTGCGAGATGAGCCGGTGCAGCGAGCCGCTGACCAGCGCGGCCTGGTGCTTGCCGTAGCTCAAGCCGCCGCGGTCCTGTGCGCTGCGGGCGATCGCATCGTATTTGCCGGGCGAGTTGGTCTCGAACAAGGAGACGATCGCGTCGATCGTCCCGATCTCGATCGGCGACAGGCGTGAGCCTTCGTCCGACATCGCAGCCTCCCCCGAAATTGCGCTTGGCGTTAATCTATATTACGACTGGCGGCGCGCCAACGCGGAAGTTGGGCAGCCGTGAAGGCGGCGTGGCGCTGGAGGGGGGCCATGCTCAACAGCCCGTTGTTTCAGCTCGCCTTGGCGCTGCTGCTCGTTTTTCTGGTGATGGCGGGCCTCGTCAGCCTGGTTCAGCAATTCGTCGTCGAAGGCTTTCGGCTGCGGGCGCGAACGTTGCGCAGCAGCATCACCAAGCTCTTGAGCGACAAGACCTACAAGGACGAGATCGCCAAACGTTTCTATCGCCATCCGATGACCGCGGCGCTTTCGGGCGGACGGGCGCAGACGACCTGCATGGAGCCGGACACGTTCGTCGTCGCCTTGGCGAGCGCGGTGCAGCCGAGCTGGTCGAACGGCGATCCGGTGCTTGCGCTGCCGGCGTCCGTGGCGGCGCTGCGCGATGGCGACCTGAAGCAGCGGCTACAATTGGTGCTGCCTGCGGCGGGCGCATCGCGCGATGAAATCGCGACCGCGGTGAAGGCTTGGTTCAACACCTCGGCGCAGAAGATGTCCGACCGCTTCAAGGCGGATTGCACGGCGCTGTCGTGGGCCGTGGCGGCGGTGCTGACCATCACGCTGAACGTGAGCACGATCGAAATCGGCAAGCGGCTGCAGGCGAACGACGACATGCGCGCCGCACTCGCCTCGGTGACGCCGGAGCTGGCGCAATCGCAGGCGGCGTTCACGACGCTGGCGACGCAGCCGGCGGCGCCGGATGGCGAAACGGCCGCTGCGGAGACGGGCGCAGACCCCGCACTCAGCGCGCAAGAAGTGGTGACGCTGTTGACGATCGCGCGCTGCGCCGGCGGCGATAGAGACATTCCTGTCGGCTGGCCGTGGATGGCGGACGTGGCCGAGCGGATTCGCGGCGGCGTCGACACCTCGGCCAATGCGGCCTGCGCGGCGGCGCAAGAGCGGGTGGCGCCCGGCAGCCAACTCGCACAACGGCTCACGGTGCTGCAGGCGGCTTCGCAGCAGGTCGCGACGGCGGATCTCACCGTGCAAGCCGCGCCCGTGTATGGGCCGGACTTCGAGCGCAATGGCGTGCTCGAGGTGTTGCTGGGCTGGCTGATCACGATCGTCGCCGCGGCCCAAGGCGCGCCGTTCTGGTTCGACGCGATCCAGCGCATCGTCGGCCGGCGCTAGGGTTTCGGCGCGCCGATCTCGCCGCGGACCTTGTCGAAGCCGCCGGGGCGGAGTTCGAGCCAGAGCAGACGTTTCGGATCGACCGGGCCGGGCAAACCGATGCGGCCCTCGGGCGCGACGCTGAAACCGGCCGGACGGAAGAAGCGCTCGGCGCCGACGAGCGCGATGCCGGAGCCGCCGACGCTGCGGCAGGCGGCGATGGCGTCGCGCACCAAGGCAAGGCCGAGGCCGGCGGCTTGCGCGGCGGGATCGACGGCGAGCGGACCCAGAAAATAGAGCGGCGCGCCCGCTTCGACGCGCCAAATGCGGCAAACGCCGATGACCTCGCCTTCGGAGTCGAGCGCGACGCGCGAGAGCCAAGGCTCCAGCATCGCGCCGCGCTCGCGCACGCGTTCGCTGGTCTTGGCGAAGCGGCCGGGGCCGAAAGCGCGGTCGAGCACGCGCTCGATTGCGGCGGCGTGTTCGGGTTTTTCGGCGACGAGCGTGTGGGCCAACGGAGGGTCTGGGTTCTAAGTGCTAGGTTCTGGGGAGGCGCATGAAGCACAAAGCGCGACGCTCTCCAACGAAAACCTAGAACCTGTTGCAGGCTGGGGCGGACGCGGTCCATACGGCTTGCGCCTTGGCCGCGCTTCGCATCCCTTCCCTCGACATCTTCCGGCATCGGCTGTTCGCCCAGTTCTGGGCGGGGCGGATGTTCGCCAGCATGGCGGTGCAGATCCAATCGACGGCGATGGGCTGGCAGGTCTATGACGCCGCGCGCGCCGCCGGGCAGAGCATCGCCGAAGCGGCGTTCGTGCTGGGGCTCGTCGGGCTCGCGCAATTTCTGCCGCTGCTGTTTCTCTCGCTGTTCGGCGGCCAGGCGGCGGACCGCTACAATCGCCGTCTCATCCTTACGGCTTGCATCGTCGCCAAGGCGCTGATCGTGCTGTGGCTGGCGCTGGCTTCGAACATGGGGCCCGAGATCGTCATTCCGGCGGTGTTCGCCGCGGCCATCAGCGCCGGGATGATCAACGCCTTCATGCCGCCGGCGGCGAGCGCCCTTTTGCCGATGCTGCTGCCGCGCGAGGCGCTGCCGCCGGGAATCGCCTGGTCCTCGCTCGCGTTCCAGTTTTCGCTGATCGTCGGGCCAGCGATCGGCGGCCTGCTCTATGGCGGCGGGCCTGTCGTTCCCTATCTCACCGCTTTCGTGCTGGCTTCGATCTCGGCTGTGCTGATGCTCACGCTGAAGCCGCCGCCGCAAGAGCCGGTGAAGGACGCGCGCACGATCGGCATGATCGTCGAAGGACTGCATTACGTCTGGCGCAACAAGATCGTGCTCGGCGCGATCTCGCTCGATCTTGTCGTGGTGCTGCTCGCGGGCGCGGTGGCGCTGCTGCCGGTGTTCGCGCGCGACATCCTCAATGCGGGGCCGAGCGAGCTCGGCGTGCTGCGTTCGGCGATGGGCGTCGGCGCGGCGGCGGTGGCGCTGTGGCTCGCGGTGAAGCCGCTGCGGGCGCGGGTGGGCCTGTGGATGTTCGGCGCGACGATCGCGTTCGGACTGGCGACGATCGTGTTCGGGCAATCGAAATATCTTTGGCTGACGGCGGCGGCGCTCGCGGTCGCGGGCGGGGTCGACATGATCTCCGTGTACGTGCGCCAGAGCCTGATCCAACTGGCGACGCCGGATGCGATGCGCGGGCGCGTGGCGGCGGTGAGCTTCGTCTTCATCTCGGCGTCGAACGAGTTCGGTGATTTCGAAGCCGGGCTGATGGCGCGCATTTTCGGACCGGTGCTGGCGGTGACGATCGGCGGCGTGGCGGCGGTGGCGGCGTCGGTGTGGTGGATGCGGCTCTTCCCGGAGCTGGCGAAGGCGGACGGATTCGAGCCGAAGACTTGAGGCGCTCCACGCGCGCAGCACTTGCGGCCGCGGCGAACGTCCTGTTCGGCGCGGGGGCGGGCGTGCGGGGCCGTGGGGGTTGCATCAAGACGTGTCGGCGCACGTGACGTCGGGCGCGGCGGCGACGCTGGACAGAGACGCGTGCGGGGGA
>NZ_DASPLU010000013.1:0-164885 GCF_035627415.1 Vitreimonas sp. | reverse complement strand
CAGCACCGGCGAATTGGGAATGGAGCTAAGCCCCGAGACGCCATCCGTCGATGGCGGGTTGCGTCGGAGCGGATACGGCCTGGTGTGAAGAGGCGCGTCCGCATTCCATCGTGCAGGAGGCGAGCCGCGCAAGCGGCGTTCCACAACTCCTCGTCCCAGGCCGGGAAAAACGACCGGAAACCGGGGCGCGCGAAGCGCGCGGCGCAGGTTGGAGACAACCAGCGCACCCCTAGAGACTACTCAGCGCGGATCGCGCGCCCCGTCTCCCTCGGGAGGCTCGTTCTTTCTCAATCCGCCGCCCAGCGCGCGCGGAAGCGCTTCCTTGCGCCCCGCGCGCGCCGTAAGGCAGTCGCTATGATCGAAACTCGCGCACAACATCGCGTCCACGGCGGCAGGCTTACTTACGCGCAGCACCAGAGCGTCAGCACGGCAACGCCGATGCGCTTCTCCGTCTTCACGCCGCCGGGCGAAGGGCCGTTTCCCTATCTGATCTGGCTCTCCGGCCTCACTTGCACCGAAGACAATTTCACCGCCAAGGCCGGCGCGTACGGTCATGCGGCCAAGCATGGCGTCGCCATCGTCGCGCCCGACACCTCGCCGCGCGGCGAAAACGTCGCCGACGATCCGGCCTACGATCTCGGCCAAGGCGCCGGCTTCTACATCGACGCGACGCAAAGCCCATGGGCGCCGCACTTCAAGATGGAGAGCTACGTCACCCGCGATCTGATCGAAGCGGCGGAAGCCGCCTTTCCGCTGGCGCCGCGGCGTTCGATCTTCGGCCATTCCATGGGCGGCCACGGCGCGCTCACGTTGGCGATGAAGCATCCGTCTTTGTTCAAAAGCGTCTCGGCCTTCGCGCCGATCTCTTCGCCGACGCGCTGCCCCTGGGGCGAAAAGGCGTTCAGCGCCTATCTCGGCTCAGATCGCGAAAGCTGGCGCGCGCACGATGCGGCGCTGCTGATGGAAGCGGGCAAAGCCAAGCCGTTCGATGACATTTTGGTCGATCAAGGCGTCGCCGATCAGTTCTTGGAAACTCAGCTGAAGCCCGAGCTGCTCGAACAAGCTGCGGCGCAAGCGGGCCAGAAGCTCACTTTGCGCCGGCGCGAAGGCTACGATCACTCGTACTACTTCATGACGACCTTTGTCGGCGACCATATCGCCTTTCACGCCGCGCGCTTGGCTTGATCGTCAGCAGATCGCCGGGACCGGGCGGGCCGTTCGGCGTGGCGGCGAAGCGGCGCGCGGCCCAGGCGATCGCCAGCAGCACGAGGCCGAGCCCGACGAAAGAGGCGACGCGGATGAAGCCGCCCAGTTGCGCCATGTCGAACAGGAACACTTTGAGCGTCGTCAGCAGGAGGAGCCCCAGCCCGATCCAGCGCAGCAGCGGATCGCTCCGCCGCATGCCGAGCCAGAACACGCCGGCGCCGAACAGCGCCCACACCGCCGAATACACCCACATCTCGACGCTGCCCGCGTCCGCCGTCGCCATGTCCTCCACATGATAGAGCCGGCGAATGACGAATGTCGCGGCGAAGAAGACATGGCCGACCACCGCGACCGTCGCGGCGCGCTCCAGCCAGTCGGGCCAGCGCACATGCGGCACACGGCGCGCGGCGCCGCTCATCCAGGCTGCCAGCATAAACGCCGCCAGCGCCAGCGCGGCCGCCGAGAGCGGGGCCACATCGGCGGGCGCGACGCCCCACCAGGGATTGAACAGCAGCCAAAGCCCAAGCGCCGCAAAGCCCAACGCCGGCCACACCGCCGCCGCCCAGATCGCCTGCAGATCGTAAAGATAGGCCCGCACCGTATCCCGCCCCGGCGCCCGCGCGGTGATCGCCGAAGCCAGCAGCACGAAAGCGAGCGGCCAGAGCGCGTGCGCGAAGCCTTCGAGCTGCGTGAGCGGCGCGCCGTTATCCATGTAGCCGCGGTGATAGTGCCAGCGGATCGCCGCGTGGCCGAAGCTCCAGGCGAACAGGATCGCCGCCGACGCCGCGGCGAAGCGCGAAGATTCGACAGCGCGCGATCGCGACAGCGCGCGGCCGAGAAACAGCGCGAGGGTGACGGCGACGGGCTGCGCCAGGACGGCGAGCAGCGTCTCGAACGCGTTCGTAACTTCGCTGTCCTGCGCGCCCCACCACGGATGGCGCAACATCAGCAAAATCAGCGCCGCCGCGACGACGCAGAACCAGGCCAAGCCGCGCGAAACGAACAGCAGGTCGTGCGTGAACGGCCCTTCGCCGAGCTTCGCCGCGCGGCCCTTGCCGACCGCCGCGACGATCAGCGCCGCACCGAGCAGGACGAGCGCATAGCAGGCGCCTTCGAACAGGCCGACGCTGGCCCTGGACATTTCGGCGCCGCTGAAAAGACGGCGCACTTCGAGGATCGCCCAAACCAAGGCCAGCACGCCGCCGGACGCGGCGTAGACGCGCGCCGCGATCCGTTGCCGGTCGTAAAGCCGGCGCGCTGCGGCGAGCGCCAGCAGCGCCGGCGCGGCGAAAGCGAGCGCGAGCGTGTCGAGCAGCGGCGGACCGATCACCGGAGCAGGCAAAACGCCCCACCACGGATTGATCGACGTCGCCGGCGCGACCAGCACGTAGAGCAGCCCGCCGCCGAGCAGCACATGACCGCGCCAGGCGCTGACGAGCCCGGTCGCGCGCCCCTCGCGCGCCAGCAGCACGTGGCCGGCCGCCATGAGGCTGAGCGCGCGCAGACTGGTCTCGGCGAAGCCGTCGAGCGGCGCGCCGGCGCCGCCGACCGCCAGCCAGCGCAAGCCGACGAACACGCCGATCAACAGCACCATTACTCCAGCTGCGCCCAGCGACTCGCTGGTCCACGCGCGCGGTTCGACGCGCGAGGCGACGGCGCTCGCAACGAACAGAAGCGCAGCGGCGGCGATGAAAGTGATCAATGCGCCGCCGATCGGAAGCTCGCCGGCGAGCGTCGCGCTGACGAGATTCGGCGACAGCGCGTGCGCCAAGGCGACAGCCGCGGCGAACAGGGCCGCGTGGCGCATCGTGCTCCAGCCGCGCCACACCAGCACGCCCGCGAACAGCGCCGCGGCGCCCGCATGGGCGATGGTGCGCGAAGAGGCCGGGATGGCGGATTCGACGCCGAGCAGCAGCAGCGCCGCGCACGCCGCGAGCCAGAGGCCCGCCGCGCGATCTTTGCTCGGCGCCTGCGTCTCATCGGCCGTGAACCAGGCCGCGACGAAAAGAAGAACCGAACCCAGGAACAGCGGGATCCAGGCGCTGAAGTGATGCCAATTCTCGCGCGTCGTCGCCGCCAGCGCGATCAAAGCGGCGGCGCCGAAGGCGCCGGAGCCCGCGATCAGCATGCGGCCTTCCGCGGGCGGCCGGGCGCCCACGGCGGAAAGACCGATCACGGCGGCGCTGAACAGAATGAACGGATAGAAGTCATCGCCCAGTGTCGGCGCCATGAAGCGCGCTTGAATGTAAACGATGAAGCCGCCGACGAGCGCGGCGATGGCGACGGTCAGCGTCGGCGGGATCGCCACGCGCGCCCGCACCGCCGCGGCGGCGAGCGCGACGAACATCGCCGCGACCCAAGCGGGGCCGCCGATCACGCCGGAGGGCAGATCGGCCACGCCGATCCAAGTCCAAACCAGCAGCACGCTGCTGACGCAAATGGCGGCGGCGGGCATGTGCGTGTGCGCGCGCGTCCAGCTGAGCCGACCGGCGGGCTCCGTCTCGAGCGGTTTGCGGAAAGCGAGCGCGACGCCGCCCATGGCCGCGAAACTCACCATCGCCAGCGCGCGGCGGATGTTGTCCTCGCCGATCGCCGCGGCGAACCAGAAATAAAGGCCAAGCATGGTCGCCGCTGCGGCCCAGCCCCAGCGCTGCAGCGCGGCGACGCCAAAGCCGGCGATCGCCACCGCCCCGATATAAAAGGTGAGCGCAAGCTGCAGCCAAAGATCGGTTCCGGTCAGCTGCGGCGCGAGCAGCGCGAGCAGAACGGCGAGGACGGCGAGCGGCTGCCCGTGCAGGAAGGAAAGCCCGATCAGAACGGCGGCGCAGAGCGAAAGGAGGAAAACGGCGACGGGAAGCTCGACGAACCCGAACGGACCGTGCGCAGCCCAGGCGGTGGCGTAGAAGGTGACGACGCCGGCGCCGGCGAGCATCGCCGCCACGAGAGGATGGCCGGGCGGTTTTGCAACGCCGGTGCGGCGCACCCATTCGCTGAGGCCGATCAGCGCAACGCCAAGCGCCAGCGCGCACGCGAGCTGCACCGGCGGCGTGAACCACGGCTGCTGGCTTGCGAACGACACCATGAAAATGCCGCCGAGGCCGACGAGCCCGCCGCCGATCCAGGCGAACGCATTCTGCGCCAGCCATTGTTCGAGCTTGCGCTCGCGCGGCTTGGCGAGGCGTGGCGGCGGCGTCGCAGCCGCGGGCGGCATACGGATCGGCTCGTCTTGCGGCGCAGGCTCGGGCGGCAGCGGCTGGTCGAGGATCAGCGGCTCGTCATCGTTCGAGGCCGCGGGCAAAGGCGTATCGAGCAGGAGCGGCTCTTCCGCCGGCAACGGCCGGTCGAGCAGAAGAGGCTCGAGCTCTTCCGGCTTCGGCGCGGGCTCGGGCGGGGCGGCCGTCGACGGCGCGGCCGGGACTTCCTCCGGCGCGCGTTCGCGCAGCGCCAGGCGCTGCTCCAGTTCGAAAACCTTGTGCAGCAGGCCGTCGATGCGTCTCGATTGCCACCAGACCCAGGCGGCGAGGCCAAGGATGGCCAACCATTCCATTTTGCGCCGCCCCTCACGCGCGAGTGCGCCCAAGAGTCCGGCAAGGCGGCTGCGGTTGCAAGGGTTTGCGCCGTTATGGGAGCGGCAATTTCCCTACCGTGGGGAGTTTGCACCGCTCCCGCGCGCGTGCTCAAAGCGGCGCATGAACTATGTCATCGATCCGCCGCGCCAGCCAGCCGTCGCCGTCCTCGGCGCCGCTGCGAAATTCCCGGTCCGGCGCATTTTCTGCGTCGGGCGCAACTATGCCGATCATGTCCGCGAAATGGGCAACGATCCCAAGAGCGAGCCGCCGATCTTCTTCACCAAGCCGGCCGATGCGGTGGTCGGGGACGGGGGGGCAATTCCGTATGCCGTGAACACCTCGAACCTGCATTTCGAGGTCGAGCTGGTTTTGGCGCTCGGCAAGGGCGGCGCCGAGATCGCGCCGGAACAGGCGCTGGAGCACGTCTGGGGCTACGCCGTCGGCGTCGACCTCACCCGCCGCGACCGTCAGGCGGAGGCGAAGAAGGGCGGCGCGCCGTGGGACGCCGCCAAGGCGTTCGACAATTCGGCGCCGATCGGGGCGATCACGCCGGTCGCGAATGGTTCGCATCTGAGCGCGGGCCGCATCTGGCTTACGGTCAACGGCGAGACGAAGCAGGAGGCGGACCTGAGCGATATGATTTGGAGCGCGTCCGAGATCATCGCCCATCTCTCGCGTTCGTGGACGCTGCAGCCGGGCGATCTGGTGTTTACCGGCACGCCGGCCGGCGTCGGCCCGCTCGGACCGGGCGATACGGTCGAGTGCGGCGTCGAAGGCCTTGCGCCGCTGCGCTTCACCATCGCCGCGCGCTGAGCCGCGCCGCTTGCGCGGCGTGCGCGGAAGGCTAGTTTGCGTCGCACAGAGGAGCGAGGCGCTTGAAGCCCACCGACATCAGCAATCCGGACTATTTCCACAAAGTCGTGGACTGCCAGTGGGCCTGCCCGGCGCACACCCCGGTGCCCGAATACATCCGCCTGATCGCCGCCCAACGCTACGCCGATGCGTACATGATCAATTGGAAGTCGAACGTGTTTCCGGGAATCCTCGGCCGCACGTGCGACCGTCCATGCGAGCCGGCCTGCCGGCGCGGACGCGTGGAAGAAACACAAGGCAAGCCCGAGCCGGTGGCGATCTGCCGGCTGAAGCGCGTCGCCGCCGACAACAAAGGCGAGATCGAGCCGTTGCTGCCGGCAAAGGCGGCGGCGAAGAACGGCAAGCGCGTGGTTTGTATCGGCGCGGGGCCGGCGTCGCTGACTGTGGCGCGCGATCTGCTGCCGCTTGGCTACGAGGTGCACATCTACGACGCGGAGCAGAAGGGCGGCGGCATGATTCGCACCCAGATTCCGCGCTTCCGCCTGCCCGAAAGCGTGATCGACGAAGAGGTTGATTACATTCTTCGGTACGAGCCGGTGACGCATTTCGGCGTGCGTGTGAATTCGCTCAAAGAGCTGCTCTCGCAAGGCTGGGACGCGGTGTTCGTCGGCACTGGCGCGCCACGCGGGCGCGACCTTCAGCTGCCCGGACAGCAGGAATGCGCCGCCAACGTGCATATCGGCATCGATTGGCTGTCGAACGTCTCGTTCGAGCACGTCAACTCGATCGGCAAGCGCGTGATCGTGCTCGGCGGCGGCAACACGGCGATGGATTGCTGCCGCACCTCGCGCCGGCTCGGCGGCGAAGATGTGAAGGTGATCGTCCGCTCGGGCTTCGACGAGATGAAAGCGAGCCCATGGGAAAAAGAAGACGCGATGCACGAAGGCATCCCGATCATCAATTTCCTAAACCCGCGCGAATTCACGCACGAGAACGGCAAGCTCACCGGCGTCTGGTTCACCAAGATGCATTGGGTCGAGAAGGACGGGCGCAAAAAGCTCGAGCCTACCGGCGAGCCGGACGTGCACTATGAATGCGACGACGTGCTGATGGCGGTCGGCCAGGAGAACGCGTTTCCCTGGATCGAGCGCGACATCGGCATGGAGTTCGACAAATGGGACATGCCGGTGGTCGATCCGGTGACGATGCAGTCCTCGATCGCAAATGTGTTCTTCGGCGGCGATTCCGCGTTCGGGCCGAAGAACATCATTTGGGCCGTCGCCCATGGTCACGATGCCGCCGTGTCGATCGATCTTTTCTGCAACGGCCAGGACGTGCGCCAGCGTCCGCCGCCCGGCACGTCGATGATGTCCACCAAGATGGGCATCCACGAATGGGCCTACGACAACGACGTCTCGCTCGACCTCCGCTACAAGGTTCCGCTGGTCGAGCCGGACGTGGCGCTGCGCAACGTGAAGATCGAGGTCGAGAAGGGCTTCGATCCGCTGCTCGGCTACAAGGAAGCGCAGCGCTGCCTGAACTGCGACGTGCAGACGGTGTTCTCCACACCGCTCTGCATCGAGTGCGATGCCTGCGTCGACATTTGCCCGATGGATTGCATCACGTTCACGGAGAACGGCGAAGAAACCGAATTGCGCGAGCGGCTCAAGGCGCCGGCGCTGAACCTCACCCAGGATCTCTACGTCTCCGAGGCGCTGCCCACCGGCCGCATCATGGCCAAGGACGAAGACGTGTGCCTCCATTGCGGGCTCTGCGCCGAGCGATGCCCGACCGGGGCCTGGGACATGCAGCACTTCTACCTGGACGTGACCCACGCCGGCTGCGCGCCGAAATCCCCTGTCGCGCGAAAGCGCCAGCCGGTCGCCGCCGAGTAGGGAACCTTTTACCGTCTCATTCGTCTTGCCCTGCGGGACTGCCGGCATAGTTTGCTGTGCCGGCAGGGGAATGTGTGTGGTGCGCCGCGCGGCGCACATCGCGTCCGTCAGAACAGACGGCCGCCAAGAAGACGGCGCACCGACCTCAAGTAGGCCGCTTCGGCGCCGCTCATCACCATTCGTTTGAGCAACCGAAGGGGAAGACCCAATGAAGTTTCGTCTCGCTACCGCGTTAGCGCTGTCTCTTGCATTCACCTCCGTCACGGCCCCGGCCGCTTTCGCTCAGGAGCCGGCGCAATTCCGCTCGGCGGAAGCGCGCACATTCTCCACCGACGAACTGCAGCGCTACGGCCTGTCGGCCGCCGACGCCCAAACCATCGCCGACTATCAAGCGGCCGGCTATACGGTGCAAACGATCACCCCGGAAGAAGCTGCGGCGATGAACGCCGGCCAGTTCTCGAATAACCAATGGCTGGTGATCGGCTTGATCGTGCTCGTCGTCGTCATCGCGGTCGCCGCCGACTGATGAAGACAACACGGCGTCTACTCGTCGTGCCGCTGTTGTTGGCGCTGGCGGCATGCGCAACTTCGCCTGTGTCCAGCATGGGCGCATTCGGGGAGCGCAGCTCCAGCAACAGCTTCGAGTTCTTCGGCAGGTCAGTGGATCCGCCGGAGACGTTGGTGCTGCCGGTCGCGCACGACCGGCAGACCAACACCGCCGCCTGCGGCGCGCACGTCCTCGCCAGTGTGATCAATTACTGGCGGGGCGAGGACAGCGTTTCCGGCAACGCGATCTTCGCCGCTCATCAGCCGGCGGCGCCGGACGGCTATTCGCTGGCTGAAGTCATGGCCCTGGCGCAGCAGCACGGGCTCACCGCCAGCGCCGTGCGGCTGACGCACGAGGACATCGTCCGCGAACTGGAAAACGGCCGGCCGGTGCTCGTGCCGATCCGGGTGCCCTCGGTCTACGTGCAGAACTGGTCGTTGCCGGGCGCCAACGTGCCGGTGCTTGGCCTGCCGTCGAGCTTCATCACCGCGCGCGTGGCGCAGGTCTCGGAATGGACCGATACGGCGATGGTGAACCATTACGTGCTGGTGGTCGGCCACGACGGCGACAAGTTCGTCGTGGTGGAGCCGGTGCTGGGATATCGCACCATCAGCTTCGACCGGCTAGGCCGGTACCGGGAAGACTTCGGCAACGCCGCCGTCGTGTTCAGCGGCCAGCGTCCTCCGCCCGGTAACCAGGTCGAAACGCCCCCGGTCCGGGCGATGGGCTCGATGTAGCCGCCGGCGCCGCAGGGCGACTGACGGCGCACTTCATTTGCCCCGCGCGACCGGCTAAGGATGACCGGTCGCGGCCGGCGGACGGTCCGCTCCGGCGCGACGCTTGAAGAGGCGCACCGCTCTTTCATGACGAAGCCGATCGCCGCGACGAACGATTTTGTCGTCAAGTTCGCCAACGTAAACGGTTCGGGATCGGCAAGCGCGAACGGTCTGTTCGCCAAGGTGATCCTGCGCATGGGCGTGCCGGTCGGCGCGCGCAACATCTTCCCGTCGAACATCCAGGGCCTGCCGACCTGGTACGAGGTGCGCGTCTCGGAAGCCGGCTGGCTGGGGCGCCGCGGCGGCGTCGATTTCATGGTGGCGATGAACCCCCAGACCTGGGACGGCGACGTCAAGGAGATCATGCCGGGTGGATATCTCCTGTACGACTCCTCGAAGCCGTTGCCGGTCTCGAAGTTTCGCAGCGACATCACCGTGATCGGCGCGCCGCTGACCGAACTGATCGCCGCTGAGTTCGCTAATCCGCGGGAGCGGCAGCTGTTCAAGAACATCTGCTATGTCGGCGTGCTGGCGCATCTGCTCGGCTTCGAGACTGACGTCGTGAAGCAGCTGCTGACGGAGGAGTTCAAAGGCAAGGACAAGCTGATCGCGCCGAACTTCCGCGCCTTTGATATCGGCCGCGCCTATGCCGAAACGAACTTGGCGCCGATCGGGCTCAAGGTGAAGCGCGCCGACAAGGTGGGTGACCGCATCTTCGTCGAAGGCAACGACGCGGCGGCGCTCGGCGCGGTCTATGGCGGCGCCACCTTCTGCGCCTGGTATCCGATCACGCCCTCCACCTCACTGGCGGAGAGTTTCCAGAAATATTGCAATCAGCTGCGCAAAGGGGCTGACGGCAAGAACAAGTTCGCCATCGTTCAGGCCGAGGACGAGATCGCCTCGATCGGCATGGTGATGGGCGCCGGCTGGGCCGGTTCGCGCGCGTTCACCTGCACGTCGGGCCCGGGCGTTTCGCTGATGAACGAGTTCGTCGGTTTTTCGTACTACGCAGAGATTCCGGCGGTGATCTTCGACGTGCAGCGCGGCGGGCCGTCGACCGGCATGCCGACGCGCACCCAGCAATCGGATCTGCTGCTCGCCGCCTACGCGTCGCATGGCGACACCAAGCATCCGATGCTGTTTCCGGGCAATCCGACGGAGGCGTTCGAGTTCGCCGCGCAGGCGTTCGATCTCGCCGATTTCTTCCAGACCACGATCTTCGTTATGCTCGAACTCGACATCGGCATGCAGGAATGGCTGACGGCGCCGTTCAAGTGGGATGCGACGCGCAAGCTCAACCGCGGCAAGGTGCTGACATACGAGCACCTAGAGCAGGGCGTGCCGTTCGGGCGCTATCGCGATGTCGACGGCGATGCGGTGCCGTATCGCACCTATCCCGGCACGCACCCGACCAAGGGCAGCTATTTCACCCGCGGCTCCTCGCACGACAAAGACGCCCGCTATTCGGAGAAGGGCGAGGACTACACCGAAGGCATGGAGCGCCTGCTGCGCAAGTGGGAGACGATGAAGGCGCACGTGCCGGCGCCGATCCGCAAGAACGCCAGCCGCCGCACGCCCGATGGCGTGATTTACATGGGCTCGACCGACCCGGCGATGGAAGAGGCGCTCTCCGCGCTCGAGCAGAGCGGCGTGCATCTCGACGCCATGCGCGTTCGCGCCTTCCCGTTCAGCGACGCGGTGTTCGAGTTCATCCGCGACCACGAGCAAGTGTTCGTGGTCGAGCAGAACCGCGATGGGCAGCTGAAGTCGCTGCTGGTGAACGAAGGCGGCGTGCATCCGGCGCGGCTCGTCTCCGTGCGCCACTATGACGGCACGCCCATCACCGCGCGCTTCATCATCCGGGAAATCGCCGAAAAGCTAAAAGCCGGCCAAACCACGCTGCGCGAGAACGCTGAATGACCTACATCGCCAAACCGCCGCTGCATCATCCTTCGCTTGAGCGCAATGCGCTCGGGTTCACGCGGCGCGACTATGAGGGGCGGATTTCGACACTCTGCGCCGGCTGCGGCCATGATTCGATCAGCGCAGCGATTATTCAAGCCTGCTTCGAGATCGATCTTGCGCCGCATCGGCTGGCGAAGTTCTCGGGCATCGGCTGCTCGTCGAAGACGCCGGACTATTTCGTCAGCCCGGCGCACGGCTTCAACGCCGTGCACGGGCGCATGCCCTCGGTGCTGACGGGCGCGAACATCGCAGCGAAGGATCTGATCTATCTCGGCGTCTCGGGCGACGGCGACAGCGCCTCGATCGGTCTCGGCCAGTTCGCGCATGCGGTGCGGCGCGGCGTCAACATGACCTACATCGTCGAGAACAACGGCGTCTACGGCCTCACCAAGGGTCAGTTCTCGGCGACCTCCGACCGCGGCTCCAAGGCGAAGAAGGGCGCGGAGAACAAGGACTCGCCGATCGATCTCGTCATGCTCGCGCTACAGCTCGGCGCTACGTATGTCGGCCGCTCGTTCTCCGGCGACAAGACCCAACTCGTGCCGCTGATCAAAGGCGCGCTGTCGCACAAGGGCACGGCGATCCTCGATGTGCTCTCGCCCTGTGTCGCCTTCAACAACCACGTCGGCTCCACAAAGAGCTTCGACTACGTGCGCGCGCACAACGATGCGGTGAACCGCATGGACGTGATCAGCCCGCGCGCGCCGATCCGCGCCGAGTACGCGCCGGGGGAGCTGAAGGAAGTCGTGCAGCACGACGGTTCGATCCTGCGTCTGAGGAAACTCGAGGACGATTATGACGCGTCCGACCGCAACGCAGCTCTCTCCTATCTCGCGCGCAAGGCCGCGGAGGGCGAGATCGTCACCGGGCTCCTCTTCGTCGATCCGGCCGCGCACGATCTCCACGACGGCATGAACACGGTCGACACGCCGCTCAACAAGCTGACCGACGCCGATCTCGTGCCGCCGCTCGGCGCGCTGGACAAGATCAACGCCAGCCTGCGCTAACCGAAGCGTTCGATCTTGAACGGCGCAAGATCGATCGACGGCGTCTGCTCCGTCGCCAACGCCAGCACCAGCTCCGCGGTGATGGGTGCCATCGTCAGGCCGAGATGGGCATGGCCGAAGGCGTAGAATACGTTCGGGGCGCGCGCTAACCGGCCGATCGCAGGCACGTAGTCCGGCAGCGTCGGCCGCGCGCCGACCCAGCGTTCCGGCGTCGCTGAAAACCGCACGCCGAGGTCGGCGATGCGCCGTTGCAGCAGGCGCCATTTGCGCGCATCGCCCGGCGCACCGGGCGAGCCGAATTCCAGGAAGCTCGTCGCCCGCAGGCCGCTAGTGAAGCGGCTGAAGATGACGAAAGTCTCCTCGAACACGGTCGTCGGCAGATCGAACGGCCAGTCGGTCTCCGCGCTTTGCAGGTGATAGCCGCGCTCACCGATCAGAGGCGTGGCGGCGCCCAGTTGACGCATCAGTTCGCCCGACCAGGCGCCGGCGGCGATCAGGATCGCATCGGCCTTGCGAACGCCGCCCGACCCGAGTGTCACGCGTCCATCCGCGCTAACGTGAGCTGCGCTGTCAGCGACGATCTCACCGCCAGCGTTCACGAACGCCGCGAAGATCGCGTCGCGCACCGCTTGCGGTTCGCTGACTTGCCCCGTGCCTTCGAAGAGCACGCCGGCCGCGGGCGTTGCGCGCAACACGCTGGCGTAGCGATCCAGCTCGGCGCGCGTCATCTCTCGCGTTTTCGCCGGTCCGGCCGGCGCTTCGCCGAGCGCGCCGCGTCCGCGCTCCGCGGCTTCGTGCGACATCCAAACTGTCGCGTGGCCATGGGGAATGACGAGATCCGGCTCGCCGGCAAGCGCGGCTATACGATGCCAAGCCCCCATCGCGTCCGTAAGGATCGCCGCGAGCGCCGCTTGGCCGCGCGCGAACGCTGCCGGGCCGCACGAGGCCAGGAAACGTTGCGTCCACGGCGCCACCATCGCCGCATCGCGCCAGCGGAAGTCGAGCGGACCGCCGACGAGGAAACTCGAGCGCGGCGAGCGCCGGACGTTCTCCCAGCTCGACCATGGGCTCACCTGCTCAGTGCCGATATGCCCGGCATTGCCGAACGAAGCGGCGCGGCGCACATCGCCCGGATCGACCAATGTCGTCGCAATGCCAGCCAGCTGCAGCCGCAGCGCGGCGGACGCGCCGACCAAGCCGCCGCCGATGACGATGATCGATTTCATTTCGTGCCGTAGATGCGGTCGCCAGCGTCGCCGAGCCCGGGGACGATGTAGGCGTGATCGTCGAGTCCCTCGTCGACGGCCGCGGCCCACACCGGAACGTCCGGATGGTGGCTGCGCAGAATGTCGATCCCCTGCGGCGAGGCGACGACGCAGACGAAGCGGATCTGCTTGACGCCGTACTCCTTCAGCCGGTCGACCGCGGCGACGGCGGTGTGGCCCGTCGCCAGCATCGGATCGATGACGACGACGAGCCGGTCGGCGATGTCGGCAGGCGCCTTGAAATAGTACTCGACCGCTTTCAGCGTTTTCGGATCGCGGTAGAGCCCGATGTGGGCGACACGCGCCGAGGGCACGAGCTCCAGCATGCCGTCCAGCAGCCCCATGCCGGCGCGCAGGATCGGTGCGAACACCAGCTTCTTGCCGGCGATGGTCTTGCCGCTCATGCGCGCGACCGGCGTTTCGATTTCGACGTCTTCGAGCGGCAGGTCGCGCGTCACTTCATAGCAGAGCAGTACGCTGATCTCGCGCAGCAGCGCGCGAAAGGAGCGGGTGGAGGTGTCCTTGTCGCGGAGAATGGTGAGCTTGTGCTGCACCAAGGGGTGATCGGCGATGGTAACGCCCTGCATCAAAACACCGTCCCGTCGCTATGGATTAACAGCGGCGGACCGCCGCCATCGCGCTTCTCGCGCGCGATGGCGCGCCCCGCCGCCCACGTGCCGCCTTCTAGCACACGCGCGAGCGGGAAGTCTTCCGCGCCGACGCCGAGACGGTCGCGCACCAACGGCGCGATACGATCCAGCAGCGCCACCGTGAGCGAGCGCCATGTGACGACGAGCGGATCGGCGACATTGTGTGCGAGCGCGAGCGCTTCCGCTTCGCGCGGGATGAGCACGCCCATATCGATGAAGAGGCCGCCATTGCGATATTCGGCGAGGCCGGTGAGGCCATCGATCTCGACGACATCGACCCCGGCGCGCTGCAGCGGCTCGATCAGCGAGTAGGCGAGCCATTGCGAGAGCTTGTGCAGCGGCACGTAGCCGAGGCCGGGCGCGGGCCAGCAATCGCCGAGCGGAACGCCGCCGAGCTGCGGTCGATTCTCCCAGATTGGCCCCAGCGCTTCGAGCAAAACCTCGACGATATCCGCCGCAGGCAAAGCGCCGCCGTGCGCGCGTGCGCGCAGCAGATCGTAGAGGCCGCCCGGGCGAGGACGATCCGCGCGCGCGAACAGCGCCGCATTGGCGTCAACCTGCGCCGCGAGGCGATTGAGCAGGCGCGCGCGGCCGTCGAGGCCGGTGAGCGGATTGCGGTCGCTGGCTTGGAAGGCGTCGGCCAGCTCCTTCGCGTCGAACCGCGCGAGCGCTTCGGCGTCGGCGCGGAGCGGATTCGAGGGGTCGGCGGAGAAGCCGCCCCACTCGAACAGGCGCAGGCTTGCGAGCGCCAGGCCTTCGGAGCGCGCGGCGATCATGCCGCTGACGGAATCCGCATAGCGCCAGTTTGCGCCGGCGCCGGCGTCGAGCAGCACCGAGGTGATGGCGAGGTCGAACTCCGCGCGTGCGCGCTCGTGCTTGTCGCGCCAGGAGGCGTTGCCGGCGATATCGGCCCACAGATCGTGGCCGCCGAACACGAAATGGCGCCAGCGCGCATGAAACGGAATGTCGAGCCCCGGATAGCGCTTGCGCACAAGCGCGGCGACATAGTCCCCGCATGCCGGGAGCGCCGCTTGATCGATCCGCCAGTGCTCCAGCGTATCGTCTAGGGCAATGGCGTAGAGCTCGTCCGCCTTGGCGCGCACGGCGCCGGCGCTGAGCAGGGCGCGCGCGGGGTCCGCCTCAGAAATCTTCGAGGTCACGGCCGATCACGCGGGTGAGATCGCCGGCGGGCGCATCGTCGCTGTAATAGCCGGCGGCCTTCTTCGCTTCGAGTTCGACGCTTGCATCCGGCGGCACCAGCTCCGGCGGGATTGGCACGCGCTCGCCGATGACGATGCCGGCGCCGACAATGGCGTCATGCTTCATGTTCGACATCGAAATGAAGCGGTCGATGCGGGTGATCCCAAGCCAATGCAGCACGTCCGGCATCAGCTGCTGGAAACGCGCGTCCTGCACGCCGGCGACGCACTCGGTGCGCTCGAAATAGGTGGCGGCCTGATCGCCGCCCGGCTGGCGCTTCCTCGCATTGTAGACGAGGAATTTCGTCACTTCGCCCAGCGCGCGCCCTTCCTTGCGGTTGTAGACGATGAGCCCCGCGCCGCCGGCTTGCGCTTGCCTGACGCACTCCTCGATGCCGTGCGTCAGATAAGGCCGGCAGGTGCAGATGTCGGATCCGAATACGTCCGAGCCGTTGCATTCGTCATGCACCCGGCAGGTGAGGCGCCGTTGCGGATCCGCGATCGCGGCCGGATCGCCGAAGATGTAGAGCGTGATACCGCCGATCGGCGGCAGGAAGACGCTGAGATCCGGACGCGTGACCAGCTCCGGGTACATGCCGGCGGTCTGCTCGAACAACGTGTGGCGCAGCCGCTCTTCGCCGACGCCGAACCGTTCGGCGACGCCGGGCAGATGCCACACGGGATCAATCGCCGCCTTCGTCACCGCGACGTCGCCGCTCGCATGGACGATATCGCCATCGGCGCTCAGACGTCCGCTCGCGACAGCGTCGCGGATCTCGTGCAGCGAGAGCCGCGCCTTGGTAATGGCGATGGTCGGGCGGATGTCCGCGCCGGCGGCGATCTCGGTCCTGAAGGACTCGGCGACCAGATGGCCCCATGGATCGAGCGAGACAATTTTGTGCGCGTCGCGCCATTGCGCGAACGGGCCGATCTGCACGACCGGCGAAGTGTCGGTGAGATCAGGCCGGACGCTAGGATTGAGTGCGCCGGCAGACACGGCCAGCGCGCGGTAAACCGAATAGGCGCCGCCATAGGCGCCGATCGCGTTGCGGTCCGCGGTGGCCGCGCCGATCACTGGGCCGCGTTCGCCTGCGGAGGGCGCGCCCCAGCGGATCGGGAAGCGCAAGGGCGCGCCGGCTCCGGGATGGGACGTCAGGCGAATGTGGCCGATGCGGTTTTCGGACATGTGTTTCAGCAGCGCATGAACGCGCTTCAATCCGGTTAATTTGTGGCTGCGTAGTCCGGTTTACAACCGCTTCTACGCCTTCAGAATTTCCAGCATGGCCTGCGCCGCCGCAGGATTGCGTTCTTTTGCGCCGCTGATGAAGTAGAGATAGACCTCGCCGGACTTTTCCCATTCGCGCGCCGTCTTCGCCCACCTTTTCAGCGCGGCCTTGGAATACCCCGTCGGCTCATCGGCTTGCGTGAGTTCAAGGCGTGCGTAGGCGAAGTCCGCCGTCGGTTCGACGATCAGCGGGTGCTTCTCGGACTCGACGGTGACCACCGCGACGTTGCGCGCGCGCGCCATCGCCATGAACTCGTCGCAGGCGAAGCTCGCGTGCCGCACTTCGATGGCGTGCTGCAGCTTCTGCTTGCCGAGTTTTTCCGGCAACAGGTCGAAATAGGCGTTCATCTCGGCCGCATCGAACTTCTTGTACGGCGCCATCTGCCAGAAGATCGGGCCCAGCTTCGATCCAAGCTCGCCGACGCCGCTGTTGAAGAACCATTCGACCGACTGCGCCGCCTCGCGCAGGTCCTTGCGCTGCACCGCCGCGCGCGGCGCCTTCACCGAAAACTTGAAGCCGTCCGGCGTCGCCGCCGCCCATTTCTTGAACGAAGCGGCGCTCTGGGTGCGATAGAAGGTGGCGTTGATCTCGATCGCCGTCACCTTGCTCGCCGCGTATTCGAGCTGCTTCGCCTTGGCGAGGTCAGCGGGATAGAAAGTCTCCTCCCACGGCTCGTAATTCCAACCGCCGATGCCGACACGGATCATGGATCACCTCACGCCCCTATTTCGGGCAACCGCGCGCGTTCCGCAACAGACAGCGCTTGCCGGAGCGCCGAGCATTCCTTACCGCTGACTCCCTGTGACGCCCGAACGCATCCAGGAATTGCTCGGCCACGCCGTGGTGCGCCAGATCGGCCGATTCGCCGTCGTCGGCGTGATCGCGACGGCCGTACACTACGCGGTCATGGTGGCGCTGGTCGAAATCGGACGTGTCACGCCCGTGGCCGCAACCACGATCGGCTACGGTTTCGGCATTGTCGTGAGCTACACGCTCAACCGGCGCTTCACCTTCCAGGCGCGCGGCACGCCGGTGGCGAAGAGCTTCGCGAAGTTCGTTGTGCTCTACGGTGTCGGCGCGTTTTTGAATGGCGCCATTGTCGGCGGTCTGATCGCCGTTGGCGCGCACTATCTGCTGGCGCAGGTCGTGGCGACGGGTCTGGTGCTGGTCTGGAATTTCCTCGGCGCGCGCTACGTCGTGTTCCGCTAGACCAGCGCCGCCGCGGCGAACGCCGCCGCCGCCAGCGCCGCGGCAGCCCATGACACCGGATCGCGCAGCGCAAACAAGAGCGGGTCGTCGTCCATTTCACCGCGCTCGACCCGGAGCCAGACGTACGCCTGCCAGAACAGCGCCACTGCCGGAAGCGCCCAGAGGAAGAGCGGCGAGGAATAGCGCGCGGCGTTGTCCGGCTGTTGCAAGTAAAGGGCGAGGACCAGCGCCGACAGCGCGCCCACCGCGGCGCCGAAACGCTTCAGCACCGGCCCGTCCGTCGCGCGATAGCCGCGCCCCGCGAACTCGCTGCGCAACGACGCCGCTTCAGCCGCGCGCTTGACCAAAGCGAGGCTGAGGAAAAAGAAGCCGGAGAAGGCGATCAGCCAGGCGCTGGCGGGATAGTCCGCCGCTTCGCCGCCGACGATGATGCGCAAGCCGTAAAGCGCGGCCAGCACGAACACATCCGCCAAGACGATGCGTTTCAGCACAAATGTGTAGAGGCTTGCGGCGGTTGCGTACGCGGCGATCAGCCATCCGGCGCCGCTCAGCGCGCCAAGCCACAAGCCGGCGCCGAGCAGGACCAACGCGACCGCGAGGCCGGCGATTGGAGAGACTTCGCCGCTCGCGAATGGCCGCAGACGCTTGCGCGGATGGCGCCGGTCCGCCGGCATGTCGGCGACGTCGTTGACGATATAGACGCTCGAGGCGACGAGGCAGAGCGCAGCGAAGGCGATCAGCGCGCCGCGCCAAGCGTCAACGTCGAACCAGCCTTGACCCGCGAGCATGGCTACGAACACGAGCAGGTTCTTGGCCCAATGCCGCGGCCGCATCGCCGTGAGCAGGGCGCCGATCGTGTCGTGTTCGCCCGCGAAATCGCGTTCGATCTTGAATCGCGCTGCGGCGCGCCGCGCGAGAGCCGGCGAGCAATTGCAGGTGACCGCGTGGGACGCCGCCGCCCACACCTTCACGTCGGCGGCCTCGTTGCCGGCATAGACGAAACCCTGCGGGTACGCGGCCGCGAGCGCTTCGCCTTTGCGCCTGGACTTGAGGTTTGTCTCGCCGTCCGAGGCGAACACGCGGTCGAACACGCCGACATGATCCGCCACCGCTTGCGCAGCCCGCCGGTCGGACGCCGTCGCCAACATGATCTCGCGCCCGGACGCACGCTCTTCATGCAACCACGCAATGACCCGTTCGTCGTAGGGCAGCGCCGCCGCGTCGGGCGGACATTCGACCGCCAGCTTGGCCTTCGCATAAGCACGACCGCGTAGCAGCCACGCGAACAGGTGCGGCAGCTTCCACGGCTTGGTGAACGCAAGCCGCAGCATCGCTTCGCTGAAGAGATCGCCGCGGATCAGCGTGCCGTCGAGATCGACTGCAAGCGGCGGCTTTGCCGCCCCGCTCATCAGGCGCCGGTGAATTTCGGCGCGCGCTTCTCGGTGAAGGCGTCGACCGCTTCCTTGTGATCGGCGGTCTCGTGCGCCAGCGCCTGAAAGGCTGCGGAAAGTTCGAGCACATCGGAGAGGCGGCCGTGTTGAGCTTCTCGAAGAAGACGCTTCGCCAGCCGGACCGTACGCGGCGGATTGACGGCGACGCGTTCGGCCAGCTTGCGCGCTTCCTCCAACAAATGCTCGTCCGGCACAACGCGGCTGACGAGGCCGATGCGCTCGGCCTCGGCGGCATCGATCGTATCGCCCGTCAGCACCAGCTCGGCCGCGCGCGAAGCGCCGATCGCGTTGGTCAAGATCCAGGCGCCGCCGTCGCCGGGAATTATGCCGACCTTGACGAAGCTCGAAGCCATCTTCGCCGAGGCGCCGGCCAAGCGCATGTCGCAGAGGATGCCGATGTCGAGCCCGAGGCCGATGGCGTGGCCGTTGATCGCGGCGATGGTGGCGACCTCGATCTCGGCCAGCGCCTTGATGATCGAATGCACGCCGCGCCGGTAATTGGCGCGGGTCCCGTCGGGTGTCGCGCGCGGGCCGATGCCGGAGCGCTCGCGGATCGCCTTGAGATCGCCGCCGGCGCAGAACGACTTGCCCGCGCCCGTCAGGATCACAGCGTTGATCTCGGCGTCGTCATTCGCGCGCCACAACGCGCCGGCGAGATCGTCGCAATCCTGTTGCGTCGCGATAGCGTTGCGGCTCTCCGGCCGGTTCATCGTGACGGTGGCGACGCGACCGCTTTTCTCGTAGGTGGCGAACGTCATTGTTCAGGGCTCCAGCTTCGCCCCGGGCTTAGACGATCGCCGCCCGCGCCGCAATTACTGCGCCGGCTGTTCGGCTTGCGCCTGCGCCGTGCCCTGCTGGTAGCCGATCAGCGGCTCACTCTGCATTGCCACGCCGTCGCGCGAGACGTCGAGCGCGCCGGTGCCGTCGCGATTGAGCTGCACCACGTAGCGGAAGTCCTGCGTCTCGAAGGTGTAGGTCACGCCCTGTGGCGTCTGCGTTTCCGCGCCGTCGCGCACTTCAACCGAGAACGGCGTGGTGGTGCGGCCGTTTTCGCTGAGTTCGATCGGCCGGGCGCGGTCGGCGTCGGCAAAATTGTAGGCCGTGTAAACTAAGTCGCCGCTGGCGTCCTCGTGGACGACGAAGCTGCGTCGGCCGGTGAAGCCCAAGACGCGCGTGCGCGGCATCCAGCGGCAATTGATCTCGCGCCGATCGAGTTCGACGGAGGTGAACACCGGTGTGTAGGCCGAACCGGGCGTCTCCAGCGCACCCGGGTTGAGCTGGCGGATGTCGCCGCCGGGGCCGGCGTCGCGCCAGAGATCGTAATAGATGCTGCCGGCGGCGCCTTCCTCGGCGGTGTAGTAGCCGTTGCGCTGGACGATGGCGCCGGAGGGCTTTTCGTACTCCGCCACCTGCACGTTCTCGCCGTTGCGGTTGAACACGAACACCGCCGGCTCGTTGATGCCGTCGCAGATGAACCACGGCGGCGGCACGCGGACGACGATCTCCTCGACGGGAGGCGGCGCTTCCTGTTGCGGCTGCCCGCAGGCGGCGAGAAAGGCGATGGCGGAAGCAAGGACGGCGCGGCGCATGTGAAATCTCCTGCGGTTCGTCTAGCACCGCGCCGCCGAGGCGCAAACCGCTAGTCGAGGCCCAGTTTCGCGCGCGCGGCTTTGGTGAGCGAAACCGTGGTCTTCGCATAGTCAGTCCACGGATCGGGCTCGGCCAGTCGCGCGGCCATGTCCTTCAGCTTGAACGCCGAGGCCGAGGCGAGCGATTTCAGCTCGCTCCAGCTCACCGGCGTTGCGATCGGCGCTGTGCCGCGCGCGCGCGGCGAGTAGGGCGCGATCGCCGTCGCGCCGCGGCCGTTGCGCAGATAGTCGACAAAGATGCGGCCCTTGCGCTTGGCCTTGGCCATATTGGCGACGAAGCGCTTGGGATCGAGCGCGGCGATCTGCTCGGCGAACGCCATGGCGAAGCCTTTCACCTCGTCCCAATCGTGGCGGCGGTTGAGATTGAGCACGATGTGGATGCCTTTGCCGCCGGTGGCCATGGCGAAGGACGGCAGGCCCGCATTGTCGAGCAGCGCCTTGATGTCGAACGCCGCGCGCTTCACGACTTCGAAGTCCAGATCCTCGTCGGGGTCGAGGTCGAAAACGACCCGGTCCGGTCGTTCGAGATCGTCGTTGCGGGAGCCCCAAAGGTGAAACTCGAGTGCGCTGATCTGTGCGCAGGAGACGAGCGCCTGCGCGTTCGGCAATGTCAGATAATGCTCTTCGGAGCCGTCGCTTTCCGCGATCGGAATGGTTTTGATATCGGACGGCATGCCGGCCATCGCGTGCTTCTGAAAGAAGGTCTGTTTGCCGACGCCGTCCGGCGCGCGCACCAGGCTCACCGGCCGTCCGAACACATGCGGCGCCATCCGCTCCGCGGCCATGTCGAGATAAGCGGCGAGCTCGGCCTTGGTGACGCCCGCATCCGGGAAGAGCACGCGATTGGGATGCGTCAGCCGCACCCGCGTGCGCATGGCCGGCGCGGCCATTTCTGACGTGACTTCCTTGGCGCTCTTTTCGCCTCTGAGGCCGAGATAGACGCCGTGCCGCACGGCACCGTCGGCGGTGAACTCGGTGAACCGCACCTGCGCCACCAGTTTCGGCTGCACCCATTTGGCGCCGCGCGCCGCCTCGCGCGGCACTTTGAGCGCAGGCTTGGCGCGTTCGAGCATGCTCAGCTTGGCGGAAAGATCAGCCAAGGTCTTGTCATTGAACCCTGTTCCGACATTGCCGCGATAGACCAGCTCGCCGCCCTCATAATCGGCCAGCATCAGCGACGCGAACGCGCGGCCCTTGGCTGATGGCTGATAGCCGACAATGACGAACTCCTGCTCGTTCACGGCCTTGCTCTTGAGCCAGGCCTTGCCGCGCCCGCTCATATAGGCGCTGTTCGCCTTCTTCGAGACGGCGCCTTCGAAGCCCTTGTCGGCGAACGCCGCCAACACGTGCGGCCCGTGCCCGCGCACCGTGGGGCTCAGGAGGATTGGCGGCTTAGCTTTGGACAGCACGGTCTCGAGCCGCTCGCGTCGCTCGATGAACGGACGCTTGCGCAGGTCTTTCGCCCCGTCGCCGAGGAGGTCGAAGACGAAATAGGAGACGCCTTTGGCCACACCGCTTTCCAGCGAACGCTGCAGCGCGCCGAAATCGGTGCGCCCGCTCGCTTGCGCCACAGCGACTTCGCCGTCGAGCAGCACGTCCTTCAAGTTCATCGCCGCCAGCGCATCGGCGATTGACTGAAACTTGCCGGTCCAGTCCAACCCGTTGCGGGTGTAGAGCTTGACGCTTTCGCCGGAGACCGCCGCGAGCAGGCGATAGCCGTCGTACTTGATCTCGTGAATCCAGTCGTCGCCGTCCGGCGCCTCGTCCACGCGCGTCGCCAACATCGGCTCGACGAAATCCCATTTCGGCGGCTTCGACGCGCGCGGCTTCTGCTCGCCCTTGCGCGTCCACAGCCGCGAGCCGCCGTCGGCGCGCACGTCTTCGATGGTGCGGCCCGAGACGATGCTGGTGACGGCGCTGGCGACGGGATCGGATTTGCCCGCAAAGGGGTCGTTCTTAGACTTGAACAACAGCCACGGATCGCCGCGCTCGCCTTCGCGCGGCTTGATTTTCACCAGGTGAAACTCGCCTTTGAGCCGTTCGCCGTCGAGGATGAATTTGAGCTCGCCCTTCGGCAATGTCGTGTGCGGATCGGCGACCCACTTCACCTTGCCGGCATCCCAGATGATCACCGCGCCGGCGCCGTATTCGCCCTTCGGAATGACGCCCTCAAACGCGCCGTATTCGAGCGGATGGTTCTCGGTGCGCATAGCGAGGCGCTTGACGGTCGGATCGTAGCTCGGCCCCTGCGGCACGGCCCAGCTCAGCAGCACGCCGTCGTGCTCCAGCCGGAAATCGTAGTGCAGGCGCGTCGCCGCGTGCTTTTGCACCACGAACATGCCGCCGGCGCTCTTGAGCCTGCCGCCGGCAGGCTCGCTCGTCTTCCCGAAGTCGCGCTTCTTGTTGTACTCGGCCAGCGTTTCTTTGCTTGGCGCCGACGATTTTACAGTCTTGCGCGCCATCACCAAACACCCATTCCCGGGGCGGCGCGCAAGCGGCGAGCCCGGGACCCACAAACACGAATGGTTGGAGATGGGCGCCCAACGCGGCAAGCAGTTGCGTTTATCGGTCCCGGACTTGGCGCTGCGCGCCAATCCGGGAATGGGTGGATCAAACGCTGGCGCGCCATGCCATGGTGGCGCTTACTTTTTCGCTCGCTTCGGCGCGGCCTTAGCCGGCGCTTTCGCGCGCGGGGCGGCGCGGGCCTTTTCCGCCGCGGCGCGTTTGCGAGGCGCCGGGGCTTCTTCTTCCGCCTCGTCGTCGTTCGCCGCCCGGCGCTTGCCGTTCGCCGAGGCCGACTTGGCCGAAAGCGATTTCTTCAGCGCATCCACCAGCGAGACGACATTGTCGCCGTAATCGCGCGACGGCTCTTCCTGGTCTTCCAACACCAGCTCGCCGTGGCGCTCGATCTTCTTCTTCACCAGCCGCTCGAGCGCCAGCGCGTACTCGTCCTCGAATTTGGCCGGATCGAACTTCGCCTTCTTGCGGTTGATCAGCTCCTCGGCGAGATCGACCAAGTCCGGATCGATGGCGCCCTGTGGGATTTCGTCGAAGAAGCCCTTGGCCGCCCGGATTTCCTCGGCGTAGTGCACGGTCTCGACCAGGATGCCGTCCTCGTGCGGCTTCACTGCGGCGATGTAGGAACGCCCGCGCATCGTGATCTGGCCGAGGCCGACCGTTTTCGAGCGCCGCAGCGCATCGCGCACGACCCGATAAGGCTCGTCCGCCAGCTTGCCGTCGGGCAGCGCATAATAGGGCTTGTCGAAATAGAGCGGGTCGATCGTCTCGGCCGGCGCGAACTGGATCATGTCCAGCGTCTTCTTCGACTCGACCTTCAGCGCCTCGAACTCTTCGTCGTTGAAGAGGACGTAGCGCCCCTTGGTGTATTCGTAGCCCTTGACGATCTCGTCCTTGTCGACCGGGCCGACGCCGGGGGCGACCTTCTCGTAGCGGATGCGCTGTTTGGAAGGTTCGTGAATCTGGTTGAACGAGATCTTCTCTCGGGAATCCAGAGCCGAATAGAGCTTCACCGGCAGCGCCACGAGGGCGAGCCGGATTTGCCCGGACCAAACGGGACGAGCTGGAGGTGGCATGATTTTGTAACGCCCTTGCGAGACCCGACGTTCCGGCACCGTAACATCGCAACCACATACCCACAACGCTCGTGGTTAGCGTTTACCTTGTTTTGCGACGAGCGCTGACGCCGAAGGTGGCGCGAACGGCCTCGACGAAGGCGCCGGAGCGTTCGCGCACCCGGTCGGAGAAGACGAGGCCGACGTCGCGGCTCAAGCTGAAGCCCGCAAGCTGCACCGCGGCGACGCCCGGCCGCTTGAAGCTCTCCGGCGCGACCGTGACGCCCAGCCCCGCCGCCACCATGCTCATGGCCCGGTCGTCGTTCAGCGTGCGCAAGGAGAACGAGGGGCGGACGTCGCGGTTGGTGAAGTAGCGGGAAATCTCGGGCAGGCCCTCGCACTGGCGGCGCACGATCATGGTTTCGCCCGCCAGCTCGCCGCCATCGACGCTTTGAGCGCCGGCGAGCTTGTGGCTCGCCGCCACAAACAGCACGTACCGTTCGCTGCGCAGCTTCTCCTGGGCGAAGCTGTCGAGGCCCGGACGGAGGATGGTGATCGCCGCGTCGAGCCGGCCGTCGCTCAAGCGGTTGGCGATGTCGCGCTCGGTGGAGTCGAGGATTTCCAACGCCTCGCCGCCGGACTGTTTGCCGTGATGGGCGACCACGCGCTCCAAATCGCGCGCCGGGATGGTCGAAAGCACGCCAGCGCGGACCCGCTTCAGCTGCGGCGTTTCCGAGACTTCGCGCAGCGCCGCTTCGAATTCCAGGGAGATGCGCCGGGCGTGGACGAGAAAGCGGCTGCCCGCCGGCGTCAGCGAGACGCGCCGCGTCGTCCGTTCGAACAGGCGCGCGCCGACTTCGCTCTCGAGCTTGGCGATGCCGACCGAGAGCGTCGGCTGCGTCACGGAAACGCGCGCCGCGGCCTTCGAGAACGAGCCCAGCTCGGCCACTGCCAAAAAATAACGGAGCAGGTAGCGATCCATAGATCATGTCTATCAGTTTCGTTCGCAACGTTCAATTTCTATTGGCGAGCCAAATCAATTACCTGAGGCTTCGGCGCCTCCGCCGTGTCCGTTGTGCGATCGTTGTGCCGCCGTGGTTTTTCTTTCACCACAGCGACACGGCGATCCACGGCGCGCACGGCGGCGTAAGCCCAGGCGAAGAGGGCTCGCATGACGGACTCCTATCAGCTCGATTTCCAGCTCGGCGAAACCGCCGACGCGATCCGCGAGACGACGCGGCGCTACGGGTCCGAACGCATCGCGCCCATGGCGGCCGAGATCGACGAGAAAAACAGATTCCCGCGCGAACTTTGGCCCGAGATGGGCGCGCTTGGGCTGCACGGCATCACCGTCGCCGAGGAGGATGGCGGCTTGGGGCTCGGCTATCTCGAACACGTTGTCGCCATGGAGGAGGTGAGCCGCGCTTCCGCATCGGTTGGCTTGAGCTACGGCGCGCACTCGAACCTGTGCGTGAACCAGATCCGCCGCTGGGCGACGCCCGAGCAGAAGCAGAAATATCTGCCGAAACTCATCAGCGGCGAACACGTCGGCTCGCTGGCCATGAGCGAAGCGGGTGCTGGCTCCGATGTCGTCGGCATGAAGCTGCGCGCGGAGAAACGCGGCGACCGCTATCTGCTCAACGGCACGAAATTCTGGATCACCAACGCGCCGGAAGCCGATACGCTCGTGGTCTATGCGAAGACCGATCCAGGCGCCGGCTCCGGCGGCATCACCGCGTTCATCATCGAGCGCGGCTGGAAGGGCTTTAGCACCGGCCAGAAGCTCGACAAAATGGGCATGCGCGGCTCCGACACCGGCGAGCTCGTGTTCGAAGACTGCGAAGTGCCGGAAGACAACGTCATGGGCGGGCTCAATCGCGGCGTCGCCGTACTGATGAGCGGGCTCGACTACGAACGCGCTGTGCTCGCCGCCGGGCCGCTCGGGATCATGCAAGCTTGCCTCGATGTCGTGCTGCCCTACGTGCGCGAGCGCAACCAATTCGGCAAGCCGATCGGCTCCTTCCAGCTGATCCAGGCCAAGGTCGCCGATATGATCGTCGCCCTCAACGCCGCGCGCGCCTACGTCTACGCCGTCGCCAAGTCCTGCGACGCCGGCAAGACCACGCGCCACGACGCCGCCGGCGCCATCATGTTCGCCTCCGAGAGCGCGGTGAAAGTGGGTCTCGAAGCCATCCAAGCGCTCGGCGGCGCAGGCTACACCAAGGACTTCCCGGTTGAGCGCTTCCTCCGCGACGCTAAGCTCTACGACATCGGCGCCGGCACGAATGAAGTACGGCGCTTTCTGATTGGGCGGGAGATCATTGGCGGGGGATGAGCTCCGCCCATCCCCGGATTGCGCGAAGCGCAAGTCCGGGGCCCATAAACACGATTGCTTTGCAGAGAGATGCGCTACCGTTCGAGGGCCATGGGCCAACACGCGTGTTTATGGGCCCCGGGCTCGCCGCTTGCGCGGCGCCCCGGGGATTGGTGTTTAATGGCCTGCGCTCGGCGACTGTGATTCCATGAAACTCAAATCCTCTATCGATCCCAATTCCGAAGGCTTCGCCAAGAATGCCGCGCACCATCGCGGCTTGGCGCAGCAGCTGCGCGAGCGCACGGCTGAGATCGCGCTCGGCGGGCCGGAGACGCACCGCAAGCGCCATACCGAGCGCGGCAAGCTGCTCCCGCGCGAGCGCGTTGGGCGTCTCCTCGATCCCGGCGCGCCGTTTCTCGAGATCGGCGCGCTCGCGGCCTACGATCTCTACAACGGCGAAGCCCCCGCCGCCGGCGTCATCACCGGCGTTGGCCGCGTCTCTGGCCGTGAAGTGATGATCGTCGCCAACGACGCCACGGTGAAGGGCGGCGCGTATTTTCCGATGACGGTGAAGAAGCACCTGCGCGCGCAAGAGATCGCGCAGCAGAACAAGCTGCCATGCCTCTATCTCGTCGATAGCGGCGGCGCCAACCTGCCGCACCAGGCTGAAGTCTTCCCCGACCGCGACCATTTCGGCCGCATCTTCTTCAACCAGGCGCGCATGAGCGCCGAAGGCATCGCCCAGATCGCTTGCGTCATGGGCTCGTGCACCGCCGGCGGCGCCTACGTGCCGGCGATGAGCGATGAAACCATCATCGTTCGCAACCAGGGCACCATCTTCCTCGGCGGCCCGCCGCTGGTGAAAGCCGCGACCGGCGAAGTGATCAGCGCCGAAGATCTCGGCGGCGGCGATCTGCACGCGCGCAAGTCCGGCGTTGTGGATCACCTCGCGCAGGACGATGCGCACGCGCTGCATCTCGTCCGCCGCGCCGTGGCGAACCTCAACACGACGAAGCGCGTCGGCCTCGATCTGCGCGAGCCGCAAGCGCCCGCCTACGATCCGCAAGAACTCTACGGCGTCCTGCCGCCAGACGTGCGCGCGCCCTACGACGTACACGAAGTCATCGCCCGCATCGTCGATGGCTCCGAGTTCGACGAATTCAAGCCGCTCTATGGCGCAACGCTCGTGACCGGCTTTGCGCGCATCTGGGGCTATCCCGTCGCCATCCTCGCCAACAACGGCATCCTCTTCTCCGAAAGCGCGCTCAAGGCCGCGCATTTCATCGAGCTCGCCTGCAAGCGCGGCATTCCGCTCGTGTTCCTGCAGAACATCTCCGGCTTCATGGTCGGCGGCAAATACGAAGCCGGCGGCATCGCCAAGGACGGCGCGAAGATGGTGATGGCCGTCGCCTCCGCCGAAGTGCCGAAATTCACCGTGCTGATCGGCGGCTCGTTCGGCGCCGGCAATTACGGCATGTGCGGCCGCGCCTATTCTCCGCGCTTTTTGTTCACCTGGCCCAACTCCCGTATCTCCGTCATGGGCGGCGAACAAGCCGCCAGCGTGCTCGCGCAAGTGAAGCGCGACGGCATGGAAGCGAAAGGCGAGAGCTGGGCGAAGGAGGAGGAAGAAAAATTCAAAGACCCGATCCGTGCGAGATATGAAGCCGAAGGCGATCCGTACCACGCGACGGCGCGGCTGTGGGACGATGGGATCATCGATCCGGCGCAGACGCGCGATGTGCTCGGGCTGGCGATCAGCGCAAGCTTGAATGCGCCGATCCCGGAAACGCGCTTCGGCGTGTTTAGGATGTGAGCGGCGACAGGCGCTCGATGTCGAAGCAATACCAAATCCCTTCGCCCTCTTCGAGTTCCAGACGGCGCGTCAGCGCGAACTCCAAGAACGCGGAGATGCTCGGAGCGAGGACGCGGCGCTCGTCTTCATCGCTGCCGATCACGATCACCTGCCCGTACGTCCCCGAGGTCGGCGGCGAAAGGTCCACCGCGTACGAGTTTCCGCCTCCGTCGATCGAGAAGGGCAACCATCCTGGTCGCCAATACTCCGGATACACGGCGTCGCCTTGGCGGACCCTGATTACTCCCTCGTTGAAGGACTCATGAAACTTCTCTCCGTATTCGTCGAAGATGCCCTTCCAGAGTCGGTAGTTCGTCAAGGCGCGTTCAATCGAAATGAAGTCGTATGCGCCGAAGAAGGGTGTCACGATCTCCCCGGGCTCAGCGCTCTCCGCACGAAAAACGTCGATCTGGCCATTGGCCTTCAGATAGAGCGCTTTAAGATCGTCAGGGAGAGCAAAGCCAATCTCCTCCTGAAGCGCCTGAAGCTCGGCTTCCGACGCAGGCGGATTGAGAAACGCTTCGACAGCAAAGCCGATGTCGTTGAGTGCCTTGCACCACGAGGCGTAAGATTGTTCGAAGCTCATCGCTCAAACCTAGCCGTCAATCGTGCGGCTTTCAAATCCAACCTGAAAGCTGCAGCATGTTGAAATCCGTCCTCATCGCAAACCGCGGAGAAATTGCCCGCCGCGTCATCCGCACGTGCCGGCGTCTCGGCGTCCGCACCGTCGCCGTCTACTCCGACGCGGACGCCAAAGCGCTCCACGTCCGCGAAGCGGACGAAGCCGTGCACATCGGCGCGTCGCCCGCGAAGGAGAGCTATCTCCGCGGCGAAAAGATCATCGCCGCCGCGAAGCAAGCTGGCGCCGAGGCGATCCATCCCGGCTACGGCTTTCTCTCCGAGAACGCCGCGTTCGCCGAAGCGGTCATCGATGCGGGCCTCATCTGGATCGGGCCGAACCCGGACTCCATCCGCGCCATGGGCCTCAAGGACGCCGCCAAGAAGCTCATGGCCGAAGCCGGCGTGCCGACGACGCCCGGCTATCTCGGCGAAGATCAAAGCGAAGAGCGCTTGGCGAAGGAAGCCGACGCGATCGGCTATCCGGTGCTGATCAAAGCCGTCGCCGGCGGCGGCGGCAAAGGCATGCGCAAGGTCGAGAGACGAGCCGAGTTCAAAGCCGCGCTCGCCTCCGCCAAGCGCGAAGCGGCGGCGGCGTTCGGCGACGATCGCGTGCTGCTCGAAATGTACGTACAGCGCCCGCGCCACATCGAGGTGCAGGTGTTCGGCGATACGCACGGCAATGTCGTGCATCTGTTCGAGCGCGATTGCTCGCTGCAGCGCCGCCACCAGAAGGTGATCGAAGAAGCGCCCGCGCCGGGCATGAGCGCCGAAGCGCGCAAAGCCGTCACCGACGCCGCGGTGCTCGCGGCGAAAGCCGTGAACTATGTCGGCGCCGGCACCATCGAGTTCATCGCCGACGCGAGCGAGGGCCTTCGCGGCGACCGCATCTGGTTCATGGAAATGAACACGCGCCTCCAAGTCGAACACCCGGTGACCGAAGAGATCACCGGCCAAGACTTGGTCGAATGGCAACTCCGCGTCGCCAGCGGCGAAAAGCTGCCGCTGAAACAGGAGGAGCTGAAAATCAACGGCCACGCCATCGAAGCGCGGTTGTATGCGGAGAATCCAGAGACCGGTTTCTTGCCGTCAATTGGGAAACTGGCGCGCCTCAACCTCCCATCGACAGCTCGCATCGAGTCGGCGGTGGAGGAAGGAAGCGAGATCAGTCCAAATTACGATCCAATGATTGCAAAGATAATCGTTCACGCGCCCACACGAGCAGAAGCGATTGCCAAGCTTAGAGGCGCCTGCGAGAGCATTCAGATATGGCCGGTTCACTCCAACGCCGGCTTTCTTGCCCGCTGCCTCAGCGATGATGATTTTGCAATTGGACAGGTCGATACGAACCTTATCGCGACTCGGGGTGATAAGTTGAGCGCGAGGCCGTCGCCAAGATCAGATATTTTGGGGCGAGCCGCTTGGCAGTTCACCGAATTTGATCGCGCTGTTTCTGATTCATCGCCGTGGCGTGCGCTACCAGGGTTTCGGTTGAACGCCGCGCCCAATTTCTTCGTTCGTATGCGGGATTTTCAAGGTGCACTCGTCTCTGCTCGACCAATACACAGTATCAAGCCGGACCATCTCCGAGATGGAAGAGCGATCATCTTTGATCGCGGCGAAGCGTACGAGTTCACGCTCGACACCGGCGAAGCCGAGGGCGGCGAGCTTGCCGCCGGCGACGGCGCGATCGTTTCGCCCATGCCGGGCAAGATCGTCTCCGTCGCGGCGAAAGCCGGCGCGAAGCTGAAGAAGGGCGATCCCATTCTCGTGCTCGAAGCGATGAAGATGGAGCACACGCTCACCGCGCCGTTCGACGGGACGGTGGCGGCGCTGCAGGCGAAGACCGGGGACCAGGTGGGGGAGGGGGCGGTGCTGGCGCGGATCGAAGCGGCTTAGTCATGCGCGCAGTATCGCGCCGCCGCGGCGGTGTATGATAAGTTTGCTGGGGATAAAGCCGGACCGGCCTAGCTCAGCGCGAACTGCGCTTCGTCTTTTTCCGGGTGCCGCACCGCTTCGCCGTATGTTTCGTTGACGCCGACCACGGTCAGCGCCGGCACATTGGCGTTGTGCGGCACGCTCGCGCCCGGGCCGACGCGGACGTCGGCGCCAAGATAGGCGTAGGAGCCGATCCGCACCGTCCGCACCAGGACGCGGGCGGCCCCGCCCTCCATCTTCTGGCGCACGTGGGCGGCGAGTTCGACTTCGCGGTCGAACGTCACCCGGTTGCCGATTTCCATCAGATTGCGGTCGAGCACGTCGATCCGCACCGGCCAGACGACGCCGTAGCCGACGCGCGAGCCCCACATCCTCAGCCACATCGAATAGAAGCCGGGGATCACCCGGAGCAGCGATTCCAGGTAGGGCAGCGCATCGTAGAAGGCCTGGATGTGGTGCGACGCCAGCCAAGGCGAGAACTTGCGCCCGTCGATGGCCGAGACGCCCTGCTTCAGCGGGGCCCAGCGCAGCATCACCCGGAGCACGATCGGGGGAAACAGATAGAGGATGAAGAGCAGAAGCAGCGCGCTCCAGCCCGAAGGCCATTGCGCGAACACCCCCAGCGCCGCCAGCGACACGATCGTCATCAGCAGCGGGAAGTAGGAGAACAGCCGGTCGGCCGCAGTCATCATGCGGCGTCGCGGGCTGGGCCGGAGAAGAGCGCGTGCAGTTCCTCGGCGCCGCGGGCGGCGCGCAACTTCTCGCGTACTTCCGCGCGGCGCAGGAAGCGCGAGATGCGCGCGAATGCCTTGAGGTGGTCGGCGCCTTTGTCGACGGGGGAGAGCAGCAGGAAAACGAGATCGGCGGGGCGGCCGTCGAGCGCGTCGAAATCCTGCGGCGGATCGAGCCGGGCGAACGCGCCGATAGGGCGGACGAGGCCGTTGACCGAAGCGTGCGGGATGGCGACGCCTTCGCCCATGCCGGTGCCGGAGAGGCGCTCGCGGATCAGGACGGCGTCGAAGGCCGCGCGCGCATCGAGGCCGCCGGCGCGCGCAAGCGCTTCGGTCAGCGCCTGGATCGTTTGACGGCGCGAGGTTGCCGGCAGGCGCGGCAGAATCGCTTCGGCCGCGATGAGGTCGCTCAGGTCGTTCATGTCTGCTCCGCCGGCGCCGGCATGCGAGAGCGGCGCCAACGCTTGCGCTGCTGCTCAGCCTCCGCCGTTGTTAACTCTCTTCGAATCCCGCTCCGGATCGATCCAGCCGATATTTCCGTCGCCGCGGCGGTAGACGACGCTCAAGCCGCCGTGCGCCGCGTTTCTGAACATCAATGCCGGATCTTTGGACAGCTCGAGCTGCAGCACCGCCATCGAGACCGTCATCGTCCGCACCTGCACGGTGCTCTCGGCGATCACCAGAGGCGCAGCCGATTCGGTCTCCGCCGACACGCCCTCGTCGGCCTCTTCCTCGTCTCCAAACGAGGCGAGCACATAGGCCGAAGCGTCCTGGAAAGGAAGCGGTGTTCTGTTGCTGGCGTGATGGTCGCGCAGCCGCCGCTTGAAGCGCCGGACCCGCTTTTCCAGCTTGTTCATCGCATCGTCGAAGGCGCTGTGCGCGTCGCCGGCCTGGCCTTCGGCTTGAAGCGTGATCCCGGAGAAAAGGTGCACCGTGCAATCGACGTTGACGTAGGCGCCGCCATTCTTGGCTACCGTCACCACTGCGTCCGTCGCGCGGTCGAAATATTTGCCCACACCGGCCGCCAATTCGGTCTCGATACGGGTCCGGAGCGCTTCGCCGACATCCATCTGCCGTCCGGCGACTTGTATGCGCATGTATGAGCCTCCTTGGAATACCGCAGGGCGGAGGGCTCCAGGGCCGGGTCCCGCCCCCTCAGGACGCCCCGTTGCCGCTCTTTAGAGGTAGGCCCGGGGCTGGAGCCGGTCAACGCGCGTGACCCTGGGAGGGCGCCAATCTGGCACGCTGAAACCACCGCACGCGCTCACTATATCGCGGCTGCGAAAGGGGAGGATAGAATGACCGCAGAGCCAGCCGTGAACGCGCCGCGTGTGCGCGCGGGCGACTGGCTCGACCTCGTCGCCATCGCCGTCTGCACGCTCGCCTGGGGCACGACCTGGTACGCGATCACGCATCAGCTCGGCGTCGTCGATCCGGTGGTTTCGATTGCGTATCGCTTCGCCTTCGCGGCGGCGCTGCTGTTCGCGTGGTGCGCGCTGCGGCGCGAGACGCTGGCGCTGTCGCGCGCGCAGCACCTGGCCGCGTTCGGCGTCGGCCTCTTCACCTTCGCGATCGACTACGCGTTCGTCTATTGGGCCGAGGAGCGCGTCACCTCCGCCGTCGTCGCCGTCGTGTTCGCGGCGCTCGCCTTCGTCAATCTCGTCACCTTCCGCATCGCCTTCGGCCAGCGCGCGCCGGCGCTCGCTTGGCTTGCGGCGCTGCTCGGCGTCGCCGGCGTTGCGCTGCTCTCGTGGGAGGAGGTTGCCTCGGCGCAGATGAGCGCGCGGGCTTGGACCGGCATTGGCCTCACGCTCGCCGGCGTCACCGCGGCGGCGGTCGGCAATGTCTATGCGCGGCGCGGCGAACTCGCTGGCGCCGGCGTCGCGGCCTCGACCGGCTGGGCGATGGCCTATGGCGCGGCTCTGCTGGCGCTGTTCGCGCTTGTCACTGGCAAGGCGTGGACGTTCGAGTTCACCTGGCCGTACGTGCTTTCGCTGTTGCATCTTTCCGTCGTCGGGTCGGTGATCGCGTTTCTGCTTTATTACGGGCTGGCGCGGCGGCGCGGCTATGCGCTGGCGTCCTACATTTCGGCGCTGACGCCGCCGGTGGCGATGACGGTGTCGGCGCTGTTCGAGAACAAGAGCTGGGGCCTCCTGGCGCTCGGCGGCGTCGCGTTGGTGCTGCTCGGGCAGGTGCTGCTGATGCGGGCGCGCAAGGCTTAAGGCAGCGCCCGCAGCGCCGCTTCCGCCCCGGGCAGGAGCGCGTTGTCGGCTTCGTTCTGGCTGAGGTTCGCCTGCATGTAGAGCACGCTGAGGAACGCCATCATGTTGTGGCGGCGGGCGAGCCCGGCTTGCGAGCTGAAAGCGCCGTCGGCGTCGACATGGGTGTTGCGCACGAGCCAGTCGCGCCAATCGTCGGCGCTGAAGACGCCGCGCTGGGCGATGAAGATGAGCGGGCGGACGATGCGTTCGCTTTCGCCGTAGCTGTAGAAGTGACCTGACGGCGCGATCTGCAGGGCGAGCGCCTCGCGGATGCGGTCGAGCTCCGGTTGGCCGAAAGCGGGATTGAGCGCGAGCTGGAGCAAGAGATCGGCGCCATGGGCGACGCCATGGCGCCAGCCTTCGCGCTCGTCGAAGCCGCGATAGTCAGTGACGCCGGCAAAATAGGCGAGCGCGGAGTCGAGCAGCCGCGTGCGCCGCTCCGGCGTCATATAGGCTTCGATGCGGTCGGCGCGGGCGACTTCGGAGAGCACGAGCGCTGCGAACGGGCGCTCGAAACCGGCTTCGTCCGACGCGGAGAGCCGCGGCTCGAGCGCGTCGGCCAGCGCCAGCATCGTCTCGCGGCTGAGCTGGCGCGCGCGCAGCCAGTGCGCCAGCGCTTCGAAGGCGATGCCGTCGCGGAGCGTCGGATCGGGATTGCCGAGGCAATCGGCCAGCGCCAGAGCGAGGCGATTGCGGGCGCGGTCGTTCGCCAACGCCCAGTCGGCGGCCTTGAGCGCGTCGAGCGCGGCGCGGTCGTAGCCGGGCGTTCGGCACTGTGTCTGCTGCGCTTGCGCCGGCGTTGCGGCGACCGCGGCGAGCGCGAAGAGGGCGGCGAACACGATCTGTCTCATGCCGCGAGCACACATCCGCTCACGCCTGCCGACAAAGCCAATGCGACGAATGGCGGCCGAAAGCCGCTCAGCCGCGCCCGTAGGCGATGTATTCGACGATACGGCTGGCGCGTTCGAAAATCTGGTCGAGCGACTCGCCGGGGCTGCGCATGAGCACGGCCTGCTCGACGGCGAAGCGCCGCACGTCGATCAGCGTCTCGTCCCATTCTTCTTCGATTTCGACTTCGTCGATGTCTTCGCTCACGTTCGGCCTCCCGTGAATCGCTGCTCTCGTTAGTAACGCGCCGGCGCGCGAATGGTAAGGCGGTGATCGGGGCTCGGTTATCGGGCCTCGGGACGCGCGTCAGCATCGGCGCGCATCCCCTGGCGACGCCCCGATAACCGAGTCCCGATAACCGAATCCCGACAGAAGGGAGACGGGGCGCGTGGTGCGCGCCGGAGGTCGTTCTAGTGCTGCTCTTGCGAGCAGCCGTGCGCGGTCCACGCGCCCCGTTCGTCGGCCGTTATTCCCGGATTGGCGACCAGGAGTTTGTGGCGCACCAGCATGGAAAGCATGCAGGGGCCTTGGCTCCTTATGGCCACGAGCCGGTTCAGCGCGTCAGGATTCTCCGATGAATCCTGGACCCTTCGGTTTCACGCCCCGAAGGCAGTGCAAACGTCGTTCGCTTTCGCCCGACGAACCTGGAAAGCGTCGTACCTCCTGCGAAGGCCCTCTCGACATCCCACGTCCGCGGACTTTCTCAACGATGCTAAGATTGCTCCTCGCATCGAAGCGACGCCTGCCGCGCCGGCCGCTGTCTGCACATTCCAAAGTTTCGGACGTCTTCGAAATCTCCCGTGTGCGGACGAGAGACATTCTACGGCTATTTGGGCGCGGTCGGATTGATTCGGTCGAAAAAAGTACGAGTTGCCGGGACCGCACAGGCGATCGCCGTTGAAAGACCGGCGAAAAGCGGAGCTGACGGTGCGCGGGCGTGGGCCGAAAATAGGAGGATAGCGGGCGGTCCAATCCTCCTATTCGGCGTTCGCCGAGAGCGCGAAGACGTTAGCTGTAGCCCGAAGCATGCTCTAGCCGGCGCTCCAACTTCGCACTTCTTCGACGCCGTCGGACATATAGACCGCATCGACCACGGCGAAGACATGCGCCGCGATCGGCGTTCCAATCACCTCGGTTCGTTGCAGGGGGGCGCCGACGAGCGGACTTTGAGATGTCACGCGTCTTTCTGCATCGACGACCATGAATTGAGGCGACCCATCAACCAGGCGAAAGTCCAACGCGGTCGAATATCGATCCTGCTTGCGCGCGGACTCTCCCCATTTCCCAAGAATGAGATCGAACTTGGCGCCGTGATCAGGTCTTCCCTCGGTCCATGCGACGAAGTAGGCGCCGACAGGTTCGCCAGCACGCCGGACGAATCCCCAGACGCGCTTCGTAGTCGTTCCGCAACAATCACAGTGTCCGCCGGCAGTCCCGGATTCTTCGATTTCGAACTCACGCCAATTTGGGGAGGGCTCAGAGGGCATCCGCGATCTCCGTCATCCTCATAGCCGATCCTCCAAACATATCGAACATCCCATCCGCCGGATGACGTCACCCGCTAACTGGCTCTTACGCTCGCCTCGCTATATTGCAGCCGATGCGCCGGACTTTGATGCGCCTTTTCGCCCTGTTGCTGGGGCTGATCTGCCTGGGGCTGGGCGTGATCGGCGCGTTTGTGCCGTTGATGCCGTCGACGGTGTTTTTCATCGTCGCCGTGGGGTGCTTCGCCTATGCGAGCCCGCGGCTCGAAAAATGGCTGATGTCGTTTCCGTTCATCGCGGCGCCGGTGCAGGCGTGGCGCGAGCGCGGCGCCATCGCGCTGCCGGCCAAGATATTGGCCAGCATCGGCATGGCTGCGGGCTTCGGGGCTTTTGCGCTGACTGGCGCGAACGCGTGGGCGCTCGCCGCCGCGGCTGTGTTTCTGGCGCTCTGCGCTGCCTTTGTCTGGACCCGTCCTAGCTGAACTTGAACGGCGTCATTTCTGGTCAGGCGCCCCGATTATACCCTCGTCATTCCAGACGCCCGCAGCGCGGTCCGGAATCCATGGCGACCGCTCCGTTATCCGCCCTGAGGTTCCGGGCTCATCCGCCTTCGCTCTTCGAGCTTCAGTGAATGCCGGAATGACGAAAAAGCGAGTCTGGGCTACGATGCCGTCATGATCGGCAAGAGCGCGAGCATTGGGCTGCTTGGTCTGTTGCTAATCGTGGCGACGGCACTCGCCGCGCACGATTACTTCCAAGAACGAAGCGCACAATTTTCGAGCGACATAGAGAGTGGTCTGCCGTGTCCTGGGCTGGCCTTGACCTATAATTGTCAGATCGTCTCCGGTGGCTATCTCGAGTTTAGGATCGGAGCGACGAGTCAGGAGGTGTTCGACATACTCTGTCGGGGATCATCGGTGCCGCGCTTTAGATACGCGGGTCTGGACGCGGTCAACGTTCCGGAGAACGTGCGCAGAAAGCATCGGGCGATTTTTTATCCCCGAGCGCAAACCTCATTGCACCATGCAAGGAGCCTGCAAGAGTTCTGCGCGCTGTCCGAAATCCATCCCTACGCCGTCAGGTATGTTGTTAGACGAGATCGTCTTTGGCCTTTCGGCGATTTGATTACTCTCGAAATCGACGCAGGCCGCGTACGTTCGATCCGCATTTCTTCCGGCACAATCGATACCTAGCCGAGTTGCTGCTACAGCGCCGAGGCGTAGAGCCGTCGCAGCAGCGCACCCGCGTGATCGCAGCACCAGAAACAGAACTACGCGCGCGCGGCGTCGGCGGCGGCGAAGTGCGCGAGCTGATCGGCGTGGGCCTTTTTGAACGCGGGGCGTTCCGTGATGCGCGTGATGTAGGATTCCGTCGCGGGGCGATCGCCGAAGGCGCGCACTTTGCCGACGCGGAGCACATCGGCCATCAACAGGTCGGCGACGGTGAAGCGGTCGGCGGCGAGCCAGTGCCGCTCGTTCAAGACGCGCTCGATGTGATCGAGGCGGCTTTGCATCCAGCCGGTAAGGCCGTTCTCCTTCGCGCCGGTCACTTCGAGGAACCACCAGGGGACCGTCACCATCTCCATCGAGTTGAGCGCGGCGATGGTCCATTGCAGCGTTTGCGCTTCGCCGACCGGATCGCGCGGCATCAGCTTTTCGCTTTTGCGGGCGAGATGCAGCAACGCCGCGCCGCTCTCGAACAGTTCGATCTCGCCATCGCTCAGGAACGGGACCTGACCGAAAGGCTGGCGCGCCAAATGATTGGTCTCGCGGCCGTCGAACGGGACGGTGCGCACGGCATAAGGAAGCCCCGCTTCCTCGCACGCCCATCTCAGCCGCAAGTCGCGCACGAAGCCGCGCGGGCCTTCAGGCACCCAGTCGTAGGTCCAAACGATCAGTTCGCTCATGTGGGTTGTCCTGTGCTCCTGATCCATGGTGTAGCGCCCGGACGCGTTGCGCGCGATGCGTGATTTAGGCGGCGCCGTGACGGGCGAGTTGGGCGCGCGGCTGGAGGGCCTGAGGCGCGTTGCCCGAGCGCCGGGAACGACGAACTCGAACCCGACGATATCACCGCGGCGCTGGCCTACGCTGCGCAGGCGGTGAGCCATCCGGTTCTTACCGCGGCCGAGTGAAGTTCAGTCCTTCAACGTCGCATCACGTTCGTCGTCATTCCGGACGCGCGAAGCGCGATCCGGAATCCAGGAGCCGCCGCTCCGTCGCTCGCCCCTGGATTCCGGGTTCATCGCTGCGCGATGCCCCGGAATGACGAAAATTGTTCAGAGTCGGCTCTTGGCCCTTTGCGGACATTGGCGCGGCCCGCCGAGGCGGTTTAAGTCTCAGCCATGTCGATCGAGCCTCAGGCCCTCAATGCCATGGTGGAGAGCGAATTGGCGCAGCTAACCGACAGCCGCGTAATCCAGTTTGCAAAGTCTCTGCTGGTAGCGCCGACGATGACCATACGCGGATGGGGCTACGGACGCGAAGGCGAGGAATATCCGTGTTGGACTGTGCTTGAGCACCCGCCTTCAAACACGGGCATTGCCTATTGCGAGCAAGGGTTCGGCCCACGTTCGCCGTGGGGCTTGGTGTTTCTTGCGGGCGACGGGCCGCTAACTTCCATTGGAATGGATTGCTCCTGGTACACGACCTTCCTGGAAGCGTTCTTCGAGTCGCAGGCAGCGACGGACCTTCCGATCTGGCGTGTGTTCAAGAGCGATCCGGCAACGAAGGAGAGCCACCCAATCTCTGATGAAGGCGGGTGGGGCGAAACGTGGTCGATGGTTATGGAACTTCGCGCGGCTGATCCGGCAAATCTGTATAGTTGTTGGACGAGCATTCAGTACGAGCGAGAATGACCGTTCTCGGCGAAAAGCGGTCGCCGCTCTAAATACCGCTCGCCAGCTTCCGCTTGCGCTCAACTGAGCTCGGTATCCGCAAGCTCTCGCGATATTTCGCCACTGTGCGCCGGGCTATGTCGATGCCTTTTTCGCGCAAAATTTCGACGATGCGGTCGTCGGAGAGAATATCCGCCTCGCTTTCGGCGTCGATCAGGCCCTTGATCTGGTGACGCACGGCTTCGGCCGAGTGGGCTTCGCCGCCGTCGGCGGCGTTGATGCTGGCGGTGAAGAAGTATTTCAGCTCGAACACGCCGCGGGCGCAGGAGAGATATTTGTTCGAGGTGACGCGGCTCACCGTCGATTCATGCATCTCGATTGCGGCGGCGACGGTTTTCAGATTGAGCGGCCTGAGGTGCGCGACGCCGTTGGCGAAGAAGCCGTCCTGCTGGCGCACGATTTCGCGCGCGACCTTGAGGATGGTCTTGGCGCGCTGGTCGAGGCTCTTCACCAGCCATGAGGCGTTCTGCGCGCATTCGGTGAGGAAGAGCTTGTCTTCCTCGCGCTTGGCGGTTTTGGACACCGTCGCGTAATAGCGCTGGTTCATCAGCACGCGCGGCATGGTGTCGGAATTGAGCTCGACCAGCCACGTGCCGTCCGGCGCCTGCTTCACGTAGACGTCCGGCGCGACCGACTGCACGGCGCCGCCGCCGAAACCGGCGCCGGGCTTCGGCGTCAGCGCGCGCACTTCGGCGATCATGTCGGCGAGATCTTCACGGTCGACGCCGCAAATCGTCTGCAGCCGCTCGGCGTGGCCCTTGGCGAGCAGGTCGAGATTGGCGAGCAGCTTCTCCATCGCCGGATCGAAGCGGCCGCGCTCTTTCAGTTGCAGCGCCAGGCACTCGGGGATGTCGCGCGCCATCACGCCGGTGGGCTCGAAGCCCTGCATGATTTCGAGCACGCGCAGCACCAGCGGATAGGGCGCGCCGATGCGGGCGGCGATCTCCAGGAGGTCGGCGCGCATATAGCCCCAATCGTCGACCGCATCGATCAGCACGCCGCCGATCATGCGCTCGATGGGGGAGAGGCCGGCTTCGGTGAGCTGGGCGTCCAAGTGTTCGGCGAGGGTGAGATCGCTGCTCAGCGTCTCTTCGATCCCGGGCAGATCGTCGAAGCTCTTGCCGGAGCCGGCTTTCGACCAGTCGGTGAGCGGGGCGGCGCCGGCTTCGGCCAGTTCGCCGGCGGAGAGATCCGGCGCCATGTCGGCGACGCTGACATCGAGCGCGGCTTCGGCGGGGGCCATGCCGCTTTCGAATTCGAGCGCCTGGGCGTCGCCGCCGTCGTCGTTCTTCTTGGCTTCGGCGGAGTTTTCCTCGCGCTCGAGCAGCGGATTGCGCTCGAGCTCGGCTTCGACGAATTCCTGCAGTTCGACGTTGGAGAGCTGCAGCAGCTTGATCGCCTGCTGCAGTTGCGGCGTCATCACCAGGGCCTGGCCCTGGCGCAGCTCCAAGCGCGGAGTCATCGCCATGCGCCGACCTCCTGCTCCCCCTCGATGGGGGAGCTGTCAGCGCGCGAAGCGCGATGACTGAGGGGGTGAGGCCCGCAACACTCGAAGGTTGCGCCTCGTGAGGCCGTGCTTGCAACAGCGGCGCGCGCACCCCCTCCGTCAGCGTGCTGGCGCACGCTGACACCTCCCCCATCGAGGGGGAGGCGGGGCGATAGCGGAGCGGCGAACGCCATGTGCCTCTCTCCGCGCGCTAGTGATAATCTTTGCCGAGATACCTTTCGCGCACGACCTGCGAAGCCATCACCTCGGAAGGCGAGCCTTCGAACATCACTTCGCCGTCGAACATGATCGAAGCCCGGTCCACGATCTGCAGCGTTTCGCGCACATTGTGGTCGGTGATCAGAACGCCGAGGCCGCGTTGCTTGAGGAACGTGATCAGCTCTCGGATGTCGTTGATGGCGAGCGGGTCGATACCGGCGAAAGGCTCGTCGAGCAGCATGAAGGACGGCCGCGTCGCCAGCGCCCGCGCGATTTCGACCCGGCGCCGTTCGCCGCCCGAGAGGGCGGAGGCGGGCGCGTCTTTCAGGTGATCCACGCGCAGTTCGGCTAGCAGGCCGTCGACGAACTCGCGCCGCTTGGCGTGGTTACGCTCATGCAGCTCGACGATCGACATCACGTTCTGTTCGACGGTGAGACCACGGAAGATCGACGCTTCTTGCGGCAGATAGCCGACGCCAAGCCTGGCGCGCTGGTACATGGGCAGCGTTGTGACGTCCTGGCCGTCCAACAAGATTTGCCCCTGGTCCACGCGTACGAGCCCCGTGATCATGTAGAAGCAGGTGGTTTTGCCTGCTCCGTTGGGGCCCAACAGACCGACGACTTCGCCGCGATTCACGAAGACGGAAACGTCCCGAACCACGCGGCGGCCGCGATAGGATTTCCCGATCGAGACCGCGCCTAAGCCGCCTTGAGCGGTTTCAGACTTGGCCGAACGGCTTGCAGCGCCCTCAGGACTCATATCGCCCATCCGCCGCTAAGATTTCGTGAAGCTTTGGCGCTCAACGGTTACCGCCGGACTGGTTCCGGTTGGCGCCCTCGCTGGGCACGAACACGCCGCGGACCCGCTGGCCGGGCGTCGGCCGGATGGTGGTGCGGCGCGAGCCGATCTGCAGCACCAAGGTCTCGCCGCGGATGACGTTCTCCTCGGAGGCGACGACGACGTTGCCGGTGAAGGTGACGCTGTCATTGGCGACTTCGTAGACGGCGCGGTTGCCGCGCGCCGATTGCGCCGGGCGCACGTAATAGACCTCGCCTTCGGCGATCATGCGCTGGATGTCGCCGGCGCCGAGGCCTTGCTGGCCGCCTTGGCCGCCGCCGGTGGACTGGCTGAAGAAAAGGGTGATGCGGTCGGCCCGGAGGCGCGCGTCATTCTGGACGATGTCGACGTCGCCGGTCAGCACCAGGCGTCGCTCGGCGTCGATATATTCGAGGTTATCGGCCGAATAGGAGACCGGGCCGCCGCCTTCGCTGAGCTGGGCGTGCGCCGGGGCGCTGGCCGCGGCGGCGAGCAGGAAGGCCCCTGCGGCAAGAACAAACGCTGCGGGCCTCATGGCTGCGACTCCCCATTCTGTTGATCGCGATCCGGAATTTGTCCCCGGACGTTGCCGCGAAGCACGAGCGCGCGGTCAGTGTAGCGCAATTCATAACTGTCGGCCTGGAGCACGCCAAGTGGTCCGGCGCCGGTGACGCCGCCGCGGCCTGTGAGCGTGCCGGCGTTGAGATCGACGAACATGTTCGGTGTCGTGAACCGGTTGCCGCCTGTGTCGGAGAACAGCACTTCGCCGTCGAAGACGACGGTTTCGGCCTGTTCGTCGTAGATGCCGCGCGGGGCCAGCATGATCGTTCCGGCTTCGGTCCGATAGACCGGCGAGATCAGCTCGATCGGCTGGTTCTCGCCTTGGGGCCGCTCGGCCACCTCGGCCGAGAGCTGGTAGGGCCCGCCGTTCTCGCTGCGGCCGGTGAAGCGCGGGTTGATCATGCGCAGCGGCTCGGCGGCGCTGAGCTGGCCGGCGTTGAAGCCGCCCTCGACGGCGTAGAGCGCCATGAACACGAACACGGCCGCGAACGAGGCGCCGGCGCCGGCCACGAACATGCGCCTGAGCACGGCGATGAGGCGCGAGCGCTGGCGGGCCTTGCGCAGCGTCAGCGCGCGCGTGGGCTCCCAGTCGAACTCGGCGTGGTGGACGGCCGTCATGGTCATGGTTCCGCCGGGCTTTTCGCGCGGAGAGGGGGCGGAAGCAAGGCTAGCCCGGGGCGGCGGCGGATACGGGCGGAACCGCCGCAGGCGGCAGGTCCGGCGGCGGCGGGGGCGGCAGCGGCGGCAACACGATGTCGAGCCGGTCGGCGGCGTACTCGCCTTCGGCCGGCAGCGCCACGCCGCGCAGCTGCGCCGACCAGGGCGCGATCGAGGCGCGGCGGGCGATGTCGTGGAATTCGGCGACCAGCTCGGCTGTGGCGCTGTTCTGGCGGCCGTCGAAATAGATGTAGCCGGACTGACGCGGATCGCGCGGCGTCATCACGTCGACGGCGACGGCGACGTTCGCGGCTTCGCGCAGCTGCGCGCCGACCTGCTGCGCGGCGGCGATATCGGCGCCGTCGCGCACGTGCAGGACGACGAGCCGCATCGGCGGCGGCGGCGCGAACAAATCGCCGAGCACTTGGCCGATGTTGAGCCGGCTGCCGGACGGCGGCCGTCCCGGCGCTTCGGCGCGTGTGTCGACGGGCACTTCAGCGGACGCGGCGCCGATCGCCGCCAGCTCGCCGATCGAACCGGGATAGAGCGTTTCGCCGGCGACGGGGGCGTCGACGACGGCGGGCGCGGGCGGGGCGACCACGCCGCGTTCGGCCATCGATGTTTCGAGCTGGATGACGCGCTCGCGCAATCGGTCGCGCTCGCGGATGAGGCCGTTCGTCACCGTGAGCGTCCACGCCGCCAGGGCGATGGCGATGACGCTGATGAAGAGCTGCGCCGACAGCATGCCGCGCACGCCGCTGATGAAGGCGCTGAGGATGGGCCGCTTCACGCTCAGCCTCCCGCCCGGCGCGTGACGAAGAGGCGGTGCGCGCTGATCGCGGCGCAGATGGCGCCGACCCCGAGCATGCCGGTGAGCGCCACCTGCAATTGCCCGCTGGTCATCGCGCCGTTGAGGGCGGCCGTCATCGCGCCAGTGAACGCCGCGAGCGTCGTGCCGACGGCGATGGTGACGACCTTGGGCACGCCGGCCGCTTCCGGCGCGGCCAAGGCGCCGAGCGCGGGCGCATCGTTCGCCGCCGGCTGTGTTCCGTCGCGCACAATACGTTCGAGCGCGTCGCCCAGCGGGCCCCACTCGCCGGCGCCGCGCAGATCGGCGACCGGCAGCGCGTTGAAAGGCGGGGGAATGTCGACCGCATCGATGCGCGCCTGGGCGAGCTTGTTGTGATCCCAGGCGTGCGCGGCCGTTGCGCTGACCCACACGGAGTTGCGCGCCTCGCTGCTCCAGATCGCCAGCACGGCCTTGGCCTGATCGAGTTCGGCTTGTGCTTGATCGATGAACGCTTGACCTGGCGCGTGCTCGCTCCACCACACAGAGTAACCCTGTGAAGTCAGCCGATCGACGATCGGCTTCACGCGCTCGCGGTCGAGCCGTGAGTAGGAGACGAAGATGTCGCTCAAGCGGTCCCCTCAGACTGCGGACCTGAATGTTACCGCGAGGCAAGAGTAGGGGTCGAGGGAAAACGGCGCCTTCGCCAGGCGCCTGACGCAGCCGTGACTCGTTCCCCACAGACGGGAGTTCTGAATTGAGACGCGCTTACCTTTTGTTTGCCACATTCGCCTTCGTCGCGTGCAGCGGCGAGACCAACGGACAGCCCGCGCAGCGCGCCGGCGCACCGGTAGAGCAGGGCGCCGCAAACACCGACTTCGAGCCCGCGTTCGAAGGACAAACGCGCGCGCCCGAAGCGCGATCGAACGTTGCGATCGCTGTGGAGGAAATCGCCGCGCGGCTCGAGCATCCGTGGGCGATCGAAGTTTTGCCGGACGGGCGGTTGCTGGTGACGGAGCGCGCCGGCCGCTTGCGCGTGATCAGCGCGGACGGGCGCGCGTCGCAGCGCGTGTCGGGATTGCCGCAAGCGCTGGTGCGCAGCCAAGGCGGTCTGCTCGATGTCGCGCTCAGTCCGAACTTCGCAAGTGATCGCTTGATCTATTGGAGTTATGCGGAGGCCCGCGGCGGCGGCGCGAACGGGACGAGCGTTGCTCGCGGGCGGCTCAACGCAAATGCGACGCGTGTGGAGAACGTGCAGGTGATCTTCCGCCAGCAGCCGGCGTGGGATTCTGGCGGCCATTTCGGATCGCGCCTGGTGTTCGACGGCGATGGCCGGCTTTACGTCACGCTCGGCGATCGCCAGCAGCGCGAGTCGCGCGAGCAGGCGCAGGATAATGCGACCCACATCGGCAAGGTCGTGCGCATTAACGCGGACGGGTCGGCGCCCGCGGACAATCCGTTCGCCGGCCGCGCCGGCGCCCGCGCGGAGATTTGGTCGTACGGCCATCGCAACGTGCAGGGCGCTGCGCTGCATCCCGAAACGGGCGAGCTTTGGATTGTCGAACACGGCCCGCGCGGCGGCGATGAGGTCAACATCGTGCGCGCCGCCCGCAATTACGGCTGGCCGGTGATTTCGTACGGCGAGGAGTACAACGGCTCGCCCGTGAACGGCGGCGTCGCCGTGCGCGACGGCATGGAGCAGCCGATCTATTATTGGGACCCGGTGATCGCGCCGGGCGGCATGCTGTTCTATCGCGGCGATCTCTTCCCCTGGCGCGGCAATCTCCTGATCGCAGGTTTGGAGACGCAGACGATCGTGCGTCTCGAACTCGACGGCGAGCGCGTCGCCGCCGAGGAGCGTCTGCTCAGAGGCGAAGTCGGCCGCATCCGCGACGTCGCTGAAGCCGCCGATGGCGCGCTCTGGATCGTTACCGACGAAGACAACGGCCGGCTGCTGCGGCTGACGCCGCAGCGCTGAACCTTTAGTCGCCCTGCGGCGTCCCGCTTGGCTGGCTCACGGCGGCGATGCGGGCGGCGAGCGCCTGGTTGGTCTGCGCTTCGAGCGCGATGGCGTTGTAAAGGTTCGAGTCGATATTGTGCCGGGCGAGGATCGCGCCGATCTGGGCGGAGATCTGGTTGCCCTCCGCTTCTGAAGCCGCGGAAAGATTCGCGGTCAGCGGCTGGATTTCGCGGCTCGCCACGACGAACGCGCGCAAGCTCGCGTCGGTCACGGTGGCGACCTGCAGGGTCGTGACGCGTTGCGCCAGCGCCTGATCCGTTCCGATCTGGCGTTGGATCGCATCGTAGGTGGTCGCATTGACCTGATGCCGCTCCATGATGGCGCGGATGCGCGCGGTGGCTTCCGTGCGCTGCTCAGGGGAAAGTGCGGCGAAGCCTTGCGTGATCGGTTCGATCTCGCGGCGGGCGGCGATGAACGCCTGCAGCTGCGCATCCGTGTATTGACCGTCGGTGTCCACAGCCGCTGCGGCCGAGGACGAGGTCGACGGCGCGGTCGCCGACGTTTCTGTGGTCGCTGTGGACGAACATGCCGCCATTAGGGCGGCGCAAAGCGCAGCCGTGCTTGCTGCGATGAGCTTGCTTGAGCGCATCGGAACTCTCCGGTGTTGCTGGAACGCATCAGTGTAAGCGACAGCGCAGCGGCAGGGTTCCCGCGCGTGCTGCAATCGGCGCCGCGCGAGCGGCTGTCAGAGCCGCTTTGCCGCGGCCAGCAGCCGATCCAACAGCGCGTCCAACTGCGCGCGCTCGCGCCCGTCCAGCGCCGACAGCAATTTCCGCTCGCTCTCCAGCGCAATCGGCGCGATGCGCGCGTGCACGTTTTCGCCGTCGCGGGTCAGTGACAGCAGCTGCCTGCGCGCATCCTCCGCATCGGCGCGGGCGGCGACGCGGTTCGAGCGGATCAGGCGCTGCACCGCGCGTGAGACGGCGACTTTGTCCATCTCGGTCGCCTGCGCGATGTCCTTCGCCGTCAAACCGGGCGTGCGCCCGAGCACGGCGATGATGCGCCATTCGGGGATGGTGAGGTCGAACGCCGTGGCGTAGCGCGCGGCGATGGCGCGGCTGATCCGGTTCGACAGGACCGACAGCCGATAGGGCAGGAACTTCTCCAACACCAGGAGTTCCCCGGAAGACTTTTGGAGCGAGGGTTTCCGCTTCGCGCTTGCCATTAGTTGCAGATGAAACTAAATCCAAGACAAACGCAAGCTCGCGAGGAAACGCCATGGCCGATCTGTTCGAAAATCCGCTCGGGACCGACGGGTTCGAGTTCGTCGAATTCACCTCGCCCGAACCAGAAAAGCTTGCCGCGTATTTCGAGCAGATCGGCTTCACCGCCGTCGGCAAACACCGTTCGAAGAACGTCGTCCGCTACAAGCAGAACGACATCAACTTCATCCTCAACATGGAGCCGGCGGGGCAGCCCGCCGAGTTCCGCAAGGCGCACGGGCCGAGCGCCAACGCGATGGCGTTCCGGGTGAAGGACGCGAAGGTCGCGCTGGAAGACGCGGTGAAGCGCGGCGCGAAGGCGGTGCAGATGCCGGTCGGACCGGGCGAGCTCCACATTCCGGCGATCGAAGGCATCGGCGGCGCCTATATCTATCTCGTCGACCGCTATGGCGCCGAGACGATTTACGATGTCGATTTCGAACCGATCGCGGGCGCGGACGAGAAGAAGAACCAGATCGGCCTCACCTATCTCGATCACCTGACTCACAATGTCTATCGCGGCAACATGGCCAAGTGGGCGGAGTATTACGAGCGCATCTTCAATTTCCGCGAAATCCGCTATTTCGACATCGAAGGCAAAGTCACCGGCCTCTTCTCCAAAGCGATGACGAGCCCAGACGGCAAGATCCGCATCCCGCTGAACGAGTCGAAGGGCGAAGAGGGCAAGGTCGACCAGATCGAGGAATATCTGCAGCGCTACAAGGGCGAAGGCATCCAGCACCTCGCCTTCGGCACGGACAATCTCTACGCCGTGGTCGATCGGCTGCGCGAACGCGGCGTCGAGCTGCAGGACACGATCGAGACCTATTTTGATCTGATCGACAAGCGCCTCCCGGGCCACGGCGAGCCGGTGGAGGAATTGCGCAAGCGCCGCATCCTGATCGACGGCGCGCCGAGCGAAGGGCAGGGCTTGCTGCTGCAGATTTTCGGCAAGGACGCGATCGGCCCGATCTTCTTCGAGTTCATCCAGCGCAAGGGCAATGAAGGCTTCGGCGAAGGCAATTTCAAAGCGCTGTTCGAGTCGATCGAACTCGATCAGATCAAGCGCGGCGTGCTGAAGGCGAGCTGAGATATTTGTCCTCCCCGCAGCGCGGGGAGGTGGCGAGCGGAGCGAGCCGGAGGGGCGCGTGAGCAACATGACAGACAACTCCCCCCTCAGTCTCCACGCTGCGCGCGTCGACAGCTCCCCCGCACGCGGGGGAGCATGGATGGCGGCGCTGCTGACGCTATTTCTCTCCGCGTGTGCCTCCGTGGTTGAACCGCCCGCCCCCCGTTGGTCCATCGTCGTGCACGGCGGCGCGGGCGTCATCGAGCGCACAAACCTGACGCCGGAGCTCGAAGCGCAATACCGCGCCGCCATGCAGCGCGCGCTGACGACCGGCGGCGGCGTGCTCGAACGCGGCGGTTCATCGCTTGACGCCGTCGAAGCTGTGATCCGCGAGATGGAGGACGATCCGCTGTTCAACGCCGGCCGCGGCGCGGTGTTCACGGCGGAAGGCAAGAACGAACTCGACGCGTCGATCATGGACGGGCGCACGCGCGCGGCGGGCTCGGTTGCAGGGCTGACGCGCACGCGCCATCCGATCAGCGCAGCGCGCGCCGTGATGGAGCGCTCGCGGCACGTGATGCTGATCGGCGAGGGCGCGGAGGCGTTCGCGCGGTCGCAAGATTTGGAGCAGGTCGAGCCGTCCTACTTCTTCACCGAACGGCGCTGGCGCCAGCTCGAAGAGAATCTCCGGCGCAACAATCTGCCGATTCCACAGCGCCCCGCCGGCGCGCCGCCCGCCCCGCGCGCGGAGCTGACGTATCCGGACGACCACCAATTCGGCACCGTCGGCGTCGTCGCGTTCGACGCCGCTGGCAACATCGCCGCGGGCACCTCGACCGGCGGCACCACCGGCAAACGTTGGGGCCGCGTCGGCGATGCTCCGATCATCGGCGCGGGGACCTATGCGCAGAACGGCGTCTGCGGCGTCAGCGCGACGGGCACCGGAGAGTTCTTCATCCGCGTCGGCGTCGCCCGCGCGATCTGCGCGCGAATGGAGTTCAATGGCGAAAGCGCGCAAGCGGCGGCGGACAACGTCATCGCCGAAGTCGGCGCGACCACCAATGCGAGCGGCGCGGCCGGGGACGGCGGCGTCATCGTGCTTGACGGCCGCGGCGGGCACGCCTGGGCGATGAACACCTCCGGGATGTACCGCGCCTTCCTGCAAGACGGCGGCGAGCCGGAGGTCTACATTTTTGCGGATGAGGAAGAGTGAGCAGGCCGCCGCCCTTCGTCATTCCGGGGCTTCGCGCAGCGAAGAACCCGGAACCCAGGAGCCAACGCACTGTCGCTTGCGCCTGGATTCCGGATCGCGCTTCGCGCGTCCGGAATGACGACAGTGAGCGTCTAGCCTCCGGGCTCGGTGAGCGTGCGCTCTATGACCGCGATGCGGGCGTCGAGCCGATCTATTCGGCCGCAGGCGACGGACATACCTTTGGCCAGCAATCCCATGCGCTGCTTCAACATGGAGACGTCTTCAGCGACGTGAACGAGCTTTTGCTCAAGCCGAGCAAGCAGGCGGTCGACCTCAGTAAGTTCCGAAACCAGAAGCCGTGTGTCTTCTTGCATGTGGATTCAGGCTATCATCGGTTGGAGAATTCGCAATGCCAATAACCTCGGGCATCCATCACGTCGCCTATCGCTGCAAGGACGCGAAGCAAACCGTCGAGTTCTATCGCGACGTGCTCGGCATGGAGTACACCACGGCGTTCGCCGAGGATCATGTGCCGTCGACCGGCGAGTACGATCCCTACATGCACGTCTTCCTCGATGCGGGAAACGGCAACATTCTCGCCTTTTTCGAGCTGCCCAATCAGAAAGAAATGGGCCGCGACCAGAACACGCCGCAATGGGTGCAGCACATCGCCTTCAAGGTCGACAGCGTCGAGGCTTTGCTGAATGCAAAGCAGCGCGCCGAAGCGAAAGGGCTCGACGTGCTGGGGCCGACCGACCACGGCATTTTCAAGTCCATCTATTTCTTCGATCCGAACGGCCACCGCGTCGAACTCGCGGCGGATACGGGCACGGCGGAGGAGCTGGCGGAGCTGAAGCGCGTCGCGCCGGCGATGCTGGAGGAATGGAGCCGCACCAAGAAGGCGCCGCAGCACGCTGCTTGGCTGCACGAAAAGGCGCGCGCCGCGCACGCGGCGAAGGCGCGGATTGGGGAGTAGAATGGCGCTGGTCGAACCGCTTCCGGCGAACGCAGACGCCGAAGTCGCCGAGCTCGCGCGCTTCTTCAACGAGACGCTCGGCTTTCCGCCGAACTCGGTGCTGACGATGCAGCGCCGGCCGGAGATCGCCAAGGCGTTCATCGCGCTCAACAAGGCGGTGATGGCGAACGCGGGCCGCGTCACGTCCGAGCAGAAGCGCCTTATCGGCCTCGTCGCCAGTCAGACGGCCGGCTGCCGCTATTGCCAGGCGCACACCGCGCGCGCCGCCGAGCGCTATGGCGCAAGCCACGACCGCATCGCCGAAGTGTGGAACTACGAGCGCAGCGATCTCTTCACGCCGGCGGAGAAGGCCGCGCTCGCGTTCGCGCAGGCCGCCGCCAGCACGCCCAACGCCGTCGATCATCACGTCGCCGCCAGCCTCAAAGCCTATTGGACCGACGAGGAGATCGTCGAAATCCTCGGCGTCGTCGCGCTGTTCGGCTATCTCAACCGTTGGAACGACTCGATGGCGACCACGATTGAGCCCGGCGCAGCCGAGAGCGGCGGGAAGCTCTTGGCCGCGCGCGGATGGGCGCCCGGCAAGCATGGCGCGGCGTAACGGAAAATCGCTCCCCTTGCGGGGAGGGACAGCGTAGAAGAGTCCGCATGCTCAAGCTCTACGATTACTGGCGCTCGTCCGCCGCCTATCGCGTCCGCATCGGCCTCAATCTCAAGGGCGTCGATTACGAGTCCATTCCGGTGAACATCGCCCCGGGCAAGGACGAGCAGTTCGCGCCCGCGTATCGGGCCAAGAACCCGCAGATGCGCGTGCCGGCGCTGGAGACCGAGCAGGGACTGCTGACGCAGTCGCTCGCGATCCTGGTGTGGCTGGATCAAACTTATCCCGAGCCGCGCTTCACGCCCGCCGATCCGTGGCTCGGCGCGCAAGTGCGATCGTTCGCGCTGACGATCGCCTGCGACATTCATCCGCTGAACAATCTCTCGGTGCTCAATCGGCTGAAGCTCGAATTCAGCGTTGGCGAGGATCACGTCAGCGAATGGTATCGCCACTGGATTCGCGTCGGCTTTTCGGCGCTGGAGCACCAGGCGGCGGAGCGGCCGGCAACGCCGTACGTATTCGGCGATCAGCCTGGCCTCGCCGACATCATGCTCGTGCCGCAAATGGCCAATGCGCGGCGGTTCGACGTCGATCTCTCCGCCTTCCCGCGCCTCGTCGCGTGGGACGAGAACGCACGCGCACATCCAGCGTTCATCAAAGCCGCGCCGGAGAACCAGAAGGACGCGGTGAAAGCGTGAAGCGATTCGGCGAACGCGAACCCGTGCGCATTGTTTTGCCGTGGATGCCGCCAGTTACGTACGAAAATCCGCTCGCATGGATTGGTACGCTCTATAACTGGATTGATGACGCGCACATTTTGGATTTCTACGCGACGCGTTCCGAGTTCATCGGAGACAAGATCGCTATCTACGTGCACAGCGAACGGCGGAAGAACGAGGCCACAAAGCTACTCAGGCGGGACAAGAACTGGGCCGCGTTCTCGAGACGATTTCCAGAGGCAAAGCTCGAATGGGCCGATGATGTCTTGGAGGATCATTGAATGAAACTCGCATCCCTTCGTCACGGCCGCGACGGCAAGCTCGTCGTCGTCTCCGACGATCTCGCCTGGCACGCGCCGTGCGCGGAAATTCCGACGCTGCAGGCGGCGCTGGACGACTGGGCGCATGCGGAGCCGCGCTTGCGTTCGATCGCCGAGGGCGTCAACGCCGGGACGATCCTGCGCGAACGCTTCCACGAGCGCGAAGCGGCCTCGCCCTTGCCGCGCGCGTACCAGTGGGCGGACGGCTCGGCTTACGTCAATCACGTCGCGCTGGTGCGGCAGGCGCGCGGGGCGAAGCTGCCGGAGAGCTTCTGGACCGATCCGCTGATGTATCAGGGCGGGAGCGACGCGTTCCTCGGCCCGCGCGATCCGATCCCGCTGAAGGACGAAGGCTGGGGCTGCGATTTCGAGGCGGAAGTCGCGGTGATCGTCGACGATTGCGAAGCTGGGATCAGCGCGGAAGCGGCGCGCGAGCGCATCCGGTTGGTGATGCTGGTCAACGACGTCAGCCTGCGCAACCTCATTCCGGCGGAGCTGGAGAAAGGGTTCGGCTTCTTCCAGTCGAAGCCGTCGTCAGCGTTCTCGCCTGTCGCCGTCACGCCTGATGCGCTGGGCGCGGCGTGGAAGGACGGCAAGCTCCATCTGCCGATGCATGTTTCGCTGAACGGCAAGCCGTTCGGCGCGGCGAACGCCGGCGAGGACATGACGTTCGATTTCGGCCGCCTCATCGCGCACGCGGCGAAGACGCGCGAGCTCGCCGCCGGCACGATCATCGGCTCGGGCACGGTGTCGAACCGCGATGCGGACGGCGGCCCCGGCAAGCCGGTCAGCGAAGGCGGGCGCGGCTATTCCTGCATTGCCGAACAGCGCATGATCGAGACGATCCAGCACGGCAAGCCGGCGACCAGCTTCCTCAAATGGGGCGACCGCGTCGAGATCGAGATGCGCGATGCGAAGAACCACTCGATCTTCGGGCGGATCGAGCAGGAAGTGGTGAAGGCGTGACGCGTTTACAACGCAGTGTGGCCGTTGTTGCATCGCTGATTGCGGGAGCGCAGTGCTTGTTCTTGGCGGCGCGGTTGTCGTTGCAACCCCTGCTTTTTATCGCAATATGTTGCGCGGCGCTTACCTGCTTCTTGATTGCATGGGCGGCTGCCTTCCGGCCAGAGAATTTCGCGCGGAGATTGCCAGAAGCACAAGCTGGTCCTGTCTTCGTGGCAATTTGTCTGGCGCCTATCTTTATCGCGATCATCGCATATGAATTGAGGGCTAACTAGCGTTTCCCCATGTCCCGCAGCATCCGCGCCGTTCACGACAGCTTCCGCGACGACATCGGCGATCTCGTCACGCGCCGGCCGCTGCCGGGGCCGCATGTCGCGCAGATCGATCCCTTCCTCTTTCTCAATCACCACGGGCCGCAGACCTACGCGCCGAACAATCGCGGCCTGCCGTTCGGCCCGCACCCGCATCGCGGCTTCGAGACGGTGACATTCATTCTCGACGGCGAACTCGGCCATTACGACTCAGGCGGGCATGAAAGCGTGATCCGCGCCGGCGGCGTCCAATGGATGACGGCGGGCTCTGGCCTCATCCACGCCGAGCTGTCGCCGCCCAGCTTCAAGCGCGACGGCGGGCCGACGGAAATCCTGCAGCTCTGGGTGAACCTGCCGGCCAAGCACAAGTTCGCGAAGCCGGCCTATGTCGGGCTGCAGCGCGAGGACATTCCGGCGCTCGACACCGGCGACGGCGGCGCGACGCTCAATCTGATCGCCGGCGAACTTGGCGCGGCGGTCGGCCCGGTCGAAACGCTGAGCGGCCATTTCATGTCGACGATCGAAGCAGACGCAGGCGCCCGCGTCGTCGTGCGCGCGCCGTCGACACGCAACGTGTTCTTCTACATCGTGCGCGGCTGCGTGCGCATCGCCGGCGACGAGATCACACAGTGGAAACTGGTCGAGTTTAACGACGACGGCGAAGAGATCGCATTTCACGCGCTGGACGACAGCTTCATCCTGTTCGGCTATGGCGAGCCGATCAACGAGCCGGTGGTCGCGCACGGCCCGTTCGTCATGAACACGCGCGAAGAGATCGTCGCCGCGATCCAGGACTACCAAGCCGGCAAATTCGGCCCGCCGGCGGCGGTGGCGTGAACCGCCCTACGGTGTAAGCGACAAAGTCGCGTCCGGAAAATCGCGACGGATGCGCTGCATCTGCGCGCGCTTGTCGACGAGCGCCTGGTTGCGCTCGAGCGCGCTCGGCATCGGCAGCGAGTAAGCTACGTCGTAGAACAGAAACGCGCTCGGCCATTCGTAATTGTAGCCGAAACGGTCGCCGACATCGGTCCAGTACGCCGGATTGTAAGGGAAAGCGATCAGCGCCCGGTTCTGCAGCGCCGCGATGTCGGTCGGTAGACCGGCGGCGCGCGCTTGGGCGAGCTGATCCTGATTGAATTGCGACAGGGCCAAGGCGAACGTAGCCCCAAGCGCCGGATGATCCCGATGCCGAGAGTTCTGCGCGCTCTGCATTGCAGCGATTGCTGCAGCGGGATTGCGCTGTTGTTCCGCTATGGCGACCTCAAGCTGTGACCAGGGCCCCCGATCTTCCAAACTGCGCACTCTGCGAACCAAATCGCACACGAAATGCGGCTGGCCCGCGTCGCACTGCAATTCCGGAAACATGTTGTACGTTAGGCCAATCAGCATCGCCGCCGCGGCTTCGCCGTCGCGCCGCGAAACCGTGCGTAGATGATGGTCCCAGCTCTGCAGCGTCGGCGCGCCGCCTTGCGCGCGTCCGGCGACGGCTTCGGCGCCCGCGGCGCCCGCGCCGGGCGCCAGCTGGTCGATCGTGGCGGCGGTCTCATTGCGCAGCGCGGCGTCGAGTGGATAGGGCGTGCTGACGGTTTCGACGGCGACGAGCCGCCACGCCCGGCGCGTAAGTGGGCCCGGCGCTTCGCGATAGGTTATTTCCATCTGCGCCGGCGCGCGCCCCGTGTCACGCACGCGCTGATGCAGCGCCGGATGCGTGATCATCACCGCGTACATGGTGGGCCAGAACGCCGCCGGCGCCGCGGCGCCATCGCCGGGCGTGAAGCCGCCGACCTCGCGTCCGGCGCAGCGTAGCGAGAAGGCGCCGGCGCGCTCGCGGATCTCGGTTGCGCCCGCGTCCGTCGATCCGGGAATGGCGAGGCCGAGTTCGGACTCGGCGTCGCAGGCGTCGGCGAGATCGCCGCGTGCGCCGGCGGCGGACATCACGCGCGCGAGATAGGTGCGGTTCTGCCGCTCCATCACCCGAAACGTCACGTCGGCCAAGCCGTTCATGGTCGAGAAGCTGTCGCCGTAGATTACGAAGACGCGATTGAGCTTGAAGTCGTAGAGCCGGGTGACCGCGCCGTCGCGGACGAGCGACCAGTCCGGCGCCACGTCCATGACAAGTTCGCGCACGACAGGCGTCGCGCCGCGCTCGGAGTAGGTCGCTTCGTAGCGCACGCGGTAGCTGGCTTCGGTGAGCGAGCCGCGTTCGGCCCGGTAGGTCGGCGCATCGGCGAAAGGGTTGGCGAACACCGGCTGAGCGAAGGCGGGCGCGGACGCAAGCACCGTGAAAAGCATCGTCAGCGCAAGCCGCAGCATCGCGTTCTTCCTCCCACGGGCGAGCTTAGGCGCTGACGGCGATGCCGCCAACGTTCTTTGTGTGCGCTTTAAATCTCCCGCCTGGGCGCGGCCGTCGCCGGATCGCCGGTGTTGGGCGTGCCGGCGGGCTCGATCAGCAGCACGTGCGCCTCTTCCGCAGCGAACGGCGCGTGCTCGACGCCCTTGGGCACGACGAAAATTTCGCCAGGCTGCAGGGCGATGTCGCCGTCGCGCAGGCGGATGATCACTTCGCCTTGCAGCACGAGAAAGAAGTCGTCGGTGTCGTCGTGCTTGTGCCAGGGAAACTGACCCTGGAATTTCACCACCATGAGATCGTGGCCGTTGAAGGCGCCGACGACGCGCGGCTGCCAATAGCCTTCGAACTGAGCGAGCTTGTCGGCGAGATTGATCTTCGCGTTCATGTCGGCGCTCCGGCGACGGCGTTCTTCTCCGGCAGCGGCGCCAGCGCGCCGGCCCTGTAGAGATCGATCACCCAGCCGATCTGGCGGGCGCGCCAGCTGCCGCAGAAATAGACGATCGGAAACACCAGCGCGCCGATGAGAAAGACGATCAAACTGGCTGTCATTTCTGTCAGCATGGCGCGCAGCGCTTCGGGCGCGGCGTCGGACAGCATCGCCGCGATCGCGAGCGGCACCGAGACGTAGCCCAGGAAGACGACGCGGAAGAGGTCGCCCGTGCGACGGACATTGACCTCCGCCATCGCCGTGAGCGCGGTCAGCATCTCCGCCGAAGCGCCTTCGAGCGCGCGGGCGGCGCGGCGTGCGGTCTTGCCTTGCACCACGAGCGAGACGACGTCCGAGCCGACCAGCCGCCAGGACGCAGGATCGAACGTCAGGTCGAAGAGCATGCGCCAGACCGGATAATGGCGCACCACGCCGCGCCAGCGCTCCCGGAGTTCTGTCTGATCGACGCTCATGAATGGGCGAAGATATCGGTCTCTTCCCAGCCCGCAAGATCGAGCGCGGCGCGCGTCGGCAGGAAGTCGAAGCACGATTGGGCGACTTCGACCCGGCCTTCGCGGAAGAGCATGGCGTCGAGTCGCTCCTTCAGCTGATGCAGGTGCAGCACGTCCGAGGCCGCATAGGCGAGCTGGGCGTCACTGAGTTCGGCCGCGCCCCAATCGCTCGATTGCTGGTCCTTGGAGATGTCGCGGCCGAGCACTTCCTTGGTGAGGTCCTTGAGGCCGTGGCGGTCGGTGTAGGTGCGCACCAGCTTCGAGGCGATCTTGGTGCAATAGATCGGCGTCGTGATCACCGAGAGGTCGCGCATGAACATGGCGACGTCGAAACGGGCGAAGTGGAAGAGCTTCAGCACGTTCGGATCGGAGAGCACGCGCTTCAGGTTCGGCGCGTCATAGCTGGCGCGGTCGAGCTGCACGAGGTGCGCTTCATGGCCGCCGTCGGAGAGCTGAACGAGGCACAAGGGATCACGGATCAGCGAGAGGCCCATCGTCTCGCTGTCGACTGCGATCGGGCCGCTGAACGTCACGCTGTCGGGCAGGTCGCCCTTGTGCAGATAGACGGCGACGTTGCGGCCGTCCTTGCCGTCGACGGTGAGGGAAAGCTTACGGGTCATGCGCCGGGGATTAGTCCAATTTGTCCCCAGGCGCTAGCGGGTCGTTGATCCGCTCCTCGCCACGTACGCATCCCGCAACTCGCGCTTCAGCACTTTGCCGATATGGCTGCGCGGCAGGTCGTCGATCAGCTCGACGGCGGCGATGCGCTGGGTCTTGCCGAGGCGCTCGTTGGCGAAGGCGCGCAATTCGTCCGCGCTGGCGCCGCGCGAGACCACGAACGCCACTGGCGTCTCGCCCCATTCCGCCGACGGCGCGCCGACGACGGCGACATCGGCGACGTCCGGATGCTGGCGCAGCACGGCCTCGAGATCGCTTGGATAGATGTTGAAGCCGCCGGAGATGATCATGTCCTTCTTGCGGTCCATGAGTTCGAGGAACCCGTCGGCGTCGAAGCGGCCGACATCGCCGGTGCGGATGAACGTCAAGCCTTCGGGCGACGTCCAAATCGCCGCTTCGGTCTGTTCTTTGCGGTTGTGATAGCCGCTCATCATGATTGGCGAGCGGCCGACGATCTCGCCGGCTTCGCCGCGCGCCAGTTCGCGGCCGTCTTCGTCGATGACGCGGATGTCGTGCCCGGGCGCCGGCGTGCCCACGGTGTGCAGCTTGTCGGGATGGGCGTGCGCGATCAGCACGCAGGTGCCGCCGCCTTCGGTCATGCCGAAATACTCGATCAGGCCGCCGGGCCAACGCTTCAGGATGTCCGCCTTCAGCGCCGCCGAGAACGGCGCCGAGGTGCAGAACTTCATCACGAAACTCGAGAGATCGTAGCGATCGAAGTCCGGCCACGCCATGATGCGGCTGTACTGCACCGGCACCAGCATGGTGTGGGTGACGCGATGGCGCTGCGCCAGGTCGAGATATTGGCCGGCTTCGAACTTCTTCATCAGCACTGCGGCGCCGCCGAGGCCGAGCGTCGGGAAGAAGCTGACCAGCGTCGTGTTGGAATAGAGCGGCGTCGAAAGCAACGTCACCGCGCCCGGGCCGTAGCCCATCGCTTGCGCGCGCATGATGTGCTGGAAGCGCATGCCGTGGCTCTGCACGATGCCCTTCGGCGCGCCGGTGGTGCCGGAGGAATAGATGATGTTGAACGGCATCTTCTCGTCGATGACGACGGGCGCGGGCTTGGCGCCGTTCGGCGCCAGCCATTCGGTGAACGCTGCGCCCGGCGCCCCCGGTTCGAGCGCGATCAGCTTGGCGCCGATCTCAGGCGGCGCCTCCTTCAGCGCTTCGGCGACGCCGGTATCGAGAAAGAACAGCTTGGCGCCGGAATCGGCGACCATGGCGGCGATGCTCTCGGCGGTTGACGACGGCGCCAGCGGCGCCACCGCCGCGCCTGCGCGCAACGCGCCGAGAAAGGCGAGGGCGTATTCGATCGACGTCGCCGCGCAGATCGAGACGCTTTCGCCGGGCTTCACCCCGTCCCGCTGCAGCGCCGCCGCGACGCGATCCATCGCCGCGTCGAGTTCAGCGTAGCTGACGCGGCGCTCGTCCTGAATGAGCGCCGCATGCTCCGGCTGCCGCGCCGCCAGCGCGCGGATCATGTCGGGGAGGGGGAGGAAGGTTTCCATTTGATCGTTCACGTTGAACAGAGTCGTCATTCCGGGGCATCGCGCAGCGATAAACCCGGAACCCAGGGGCCAACGACGCGCGTGTGGCCCCTGGCTCCCGGATCGCGCTTCGCGCGTCCGGGATGATGGAGCACTTCTGCGTCCCAACCTTCTTCAACGCGCCCCATCGATCGCCTCGTACGTCACCAGCGTGTAGCGCGTGCGTTCGCTTTCGCGCATGCGGGCCGCGATCGCTTCGTGCAGCGCCGGATCCCAGGTGGTCCAGCGTTCGACGAAGGCGTTGGCGCGGGCGCGGTCGCCGGCGCGCTGGATCGCCAGCACTTCGCGCAAGAGGCTCGTCACCGCTTCGGGGTAGCGGCGATAATCGATCCTGAGGCGCCCGTTCTCGAATCGGAGCGCGCCGCGGTCCATGAACCAGTTCCACTGGATCAGCTGCATGGTCTGATACGGCTGCTCGCGGCGCGGACGGTTCTTCTGCAGCACGCGGCGAATGCCCGAAGCATAGATATTGCGCAGCTGCGCATTGGTGATGCGGCCGCGCTGGTTGAGGATGCGCGCCGCGGTGAGCGAAACGAGATCCGCTTTCATCTCTTCCAGCAGATCGGCCGTATCCTCCAGCGCCACATCGAGTTCGCGGCCGTCGGCGGTCTGATCGACGCCGAGATAATGGCCGATCTCGTGCCAGAGCGTACGATAAAAACCGCCCTCGGCGGTGATGTCGTCCGCTTGGTTCTGCGCCACCGCCGCCGCGAACGCGCGATGAGTTTCGGCGAATTGCTCTTCGTTCAGGAGTATGTTGCCGCGCATCAGAATGGTGCGCCCGTACTGGCGCGCGAGATAAGCTTCGTTCGGCAGGATCGTCGCCGTGTTGGCGCCGCGCGACTGACCGAAATCGGCGATGATGTTGTAGACGCCGACCGGTATGTCGCTGCGCACTTCGCGGTGCTGATCGTAGGGGAGCGCGTTCTCGACCGTCTGGATGTCGCCGAGCGCCGCCTGCAGCTCTTCGCTGCGCTCCCGGTCGCGCACCAGCAGCGAGAGCGAGAAGAACGTCTTCACGCCGTAGAGCGCATCGTCATAGGTCTCGTAGCTGCCGATCTGGGCGTTGAGATTGCCGGTGAACTCGCCCGTCACCCAGGCCGCATCGCCGGCTTCGTAATCGTCGGCGAGCAAGTCGCGCGCCCGCAGCCGCAAATAGCGCGCAAACGCCGGGTCGCCGCTTTCGACATGCGCCGCCGCGGCGATGAGCCGGTCGTGGATGAAGAAGATGTCCTCGGCGTAGGCGACCGAATAGGGCACGGCGAGATAGGTTTCGCTCGTCTCCAGCCGCTCGCGCAGACCTGGATGCAGCGTGTCGAGCGCCGGATGACGCTGCAGCGCCGCCAACGCACGCCGCCGGTTCTCCGGGCTCGCCGCCCAGACCACGGCACGATCATCGAGCAGCTCGTCGCGCCGCTCCGGATTGGCGGCGAAGAACGCGTCCAGCTGCTCGCGCGTCGTCCCCTGCGGGTAGATGTTCCGCGCCGGCGTCTCCGGCGCGACGGTGAGAAAGCCTTCGCGCGTGTTGTCGAGCGTCGAGGCGATCGGACCGGAATTGAGTCGGAAGAGATCACGATGCGCGGCGAACTCCGGGTGCGCCTCCAGATACGCCGCCGCCGCGAGCGCCTGAGGGTGGCGCTGATCGAGATAGAGCCGGTGTATCCGCTCGCCCGCCGCCAGCAGCTCGCGCACCGCCGCCTGCTCGCCGGGCGAAAGCGCCGAGAGGTCGGCGTTCAGGTGCAGCCGCTGCGTGCGCTGAAGGATCGGCTCGATCCGGGCGGCGTCCCACGCCAGGGCGATGCCGGCGGTGGAGATCGGGGCGGATGTGTCAGCGGCCGGCGCGGTGACGCAGGCGGCGAGAGCTAAGGCGGCGAGGCCAAGGATCGGAGAACGCATGCCACGCGCCTAGCACGCGACGCCTGCCCGCCCAAGCAGCGCGCGACAAACCTGATTTTCAGCCGATGAAAAGTGGTGCCCAGAAGAGGACTCGAACCTCCACGGTGTTACCCGCTAGTACCTGAAACTAGTGCGTCTACCAATTCCGCCATCTGGGCCCAGGAAACGTTCCTTGGGAGCGCTCGCTGGAGCGGGCGGATGTAAGGGAGGCCGCCACAGGCGTCAATGCGCCGGCGCTCTATATCGGCATCCAGGAGGCAGCCCATGGATGAAGACCTGGACCGCATGGACCGCGCCGCGCTGATCGCCGAGGCGAAGCGCCTGCGCGCCGGCATCCGCGCCCACCGCGACAGCTCCGGCCACGCTTTGTGCTGGCATCATCCCCAGCTCTGGGGCCTGTTGCCGGAGCCGATCGCGCCGGACATCGCCGTACCGCCCTGGCCGCAATTCTTCCGCGGCTGCGTCAAGTACCGGGAGGCGCTGGAGCGCGAACTGCCCGGCGCGCCGGTCGATCCGCGCGAGTACCAGGGCTAGCTGCCCGCCTGGCGCGGCAATCCATCCGCCCGCGTTTGGCAGGGTGTATGCTTGGCCTTGGGGCCCGCCTCCTGTACCCACCCGGCCCATGACTCCGCGCGACAGAATCCGCAACTTTTCCATCGTGGCCCATATCGACCACGGCAAATCGACCCTCTCCGATCGTCTGATCCAGACCACCGGCGGCCTCACCGCGCGCGAGATGACCGAACAGGTCCTCGACAACATGGATATCGAGAAAGAGCGGGGCATCACCATCAAGGCCCAGACCGTGCGCCTCGATTACAGGGCCAAGGACGGGAATGATTACGTCCTCAACCTGATGGACACGCCCGGGCACGTCGACTTCGCCTACGAAGTCTCGCGCTCGCTCGCCGCCTGCGAAGGCGCGCTGCTGATCGTCGACGCCTCGCAAGGGGTCGAAGCGCAGACGCTCGCCAACGTCTATCAGGCGCTCGACAACGATCTCGAGATCGTGCCCGTGCTCAACAAGATCGATTTGCCGGCCGCCGAGCCGGAGCGGGTGCGGGCCCAGATCGAGGAAGTGATCGGCCTCGACGCCTCGCAGGCGATCCTCGCCTCCGGCAAGACCGGCGAGGGGATCGAGGAGTTGCTCGAGGCCATCGTCACGCGGCTGCCGCCGCCCACTCACGGCGACGCCAACGCGCCGCTCAAGGCGATGCTGGTCGACGCTTGGTACGACGCCTATCTTGGCGTCGTCGTGCTGTTCCGCGTCATCGATGGCGTCGTGAAGAAGGGCATGCGCGTCAAGCTGATGCAGACCGGCGCCGATTATAACGTCGATACGCTCGGCGTGCTGCGGCCCAAGCGCCAGGACGTCGCCGCGCTCGGCCCCGGCGAAGTCGGCGTCTTGACGGCCAGCATCAAGGAAGTGTCGGACGCGCGCGTCGGCGACACCATCACCGAATATCGCCGCGAAACCGCCGCAGCGCTGCCGGGCTTCAAGCCGGCGCAGCCGGTCGTGTTCTGCGGTCTCTTCCCGCAGGACGCGGCCAACTTCGAAGACCTGCGCGCGGCGATGTCGAAGCTGCGTTTGAACGACGCGAGCTTCAGCTACGAGATGGAAACCAGCGCCGCGCTCGGCTTCGGATTCCGCTGCGGCTTCCTCGGCCTGCTGCACCTCGAGATCATCCAGGAGCGTTTGAGCCGCGAGTTCGATCTCGACCTGATCGCGACGGCGCCGAGCGTCGTCTACAAGGTGCACCTGAATTCGGGCGAGATGCGCGAGCTGCACAATCCGGCCGACCTGCCGGACGAAGTTTATATCAAGGCGATCGAAGAGCCCTGGATCAAGGCGACGCTGCTGACTCCGGACGAATATCTCGGCTCCATCATCAAGCTCTGCCAGGATCGGCGCGGCGTGCAGAAGGATCTCTCCTATGTCGGCTCGCGCGCGATGCTGGTGTACGAGCTGCCGCTGAACGAAGTCGTGTTCGATTTCTATGACCGGCTGAAGAGCGTCTCGAAAGGCTACGCCAGCTTCGACTATCAGATCATCGATCACCGCGAGGGCGACCTCGTGAAGATGAGCATCCTCGTCAATGACGAGCCGGTCGACGCGCTCGCCATGCTGGTGCACCGCGCCCGCGCCGAATCCCGCGGCCGCGCCATGTGCGAGAAGCTGAAGGAGCTGATCCCGCAGCACCTGTTCAAGATCCCGATCCAAGCCGCCATCGGCGGCCGCATCATCGCCCGCGAGACGATTTCCGCGCTGCGCAAGGACGTGACGGCGAAATGCTACGGCGGCGACGCCTCACGCAAACGCAAGCTGCTCGACAAGCAAAAAGAAGGCAAAAAACGCATGCGCCAGTTCGGGAAAGTAGAAATCCCGCAAGAAGCGTTCATCGCGGCGCTGAAGATGGATTCCGATTAGCGAATGGTTCAGCCGGTATCCACCACGGTATTCTGGGGCGGCGACCTCGGCGACGATGAGATCAACCAGCTTGCCAGAATCGTGGGTGTGGCAATTGACGGCGATGCGCGTGCGCAAGTCCGGCAAGCCTATTTGCACTATCGCACACATTGCGCGGTGCAAGACGCCTCATTGCCCATCGCTGACATCCGCCAACGGTTGCGAGACATCGACAAACACGCAACCACTCTATCCGATCTTCTGAGCGGCGATCCCACCTACTTCGATGAATTCTTCTCGCATCGGCGGCCGAAAGAGCTGGCCCAGCCGCGCACAGCGTTGGGGCGAGAAGTCGAGCACCGAATTGAACTCGAATTAATTCACCTCGATATCGGGTTTCGGAAGCACCACCAGTTTGATCCGAAATTCGAGTCGATCAGCCAGATGAACACGGCTTGGGAGCTGGCACAAATTGCGAGAGCCGCCCGAAATGCGATGACCGCTCTTAAGGCCTCATCGAGAGGACGGCCAAAGTCTGGTGCTGAGCAGCTCGTGACTGGGTTATTCGATGCCCTGGGGTCACTCGGCGTGCGTCCAACCTGTGGGTACTCGGACGCAGAGGGAGCCTACAAGGGAACGTTTCTTCAGATCATCCCGTGGCTGCATGGGGCTTCCGATTCCAGTTCGGGAAAGTTCAGCGACGCTCTGCAAGTACGCGTCCGCGTTGCCGAAACAAGGAAGAAAGTCTCTCAGAGATTGAGAGTTTCGTCCTGCTGACTGCGTGGGGCGTTCGCGGCAAAATTGCTGGATGGTTCGCAATTCCACGACATCTACATCTGTGATAAGGTTGGCCAATGACCAACCCGCTCCTTGCCCGCATCACCTCGGACCCCGCTATTTTCGGCGGCAAGCCGATCGTTCGCGGCCAGCGGTTCGCGGTGGAGCATCTGCTTGGTTATCTGGGCGCGGGCATGAGCGAGGCCGAATTGCTGGAGCAATTCCCCTTCCTGGAGCCCGACGACATCAAGGCCGCGTTGCTCTACGCCGGCAAGCTCTCCGGCATGACCCGAATGTCCGGCGCAGCGGTGGGGGCGGCCAGTGAAGAAGCGGAAGCTCCTGCTCGATAGCTGCGTCGCTAAGGACGTGGCGGTTCGACTGCGGGCCGACGGCCACGATGTTGCGACAGTCACTGAACGCGGCGTCGATCCCGGCGATCCGATGATCCTCGCCTCCGCAGCTTCGGAGGGCAGGGCTATTGTAACGATCGATCACGATTTCGGCACGCTAGTGTTTCGGGATGGCGCGAAGCATCTGGGCGTGCTGCGGCTGCGTCAGCTGGGCGCCGTAGCGTTGGCGGCGCGCGCCAGTGAGATCGTCGCCTTATATGGCGATGACCTAGAGGCGGGCGCCTTTGTGACTGATGATGGCGATCGCGTTCGAGTGACAAAACGATGAGCGTACGCCTCCATTACGACGCCGCGACCAACACGGCGTATTTGCGCTTTTCAAGCGAAGCGGTGATGGAGAGCGAGGAAGTCGCGCCCGGCGTCGTGCTCGATTTCGACGCGGAGGGCCGCATGGTCGGCATGGAAGTGCTGCGTGCGCGCGAGCATTTGCCGGCGGATGCGCTCGTCGCAGCGGAGTAAACCTCAGTTATCGCGGCCGGACGCGCGGGACGCGCGGTAGCACCGGGACCTAGCGAACTGACCGCTGCGCTAGCGTCCCCTGCGTTCCAGATCGCGCTTCGCGCATCCGGAATGACGGTGGTGGCGGTTCTGAAACAGCGCCGCTCACAATCGAGCGCACCACCTCGCTCCTCTCCCCTTGTGGGAGAGGGATCGCACGCGCGGGCGGCGCCGCGAGCGCAGGTGCGGGTGAGGGGTGATCGCGCCGCAGTAGGAAAGCGCGCGCCGTTACCCTCATCCGTCTCGGCGCTGCGCGCCGAGCCACCTTCTCCCACAAGGGGAGAAGGAGAAGTGAGCGCGTCCCAGATCAGCTGCAGCGCGCCGTCGCGGTCCTTGAACAGATCGCTGCACCAAAGCCGCGCGACGCGGAAGCCGGCGGCTTCGAGATAGGCGGTGCGCTCGGCGTCGAACGCGGCTTGCTCCGGCTCTGCGTGTTGCGAACCGTCGAGCTCCAGCACCAGCTTGCGCTCGAAGCAGACGAAGTCGGCGACATAAACGCCGAGCGGGACCTGGCGGCGAAACTTGAAGTCGGCGAAGCGGCGGTCGCGCAGCAACATCCAAAGGATGCGCTCTTCGTCGCTCATGTCGCGGCGAAGGCGGCGGGCGCGTTGAAGCGTGCGGTCTGACTTGGGCAGACGCTTCATTGGCTTTCTCACCGCGCCGCCACCCCTCACCCTCGCTTGCGCAAGCGGAGAGTACAGCGCCTGCGATCCCTCTCCCACAAGGCGAGAGGAGCAAAAGCGGTGCGCTCGATCAGCAGCGGTCTTCCCCTCCGCGTGAGCGGCGCCAGATGAGGGGCGCAATTATTTGCCGCCGCGCGGGCCGCCCAAACGAGGATAGCCACGCCCTCTATCCCCGCCTTTTCGGCGCCTAACCCTCTGCAATCATTGCAACAACACAAAAATCAATCCGACCCCTCGCCGAGCTGGCGTATAATGCGCGCATCGCTCCGCTGGAGAGCAGTCGGATCCCTGTTCGAACCGATGCGCGAGCGTGGTGATTGAGCGTGATCCTCCGATGCGCGGTTGAGCCTTCGGGGGAGAAGCCCGCCGAACATGAAAAGGCGGGGAGAAGCACCGGGCACTCGTGTCTCGAACGCACGAACCCGCACGCCATCGGCCGAGCCGCCTCCGAGAGTGAAACATCTCCCGCGACGGCGCCGATGCCAAACGGTCACGGGGACGCGGGTGAACCCGCGTAGGCAGCGCCCGCAAGGGCGCACTTAACTGACGCGATTCATCCGCGTCCCCGCTCTCCGCTCTCAGCTGAGCGAGAGCCGAAGCCTTGGCGCGCGAGTCCTCGCGCGCAGACGATGACGCATGGCCAAAGGAACGAACATGAACAGAGAAGCATCCAGACAAGCCGAACATGCGCTGCGCCAAGCGAATCGCGCCGCCAAACAGGGCGATCCCGCCGCGGCTGAACGTTGGAGCAAAACCGCCGAGCGCCTCGCCGCCGCTGCGGCGACGGTGAACACAGGGCGCGCCGAAGAGGCGGAAGCGGCGCGGCTCTCGCAAGAGCAGGCTGAAGAGGTCGTCGTCACTCTTTTCGTCAAGGCCGCGTTTCTCGCCCATGTCATGGTGCATGCGCCGCTGCAAGCGCCGGCGGCGTTCGAAGGACTGGTCAAGCTCTGGCGCGAACACAATCTCGGCGAAGGCGCTGAGGACGCCGCCGCCGCCGCCGCGCGTCTCGCCGCGTCGCAGGCGGCGTTCCTGGAGGGGCGCTTCGAAGACTCGCTGCCCGATTTCCTGCGCGAGCATATGGACGAGGAGTGGCGCGCGCGCCGCGAGGCGCTGGCGGAGCGGCCGGTGATCCCGCGGTTCTGGGAGGATGAAGCGTAGTCCGCCCTCGTGGGGAAGGGAACGCCTTGTGCCGGTTAGGGCGTTATGGAGACGGAGCATCGAGCGTGTTTGAGCCTCCGCAGCATAGTCTGTTCGACCGCATTCCGGCGCCCGAGGCGACGCTCTGGAAATATCTGAGTTTCGCCAAGCTCACGCTGCTCCTCAACAAGTGCTCGCTGCATTGCACGCGGGTCGACACGTTCGAGGACCGCATCGAGGGGCGCTGGCCGCTGAAGGATCTCGAATTCTTCAAGCGCCCCGGCAACGGCGATGCGCTTGAGGAACTGGCGCGGGCGCGGCGCAGCTCTGTGGTTTCGAGCTGGGTCGATCGCGCGAACGAGTCGGCGGCGATGTGGCCGCTCTATGGCGGCAACGCCAATGAGGGCGTCGCCATCACGACGACGTTCGCGAAGCTCGAACGCGCAGTCGCCGAAACGGCCAGGCGCGCACAGCATCAGGGCTGGTATGCCGGCAGCGTGCGCTATCTGCACTTCGGCCAGGACGAAGGCGTCATCAGCGCCGCGGACGGCGAGAAGCCGTCGCTGCTCAAGGTCTTCACGCTGAAGCACTCGAGCTACGAGCACGAATGCGAGGTGCGTGCGCTCGGGATCGATTTCGAAAAACCGATGCCACGCGACGGCGCCGAGATCGCGATCGCGCCCGCGGACTTCATCGACGCCATCGTCGTCAATCCGTTGGCGGGACGCTGGTTCTGCGGCCTGGTCGGCGAGGCGGCCGCGGCGCACGGGCTCGAGGGCCGGGTGCGGCGGTCGGAGATCAGCGATCTCGAAGAGGAGGCGGAGGCGCAGCAGGCGTGACGTCTGCGCGCGATTTCACTGGACGAAACCTCGCCGCGCGCGAAAACAGCGGCAAGCGGAGGGGCGGGATGCGGAAGCTTTGCTTGATTGCGGCGTTTGCGCTGGCGGCGTGCGCGCCGCCGCGGGCGTCGGTCGAAGCGGAGGGATGCACGGGAAGCGCCGAGGAGCGGGTGATCGCCACCATGTATTTCGGCCGCAATATCGGCGGCGAACTGGGCGTCAGCGAAGCGGCGTGGGACGCCTTCGTCGACGCCGAGATCACGCCGCGCTTCCCCGATGGCCTCACGGTGGCGGACGCCGAAGGGCAATGGCGCGATACTGAAACTGGGGCGATCGTCCGCGAGCCCTCCAAGCAGCTGACCGTATTCCTGGCCGACGAGACCGAGGGACGCGCGGCGCTGGATCGGATCGCGGAGGCGTACAAGCGTCAGTTCCAGCAACAGGCCGTCGCCCTGGTGGTGGAGCGTTCGTGCGTGTCGTTCGAGTGACGTGACGGCGGGCACAGGCGGGCGCGGCGGCGGACGGCAGAAGGCGCCCGTGGACAGAGGCGGGCGCCGGGATTACGGCTCTCGCGGCCAAGTGGAGGGTAATGCGATGATGCGTCAGGTGATGTTGGCGGCCGCGGCTGCTTTGGCCTTGTCTGCGTGCAATCAGCAGGCCGGCGGGCCGCCTTTGCCGGAAGTGCAGCAGGGCGCGCAGGCGCCGATGCAGCTGACCCCGGTAAGCAATGTGCGGCAGGTGCAGATCACGGACGAAAACCGCCGTCAGCTGATCGCCAATATCGACGAACAGCTCGACGCCATCGGCGAGCGCTTCGCCAGCGGCATGGCGCCGCCGGAAGGTTTCGAAGACAAAGTGCTGACGATGCAGCCGGGCACCGACCATCGTTTCATCATGCCGCTCAGCGGCGGCGCCCAGTACGCGTTCATCGGCGCCTGCGACGGCGATTGCAACAATGTCGATATCGAGCTGATCGACATGCGCAGCGGCGGCGTAGTGGCGAGCGACGTGCTGCCGGACGATTATCCGGTGGTCGCGTTCAGCCCGCCCGCCAATGGCGATTACATGGTGCGCGTGATCCTGCAGACGTGCACGGCCGCGCCTTGTTATGTCGGCGCGCGGGCGCTGACGCAGACGGGCGCCGCCGCGCCGAAATGACGGCTCAGGCGTAGGGGAAGCAGTCCTCGCGCTTCAGCTCGAGGGCGAAGTGGCGCGCGAGTGCGGCGATCGCCGGCGCATGGTCGACGTAAGGGTCGCTGTTCTCCGGCCCGACGATGACGATGCGGAAGCCCGCCTGATTGCGGCCTTCCGGCGGCAGCATCGCCGTGGCGAGGCCCTCGCCGTCGTCGGCGCGGAGCGTGAGGAAGAGCGGCATGGTGCGGGCGACGTGGTCCTTGAGCCCGATCGCCTGCTCGAACGTCGCGACGTTGGGCGGCGCCCGATAGGTTTCGCGCGCCGCCGCTTCGTGACGGCGGAAGTATTTGTCGACGGCATGGCGCATCAGCGCCGCTTCGGCTTCGGCCTCCGCCTCGGTCTCGAGCCTGAACCAGGTTGCGCCCGCGGGCGCTTCGTACACGTATCGCATGCAAGGAACATAGCGCAGAGAGGCTTCCAAGTGATGAGCGCGATGCAGTTGACGCCCGCGCCCGCCGCGATTGGGCGCTCAGCAGGCGTCCATGATCACATAACGCTGTGTTTGGCGGTCCCAGACGCGTTCCTGCCGGTCGCAGCGTTCGTAGCCGTCGTCATAATCGACGCGCGGCTCGTAGTAGTCGTCGTCATAATAGACCGGCGGTTCGTCATAGCCGTAATAACGGTTCGGCGGCGGGGCGCAGCGGTCGTAGCAGCCGTCGCGCCGATTATCCTGGCTGGCGAGCGAGCCGATGGCGAGGCCGAGCGCCAGGCCGACGACGCCGGCGACGACGGCATCGTCATCGTCGCGATCGCGGCGGTGGTGGCGATAGTGATGGCCGTGGCGGTCGCCGTGGTAGTAGCCGCCGCGCCGATCCCGCGCGTCGGCGGCGGCAGGCGCGAACGATGTGGCGGCCACGGCGAGGGCCGCAAACAGAGAGAGAAATTTGCGCGTCATTGGAGTGCTCCCGCGCAACCTTGGCGCGCGTGCGCCTGAACGGCAGCTGAATCGACGCCGCAGTCGGCTGATGGAACCGAGGTGGAGAAATGGACGTTACCGCGCTCGGGCGAGGAGTGCGCGCGCTGCATGAAGGCTGAACTGGACGATCTTTCGGCCCCGCGCGAATCCCTTGGCGCGTTCGAGGCGATGGCGGAAGCGACGCCCACGCCGGTCTGGATCACCGCCGCCAGCGGCAAGGTGCGCTTCGTCAACCGCGCGTTCGCCCAATTGACTGGCAAGCCAGCGCAGGAGCTGTTGAACGACGCCTGGATCTCGCTGCTGCATCCGGATGATCTGCCACGGGTGGCCGAGCGGCGAGCGGCGGCCTGGTCCAACAATTATGAGCCCTACGAGTTCGTCGCCCGCTTCGCCGACGCCGCAGGCAATTGGCGTTGGATGCGCGCCAGCGCGCAGCCGCGGTTCGACGACACCGGCGGCTTCCAGGGCTATGTCGGCATGGCGGTCGATGAGACGGCCGCCAACAAGGCGCTCGAAGAGCTGCGCGAAAGCGAATCGCGGCTGCGGCTGCTGCAGCAGGCGGCGCGGGTCGGCTCGTTCGACTGGGACATGCGCACCGGCGCCATTTTCCGCTCGCCCGAGTATCTGGCGATCCAAGGCTTGCCGCCCGACGCGCCGTTGCGCGGGCGCTATACCGATCAATGGACCGAGCGGCTTCATCCGGAGGACCGGGACCGCGTCGTCGCGAACTTCAACGAGGACATCTCGCGTGTCGGCCCGTTTGAGCGGGAATACCGCATCATCCGGCCCGACACCGGCGAGACGCGATGGATTCACAACCGCGGCGTGATCGAGCCCGGCGCTGACGGCAAGCCGGCGCGGCTGTTGTCGGCGCAGACCGACATCACCGCGCACAAGGAAACCGAACTGGCGCTGCGGGCGGCGAACGAACAGCTCGAGATGAGCGTCTTCGAGCGCACTTGGGAGCTGCAGGATGCGCACGGCCGTGCTTGGCAGGAAGAGCGCCAGCGGCTGAAGGCGGAGGCGGCCTCTCGCGCGGTGGCCGAGCAGTTCCGCATCCTGGTGCAGGGCGTGGTCGACTATTCGCTGTTTCTGCTGTCGCCCGAAGGGCGCGTGTCGACGTGGAATGCCGGCGCGCAGCGGATCAAGGGGTACGCGGCGGACGAGATCATCGGCCAGCACTTCTCCGTCTTTTATACACCCGAAGATCGCGAAGCCGGCCTGCCGGCGCAGGCGCTGCGGATCGCGCGGGAAACCGGCCGCCACGAGAAAGAAGGGTGGCGGGTCCGCAAGGACGGCGCGCGTTTCATGGCCAGCGTCGTCATCGATGCGATTCATGACGACGACGGTCGACTCATCGGCTTCGCCAAGATCACCCGCGACATCACCGAGAAGGTGAAGGCGGCGCAGGAGCTGGAGGAGACCCGTAACGCACTCGTGCAGGCGCAGAAGATGGAGATGGTGGGCCAGCTCACGGGCGGGCTCGCGCACGACTTCAACAATCTGCTGGCAGGCATTATCGGGGCGCTGAACCTGATGCAGCGGCGCATCGATGCGGGCAGGGTCGACGATGCCGAGAAATATATCGACGCGGCGCTTGCCTCGGCGCATCGGGCCGCCTCGCTGACGTCGCGGCTGTTGGCCTTCGGACGCCGGCAATCGCTCGACATCAAACCGGTGGACGTCGCCGCCGCGGTGCGCTCGATGGAGATCCTGCTGGCGCGCTCGGTCGGCGAGAACATCAAGCTCAGAATGCAGCTCGCGCCGGCCGTGGCGATGACTGACGCCAACCAGCTGGAAACGGCGATCCTCAATCTTGCCGTCAACGCCCGCGACGCCATGCCGAACGGCGGCGAGCTGACGATCGAGACGCGGGCCGCGCATGATCGCTTCGTCAGTGTGGTGGTGAGCGACACCGGCCTAGGCATGGCCCCGGATGTTCTGGAGAAGGTGTTCGATCCGTTCTTCACCACCAAGCCGATCGGCCAGGGAACCGGACTCGGGCTCTCGATGGTGCACGGCTTCGTCATGCAATCCGGAGGCGACATCGGCATCACCAGCGCGCCGGGCAGGGGTACGGTCGTCACTCTGTTGTTGCCGATCGCCGACCGCTCGCCGGAAGCGCAGAAGCCTCGCGAAGAAGCGGCGATCGAAGGTGCAGGCGAAACAGTGCTCGTCGTCGAGGACGATCCGCAGGTGCGGATGCTGGTGTTCGAGGTGCTAAGCGAGTTGGGCTACAACGTGCTGGAAGCGGACGATGCCCGCCAGGCGCTGGCGATCCTGGACAGGCGGCGCGTCGACCTCCTGGTCAGCGATGTCGGCTTGCCCGGCCTGAACGGGCGCCAACTGGCCGAGATGGCGCGCGCCCGAGCGCCTCGGCTCAAGGTGCTGTTCATGACCGGCTACGCCGAGCACGCCCAGGTGCGCTCGAGCTTTCTCGATGACGGCATGGAGCTGATCACCAAGCCGTTTGAAATAGAGGAGCTCGGCGCCAAAATTCGCGAAGTGATGGAGAGCTGAAAAAGTGCGGCGGGAATGTCGGCTGCGGCCGAGGCGGCGCGTCTTGATAGCAGGCTAGAGGAGATGTCGCATGTATGTAGATGGTTTTGTTCTGGCGGTGCCGAAGAAGAACCTGGACGCCTACAAGGAGATCGCGCGCAAGGCAGGCGAAGTATGGAAGGAATACGGCGCAGAGGATTACGTCGAGTGCGTCGCCGACGACGTGCCGTACGGCGAGGTAACGTCGTTTCCGCGCGCGGTGCAGGCCAAGGATGACGAAATCGTCGTGTTCTCGTGGGCGACCTACAAGGATCGTCAGACTCGCGACGACGTCATGAAGAAAGTGATGGCCGACCCGCGCATGCAAGGCGACGAGTACAAGACCGTGTTCGACGGCAAGCGCATGATCTTCGGCGGTTTCACGCCGTTCATCGAGCTTCACTGAAAGCCGTCAGGCGGCGCCGGCGCGCAAGGCTCCGGCGTCGGCGTGATCGGACATGTCGGCGCGCACGCGCAGCGTGAAGGCCGCGCCCTGGCCGGGCGTGCTCTCGACGCTGACCGTGCCGCCGAGCAGACGGGCGATGCGGGCGATGATGGCGAGACCCATGCCGGCCCCGTCGGCGGCGCGGGTGGCGCTGTCGTCGCCCTGCGTCAGCGGCTCGAAAATGGCGCCGAGCCGATCGGGCGCGATGCCGACGCCGGTGTCCTCCACGGTGAAGATCAGCCAATCGCCGCGCAACGAGCGCTCGCGCCGCGCGCGCAGCGTCACCGCGCCGTCGCGCGTGAACTTGGCGGCGTTGGAGAGCAGGTGCTCAAGGCAATGCCTGAGCTTGGCGGGATCGGTGTGCGCGTCGCCGAGCGGGGCCGCAATATCGATCGCGAGCGTGTTGTGGTTCGCCTCGACTGCCGGACGAAACGCGTTTGCGGTCTCGCGCGCGAGCAGAGCGGCGTCGAACAGCTTCGTCTCCAATTGGAGCCGGTCGTCCTGCAGCTCGGAGAAGGCGAGCAGATCGGCGATCATCATCAGCTGCTGGCGAGCGGCGGCGAGCACGCGGTCGATATCGGCGACGTCGGCGGCGCGCGCTTCCTCCAGCGCGTTTTCGCGCAGCAACTCGCTGTAGCCGATGATGGCGTTGAGAGGCGTGCGCAGCTCGTGATGCATGTTGGCGATGAAGCGCGACTTGGCGAGACTGGACGCTTCCGCCGAACGGCGCGCCGCGGCCTCCTCCGTCGCCTTGGCGATCAGCTTGTCCGAGCGGCCGATGAACGCGCCGCCGGCGCCGAGCGCGATCAGCATCATCAGAACTGCGGCCGCGCTCTCCCAGCTCACTCCGCGATAGGCGAGCAGCGGCCCGATCAGCGCGCCGAGGACAATTGGCGCCATGCCGGCGACGAGAAGCAGGCGATCGCGTGAATAATAGACCAGCACCTGCGTCGCCGAGGACAGCGCCCAGCCGACGGCGACGATCGCCCCGAACACGCTGCCTTGCGCCCACGAGGCGATCGGCATGACGGTCGTCAGCGAGAGGCCGAAAAGGACCATGCCGGCGCGGCGCAGGCGCGCGCGCACCGGATCGGAGTCGATGAGCGGGATCACCAAGGCGCGCTCGAGCGGCGGCACGAGCAGGGCGTTCCAGCCGATCAAGGCGAACAGCCAAACGACCAGCAACGGCTCGCCGAGCAAAATGACGACGGGAATGGCGCCGGCCAGCAGCGTCACGCTGCGCATGATCCCGCCGCCGCGTGAGACGGCCAAGGATTCGCGCAGCGCTTCGCGCGCGGAGCTGCTGGTGTCGTTCAGATTGATGGCGGCCGTCACGGATGCTTCCCGACGGCGATGTTGGCGCCTTGTGGCTAACAATGGCTGAAGCGCCATGGAGTAAGGGGGCGTTAAGAGATTTCGGCGGCGAGCTGCCGAGCCATCAATGGCGCGGTCGAGTACTTGCCGGTGTCGATGGAGATGTAGCGGCCGCGGCGCCGGACGCCGAACTGGCTGCGCTGGTGCAGGGTGGCGCTGGGGTCGGCGAGCGAACCTTTGCCCTGGGCGAACACATAGCCGCCTTCGACGGCGATGCTTTCTGCGTTGGCGAAAATCGCGCGCGCAGCTGGATACGTTACGCCAAGGCCGTTCTCGATCTGCGCGGCGATGCGCTTTTTGTCCGCGGTCTCGAACCGCGGCGGCGCGGGCGCGGCGAGCGTTTCGCTCTCCGCGATGAGGCCTGCGGGATACCAGGATACGTAGAAATCGCGGTCGTTATAGTTCTTCACGTCGCCGAACGGGCCGATGGCGACCACGGCGCTCGGCGTCTTGACCGGGCGCGCCGTGCGGATGAAGGCGGAGACGCGGTAGCGGTGCGACCAGCCGGGCGGTGGCGCGATGCCCAGCGCGGCGTCGATGGCGATGCGGCCGTGCCAGAGCGCGTTGACGACGTAGTCGAACCGCTCGCCGCGCACGCGCCAGCCGTCCGCGTCTTCGACGAGATCGGAAGGTTCGATGCGCGTTTTCAAACGCAAGCGGATGCGCGGCTCGGTGGCGAGGGCGCCGGCGAGCTTGTCGGCAAGCGGCGCGGTCGCGATCGAGCGCTCGGGCGCCGCATAAGCGGCGACGATTTCGCGGGGATCGGCAATGGCGGCGAACTCGCCGGCGCTCAACGCGCGTACGCTGGCGCGTGAGGCATCGGCCAGATAGGCACCGGCGCCGGGGGCTTCGCGGACGAGCGTGCTGACGTTTTCGAAGTAAGCCCGGATCGCGTCCGGCGACGCGACGGAGTTGCGGTGGACCAGATAAAGGTCGTCGTCGGCGGTGATGTGCTCGAGTTCGCCGTCGATGAGCTCCCGCATCAGCGGCGCGAAGGCGAGGCCGCCGGGCAGCACCCGGCGCGCGGTCTCGAGCGAGGGATCGGCGGCGTAGAGATAGCCGAGATGGATCTTGCCCTCGTTCCAGCGGCTCGCCCCCATCAGCGGCGCGGCGGCTTCGTCGAACACGGTGACGACGCAACCGCGCCGCGCGAGAAAGAGCGCAAGGCAAGAGCCCATGATGCCGGCGCCGAGAATGGCGATGCGCTTGCTCATGCGCCGCGCGCGGCGAGATCGGCCTCGGCGTCGGCCCAGCGCTGCGCCGCCCAAGCGGCGATGTCGCCGCCGTAAACGTCGAAGCTGGGCGGTGGCGCGAGCGCGGCGAAGCGAGGATGCAGCTCTTCGGGGCGGGCGAAGACAAAGCCGTCCTGCTCGAGTGCGCGCACGATCGGCAGCGCATAGAGGAAGCAGGCGAATACGAGCATTGCGCGTTCGGCTTCGTTGCGAGCGGCGGCGTCGATGACATTCATCGCCAGCGCAATGTTCGCCTTGTGGCCGGCAAAGATGTGCGCGCGCGGCAGAGCTTTCCAGCTGTCGGTCAAGCCGCCGCCGCGTTTGTCCCAACGATGATAGAGCGCCTGCGGCACGTGCAGCGCCGGCCCCGCGCCGATAAGCCGGATCAGGAACGGCTCGTTGGCCCAGATCGCGGCGGCGTCGAACTGCGGCAGGCGCAAGCCGCGCACGGCGTCGGCGCGCATCAGGCTGCGCAGCGGCGAGCCGCGATAGGGCGCGAGCATGAAGATGAGGAGGCGCCGGACTGCGTCGCCATCGTAAGGCCGGCCGAGCGAGACCGCGTCGCTGCCGCCGAAATGGCCCATGTCGCAATGAACGCTTGCCGCGTCCGGCGCGGCGCGCAGCGCGGCTAGCAGCGTCTCGACATAGGCGGGCGCGATAATGTCGTCGTGGAAATAGATGAAGTGAAAAGGCGTGTCCGCGCGGTCGAGCAGGAAGTTGACGTTGCCGGCCCAGCCGACGCGCTCGCGTTGCTTGAACACTGTGACGCGCGGGTCAGCGGCGGCGTGGGCGCGGGCGATCTCTTCGGTGCGGTCTTCGCACTGGTCGATCGCGACGAGGATCGAGATCGCCTCATGCGTCTGCGCGCGGGCGTGCTGCAGCGTTCGCTCGATGAAGGCTTCTGCCGCATAGGCGGGAATCAGGATGGAGACGTCCGCGGTCATCAGCGTTCGGCGACGTAGGAGGCGGGATCGTACGGCGTGTCGCAGAGCGCCAGAAGCCGCGCATCGGCGCCGCGATAGAGTTGGCGGGCCCACACGGGCGCCGCGATCAGCAGTGCGTTTTCGGTTTCGGTCAGATTGAAGGTGTGGTTCTCGCTCTGGTGCGCGGTCTCGACACTGATCTCGCCGCCGACGCGGATGAGCAATTGACGCCCGCTCCGGTGCGCGTGGCCGCCACGCGTGGCGCCGTCGGGGGCGTCGACCAGGAACGCGCGCACGGGCGTGAAACCGAGGTCGGCGAAATCAAACGGCGTGAGGCTGCCGCGCGCATCGGCGACAGCGCCGAAGCGGAAGGTCTTCACCAGGCCGCCGTAGAAGCTCGCGGTGCAGGGCATACGCCGCTGTTAGCCGCGCCGGTGGTGGGCGGCAATGACAAGCGGCGCCCTTGCCGTGGGCAAAAGAAAAGGGCGCGCACGGTGACCCCGTGCGCGCCCAATTCGTCAGCGTCCTCGGCGCTTAGCGCTGTTCGCTGCTTTCGCCCGTCGGGAAGCCCCGCGTGCGCAGCAGTGCGTTGACGTCCGGGTCGCGGCCGCGGAATTGGCGGTAGGCTTCGGCGCGGTCGGTGGTGTTGCCGGGCGCCAGGATGATGTTGCGCATGCCGGCGGCGGCGGTGGGATCGAACACGTTGCCGCTAGCTTCGAACATTTCCCAGGTGTCGGCGTCCATCGTCTCCGACCAGAGGTAGGAGTAATAGCCGGCCGAGTAGGCGTCGCTCGAGAAGAGGTGGCCGAACTGCGGAAGGCGGTGACGCATGGCGATTTCGTCCGGCATGCCAATGGCTTCGAGCGTTTCACGCTCGAACGCATCGACATCGGTGATCGGTGCGGCGCGGTTGTGCAGCGCCATGTCGACCAGCGCGGAGGAGAGATATTCCACCGTCGCGTAGCCCTGGTTGAAAGTCGCGGCGTTGTGGACGCGATCGACCAGAGCCTGCGGCATCGGCTCGTTGGTTTGGTAATGGCGCGCGAACTGATCGAGGATCGGGCGCGACAGCACCCAGTGCTCGTGCACCTGGCTCGGATACTCGACGTAATCGCGCGGGACGTTGCCGAGGCCCGGATAGTTCACGGTCGACACCAGATAGTGGATGGCGTGGCCGAACTCGTGGAACAGGGTTTCCGCGTCATCGAGCGAGATCAGCACCGGTTCGCCCGGCGCGCCGCGCACGAAGTTGTTGTTGTTTGACGCGAGCGTGTGGATCTCCGTGCCGGTAAACGTCTCGTGGCTGCGGTAGGTGTTCATCCACGCCCCCGAGCGCTTGCCGGCGCGGGCGAAGTAATCGCCGTAGAAGAGGCCCATGAAGGAGCCGTCGCGGTCGGTGACTTCCCAGACGCGGACGTTCGGCTCGAACACAGGCACCGTGCCGGTGATCTCGCGGAAGTTCATGCCGTAGAGCTGGTTGGCCATGTAGAACGACGCGTTGATCATGTTGTTGAGCTCGAAATACGGGCGGAGCTCGTTCTGATCGAGGTTGTAGCGGTCGCGGCGCACTTGCTCGGCGTAGAAATTGTAGTCCCACGGCTCGATCGTGATGCGCGCGCCTTGGCGGTTGGCGATCGCTTGCATGTCCGCCACTTCTTCGTTCACGCGCGCGACGGCGGCGGGCCATACGCGCATCATCAGCTCTTGCGCGCGTTCCGGCGTGCCGGCCATGGTGTCGGCCATGCGCAGGTGCGCGTGGGTCGGGAAGCCGAGAATCTGAGCGCGCTCGGCGCGGAGCGCGAGGATTTCCGCGATCACCTGGTTGGTGTCGTTCGCATCGCCGTTGTCGCCGCGGTTCTTGAACGCGGTCCACACTTGCTGACGTAGATTGCGGTTTTCGGCGAAGGTGAGGAACGGATCGACGCTGGAGCGCGTGTTCACCACCGCCCACTGGCCTGGACGGCCGCGCTCTTCGGCGGCCGCCGCCATCGCATCGACGATGTTTTGCGGCAGGCCGCGCAGATCGCGGCGGTTGGTGATGAAGATCGCGGTGTTCTCGTCCGCCAAGAGGCGGCGGCCGAACTCGGCGAACTTGCTCGAGAGTTCTTCGTTGATCGCGCCGAGGCGGGCTTGCTGCTCCGGCGTCGCCGCGGCGCCCGCGCGCACGAACTGGTCATGCGTGCGTTCGAGCAGGCGGGTTTGCTCGGCGGTGAGGTTCAGGCTGGCGCGGTTCTCGTAGAGATGATGGATGCGCTCGAACAGCGGCCGGTTGAAGGTGATGCGGTTGTACGCAGCCGTGATGCGCGGCGACCATTCGGCCTCGACCGCCTGCACCTGCTCGTTGCTCACGTTGTCCGTCATCACGCCGAAAATGGTGGTGGCGCGATCGATGTGACGGCCGGCGTTCTGCATCGCGCCGATCGTGTTGTCGAAGGTCGGCGCCGCCGGGTTGTTGGCGATCGCCTGCACTTCGGCTTCCTGCAGCGCGAGACCAAGCTCGAGCGCCGGCGCGAGGTTCTCCACGCGCGCCTGATCCCACGGCGGCACGCCGCCATGCGGGCCGGTCCACGGCTTCAACAGCGGGTCCTGGTTGGCCTGCTCGGTGAGACGGGCGATCTCGGCTTGCGCGGTCTGATAGGCGGCCGCGTCGCCGAAGCTGGCGGCGCTTTCGGCGGCGGTGGTGGCGCAGGCGGCGAGCATCGGCGCGCTCGCAGCCAGGCACACGGCTAGAATCTGCTTTTTCAATGATACCCCCAAAACTGGGCGGGCCGGGCCTCGCGCCCGACCGGCCGGTCGGTTGGCGCCTTTTTGGCCGCTGCGCGGCCGCGGGGGCAAGGGCGAGGGGCGCCTTCGGCTGTTCTCCACAGGGCTTTGCGACGAACGCCGGGGTTTCGGCGACCACTGGCGGCTGCTAGGACACGCCGAACCCTCGGGAGGACGACATGCGCGCAGCTGGCTTGGCTTTGGTTTCGGCGTTGGCTCTGGCGGCGTGCAATCAGGCCGGGCCCGGCCAGAGCGCGGATTCCGGCGGCGTATTTCCCGATCTGACGCGCGCCGCGTACCGCGCCGAGGCCACGATCACGCATGACGCGGGGGCAATGCCGGTGGTGATGATCCGCGACGGCCAGCGCCAGCGCGTGGAGATGACGACGCCCGCGGGCGCCACCACCATGATCATGAACAGCCAGACCGGCGAAGCCTACGTCATCACCAACGCCGGCGGACAGACGGTGGCGATGCGGATGGACGCCGGCCAGTTCGAGGACCCGGCCAAGGAATGGTCGGCCGAGGTCTCATCCACAGCTCGCCGCACCGGCTCGTGCTCAGTCGCAGGCGAGAACGGCGCCGAGTGGACGCGCGACCAGGACGGCACGCCGCATACGGTGTGCGTCACCAATGACGGCATCATCCTGCGCGCCCGCGAAGGCGAGCGGACGGTGTGGGAAACCACCAGCGTCCAGCGCGGCCCGCAAAGCGCCGAACAGTTCACGCTGCCGGCCGGCGTGGAGGTCATGGATCTCGGCAATCTCGAACAGCAGATGCGCCAGGCCATGGAGCGCGCACAGGGCGGCCAATAATCGCCCGACTTCCAGGTCGTCATTCCCGTGAGAGGGGCGTCTCGCGCCACGACGCGTCGCGTGGCGCCTGTGCCCGTTGTGTGCCGCCCGGCGCCGCGCTACAGGACTTGTTCGGCAGGGACCCACGGACGCTAAATGGTTAATATTACAGGAGCTGCGGCGTCTGTGCCCGAGCTGGCGTCCAATGTGATGCGGCTGCTCCCGCGCGAGTTCCAGGAAGCCTTCATCCAGTCCCCCAACGTCTTCATGTTCTTCATGTCGATGGGGCTCGCCGCCGTCCTGATCGCCGCCTTCTGGATGCTGACCGGCATGGGCAAGGCCTCCCGCGCCGCCCGTATCGCCCTCCGCGCCCAGGCGCTGAAGCGCAACAAGGATCACCGGGCGCTGGTGCTGATCGCCGAGATCGAAGGCGGCGGCGCGCTGCTCCGTCAGGAGATGAAGGAAGCGGTCGAAGACAATTTCGGCATGTTCTCGTTCGAGAACGACGTGCAGGTCGATCTCTTTCCAGTGCAACTGAAGACGGTGTCGCCGCGCGCGCATCCCGAGACGCGCCGCCGCATCGCCGTCGAAGCCGCCGATGCGCTGGAGCGCTCCGCGGCCGACGTGATCGTGTGGGGCAAGAAGAGCATCACCGGCCGGCTCGACCTGCGCATCACCACGCTGCCGGGCTATGGCCGCACGCACGAAGTGCAGGATTTCCAGCTCGGCTGGCGCACGGGCCGGCCCGACGAAGCGGTGCAGCGCGCGCTCGCGTTCGCGCTGGCGCGCAAGGCGCGCCCGGTGCTGCATCGTCCGCAGGATTACAAGCCCGACCGGCTGCAGCCGATCGTCGAAGCGCTCGACAGGATGGTGTCGGCGCGTCCGGCCGAGATCAGCGACAACCTGCATCTCGACATTCTTTCGGACTTCGCCTCTGGCGCGCTCAGCCTCGGGGAGCGCGGCGGCCATATCAAATGGCTGTCGAAAGCGCTCGATGCGCGCCAGCAATATCTCGACAAGGTCGACCGCACGACCGATCCGGGCGCGTGGGGCGCGGCGCAGCAGGAGATCGGCCGCGCGCTGACGGCTTTGGGCGAACGCGAAGGCGCGCGCGACAAGCTGGAAGAGGGCGCAGCGCGCCTGCGTCTGGCGATGGACGCGTTGCGGTCGACGGATTCGCTGCAGCAGGCGGAAGTGGCGCTGCGTGCACTGCAGCGCGCCGAACAGACATTGCAGCAGCGCCGCCGCGTCGGCCTGCGCTGGCCGGGCTAAGCCGGCGCATCGAGCGCTTCACGCACGCGGCGCGCGAGTTCCGCCAAGCGATACGGCTTCGCGAGCAGGCGCGCTTCTGCGTCGACTTGGCCGCGGCTTGCGAGCGATTCCAGCGGATAGCCGGACGTGAACAGCACCTTGAGTTCGGGGATCATTTCGCGCGCCTGCGCGGCGAGTTCCCAGCCGCTGACGCCGCCCGGCATCACGATGTCGGTGAACAGCAGTTCTGGCTGCGCGCCGCCCGCGATCAGACGCAGCGCTTCCCGCCCATCGGCGGCGACGACGACGCGATAGCCGAAGCCCTGCAGCGACGAGATGGCGTGGCCGCGCACGAACGGATCGTCTTCGACTACGAGCACGACTTCATCGCCGCCCATCACCGGCGCTTCTTCCTTCCGGCGCTTCTTGGTCGGCGCTTTTTCGGCCGCCAGTGGCAAGAACAAGCGCACGCTCGTGCCCAGGCCAGGCTCGCTGTAGATGGTCACGTGGCCGTTCGATTGCTTGACGAAGCCGTAGACCATCGACAAGCCGAGGCCCGAGCCCTTGCCGACTTCCTTAGTGGTGAAGAACGGTTCGAACGCACGGTCGCGCACTTCTGCGGGCATGCCTGTGCCATCGTCGGTGACGACGACCATCGCGTAACGCCCGGGCTTCACGTCGAAACCGGCGCCGAGCGAAGTCGGATCCAGGTCGATCTCATTCGTGGTCAGCGTGAGCGCGCCGCCGTCAGGCATTGCGTCCTGCGCGTTGAGCGCCAGATTGAGAACGGCCGATTCGAGTTGCGTCGCGTCGGCGATCGCCAGCACCGGCTCGGGCGCGGTGATGACCCGCAATTCGATGTCTTCGCGCAGCGTGCCGCGTAGCAGCACGTCCATGTTCCGCACCAGGGCGTTACAGTCGATCACGTCGGGCTGCAGCCTTTGTCGGCGGCTGAACGCGAGCAGACGCTGCGTGAGCTCGGCGCCGTGCTCGGCGGCGGTGATGATGTTTTCGGAGAGCTGCCGCAGCTCTGCGCGCTCTTTGAGGCGCAGACTCAAGGCTTCGGCGTTGCCGAGGATGACGGTGAGCAGGTTGTTGAAGTCGTGCGCAATGCCGCCGGAGAGCTGGCCGACCGTCTCCATCTTCTGGGCTTGCACCAATTGCTCTTCGGTGCGCTTGCGGCTGGTGAGGTCGTGCAGGATGCCGACGAATACGGATTTGCCGTCCTGCTTGGCTTCGCCGATGCTGATGTCCATCGGAAACGTGGAGCCGTCCTTGCGCAAGCCCCGCACTTCGCGGCCCGCGCCGATGATCTTGGCTTCGCCGGTGGCGCGATAATTCCGCAGGTAATCGTCATGCTCGGACCGATAGGGCTCCGGCATCAGCGTGCGGATGTTGCGGCCGATGATCTCGTCGGCGGCGTAGCCGAACAGGCGTTCACAGGCGGGATTGAACATCTGCACGGCGCCGCGCTCGTCGATGAGGATGACGCCGTCGACGGCCGTTTCGACCACCGCACGCAAGCGTTCTGCGCCTTCGCGCAGCGCCGCTTCGGCCGCTTTGCGTTCGGTCAGGTCGCGAATGATGCCGACGAAGATCGGCAGGCCGTCCTCTTCGGCTTCGCCGACGGAAAGGTACATCGGAAACGTCGCGCCGGTGCGGCGGCGTCCGAGCACCTCGCGGCCAATCCCGATGATCTTCTTCTCGCCGGTGCGCAGATAGTTGGTGAGATAGCCGTCGTGCTCGGAACGATAGGGCTCCGGCATCAGCATTTTGACGTTGCGCCCGACGACCTCGAACGTGGCGTATTCGAACAGACGTTCGCAGGCCGGATTGAACATCAGGATGATGCCGGCGGCGTCGATCAGGATGACGCCGTCGACTGCCGTATCGACCACGGCCTTAAAGCGCGATTGTTCTTGCAGCGCGTGCACGGTGCTAGTTTCGCGCCGCGCCGCCGTCGCGGAGCACGCTTTCGAGGATGTCGGCGAGCGTGCGCGCACGAAACGGCTTGATTAGGGTTTGGTTGGCGCCGAGTTCGGCGGCGATCTCGGGCGTGTTGCGCCCGTCGATCGTGGCGGCGCCGGATATCGCGACAATCGGCAGCTCCGGCCACTGGTTGCGCAGTTCGGAGATGAATTGCGCGCCATGCGTGCCCGGCATGTTCATGTCGGTGACGATCGCATCGACCCGTTCGCGATGAACAATGTCTAAGCCCGCCGCCGCGCCGGGCGCGGTCAGCACTTCATACCCGGCGTCACTCAGTCCGAGCGCGAGGGCGTCTCGAACGAAAATGTCATCGTCGACCAGGCAAACACGAGCGTGCGCGGCCATCGCTCCCTCAGTTTGTTGTAGTGAAAGTAGCACGCAAGAATGCGCGCGTCTCGCAGTGCGAGTCGCGGCAGTCTTGCAGCCGCATTCGCGTCACGACGCAATGACGAGAACGCCGTACCGACTGGTTTTTGCAGTAACGGTTCCGTGTGTGCAGATTCGTATGCCTGCTTGTACTTACACCATGGCGTGAAGTTCTGAGCAGGGCCGAACGGCAATCGCAGGAAATCTTGCCGCACGGTACGATGCGCCCGCCGTGCGTTGAAACGAAACAGAAATTACAACAGCTACTGTAGCCTAACCTACGCCAAGTCCAATCGGGCAGCTGACGCCGGTGCCCCCTAGGCCGCAATAGCCGGCGGGATTCTTCGCCAGATATTGCTGGTGGTAGTCCTCGGCATAAAAGAAATCGGGCGCGTCGCGGACCTCGGTCGTGATCGGGCCATATCCAGCGGCCCGCAACTTCTCTTCGTACGCTGCCTTCGCCCTCTCCGCCGCTGCCTTCTGAGCGGGCGAGGTGACGTAGATCGCCGAGCGGTACTGTGTGCCGATGTCGTTGCCTTGGCGCATGCCTTGGGTCGGATCGTGGTTTTCGAAGAAGGTCTTGAGCAGCTCCTCGTAGCTGACGACCTTCGGATCGAAGATCACGCGCACGACTTCGGTGTGGCCGGTGCGGCCGGAGCAGACTTCCTCGTAGGTCGGGTTCGGGGTGGCGCCGCCCGCGTAACCTGCCGCGGTGCTCCAAACGCCCTCGGTCTGCCAAAACTTGCGTTCGGCCCCCCAAAAGCAGCCCAAACCGAAAACGGCTTCCTCGAGCCCGGCCGGAAAAGGCGGCTTCAGCGGATTGCCGTTGACGAAGTGTGTGGAGGCGGTCGGGATCGGGGCGGCGCGGCCGGGCAGGGTCTGCTGGGGCGTTGGCATGACGGTGGATCGGGCCATGAAAACCTCGCGTGAACTTGGCTGAATGTAGGTCGCCGCCGGCCCGTGCGCAGCCCCGGCAGGGGTGCGGCCGATCGCGAACGGAGACCCGCCCCCGGGAGCTCGGCTCGGCCCAGTACGGGCACGGCCCGTCAGCGGTTACGCTGTTGCGCCAGGCGGCGGCGGCGGTCATAAACCGCCGCTCCGGACAGGTGGCCGAGTGGTTGAAGGCGCACGCCTGGAACGCGTGTATAGGTGCAAGCCTATCGAGGGTTCGAATCCCTCTCTGTCCGCCACTTGTCCTATGACGCCCCAGCAACGCCGCGTTTGGCTAATGTAGCGCAACCTACTTCGCGCTTGCTGTAACAGGTTACGCAGGGCGTTGGACTTCAACGATCTGGCAAGTTTGTTCCCTTGGAAATCAAGGGAAAATCGCGCGGTTCACGACGCTTAATCATGAAACTTCACGGCCGGGTAGCACGTCCCGCCGCATGCTCGACGCAACGATAACAAGGATCGAGTCTGGTGGTTGGCGCGCAGACACAGCTGCAGCGCGGGTTCGCGCGCTTTGTGTCGGGCGGCGTTCCGGCGTCGAACGCCCTCGCGATGGCGGCCGCGGTCTGCTCGGCCGCCGGCGTGCTGCTGCTCTGGCAGGGGCTCGAGGCGAGCGTCGCTCAGATCGTCCTGGTCGGGGGGCTGTTCATGGGCCCCTCCGCCGTGCTGGTGCTGAGCCTTCTGCGCACCCGCCGCTCCATCCGCACATTGGCCGACCGCTTGGCCCAATGCGCGGACGATCCCAACGGCTCGCGGGGCGCAGACGAGTTCGAGCGTATCGAAGCCAACCTCGAGGCCGTGGTCGAAAAGCTCGAGCGGCCGAACGCGCGCGATTGCGTCACTCATTTGCCGATGCGCGACGAATTCTTGTCGGGCGTGAACGCCGACCTTCGTCGCTCCGGCGGCGAGTCGCTGATTGGCCTCGTTCGCTTGGCCAATTACGAGCGCGTGTTCGCGTTCGACGGCGCGGCCGCGCATCGGGTGCTCGCCGCCTTCGCCGGCAGGCTGCGGGACGCAGTGCACGCAGCCCGCCGGATCGGCCATGTCGACCGCGACTGCTTCGCGATCTGGTTTGATGGCGTCGACCGCAAGCGCGCCGAGGCCGAGCTGAAGGCGCTCACCTATGTGCTGACTCAGGAGCTCAGGGACGCCATGCTGACGATGGCGCCCGACGTCCAACTCGGCTCGGCGATTTATCCGCTCGACGCCGAAGACGCCGCGAGCCTGCTGAACCGGGCCTTCGTTTCCTTGGCCCGGCCGCAGCGCACGGCTGAGGGACGCATCGCCTTTTTTGCGCCGCCCTCGCCGCAGGAAGCGCGCCGCTGCTTCGCCATCGAGCAGGAGCTGCGGCAAGCGATCGAGCGCAATCAGCTCAGCCTGCACTATCAGCCATTTGTCGACGTCGCCGCCGGGAAAGTGATCGGCGCGGAGGCGTTGCTGCGCTGGACGCATCCCAAGCTCGGCGATGTGCCGCCGGCGCAGTTCGTCGCCATCATGGAAGAGGCCGGGCTGGTCGACGAGATCGGCCTTTGGATTCTGAACACGGCTTGCCGGCAGCTGAGCGCCTGGCGCAACACGCCGCTCGCCGATCTCCGCGTGGCTATCAACCTCTCCGCGGTTCAATTCCGGGATCCGGCCTTGAAGACGGCGCTGCAGCGCACGCTCGCGTCGCACAAGCTCTCGCCCGAGCAGCTGATCCTCGAACTCACCGAAACCGTGGCGATGGAAGACGCCGGGCGCACGCTGCAAACGTTCCAGGATCTCAAAGCGCTCGGCTTCGGCCTCGCCATCGACGATTTCGGCAGCGGCTATTCGAGCCTTGGCTACTTGAAGAAGCTGCCGTTCAGTAAGCTCAAGATCGACCGCGAGTTCGTGACGCAGATCGATCAGCGACCGGACAGCAGAGCGATCTGCCGCGCGCTGGTGGAGCTGTCGAACGGCCTTGGCATTTCCGTGCTCGCCGAGGGTGTCGAGCGCTACGAGGAAGTGGAAGAGCTGAGGCGGCTTGGCTGCTCCGCGTTCCAAGGATTCTATTTCGCGGCGCCGATGCCGGCCGCCGCTTTCGCAAAACACGTGACGGACGAGGCGTGGCTGAGCCTGATCGGCTCGCGCGTGCGCCGCGACCACGCGGAAATCAGGAGGCGCCTGCTATGATGACGCTGATCCGGACTCTCGCCGCTTGCGCCGGCCTCGCGGCCGTCACCGCATGCGCGAGTCTGCCGCAAATTCCGGACATCTCGATGCCGTCAATTCCTTCTGTCGGCGGCGAGCCCGCGGCGCCCGATCGCGGCTCGGCGCGGGAGCACGTGCGCGCAGCTGTCGACTATCTTGGCAATGGCCAAGAGGCGCAGGCGCGCGCCGAACTGCGCGCGGCGCTCGAGCTGCAGCCCAATAGCAGTGCGGCGCGCCGCCTCATGGAGCAGATCGAGTCGGACCCCCGCGAGCTGCTCGGCTCGCGAGCGCGCGCCTACACGGTCCAGCAGGGCGAGACGATGTCGCAGCTCGCCGAGCGTTTCCTCGGCGATCCGCTCATGTTCTACGCCCTCGCGCGCTACAATAATCTCGCCGCGCCGAACCAGTTGGAGGCGGGACAGAGCTTGTCGATTCCGCAACGCGGCGCCGTCACGACCGCGTCCAGCACGCCGTCGCTGTCGCTGCCCTCACAAGGCCCGGCCGCGTCGATGCCGGGGTCCACTCCGCCGCCGCCGCGCGCAGCGGGCGTCGATCCGGCGCGCGCCGGCCAATTGCGACTGCAGGGTTTGCAGCGGCTGAACACTGGTGATGTGAACGGCGCGGTTACCCTGTTGCGTCAGGCGCTCGTGCTCGATGAAGGCAATCCGTTGATCCAGCGCGACCTCGACCGCGCCGTGCGCATGCAGGCTTCATTGCGGAGCAACTAAGGGCGAACGCGGCCTTAACCGGCCGTGTGTATAAAGAGTGAGCGCCACTGTAACGGCAGGGCGAGTGAGGGTGTGTCGTGGTGAAGGTTGTCGGCCGCTATCAGATTCAGGCCCGCATAGGGCAGGGCGCGATGGCGAACGTCTATCGCGCTTACGACCCCAGCATCAATCGCGTGCTGGCGATCAAGGTGCTGAAGCGCGAATACTGCCGTAACCCGGAGTTCACCACGCGCTTCCTGCGTGAGGCGCGCGCCGCCGGCGCACTGTCGCACCCGAACATCGTCACCATCTATGATGTCGGCGAGATCGAAGGCTTCCCGTACATCGCCATGGAATTGCTGGACGGCGAGCCGCTCGACAAAGTCGCGCAGCGCCAAGGCCAATTCGCCCCGGCGGACGTGCTCGCGATCGGCTGCCAACTGGCGGATGCGCTGCGCTACGCACATGGGCAGGGCGTCGTTCACCGTGACATCAAGCCGTCGAACATCATGCTCGGCAAGGACGGCCGCTCGGTAAAGATTCTCGACTTCGGCATCGCCCGCTTGTCGGATTCCGAAAGCGCGGGCGAGCACATGTCGATGACGCAAGTCGGCCAGGTGCTCGGCACGCCGCGCTATATGAGCCCGGAGCAGGCGCTGGGACGACCACTCGACGGGCGTTCCGACCTCTTCTCGGTCGGCGCTCTGCTTTACGAACTCATCACGGGCAAGCCGGCGTTCACCGGCCAAAGTGCGGCGACCTTGGCGTTGCAGATCACGCAACTTGATCCACCGCCAATCGAGGCCGATTGCCCGCGCGGGCTCAAGTTCATCGTCAACAAGCTGCTGTCGAAGCGCCCGGAACAGCGCTTCGCCAGCGGGGCGGCCTTGCACGCGGCGCTGCAGCGCGAACGTGTTTCGCTCGAGGCGGCGCACGGCGCCGACAAGCGCCGGCTGTCTTTCCCGGTTCGCGCGGCGCTGGTCATCAGTGCGGTGACGGCGGTGGCGCTCACCGTCGGCATTGGCGCGGTGCTTGATGCGCAGTTTCGCGCGATGGAGCGTGTGGCGGTCACGTCCGGCTCCTCGATCGTCTCGTTCGTCGCCGCCAACGCGGCTCTGCCGGCCGCGGAGAACGCGATGCTGCCGGCGGAGCAGCAGGACTGGCTGCCGGTTCAGGCGTTCATCTCGACTGCTTCCGCCGATCCCAACGTCACACAGATGATCGTCGCTGACGACCACGGCGTGATCCGCGCCGCGAGCGATCCGGATCTGGTCGGCGCGCGCTATATGGAGCCGCAAGGGCGGCGGGTGGCGCGCAACGAAAGCGGCATCGCGGTCACCTCCGTGCGCGCCTCCGACGGTACGCGCAGCTTCCGCTTCGCGCGCCCAATCGAGTACGCAGGCCAACGTGTCGGCCTGGTCGACATCAGCGTACGCAAGTCCGAGCTCCAAGCGGCGGGGTTGCTGACGCGCCTTTCACTCATTGGTCTCGGTCTGATGATCCTTGCGCTGGTGGCCGCGCTCAGCGTGCTTGCGGCGCGCTACGTGATGCAGCCGGTGCGCGCGCTGCGCGGCGCGTTCAAGGACGCTGCCGAGGGAAATCTCGACTTTCGCATGTCGCACCGCCGGACCGACGAGTTCGGCGATCTGTTCGATGGCTTCAATGCCTTGATGGACGTCGTCGCCGCGCGTGCGGCGCCCGTCTCGGCGCAGCCGACGCTCAATCTCGACGCGACCATGATCGCGCCTTCGAACGACGTGGCGCCGGCGAAGGGGGCCGCGGCATGATAACCTTGCGCCTGTTCCACAACACCGATCCCTTCCGCGAAATCGACGCGCGGCCGCTGGCGGCGGAGGCGGTCGTGGTCGGCCGCGACCCGGGCGCCGATTGGTTCGTCTCCGATTCCCTGTCCGAGCTGTCGCGCCGGCATTGCGTGCTGGCGGCGCGGGACGGCCGCATCGTGCTGCGCGACCTGAGCTCGAATGGGGTCTATGTCGGCGTCGACCGGAAGCGGATCGACCGCGACGTGGAGGTGGAAATCGACCCGAGCGAGGCGATCCATCTCGGCCAGTTCACCATCGTGGTGGACGCCTCGGGCCGGCCTAGGCCGGCGAACGATGTCGACGAGGTTCGCTCGGTGTTCAATGCGCCGTTCAGCGCGCCGCTGCTGCTCGATCCCGAGTTGAAGTCGCGGGACTTCGCGGTGCCGAGCGAATGGGAAAGCGAGGCAACGCCGGTCGACGCATCTCCGGCGGCGCCGATGACGGACGCAACGCTGCTTGACGCTTTCTGCGCCGGCGCTCGGCTGGACGCGTCGTCGTTCGCGGGCCAGGACCCGGTCGAAGTGATGCGCCGCGCTGGGGCGATCTATCGTCAAGTCGTGCTGGGTGTCGGCGATCTGATGGCGGAGCGGACGTCCATCAAGGCGGAGTATCGCCTTGACCGCACGACCGTCAGCGCCGCCGGCAACAATCCGTTCAAGTGGGCGCCGACCCAGCGGGTCGCGGTCGACCTGCTCTGCGGCCGCAACGAGAGCTTCCTTTCGGGCCCGGCCGCGCTGAAGGCTTCGTTCGAGGACCTGAAGAAGCACCTGCTCTGCCTGATCGCCGGGTCGCGGTCAGCGGTCAACGCGACGTTCGAGCACTTGAGCCCGCAGCGGATCGAGGACGCGGCGAAAGCGCCGCTGGTGGTCGTCGGCAAAGGTGAAGCTTGCTGGCGCCAGTACCAGCGCCGCCACGAGGAGCTTTGCTTGGAGGCGCGGGCGACGCCAGAGAGCATCGTCAACAGAGCGTTCAAAACCGGGTACGAGCAACAGCTGCGCGAACTCGACGAAATGGGGACGCAGTCATGACGGCGCGTGCCCAAGCCGTTCTCGCGCCGACTCGGCGCGTCGCCACCCATCTCGGCGGGTACAAGTTTCTTTCCATGGGGCGCACCGACAAAGGCTGCGTGCGCACGCTCAACGAGGATGCGCTGCTCGAGCGCGCCGAAATCGGGCTCTGGGCCGTCGCCGACGGCATGGGCGGGCATGATTGCGGCGAGGTCGCCAGCGCCCGCGTCGTCGAAGCGCTGTCGGAAGTGGATTCCGTCGGCTCGGCGTACGCGTTCCGCCATGGCGTTTGCAGCGCGCTGCAGGAGGCGAACAGCGCGCTTTTGGAGCAGGCGGCGGAGCGAATGTCCGGGCCGATCGGCGCGACCGTCGTGGCCCTGCTGATGTATCAAGGGCACTATGCTTGCGTCTGGGCCGGGGACAGCCGCGCCTACCTCTGCCGCAACAAGGAAGTGCGCCGACTGACGCGCGACCACACCGTGGTGCAAGCGCTGGTCGATTCGGGCGCGTTGAAACAGGACAATGCGCGCGGCCATCGGCAAGCCAATGTGATCACGCGCGCCGTCGGCGCGCACGCTCAGCTCGAGCTCGACAGCATTCACGGGCGCATCCAACCGGGCGACCGCTTTCTGCTTTGCTCCGACGGGTTGACCGCGATCATGGGCGACGCCGAGATCGGCGAGCTGATGATGCGCTCGCCGCTGCAATCGGCAGTCGATGCGCTGATCTCGCGGGCGCTGTCGCGCGGCGCGCCCGATAACGTCACCGCCGTCGTCGTGACGGCCGAAGGCCCTACGGCCCAAGACCTAACGGGAGACTACTAGTGCGCTGGGTTGATGTCAGATCCTACGTCGGATTGGATCGCCGGCAGCGTCGCAATCTGCGGCTGCTCGACCGGCGCTCCGAAAGCGCCGGAGGCGCGCCGCCGTCGCTCGCAACCGCGCTGCGTCAGCTGCGTCTGCATGAGTTGAATCGGGAGACGCCGGACGGGCTGGCGCGCTTTTGCGCGCGCGCCGTTGCGACGGCCGAACTCGCGGAAGCGTATGGAGAGAAAGGGGTGACGCGCCTGCTCAGGCTTTTGGTCGAGCAATTGGAGGCGATGCCGCCGCAAGACCTCGACGCAATTGCGAACACGATCGAGCAGACGATGCCGACTATTGAGATGGCGACGCGCGGCGAGCGCTAAAGCAGTGAAAGCGCCCGCTTGCAAGCGGCGACGCATTGCGCGCAGGCCAGCTTCGACACGATGCAGGCCGGTACGTCGTCGTGACGTCCGCACAGGACGGCGTACTCCTCACACAGCGCCGCGCACACCCGCAGCACCGCCTTGAGATGACGCACGCCAGCGCGCGGCCGAGCGGCGATCCGCGCTGCGGATCGGCACAGATCGGCGCAATCGCCGCTCAGCTCGAGGCACCTGCGCAAGCTGTCGAGCCGTCCGCTCCGAAGGCAAGCGGCTTCGCACGCTTCGCTTGCGGCGGCGGCGTTGCGGCACACTTCCGCGCAGGCAGCGAGCGCTGCGTCCGCATTCCGCGTGGTCTGAGCAGTGCGCATTCTGGAAGATGTCCGCCGTCCGCTGACGGTGTGGTAGCGGAAGGCGCACCGAATGCGCGTGAATGTTTGGTCAGGATGTAAGCGGCGGCGCTCGAAATTCCGCCAATTCGGCAATCAGACCGGGCTGCAGCAGAGTGAGGACGCCGTGGCGCGCCTCGATCTGCCCGTCGCGCCGCATGTGCTGCAGCATGCGGTTCACGTGGACAATGCTGAGCCCGAGAGCGTCGGCGATCATCTCTTGAGTCAACGGCCACGGCATTGCGTAGCCTTCGATCGCCCCCGAGAGCAGGAGGCGCCAACGCAGCTCCATGAGGAGATGGCAGATGCGTTCCTGCGCCGTCTGCCGCCCGTTGCGGACAACATGATCGATCAGGCAGCGCTCGTCGAGCGCAATGGCGCTGCGCACAGCATCCCGCAGCGCAGGGTGCGTGCCGGCATGCAGCGCCGCGACGACGGCGCTTGCGTCGGCGGTGCGGACGGCGGTGAGTGTCGTGGTCGCGGTCAGCGTGAGCGGACTTGGACGCTCGCACACGCCGATGCCGTCGCCGGGAAGGATGAAAGAGATGATCTGCCGGCGCCCATCGCGCAGCATCCGGAACCGAGCCGCCCAGCCGGACAACAGCACCCGCGGCTGAGGCGGGGCGGCTTCCGCATGCAGCTCCGCGCCCGCCGGCCAAGTCTCGGCCAGCGGCAGCGCGTGAAGGAGCTCGATGTCGGCAGCCGACAACGAGGCAAAAGCGCTGTAGCGTCGGACGACAGCCTCATACTGCGCTCGCGCGCCCGCGTTTGCGGATGAACTGCCCATTGCGCTCCGGATCGAGCCTGACGGTCACGCACGCGCTGTGGCTCCAAGCAGCGCTCGCGTCAGATAGGGTTACCACCACACGCGCGTCAACGCGAGACAAGTTCCAGGATTTACCGCACGCCTTATTGCGCCTGTCGCGCCCGCCGGCTGACTTCCGAGAATGTTTTCGCGGCGCAGGAACACCGGCGCGGCGCTGGGGTTTGTCGGCAGGACGCGGCCAGCGGTCCGCGTTTCATCGATAACGACGCGCCATGGCCGAGCAAATCTGCAGCGCCGGCATCGCGGCAGACGCTGTCCGCTCGGCCGGATTGGCGCTGATGACGGCTCGCACGCAAACATCCACGGCGAGGACTCGCAAGCAAGCGCGAGCGCAGTCGTGACTGACACACCGCACCAAAGCTGAAGACGGGAGAACCCGACAACAAGACAGGAGCAAACAATGCCTCAATATCAAGACCGCAACGAGCGTGGACGTTTCGACGATCGCCGCGGCGCCTGGGGCCGCGGCCAGCAACGCAGCCGCTTCATGCGTGACGAAGACGACCGCGGCTATTACGGCCGGGACCAGGGCGGCTACATGAGCGAAGACGATCGCCGCTATTCAGGCGGCGGGCGGCGCCACGACTACGAAGAGCGTAGTCATTTCATGACCGCCGAGGATGACGAGCGCGGTTATTACGGCCGCGGCTATGGCGGCGCATCCGGGCGCGCGTCGGACGACCGTGGCCGGTTTTTCGGCGACGACGATCGCCTCTACGGCGCGCGCACGCGCGGCGGCCACCATGAGGAAGGTCATGACGGCGGGCGCTGGCAGTCTCGCACTGGGCGCGCTGGCATGAGCGGACGCGAGCAGGGCTGGGGCGGCGATCGTGCTTCTCGCGAGGAATACAGGGACCGCGGCTATGGCCGCGGCTGGTTCAGCGGGCGCGAAGGCGAGCCGGAGCATCGGCGCGGCGGCTGGCAGACGCGCTCGAGCGGTTGGGAGAGCGACGACGATCGCGCGCGCGACCGCACTATGCGCGGCCGCTATCGCGATGACGACGAAGGCTATCGCCGCGGCTGGCATGGCGAGCGGCAAGGCCGGTTCGAAACCTTGCGCCGCGGCTGGGACGATCGCCGCTGACGCTCGTGCGCCGGGAAGGGGCCTCCCCGCACGCTTCCCGGCGCATGCACGCAGCTGTGGCGCTAACCGGCAAGCGAATCGCCGGCAGGGCGATCTTCGGGCCGCGGCCAGAAGAGTTAGGCCAGATCCAGCCCAAGCTCGCGCACCGTCGCCAGCAAAGCTTCGGCTTCGGCGTTCGAGAGATTTGTCATCGGCGGGCGCAGCCGTCTCCATTCGGGGCGCTGGCGCACCGCCGCCATGATTTCCTTCAGCGCCGGGATCGGCGGGTGCTTCTGCAGCGCCAGCCGATTGCGCGTCGCCGCCTGTTGCGGCGCGTCCGCCTTATCGCTGCGCCAATTGGCGTAGATCTCGGCCAAGCTGCGCGAGGTCACGTTCGCGGTCGCAGAGATGCAGCCTGGCCCGCCGGCGCGCAGCGTTTGCAGCAAGAATTGCTCGGTGCCGGCGAACACTTTGAAGCCGGGGAGCTCGGCGAGCGTCGCCTCCATCGCGCTCCAATCGCCGGACGAGTTCTTCACGCCGATCACCGTGTCAGGGAACGTCTCGCGCAGCCGCCGGAGCAGATCCACGCCGATCTTGAACCCGGTCATCGGCGGGATGTCGTAGATGATCACGTTGAGCCGCGGGTCGTTCACCGCTTCGATCACACGCGCATAGGCGCCGAAGACGCCTTCGTCGCTGACGTTCTTGTAGTAGAACGGCGGCAGCATCATCACGTTGTGGAAACCAGCGTTCAGCGCGGCTCGCGTGAGCTCGATCGTGTCCTGCGCCGCGCAGCAGCCGACGCCGATCAGAATGCGATCGCTGTCGTGTCCGCCCTGACTCAGGTGCTCGATCAGCTCGAGCCGCTCGCGCACCGAGAACGAGTTGGCCTCTCCCGTCGTGCCTAAGGCTGCAACGCCAGCGCAGCCGGTGGCGAACAGCCAGCGCACGTGTGCGTCGTAAGCGGCGTGATCGATGCTGAGATCTTCATTGAGCGGTGTCAGCGCCGCCGCCCAGGCGCCCGATGCAATCTCAGTCACGCGGTAACTCCTTGTTCGGGGCGATAATCCTCGCTTCGCCGTAGCGCGCTTATGCCGATGTGATAGGCAGACATAGCTTTGAGCTATTCGGTTTGCGGCGAGGAGGGAAGCCATGGCGACAATGAACCGGCGGACGCTTGCGCTTGCGGCGCTGGCCGCGGGCTGCGCCCCGAGCGGCGCGCGCGCCGAGGACGTCATCATCCATGGCGGCCCGATCTATACCGGCGTCGAGGCCGCCCCGCGCGCCGAAGCCGTACGCATCAGCGGCGGGCGCTTCATGAGCGTCGGCTCGCTCGCGGACGCACGCAATGGCCGGCGCGCACGCGAGATCGATCTCGCCGGCGCGGCCGCCTTTCCCGGCTTCACGGATTCGCACGTGCATCTGACCGGTGTCGGCATGGCCGCGATGGTGCTGGATCTCGTCGGCGTCGTCTCCATCGCCGAGCTGCAGCAGCGGCTGCGCGATTATGCGCGTACGCATCCGGAGGGCGCCATTTACGGCCGCGGCTGGATCGAGACGCATTGGCCCGAGCGCCGCTTCCCGAACCGCACCGACCTCGACGCCGTCGTCGGCGACCGCCCTGTCTTCCTCGAGCGCATCGATGGTCACGCGGCGGTCGTGAATTCGGCCGGCTTGGCGCTCGCGGGTATCGACGCGAACACCGCCAATCCAGCTGGCGGCGCGATCGAACGCGACGGCGCCGGCGCGGCCACCGGCATGCTGATTGATAACGCGACAGCGCTGGTGCAGAGCCGGCTGCCGGCGCCGACGCCGGCGATGATCCGCCAAGCGATCGCCGAAGGCGCGCGCATCTACGCCTCACGCGGCTGGACCGGCATCGCCAACATGAGCACCAGCCTCGCGGAAGCGCAGATTTTCGAGGATTTGGCGCGCGCCGGCGAACTGCCGCTGCGCGCGGACATCTATCTGACGCCGGAGGATTCCGAGGTGGTGATGCAGCGCGGTCCCTACGGCGAAGGGCTCGTCCGCGTGCGCGGCGTGAAGCTCTATATGGACGGCGCGCTCGGCTCGCGCGGTGCGGCGCTGCTTGCGCCCTACAGCGACGCGCCGACCCAAGGGTTGCTCGTCACGCCTGTCGATGAGCTGCGTGCGCTGCTTACGCGCGCCCGCCAGGCGCGCGTCCAGGTCGCCACGCACGCCATCGGCGACCGCGGCAATCGCCTCGTGCTCGACGCCTATCGCGACACCTTCGCTGACGATCCCGCCGCGCTCCGCGCCGCGCGCTGGCGCATCGAACACGCGCAAGTCGTCGCCAGCGAGGACATCTCGCGCTTCGCCGCGCAGGGCGTCATAGCCTCGATGCAGCCTTCGCATGCGATCAGCGACCTTCACTTCGCGCCGGCGCGGCTCGGGCCCGACCGTCTCGCTGGGGCCTATGCCTGGCGCGCGCTGCTCGACAGCGGCGCGACGATCGCCGCCGGCAGCGACGCGCCGGTGGAGAAGGGCGACCCGCTGATCGAGTTTTACGCAGCGAGCCATCGTCATGATCTCTCCGGCTTCGCTGGCCCCGACTGGCGCGCGGACGAGGCGGTGAGCCGTGGCGAAGCGCTGAGGATGCTCACCTCTGCCGGCGCCTTCGCGTGTTTCGCCGAAGCTCAGCGTGGCGCGATCGCGCCCGGCATGCGGGCCGACCTCAGCGCTTTCTCGGGCGACCTGATGACGGCTGCGCCGGCCGATATCCCTCGGGCCCGAGCGGTGCTGGCGGTTTCCGACGGTCGGGTGACGCACGAGGCGCTTTGAGGCGTTCGGCATGGCGCGGAAGGCACACCCGGACCCAGCGCCAAGGCCGTCGATAGGAATAGCCTTGCAAAAAGGTCGTCCCTCGGGTTATCGGTGAAATAGACACCGGTAGCAAAGACAACGAAAGCGGTGTCATAGGGACGAAACAGAGGCTCGACGGGGTCGGGGAGGCCCGCCGTCCGTCCAGCTCGCCGGGGAGGGACGCGTGATGGCGGAGAAGTCAAATAGCAAAGTCCAGTGGAGCCTGTGTGGCGCGTCACTGGTCGCCTTGGCCATGGCCGTAGGCTTCGGCGCGGGGCCTGCATTCGCCCAGGACGCCGATCCGGCGGAGGAAGAAGAAATCGTCGTCACCGGCTTCCGCGCGAGCTTGGAAGCGGCCATCGACATCAAGCGTGACGAAGCCGCAGCGGTCGACGCGATTGTGGCCGAGGACATCGCCGACTTCCCCGACCTCAACCTCTCGGAATCGATCCAGCGCATCCCTGGCGTCGCCATCACCCGCGACGCCGGCGAGGGCCGCCAAATTTCCGTTCGCGGCCTTGGGCCGCAATTCACCCGCGTCCGTATCAACGGCATGGAAGCGCTCGCCACCGGCGGCGGCACCGATGCGGTGGGCGGCACGAACCGGGCGCGCTCGTTCGACTTCAACGTGTTCGCGTCCGAGCTGTTCAACTCGATCACGGTTCGCAAATCCGCTTCCGCCGAAGTCGAAGAAGGCGCGCTCGGCGCGACCGTCGATCTGCGCACGGCGCTGCCGTTCGACTATGACGGCTTCACTTTCGCCGCATCCGGCCAAGGCCATTTCAACGACCTTTCCGAAAGCACCGATCCACGCGTCGCCATCCTGCTCAGCAATCGCTGGGACAACGGACTGGGCGCGCTCCTGTCGGTGGCGTACAGCGACCGCGAATCGCTCGAGGAGGGCGCAAGCACGGTTCGCTGGCAGAGCGGCGGCTTCACCACGGAGAACACGCCTCTCAGCTTGGCCCAGCTCAACGCCGCCTTCCATCCGCGCATCCCGCGCTATGACGTTTACCAGCACGAACAGGAACGTCTCGGCGTCACCGGCGCGTTGCAATGGACGCCGTCGAACAGCACCACGTTCACGCTGAGCACGCTTTACGCCAATTTCGAAGGCACGCGTACCGAGTCCTTCCTGCAGGCGCCGGTGTTCAGCGCGAGCGGCGGCAGCGGCATCGGCGGCGTGATTGTCCAAGACGCGGAAATCGAAGGCAACACGCTCGTCTATGGCGTCTTCGACAACGTCGACATCCGCTCAGAGCTGCGTTTCGACGAACTGCAGACGGAATTCACGCAGATCACACTCGAGGGCGAGCACGAGATCGGCGACCGCGTGACGGTGAGCGGGATGGCCGGCTTCGCCGAGTCCGATCACACCAACCCGATTCAGACCACGCTGCTGTTCGACGCCAACGACATTGACGGCTATGTCTATGACTTCCGTGGAAACAATCGCCTGCCGTTGATCACTTACGGCGCGACCGATGTCACCGACCCGGCGACTTGGACGCTGTCGCAGATCCGCCTCCGCCCGCAAACGGCCTACAACTCCTACGAGACGCTGCAAGGTGATATCGAGTTCGAGCTCAACGACGTGTTCACGCTGAAGAGCGGCCTGGTTTGGCGCGGCTATGAATTCGAGAGCACCGAACAGCGTCGGTCGAACGGCACCACATCGAACCAAGAAGGCGTGATCCCCGGCTTTGCCGCAGCGACGCCGATCTCGAACTACAGCATGCTGATGCAGCTGAGCGGCAGCGGCCTCAGCATTCCCTCCGGCGTGCCGAACCAGTGGCTCGTTCCGGACATCAGCGCCGCCGCGGCGTTGTGGGATCTCTACGATACGTCCGTCTTCCCGATGGGGATCGAGCCTGCGCTCGGCAACAACTTCAATGTCGAGGAAGAGAATCGCGGCGGGTTCGTACAGCTCGACTGGAGCAGCACCGAGGGCCGCTTCCGCGGCAATATCGGCGTTCGCTATGTCGAAACGGAGCAGACATCCACCGGCTATACGTTCAGCGCCGGCCTTCCGGTGCAGACCACGACTAGCCGCGAGTACGATGACATTTATCCGTCGATGAACCTGGTGGTCGAGCCGATCGACGATCTGCTGTTCCGCTTCGGCGCGTCGCGGGTGATGTCGCGGCCAGGTCTGGGCTTCCTCAATCCGGGCGCCGCCGTCACCGTGAGCGGCAACAACCGCACTGTCACCGCCGGCAATCCCGAACTCGATCCTACGACGGCGAATGCCGTCGACCTCTCGGTCGAGTGGTACTTCGAGGAGGGCGCGCTGCTCTCGTTCGCGTACTTCTTCCGCGACATCGACAGCTTCGTGCAGACAGTGCGCGAGGATCGGCCTTTCACGGGCAACCCGCTCGGCCTGCCTGACAGTGTCGCGATCGCCGCCTGCGGCGCGACGCCGGGCTGCGACGCCTCCGTCGACTGGGCCTTCAACCTGCCGCGCAACACACCCGGCGGTCCGTTGCAGGGCTACGAGATCGGCTTGCAGCTGCCGTTCTATTTCCTGCCGGGCGTCTGGTCGAACTTCGGCCTCAACGCCAACTACACGCAGGTCGAGTCCGATGTGGACTACGTGAACAGTTCCGGCGCCGTCGTCCTCACCGGGCCGCTCGTCGGCCTGTCGGAGGAATCCTACAACGCGACCGTTTATTACGAAGACGAGCGCTTCAGTGCCCGTGTCTCGGCCGCGTATCGCAGCGATTATCCGACCACGCTCCCGGGCCGCAATGGCAACGCCACCGAAGCGACGGCGGAAACGCTGAACGTCGATGCGGCGGCGCGGTACAACCTCAACGACAATTTTGCCCTCACGTTCGAAGGCGTGAACCTGACAGACGAAGTCAACGATCAGTATCTGACGCCGGACGATCGCCTCTCCTTCTATCACCACTACGGGCGCTCGTACTTTCTCGGCTTCCGCTACACTTACTAAGTTCTCCCAAAACTCCTAAGCGCGGGGCGTCGGCTGCTTGTCGGCGCCCTTTCTTTTCATGCGAACGCGACGCGCGCCGCGTGTTCGAGCCCTGGCGGGGAGAGGGGGCCGTGGCGCAGCATCGCGTTGTGGAAGCGCACAATGTCGAAACTGCGCGTGCGTCGGCGTGTGCGTTCGCGCAGGTCGGCGATGTGCAGCGCCGCCAAGCCTTGCGCCGCGTAGGCCCCCGGTTGAGCGACGAAGCGCAGAACGTCCTCCTCGATGCTGACGAAAGCGATGCTGTCGCCTTGCAAGGCGCGCATCTCTTGCTCCGCGCGCTCGCGGCTCCAGCGCATCGCGTGGATGCCGGTGTCCGCGACGACGCGGGCCATCCGGAATAGCATCCATTGCAGATAGCCGATGCGGCTCAGCGCATCGTCGGCGAAGCAGCCGGCTTCATCCGCGATCTGTTCGGCGTAGGTGGACCAGCCTTCGGCGTAGCCGAGCGAATGGCGCAGCTGCATTTGCGATGGCGACACCGCGCGCTCGTGAGGCGCTTGCAGGATATGGCCCGGAATCAATTCGTGATGCACCACACTCGCCAGCGTCCAGCGCGGTCGGGCGCGGATGTTGCCGAGATCGACGAGATAGGCGCCGCCTTGCCGCCGGCCCATCGTCCCGTTCGCTTCCTGCGCCGGCGGCAGGAGGCGAACCTGCGCCTGCGTCTCGCCCGCCCCTTCGATCAGCCCGGCGGTCAGCGCGCGCACCCGCTCCAGGCGCTCGTTCATGAACGCGACTGCCTGCGCCTTGCCCTCGGCGCTGTCGGCGAAGAGATGCCGCTCATCGTGCGCCAAGATACGGAGCCGCGTGGCGACGTCGCCCGCCGTCAACCCGTGGGCGCGCAGCAGCACGGCAGCCTCAGCCTGCAGCGCGCGGCAGCGGGCGAGCGCGTTCTCATGCGCTTCGCGCGGATCGATCGGCGCGCCGAGCTGAAACTGCAGCACCAGCCGGTAGTATTCCTCGCCGCGCGGCAGCCGCCACAAGCCCGCTTCCGCCGGCGCGCGCGTTCGCAGCTCGCGCAGCTTGTCGATCTGCCGTGAGAGCGCATCCGCCAACGGTTCGAAGCCGCGTCCGCCGTCACTGGCGACACGCTGATGCGCGGCCTCGACCGCCGGGATCGTCGCGTCGATCAGGAAACCGGGCGCGATTACCCCGCGCGCGGCGTGGCCGTCGAGACGGTTGGTGTCATTGGTCACCTCGCGCGCGGAGATACTCGGGCGATCCTCATCGCGCATCTCCGCCGCGCGGCGATACATGCCGTTGCGGTGTGTCACCGGGTAGGGCGCGCCGCTTCTGCCCCACGGGAACTGCGAGATCGCGGCGTCGGCTTCCGCGCCAGGCAGCAGCGACTCGTAGACGACGCGCGCGTCTGGCGTCAGCCGCGCCGGATCGAATTGGCGCAGGAGAAACGGACGCGTGCGGCGCGAGCGCTGCCCCATGCGGTCGACGGCATCGCGGAATTGTGCGTCGACAGCCGGATCCGGCGCGCCGCTGGTCTCCGCATGCGCGCAGCCGGCGATGAGGCCCGCGCCGCCAAGCAAGAGCTTCCGCCGGTCAAACATGGTGAATCCGCATCCCCGCTCGCTTCGACGTGCGGCGCGAGAATACGCGAAGGGCGAGCCGCGCGCAGCGACCCGCCCTCTAGCAGAGAATTGCGGTGGAAGTTTAGGCTGCGACGCCCGAGGTCGGCGTCGCCGTCACGCCCGCCTCTTGCGGATCGCGCAGCACGTAGCCGCGGCCCCAGACGGTCTCGATGTAGTGTTCGCCGCCGGTTGCGGCCGCGAGCTTCTTGCGCAGCTTGCAGATGAACACGTCGATGATCTTCAGTTCCGGCTCGTCCATGCCTCCATAGAGATGGTTCAGGAACATCTCCTTGGTGAGCGTCGTCCCCTTGCGGAGCGAGAGCAGCTCCAGCATTTGGTATTCCTTGCCCGTCAGGTGGACGCGCTGGCCGGAAACTTCGACGGTCTTGGCGTCCAGGTTCACGACCACATCGCCCGTTCTGATGACGGAATGAGCGTGGCCCTTCGAGCGGCGAACGATCGCGTTGATCCGCGCGATCAGCTCGTCCTTGTTGAAGGGCTTCGTCATGTAGTCGTCGGCGCCGTAGCCGAGGCCGCGAACTTTCGTGTCGATATCGGCCGTGCCGGAAAGGATCAGGATCGGCGTGTTGACCCGCGCGACCCGGAGCTGCTTCAGCACGTCGTAGCCGTGCATGTCCGGCAGCGTCAGGTCGAGGACAATGATGTCGTAGTCATAGAGCTTGCCGAGGTCGATGCCTTCCTCGCCGAGATCAGTCGAGTAGATATTGAACCCTTCGGACTTGAGCATCAGCTCGATGCCCTGCGCCGTCGCGCTATCGTCTTCGATCAACAAGACTCGCATTGAATGCTCCCCGACCGACGCAAGAGCTCGGCAACGTTAATCCACAGAATCGTTCCGATTTCTGTAAGAAGTATTAACGCGGCAACGATTCAGTATCGTTATTCGCGTCTTTCGTTGCCCCGCCCTGGTCTCTCCATCAGCTTCGTTAAGACTCATGAATCAGAGTTCGATTCAGCGGGCAAGCGCTAGATGCTGAAGAAATCATAACCGCAAGCGGTTGCGTTTGAATCGGCTAATGAACGAGCCGCGTAAATCAACGCACCGCGTTAGGTTTTGATTCACCATACCGACTGATGAAGTTGTGGAGGAACACGCACGCGCGATGCCTTCACTTCTCTCAAGACTTGCTAATGAGATCGATGCGCTCGATCCGCGCCGCTTCGAAGGCCGCGTGACGGGTTTGTCAGGTGCGCTCGTCGAAGTGAGCGGACCGATCGAAGCGTTGGCGCTCGGCGCGCGCGCGACGGCGCACGGACATCGGCCGACGCGCGGGGAGATTGTCGGTTTCCGCGGCGACCGCGCGCTACTCGCGCCGTACGACTCCATCGAAGCGATCCGTCCCGGCGCGCGCGTCGAACTCGAAGGCCAGGCGCCGATGGCCCGCCCCTCCCGCGCCTGGCTCGGCCGCGTCATCGATTGCTTCGGCAACCCAGTGGATGGCGAAGGGCCTTTGGCGCAGGGCCTAGCCCCACGCCTAGTGCGCGCAGCTCCGCCTTCCGCACACGATCGGGCGAGGGTGGGCGGCCGGCTCGATGTCGGCGTCCGGGCCATCAACGCTTTCGCCGCGATCTGCCGCGGCCAGCGTATGGGGGTGTTCGCCGGCTCCGGCGTGGGGAAATCGGTGCTGATGTCGATGCTGGCGCGCGGAGCGCAGGCCGATGTGATCGTCATCGGCCTCGTCGGCGAACGCGGTCGCGAGGTGAAGGAGTTCATCGAGGATACGCTCGGCGAGGAGGGGCGCCGCCGCTCCGTCGTCGTCGTCGCCACGTCCGACGAAAGCGCCGCGCGTCGGCGTCTGGCGCCGCACATGGCCTCGGCCGTCGCCGAGCACTTCCGCGACGAAGGCCTCGACGTCCTGCTGCTGATCGACTCGGTCACGCGTTTTGCGATGGCGCAGCGCGAAATCGGCCTCTCCGTGGGCGAACCGCCGACGACGAAGGGCTACACGCCGTCCGTGTTCGCGGAGCTGCCGAAGCTGCTCGAACGCGCGGGGCCCGGGCGCGAAGGCTCGCCTGGCTCGATCACGGCGCTTTTCACTGTGCTGGTGGACGGCGACGACCACAACGAACCGATCGCCGACGCCGTGCGCGGCATCCTCGACGGCCACATCGTCATGGAGCGCGCCATCGCCGAACGCGGCCGCTATCCGGCGATCAATGTGCTGAAATCGATCTCGCGCCTCATGCCGATGTGTCATGCGGCCGAGGAGAACGTGCTGGTCGCCAAAGCGCGCCAGGCGCTCAGCCTCTATGCCGAGATGGAAGAACTGATCCGCATCGGCGCCTACAAGCCGGGCGCGGATCTTGAAGTGGACGAAGCCGTGCGCGTCCGCCCCGCACTCGAAGCATTTCTCACCCAGTCCCGCGATGACCGCACCAGCTTGAAGGACGGCTTCGCCATGCTCGCCGAGGCGCTGCAATGAAGGCCTTCCGCACGCTGCTGAAGCTCGCCCAGCGCGATCTCGAAACGCTGCGCCGCGCGCTGGCCGAGCAGATTGCGCGAGAAGCGGAAATCGCCGACCGCATCGCCGGCCACGAGCAGACGATCGTGTCCGAGCAACAGCTGGCGCAGCGCGACTACGAATCCGTCCGCGCTTATGGCGGCTACGCCGTCGCGGCGATCCAGGTGCGCAAGGCATTGGAGAGCGAGCGGGTGATGGTCAATCAGGAGATCGAGCGCCTGCGCGCGCTGATCGCCGAGGCTCACGTCGAAGCGCGCAAGTTCGAGCGCCTGATCGAGCTGGAAGAACAGCGCGAGAAGGCAAAGCGCGAAAAACGTGAGAACGACCGGCTGGACGAGTTCGCGACAATGCGCGCCGCAAAAGGCAGTAGGGCAGTAGGGCAGTAGGGCAGTAGGGCAGTATGCTGGCAGCGCCGCCCCTACTGCCCTACTGCCCTACTGCCTTACTCCCCTAATTCGCGTTCAACGTCTCCACAATCCGGATCACGTCCTCATACGCCTGCGACTGCGGATGGCGCGTCGGCAGCGGCATCTGCGCGCGGATCGAATCCGGCACGCGCGGGTCGCGGGTGATGGCGCCGGCGAACTTGGGTTTGAACCCGAGATATTCGTTACAGGCCAGCGAGAATTGCTCAAACACCTTGCGGCCTTTGACGCGGTTCTCGGACATGTTGACGATCACCCACGGCACGACTTGTGCGCCTTGCAGCCGCATCACCTTCACCAACGCATAGGCGTCGGTGAGGGCGGTCGGTTCTTCCGTGGTGACCAGTACGAGTTTGTCGGCCGCGCGCGCGAAGCGCAGCACGGTGGGGTCGATGCCCGCGGCGAGATCGAGGATGACGCGGTCATAATGCGGCGTCAGCTTCTTCAGATCGCTAGCGATGCGGTGGACTTCTTCGAGCTTCACGGCGCCGAGCGAGCCGTCGCCCGAATGGCCGGAGATCAGATCAAAGCCGCCGTTGCGCCCTGGCCCTCCCATCACAGGGGTCACCGCTTCGTTGAGCTCGACGAACCCGCGCACTACCGAATGCACGCTGGCCTGCGGCCTGACGCCCAGCTGCACGTCGACATTGGCGAGCCCCAGATCGCAATCGACCAGCAGCGCGCGCTGGCCGGCGCGGCCGAACGCGATCGAGAGCATGGTCGAGAGCCACGTCTTGCCGACCCCGCCCTTGCCGGAAGCGACGGCGAAGATCGGGGCTGCGCGCGTGCGCGGCAGCTGGCTATCGGAGATCGCAGCGTTGGCGCCTGACATGCCGTCGATATGCGCAGCCAACAATTGCGGACGGGTTAGCGGCGGTGCTCTGTTATGGTTAATCGGCGGTCAATGACCGACTTTACACCTGTCCCATCGCTTTCAGCCGGACCTTCGCGTGCACTTCGCCTTGGCCGAGCACGGCCGTCGAGGGCCGGAAGCGCTCGATCAGTGAGCGCACGAAGGGGCGGACGCCGGGGGAGGTGAGCAGCACCGGCGTTTCGCCGGCCTGAGCGGCGCGCTCGAATGCGCCGCGCACGTCGGCGACGAAATCGTGCAGTTTTGAGGGCGCGAGCGCCAGCTGGCGATGCTGACCCTCGCCGATGATCGCCTCGGCGAACGCCTGCTCCCACGTGGGCGAGAGCGTGATGATCGGCAGCGACCCGTCCGCATTGCGGTGCTGGTGGCAAATCTGGCGCGCCAGCCGCGCACGCACATGTTCGGTGATCAGCACTAGATCGTGCATCGCCGGCGCGGCTTCGGCGATCGCTTCGACGATCGAGCCTAGATCACGGATCGAGATTCGTTCTTTCAGAAGGTTCTGCAGAATGCGCTGCACGCCGCTCCAGGAGATGTGCGCCGGCGCGACATCGTCGAGCAGCGCTTGCGTGTCCTTCGGCAGGTCCTTGATCAGCTTCTTCACTTCGGCGAAGGTCAGGAGTTCGCTCATGTGCTCCTTGATCACTTCGGTGAGGTGCGTCGCCAGCACCGTGGCCGGATCGACGACGGTATAGCCGCGGAAGCTCGCTTCTTCGCGCGCGCGCTCGTCGATCCATTTGGCGTCGAGACCGAACGCGGGCTCCTTCACCGCTTCGCCCGGGATGGCGATGCCGGCGCCGGTCGGGTCCATCGCCAGCAGCGCGCCCATCTTCAGCTTGCCATCGCCGGCATCCATCTCGCGCACGCGGATGGCGTAGCGGTCGGCGCCCATCTGCACGTTGTCGAGAATGCGCACGCTCGGCATCACGAAGCCGTACTCCTGCGCCAGCGTCTTGCGCAGCGCCTTGATCTGGTCCGTTAGCCTGCGGCCCTGCACGTCATTGATCAGCGGCAGCAGCGCAAATCCGAGTTCGATGCGCACATCGTCCATCGCCAGCGAAGCCGCCGGCGTCTCCTCCACGGGCGCCGCCGGCGCCGGCTCGGCCGCGGCGACGGCCGCCGCCTTCTGGTTCGCCTGCCGCAAGCGCCACGCCAGCAATCCCGCCGCGCCAGCAAGCACGAGGAACGGGATCTTCGGCATGCCCGGCAGCACCGCGACGCCAAACGCGCAGGCGGCGACGACGCCGAGCGCGACAGGGTAGGAGGCGAGCTGCTTCGCCAGCGCCTTGTCCGCCGCGCCGTCGATGCCCGCTTTCGTGACCAGCAAGCCGGCCGCGACCGAGATGATCAGCGCCGGGATCTGCGTCACCAGGCCGTCGCCGACCGTCAGCAGCGTGTAAGTCTTGCCCGCGTCCTCGAAACTCATCCCGTGCGACGTGATGCCGATAATGATGCCGCCGATCACGTTGATGAACACGATCAGCAGGCCCGCGATGGCGTCGCCGCGGACGAATTTGCTGGCGCCGTCCATGGCTCCGAAGAACGAGCTTTCGTCCTCCAACGCCTTGCGCCGTTCGCGCGCCTGCTGCTCGTTGATGAGGCCGGCGGAGAGATCGGCGTCGATCGCCATCTGCTTGCCGGGCATCGCGTCCAGGGTGAAGCGCGCGGCCACTTCGGCGATGCGGGTCGAGCCCTTGGTAATGACGACGAAGTTCACGATCACAAGGATCGCGAACACGATGACGCCGATGACGAACTCGCCGCCCATGACGAACTGCGCGAACGCCGCGATCACTTCGCCGGCGGCGTGCTCGCCCGATTGGCCGTTGGCCAGGATGAGGCGCGTCGAGGCAATATTGAGCGCCAGCCGCAGTAGCGTCGTCAGCAGCAGCACGGACGGAAACGCCGTGAACTCGAGCGGCTTCTTGATCATCAGCGCCGTCATCAGCACGAGGATCGAAGAGACGATCGAGATCGCCAGCAGGAAATCGAGCAGCACCGCCGGCAGCGGCACCAGCATGATGGCGAGGATGCCCAGCACGCCCGCCGCGAGCGCGATCTCGCCGCGCATGACAAAGCCGCGCAGTACGTCGAAGGAAAGCGCGGAGCCTTGCGGCTGTGCGGCGTCGGTCATGCTCTAGAGCCTTAGGCCGCTTGGCCGGTCGGCGGCGGCGGGATGCGTACGCCTTCATCGCCGTACTGTTTCAGCTTGTTGCGCAGAGTGCGGATCGAAATGCCCAGGATGTGCGCCGCATGCGTGCGGTTGCCCAGGCAGTGCGTCAGCGTCTCCAGAATGAGGTCCTGCTCCACTTCCGCCACAGTGCGGCCGACGAGGTTGCGCGCCGCGGCCTGCGCCGCCTCGATCGCATCGCCTGTTGCGTCACGCTTTCCGACCGGTGCGCCATCGGGCGCGCGGATCGCCTCGGCGCCGACTTCTTCGGTGTTGGTCAACAAGATCGCGCGATGCATCGCATTCTCGAGTTCGCGCACGTTGCCGGGCCAGTTATGCGCCAGCACTTGCTCGAGGCCTTTCGCCGACAGCCGGCGGGCAGGGCGGCCGTTGGCGCGCGCATACTTGTCGATGAAGAAGGCCGAGAGCGCCGCCAGGTCGTCCTTCCGCTCCCGCAGCGCTGGAATGCGCAGATTGACGACATTGAGGCGGTAGAGCAGGTCTTCGCGAAACTCACCCGCGCGCACCGATTGGGAGAGATCGCGGTTCGACGTCGCCAGGATGCGGATGTTCACCGGCACGGGCTTTGCGCCGCCGACGCGATCGATCACCCGCTCCTGCAACGCGCGCAGCAGCTTTGACTGCAGCCTCAAGTCCATTTCCGAGATTTCGTCGAGCAGCAGCGTGCCGCCGTCGGCTTCCTCGAACTTGCCGATCCGGCGCGCCACCGCACCGGTGAAGGCGCCTTTCTCATGCCCGAACAGTTCCGACTCGAGCAGATGCTCGGGGATCGCCGCGCAATTCACGGCGATGAAGGGCTTGTCCCTGCGCTTCGATTTCTTGTGCACGTACCGCGCCAGCACTTCCTTGCCGACACCGCTTTCGCCCGTGATCATGATGGACGCGTCCGAACCCGCGACCTGATCGGCGAGCGCGATCACCTGTTTCATCGCCGCGTCGGCGGCGATCATCGGCCGTTCGTCGTCGCATACGGCGGCCAGCACCGCGGCGATCAGCTCCGGATCGGGCGGCAGCGAAATGTACTCGCGCGCGCCTTGGCGGATCGCCCGCGCCGCCATCATGGGATCGACCCCGACGCCGGCCGCCACCACCGGCACGACGATCCGTTCGGACTCGTTCGCCAGGATCAGCGCTTCGATATCGAGCCGCGCGTCGACCATCAGTAGATCGGCGCCCCGCACGCGCAGCGCCGTCGTCGCCTGTTCGATCGTATCGACGTGGCTGACCTTGGCGCCGTTCTCCATCGCGATCTTGGTGGCGGCGGAGATCTGCCCTCCGAGCGGGCCGACGATCAACAAACGCATGTCCGTGCTCCTTACGCCGCTTTAGGCGACGTCCCCATCCTTGATGATTTCGGTCATCGTCACGCCGAGGCGTTCGTCGACGACGACGACTTCTCCGCGCGCCACCAATCGGTTGTTGACGTAAATGTCGATCGCTTCCCCAACTTTGCGATCGAGTTCGATCACCGAACCGCGCGAAAGTCGCAGCAGGGACGCGACCTCCATGTACGAACGGCCGAGCACGGCCTGGATGTTCACCGGCACGTCGTACACGGCGGCCAGATCGGCGGCGCTGCGCTCGCTGCTGTCGTGCGCGCCGCCCGTGTCGTTGGGAGTAGGGGCGAACTCGTCGAGCTTCAAATCTGACATCGTCTTGCCTTTCAGGAGTTCGTCGTCGGCGCTGCGAGTGCGGCTTCCACCAGCGCTTGGATTCTCTGCGCGGCTTCTTCGGGATCGAGGGTGACGACGCCGTCCGACCAATCGATCGAGACTTCGCCTGCGCGCATGCCGGTTTGCGCGCGCACCAGCACGGCGCCGGCGTAGGCATGAGTCTGCGCCATCTCGTCGATACGCGGCTTCAGCGTTTCGGCTGCTTCGGGCGACAGCTTCACCAGGAGACGCGGCTGGTGGCGCAGCGTATCCATCGCCGCCTCTACCGCCGCGGCCGCACGCTCGGCGCCATAGGCGTCGAGCGCCGCCCCCGCAATCTTGCGCGCCGCGGTCAGCGCGATGCGCGCGGCTTCCTCACGCATGGAACGGCTCTCCGCGTCGAGCCGCGTCAGTATCGCGGAGGCGGCGCCCGCCAGTGCTTGCAGGGCGGCGGCGGCTTCGCGCTCTGACTGCGCCGTCGCATCCTGCGAGCCGCGTTTGTAAGCGGCCGCGCGTTCGGCCTCGACTTCATCCGCCGACAGCGGCTTGGGCGCAGCGCTGACGATCGCGCCGTCCGGGGCGAACTCTGTGTCGAAGGCGTATCGGCGGATGTTGGCCATCAGTAGATCAGCTCATCTTCCGACTTGCCGTCGCTGAGCACGATCTCGCCTCGCGCGGCGAGCTCCTTCGCCGTCGCCACCATGCGCGTCTGCGCGGCGTCGACGTCCTTCAGGCGCACCGGACCCATCGACGCCATCTCCTCTTTTAGGATCTTTCCGCCACGCTCCGACATGTTCGAGAAGAAGAGCGAGCGCAGCGCATCCGAGGCGCCCTTGAGCGCCAGCGCCAGATCGCTCTTGTCGACGGAGCGCAGCAGCGTCTGCACGCCGCCGGAGTCGAGCTTGCCGAGGTCTTCGAACACGAACATCAGCGCGCGAATGCGGTCGGCGCTCTCGCGATTCTTGCTTTCGAGCGAGGAGACGAAACGGCTCTCGGTATGGCGGTCGAAATTGTTGAAGATTTCCGCCATCAGCTCGTGGCTGTCGCGTTTGGAGGTGCGCGCGAGGTTCGACATGAACTCGGTGCGGAGCGTCGTCTCTATTTTCTCCAAGATGTCGCGTTGCACGGGCTCCATCGCCAGCATGCGCATGATGCATTCCGACGCGAAATCCTCCGGCAATTCGGCAAGGACCTTGGCCGCGTGCTCCGGGCGCACCTTCGCCAGCACGACTGCGACCGTCTGCGGATACTCGTTCTTCAAATAGCTCGCGAGCACCGACTCGTTCACGTTGGCGAGCTTGTCCCAGATGTTGCGGCCGGCCGGGCCGCGGATTTCTTCCATCAGCGACTCGACCTTCTCTTTGGGCAAGAAGGCCGACAACATGCGCTGGGTTTGCTCGTACGAGCCCATGATGGCGCCCGAGCCCGACAGCTTGTTGACAAACTCGATTACCAGAGCCTCGACGGTCGCCGCCGGCACGAGGCCGAGCGATGACATCGACTGCGAGATTTCCTTGATCTCTTCTTCGTCGAGCAGCTGCCACAATGCCTTTGCTTCTTCGCCAAGGCACATCAGGATGATCGCGGCCTTTTCCACGCCACTATATTTCGACGTGTCGACCTTGTTGGACGTCGACGTTTCCGCGGCAGGCGCCGGAGCGGCGTTCGGTTGGGGTTTTGCGACAGCGTTCATGGGCGTCACATCGCGTTGTTGAGCCAGCCGCGGATGATCTGAATCGATTCATCCGGGTGCTTGTCGACGACTTCCGCGACCTTCTTCACCGACGAAGCGCGGACGCGGCCTTGGATTTGCGCAATGTCGATGACGGCCTCCGGATCATCCGGAGCGGAAAGGGCGGCCGCGGCGCCCGATGGGCCCGGCAGCGCCGGCGTACTCGCCGGAAGCGCGTCCGCGGAAGCGCCGCCGCCCGCGCCGCGCACCAAACCGCCAATCAGCGGACGCAGCACGAAGAAGACAAAAGCTAACGCGGCAACCAGCGCCGCGACGATTTCGACGATGCGCATGACGTCGAGATCGCCGAGGAAGGCGAACATGCCCGGCTCGGCCAGTTCGCCGCCTGGCGGGGCGATGCGCGCGAACTGTGTGTTGACCACTTCGACAATATCGCCGCGCTCGGCATTGAAGCCCACGGCCGACCGAACGAGCGCCGTCAGCCGCTGCATTTCTTCCTCACTGCGCGGGGCATAAGCGCCTTCGGCGCCGTTCTCACCCGGCGTTAACACGCCATCGACAGCGACGGCGACCGAGAGCCGGCGGATGCGCCCACCTTCGCTTACTTCGGTGCGCGTGGTGCGCGAAATTTCGTAGTTGACCGTTTCTTGGCTCGAATTGTTGTTGTTCTGCGTGCCGCCGCCAGCACCGCCGGTCGGGTCCGGCACGTTCGCGCCGGCCGTCGCGCCGCCTGCGCGCTCGTTGCTGGCGGCGGTTTCCTCCGTCGTGGAAGTCGAGCGCACGACGCGCCCTTCCGGGTCGAAGCGCTCCGAGGTCTCGCTGACGCGGTTGAAATCCATTTCCGCAGTGACCTGCACGCGCGCATTCCCTTGACCGACTACGCCTTCGACGATGTCGGTCACCGTACGGCGGATGCGTTCCTCCGTGGCGGTTTGGCGGGAGTCGATGCCCTCGGCGACGGCGCCTTCTTCGGACTGCGCCGCGGCCAGCAAGCGGCCAGTCTCGTCAATGATGGTGACGCGGCTCGTCGTGAGCCCGGGCGTCGCGCTCGCGACTAGGTTGCGGATGGCGCGGACTTGGCCCTCTGTCAGCTCGTCGCGGCGCAGTCTCAGCACGATAGAGGCGGAAGGCTGCTCTGTTTCGCGCGCAAACAATTGTCGCTCTGGCAGCACTAGGTGCACACGCGCGGCGGCGATGCCGTCGAGCGAGCCGATCGTGCGCGCCAGCTCGCCTTCGAGCGCGCGCAGCCGGTTGATGTTCTGCTGGAACTGCGTTTGACCGAGCGCGTCGGGCTCGTCGAAAATTTCGTAGCCGATCGATCCGCGCGAGGGCAGGCCCTCGGCTGACAACATCATCCGTGCCTCCAGCACGCGCGAGCGCGCAACGAAGATCGAGCTGCCGTCGCCGCGCAGCTCGTAGGGGATCTCGGCCTGGTCGAGACGCTGCGTGATCTCACCCGCCTCGCGCATGTCAACGCTGGCGAACAGAAGCGACTTTTCTTCCCCGCCCATGCGCAGCACGAGCGTGAAGAGCAGGGCGGCCGCGACAGCGGTGATGCCCAGCGCCGCGAACAGCCGCGTCGGCCCCGCTTTCAGCAACAGATCGGCAAAACCGTTCACGCCCAGCCTCTGCACGCACGAAGACGAGCGCCCAGAATCAGGTGGGCAAATCTCGCCGGTCGGCAGAAATTGCCCGGTCGGACGTGAAACAATGGTTAAGCGCTCTTAGCCATGCGCAGGAGGGCTGGACCGCGCGAGCAAGGAGCCGGGCCGGCGCCGCGAGAACGACAAAGGCCCCCGCCGCGAGGCGGGGGCCTTTCGTGGGCCGCGATGAATGCGCCCGCGCAAAGCGCGGGGCCGGCATTACATGCCGGCGCCGCGATAGTGCTGGATGCGAGTGGTGCGCAGACCCGGAAGGCCGTGTTTCTCGATCGACTTGCGCCAGCCTTCGAACTCTTCTTCCGAGAGCCCGTAGCGAGCGCACGCGTCTTCGAGCGTCAGCAAGCCGCCGCGGACAGCCGCGACAACTTCCGCTTTGCGCCGGATGACCCAACGGGTCGTGCCCGGCGGTGGCAGATCGTCCAAAGTGAGGGGATTCCCGTCGGGACCCATCACCACCCCATCATAGCGGCGTTGCTTCTGCATAGCGCCTTTCTCCTCGTTCTTACGCCTCACGATAACTCGGAGCGCTAAAGAAACGACTAAGACGCCGTCGGGAAAAAGTGCAAAAGCGTGTCTCGAATTAGAACATGAGTCTCTTACTCATTTCTTACCCGATCGCGCCAATCCACTAGCGCTTGATCATCAGCAGCTCTTCCAACATTTGGTCGGCCGTGGTGATGATCCGCGACGCTGCAGAGTACGCGCGTTGCGTTGTGATGAGGTTCGTGAACTCCGCTGCGAGATCGACGTTCGATGCTTCGAGGGCGCCGGAGACAATCCGCCCCGCGCCGCCCGCGTTCGCCGCGTTGATGTTGTAGAGGCCAGATTCCAGCGTCGTCCGGAATGCGCCGCCCTGATCTGGCGCAAGGCCGTTCGGATTGAGGAACGTCGCCAGCGGGATCTGATAGAGTGCGCGCGCGCGGCCGTTCGAGAACTGCGCAGTCAGATAGCCGTCGCCTTCCAGCACCAGTCCGACGAGATCGCCCGGAGGCACGCCGTCCGCCGTCACGCTGGTGACGCCGAAGCTCTTGGCGAACTGGGTCATGCCGGTCGAAAGGTCGAGATCGAGATCCTGCGGCGCGGCGCCGGTGGAGGCGGCCCAGTTGACGGTGAAGGTGGAGCCGATGGTGCCAGATACGCTTTGCACTGTGCCGTCGGCGTTGAACTGCAGCGTGCCGGTGGCGAGCAGACCGCCGGTCAAGGCGCCGCCGGTGATGTTGGTGTTCGGGCGGGCGTAGGCTTCGACCTGCCATGTGTTCGGACCCGTCTTCAGGAAGCCGAACGCAATGGTGCGCGGCGCGCCCAAGCTGTCGAACACTTCCAGCGAGCTCTCGAAGTGCGGCGAGATCGTGCCGTCGGCCATGTCGCCGGCCGCATAGGCAGGCGGACCGGCATAATTGGCTTGGTCGGAATTGAGGTTGGCGTTGATGCCGACATTGGCGGTCGCTTCGGCAAGACCGCCGACGCCGGAAATGTTGATCGGTTCGATCGCCGAGAGGGAGGTCGGCGAGGAGACGACGCTGCCGTCCGAGTTCACCGGCCAGCCCTGCAGGAAGAGACCTTGCGCGTTCACCATGTAGCCGTCGGCGTCGATGGTGAACGAGCCGGCGCGCGTGAAGAGCACCGAGCCGCCGTTTGAGAGCTGTTGGTTGTTCGGCGAGACGATGAAGAAGCCGTCGCCGGAGATTGCGAGGTCCGTCGTCGAGCGCGATTGCTCGAGCGAGCCTTGCAGCGAGATCTGCTGACGCGTCAGCGGCAGAACGCCGCCGGCATTGTACGTCGTGTTCGAGTTCTGCGCATTGACGAGCGCGGAGAAGTCGACGCCCGAGCGCTTGTAGCCGACCGTGTTCACATTGGCGATGTTGTCCGAAATCACAGCGAGCGCGCTCGAATTGGCCGTGAGGCCCGAAACGCCCGCGCGCAGAGCGGTATAAATAGACATCAGTCCAGCTCCATGGCCGCGTGCGTCCAAGCCTGCGCGGCGGTTGAATCAGTGATGGAGCGCTTCTGCGCAAATTAAGCGCCGGCATTCGGCCGGCGCGAATTCCAATGCGATCAGCCCGTGGTGCTGTTGTTCAGCACCGACCTGATCTGATCGATCGAGCGCGTGCCCGACGGCGTGATCACCACCGGCGTGCCGCCGGAGAAGTCTACGCCCATGATGGTCTCGCGCACATTGATGGTCGGATCGATTTCCTCACCCGCCGCGTCCTTCGCCTCGAACGTCAGCGTGTAGACCCCGTCCGGCGCCGTCGTGTTGTTGTTGGTCTTGCCGTCCCAGGTGAACAGGTGCTCGCCCGCTGTGCGCGCCGCGGTTGTCGTCGTGTAGACGATCTTGCCGCTCGCATCGCGCACGTGCACGGTCATGGTCGTCGCGTTCTGTGGCAGATTGTACGCCCAGTTCGCTGCGCCGCCGGCGAGATAGGTTTCGTCCGCCTCGATGATCGCATCCTTGCCGAGATAGGAGAGGGCGGCCCCCGCCGTGGCGGCCTGATACTGTCCAACCAAGCCTTCGAGTTGCTCGTTGGTGCGGATCTGCTGTTCGACCTGGCTGAACTGCACCAGCTGCTGCGTGAACTGCGTGGAGTCCATTGGCGCCAGCGGATCTTGGTTCTGCAACTGCGCTGTCAATAGCACGAGGAACGTGTCGTAATTGTCCGAGAGCCGGTTGCGGTCGCCCGCAGCCTGGCTCGGCACGTTATTGGTTACGCCGCCTACCGGCATGTCTCAGCTCCTCAAACCATTACGTCGACGCGCACGCCGCGCCAACGTTCGTATCCGATCGGGCGCGCCGCCGGAGGCGCATCGGCGAGCACTTCATCTGCGCCTCCGTCACCACCATTGCGTCCGCCGCTCGATGCTTCGTCGTCCGGCCCGCCATGGCTTTGGCGCAGATCGAATGACAAGCCATTGTCGCTCAGCTGCAAGCCGGCCGATTGCAGCGTCTGCTCGAGTTCGCGCGCATGGCGCGCCAGCTCGGAGAGCGCTTGCGGAGAATCCGCCGCGACTACAGCCGTCACGCGATGATCGCGCGAAACTTCGAGACGCACTTCGATGCGGCCCAACTCCGGCGGGTCGAGCCGCATTTCGAACCGCGTGGTCTCACCGTCGAACCGGCGCACGATCTCGCGCGCCACCTGAGCAGCGGCAGGCGCCGCGCGTGCGGCGCTATTCTCCAGCACGGCATGCTGCGCCTGCGCTGCGACTGACGTCGTTGTGCCGGCGATGGGTGTCGCCGGCGTCTGTACCGCTTGCGCGGCCTCGGGCGCAGCGTTGGCGGCGGCGAACGACGTTGCTTCCGTCTTCGTCTGCGTTGCTCCGCCATTTCGCGCCTGAGTCTTTTGCGCGACCGCTTGCTCGAACGCCTTCGCTTCGGCGGCGTCGCTCTTGGCATTGCCGCGCCTGAACTCGGCCTTGTCGGATTGCGCCGCGGCTGCTCGCGGCGGCGCGGGACGATCGGTCGGCGCCGTTTGAGCGAGCGCGACGACGTCCTGCGAGGCCTCGGTTGCTGGCTGCTGCGTCTGTGTAGGCGTCGCTGGCGTTGGCGCGGGCGCCGCCTGTTGCGAAACGGCTGCCGTCTGTTGCGGTTGCTGCGTTTGCTGGTGAGGTTGAACGGAGTTCGCTGGCGCTTCACTGCGCTTCGCGGCGTCCGCCGTCGTTTGGGCGTCAGGCTGAGGCGCGCCCTCGGTCTCAGCGTTCTGCTCGTCGCTGGCCGTCGCCGCCTCGACCGGTGGGGCGTCGCCCTCATTTGCGCCCGCCGGCGCACGCGGAAGGGAGGGTGCGGTGTCCGGTGCGGATTGGTCGACAGGCGCCGGATGCGGCTCAGCCTCGCCTGACGCTTCGGCGGCGGGCGCGGCGGCTTGGCCGATCAGCTGCGTCATCACCGCCGTCGACTGCTGCGGCTGCGGAGAAGAGGACGGCGCAGGTTGCGCTAGCGTCTCATCGGCAGGCGCGTCGTCCGCCGCCTCTATCTTACCTTCTGTGTGCTCCGCGTTCGTCTCGGGCGCGTCGTCGGCGTTCGCGGCTTCGAGATGATCGTCGAAGCTCTGGCCGGACGGCGCATCCGGCGCGCGCGCGGCCGGACGCGCCGGCGGCGGTGCGATCGCATCGATGACGGCGTCAGCCGCGAAATCCATCTCGTCCCCCAAGCGCCGCGCGGATGCCGGCTCGGAGCTATCAGCAAGCGCCGGGCCACGCCGCTAACCATATAAAATGCAGAAAAAACAACGTCCTGATCTGATCTGCCTGGCGCCGTGGCTCGGCAATAAACGCCGCCGCCCGGCATCTTCTGCCGGGGTCCGTCCGCTTGGCCCCAGCCTTGCGAGGGTTAACTGCAAAGGCCCGAACCGCCGCCCCGCGCGGCGCGGCGGAGCTGCGGAGAAAAACGTTTTGCGTCAGGTGCTTACATGCCCCCGCGGGCTGCGTTCGACCCGCCGCGCCACGCGGCAGATTCCGCCTGCCGCTAGGCGCCTTTTGCCGGGTGCGCGCGCATGAGCATCTCGACCGTTCTTCTCTCCGGCCTGAGCGGTCTTCGCGCCTCGCAGACCGGCATCGGCATCGTTTCGCAGAACATCGCCAACGCGAACACGCCGGGTTACGTCCGCACCGAAGTCAACCTGTCGCCGCTGACCCATCTGGGCGCCGGCGCTGGCGTTCAGGTGGAGAGCGTTCGGCGCGCCGCCGACCGTTTTCTCGCCACCGCGAGCTACATCGCCGAGGGCGCCAAGGGCTCATCCGCCGTGCGCGCGGATATCCTCGCGCGCGCGCAATCGAGTTTCGGCGATCCCGCCAGCACGACATCCATGTTCGCGATGCTGGACCAGTTCTGGTCCTCGCTGACCGAACTGGGCGTCGATCCCGCCTCTGCGCTGCGGCGCGTCGACGCCGTCAGTTCACTCCAATCGACCTACACCGAAGTGCAGCGCATCGGGCAATCGATCCAGGATCTGATCGCCGAAGCCGACCAGCGCATCGGCGACGCCGTCTCCGAGGCGCAGAGCCTGATCAACCGCATCTCCGAGCTGAACGAGGAGATTCGCCTCAACAAACGCACCGGCGCCGATTCGAGTGGGGCGGAGAACGTGCAGTCCGCGCTCGTCGACAAGCTCGCGGCGCTGTTGGACGTGCGCGTCTCGCCGCTCGAAGAGGGCGGCGTGCACGTACGCACAAGCGGCGGCGCGCTGCTGGTCGGCCAGACTCCGGCGGTGCTCGAATACCAGCCAAACTCGTCGGAGTTCACTACGCACGGCGTCATCCGCATCAACGAACATCTCGGCACGAACTCCAATCTCGAACCGATGCTGCTCGGCGGCGAGATCAAGGGGCTCCTAGATGTGCGCGATCGCGATCTCGCAGGGCTCGCCGAGGCTCTCGGCGGCTTCGCCGCCGCCTTGGGCGACGCCTTGAACGAGGTGCACAACGAGAACGCCTCCTCGCCGGCGGTGTCGCAGATGGTGGGCCGGCAGACCGGATTGCTCGGCACGGACGCGATCGGCTTCACCGGCGAGGCCACGATCGGCGTCGTCGACGTCGGCGGCGTGCTGCGCAACCGGCTCCACATCGATTTCGACGCCCGCACGATCACGACCGAGGCGCCGAACGGCACGCTGAGCTTCGCCGCCGGAACTGTCGCGAGCTTCACCAGCGTGCTCAACACAGCTCTCGGCATTTCGACGCCCTCCGGCGGCGCTTCGTTCGCCAACGGCGTGCTGTCGCTCAATGTCAGCAACAGCGGCGGGCTGGTGATCCAGCAGGACGCCGCCGATCCCGCCGACCGCGGCGGCCGCGGCTTCTCGCACTTCTTCGGCCTGAACGACATGGTCGCGCGGCCGACGCCGATGTTCTTCGAAAGCGGGCTCGACGCCGCCGATGCGCATGGTCTTAATGCAGGCGGCGAAATCAGCTATCGGGTGCGCGATTCCTCCGGCCGCTTCGTCGCCGAGCGCACGATCTCGATCGCCGGTGCGCTCGCCGCACCCGGCGCCGACTGGGGCGATGTGGTCACAGCGCTGAATACGGCAGGCACGGGCATTGGCGAGTACGGTCAGTTCGCGCTCGACGCAGACACCGGCCGCATCACCTTCACGCCCACGCCGCCGTTCCAAGTGGATCTGATCGCCGACTCCACCTCGCGCGGCGGCACCGGCGTCTCGTTCACCGCTCTGAACGGCCTTTCCACCGCGGCCACCGCCGGTCGGGCGCTCGAAGTCGACATCGAGCCCTTGATTGCCGCCGATCCCTCACGCTTGGCGGTGGGCAGGCCCGATCTCACGGCGGCGCTCGGCGAGCGTGTGATCGAAGCCGGCGACAATCGCGGCGCATCCGCGCTGGTCGCCGCGCGCGACAGTGTCCGCAGCTTCGACAGCGCCGGTCTGCTCGGCGCCCAATCGACCACACTTGCGATTTACGCTTCGCGGCTCGGCGGCGAGGCTGGCCGTCTGGCGCAGGATGCGGAGCGCGCCGCGCTTGGCGCTGAAGCGGTCGCCACTGCGGCCGGCGATCGCCGGGCGCAGATCGAAGGCGTTAGCCTCGACGACGAACTGATGAAGATGACGGTGTACCAGAACGCATACGCCGCGTCCGCGCGCGTGATCCAGGCCGCGACCGAGATGCTCGATACGCTGCTGACCCTCGGCTATCGGTGATAGGAGAGAGACTTGAGCGGCGCACTCACTTTTCGCTTCACCACCCAAGCTCAGCTCGACATCCGGCGCATCACGCGCGAATTGTCGAATCTGCAGCGGCAGGTCGCATCCGGCGATGCGGCGCACGATCTGCTGGGCTTCGGCGGCGGCGCGAGCCGCTTGCTCAACGCGCAAAGCCTGAAGGCCAACGCGGACTCGCGCACCTCGGTGATCCAACAGCTTCAGGCGCGTTTCGGCGTTCAGGGCGCGGCGCTCGGCCAGGTTTCGGACAGCGCACAGATGTTGGCCCAGTCGATCCGCGAAGCGATCGCCTCCAATGACGGCCGCGGCATCGCCACCGAGCTCGAGCTTTCGTTCAACAGCATCGTCTCGGCGCTCAACGAAACTTGGAACGGTCAGCCTCTGTTCGCCGGCGAGCGCCAGGGCGCGGGGCCGATCAAGATCAACACGCTCGACGAACTCACCGCGGCCGCCGGCCCGGACGACATCTTCGACGAAGCGACACGTCACCAGGTGCTCGATCTCGGCGTCGGCGAGCCGATCGTGCTTTCGGCGAAGGCGTCGGAGATTTCGCAAGGTCTGCTGGAGACGCTCTCGGATCTGAAGCAGCTGCTGGACGGCGCCGGCGGCACGATCGGGCAGCCGATCAGCGCCGCGCACAACGCCGCGCTGCAGAACTTCGCCGATCGCCTCGACGACGAAGCCACCAAGTTCACCAACGAGGAGGGCCGCGCCGGCCAGCTGCAGAAGCGCTTCGCCACCGAGCGCGTACGCCTGCAGGAGCGCTCAAACCTGCTGCTGAAGGAGATCGGCGACCAGGCCGACGCCGATGTCGCCGAGGTCTCGGTCAAGCTCTCCTCGCTGCTGGTGCAGTACGAAGCCGCCGCCAAGACGTTCTCCGAGCTTTCAAAGCTCAGCCTGCTCGACTATCTGTAAGCCTTCGCCCTGGGCCTTGAACCCAGGGGGAGGATGAGAATGGCCGATCTGCTTACCGCGCCGCCCGCGAGCGCGCGCACCCTCAATTCACTGGGCATCGCCAAGCCGCCGTCGCAAACCCGCGTCGTCGCCGCCATGTCGGGCGGCGTGGATTCTTCGGTCGTCGCAGCGATGCTGAAGCGCGAGGGCTACGACGTCATCGGCGTCACGCTGCAGCTCTACGATCACGGCGCCGCCGTCAACAAGCCGGGCGCCTGCTGCGCCGGGCAGGACATCCACGATGCCCGCCGCGTCGCCGACGCGATGGGCTTTCCGCATTACGTGCTCGATTACGAATCCCGCTTCCGCCACGCCGTGATGGAAGACTTCGCCGACACGTACCTCGCCGGCGCAACGCCAATCCCGTGCGTGCGCTGCAATCAAACCGTGAAGTTCAAGGACCTGAAGCGCGTCGCCGAAGATCTCGGCGCCGATTGCCTCGTCACCGGCCATTACGTACAGCGCCTCGAAGGCCCGCATGGGCCCGAACTCCACCGCGCCGCCGACGCCGGCAAGGATCAAACCTATTTCCTGTTCGCCACCACGCGCGAGCAGCTCGCGTTCGTGCGCTTCCCGCTCGGCCATCTGCCGAAGAGCGAAACCCGCGCGCTCGCAAACGAACTCGGCCTTCGCGTCGCCGAAAAGCCCGATAGCCAGGACATCTGCTTCGTCCCGAACGGCAAGTACCAAGCCGTCGTCGAAAAGCTGCGCCCCGGCGCGATCGAGCCGGGCGAGGTCGTTCATATCGACGGCCGCGTCATGGGCGAGCACAACGGCGTCATCAACTTCACTGTCGGCCAACGCCGCGGCCTCGGCGTCGCCACTGGCGAGCCGCTCTTCGTCGTCAAGCTCGACGCCGCCGGCAAGCGCGTCATCGTCGGGCCGCGCGAAGCGCTCGGCGTCAGCCGCATCGCGCTGAAGGACGTCAACTGGATCGGCGAGCCCGTCGCCAGCGAAGACGAGCTCGACGGCCGCGATATCCTCGTCCGCGTCCGCTCCACCCGCCCGCCCGTTCCGGCCAAGCTGCGCATCGGCGCCGGCTGGAGCGTCGAACTTGACGTTCCGGAAGAGGGCGTCGCGCCGGGGCAAGCGGCCGTGTTCTACGATCCAAACTCCACCCGCGTCCTCGGCGGCGGTTGGATCGCGCGCACGGAATAGCTATCTGCGCTCCAAGGAGGGCCGATGTCCGACGCCAAGACCGCCGCCAAAGAGCTGCTCACTCTCTCCGGACTCGACGCGCTGCGGGCGCTGATCGCCGGCAATCATCCGCCGCCATCTATCGCAACCACGATGGGCTTATACCTCGCCGAAGTCGAAGACGGCCGGGCGCTGTTCATCGGCGAAACCTCTGACCGCATCCTCAATCCGCTCGGCATCGTCCATGGCGGCTGGGCGCTCACCTTGATCGATTCTTGCACCGGTTGCGCCGCGCACACGACTCTGCCGGCGAACGTCGGCTACACCAGCGTCGAAACGAAAGTGAACTTCGTCCGCGCCATCAGCGCCGACACCGGCCAAGTCCGCGCCGAAGGCCATGTCATCGCCCGCGGCCGCACGATCATCACCACCGAAGGCAAGATCACCGACGCGCGCGGGCGCCTGTTGGCGCACGGCACGTCAACCATTATGGTCCTGCGCCCAGAAGGCCAGCGCCCAGAAGGGAAGACCCAACAATGAGCCAGGAAGATATCGTCATCGTCGGCATGGCCCGCACGCCCATGGGCGGCTTGCTGGGCGATCTCGCCAACATCAGCGCGCCTGAACTCGGCGCTGTCGCGGTCAAAGCCGCGGTGAAGGAAGCGGGCGTCACGGGCGCCGACACGATCTTCATGGGCAACGTGCTCTCCGCCGGCCAGGGCCAAGCGCCCGCGCGCCAGGCCGCGTTGAAGGCCGGCTTGGACAAGGGCACGCAGGCCGTCACGCTCAACAAGATGTGCGGCTCGGGGCTGCAAGCCGTCGCCATGGCGCGCCAAGCGCTGCTTTCGGGCGAGAGCGACACCGTTATCGCCGGCGGCATGGAAAGCATGACGCGCGCGCCGTTCCTGATGGCGAAGCACCGCGCTGGTCAAAAGTACGGCCATGACAAGTTGCACGATCACATGGCCCTCGACGGTCTCGAAGACGCCTACGAAGGCCTCGCTATGGGCGTCTATGCCGATCAGGCGGCGAAAGAGTATCAGTTCAGCCGCGAGTCGCAGGACGCCTACGCGCTAGAGACGCTGCGCCGCGCGCAAAGCGCAACGAGCGAAGGCCGCTTCAAGCGCGAGATCGCCGCCATCGAAACCAAGGCCGGCGCACTCGACACCGACGAACTGCCGCGCAAGGCCAAGCCTGACAAGATACCGTCGCTGAAGCCCGCCTTCACGCCGGACGGCACGGTCACCGCCGCCAACGCGTCGGCGATCTCCGACGGCGCCGCGGCCCTCGTGCTGATGCGCCGTTCCGACGCGGAGAAGCAGGGCCGCAAGATCATCGCCCGCATCGTCGCGCAAAGTTCGCACGCGCAGGAGCCGTCGAAGTTCACGTCCGCGCCCGTGCCGGCCATCCAGAAGGCGCTGACGCGCGCCGACTGGAAAGTGAGCGACGTCGATCTCTGGGAGATCAACGAAGCCTTCGCAATCGTGCCGATGATCGCGATGAAGGAGCTGGGCCTCAGCCACGACATCATAAACGTCAATGGCGGCGCCTGCGCCTTGGGCCACCCGATCGGCGCCAGCGGCGCTCGCGTCCTCGTCACTTTGCTCGCGGCGATGGAAGCGCAGAACGCCAAGCGCGGCGTCGCCTCGCTCTGCATCGGCGGCGGCGAAGGCATCGCGCTCGCGGTGGAGCGGGCGTGAGACGGCTGCTCGCTGTCGCGTTTTTCGCCCTGAGCTCCGCTGCCTTCGCGCAAACGCCGGAGCAACAGGCGGCGATCGAGCAGGCGGAGCGCGTCGGCCGGGAGATCTACGAGCACGACCGTGCCGCATGGCTCGGCACGGACGCGATTCGTGAAGACATGGGCGACGATGTCGGCCGTATCTTGCGCGGCTGGATCACCGAGCGTCAGGGCAATGACGTCGTGGCGACGTTCGTCACGAGCGACGGTGATCGGCCGCGCAGCCTCTACCGCGCTGTGTTGCGCAATGGAGCCCTTGTGGGGCGCGGACAAGCCAATGCGCCGCTTGCCGTGCATCAGTTGGCGCTGTACCGCGCGAGGCAGAGAGCGCTGCAATCGGACTTCGCCGCTTGTTCGCCGACCTACAACACTGTCGCCTTGCCAAGCGCTGACGGCGCTTTTGCCGACATCTATCTGCTCCCTGGCACGACCGACGCCAACCTCGTCCTTGTCGGCGGCGCGCACCGCTTGCGAGTGAACCTGGCAACCAATGAGATCGTCGAGACACAAGCGTTCAGCCGGTCGTGCCTGACTTTGCAGCGCGGGCCTGGCGCTGCGGGTTTGTTTTTCACTCATCTCACCACGCCGATGCCGACGGAGACTCACGTCTTCTTGAACTTGTCGATGGGGCTGCCGCTGTATGTCGGCGCCGAACAGGGGGTCTGGAGCATCGAAGAGGGCCGCATCCGCTTGGTTCGAGAACGGGCCGAATGAACGAAAGGCTGCTCGCCCACTTCGCCGAACAAGCCGGCTTCTGCACCGCGCTAGGCTCGCCGTTCACCGGCGAACTGGTCGAGCGCATGCGCGAGGACATCATCGCCGGCGGCCCCACCGCCGCGCTCGTCGCCGACTGGCCCGGCAATCCGCGGGCGGACGCCGTCGCGCTGCGCCTCACCGGCGCCGCCCACGCCGGGGTGCTCACCGGCCGCGATCCAGCGCTCGCCGCGCTCTATCCCGCCCACAACCCGAACTGGCGCATGAGCGAGGTCTGGCCCGCCGTCCGCGCGCTGTTCGAGCGCGAGTACGATTGGGTGCGCGACTTCATCCGCTCCGCGCCGCAGACCAACGAGACCCGCCGCTCGATCGCGCTGCTCGCGTGCTTTCTCACCTTTGCGCGCGATTGGCGCGGGCCGACCGACATGCTCGAACTCGGGGCCAGCGCCGGTCTTAACCTCCACTGGGACAAGTTCGCCTATCGTCCAAACGGCTGGTCATGGGGCGCCGACAGCCCGGTCGTCGTCGACACCAACTGGAACGGCCCGCCGCCGCCGGTCGATGTTGTCCCGCACATCCGCAACCGCGCCGCCTGTGATTTGAACCCACTCGATGTTCGCGACGACGCGCAAGTGTTGCGGCTCAAGTCCTATATCTGGCCGGACCAGCCCGATCGCATCGCCCGTTTCGAAGGGGCAGTGGCGCTCGCGCGCGCCAACGATGTTCGCGTCGAACGCGCCGACGCCGCCGAGTGGATCGCCCGCAAGCTCGACGAACGCGCGCAGGACGCGGCGACGATCGTCTACCATTCCGTTTTCCTGCAATACCCGCCGCGCGAAGCCCGCGCCGCCATCGCCGCCGCCATCGAATCCGCCGGCGCGCGCGCAACTTCGTCGGCGCCGCTCGCCTGGGTTCGGCTCGAGCCCGAGGGCCTGTTCGGCGGCGAGATCAACAGCGCCCGCATGGTGTTCGATCTCGTCTCTTGGCCCGGCGCGGAGCGCCGCATCCTCGGCTACGCTGACGGCCATGTGCGGCGTGTCGATGCCGCGCAGCGCTAACGCCAGATCGCCGGCAGCGTCAGCGAGAGCGCAGGCACGAACGTCACCAGCAGCAGCACCGCAATCGCCGCGAGGTAGAAAGGCCAGATCGATTTCATCGCTTCGGCGATGCTGATCCGCCCGATCGCGGAGCCGACGAACAGCACCGAGCCGACCGGCGGCGTGATCAGGCCGATGCCGGCGGCGAGCACCAGGATCACGCCGAAATGCAGCGGCGCGACGTCGAAGGCGCGCGCCACCGGCAGGAAGATCGGCGTGCAGATGATGATCATCGGCGCGAGATCCATGAAGGTGCCCAGCACGAGCAGGATCGCCAGCATCAGCAGCAGCACGATGGTTTTGCTGTCGGTGAAGCCCTGCAGCGCCTCGACCGCCATGGAGGGGATTTGCAGATACGCCATCAGCCAGCCGAACGCGCCCGCTGCGCCGATCACGAACAGCACCGCACCCGATGAGCGCGCCGCGTGCGCGACGGCGCCGAAGAACGCGCCCCAGCCCATACCGCGGTACACGATCAACGTCACAAGCAGGGCGTAGATCACGGCGACCGCTGCGCTCTCCACCGCCGTGAAGATGCCGGCGCGGATGCCGCCGAAGATAACGAAAATCAGCAGCAATCCAGGGATCGCCGCAATCAGCCGCACACCAACGGCGCCGAAGCCGGGGAACGCCTCGGTGGGATACTTGCGCGCGCGGGCGAGCAGGTAAGCCGCGAGCATGACGCCGAGCGCCAGCAGCAGCGCCGGAACGATGCCGGCCGCGAACAGGTCGGCGATTGAAACGCCGCCGCCGGCAATGGCGGAGTAGAGGATGAGGTTGTGCGACGGCGGCAGCAGCAGCGCGACCAAGGCCGCCGAGATCGTGACATCGACCGCATAATCCTTCGAGAAGCCGCGCTTCTCCATCTGCGGGATCATGGTCGAGCCGATGGCGGAGACGTCCGCGAGGGCTGAGCCCGAAACGCCGCCGAACAAGGTGGAGGCGACAACGCTCACTTGCCCCAAGCCGCCGCGCAAGTGGCCCACCAGCGAAGATGCGAGCGAGATCAGCCGCTCGGAAATGCCGCCGCGCAGCATCAGCTCGCCGGCGAAGATGAAGAGCGGGATCGCCAACAGCGACACCTTGCCGAAACCCGAGGCGAGCTGCTGCACGACGACGATCGGCGGCAGCTCGAGATAGAGGATGGTCGCGAGCGTTGCGGCGGCGATCGAGAACGCGACCGGCGCGCCCAGCAACAGCAGCAGCGCGAACACGCCGAAGAGGATGGCGATTTCCATGGTTTAGGCGTCTCCGGTCTCGGGATCGCCGCTGATCAGGCGCTCGAACGCGAACAGCGCGATCAGCCCGCCGCCGGCGCAGACGCCAACATAAGAGAGCCCCTCCGGCGCCGGCGCGCCGGCCATTGGCACGCTCCAGGAATCCAGCATCAGAAAGCCGCCGTAGAAGGCGAGCGCCGCGCCGAACGCGAGCGCGATGAGTCGGCTGAAGGTTTTGAGCGCCGCACGCAGCGGCGCCGGCGCGCTCTCGACCAAAGTCGGGAAGTTGAAGTGCGTCTCGAGCCGCACCGCGATCGCCGCGCCGAACAGCGCCGCGACGCTCATCAGGATCAGCGCCACCGGCTCGGTCCATCCGGGCGAGGCGTTGAGCACGTAGCGGCCGACCACCTGCCACGCCAACACCAGGACCAGCGCGCAGAGCGAGGCTGCGGCGATGGCGATGGTCAGCCTCGCGAGCGCGGAGAAGGCGCCTGTCAGCGCATTCGAGCGGCTCATGTTTCCTCCCCCTTCGTCGCCGTTCAGCGATCGTCAGCCGTGTTCTTCGATTCGCCGCACCGTCTCGGCGATCGATACGTCCGCGAGATAGCGCCGGCGCATTGGTTCGACCGCGCGGCGGAATGCGTCCTTGTCCACGTCGTTGGCGGCAACGCCGGCGTCGAGCACCGTCTGCCGCGCCGCCGCCTGCTTTTGATCCCAGAGCCCCCGCATCACCGGCACGGACTCGCGCGCCTTGGCCAGGATCAGCTCGCGGTCGGCGCTGGAGAACGAGTCAAAGCGCGCTTTCGAAATCAGCAGCGCTTCGGGCGCGCAGCAATGATCGGTCTGCGACCAGTAGCGCGCCACCTCGTACTGGCGCGTCGACTGGAACGTCGCCCAATTGTTCTCCGCTGCGTCGATCAGGTGCGTTTGCAGGCCGGTGAACACTTCGCCGAACGGGATCGGCGTCGCGTTCGCGCCCATCGCATCGAGCATCTGCATGAAGATGTCGGCGCGCGGCACACGCACTTTGAGGCCGCGCATGTCCGCCGGCGTGTGGATCGGCCGGCGCGCATTATACATCGAGCGGAAGCCGGAATCGTAGAATGCGAGGCCGATCAAGTCGCGCTGTTCGAACGTGCGCAGGATGGCTTGGCCAATGGGGCCGTCGATCACGCCGCGAAGGTGCGCGTCGTCGCGAAAGGTGTAAGGCAACGCCAGCGGCTGCGTCGCCGGAAAGGCGTTGTTGACGGCGCCGAGATAGACGCGGGCGATGTCGAGCACGCCGAAGCGCGCGAGGTTCACGGTGTCGGTCTCGGTGCCGAGCTGGCCCGACGGATAGATGCGGAAGCTGATGCGTCCGTCCGTTTCGCGTTCGATCTCCTGGCCCATCCAGCGCACGGCCTCCACCGTGGGGTAATCGCTCGGATGCACGTCGACGGCTGTGATCACCTGGCGCGACGCCGCTTGCGCGAAGGCAAGGCCAGCGCCGGTCGCGGCGACCGCGCCCGTGCCAAGGAGCGCGCGCCGCGAGATCATGCGAAGCCTTTGCCGTTCGGCGCTGCTTTCACCGCCGAGCAGAGAATGTCGCCGTCGCCGTTGAAGCTCACCCGCGAATGCTGGCCGACGCGGATGTCGTGCACGCCAGTCACCGCGCCGGTGGAGACCAATTGGCCGGCCTTCAACGGCTTGCCGCGCTTGGCGAGATGCTCGAGCAGGAACACCAGCGCATCGAGCGGGCCATCGTCAGCCGCGCTCGCGCGGCCCGTGCCCACGGAGGCGCCCTCGATGAAGGTCTCGGCGGTGAGGCCCTGTTCGAGCTTCGCGCGCCAGTTCTCGATTTCGGGCCCGAGGATCAGCCCGTGATTGTTGCCGAAGTCCGAGACGACGACGGTCGCGCCCAGATCGTTGATGGTCGCGAGCGGGCTGCCCGCCAGTTCAACGCCGACATGCATGGCGTCGATCAGATCAATCGCTTCCTCGCGCGTCCAGCTCAGCTTGTCCGCCGGAGCGTCCTGTCCGATACGGAAGACGTATTCGGCCTCTACTGCCGCGAAGCCGTTTTCGTAGACTGGGAACTCGACGCCCGCGCCATCCTGCGCGGTCCAAACCAGGTGCCTGAAGATGGGGCCGGCCAACCGCTCGGCGCCTAGCGCCTGCACCTGATGCGCCGGCACCCGGCCGATCTTCCAGCCGACGACCTCATCCGGCCACATCGAGATCGCCTCGTCCTGGACGCGGTAGCTCGCCTCCAGGTTCCGCGGCGGCTCGCCCGGAAAGTCCGGCAGCGCCTTCGCCTTCTGGCGCGCGGCCACGAACGACCCAGCGATGTCGCGTGCTGTGCTGCTCACATGGCCTCCCCGCCGGCTGATGCGCGCCGGTCTTGCCCGTCCAGCCATAGAGGACACCGGTGTCATTGGCAATGTGGGACGTGCATCTGGGGAGCCGGGATCAGGGCGCCCAGAAGATCTCGAGCTTGGGCGCGCCGGGAGCGAACAGCGCGGCGACAGGGGCTTGATCGACCGGCTGCCGCGCCGCCCGTTCGAGCCGCTGGCGCTTGTCGCGCCCGGCGATCAGCAGCAGCGCGCTTGTAATTCGCCCGTAGGCGCCACCCGTGAGCGTCAGCCGGTCGGGCGAACCCGCCGCTTGCGGCGCGTGGACGTCGATCACAGTCCGGCGCGTCGTCGGATCGAGCGGGCGCGCAGTCGCGCCTGGAAACCAGGACGCGGTGTGGCCGTCATCGCCCATGCCCATCAGCGCGAAGTCGATATGCAGCGGCGCGTACAGCGTCTCGGCGCAGTCGGCGGCCTGAGCTACGGTCGACGTCGCGAAGAACATGGGCTTGAACTGCGCGCCTTGCGCAAACACCGGCTCGAACGCGCGTTGAACCAGCTTTTCGTTGGACGCGTTGTCGCTCGGCGGCACGAAGCGTTCGTCGACGAGCGCAAGCGTGATCTTCAACCAATCGAGCTTCATCGCCGCGAGCGCGCGATAAGCCGGCTCCGGCGTCGAGCCGCCGGAAAGGGCCAAGCAAGCCGACCCGCGCGCAGCGATGGCATCGTTCGCCGCTCGCGCCATGCGCTCCGCCGCCGCCTGCATCAAAGCAGGGCGGTCGGCGAAGGCGCTGAAGTTTTCCATCAGCCCTTGCTGGCCAACAGATCGCGCAGCGTCTGCGCGGCCGCCGCCCCGTGCTCTTCGTTCGCCAGCGCGTAGGCCGCGGTAGCTCGCAGGTAGCCGATCTTGTCGCCGCAATCGTAGGTGACGCCGTCATACTCGAGCGCGTGGAACGGCTGCACATCCATCAAGCGCGCCATCGAATCCGTCAGCTGGATCTCGTTGCCGGCGCCCGGGCCTTGGCTTGCGAGCAGCTCGAAGATTTCCGGCTGCAGGATGTAGCGGCCGCTAATGAAGAGGTTCGACGGCGCTTCCTCGCGCTTCGGCTTCTCGACCATGCCCTTCATTTTGATCAGCCGCCCTTCACGGCTCTCGGGGGTGATGACGCCGTAACGCTCGGGCGTGTCGGTGGGCTCCACCGCGATGATGTTGCCGCCGACCTTGTTGTAGGCGTCCACCATCTGCGCCAAGCACGAAGGCTGCGCCATCATCAGCATATCCGGCAGCATCACCGCGAACGGCTCGTCGCCGACAATGTCGCGGGCGCACCAGACCGCGTGCCCCAGCCCGAGCGCCGATTGTTGACGCACGAAGCTCGTCGACCCGGCGGCCTGGACGGAGAGGTTGATCTCTTCGAGCTGCGCGTTCTTGTTCTTTTCGCGCAAGGTTACTTCAAGTTCATACGAACGATCGAAATAGTCCTCGATCGCGCCCTTATTGCGCCCCGTCACGAATACTATGTGCTCGATGCCGGCGGCCAGCGCTTCGTCCACGACGTACTGGATGGCCGGCCGGTCGAACACCGGGAGCATCTCCTTCGGGATTGCCTTGGTTGCCGGCAGTACGCGGGTGCCGAAGCCGGCGACGGGAAGTACCGCTTTCCGTAGCGGTCGGGGCGAGGAGGAAACGCTAGCCATTGTGTTCCTTTTGCTGCAGCGCAGCATCGGTGATCCGCTATGCCGCTAGAGCCGTAGCCGCTGCAGCCGAGAACAGCAACCGAGCCCCGGATTCGGCTTGAATTCAGGATTATCGGTTACGATCTGCAGAAGCCGCGGAAGACGGCGGGTGTGGGTGTCGAGAGTGGTGACCACCGTCACGGACGATTTCTCTTCGGCGCCGCAAAGTACCGTTTGCCAATACGGCAACCTTTTGTTAACAGACCGCGCGCCGGTCCGGGAGTAATCCACAATGTCGTCCACCAACAATGCCACCGTCCGCATGGTCGTGGCCAGCTTCGCCGCTGGCGTCAGCGCGATGATGCTGTTGGGTCTGGTCGCGCCTGTGGCCGTGCAGGGCGGTCTAACCGTGCGCGAGGCGATGGCGTCGCCGGTGGAACAGCGCCCGGAAATCGCGCTGGACGTCGCCGCGGTGGAAGCGCAGCTGGCCGACGCCGAGCGCGCGATGGCGGCCGCTCGCGCCACCACGAACGACGACATCCGCCGCCTGCAAAACCTGTCGGGCCGCTAAACTCCCCGCCGCCTACACGATTTTCTGTCCAGTCGCCCGCCAGTCCTTGAGAAACGCCTCAAGGCCGGCGTCAGTCAGATTGTGCTTGTACAGCGCCTTGAACACCGCCGGCGGGATCGTCGCGCAGTCGGCGCCCGCGATCGCGGCGTCGCGCACATGCGCCGCTGAACGGATCGACGCCGCCAGAATCTGCGTCTGATAGTCGTAATTGTCGTAGATCGCGCGGATTTCGCGGATCAGCTGCATGCCGTCCTGGCCGCCGTCGTCCAGCCGGCCGAGGAACGGCGAAATGAACGTCGCGCCGGCTTTGGCCGCCAGCAGCGCCTGCACCGCCGAAAAGCACAGCGTCACATTGCAGGGATGGCCCTCGTCCTCGAGCGTCTTGCAGGCGCGCAAACCGTCGCGCGTCAGCGGAACCTTGACGACGATGTTGTCCGCGAGGGTCCGCAGCTTGCGGCCTTCGGCCAGCATCGTCTCGTAATCCTGCGCCACCACCTCCGCGCTGACCGGCCCCGGCACCGCCGCGCAGATCTCGCGCAGCGTCTCGAAGAAATCGCGTCCCGCCTTCGCAACGAGCGAGGGATTGGTGGTGACGCCATCGACCAGCCCGGTCTCGGCCAGGGCCTTCAGTTCCGCGACGTCGGCGCTGTCGATGAAAATCTGCATAAGAAGCTCCCTTGCCGCGTAGAAACGGGCGCGTCTCGCTGATACCGGACTGCGCGCGCAGGGCAAGCGGCCCGAATCGCGGCTAAACACCCTTGAAGCAGGGAATACCGAATGGCCAAGCACGAAGAAATCGAAGGCGTCCGCGCCAAGGACATGGCCAACGCCATCCGCGCGCTCGCCATGGATGCGGTGGAGCAGGCGAAGTCTGGCCACCCCGGCATGCCCATGGGCATGGCCGACGCCGCGACGGTGCTGTTCTCGCGCTATCTGAAATTCGACGCGTCGGAGCCGAACTGGCCCGATCGCGACCGCTTCGTGCTCTCCGCCGGCCACGGCTCGATGCTGCTCTATGCGTTGCTCTATCTCACTGGCTACGAGGAGATGACGCTGGAGGAGATCAAGCGCTTCCGCCAGCTCGGCTCGCGCACGGCGGGCCACCCGGAAAATTTCCTCGCTGATGGCATCGAGACGACGACAGGCCCCCTCGGCCAAGGTCTCGCCAACGCGGTCGGTATGGCGATGGCGGAAGCTCACTTGAACGCACGCTTCGGCGCCGACCTTGTCGATCACCGCACTTGGGTCATCGCCGGCGATGGCTGCCTGATGGAAGGCGTCAGCCAGGAAGCGATCGCGCTCGCCGGCCATCAGAAGCTCAACAAGCTCACCGTGATCTGGGACGACAATTCGATCTCGATCGACGGCGCCGTCTCGCTTTCGGACTCCACCGATCAGAAAGCGCGCTTCGCCGCCAGCGGCTGGCATGTGGTGTCGTGCGACGGGCACGACATGGACGCCGTCGCCAAGGTGTTCGACGAGGCGACGAAGTCGGATCGGCCGACCCTGATCGCTTGCAAGACCATCATCGGCTACGGCGCGCCGAAGAAGGCGGGCACCGCGAAGGCGCACGGCGAAGCGCTCGGCGCGGAAGAGCTGGCGGCGGCGAAAGCCGCGCTCGGCTGGCCGCACGGCCCATTCGAAGTGCCGGACGACATCCTCGGCGCTTGGCGCAAGATCGGTGCGCGCGGCGCGCAGATCCGCGAAGCGTGGGAAACCAGATTGAAGCGGCATCCGCAGCGCGACGCCTTCGCCTCGACGATGAGCGGCAATGTCGACGCGGCGATCGCCGCCCTCGGCATGCATGCGCAGAAAATGGCGGCCGATAAGCCGTCGCTGGCGACGCGCGCCTCTTCGGGCGCCGCGATCGAGGCGATGTTCGACGCCTGCCCCGAATTGCTCGGCGGCTCGGCCGATCTCACCGGCTCCAACAACACCTTGGCCAAGGGCACGCCCGACTTCACCGCGGAGAACCGCCTCGGCCGCTATGTCCGCTACGGCATCCGCGAGCACGGCATGGCGGCGGCGATGAACGGCATGGCGCTGCACGGCGGCGTTATCCCATACGGCGGCACGTTCCTGTGCTTTGCCGATTACTCGCGCCCGTCCATCCGTCTCGGCGCGCTGATGGGCGTCCGCGTCATTCACGTGATGACGCACGACGGCATCGGTCTCGGCGAAGACGGCCCGACGCACCAGCCGGTCGAACACTTGGCGGCGTTGCGCGCGATTCCGAACCTCTACGTCTTCCGCCCCGCTGACGCCGTCGAGGCGGCGGAGTGCTGGCAGGCGGCGCTCTTGAACGAGGACGGCCCGAGCGTCCTCGCGCTCTCGCGCCAAGCCACGCCGGCGCTCCGCGGCGACGCCAGCGAAAACATGAGCGTCCGCGGCGCCTACGAGCTGCTCCCGGCGGAGGGCGGCGCATCGCGCGTCGCCATCTTCGCCACCGGCACGGAAGTGGCGCTCGCGGTGAAGGCGCGCGAGCTGCTGCAGGCCGAAGGCGTCCCGACGCGCGTGGTTTCCGCGCCGTGCTTCGAGCTCTTCGAGATGCAGGACGACGTCTACCAGGACGGCGTCTGCGGAGACGACGACGAACTGAAGATCGGCGTCGAAGCGGCGGTCGGGCAGGGCTGGTTCGAGGCGTTCGGGCTCGACGCGTTCGTCGGCATGTCGACGTTCGGGACCTCGGCGCCCGCGAAAGACGTCTACGCCCATTTCGGCATTACGGCCGAAGCCGTAGTCGAGACGGCGAAAGCGCTGCTTTAAAGCTTCGCCGCCAGTTCCCGCAGAAGCTTCACGTCCTGCGCGCGCTCGCGCGGGATGACGACGACGGCTTCGGGCGTGGCGATCACCACCAGATCGCTGACGCCGGCGACGCACACCTTTATCCCGTCGCCGCGCAGCAAATTGCCGGACGCATCCAGCGCCATCGCTTGGCCCTGCACCGCATTGCCTCCCGCGTCGCGCGGCGAGACGCGCCAGATCTCGTCCCAGGCGCCGAGATCGGCCCAACCGATCTCGCACGGCGCCACCGCCGCGCGCGCGGTCTTTTCCATCACCGCAATGTCGAGCGGCTGCGACGGGACTTGCGCGAACTGCGCCGCATCGAGCCGCACTTCATCGCCGACGCGCTCGGCGGCCTTCAGCGCCGCTAGCGCCTTGTCGCGCACGTCCGCGCTGGCGCTGAATTCGGCCAGCAGCGTCGCCGGATGGAAGAGGAAAATGCCGGCGTTCCAGGAATAACCGCCGCCGGCGAGATAGGCGCTTGCGGTTTCGGCGTTCGGTTTTTCGCGGAAGCTCTCTATGGCGAACACGCCGTCGCCCAAACGTTCGCCGCGCTTGATATAGCCGTATCCGGTGGCGGGCCGGTCCGGCGTGATGCCGAAGGTGACGATCCGCTCGCGCGCAAACGGCGCGGCGCGCTCGATCACGGCGCGAAAGCCCGCCGCGTCGGCGATGACGTGATCGGCCGGCAGCAGCAGCACCAGCGCATCGGCGTCGATCTCCTGCGCCAGCGCCGCGGCGATGGCGCCGACCGCCGCCGTGTTGCGCGGTTGAGGTTCGAGCACGAGCGCCGCCGGCTGGACGCCGGCTTCGGCTAGGTGCGCGCGCACCAACGCGGTGTGGCGCGCATTGCAGAGGATCAGCGGGTCCGCGAACGTCACCGCGCCGGCTGCGCCTTTCACACGCAGCGCCGTCTCCGTGAACAGCGAAGCCTCGCCGCCGCTCAGCGCGTGGAATTGCTTCGGCCGCGCCTCGGTCGAAACCGGCCAGAGCCGCGTGCCGGCGCCGCCGGACATGATGGCGGGGATGATGCGGATGGTCATGACGTAGTGTGGCCTGCCGGGCGCTGTCGCAAAAGGTGAGCCTTGGCGTTTGTGCCGATTTGGCACGTCTCAACTGGCATCAGCGGGCGATCTTTCTGCTGATCGCTTTCACAATCGCTTCCGCCGCATCCGCCGGACTCGTCTTGGCCGCATCGATCCGCACTTCGGGATGCTCCGGCGCCTCGTAGGGTGAATCGATGCCGGTGAAATTTTTGAGCTGGCCGGCGCGCGCCTTCTTATAGAGGCCCTTGACGTCGCGCTGCTCGGCTACGTCGAGCGGTACGTCCACGAACACTTCGAAGAACTCGCCTTCCTTGGCCAAACTCCGCGCCAGCTCGCGCTCGGCGCGGAACGGCGAGATGAACGCCACCAGCACGATCAGGCCTGCGTCCGCCATCAGCTTCGCCACTTCGGCGACACGGCGAATGTTCTCGACCCGGTCCGCCGGCGTGAAGCCCAGATCGCGGTTGAGGCCGTGGCGGATGTTGTCGCCGTCGAGCAGCACGGTGTGGCGGCCGAAAGAGTGCAGCCGCTTCTCGACAAGGTTGGCGATCGTTGACTTGCCGGCGCCGGAGAGCCCGGTGAACCAGAGGATCGCCGGCTTCTGGTTCTTGATCGCCGCGTGCGCGTTGCGGTCGACCTCGAGCGCTTGCCAATGCACGTTGTGCGCGCGGCGGAGCGCGAAATGGATCAATCCCGCGCCAGCTGTCTCGTTCGTGTCCGGATCGATCAGGATGAAGCCGCCGGTCTCGCGGTTTTGTTCGAACGGATCGAACGGGATGTCGCGATCGAGGCTGACATTGCACACGCCGATGCCGTTGCCGTCGAGCTGCTTCACCGGCGTGTGCTGGAACGTGTCGATGTCGAAGCCGTGGCGGATCTCCGTCACCGTCGCCCACGCGTGCGCCGCGCCGATCTTCATGGCGTAGCGGCGGCCCGGGAAGAGCGGCGTCTCGCTCATCCAGACGATCGTCGCCTGGAACTGGTCGGCGATCTCGCAGGGATTGTCCGCCGCGGCGATGATGTCGCCGCGTGAGCAATCCACTTCGTGGTCGAGCGTCAGCGTCACCGATTGGCCGGCGACCGCCTGCTCCAGGTCGCCGTCAGCGGTGACGATGCGCGCGACATTGGCAGTGCGCCCCGAGGGCAGGATGCGGATAGCGGCGCCCGGCTTGACGACGCCAGCGGCCAGCCGCCCGGCGAAGCCGCGGAAATCGAGATTGGGGCGCACGACGCTCTGCACCGCCATGCGCAGCGGCTGGTCGGCGCGATGCGCCTCGCGCGGCTCGGCGCCCTCCAGCAGCTCGATCAGAGTCGGGCCGTCGTACCAGGGCGTCGCCGCGCTGCGGGCGGCGATATTGTCGCCGCTGACGCCGGAGACCGGGATCGCCGCCAGCCGCGGAATGTCGAGCGTTCCGGCAAGCTCGACGAAGTCGGAGACGATCTGATCGTACGCCGTGCGATCGTAGCGGATCAGATCCATCTTGGTGATGGCGAGCACCACTTGCTTCACGCCCATCAGCGCAGCGATGAAGGCATGCCGGCGCGTTTGCGTCAGCACGCCCTTGCGTGCGTCGATCAGCAGGATGGCGACGTCCGCATTCGACGCCGCCGTCACCATGTTGCGCGTGTATTGCGTATGCCCCGGGCCGTCGGCGACGATGAACTTGCGCTTTTCGGTGGCGAAATAGCGGTAGGCGACGTCGATGGTGATGCCTTGCTCGCGCTCGGCCATCAGGCCGTCGACCAGTAGCGCGAAGTCCAGCTCGCCGCCGCGCGTGCCGACCGTCTTGGAATCGCGCTCCAACGCTTCGAGCGTATCGTCCGGTATCGTGCCGAGATCGTACAGGAGCCGGCCGATCAAGGTCGACTTGCCGTCGTCAACCGAGCCGCACGCCACCAGGCGCAGGAGCGTTTTCGCTTCGGCCATCAGAAATAGCCTTCCTGCTTCTTCTTCTCCATCGAAGAAGGGGTGTCGCTGTCGATCAAACGGCCTTGGCGTTCGCTGGCGCGCGATTCCACGATCTCGCGGATGATGTCGCCGACACTCGCCGCTTCGCTCTCGACCGCGCCGGAGAGGGGATAGCAGCCGAGCGTGCGGAAGCGCACGCGTTTCACTTCCGGCGCTTCGCCGGCCTCGAGCCGCATGCGCGCGTCGTCGACCATGATCCAGGCGCCGGAGCGGCGCACGACGCGGCGCTCGGCGGAGAAGTAGAGCGGCACGATCGGGATGTTCTCGGCCTCGATATATTGCCAGACATCGAGTTCGGTCCAGTTCGACAGCGGGAAGACGCGGAAGCTCTCGCCCGGACGCTTCTTTGTATTGTAGAGGCTCCACAATTCCGGCCGCTGGTTCTTCGGGTCCCAACGTTGGTGCGAGGAGCGGATCGAGAACACGCGCTCCTTGGCGCGACTCTTCTCCTCATCGCGCCGCGCGCCGCCGATGGCGGCGTCGAAGCCGTACTCAGTGAGTGCGCGACGCAGGCCTTCGGTCTTCCAGACTTGCGTGTGCAGCTCCGAGCCATGCTCGAACGGGTTGATGTTGCGCGCCACCGCATCGGGGTTGCGGTAGACGATGAGTTCATGCTCCGCCGCCGCCGCATCGCGCATCGCGTACATGTCGCGGAATTTCCACGTCGTATCGACGTGCAGGAGCGGGAAGGGGAGCTTGCCCGGGAAGAACGCCTTCTTCGCCAGGTGCAGCAGCACGCCGCTGTCCTTGCCCATCGAATAGAGCATCACCGGCCGCTCGGTCTCGGCGGCGACCTCGCGCAGGATGTGGATGCTTTCCGCTTCGAGCGCCTGCAGATGCGAAAGTCGCGTCTCAGCCGCCATAATAGCCCCGGTACCAATCGACGAAGCGCTGCACGCCGACTTCGATCGGCGTCTTCGGCGCAAAGCCCACGTCCCGCATCAGCGCGTCGACATTGGCGTAGGTCGCCGGCACATCGCCCGGCTGCATCGGCAGGAAATTCTTGATCGCCGTCTTGCCGGTGGCCTTCTCGATGGTTTCGATCAGCCGCATCAGCTTCACCGGCTCGTTGTTGCCGATATTGTAGATGCGCCACGGCGCCGTGGACGAAGCGGGGTCAGGCGCATCGCCGCGCCAAGCGGGATTGGGCGCCGCCGGCCGGTCGCCGACGCGCACCAAAGCTTCGACGACGTCATCGACGTAAGTGAAGTCGCGCTGCATCTCGCCATTGTTGAAGACGTCGATCGGCCGGCCTTCGAGAATGGCGCTGGTGAACAGGTACATCGCCATGTCCGGGCGCCCCCACGGGCCGTACACGGTGAAGAAGCGCAGACCGGTCGTCGGAAGGCGATAAAGATGGCTGTAGCTGTGCGCGAGCAGCTCGTTCGACTTCTTCGTGGCCGCGTAAAGCGAGAGCGGATGATCGACGTTCTGATCCACCGCGAACGGCATCGTCGTATTGGCGCCGTAGACCGAACTTGAAGACGCGAACACCAGATGCTTCACGCCGTGATGGCGGCAGCACTCGAGCACGTTGACGAAGCCGTCGAGATTCGAGCGGACGTAAGCGTGCGGATTCTGCAGCGAGTAGCGCACGCCGGCCTGCGCCGCGAGATTGAACACGATCTCGAATTTGTGCCGTGCGAACAGCGCCGTGAGCGGCTCGTGGTCGGCCAGGTCGATCTCGGCGAAGGTGAAGTCCGGATGCTCCTTGAGCGCTTTCAGCCGGTCGCGCTTCAACGCGACGTCGTAATAGGCGCTCATATTATCGAGGCCGACGACCGGCCGGCCGGCGCGCAGCAGCCGGTCGGCCAAGTGAAAGCCGATGAAACCAGCGGCGCCGGTCACCAGGACTGGAATCATCTACGCCAACGCCTCATCCGCGCCGCCCAGCGCCCGCGTTCGATACGCAGCAGGTCCGGCAAAAGCAATGCTTCGAACTTCATGCGCGCGCTCGCGCCAATGCAGCGACCAAAGCGGCGGCTACGAACATGGTCGCATTCCACCATTCCTGCCAAATCCCGAAACTGACATTGGCGATGATTCCGAGCGAAGCGAGCGTCGCCGCGGCGGCGGCGGCGGCCGGGCGGTTTTTTGCGAATGCGCGCGAGACCGCCCACCCGCCGGCGAGCAGCGTTGCGGCAGCCAACGCCGCGCCTACCGCTCCGGTTTCGTACCATATTTGCAGGCTGCCGCTGTGCGGGTGCAGCGGCACGGCGCTCATGTCGATCCCGCGCACCGCGATCTGATCGGTCACGGCGCGTGAGGCGTCGAGCCCGTGGCCGAGCCAGGGCTGTTCCATGATTCGTGCGCAGACATAGTCCCAGATGCCGACGCGCGCGGCCCAGCTCAGCGGCAGCGCATCGACCAAGCGCTGGTTGGCCAGGATCAGCGGCGTCGCGAACGGGGCGGCGATCATCCAGAACGCGAGCCCAGCCGAGACGCTCATGACCGCGAAACGCGGGGCGCTGTAGGCGACGGCGAAGGCGACGAGGCCGATCAGGAACGCCACCAGATTGGCCCAAAGCCCCAATGGCATCGCCAAAAGCGCGCTGGCCGCCAGCACCACGCGGGCCCAGCCGCCACGGTCGTTCGCGAGGAGGCTCGCCGCCGCCCCCCAGGTGAGGGCGAGCACCACGGCGGCGCCGCGATTGATGTTGCGGACGACTTCGCCGGGCGGAATCTCCGGATTGGCGGCGCGGTTGAGCGGCATGTCCCAGAGCGCCTCGATCACCATCAGCGCCGTCAACACCGCGAAAGCGGCCACGCCGCTGGCCTGGGTCAAATCGCGGTTTCGCTGGGCGCCCGCGGCCGCCGCAAACATGAGTCCAAGCGGAACGAGAGCGGCGAGCTTGCCGGCCTGGGCATAGCCGGGCTGCGCCGACCAGGCGCTGGCGGCCAAGGCCCAGCCCCAGAAGGCGAGCAGGGCAAGGAGTGCGATCAGTTTGTTTTCAACAGCTTGCTGCAGCAGCGAGGGCCGGAACGCCAGCACGGCCGCGAGGCACATCAGCACCGGCAGCCCCATCGCTCCGCCGGCGGAAACGGCCGGCAGCAGAGCGAAAAAAGCTGCGATCACAATGGCGCTGGTGGTAACCCGCATCGACTCCTCCCGTCGGCCCTAGCGCATGTCACGGCGCCCGCCGCTTGGGCAATGCCGCTCGGCGCTTAACCAACATGTCGGCTTCGTCACTGGAAATCGGCCCTTAGCGCTTGGCGCCGGGCGAGATTTAAGCTTTGTTACCCCCCACACGTGTATAGGGCGGGCTGGGACGGCGCGCCGGTGCGCGTGCGCGGGAGCGTTAGGATGTCGGGACAAGGCGCGGGCGGCTTTGAACGCGAAGTGAAGGACACGATCGTAAAGTCGGGTCTGACCGGCGTCGCTGCGACCGTGCTTGCCGTCACGATCATCTCCCCGGCGGGTCTCGGCGGCATGGTCGGCACCAGCATGGCGTCCGGTTCGGGCGTCGATCCGACGGCTGCTGAAAATCCCTACGCCAACCTTCCCGCCTACCCCTCGCCGCTGACGGCCGAGGAAGTGACCGAGATCCGCGGCCAGCTGGCCTCGACCGCGGCGTCGATGGAATTCACCCGCGCCGCGACCGAAGCCAAGATCGATCACGTGCGCCAGATCGCCATGACCGACGGCGCGGTGACGTTCGCGCCGCTGCCGGCGACGCGCATGCCGCAAATCATCGCCGCTCCGGCGGTGACTGCCGCCGCGCCGGCGCCCGAGCTGCGCCTGACGCTGAGCGAGCCCGCGCCGGTGGAAGCGGTGCAGGAAGCGGCGGCGCCGGAAACTGCCCCCGCGCCGGCGCAAATGGTGCAAGTGAGCTACAGCGGCAATGGCGGCGGCTCCGATTACGTCGTGCCGTATCGCGATCCGCACCTCGAACTCGCCGAACTGATGTTCGCGCACGAGGACTTCTGAGCTCCAACTGACTGAAGCTGCATGAGCGCGATGCGCGGCCTCGCCGTGACACGTCTGCGCGCGTGCGTTACGACTGCGCCGCATCGGCGGGAGAGTTGGATGCTGCGGTTTCTCCAGACGATCGCGTGCGCGCTGGTTCTTGTCGGCGTTGCGGCTGCGCCGGCGCGCGCCGAGACGTATCGTTTGAACTACGAAGCCGCGGTGCTCGGCGTCGTTGTGCTGGGGGCGGCGAGTTACGAGGTGACGGCGAGCCCGACACGTTACGCCGTGCGCGCCAATCTGCGCACGTCGGGCCTGGCGCGGCTGTTCGATCAGACCGAGATCACGGCCACATCCACCGGCGCGATCGCGGGGAGCGCGATCACCTGGTCGCGCTATGACATCTCGCATGCGTATGCGAGCAAGTTTCGCCGCATCCAGATGAATCGCGCCGGCGCCGCGGTCACCGCGCAAGTGACGCCGCGCTACGGCGATCTGGGCGCGCCGCCGGCGAGCGCGGCGCAGCAGGGCGCTTCGTTCGATCCGCTCACCGGCGTCTTCGCGCTCGGGCGCGAGATCGGCGCGGCGCGGGCGTGCCGGGGGGCGGTGCTGGTGTTCGACGGACGTCAACATTACAGACTCTCGGTCGCCCCGATCGGGCATGGAACGTTCAACGGCGGCGGCTATCGCGGGCCGGCGCTGAACTGCCGCTTCCGCTATGAGCCGATCGCCGGCTTCAGCGCCGATTTCGAGCGCGGCCGCGTGCCCGCCGCCGACGCCTGGTTCGCGCTGCCGGCCGAGCCGGGCTTCGCCGCGCCGCTCCGGCTCACCGTGCCGACGCCGCTCGGGCAGGCGCAGCTCGATCTGCGTCGCTATGAACGCATCGGCTGAGCCGCCTGCGGCGCGGAGCGCAACACAGGTGAGCCTCTGCGCCATCGTCGTCAGCTATCGCACCGGCGCCTCCCTCGCATCGTGCCTTGCGGCGCTGAAGCGGGCGGCGGGCGTCGACGAGATCGTGCTGGTCGACAACGGCAACGCGGCGGCGGAAACGGCGGCGATCGACGCTTTCGTCGAAGCCGACGCGCGCGTGCGGCTCATGCGCGGGCACGGCAATATCGGCTTCGCGGCGGCGTGCAATTTGGGCGCGCGGGCGGCGGCGAGCGAGACGCTGGCGTTCGTTAATCCGGACGTGATTCTCGAACACGATGCGCTGGCGCGGCTCGCGCAAGCGCTGAACGAGGCGCCGCCGCCGGCGATCGTCGGCGGCGATCTGCGCGATGCGCGCGGGCGGCCCGAGCGTGGCTCGCGGCGCGAGCGGCTGACGGCCTGGCGCGCGTTCGTATATGCGAGCGGGTTGGCGCGGCTCGAGCCGGCGCTGCCGTTCTTCCGCGACTTCAACCGCCACCGCGATCCGCTGCCGGTCGCGCCGGCGCGCGTCGGCGCGGTGAGCGGGGCGCTGCTGGCGATGCGGCGCGCCGACTTCGACGCGCTGGGCGGATTCGACGAGGCGTATTTCGTCCATGTCGAGGATATCGATCTCTGCCGCCGCGCCGAGCAGCGCGGCTGGCCGGTTCTGTTCGTGCCGGGGCCGCACGGCGTCCACGTGCGCTCCACCAGCGCCGCAGATGCGGGCTTCATCGCCAGGCACAAGGGGCGGGGCCTTGCGCTATATCTCGACAAGTTCGCGCAAGGCCCGTTCGAGCGGGCGCTGGCGCGGCTGGCCGGGCTGGTGCTGAACCGATGACGCGGCGCGCGTTCGTCGTGGGCGCTGGCGGCGCGGTCGGCGAAGCGGCGGCGCATAAGCTGCTGGCCGGCGGCTGGGCCGTCACCGCTTCGATGCACCAGGAGCGCGACGACGTGCGCGCGCGGCTTGAAGCGGCGGGCGCGGAGGTCATGCGCCATCATCTGCCGGACCACGCCGAATGGGCGCGCGCGGCGCAGGGGTGCGACGCGCTGTTGCTCACCGCCAATCTGGCGATCGCGCGCGCGACGCTCGAAGCGGCGGAGCTGGAGGTCGGGCGCATCGTCGTGTTCTCCAGCAACAATGTCGCGGCCGATCCGGAGGCGCCGAGCTATCGCGCGCTCGCGGACGCTGAGCACGCGCTGCGGGCGCGGTTTGCGCAGCTCGCCATCGTGCGGCCGACCTTGATCTATGGCGATCCGCGGCTCGCGACGGTGACGCGGCTGGTGCGGATGGCGCGGCGTTGGCCGGCGATGGCGCTGCCGGGCTCGGGGCGGGCGCGGGTGCAGCCGGTGTTTCATGACGATCTCGGCTGCTTGGCGGCGGGGCTCGCCGAGGCGGATGCGCCGACGGGCGTGTTCGCGGCGGGCGGGCCGGAGATCGTGACGATGCGGGCGCTGTATGCGGCCATCGCAAAAGCGGCGGGCGTTTCGCGCCTCGTCGCGCCGATGCCGGCGGCGCTGCTCGCGGCGGCCGGCGTGTTGAGCGCCGAGCAGGCGGCGCGGGCGGACGCCGATCGCGTCGCCATTGCGCAAGATGCATTGCCGACGGCGCTCGCGCCGCGCACCACATTGCGCGAGGGGCTCGCGCATCTCGTCAGCGCAATGGACGGATCACCGGGCGGCGGCTGAGCAGCACGTCGGGCGACCAGGCGAGCGCGCGGGCGATGGCGCCCGTGCTGGCGCGGCGGGTGCGCTGCAGGTCTCGGCGCGTGCGCCAGATCGGGCCGATGCCGGCAAAACCGGCGAGAAAACCGCGCCAGGCGTGCGCACCGCGGCCGCTGAAAAGGGCGATCGTGCAGACGAGCGCGCTGGCGGCGAGGTGCGGGAGCAGCAGCGGCCAGAACAAAGCGGCCGGCATGCATTTGACGAAGGTCCAGAGCCGGTTGCGGGCGCCGTGGAAATCGCCGAAGGCCGAGCGCGCGCCGGCGACACCGCCGCCGACATGATGCACCACCGCGTCCGGCGATTGCAGCACGCGCCAGCCGAAGAGGCGCAGGCGAAAGCCCAGATCAACGTCCTCGAAATAGCAGAAATAGCGCGCATCGAACCCGTCCACTTGTTCGAACGCGTCGCGCCGCACCAGCATCGCGGCGGCGCAGGCGCTGAAGCTTTCGCCAAGCGGCGGCGCGGGCGCGTGCGCCTTGCCGTAATTGGAGCGATAGGCGAGCCCGCTCGCGTGCAGCACATCGCCCGCGCCGTCGAACACGCCGGGCGCGTCGGCGCGCCATTGCAGCGAGCCGATCGCGGCCGCTGCGGGGAAGCGTTCGGCGGTCGCGATCAAAGCGGCGAGCCAGCCGGGTTCGGGGAAGGCGTCGGGATTGAGGAAGACGAGATAGGGCGTGTCGGCGTCGCGGGCGGCGAGATTGTTGGCTTCGGCGAAGCCGAGATTCTTCTCGCACTGAATGACGCTCGCGCCCGGCGGCAGCGCGCTTTGGCGCGGGCGCTGGTCGGGGCGCGAGGCGTTGTCGACGAGAACGAGCCGCCAGCGCGTTTCGGTTTGCGCGGCGACGGCGGCGCACATGCGCTCCAGCCAGCGCGCGCTGTCGTGCGTGACGACGATGATGGTGGCGAGTGGAGTCACGCGGGCTCTGGCGGTGGCGGCGGAGGCGGAGGCGGAGGCGGAGGCGGAGGCGGAGGCGGCGGGGACGGCGAGTCCCCGCCGCGATTGTAAACATCATCGCCGGCCGGGGAAGCCGCGCGGACCGGCGCGGGGTAGGGCCACGGATTGCGCGGCGGCGGCGGCGGCGCGAGCTTGTTGAGGCGTTCGGCCAGCGCGGCGTGGCGCTCGGCGATGCGCAGCCAGCGTTCGGCGGTGGCGGCGTCGCCGCGGCGGCTGGCTTTGCGGGCGTGCGCGAGCGCGACGAAGAATTGGTGAGCGGCGTCGAACATCGGTTCTCCTTGGAAAATGGGCGCGGGTTTTCGATGGGCGCGCGAAGGCGCCTTCGGGCCTCAGGGCCGCGAAAAACGGAGGGCAGGGGGCGCGGACATCCGCGCCGACATGCGCCGCATGACACGGCGCGAAAAGACGCGGATATCCGCGCCCCCGACGGCCTGCTGTCGCCGGCTCCGCACAAGGCGGTGTTTCACGCCTCTGGCAAGAGCGCCGGCGGCGTGCGGGTCTTGCGCTTGCCGACGCAAGGTCCCGGTGACTTCCCGCGGTTGGCGGCCCTCGCCGCATTCCCGCGGGCTTGGCCTCGTCGGCTCGTCAGAGCTTCGGAGACTTCACGCTCGACCGTCTCGCCTTTGCATTGGCTCGGCAGGGATCCAACTGCCCTCCTGCAAACGCGATGGGAGCATTCTAACCCGGTTTCGGCGCTGTCGGATTGATTTCGGCGCGGGTGCGGAAAAGATTGAGGAAAATCCGCGAAATGTGGGGGATAGAGGCGGGGGTTATCCGCAATTCAGCGAGTCGTAGGAAATGGTCGTTGGAGAACTCATGTTCGGACTGCCGCTTTCCGAGAGGACGCCAAACCTAGAGGCCCTCCGCACAGCGCGAATGCCGGGCGCCGAAAAGATCATTCCCAGAGGGCGTGATGCTGATCTCCAACATCACCTCGGACGGTTGACGCGAGAATTCGCGGGCGATCCCCAAATTGATTTCTATCACGCTACGCTGAATGTGCTCATTCGGCGCAATCTCGAAAAGCCGCTTGCGGTGCAACGGTTCGATGAGCTTTGGCGCGAGCAAGCACCGCACCTCCTGAACAGTCTGAGCGCCCGTTGGTTGATCTCTGCGTGCGATACCATAATCGATGTGTCACCAGATCCGGCGGAGCGCGCGATTGCCTGCGTCGGTTCGACTCTGATGAACACCATCAAGCTGTACGAGACAGAGCGAAGGGGCGTTGGAGTCGTCCAAAAACCGCTTAGCGCGATGACTGACCCTGTTCCGCTGTTCGACGGGTTGACGTCATTTGTCGTCGGTGGCGGTGACATGATTCATAATTTGTGGGCACGAACGAGGGCCGTCTGCTCACGCGACACTGCGGCGTCGAAGATAGTCCTCGAATTGCTTGCCCGAGCTGCTCGTGCTGACACGATCTACAGTCGGTTGGCGGCGCTTCACGAGATCGAGGAGACGCGCTGGTGATCCTCCGCCCCACGCACCGTCATCCCGGGCGCGCGGAGCGCGATCCGGGACCCAGAGGCAAGCGGCAGTGCGGTCGCTCCTTGGTCCCGGCTCTACGGCGCTCCGCGCCTCCGGCCGGGATGACGGTGTAAAATTCTCTTACCGACGAGGATGGGTCGGCTTGATCGTGAACCAAGTAGGATACTTGCAGTAAGGAGTGTCCTTTTCCACGAAGGGAATCAGGTAGCCCGTGAGTGCGTGTTCACCCAAGAATTGATCGACCTGCTTTACGACGTCTGGCCACGCTGGATCGTAATCGTCCCCTGCAAACACTCCGCCCGGTCTGAGCTTCGGCCACCAATCACGGAAAGTCGCGCCCCCTTCTTCCCCGGTGTGTGCGTAGCCATCGACATACACAAAATCGAATGTGTGGTCGTCAAAGAGATCGACAGCCTGATCGAACCGCATTTGCAATAGTGAATACCGATTGCGAAACACATCGAGTCTTCGCAACACACGCTTGTACTGATCGATGTCGTGCCCGCGATCACCCGCATACGCGTCGACGCCGTACAGGAAGCTAAAGGTTGGCTTCTGCAGCAAGCGATATGCGAACTCGCCTTCGGCAACGCCAAGTTCTATGCCCACGGCACCTGGACTCAGTAGCAGAGCAACGTCATCTCTTTTTGCGAGGTGTGCGTACTGAGGCGCCCGCGGTGTTTCGATCATGCGGCGTGCTACACCCAGAGGCCGAGGACGGACAATAGTGCGATGCCCATGCCGGCTCCCGAGGCTGCTTCTCGCACGAACACGAGATTCGTCTCTGAAAGCGGGGATTGGACGCTTGTTACCTGGGTCAGCTGACCGCTGAGGCGGCCTCCTGAGGTTTCGCTTCGCACCCCGTTGAATGAACCAGGCAGGCCATCCTCACTTGTATCGAGTACCGCCTGCACTCCCAGCCCTTCCACAAATCCCTTCACCAGCACGCCCTTCTGCCGGAACACACGTCCCAGCACCGTTTGCATCATCGGCGAAATATCGAGCGCGATGACGCGGCCGGGGGTTTGATCCAAGGGATCGCCGAGGTGGATCGTGTCGGCGGCGCTCCAGCTGGAGATCGCAGCGGCGTCGAGCACGGTGAGCTGGTCGGCGGCGGGGCTGGCTTTGATCCAGGCCGGCTGGTTCGGCGTCTTCGAGACATTCCAGATGCGCACGTAGGAGACGTCGGCCATGTAGGTCTGGGCGAAGAAGAGGCCGGCGTCGGCGCTGGTCAGCGTGATCGTATCGCCGGCGATCGAGGCGATGGCGACGGTGCGCGGGTTCTGCACGCGCGCGGTGTCGCAGCGATAGATCGAGACGACGCCGTCGCCGCCGGGCGTGAAGATGAGGCGCCGTTCGTCGGCGGCGGCGAGCTTGGCCCAGCCGGCGAAGGTGCGCGCGTAATAAGCGGCTTCGTCCTCGACGAAGCAGCGCCAGCCGGGCTTCGGCGTCAGCTCTTCCCAGACGCCGTCGCGCCAGTAGGCGAGCGCGCCGTCGGCAAACGCGCCCCAGGCGGCGCCGGTCTTGCCGGCGGGGAGGAGATATATGTCGCCGTCCGTGGGCGCAGCGGGCTCGGCGCTCACGGTGGCGGAAATGGCTGAGAGCTGCGTCAACGCATCGAGGCGCAGCAGCGATTCATTGACGGTGACGTGCTTCTGCGCCTGGCCGGCGGCGAGATAGGGCAAAGCGAGACGCGAGGAATTGGACATGGACTTCTCCTTTCGCCGCCAGCTTAAGGCCGCAGCGAAAGGGGCGGATTGGCGCGGGTTCTATCCGCCTAATCCAACGTCTCGGCGACGCGGATCAGTTCGAACATCGCGAACATGGCGTGATAGAAACTCGACGCCGGCGCGGGCTCGTCGACGAACGAGCCGTCAGGGCGGCGGCGGTCGCGCCAGAGGCCTTTTGTCGGCACGTCGCAATAGCTCATCAGCACGTCGAAGGCTTGCGCCGCCGCGGCTGCGGCGGCGGGATCGCGGGTGCGTTCGAAGCGGGCGACATTGGCCTTGATGCGCTCGGTGTGCGGCCAGAAGCGCGAGGTCGGCGTGCGCGCGCGGCCGTCGATATGGACTTCGTCATAGGTGACGCCGCTGGCGGGATCGACGCCGTAGAGCTCGGCGTGGACGCGCAAGCGCTCGGGGATATCCCCCGGATTGGCGCCGCCCAGGGCGCTGAAGCGATGCAGCAGCCAGCTCCATTCGAAATGGTGCCCGGGCTCGATGACGGGATCGGGTTCGGGGCGCCAGGCTTCGTCGAAATATTCCGGCAGCGCGCCGTGGCCATGGTCGAAGAACGTGTCACGGAAGAGCTGAGCGATGGCGCCGGCGCGGTCGAGATGCTCGGTTTTCCCGGTCGCTTCGTGGAGCGCGAGCAGCGCCTCGAACATGTGCATGTGCGGATTCTGGCGCCGCGGCGGCGTCGGCGTGACGTCGCCTTCGCGGAAGCCGCCATTGGGGTGGGCCCAATTGGCTTCGGCCCAGGCGAGCAGATTTTCGGCGGCGGCGATGCAGTCGTCGCGCTGCAGCACGCGGCCGGCTTCGGCGAGGGCGAACAGCACGAAAGCGAGATCGTAGAGATCGCGGCGGTCGTCGTGCGGCTCGCCTGCGGGCGAGAGCAGATGGCGCGTGCCGCCGTCGGCGCGGAGGCCGCGCGAGAGCAGCACGTCGGCGCCCGCTGCGACCGCCGCGCGCCAGGGGCCGTTCCAGCCGAGATCGCCGGCCCGGGCGTAGACGACTGTCTGGCGCGCCTGCACGCGGATGCGTCGCGCGAGGTTAGCGACGGGCGCGCCGTCGAGGCCGATGCGTTCGTGGAAGCAGCGCGCGTGCTGGTCGTAGCCTTTGCTCCACCAGAGCGGCAGCGCATGGCGGAAGAGCCAGTCTTTCGCTTGCGCGGCGCGCTCTTGCAGCTGCGCGGCGGCGTGCGCGCTGACGCTGCGCGCCGGCGGCAGCGTGGCGAGGCCTTGTTGCACCGCGCCGAGCAATTCGCCCGGCGCGACGCGGAAGCTTTTGAGTCCGATCGCGCTCGCCGCCTGCACGTCGAGTTCGCTGTCGCCGACGAGGAAGCAGCGCGCGCGGTCGATCGGCCACTCGAGCAAGGCGCGGCGCAGCATGCCGGCATTCGGCTTGCGGTCGGGGTGATTGTCGTGCGCGTATTGCGCGACGCAGCCTTCGCCGTGGTGCGGGCAGTGGTAGAAGGCGTCGATGTGCGCGCCGTGCTTGGCCAGTTCGCTCTGCATGTGGGCGTGGAAGCGGCGCATGTCGGCTTCGCTGTAGAGCCCGCGGGCGATACCGGCTTGGTTGGTGACGACGATGGCGAGCGCGCCGGAATCGTTCACCGCGCGGACCGCGTCGATCGCGCCGGGCTGCCATGCGAGCGCTTCGGTTTTGTAGGTGTAGCCTTCGTCGACGGTGAGGGTGCCGTCGCGGTCGAACAGCGCGGCGCTGCGGCGCATTTGATCCACGAATGACGCGCGCGCTTCGCCCAACGTTTCCGGCAGGCCGATATCGATGAAATAACCTTGGCTCTCTCGGCCGGCGAGCCGGCGCTCGGCGGCGAGCCCAGGGAAGATGTCGGTCTCGATCGAACAGGGCGTCCTGGCAATGCGGTCGAGCACGCTTTTGCGCAGCACGTAGACGCCGGCCGAGATGAGCGCCTCGCCCTTGAAGGCGGCGTCCTTCTCGTGAAAGGCGACGACGCGGTCGCCTTCGAGTTCGACGCGGCCGAAGCGGGCGGCGTCGCCCACGCGGCGCAGCGCCATGGCGCCGATGTCGTCCGGTCGCAGCGCCTCCGCGAGGGCGAGGTAGTTCAGGTCGAAGAACGAATCGCCGTTGGCCATGAGGAAGACGTCGTCGAGCGCTGCGGCGCCGTGGCGCAGGGCCCCGGCGGTGCCGGCGGGCGCGGGCTCGGCGATGACGCGGACGGTCGCGCCGAGCACCTGTTTTTCGTGGTATTCGGCGCGGACTTGCTCGGCCAGGTGGCCGGCCAGCAGCAGGATCTCCGCGACGCCGTGGCGGGCGATGTTGTGCAGAAGGTAATCGAGGAACCGCGTTTCGCCGGCGATCCGAACCAGCGGCTTGGGCGTATCACGGGCTAGTTCCCCGAGCCGCGTGCCGCGTCCGCCGACGAGAATCACAGCCTGACGCATTACCCCACTCGCTCGCAGCGCGAATCCCGCGCATAAATTCGACGGATTCGCGCAAGCCGCCGCGTGTCATAGCATCGTCGTCCAGTTTTGCGACAGCGGCGGCGAGGTGAGGCGGATGTGCGGCCGGCGGCTGACGCGCCGTCAGCGGCGATGGTAGAAGCGCCACTGACTGCTGCGTGGTAGCCGGCGGCGATTGGCGGGCCAGAAGGCCCGGGTTTTGGGGGGAGCTGCGTGAGCATTGCGGCAGTAGCCTTTCGCGACTTGGCAGGCTCGCTCGCGCGGCTGCCATTGGCCGCGCGGTTGGCGGTGGACGACATCCACGGCAAATACCGGCGCACGATTTTGGGTCCGCTTTGGATCGCGATCGGCCAAGCGGCGATCATCGCCGGCTTTATTCTGGTGTTCTCCGGTCTCTTCGACACGCCGCCGGAAGAATACGCGCTCTACCTCGCTGCGGGTTTTCCGGTCTGGGCTCTGATGTCCCAGTATCTTGTCGACACGCCCTTCACGTTCATCCAGCACAAGGGCGTGCTCGAGAGCTTCGAGTTGCCGTGGCTCACCTTGGTGTGGCGGCGCTCGATCAGCTACGTCCTGCTGTTCCTGCATCACATCGTGACTTTGTTCGCGGTGATGGCGATCCTGCGCGTCACGCCGACGATCGAGATGCTGTACGCCATTCCGGCGCTCTTCATCGTCATCATCGCCGGCACTGGCGTCGGCATGTTCCTGGCCGTGTTCGGGGCGCGCTATCGCGACATCCAGCCGGCGATGTCGATGGCGGTCGGCTTCCTGTTCATGTTCACGCCGGTGATGTGGCGCGCCGATCAGCTGCTCGAGAACGAGTGGGCGTATCAGTACAACCCGCTCTACTACTACGTGACGTTGGCGCGCGAGCCGCTGCTCGGGCGCGTGCCGCCGATGGAGATGTGGATCAGCGCCGGCGGCGGCGCGGTCGCGCTCTTCATCTTCGGCTTCCTGTCGTTCCTGATCGGACGGCGCCGCCTCTATCACTGGCTCTAAGCATGGCACACATCGAACTCACCGACGTCGAAGTCGAGTATCCGGTCTATTCGTCGGGCCGGCAGCGCTCGATTCTGACGTTCGCGGCCCACCGCGCCTCGTTCGGCAAGGTCGCGCGCGAAGCCGGGCAAATCCCGACCGTCGCCGCGCTCAACGGCATCTCGTTCGAGCTCAAGGAAGGCGATCGCCTCGCGCTCATGGGCCGCAACGGCTCGGGCAAGTCGACGCTGCTCAAAGTGTGCGCCGGCCTCATCCTGCCGGACCGCGGCAAGGTCGACATCCGGGGCTCCCGCGCCTCGATCTTGACGCTGGGCTCGAGCCTCGATCCCGACAAGAGCGGCATCGAGAACGTGCACATGATCGGTCAACTGCTCGGCGTCTCCGGCAAGGAGCGCAAGCTGCTGCTGGAGGATGTGGCTGACTTCACCGAGCTGTCGGACTTCTTGCACCTGCCGGTGCGCACCTATTCGAGCGGCATGACCGTGCGCCTCCTGTTCGCGCTGGCGACCAGCGTCGAGCGCGACATCCTGATCGTCGACGAAGTCATCGGCGCCGGCGATGCGCACTTCGTGGAGAAAGCGGCCAAGCGGGTGCGGGCTATGTTCGAGCGCGCCAAGATTCTGGTGCTGGCGACGCATTCCGGGGAAATCGCCACGCAGCTCTGCAATCAGGCGCTCTGGGTGCATGGCGGCCGTCCGATGATGACGGGCGCGCCGGATGCGGTTTGGGACGCGTACATCAATCAACGGCCGCCGCTCGAAGCGGTCGCATAAGAACTGGGAGTAAGCGCAGGGCCATGTTAGCCAAGCTGCGGGGCCAGAAAGGCGTGCGGATGCCGGACTCGTTCATACGCGCCAGAGCGCCGCTCCGCCTGGGTTTGGGCGGAGGCGGCACCGACACATCGCCGTACGCCGAGACCTATGGCGGCGTCGTCATCAACGCCACGGTCGATCTCTACGCGCACGTGACCATCGCGCCGTCCGAGAGCGGGCAGGTCGAGCTTTATCTCGATGACCGCGACGTCTCGTGGAAGGGGCCGGTGAGCGCGCAACTGCCGCTCGGCGGCGACCTCATCCTGCTCAAGGGCGTCTACAACCGGTTCTGCGCCGAGTTCAACGAAGGGCGCGGCCTGCCGCTGGCGATCAACGTCTATGCCGACGTGCCGCCGGGCTCGGGGCTGGGCACGTCGTCGGCGATGGTGACGGCGCTGGTGCAGGCGTTCAACGAACTGTTCCAGACCCGCATGAGCGCCTACGACGTCGCCCACATGGCCTACGAGATCGAGCGCATCGATCTCAAACTCAACGGCGGCAAGCAGGATCAGTACGCGGCGGCGTTCGGCGGCGTGAACTTCATCGAATTCGGGCCGGGTCCGGGCGTGCTGGTCAATCCGCTCAGGATCACGCCGGAAACGGCGGCCGAGTTCGAGGCTTCGCTGGTGCTGTTCTTCTCCGGCGTCTCGCGCGAGAGCGCGCGCATCATCGACGAGCAGACCCGCAATGTGAGCGGCGGCGAAGCGGCCTCGGTCGAGGCGATGCACCAGCTCAAAGCCATCGCCTATCAGATGAAGCAGGCGCTGCTGATGGGCCGCATCGCCGAAGTCGGCGCCATTCTCGACGAGAGCTGGGCGCACAAGAAGCGCACCGCCTCGGCGGTGACGACGCCGCAGCTCGACGCCGCCTACGATGCGGCGAAAGCTGCGGGCGCGTTCGGCGGCAAGGTCTCCGGCGCCGGCGGCGGCGGCTTCATGATGTTCCTGGTCGATCCGCGCAAGCGCCAGCATGTGGTGCGCGCGCTGGAGGCGTTCCCGGGCCGCGTCTTCGCTTCCGGCCTCACCACGGGCGGGGTGATGTCGTGGCGCATCGGCGAAGATCTGCGCAAGGTGGCGAGCCTCGCGGCGTGATCGAACGCCTGTCGATCCCGGACGTCTGGACCTACACGCCGCGCCGTTTCGAAGACGAGCGCGGCTGGTTCAGCGAAACCTTCAACACGGCCTCGCTTGCCGAAGCGCTGGGCGGCGTCACGTTCGTGCAGGACAATCAGGCGCTGACGCGCGCCAAAGGCACTTTGCGCGGCATGCATTTCCAGAGGCCGCCGAAGGCGCAGGACAAATTCGTGCGCGTGCTGAAAGGCGCGGTGCTGGACGTGGCGGTCGACATCCGCCGCGGCTCGCCGACATTCGGCAAATGGGTCGCGGCCGAGCTTTCGGCCGAGAACCGCAAGCAGATCTTCGTGCCCAAGGGCTTTGCGCACGGCTATCTGACGCTCGAATCGGACACCGAGGTGTTCTACAAGGTCAGCGACTTCTACAGCCGTGAACACGAGGGCGGCATCTCCTGGAACGACCCGGCGATCGGCATTGATTGGGGTATCGCGGAAGCCGCGGTGCTGATGGCCGAACGCGATCGACTCTTCCCCGTCCTTGCCGAGCTCAAGGCGGTTTTCTAACAAGGCGCGCATGAAAGCGTTGATCACAGGCGGAGCGGGCTTCATCGGCTCGGCGCTCGTTCGGCATGTCGTGGGCGCGCTCGGCTGGTCCGCCGTCGTGGTCGACAAGCTGACCTATGCGGGCCATTTGTCCTCGCTGGCGCCGGTGGCGCAGGCGCCGGGCTACGCCTTTGCGCAGGTCGACATTTGCGACCGCGACGCGCTCGATGCGGTGTTCGCGCGGCATCAGCCGGACGTCGTGTTTCACCTGGCGGCGGAAAGCCACGTCGACCGCTCGATCACGCACGCGGCGGCGTTCATCGAGACCAATCTCGTCGGCACGTTCAACATCCTCGAAGCCTCGCGCGCGCATTGGCAGAAACTGAGCGGGCCGGCGAAAGAGCGCTTCCGCGTAGTGCATGTCTCCACCGATGAAGTGTACGGCTCGCTCGGCGAGGAGGGCCTCTTTCACGAAACGACGCCGTACGATCCGCGTTCGCCGTATTCGGCGAGCAAGGCCGGCGCCGATCACTTGGCCAGCGCCTGGTTCCACACCTATGGGCTGCCGGTGCTGATCTCGAACTGCTCGAACAATTACGGGCCGTACCATCTCCCGGAAAAGCTGATCCCGCTGACGATCCTGAACGCGCTCGACGGCCGCAGGCTGCCGGTCTATGGCGACGGCACGAACGTGCGCGATTGGCTCTATGTCGACGATCACGTCGCCGCCCTGTGTCTGATCGCCGAGAAGGGCGAAGCCGGCCGCTGCTACAATGTCGGCGGCCGCAACGAGCGGCAGAACATCGAAGTCGTGCACCGCATTTGCGATCTGCTCGATGCGCTGGCGCCGAAAGAACATTCGCACCGCGAACTGATCGAGTTTGTCACCGACCGGCCGGGCCACGACCGGCGCTATGCGATCGACGCCTCGCGCTTGGAAAACGAACTCGGCTGGCGCGCGCGAGAGACGTTCGAGACCGGCATGGAGCGCACCGTGCGCTGGTATCTCGACAACGAAGCCTGGTGGGGGCCGCTGCGCGCCGCTGGCGTCGGCGTGAAGCGCCAGGGATTGCCGGCGTGACCATCCTGGTGATCGGCCGCGGCGGCCAAGTCGCGCGCGCCCTGGCGCGGCGCGGCGATGTCGAGGTGATCGGCCGGCCCGACTTCGATCTGCTGCAGCCCGACGCGATCGCCGCCGAGATCGTGCGCCGCCGTCCGCGCGTTGTGATCAACGCCGCGGCATACACCGCCGTCGATAAAGCCGAGGACGAGCCGGACGCGGCGATGGCCATCAACGGCGAGGCGGTCGGCGCGATCGCTCGCTCTAGTGCGGAGATCGGCGCCGCTTTGCTGCACGTCTCGACCGACTACGTGTTCGCCGGCGATAAGTCGGCGCCTTACGTCGAGAACGATCCAACGGGTCCGACTGGTGCCTACGGCGCCTCGAAACTGCGCGGCGAACAGCTGGCGCTCGCGGCGAACCCGCGCGCGATCGTGCTGCGCACGGCGTGGGTGTTCGACGCCTGCGGCGCGAACTTCGTGCGCACGATGCTGCGCCTGGCGAAGAGCCGCGATGTGATCACGGTCGTCGCCGATCAGCACGGCTGTCCGACTTTCGCGGACGATCTGGCGGCGGCGGCGCTTGCGATCGCCGCCGATCCGCATCACGCCGGCATCTATCATTGCGCCGGTTCCGGCGAGACCACTTGGGCGGCGTTCGCGGAAGAGATTTTCGCCCAGTCGCGCGCGCGCGGCGGGCCGCACGCCCACGTGAAGCACATCGCCAGCGCCGAGTTTCCGACCCGCGCCAAGCGGCCTGCGAATTCGCGACTGGATTGCGCCAAGCTGGCGCGCGAGTATGGGTTCGTCATGCGGCCGTGGCGCGAGGCGCTCGGCGCCTGCCTCGACGAAATCGCCGCCGGCGGCTGGAGAGTGGAATGAAGGGCATCGTTCTCGCCGGCGGCACCGGCAGCCGCCTCTATCCGGTGACGCTCGCCGTCTCCAAACAGCTGACGCCGGTCTACGACAAGCCGCTGATCTATTACCCGATCTGCACGCTGATGCTCGCGGGCGTCCGCGACATCCTCATCATCTCGACGCCGGCGGACCTGCCGCACTTCCAGCGTCTCTTGGGCGATGGCGCGCATTGGGGCGTCAACTTCAGCTATGCCGAGCAGCCGACACCCGCGGGTATCGCGCAGGCGTTCCTGATCGGCGAAGACTTCATCGCCGGCGAGCCCTGCGCGCTCGTGCTCGGCGACAACATTTTCTACGGCCATGGCCTCGTCGATCAGCTGGAGCGCGCGGCCCGCCGCCGCGAAGGCGCGACCGTGTTCGCCTATCACGTCGCCGATCCCGAGCGCTTTGGCGTGGTCGAGTTCGATGCTGAGGCGCGGGCGCTCTCGATCGAGGAGAAGCCGGCCAAGCCAAAATCGAATTGGGCGGTGACGGGGCTTTATTTCTACGATGCGCGGGTGGCGGAGATCGCGCGCGCGCTGAAGCCGTCGCCGCGCGGCGAGCTGGAGATCACCGATCTCAACCGCATCTATCTCGAACAGGGCGCGCTCAATGTCGAACAGATGGGGCGCGGCTTCGCTTGGCTCGACACCGGCACGCCGGATTCGCTGCTGGAAGCGGCCGAGTTCGTGCGCACGTTGGAGAAGCGGCAGGGCATGAAAATCGCCTGCCCCGAGGAAGTTGCGTGCCGGCGCGGCTTCATCGATCGCGCCCAGCTCAGGGCGCTCGGCGAGAAGCTGTCGAAGTCGACCTACGGCGAATACCTGATGCGGATCGCCGACGAAGCGGGCGCGCTTTGAAGCTGAGGCTCTCGCTCGGCGCGCTGCACGATCTGGAAAGCGACGGCGCGTCCGCGCTGCCGCTGCTGCGGGCGACGGGCGAAGCGCCGAGCGTTGGCCTGTTGACTGAGGCGGGCGAGAAGATCGGGCTGACGCCGGGCGAATATCTGTTCGAACTCAGCGCGCGTGCGGTCGAAGGCGATCTCGCGCCGCGTCTGGTGACCGAGTTTGCCGATGGCGCGGTGCGCGGCGAGGCGCTGGTCGAGACGACGCCCGGCGCTTGGCGCTGCGCGCTCGCCGTGGAGCGCAGCGTTTCGGCGCTGAAGCTCGAGGCCGGCGCAAAAACGGAATGGATCTTCGCCGGCGCAAGCCTCGAGACGGCGCTGTTCAGCGCGGAGGCCGAGCCGTCGTTACAGGCGGGGGCGGTGACGATCGGCCGGGCGCTGTTTCGCCAACTGCCGCGTGAAGTGCGCCAGGCGATCCTCGCGCCCGGAAGGCGCGCGCGATGGCTGTCACGCGTGCGCAAAGCCGGCGCCGGCGCCCATGCGCCGGAGGGCGGCGGACGCTTTGTAATCGGCGCCGACGGCGACAGCGAAGCGCTGCAGGCCGATTTCGAGAACAGGCTCGGCGTCGCCCGCGGCCTGCGCCATCCGGACTATACGGACGAGCAGCCGGCGGCGCCGCCGCGCAGCGATACAAAGCTCATCGCGTTTCATCTGCCTCAGTTTCATCCCATCGCCGAGAACGATGCGTGGTGGGGCAAGGGCTTCACCGAGTGGAGCAATGTCGCGAAAGCGGCGCCGCAATTCCTCGGCCATTATCAACCGCGGCTGCCGGGCGAGCTGGGCTTCTACGATTTGCGCACGCCGGGCGTGCTGAAGCAGCAGGCGGAGCTGGCGCGCGCGTACGGAATCGGCGCGTTCGCGTTCCATTATTACTGGTTCGGCGGCAAGCGGCTGCTGGACGCGCCGATCGAGGCGTTCCTCGCCGACAAGAGCATCGATATCGAGTTCTGCCTGTGCTGGGCCAACGAGAATTGGACGCGCCGCTGGGACGGCGATGAATCGCAAGTGCTGATCGCGCAAACGCACTCGGCGGAAGACCACGCGCGCGTCTTCGGAGACATGGCGCGGCACCTGAACGATCCGCGCCATCTGCGCGTCGACGGCAAGCCGCTGCTCATCGTCTATCGTCCCGACATCATCCCGGACGCGCGGGCGATGACGGACATCTGGCGCGAAAGCGCGGCGCGGCGCGGCTGGCCGGGGCTTTATCTCGTCGCCACCAATGCGTTCCGCTTCGACGAGCCGGAGCGGCTCGGCTTCGACGCGCTGGCCGAGTTTCCGCCGCACGGCTTCATCGCCGATCCGATCAGAAACGTGCTGCGCTGGCTCAACCGCGATCATCGCGGCGCCGTGTTCGATTATGGCGGGGTGGCCGCGGCGGAGGTGCAACGCCAACAACGCGCGCAGGCGCGCGGCGTTGTCTTTCCCGGCGTGATGCCCGGCTGGGACAACGAGGCGCGCAGGCCGGGCGCCGGGACGATCTACCACAACGCCGAGCCTGGCGCGTACGGCGCATGGCTGCGCGCGGCGATCGCGCGGGCGCGGCGCACGCTGCCGGAGAACCGGCGCTTGGTCTTCATCAATGCCTGGAACGAGTGGGCCGAGGGCGCTTATCTCGAACCGGATCGCGCCTTCGGCCGCGCCTTCTTGGCGGAGACGGCGCGGGCGCTGACCGGCGACTAGCCGCTACGCTTCCGCGCGCAGGATGTGGACACCGGCGACGTCGCCGCCGACCACGCCCCGCTGCAGCGAGGAGGAGAACACGATCTCCGCTTTGCTGAAGCCGACATCGCGGCAGAGATCGAGAATGTCCCAGCCGGGCGCCGCGAAAACGAGCGAGCCGCCTTGCGGGTCGACTGGGTTGCCGCGGTATTCCGCCGGCATCAGGTGCTTGACCTCGCCGTTTTCGAGTACGGCGCGGACGACCGTCTCGTGCGCGCCGGAGGCGAACCGGAAGGTGGCCAAGCAGACGCCGCCGGGCTTCAGGATGCGACGTGTTTCCTGCATCGCCGTTCGCAGATCCGGCACGTGCTCGAGCACGTCGTTGCTGACGACCAGATCGAACACGGCGCCCGGGAAGTTGGACGCCAGAATGTCGCAGTGGGAGACCGGGAAGTACCGCGCGCGGTCCTGCGTCGTCGCGAAATATTCCGTCCCGAGCGCATAAGGATAGCGGCCTCGAACAGCCAGCGCGAACGGCGTCACCGCTTCCAGCATCAGAATGCGGGCGTTGACGGTGTGCTTCAGCGTCGCCGCGATCTCGTCGAGCACAGCCCGCGACCGCGCCGAGCAGCCGTGCGCGGAAATCGTTTCGCGGTAGTTCCTGCCGACCACCTCGATGTGCTTCGGCGCGCAATAGCCTAGATAATCCGAGGTAAACCCCCGCTCGGCGATGGTCCGGGCGAGCGCCTCGACATAGTCGGCTTCGTAGATCCAGGGATAGCGCTGTGCGAAAGCGCGCCATTCCTCTAGGTCGGGAAAGCCCGTGCGCACTTCGTGAAACTGCTCGTAATGGGGGAGTCGGCTCATGTCTTTTCCCTAGACGCAGAGCCCTTCGTCTGTCCAACGCCCTAAGCCGGATTCCCTGCCGAAATGCGCGAAAACAGTGCGGAAGAGCCTAGCCTGGGCCGACACGGGCGTTTTAAGAAAGGCGGCTCTCAAACCTGGCATTAGTGACTTTTGGGGCTCCTGTGCGGTGAGGTCGGCCTAGTTCCCGACCCGGTGGGAGCTGGCGTAGCGAGCGGGCATGCGGGGATGAACAAACACTTATCAGCGCGCGTGATCGCCGACCAAACGGCGCTGGGGGACGCGTTCATCGTCGCCGGCATGCACCGAAGCGGCACGTCGGCCGTATCTCGAGTGCTCTCGCTGCTCGGCGCCGAACTGCCGCTCACCCTGATGCAGCCTGGATTCGACAATCCGAAAGGCTTTTGGGAGTCAGCCAAAGTCGCCGCGCTCAACGACGAGATCCTCGGCTCGATCAGCTCTTCGTGGGACGATCTGCTCGCGCATCTCATCCGGCGCCGCGAGGTCCTGATCGGCGGCGAATACAAGCACCGAATCGGCGAGGTGCTGCGCTCCGAATATTCGCTGGCGCGCTCGCTGGTGCTCAAGGAGCCGCGCGTCGGGCTGTTGCTCGATCTCTGGATGGACGCGCTCGCCGACCAGCGCTTTACGCCGTGTGTCATCATTCCGGTGCGCGATCCGCTCGAAGTGGCGGCCTCGCTCGGAGAACGCAACAAATTCACGGTGGGCCGCTCGCTCCTGCTGTGGCTGACCTATTTCCTGTCGGCCGAGCGCGCGAGCCGCGGCAGCAAGCGTGTGTTCGTCCATTACGAGGATTTCCTGCTCGATTGGCGCGCCGCGATGCGGCGTATCGAAACGAAACTCGGCGTGCGCTTCCCCGGCTGGACGCCCGCCGCCGAGCGCGAGATCGACGCCTATTTGAGCTGGCGCGATCGCCACCATCAGCTTCCACCCGAACTCATTCATCAGCGCAGCGACGTGGCCGACTGGGTCAAGCAGGCGTACGCCTGGGCCGGGGCCGCCACCCGCGAAGCCGAGCCCGACGCACAGTTGCTCGACGAGGTCGCCGACGACTTCGCCGCCTCGACCTCGATCTTCGCGCCGGTGATCACCGAGCATCGGGCGACCGAAGCCTCTTTGCGCGAAGCCGTGCGCGCGCTCGAAGGCCGCGCCGGCGCGCTGTCGAACGACATCCGCGATCGCGATATTTCGATCTGGGCCCTGGAAGGGGATGTGCGTGATCGCGAGGAGCGGCTGGCGGCGCTGAACGCCGATCTGCTCGCGGCGGAGACCCGCATTGCGGACCTGAGCGCCGAACGCCAGGCGCTCGAAAACGAACTCGCCTCGGCAAGGGCCGAGGCCGGAGCGTCGGTCGAACGGTCGGCGCACTTTGAAGCCGCTCTGCGTGATCAGAAATCCCTGACCGAGCAGGCGCTCGCGCTCGCGGCGGAGGAAGCGGACCTTCGCAACGAGCGCATACGCATCCTGGAAGAGGACCTGGAAGCGCGCCGCACCGAACTCGCTCAGGCGCAGGCGCATCTGGGGCGTTTCGCCAACGAGAAGGCCGACCTTGAATCGCTGATCGCGCGCGAACGCGTCCAAGCGGTCGATGAGAGGGCGCGCCTTGTCCTCGAGATCGAGCGCGAACGAACTGAACGGGCCCGCGAGCGCGACGACGAGCGCGCGCGGGCGCGCGCGGCCGAGGTTCAGTGGAGCCGTGATCGCGAGGAGGCTGAGACCAAACACGCCGCACACATCGCGTCGCTCGAGGAATCGGTTCGCTCGATTTCCGAGGCGGCGCGGCACGAGGGCGAGGAACGGCGGCGCTTCGAATCGCTCGCCGAAGCGCAAGCCGAGTTCTTGACGAAGCACCGGCCTTTGGGCGTGCGGTTCCGCAATGCTCTTTGGCGTTCGTCGTGGCTTCGGCTTGCTTCCGACGCCGCGGAGTTCGCGCGCCTCAGCGCCAAGCGCGGCCCGGTCGAGGCGGCCAGGTTGATAGCGGCTGCGAGAACCGTGCGCCGGTCAGGCGAGTTCGACGTCCAGCACTACCTCGCCGCAAGCTGGGACGTGCGTGCGAGCGGCCGCGACCCCGTCATCCACTATCTGGAAACGGGCGCTGCCGAAGGTCGCGATCCGTCCGCGCGCTTCTCGACCGCCGGCTATCTGCGCCGCAATCCGGACGTCGTGCGCGCGGGCGCCAATCCGCTGTTTCACTACTTGCGCCACGGCCGCAGCGAGGGAAGGTCCGCGCCCAACCATGAGCTGACGCCGCCAGCCAATCCCGAGCGGAGCGCGCCGGTGCCGTCCGATCCTTATGCGGTTCGTCCCGACGACATAGTCAAGGAAGAGGCCGAGCGCGGCGAAGCCTTCCTGGCGCGCTACGCATTGACCGGCGCGAGCGCCGACTATGCCGGCGCCGTCGCGCATCTCAACGGATTGCAACGCGCCGTGCCGAACCGGCCCACGGTGTCGGTGATCGTGCCGGTGTACGGACAGCTCGCCTACACGCTGAACTGCCTCGACTCGCTGTTGCAGCACCGCTCCAAGCACGCGTTCGAAGTGATCGTCGTCGACGATCGCTCGCCGGATGCGACGAAGGACTGGATTTCGCGCGTCGGCGGCGTGCGGCTGCATGCGCGCGCCCAGAACGGCGGCTTCATCGAAGCCTGCAATGACGGTGCGGAGCAGGCGCGCGGCGAATGGCTCGTTTTCCTCAATAACGATACGCGCGTGGTTGCCGGCTGGCTCGATGCGCTGATCGCTTCGTTCGCATCGCTGAAAGATGCGGGCCTCGTCGGCTCCAAGCTGTTCTATCCGGACGGCTCGCTGCAGGAAGCCGGCGGCATCATCTGGCGCGACGGCTCGGCCTGGAATTACGGCCGCAACGACGATCCCGGCAAACCGGAATATTGCTATGCGCGCCCGGTCGACTACGTCTCCGGCGCATCGGTGGCGATCAGCCGCAAGACTTGGAACGAGATCGGCGGCTTCGATCGCCGCTACAAGCCCGCCTATGGCGAGGATTCCGATCTCGCGCTGAAGGTGCGTTATGCGCGCGGCGAGCAGGTCTGGCTGCAGCCGCTCTCGCGGATCATCCATTACGAAGGTAAGACCTCCGGCACCGACGTCACCACCGGCGTCAAGGCTTACCAGGTGGCCAACGCCAAGACCTTGTTCGAGACCTGGAAACCGGCGCTCTCGCGTCACCGCGAGAACGGCGAGCAGCCGCTGCTCGAAAAGGACCGCGGCGTCGCCAAGCGCGCGCTGGTGATCGACGCGACCACGCCGGAGCCGGAGAAAGACGCCGGCTCCGTCACCTGCCTCGAACTGATGCGGGCGCTGCAATCGGACGGCTACAAGGTCAGCTTCGTCGCCGAGGACAATCTGCTCTATCTGCCGCAGGCGACCGGCCGGCTGCAGGCGCTCGGCATCGAAGCGCTCTATTGGCCCTATGTCGAAAGCTTCGATCGCTTCATTGCCGATCGCGGCGGCGAGTTCGACGTCGTCATGATCTTCCGCGTCGGCGTCGCCGAACGGCGGCTCGACGTGATCCGCCGCCACTGCCCGAAGGCGCGGGTGATCTTTCATTCCTCGGACCTGCATTTCCTGCGCGAGGAGCGCGCCGCGCGGCTGAAGGCCGACAGCGCGGCGCTCGCCTCCGTTGCGGCCACGCGCGAACGCGAACTGGGCGTCATGCGCACTGTCGACGCCGCGATCGTGCACTCCACCTTCGAGCGCGACACGATGGCTTCGCTCGCCCCCGACGCCAAGGTCTACGTCTTCCCCTGGATTCTCGATCCGGCAGGCCGGACTGCGCCGTTCGCGGCGCGGCGCGACATCGCCTTCCTCGGCGGTTACCGGCACAGCCCGAACGTCGACGCCGTGCGCTACTTCGCCGAGAAGATCTGGCCGCACGTGCGCGCGCGCAGGCCGGATATGAAGTTCATCGTCGCCGGCAGCGAGTGCCCGGAAGAGCTGTTACAGCTCCACGGCCGCGACAACATCGAGGTGGTCGGCTTCGTCGACGACTTGGCCGAGTTCTTCGGCCGTATCCGGCTCAGCGTCGCGCCGATCCGCTACGGCGCCGGCATCAAGGGCAAGGTGGCGATGAGTCTCGCACATGGCGTGCCGGGCGTGCTGACCTCCTGCGCGGCGGAGGGCATGGAGCTGAAGAACGGCGCCGCCGTCATCATCCGCGACGAGGAGCGCGCGTTCGCCGAGGAAGTGGTCAAGCTCTACGATGACGAGCGCCGCTGGCTGCGCATGTCGGACGAAGCGCTCGATTTCGTGGAACGCAGCTACGGCAGCAAGCTCGCGGCGCGGCGCATCGAAGAGCTGCTGGCGCTTGCAGGCGCCTGACGGGGTAGGAAGTCAATCATGAAGGAATGTTCGAAGGCGATTCCGCGCCGGCTGAAGGACAGCCGCTTCGCGTCGCGCTATCTGGTGGGCTCGGGTGTCGACATCGGCGGCAAACCCGATCCGCTCAGCATCTATCGCGAATTCTTTCCCGGCATCACGGCGCTGCGGGTGTGGGACATCGAGGACGGCGACGCGCAGCTGATGCAAGGCGTCGCCGACGAGGCGTTCGACTTCGTGTTCTCGAGCCACTGCCTCGAACATCTGCGCGATCCGCGCGAGGGTCTCGTCAACTGGTTCCGCGTGCTGAAACCCGGCGGTCATCTCGTCATCACCATCCCGGACGAGGATCTCTACGAGCAGGGCGTTTGGCCCTCGACGCATAACCGTGATCACAAGTCGAGCTTCACAATCGCCAAGAGCCGGTCCTGGTGCCCGGCATCGGTCAACGTGTTCGAGCTGCTGCGCGAGCTCGGTCCCGCGGCGGACGTGCGCAAGATCGAAGTCATCGACGAGACCTATCGCTTCGAGCTGCCGCGATTCGACCAGACCCTCACGCCAGTAGCCGAATGCGCCATCGAGATGATCGTTCGCAAGCGCACAGCGAGGGAACTCGACGCCGGCGGGCGGCTGCCGCCGACCGCACAGCCGGCGACGGAACAGCGGGTCTACTTCAACCAATACCGTAACGATCAAGCCGCTCTCAAAACGGCGGAACTTCCAGCGCCGCTATTTGGGGATAAGTCCGACCTCTAGCGGCTTTGCTCCAGTCGACGCTTGTTCAAGCTGCGAGACTCAAAGACCTCTTGAAACGCGAATGAATTCCGACAGCACGCGAGACGTGGGAAGCAGGCTCGTGGAGATGGGCTACCCGGCTTTGGATTTGCCGCCGATCACCACGCGCCTTGAAGCGGGCGTGGTCGCCGGGCGCTATCCTGCTCATGGCTACGCGCGCGGCTGGGGACTCGAGTTCGGCACGCTCGCCGACCAGATCGCCGCTCATCCGCTCTACAACGAAGCGCTCGAAGTGGCGCGCGGCAGGTCGGTGATGCGCGAACACCGGCTGATGAATCTCTTCTTGATCATCACCTGCTATCTCAATCTGCTGCCGCACCAGAACATCGCCGAGTTCGGCTCGTACCGAGGCGGCAGCGCCTTGTTCATGGCGCACCTGTTGCGGCGGCTCTATCCGCGCGCGCGCTTGTTCGCCTTCGACACGTTCGAGGGCATGCCAAAGGTCAATGACGCCGCGGACTTGCACGAGGCCGGCGACTTCTCCGATTCTGACCTCTCGGGTCTGCTGCAGGCGAGACTGGGTTCGAGTCTGCCGCAGCTGCACATCGTGCAAGGATTGGTGCAGGAGACGTTCGCCGCGTCGAAGGCCCGCGCGCTGCAGTTCGGCTTGGCCCATTTCGACATGGACATTTACGAGCCGACCGTTTTCGCGCAGGAGCAAATGTGGCCGCTCATGTGCAAGGGGGGATACTACGTTTATGACGACGCGACGGTCTCGAGCTGCATCGGCGCCATGCAGGCGGTCGAGGATCTGATCCGCTTGCGCGGTCTGCACAGTGAGCAGGCGTATCCCCATTTCGTGTTTCGAGTTGGTCTGAACTGATGGCGATCATGACGTCCGCGAACCTCACCCGCTCTGAACCTGCGCCGTCCGCGCGGAGAAACGTCGCCAAACGCGTGACAGCGAAAGTGTTCGTCGGCGGCATTCCGCGCGGCGGCACGACGATGATGCTGCGGCTGATCGGCGATCATTGCGGGGTTTATCCGTGGCTGGGCGAAAGCTCGGTGGTCGATACGGCGCGGCTGCTGTGGACCAACGGACGGCCGAATCCCGCTTGTCGCGAGCAGGTCGAGGCGTTTGTCACGCATACGCTGCGGCTCGCCTTACTGGAAATGCAGGCGTGGAATGCGGCGCGCGAGGACATCCAAGGACTGCTGATCCCCTCTCGCGAGGATGTCGATCGATTGGCGTGCGCCGTCGTGGACGGCGCTTATGAAGCAGCAAGTGTCCGTTCCTCCTTGCTGGCGGCTTGCCGTGCGCTGGACGAATTTCTCGCAAACTACGCCGACCTGCCGGTCATTGCCGAGAAAACGCCGACCAACATTTTCTCGTTCACGCATCTGTGTGACGATCCCTCGTTGCATTGGGTCGTCAGTCACCGCGAGCCGTTCGCAGTGATCGCATCCATGCGCAAGCGCGCCGGCGCCGATCCCTTCGCCGACCACTGGGCGACACTCGAATCTTGTCTGGGGCAGTATCAGCGTTACGCAATCCGCGTGATCGCCGCCTTGCGCTCGAAGCGCGCGATAGAGGCGCCTTACGAAGCTGTGTGCCGCGACCCGGATTTGCTGGTGCGTCCGCTGCAGGAGCAACTCGGCCGGGATGAGACGGCCGGCTATAGCGGCAACTTTGTCAGCGCAGCATCGGACCGCGATGCATGGCGAAGCTTCGACCTGCAGGACCTCTGGCTGGTGCGGAGCATCACGGCGCCCGCCCGTCGGCTGCTCGGTTACGATTCCGATTATTATGGATCGGAGCAAGACGCGGTTCTCGAGGACTATGAAGGGCCGGAGGCGTTCTTCGCCGCGCCGCTGGACGGCGCATTCGAAAGCGACACCAATCCTGCCACCCGCTGGATCGGCGACGAAGCAAGGTTCGCGGTGTTCGCGCCGGAAGGCGTCCACGCCATCTCGGCGCGGCTTTTCTGCCCGTCCAGCCTAGACTTGGCCGAGCAGTCGGTTACGGCTCGGGACGGCCTGGGCCGAACGGTCGGGCAGGCGGCTCTGCCGATCGATAAGCTGACGACACTCACAATCAAGTTGAGTGACGCGGCGCCGGCGGCCGTGACCAAACGTGGCCGGCTCTACTTGATCAGGTTGAACGCCGGCAGAGCGGCGTTGCCGGTCGCCTCCGTCCTGGGCAATGGCGACGCCAGAGTGCTGGCTTACATGAAGACCCTGTGGGCGCCGCACTGACACGCACTAGCGCGTCAGTGCGCTCCGCCGCTCAGATCCATCCCCATTCGTCGCCGAGGCTGGCGGCGGCGCCGGCGGATTGGATTGAATTGCCGTTCAACAGCCAGATGAAGACGGTGCCGGAATTGTTGTTCTGCCAGGCGATGTCGTCGCGGCCGTCGCCGTTGTAATCGCCGACAGTCTGCAGCGTCCATTCGCTCGGATCGATGCTGGCGAGCACGCCCGAACTGGTCACGGTCGCACCTTGCATCTGCCAGCTGACGATGAGGCCGTCATTGCGCTGCCAGATGAGGTCGGAATAGCCGTCG
>NZ_DASPLU010000012.1:0-163353 GCF_035627415.1 Vitreimonas sp. | reverse complement strand
TGAGGATGCGCCGCGCAGTCCCGCTCCGGATTCTTTCGAACGGGCCCCGCCCCGGCCCGTAGATGCCGGCAAGGCGGATGATCGCTACCGGCACGCCGCTTTGCTCGGAAAAGACGCGCCAAGCCGCCTCGGCTGCCAGCCGCTGCCGCGAGCGCTTCGACACGGGCCGGCAGGCACTTTCCTCGTCGACCCAGGCGCCGTCGTGATTGCCATAGACCCCGACCGTCGAGAGGTAGACGATCGACTTGGGCTTCACTCCGGCAAGCTCGGCGCCGAAATGCCTCAGCACCGGATCGCCCGTCTCGTCAGGCGCGATGGAGACGAGGATGTGCGTGGCCCCTCTAAGGGTGGCCACCAATTCCCCTCCCCCTTGCGGGGAGGGGTGACGCGGCGCAAGCCCGTCCGCCACGTCTGAATTCCCGTTGAACAGGATCGGCGGGACGCCCAGCGCCGCGATATCGCTGAGCTTCTGCGGATCGCGCGTCGTCCCCCAGACCGCCTCCAGCCGAGGCCGCAGCCGCTCCACCACGGCGCGCGCCGAATAGCCCAGCCCGAAGATGAACAGCCTCACGCCGCCTCGCCGAGCGCCGCCCGCCATTCCGCCAGCACGTCGGGGTCGCTCTCCGCCATTCGCCGCGCGGCGGCGGCCGAAAGCTCGGCCCGGCCCTTCAGCCGCGACAGCGCCCACACCGCCGCGCCGCGCACCTCCGGCTCAGCATCGTCAAGGAGCCGCTCGGCCTCCGCCGCAAGCGCCGGCTCGCCGGAATTGCCGATCGCGATCAGCACATTGCGGACAAAACGGCCGCGGCCGATCCGCTTGATCGGCGAGCCGGAGAATTTTTGGCGGAAGTCTGCGTCGCCGAGTCGGACGAGATCCTCGAGCCGCGGCGCGATCAGGTCCGACCGCGCCTGCAGCTTCACCTCGGCGGATGCCGCGGCAAACTTGTTCCACGGGCACACCGCCAGGCAATCGTCGCAGCCGAAGATGCGGTTGCCCATCGGCGCGCGATAGGCGCGCGGGATCTGCCCGTGATGTTCGATGCTGAGATAGGCGAGGCACTTGCGCGCATCGAGCTGGAATGGCGCTGGAAACGCATCGGTCGGGCACACGTCGAGACAGGCGCGGCAGGAGCCGCAGCGCTCTTGGTGCGGCGCATCCGGTTCGAACTCGGCGGCGGTGAGGATGGCGCCGAGGAAGAGCCACGAGCCGTGTTCGCGCGAAACGAGGTTGGTGTGCTTGCCTTGCCAGCCGATCCCCGCGCGCTCGGCCAGCGGCTTTTCCATCAGCGGCGCGGTGTCGACGAACACTTTCACCTCTTCGCCGCTCGCGTGCGCCAGCCATTGCGCCAGCTGCTTCAGCTTGCCTTTGACGACGTCGTGATAATCGCGCCGGGCGGCATAGGCGGAGACGACGCCTTTGTCCTGCTCCGCCAGCAGCGTCATCGGATCGTCATCGGGCGCGTAGGACTGGCCGACGATGATGACGCTTTTCGCCTCGGGCCAAAGCTGCTGCGGATGGCTGCGGCGGTGCGCCTCGCGCGCCAGCCAATCCATGTCGCCATGGCGGCCGTCGGCGATGAAATGCTCGAGGCGCGCGCCCGCCGGCCAAGGTTCGCGCGCCGAGGCGACGCCGAAGGCGTCGAAGCCCAATGCATGGGCGCGTGCGGCGATATCCGCTTTTGCAATGGTGAGCGCGACGGTCACGCGGGTTCTATGCCGCAGGGCGGTTGGCGCGTCGACGTTCCGCCTGCCTAGGGCTACCCCTCGGCGGCGTTGCAGCTGTATAAAGCGCCGTCCAGCAGACGCGGAGGGGACCCCACATGCTGCGCCGACCACGCTTTGCTCAATATGTTGCCGCCGCCGCCCTGCTCGCGCTCGCCGCCTGCGGGCAGGCGCCGGAACAAGACGTGCAGACGACGGATGCGACCGTCATCGAGGAGAGCCCCGCGGCGGCGCCGAGCGAGCCGGCGCTCGGCTCGACGGCTGCGCCCACGGAATTCTGCGCCGAAGTCGGCCGCCGCGTTTCGGCTGAGGATTGTGCCGACTTCGCCGCGCTGGCGGAGGACGCCGCGCAGGGCACGGCCGCATTCAACGCGCCGGACCCGATGGAGCGCGGCGAAGCGCACACGCTGCAGCTCGCGATCAGCTTCGCGCTGACGCAGGAGCAGATCGCCGCGCGCGAGGAGCGCGCACGCTTGGAGGCCGAGCGGCTTGCAGCGCAGGCGGAAGAAGAGACGGTCGCGCTGAACACCGTCGACTCGACCGAGACCGTGGATGGGCGCGAAGCGCCGCCGCCGATCTCGGCGTCGGCGCCGGCGCCGTCGCCGCCGCTGACGCCGTCGGAGACCGTCGATCCGCTGCAGGGCGAGACGGTCGAGTTCGCGCCACTGGTCGGGCGCTTCATGCGCGCCGAGCTGGTCGGCAACGGCTTCGAGATCACGCCGCTCACCGAAGCCTCGCAGGAAGTGCTGCAGGACAGCGTGACGACCTGGAGCTGGCGCGTCGTCGCGACCGAGGGCGGGCGCCGCTCGCTGACGCTGCGCACCGTGGTCGAAGGCTGCACCGCAGAAGGCCAGTGCTATCCACTGCGGTCGACTAGCCAGAACTACGACGTCAACGTCACCGTCGGCCTTGTCGGCCAAGCGCAAGACCTGCTCACCGCGGCGCCGACCTGGCTGCGTCTCGTCGCCGGCGTGCTGACGGCGCTCGCAGTGCTGGTCGGCGCCTGGTTCGGCCTGCGCAACGCTTTCCGCAAAGGGCGCGCCGAGGCTTAGAGCGTCGGCGTCGGCAGCGCGAGCTGCTGGCCGCGATAGACCTGCTGCATGGCGAGTTCGTCCGCGATGGTGACCAATTCGGCCAGCGCCGCGTCGACCTGGGCGTACTTCGCCGACGCGGGCAGGCCGATCAGGCGCTCCATCACGTCGGCGGCGGCGGAGAGGCTGGTCATGGATTCTTCGAGGCTGACGAACAGCCGCGCGGCGGCGTCGCGCACGTCCTGCGATAGGCCGAGCGAACTGAAACTCAGCTCGGAGCGTGTGCGGGCGATCGAGGCGCGGCCCTCGCGCACCTGCGTGCGCATGGCGCCTATCGCCGCCTGCACATCGCGCCGCTGCTCGGCCGTGATCACGAGCGAGTCGGCGAACGCGCTCTCGACGATCACGCTGGCGAGCACGATCATGCCTTCGTTCATGGCGATGTGCGCGCGAGCGAGATTCTGGTTTGGATGGCCCGGCGGCGACAACGCGGTGACGATGCGCCAGGATTCGTTCTCGAACTGCAGCAGCTCACGCATCATAGCCATGCTGCGCTGCATCACGCTGGATTCTCGGTCGAGCTCGCCGCGCAGCACGGCCAGAGTGAGGTTGGCCATGGCGTCGCCGAAGGCTTGGGCCTGATCAATCTCCAGCATCACGCGCGAGGCCATCTCGTCGAGCATGCGCTGCATGTTTGCGCCCATCACCGATTCGATGCGCGGCGGCGGCGGAGCCGCAGCGATGTCGACGCGAAGTTGGGCCAGCTGTGTCGCGTAGCGCGCGCGCCAAGCGTCCACGGCGGCAATAGCGTCGGCCGAGCCCTTCGACTCGTCAGCCAAATCGTACACGGCGTCGAGTTCGTCCGCTGACTGATAGAGCGCGACAAGGCGCGCCCCAAATTCCGCGTTGCGCCCCGACCAGGCGCCGACCTGGCGCAGCGCGTACTCGGCCTGTTCGGCGGTCTGCGCGTTCGCGGCGGGCGCCCAGCTCAAGAACGCCGCAGCCATCAGCATCAACAAAGTGCGCATGCCACCCTCCCGCCTCCGTTATGAAACGGCGGGAGGGCGGCGTCGACTACTAGTTTCCGAGCGCGGCGGCGACCGCCTCCATGGCCGGATCGCGGCCGGCGCGGTAGGCCTCGATCGTCCACGGCGCGGCGATGTCCGGGGCGAGGCTCTCCACCGCGATGGGATGGCGCACGACCGACCCGTGACAGTTCTCGATGTTGCGGCAGCCGGTGCGATAATCGTGACGCTCGGTGGCGTAGAGCACGGCGCCGCCCGCGTGCGGCAGCGTGATCACGTCGCCTTCGGCGTGGAAGTCGAGCCGATCGCCGACCATTTCGCCGACGATGGTGACGCGGTCCGGGGCCGATTGCTTCAAATAGCCGACGGTGGAAATCGCGGCCGAGAAGGTGTTCGGGCTCGTCAGCACGAAGACGCGTCCAGGGACGACGCGCGGCAGACGCCGCACCCAGGCGCGCGTGGTGTTGAGATCGCCGCCGCCATTCATACGCATGTCGAGCACGATATTGCGCCGGCCCGACGTGCGCGCCGCTTCGAGCGAGTCGAGCATGAACTCGGCGATGTCCATCTCTTCGGCGCTGTTGTTCTGCCGAAGCTCGATGACGAATGCGTCGATCTCCGGCGCATCGCGCATGCGGAACGGCTGATCCGGCTCGCGGAACGCCCACGGCGCGGCGTCCACGCTGAGCAGCGTGCGCATGCCGCTCTCGCTTTCCATCGGCGCCGGATAATACCAGCGATCGGTGTTGGCGCGGAGGCGATCAGGGTTGGCGGGCTCCGGCGTGAAACGGCGCGTGACCATGCGGCCGTTGGGCAGCTGGAAGCGATAGCTGGCGCGATCGGCGCGCGGGATCACGTCCAGCGCGTGCATCTGTTCGGGGCTTTCGAAGAAATAGGCGGCGTTGCGGTCGCGCCAGGCTTCAGTGCCGCCGGCGAGCGAACGCGCCGCGGCGCGCACCTGCGCGATCGAGCGATTGTCAACCGAAACGAGCCGCGCGCCGAGCAGGTCGGCATTCGCAGCCGTGGCCCGCAGCACGTAGAAATCTTCGCCGAACGGCGCGAACCGCACATCGGCAATGCGGTTGAAGCGGCGCGAGCGCGGCCCCGGGAAGTAAGCCGTGTGGCCGTTGTCGGCGAGCGCGACGATGCGGGCGAGCTCGAGTTCGAAATAGGCTTGGCTCACCTCGCCCGCCTGCGCTTCGAGCGCGGCGATGCGGCGCTCGGCTTCGGCGCGGGCGGACGCTGTGTAAGCGACGTCGTGCGCCATGAAGTTCTCTCGGAAGAATGTGAGGTCGGCGCGACGCGCTTCCGCGCTCGTCGGCGCGATCGGCGCGGTTTCAACCTCCGTCGGCGCGCTGTGCTGCGCCGACGCGTGCGGCGCGCCGAGCAGAACGCCCGCCGCCAGCATGGCCGCAGCCATGCGCTTGAAGCCCATCATTTCTCCCTCCCTCGAGTCAGCCTAACGCTGATCGTATGGCGCGGGATCGGGCTTCGGCGCATGGAGCGCGCCGAGCGTCAGCCCCGCGCCCAGAAGCGCGGTGAAGACGAGCAGCGCGAGGCGCAGTGAGCCTTTCCCGGTCATGCCGCTGAGATGCGCTGACGCACCGGCACGGATGCGCCGGCGCGACGAATGGTCAGGCCGCTGCGACGGGCGACGTTTCGTCAGCGTCGGTGAGGCCGTGCTGCAGGCGCGGCAACATCTCTTTCGGGCAAATTTGCCAGAACTGGCCGCGCGCTTCTTTCCAGTGCGCCAGCAGATGCGCGGCGCGCGGCGAGCCGGTGCGGCGGACGTGCTCTTCGATCAAGCTCTTGAGCACGCTCTCCCAATGCGCCGATCCCAAGCGGCGCGCAACAACGCTGTCGCCATTGAGCAAGTGCTCGAACCGGCCGGCTTCGTCATGGACGAACGCCATGCCGCCCGACATGCCGGCGGCGAAGTTGTCGCCGACCGGGCCTAGAATGACGACCGTCCCGCCGGTCATATATTCGCACGCGTTGGCGCCAGCGCCCTCGACGACAGCCGTCGCGCCTGAATTGCGGACCGCGAAACGCTCGCCGGCGAGACCGGCGGCGAAGAGCTTGCCGCTTGTGGCGCCGTACAAGCAGGTGTTGCCGATGATGGCGCCGAGACGGCTCGCCTCCTCCGGCGCAGGCTTCAACGTGATGAGGCCGCCGGAGAGGCCTTTGCCGACATAGTCATTCGCATCGCCCGTCACGTGCAGCGCAATCCCCTGCACCAGCCACGCGCCGAGGCTCTGCCCGCACGAGCCGCGCAGGTTCACGCTGAGCTGGCCTTCCGGCAGCGCATCCATGCCGAACCTGCGCACGACGTGCGCCGCCGCGCGCGCGCCGATCGCCCGCTGCGTGTTGCGCACGGCGAAATCGAGTTGACGTTTCTCGCCGCGCTCGAAGAAGGCCGGCGCTTCCTCGATGAAGTGCTGGTCGAGCGAGGCCGGCGGCTCGTTGCGGCCGAGTTGGGTGCAATAGCTCGGATAGGGGCTATCGACCCGCACCAGCAGCGGATTGAGATCGAGATCGTCGAGATGTTCGGCGCCGCGGCTGATCTGCTCGATCAGATCGGTGCGGCCGATGATTTCCTCCAAGCGGCGGAAGCCGATCTGCGCGAGAATCTCGCGCACTTCCTCGGCTATGAAGCTCATCAGATTGACGACCTTCTCCGGCGTGCCGGTGAACTTTTTCCTGAGCGCCTCGTCCTGCGTGCAGACGCCGACCGGGCAAGTGTTGGAATGGCACTGCCGCACCATGAGACAGCCCATAGCCACCAGCGACGCCGTGCCGATGCCGAACTCCTCCGCGCCAAGAATGGCCGCGACGACGATGTCGCGCCCGGTTCGCAGGCCGCCATCGGTGCGCAAGCGCACGCGGTGGCGGAGATTGTTGAGCATCAGCACCTGATGCGCTTCGGCGAGGCCCATCTCCCACGGGATGCCGGCGTACTTGATCGAGGTCTGTGGGGAAGCGCCCGTGCCGCCGACATGGCCGGAGATGAGGATCGTGTCGGCGCCGGCCTTGGCGACGCCCGCGGCGACCGCGCCGATGCCCGATTGCGCGACGAGCTTCACAGTGACGCGCGCGACCGGGTTGATCTGCTTCAGGTCGTAGATCAGCTGCGCGAGATCCTCGATCGAATAAATGTCGTGATGCGGCGGCGGGCTGATGAGCGAGACGCCTGGCGTCGCGTGGCGGAGGCGCGCGATCAGTTCTGTGACCTTGAAGCCGGGCAGCTGGCCGCCCTCGCCGGGCTTGGCGCCTTGCGCGACCTTGATCTCGATCTCGCGGCACTGGTTCAGATATTCGGCGGTGACGCCGAAGCGGCCCGAGGCGATCTGCTTCACCGCCGAGTTCGCATCGTCGCCGTTCGGCAGCGGCTTATAGCGCGCGGGGTCTTCGCCGCCTTCGCCGCTGACGCTGCGCGCGCCGATGCGGTTCATGGCGATGTTGAGCGCGCCGTGCGCTTCAGGGCTCAGCGCGCCCATGCTCATTCCGGGCGTCAGGAAACGCTTGCGGATGTCGTTGACGCTTTCGACTTCCGCCAGCGGCGTCGGGCGAATCTTTTCTTCGCGCACTTCGAGCAGGTCGCGCAGCTGAATCGGCTGGCTGAGACGCCGCTCGCGCACCGCTTCTGAATATTTGCGGTAGGCCTTGTAATCGCCGGTGTCGCAGGCGCGCTGCAATTGGTGGATCGAGTCCGCTTCCAGGGCGTGACGCTCGCCGCTGGCGCGATGGCGATACTGACCGCCGACCGGCAGCGCCACAACCGCGCCGTCGAACGCGCGCGCATGCTGATCCGCCGCTTCGAGCGCGAGGCCGGAGAGGCCTATGCCGGAGATGCGGCTGGTGAGTCCGGGGAAGAACTCATCCGCCAGCGCGCGCGAGAGGCCGATGGCTTCGAAATTGAGTCCGCCTCGATAAGACGAGATCACCGAGATGCCCATCTTGGACATGATCTTCAGCAGGCCTGCTTCCAGCGCGGCGCGATAGTTGGCCGCCGCTTGCTCTTGGCTGAGACCGCCGCTGAGGCCGCGCGCAGTCCGGTCGGCCACTGTATCGAAGGCGAGATACGGATTCACCGTGGTGGCGCCGCACCCGATCAGCACGGCGGCGTAGTGCGGATCGAGGCACTCGGCGCTGCGCACGCTGATCGAGCAGAACGAGCGCAAGCCTTTGGCGACGAGGTGCGAATGCACGGCGCTCGCCACCAGGATCATCGGACAGGCGATGCGGTCCGGCCCCTGCGCTTCGTCCGAGAGAATGACGTGCGAGCGCTTGTTGTATGCGACCGCCTGTTCGGCTTCGGCGCGGATGCGATAGATCGCAGAGCGCAAAGCGGCGCCTGCATCCTCGCCCGGCCCCAGCGCAGCGAAGGTGCAGTCGATACGGGCGATGTCGTCGCGCAACTCCTTCATCAACCGTGCATACATGCCGTTGGTCAGAATCGGGCTCGAGAGCACATAGACGCGCGATTGGGTCTCGTCCTGGGCCAGGATGTTGCCGAGATTCTTGAAGCGGGTGGCGAGGCTCATCACCCGGCCTTCGCGCAGCGGATCGATCGGCGGATTGGTGACCTGGCTGAAATTCTGCCGGAAGTAATGCGAGAGCGGCCGGTTCTGCTCGGACAGCACCGCGAGCGGCGCGTCATCGCCCATCGAGCCGATCGCTTCCTTGCCCTCCTCCAACATCGGCTGCAGCAAGAGCTCGACATCTTCCATGGTGAAGCCTGCCGCCGTCTGGCGCTGAAGCAATTCGACGCGATCGCTATGGAGCCGCGGCTCCGGACCTTCGAGCTTCTTGTCGAGATCGATGACGTTCTTCAGCCACGCGCCGTAGGGATGCTGCGCGGCGAGCGCATCGACCAGCTCTTCGTGATGATAGAGCCTGCCCTCGTGCGTATCGACCGCCACCATTTGCCCAGCGCCGATGCGGCCGCGTTCGGTGATGACACGATCGTCGAGCGGGCACATGCCGGTTTCGGAGCCGACGGCGAGCAGGCCGTCCTGAGTCAGCGCATAACGCAGCGGACGAAGACCGTTGCGGTCGAGGCCGGCGACGGCCCAGCGGCCATCGAACATGGCGAGCGCGGCCGGGCCGTCCCACGGCTCCATCACCGCGTTGCAGTAAGCGTAGAGCGCGCGGTGGCTATCCTGCATCGTGCGCGACTTCGCCCACGCTTCCGGGATCAGCAGCGACTTCGCCATCGGCGCGGCGCGGCCGGCGCGGACCAGCACTTCGAACACGTTGTCGAGCGCGGCGGAATCCGAGCCGCCGGGTTGGACGATCGGCTTTACGTCGGAATCGGCGTCGCCGAACGCTTCGGACGCCATCCGCACTTCGTGCGAGCGCATCCAGTTCACATTGCCTTTGAGCGTGTTGATCTCGCCATTGTGCGCGAGCATGCGGAACGGCTGCGCCAGGCGCCATTGCGGGAACGTGTTGGTGGAATAACGCTGGTGATAGAGCGCGACGCTCGAGGTGAAACGCTCGTCGCGCAGATCGGGATAGAACGCATCGATTTGCGCAGCTAGGAACATGCCTTTGTAAACGAGCCGCTTCGCCGAGAGCGAGCAGATGTAGAGTTCGGTGATGTTCGACGCGAGCGCGCGCTTTTCGATGCGGCGGCGGACGATGAAGAGATCGCGGTCCACCGTTTCGGAATCGCGCGCTTGCGGGTCGTAGAACAGCACCTGCTCTATCTCGGGACGCGTCGCGTTGGCTTTTTCGCCGATCTGGCTGATGTTCACCGGGACTTGGCGCCAAGAATAGATCACGAAGCCGGCGCGGATGATCTCGCTCTCGACAATGACGCGCGCCCGCTCTTGGGCGCCGAGATCGAGCCGCGGCAGGAAGATCTGGCCGACGAACACCGGCCCGTCCTTCGGCGTGTGGCCGGTGCGGACGACGACTTCGCGGAAGAATTCCTGCGGCGCTTCGATCAGGATGCCGGCGCCGTCGCCGGTCTTGCCGTCGGCATCCACGGCGCCGCGGTGCCAGACTGCTTTCAGCGCGGCGATCGCCAGCGTCACCACATCGCGCCGCGGCCTGCCGTCGATCGAGACGACCATGCCGACACCGCAGGCGTCGCGTTCGTCTTGGGCGCTGTAGAGGCCGTGGGATTGAAGTTTCGCGCTCTCCTCAACGTAGCGCGCGATGTCTTGTGCTCCCCCGCGTGCGGGGGAGCTGTCGAGCGCAACGCGCGAGACTGAGGGGGGAGTCGCCAACGCCCCCCTCCGCTTCGCTTCGCTCAGCACCTCCCCCGCGTGCGGGGGAGGAGTATGATCGCGCCGCTTCATTCCGCCGCCACTTTTGCATTCTCCTGAATCCACGCATGCATCGCATCCGCGGCGTCCCGGCCCTCTCGGATCGCCCACACCACGAGCGATGCGCCGCGGACGATGTCGCCGGCGGCGAACACGCCGGGCAGGTTCGTCGCGTACGTCAGCGGGTTGACCTTGAGCGTGCCCCAACGCGTCGTCGCCACGCCCCAGCCGCTCAAATCCTCCGCGTCGAAGCCGAGCGCGGCGATGACGAGATCGGCCGGCGCCTCGTAAGCGCTGTTCGGCTGCTCTTCCGGCGTTTGCCGTCCGCTCGCGTCTGGCGGGCCGAGTTGCATGCGCGCCGCGCGCACGGCGCCCTTGCTGACGGATTTCGGCGCGGCGAGCCAATCGAAGCCGACGCCCTCTTCTTCGGCGTGGCCGGCTTCGCGCTGCGAGCCCGGCATGTTGGCGCGATCACGGCGATAGAGGCAGGTGACGCTCTTTGCGCCCTGGCGGCGCGCCGTGCGCACGCAATCCATCGCCGTGTCGCCGCCGCCGATGACGACGACGCGGCGATCCTTCGCGTCGAGCGCGCCGCTCGCGAACTCCGGCACGTCGTCGCCGAGGCCGACGCGGTTGGAGGCGATGAGATAGTCGAGCGCGGCGACGACGCTTTGATCGTGGGGCGCGGTGAGCGGGCGCGCCTTGTAGACGCCGGTCGCGATCAGCGCTGCATCGTGGCGCTGGCGCAGCTCCACGAAGCTGATCGTCTCGCCGACATTGCAGTTGAGCTCGAACTTCACGCCGCCGTCGATCAGCCGCTGCGACCGGCGTTCGACGACCTCCTTCTCCAGCTTGAAATTCGGTATGCCGTAGACCAGCAGCCCGCCGATGCGATCGTGGCGGTCATAGACGGTCACCTTATAGCCGCGCAGACGCAGGCGCTCGGCCGCGGCCAGCCCGGCGGGTCCGGCGCCGACGACGCCGATGCTCTCGCGCCGCTCGCCGCGCGGTTTGATGGGCGCGACCCAGCCTTCGCGCCAGGCGGTGTCGGTGAGATACTTCTCCACCGCGCCGATGGTCACGGCGCCGTGGCCGCTCTGCTCGATCACGCAGGCGCCTTCGCAAAGCCGGTCCTGCGGGCAGATGCGCCCACAGATCTCCGGCATCGGATTGGTGACCGCGGACGCTTCGTAAGCCTCCAGCAGCCGCCCTTCGGCGGTGAGGCGGAGCCAATCGGGAATGTTGTTCTGCAGCGGGCAATGGGTCTGGCAGAACGGGACGCCGCACTGCGCGCAGCGGGCGGCCTGGGCGGCGGCTTTTTCGGCAATGAACGCGCGGTGGATTTCGTGAAAATCGCCCGCGCGCTCGGTGGCCGAGCGCTTTTCGGGCCAGTTTTGCCCTAAAGACACAAATTTCTGCATGCGTTCAGTCAAGAACGCCCTCCAAAGCGGCAGATGGGCGGGAGATTCTTCCCTTATGCCCGAATTCGCATCTGCAGCAAGAGAAGCCGCGGCTTAGCCGGGCTAAAGGGCTGGAATTGCCGCTTCCGAAGGCAGCCGACGCACTTCATGGTCACGCCGATTTTTTGCTGCTGGGGGCGCCGCCTTGGACTTCCTCGACCTGATCCGCGCCGCCTTTCTCGGCGTCCTCCAGGGCCTTACCGAATTCCTGCCCGTCTCCTCGACCGGGCACTTGCTGATTTTCGGGCGGATGATCGGCTACGACGATCCGGGCGGCGTCTTCACCGTCATGATCCAGCTCGGCTCGATCCTGGCGGTGATGTGGCTCTACCGCCAGCGGATCATCGACGTCATCGCCGGCCTGCCGACGAAGCCCGAAGCGCGACGCTTTGCGCTGATGCTGTTTCTCGCCTTCTTGCCTGCCGCCTTCATCGGCTTGTTGGCGAACTCCTACATCCGCGACGAGCTTTATCTGCGGCTCGACATCATCGCCATTGCGCTGATCCTCGGCGGCTTCGCCATGCTGGCGATCGAGAAATGGCCGCCGAAAATCGAAGTGAAAGATGCAGCCGAAACGCCGATCTGGCGCGCCGTCGGAGTCGGCGCGTTCCAGACGCTGGCATTGATCCCGGGGGTATCGCGCTCGGGCGCGACCATTTTCGGCGGCCTCGCACTGGGGCTCGATCGGCGCGCGGCGGCGGAATTCTCGTTCTTCCTGGCGATGCCGACGATGGTGGCGGCGTTCACTTACGACTTGGTGCGAATGATTCGGACCATGTCCGATCCTGCGCTCGCAGAGAACGCGGTGCGGTTCACGCCTGACTTCGCGGTCGAGATCGCCGTCGGCTTCGTCTTCGCCTTCATCTCCGCTGCTTTGGTGGTGAAGCCGTTCCTCGACTTCGTCACCCGCGTGGGCTTTGGCCCGTTTGCGTGGTATCGTATCGTCTTCGGCGTGTTCATTCTGGGCATCCTGGCTTTAGGCTGGCTGTGAGCGACAAGGTCTGGACCATCGGCTACGAAAAAGTCGGCCAAGCCGATTTCGTCGCGGCGCTGAAGGCGGCGAAGATCAAGACGCTGGTCGATGTGCGCGAAGTCGCCAACTCGCGACGGGCCGGCTTTTCCAAGAAGTCCCTCGCCGCCGCGCTCGATGCAGCCGGCATCGCCTATGTTCACATGAAATCCTTGGGCACGCCGAAGGCCGGCCGCGAAGCGGCGCGCAAAGGCGACACAAAGACCATGCATCGCATTTTCGAGGCGAAGATGGTCGAGCCGGAAAGCCAGCTCGCGCTGGCGGAAGCGGCGGAGCTGGCGAGGAAAGGCCGCGTCTGCCTCATGTGTCTCGAACACGCCTGGCGCGACTGCCATCGCACCATTGTCGCCCAGCACCTGACCGACGCGTTCGGCATCAAGCCGACGCACCTTTCGCCAGAACCCAGAATTTGAAGACGGTCAAATGAGCAACGAACGGATCACGATCGACCGGTACGGCTTGGATGGGGCTCGAGCCTGTCACCGCCGAAAAGCCGTAGCGACGGCCGCTACCAACAGCGCGAGCCACGCGATGGTGAAGGTTGCGCTCATGGCGCTAGCGAACTGAACATGACTTGACGCGGCAACGGCGACGCCCAAAGTTGGCGCCATAAACGCAACGCCGAGCATCCAGCGCGGCTTCGGCCCGATTAGGCACAAGCCCGCGCAGAACAGCGCGTGCGCGGCGAGCAGCGCGAACTTCGACCATGCGCCGAGCTGTGACATTGGCAACAGGGGCTCGGCCGCATCGAAGTTCGCCGTGATGTCGAGCAGCGTGGTCGTCTCGAGCACATCCGCGAGCGCCGCGAGAAGCGCAGCGGCGACCGCGGCGGCGGCGAGCGGCCTGCCCCACTGCCCGGCGGCGAGATAGAGCGCCGCGCAGAGGCAGAACGCGGTGTAGGCCGGGATGAAAGCGATGAGGTCGATGCGGTTGACCGCGTCCATGGCCGCTGCGCCGAGCGTGCGGCACGCGCTGCCGGGCGGGCCGAAGATCGCTTCGAGATCGGCCGCGTTGCGCGCGAGTTCGAACTGCACCACTGCGCCCGGCGGCAGGCAATCTGCGGCGGCGCGCACCTCCGGCAGCGCCAGGAAGACGACGAACAGAGCCAGCGTGAGCAGGCCCGCAATCGCAGTCGCGACGGCCCAGCCCCGCGTGCTCACGCCGGGTTTTGCTTGGTCTGGAACTGGCCGTACGGACGGAAGCGCCAGAGATAGGCCGGCGTGATCGCCTCGACACTTTCCAGCTGCGTTACGCCCAGGTCGGCGATCACGCCGGCGTCCGGATCGAGCCCGGCGACATTGTCGCGCCGCAGCGTCCGCACTTGATCGCCGGTGATCGGCGGGTTGAACGGCAGCAGGCTGAAGAGACCGCCGAACAGGAGCCCCATCGGCTGCGCGACGAAGAACGGCAGCGGCACGAGCGGCACGCGCCGTTCGGTCTGCTCGCGGATGTACTCCATCAGTTCGCGGAAGCTATAGATGCGCGGACCGCCAAGTTCGAACACGCGCCCGCGCGCATGCTCGCTGGTGAGCGCCGCCGCCGCGGCTTCGGCGACATCGCCGACGAACACGGGCTGGAAGCGGGTCTTGCCGCCGCCGATCAGGGGCAGGAAGCCGAGCGGACGGAAGGCGGCCGCGGTCGCGGCCATGCGGCCGAAGCGGTTGAAGAAGCCGTCCTCCGGTCCGAACACGATCGACGGCCGCAGGATAGTCGCGTACGGCGCAGCGTCCAGCACCGCGCGTTCGCCGTGATACTTGCTGCGCGCGAAGCGCGAGCCCTTGGGTCCGGCGCCCAAAGCAGAGATGTGGACGATGCGGCCGACGCCGCGGCGGGCGGCCGCTTCAGCGACGGCGCGCGCGCCCTCAACATGCAGCGCCTCGAAATTCTGCGGGCCGCTTTCGTACAGCGTCGCAACCAGGTTGATGACCGAGCCTGCGCCCTCGAGCGCTGCGTCCACCGATTCGGGGAAACGCAGATTGGCCTGCACCAGCTGGATTTGGCCGACGTCGCCCATGACGCGCAATTCGTGGCCGAGATGCGGGCGCCGCATTGCGATACGGACGCGATAGCCGCGCTTGGCGAGCGAGCGGACGATCTGTTTGCCGATGAAGCCCGAACCGCCGAAGACGACGACAAGATCACTCATGAATTGCTCCATCATGCGCGGTTCAGTCTGCGCCGACGACGATGCGCGCTCAGAACCGGCATGCGCCGAATTTCGTCGCGGTATGAAGATTCCGCCACATTTTGGCAACTGCCGGAGCTGGCCGCCCGGGCGCGGCAGCTTGGCTCACGTTCCACCGGAACGAGGCTGCAGCGCCCCGGATTGACTTGGTGAACGTGCCCAGGACTGGGCGACACGATTTGAGGAAGGACCAATGAAGAAGTTCCTAGCAATGGCCGTCGCGGCGAGTGCGCTTGCTGTCGCGGCTCCCGCCTCTGCTCAAAGCTGGCAGAGCATCAATCAGCGGCAAGCCAACCTCGATCAACGAATCGACGTCGGCGTGCGCAACGGCTCGCTGACCCGTGGCGAAGCTGCGCGTCTGCGCGCCGAATTCCGCGACTTGGCCCGCCTCGAAGCGCGCTACAGGGCGTCGAGCGGGCTTTCGTACGGTGAACGCGCCGATCTCGATCGCCGGTTCGATAGCCTGAGTTCGCAAATCCGCTATGAGCGGCGCGACGACGACGATCGGCGCTGGCAATCGATCAATGCGCGTCAGCGCCAGATCGACAACCGCATCGACTGGGGCCTGCGCCGCGGCTACCTCACCCAGCGCGAAGCGACCCGCCTGCGGGCCGATTTCAACGAAATCGCCCGGCTCGAAGTGCGGTATCGCCGCAACGGCCTCAGCCGCGGCGAACGACGCGACCTCGACCGCCGCTTCGACCGCCTGAGCGCGACCGTGGAAGCCGAACTCCGCGACCGCAACAGACGTTGGGGCTGAGCGCTCATACACTTGTGAACAACGAAGCCGCCTTTGCGTGAAGCATGGGCGGCTTCGCCTTATGCTGGCCGCGTTTGCGCGTACACCGACGGACGCCATGGGCCAGCCGCAACCGACACGTCTGCGTGAAGTCGAATCCGCGCCGCTGAATGACGCGAAAGTCATCGACGCGCAGTTCAAGGTCGTCGGCCGCGAAGTGCGGGCGCTGCGGATCCTTTGGGGCGCGCTGGTGGCGGTGTTCTGGGCGGCGTTGATCGGCTTCCTGATTCCGCCGGCGTGGATCTTCTTCGAAGGCATCGGCGAGTATTTTGCGGCGAACTAGGCGCTTAGCCGCTGCAGCTCCGCTTCGCTGATGTCCTCGTTCGAATAGACGTCCTGCACGTCATCGAGATCGTCGAGCTGGTCCAAGAGCTTCAAGAGCGTCTCGGCGTTGTCGCCTTCGACCGGAATGGCGATGTCGGTGCGCCAGACGAACTTGGCCGAAACCGGATCGCCGAACTTCTTCGCCAGCGCCTGCGAGACGCCGGCGAGCGCGGCCATGTCGCAGGTGATGACGTGCTGTTCTTCTTCGACGACGCAATCGTCGGCGCCGGCTTCGATGGCGGCTTCCAACATCGCGTCCTCGCTCGCGGCGGCGAGCGGATAGCGGACTTCGCCGAGCTTCTTCCACGCGAACGAGACCGAGTTCGATTCACCCATGTTGCCGCCGTTCTTGGCGAAAGCGGCGCGGACTTCGCCGGCGGTGCGGTTGCGGTTGTCGGAGAGGCATTCGACGATGACGCCGATGCCGCCAGGGCCGAAGCCCTCGTAGCGGATCTCCTCCAGGTTCTCCCCGCCCGCGCCGGCGCCGCGGTCGACCGCGCGCTGGATGTTGTCCTTCGGCATCGACTGCGCGCGCGCCGCGGTGATGGCGCGATAGAGGCGCGGGTTGGACTCGGGATCGGCGCCGCCGAGCTTCACCGCCGCCTGGATTTCGCGGGCGAGCTTGGTGAACATCTGGGCGCGCTTCTTATCCTGCGCGCCCTTGCGGTGCATGATGTTGGCGAATTTGGAATGGCCGGCCATGGGGCGGAGCTTCTAGCGGGAGGCTGCCGGTTTCTCAAGGCGTGAGCTGGGAGGCATGGCGTCTCCTTGCATGCGGGCGTGCGCCATCCTTGGGGGCTTGCGCCGGTTGAAAGCGGAGAGCGGGACGCGGCGCGTCACGTTCTGAAGTGCGCTCCCGCGAAGGAGCGCGGAGTGAACGCGGCGCGCCGCGTCCCGTGATCGTTATGCGCCGGCGCCGTCGCCAGGGATGTTTCACCCTGGGAGGCGGCTCGGCCGACGGCGTGCGGATGTCGCGTTCGACGACGTTCCGGTGCGTCTTCCCGCCTTTTCATGTTCGGCGGGCTTCACCTCTGCTTTGCTCAACCGCGCCACGGAGGTTCACGCTCGATCACCCCGTTCTCGCATCGATCTCGAACAGCGGCCGACTGCTCTCCTTGCTGAACGGTGCAAGCAGTATCGCACGGGTTTGAAGGGGGGCGGATAGATTTATTTTTGTGTGCGCGGATTCAAGCGCCTAACCGAAAAAACGGCGGGATAGATTGTGAATGCCCGCACTCACCGGCGCTCGAAGCCACATGCGAAGCAACGGGCTCACGGGGAAAAGGTCTGGGATAACTCGCCCGAATGTACTACATTGGCGCGTATGAACGCCGCTGCACATCCGCGCATCGCCCGCGACCCAGGCATCATGATGGGCAAGCCCGTAATCGCCGGGACGCGCGTGCCGGTGGAGACAATCGTGCGCCAGTTCGCGGCGAGCGCGGACATGGCCTGGGTGCTGAAGGGCTTTCCGGATTTGACCGAGGCCGATGTGCGCGCCGCGCTGGCCTACGCCGCTGAAGCGGTCGCCGCCGAATAGATGCGCTTCGGCGTCGACGCCTGCGTGCCGGGACAACTGGCGGAGGCGTTGGCCGGGCTCGGCGCAGATGTGGTCTCCGCTGCAGGGCGGCCCGCTATGCCCGATGAGGACGTGCTGCGCGGCGCAGTCGCGCGCGACCGCGTGCTGATCACGACGGACAAGGATTTCGGCGAGCTGGTGTTTCGCGATCGGCGCGCGGCCGTGGGTGTCGTGTTGATCCGGTTTGATCTTGTGTCGGACGCGATTGTGCAGGCGACGGCGCGGCGGATCGTGGCGCTCCAGGATCACGGGCGCGGTTGGTTTGTGGTGCTTGAGCCGAAGCAAGAGCGGGCGCGGCCGATGCCGGAGTGATGGGGCCGGCAGCAAGTCACAGCTTTGCGCGATTACCACGATGGCGTGGCGTTTGCGCGGGGTCGCTTCAGAAGGAAGCGGCTATGAGCATTCGCAAGACGTCGGGCGCGGCGGTCTACGAGCGCAGCGACGGGAGCTAGACGACCGCCGTAGGCGGATCAACGGGCTGGGATTCAAACAACCCCGAGACCTTCAGCAAGTATCGCATCGATGCGATCAACAATCTCCCGAAATCGAGGGAAGCTCACTCCTCTGGCCGCCCACTCAACAAGACACGATGAAGCGACGGCGGGTGTTTTCAAGCAATCCTTGCGGTCGATAGAGAATTTGACCTTGGTAGCGGCCAGAACAGCATCGAAGGCCTCGGCGCCAGCGCATTCCGCTAGATAGTCCTCGATAGTCGTTTCCCAGCTGCAAAACCTCTCGGTCACTCCACATGGCCAGTCCTGGATTCCAGCTCCGCGAAGCCCACAAAGATACTGAAGCTGGCGGTTGATCGCGACTTTCGCCAACGCCTCGTCCTTGTCCGCGTATTTCTTATCACTGTCGAAGATAAGATACGTTGGGATGCCCAAAGCCGAAAAGACAACGGACGGCCGGTCCAACTTGGACTTTCCCTCGACATTCGCAAACACAATCCCTTCGGCAAGGGGATCCCGATTCAACGTTCGATAGTAAGCCTCCACGATAGCGCGATCGGACGGTCCTTCGATGAGAACGACGACTCTCCCAAAGAAACCTTCGGCTATTTCTGAATTGAACACGTGCAGACGCGCCAGCAACGTTCCTTCAGCGAAGGCATCTTCAGAGTTCTTACCGACCGATTCGGCGAGAACCTTGGCACATTCTTTGAGCGAAGACCGCGTTACGATCACTGGTGGAATCGCAAGACCACCACTCCGGCGAACTCCGCGCACCTTGGAAAAATCGGGGAAGTCGAAGAGGAGCGCTGAATGCGTTGTGTAAACGACCTGAAGTCTGATGCCCGTTTCGCTATTGAATGACCTCACCAGTTCGCGAAATACGTCTTTGAAGAGTCTCTGCTTTGTCGGGTGCTGATATAGTTCGGGCTCTTCGATTGCGATGATGATATCACTCTGCGCTTCGTCAAACGTGGTATCTTCAGACGATGCGGCGCCCCGTTCGGCTAAGTACTGGAGCACAGTTAAGATGATTGCTCTCTGCAAACCGTGACCAACGCCGTCAATGCCGGTCGTGTACCCGTGATCGGACACCGAAATCTCGGCTGTCGGCATCTGAACGGGCAGATCGTTCAGCGGCTGCCAACTCGCCGAAATGCTCGATTCACCATAATATCGCTCTAGAATCGCAGTCAGGTCGCTGTTGATCTGAAGCAATCCGGGCACAGACTCGGGCGATGTGAGTTCGCGCAGGCGTTCGGACGCCTCCACAACAAACTCTCTGAACTGCTTGCTGTTCTGGATAGTCTGACGAGCAACCACATCAATGAGTTGCTTAACCGGCGAACCCTTCGATTGCCCGAATTCAGCACTCGCGTCCTTCACGGCGGCGACCAGCACGAAATCCGTATTTTTCTTGAGTTGACCGGACGCTACGTTCTTGAAACCTCTGAATCCAGACACCCGCTGCCGTGATAAGTCGAGGGATTTGCTTCCTCCCAACGATCCAGCTCTGCTTCGACATCTTCTGCACGCGTTACAGCCGGCAACCCGAACCGCTCTCTTAGCGCATCATAGATTTCTCGCTTCGCCCGAGCACCTTCCTCGGCACGACATGCTGAGAAATCCGGATGTACGAGCCTATCAACCGAGTAGCCGCCGTGACCTTTGCCCAGATCGGGGTGAAAGGTCCGCGTCACTATCAGTCGATCATCAACTAGGTTGTTTGAGAATTGATCGCGCTCCGCGGGTGTGAGGCCGACGAATTCAATGGTAACCGCGATCGGTATCGAAGTGTCACCCCCGTAGTAATCAGTGGGCAACACGCGTGGCGAGGACGCAAAGAACAAATCCAGCGCGGCCAGAAATGCTGACTTCCCGGCATTGTTCTCGCCGATCAATATCGTAACGTCATCAAAATCTACTGCGGCGTTCTGGATGGCGCGATAGTTCGAAACCGTGAGCCGGCCAAGCTGCATCTACTACGCCACCGAATACTGATCGCGGATGTGTGCGTTGAAGAATTGCCCCACGGACGGCGCGCTCAGAAGCTGCTGATACAATGTAGCGGGGACGCCGGGATAATCGTACTGTTTTCCTGAGGTGAACCAAACGCTCAGAGTCGATGTTGCTGCGTCATATTCTACTTGGGAAATCGCAGACGAGTTTACTGCGGGCACTCCACGCCTCCAGGTTGCTGGACTCGAATTTCAGCTCGATTCGGCCCCATGCGGAATTGTAATGGATACTACAAATCAGCCCCCACCACCATCCGCTCCTCCACCTCCCGCTCGACACGCAGTGCGGCCAGCTGGTTTCGCTGCCGCCGCAGCCGTGGAGGGCGAAGCGCTGCACCGACTCCGGGATCGCTTGGGCTTCGTGGATCACTAGCCCCGCGATCCTCACGGCTTTTCGTCTGGCAGATCCCAGTTCATCACGCGGTTGAGGTGGATCGGCACGGCCCCGTCGACGTTGGCGCTGCCGTCGGGTTGGAGGCGGACGCCTTGGACGGCGATGTCGTGTCGTCTTTGATATCGCCGCGCTGCGAAGCGGTTTAGCCGTTTCCCTCATTTCCCGCGCTTGCCGTCAACAGCGGCGCCAGCCTTGGATCGGCGGCGAACATGGAGAGTGGAAATTCGTATTCGGCGCGCGGGAAGTCGCAAAATGCGATGATCAGCTGCGGCTTGAGCAGGACTCGCCATGATTGCTGGGTGATCGGATTGGGCGTCGTGAAAGCGGCGGGATCCATCAGCCCGACATTGCAGCGGCGGAGCAGATCGCGCACGGACACGTAGCGGATGAGCTGCGTCTCGGCTTGGCGGGCGATGTCGGCGAAGCGTTGGCACGGCGCGTAATCGGCGAGCGCCTCCCAGACGTCCGCATCACCGGCAAACGGCTGGCGCGTGAGATCGAGGGCGCGCTCTACGGCGCAGGCGACGCTGAACGCTGTGTGCTCAATAGCGTTCGCGGGCAAGGCCGCGTCCGGCGCGTCGGCTAGAAACAGAAACTTGTAGAAGGCGAGCTCGCAGACGGCCGTTGCAATATCTTCCGCCGCGTAGAAGACGCCGGCGCGCTCGGTTTGGCGGCGAAAGCGCGAACCCGGCCGCCGGGGGTGATAGCGAAACGGAGTGGCAAGCAGGTAGTTGAGACTTTGCACTTCGGACGGCAGCGGCGGCTTGCTCTGTTCTAGCAGCCGCTCCAGCACCGCCTGTTCGGCCAATGAATCGACAAGCCGGTTGGTGGAGACGCGATGCTGCGCCTCGACACAGCGCCACACGATGGCGCTGTACGGCCGAAACTCAGACCGGAGCTCTGCTGGCGTCCAGATACGCGACGACATCGACCAGTCCGGTCACGGTGAGAATACGATCGATGGGACGGCCGCCAAACGCCCGGTTCGGCGCACGAAGCCAGGACTTGGACGCCTCGTCGTCGCTGCCCATGATCGCGTCGAGGCTGCGAAACAGCCTGACGAACAGCATGGCGAGTTCGAACTCTTTTGCGTCGGCGCGAAGCAGGTATTCGCCAGCCCGGAGCCGGGTGATTGTGGCGGGAGAGACGCCAAGAATCCGCGCCAGGGCGGCGTTGCTGAGGCCAAGCAATTTGGCGGCTCGAACCACGGCCTTGGTCAGCACCGCCGATTCCGCCGGAAGCGGCTGCTGTCTCGCTCGCGAGGCGCTCGGCATTGTGACCTCCAGAAATAACTCTGTCCGATTCTTTCTGAGGAAAGGTATGGCCGGACAGAGGGCTCGTCAACAGCCCTACCGCATCCATGCGCGCTCGGAGGACCAGCTCTTTGTTTTAGATCAGATTTTTCTGACTCAGCCGCCCTCCATCCGCTCCTCCACTTCCCGCTCCACCCGTAGCGCCGTCAGCTGGTTGCGCTGCCGTCTCAGCACCTGGAAGCGATAGCCGTGGAAGGCGAAGCGTTGGCCGGGCTCGGGGATCGCTTGGGCTTCGTGGATCACGAGGCCGGCGATCGTCACGGCTTCTTCGTCCGGCAAGTCCCAGTTCATCACGCGGTTCAAATCGCGGATCGGCACGGCGCCGTCGACGTTGACGCTGCCGTCGGGTTGGGGGCGGACGCCTTGGACGGCGATGTCGTGCTCGTCTTTGATGTCGCCGACGATTTCTTCGAGGATGTCCTCGAGCGTGACGAGGCCCATCAGCGCGCCGTATTCGTCGACCACCAAAGCGAAATGCTCGCGCCGGCGCAGGAATTCGGCGAGTTGGTCTTCGGCGCTGGTGGTCATCGGCGTGAACCAGGGCGTGCGCATGACCTCGCGCACGTCGAACGCGTCGCGGCCGTGCTCGGAGATGGCGCGCAAGAGGTCGCGGGCGTGGAGGACGCCGACGATGTTGTCGGGCTCTTCCTGATAGAGCGGCGTGCGCGTGTGCGGGCTCGACATCGCCTGGGCGATGATCTCGCGCGGCGGCAGATCGATATCCATCGAGCGGATCGATTTGCGGTGGATCATCACGTCGGCGACTTCGAGTTCGGAGAGATCGAGCGCACCGAGGAGACGATGGCGCTGCTCGGCTTCGACGCCGCCCTCCTCCGCGTGCAGCTCGACGGCGCCGGCGATCTCGGCGCGGGCCTGGGAGAGGACGTCGATGTTTTCGTCGACGCGGACGCCGATGAGCCTGAGGCCTCGATTGACGATCCATTGCACCGCGCCGGTGATGGGCGCGAGCACGCGCACCATCCATTGCACCGGCAGCGAGATGGCGCGGGCGATCTGATCGGCGGCGGTGATGGCGTAGGTCTTGGGGCCGACTTCGCCGAAGATGAGCAGAAGCGGCGTCAGCACCAGGGTGGAGATGAGCGGCCCCAGATCGCCGTAGAGGCCGGAGAAGATGGTCGAGGCGATGGCGGAGGCGGCGATGGTGACGACGTTGGCGCCGAGGAGCACGGCGCCGATCATGCGCTCGCGGTCCTCGTTCAGCTTGTTGACGCGGCGGGCGGCGTGATCGCCTTCGCGCTCCAGCGTTGCCATGCGCGCGCGGCTGGCGCCGGTGAGCGCGGTCTCGGCGGCGGAGAAGAAAGCGTTGAGCGCGAGCAGCGCGGCGATGACGGCGGCGGCGATGAGGAGCGAGGCGGTCATGATCTCGTTTCGGTTTGCAGGAGTTCGCGCACGACGTCCGCGGGCGTGTCCGGCTCGATGAAGGCGCGGCCAGGCGCGCGCGCCAGGATGAAGGTGAGCTTGCCGGCTTGCGCCTTTTTGTCGGCGGCGGCGAGCTGCATCAGGCGCTCGACGTCGAACGGGGCGCCGGGAAGTTTGCGGAGATCGGTGACGAAGCCGGCGTCGCTGAGATGAGCGCGCACGCGCTTGGCGTCGGCTTCGCTGCAGAGGCCGAGCGCGGCGGAGAGTTCGAAAGCGAGGCCCATGCCGGCGGCGACGGCTTCGCCGTGCAGCAGCGCGCCGTCGTAGCCGGCGTGGCCTTCGAGCGCGTGGGCAAAGGTGTGGCCCAGATTGAGCAGCGCGCGCTCGCCCTGCTCGGTCTCGTCGCGCTCGACGATGCCGGCCTTGAAGGCGACGGCCTTGGCGATCGCCGTGGCGAGCGCTTCAGGATCGCCGGCGATGACGGGGGCGGCGTTCTGTTCGCACCAAGCGAAGAACGGTGCGTCGCTGATGAGGCCGAGCTTGACGATCTCGGCATAGCCGGCGCGGCGCTCGCGCTCGGGGAGCGTTGCGAGCACTTCAGTGTCGGCGAGGACGAGGCGCGGCTGGTTGATGAGGCCGACCAGGTTCTTGCCTTCGGGCGTGTCGATCGCGGTTTTGCCGCCGACGCTGGAGTCGACTTGGGAGAGCAAGGTCGTCGGGATCTGCACGAAGTCGACGCCGCGTTTGACGAGGCCGGCGGCGAGGCCGGCGAGATCGCCGATGACGCCTCCTCCGAAAGCGATGACCAAGTCTTTCCGGTTGATCCCCGCTTGCAGCAGATGGCGGCAGAGCAGTTCGAGGCCTTCGAAGCTCTTGCTGCTTTCGCCGGGGGCGAGCGTTACAGTCCAGTTCTTCAAGCCGGCGGCGTCGAGCGAACGCACCAGCGCGGGGCGGTGCAGGCGGGCGAGGTTCTGATCGGTGACGATGAAGACGCGCTTGGTCGGCGCGAATGGGGCGATGAGCGCGCCGGCGCGGCCGAGCAGGCCAGGGCCGACATGGACGTCGTAGGACCGGTCGTCGAGGTTTACGGGGATGGTTTGGGTCATGGGATGGCTACAGAATCTAGCACCCATTCCCGGATTGGCGCGCAGCGCCAAGTCCGGGACCCATAACCCCAACTGCGTCGGGCTTTCGCACGAACGCGTATGCAGCTGCGTTTATCGGTCCCGGGCTCTTCGCTGCGCGAAGCCCCGGGAATGGGTGAAGTGAGACGCTCACGCCTTCACCGCAAGCTGCGCGCGCAACGCGTCGAGGATGGCGGCGACGGCGGTGTTGTGGGGGCCGGCGCTGGTTTCGATGATGATGTCGGCTTCGGCGTAGATCGGATAGCGCTCGTCCATCAGCCGCTGCATCACCGCGCGGGGATCGTCTTCCTTCAAGAGCGGGCGATCGTCGCGCTTGGCGACGCGCTTCATCAAGACATCGAGCGGGGCCTTGAGCCAGATCGAGATGGCGCGCTCCTTCATCAGCGCGCGCGTGCGCGGATCGATGAAGGCGCCGCCGCCGGTGGCGAGGACGTGGATCGGGCCGGCAAGCAGCCGGGCGATGACCTTGCGCTCGCCGCGGCGGAACTCGCATTCGCCGTGGTCGGCGAAGATGGCGTCGACGCTCTGGCCGGCGGCGGTGACGATCTCGGCGTCGGCGTCGGCGAACGGTAAGTTGAGCGCATGGGCGAGGCGGCGCCCGACCGTGGTCTTGCCGGCGCCCATGAGGCCGACGAGCGCGATAGTGCGGTCGGGAACCAGCCCGGCGGCCTGGCGCCGCAGCGCCGCGGCGGCGTCGGTGCGCTCGCCGATGTCGCTGCTCTCCGGGCGGGTCACGAATCACCTCAAAAGGACCGAAGGTGGTTAACCCACGGGCCGGACTGGAAACTCGCCACATTTTGGGGGCAATCCTTCCGGCTCGCAACGGCAGGGGCCAAGAAGGCGATATGTTCAGACGCAGACGTCGGCGCAGCTCGTTCGCCCGCCGTGCGCCGCCGCAGGCGCGCCTGGCGATGATCGGCGTGGGCGCGGTGGTGTTCATCGCCCTCTTCATCTTCTTCATTCGCCAGGCGGACGAGCTTGCTCCCGAGCCGCAGGAAATCCGCGTCGAGCTGCCTGACGCGTTCAAGGAATGAGGCGCCTTCAAGGAATGATCCGCATGCGCACGAGACTTGTCGCTTTGGCCGCGTTCGCGGCCCTTGCTCCCTTCACTGTCGCCCTGGCGCAGAGCGCGCTGCCGACGCCGGTGGAAACGAGCGCGCTGCAGGAGCTCGACGCCTGGAGCGTGAGCGCGGTGGCGCGCGGCGAAGGCGCGCTGCCGGCGGATTTGTGGTCGCGCAGCGATCCGGCGTTCCTGGCCGCGGCGTTCGACAAGCTGCCGGCGGCGTACGACTCGCCGGCGACATTGGCGCTGGCGCGGCGGGTGCTGTTCTCCGGCGGCGAGGCGCCGCGCGGCGATGCGCAGGCGGCGGGCCGTCAACGCTTCGAAGCGATCGGGCGCATGGGCGCGGCCGATCAGCTGGCGCAGCTGGTGGCGGGCGCGGGCGCGTCGGCGACCGATCCAATCATCGCCCAATACGGCGCGCAAGCGGAGCTGGCGCGCGGCCAGCGCAATGCGGCGTGCTCGCGCGGGCGAAGCGCCGCAGTCGGCGAAACCGCGCCGCCGTTCCTGCTGCGCTTGCGCGCTTATTGCGCCGCGGCGAGCGGCGATCGCGCCGCGGCCGATCTCGCGCTGGAATTGGCGCGGGCGCAGAACGCGGACGACGCGTGGTACACGGGCGCTGTCGCCGCGGCAGGCGGGGCGCCGGGGGCGCGGCCGCCGGCGGCGCGATGGGATAATTCGCTGTCGGTGCAGCTTTCGCTCGCGGGCCAGCTGCGCGCGGGGCCCAATCCGCTGAACAACGCCTCGACGCTGGCGCTGGTGGCGCTGGCGCGCAACGAGCAGACGCCGCAGCCGCATCGCGCGCAGGCGGCGGCGCTGGCGTTCCGGCGCGGCGCGCTCAGCGTGCAGGAAACGCGCACGATCCTGGGCGCGACGCCGGCCGAGATCAGTTCGGCGCTGCCGCCGATCGTGACGGCGATGCGGCGCATCACGGCGGCGCGCGCGACGGCGGCGGCGCCTGCGACGCCGGTCGCGGCGGGCGCGGCGCCGGCAGTCGATCCGGCTGCGCTCGAAGCGGCGGCGGCGATCGCCGAGGTGTTGCGGCAAGCTTCGGCGCCGGCGGACTTCCACGCCGCGGCGCGCTTCTTCCGCGACGAGATCAACGCCCTGCCCGCGGCGCCGGACCAGGCGGCGGCGCTGCTGTTCGCGCGCGCTGCGATCGCGAACGGCGACACGCAGGTGGCGCAACGCTTGGTGACGAGCGCGCGGCAAGCCGGCGCTGCCGAAGCGGCGCTGGCGCCGCTCGATGCGGCGCTCGCGGTGATGACCGGTGTGCGCGGCGAACAGGCGACGATGGCGATGCAGCGCCGCATCGATGCGGGCGGCGCGAGCGGCGCACGCGCGGCGGCGCGCGACGTTTCGATCCTGGCCGCGCTCGGCGCGCCGGTGAGCGGGCCGGTGCAGACGTTCGTGCTGAGCAATGCGCCGCAAGGCGGCGCGCGCGCCGACACGGGCGCAATGCTGGCGCTGGCGGCGGCGGTGGAGCGCGGCGCAGTCGGCGAAGGCGCGTTGCTGGCGGCGGCGGCGTTGGGTCAAGGCGGACCGGCCGCGCTCGATGCGGAATCGCTGGAGCGTATCATCCGCGCGCTGCGGGCGCTGCGGCTGGAGGACGACGCGCGGCGGATCGCTGTGGAAGCGCTGTTGGCGGGGACGCCGAGCTAGAGCGCCAGCGCCGGTTGCGTTTGGAGTTGGGAGGCTCTGCATGGAAGACGCCTGGCTCAGCAAAGCGAAGCGGCTGCAGGCGATCGCTTCGACGGGGCTGCATTTCACCAAGGATGCATACGACCGCGAACGCTTCCTCGAGGTCGGCGCGATCGCAAACGCGATGCTGGCCGAGCTCGGCAATGTGCCGCTCGCGCGTATCGAAGGGTTGGTGTCCGATTTCGCGCAAGGTTACGCGACGCCGAAAGTGGACGTGCGCGGCGCGGTGATCCGGGGCGATCGGGTGTTGCTCGTGCAAGAGCGAAGCGACGCGCGCTGGACGCTGCCGGGCGGATTCGCCGATATCGGCCTTTCGGCCGGAAGGAACGTCGAAAAAGAAATCGACGAAGAGGCCGGCCTGCGCGTGAAAGCGGAGCGGCTCTATGCGGTGCGGCACAAGGCCAAGCAGCCGTACGAGCCGGACGCGCGCGACTTCTACAAGCTGTTCTTTCTCTGTGAGGCGTTGAACGAGAGCGAGCCGGCGCCCGGCGCGGAGACGTTGGCGGCGGCGTTCTTTCCGTTGCCGGCTTTGCCCGATCTGTCCGTCGGGAGAACGGTGCGGAGCGATATCGAAGCGGCGTTTGCGGCCAGAGCGAATGCGGCGCTGCCGGTGTTGTTCGACTGAGCAGCTTGGAATGGTCAGTGGCGTGGGATTAGGAGAGCCGCTCTCGCTGAGATCATGAATTAGGCCTAAACCCAGACTGGAGGCAGTTTGCCCTCTGCGCTTGCGCGGAGAATGTCTGCGGTCGCCTCGTCGAGCGCGTCTGGCGGCGAATGTTGCAGCGCCAAGCGCGCGAACTCAGGAAGTCCCATCAACATCACGGACAACCGCGCAACGTCACCGTTGCGCGACCTGAGCACGAACCATTTCAGGACGTGGGAATACCGGATGAAGCTGACATCGGACCAATCCATCCGCTTCCGACGCCACCTGAAGAGCGGCGTATACGTCAAGGCGTGCTCGTCTACCCCGTGCTTGTCGGTGTAGTACGCGAGAACGAATGACGTGGAGATCAATCCGAAGCCCGCAAAACTCGCGAACGCCCACCACGTCATCGTGCCGTTCGGAAAGATCGCGAACAGGATCAAGATTCCGAAGAAGAAGGCGGAACAAACGACACCCAAAATGAGCATGCTGACAGGCTGAACTAGGCGACCGGGCTCGGTCAGAGGCCGCGGCCGCGTCCGGCTCCATCCCAGCCAACCCATGACCAGAGACATGATGATGAGCCAACTGCCCCATTGGATGAGCATGCCCGACATCGATTGATCGTCTCCCCAATCCCGACGTCGTTCAGAATAGTCGAAAAAAGTCGGCATGCTAGGATCGGGCGGTGACCGACTCGGCCCTGATCGAATCTTTCCTGGAAATGCTCTCCGCCGAGCGGGGGGCGCGGGCGAATACGTTGGAGGCGTATGCGCGCGATCTGGAGGATGCGCGGGCGCAGGTGAAAGGCGCGCTGGGCAGCGCTAGCGCCGAGGCGATCGAGATGTATGTGGCCGGGCTGGCGAAGCGCGGGCTTGCGCCGGCGACGGCGCGGCGGCGGATTTCGGCGCTCAGGCAATTCTTCCACTTCCTACTGCAGGAGAACGTGCGCGGCGACGATCCGACCTCCCGGCTCGATGCGCCGAAGCGCGCGCGGGCGTTGCCGAAGACGCTTTCGGCGGAGGAAATCGAGCGGCTGATCGTGGCGGCGGAGAGCGCGCGCGACAAGGCGATCATCGAATTGCTGTACGGCGCGGGCTTGCGGGTGAGCGAGCTTGTTTCGCTGCCGCTGCGCGCAGCGCCGCGGCCGGGCCAGGCGCACATGATCATTGAAGGCAAAGGCGGCAAAGAACGGCTCGTGGCGCTGGGGCGCCCGGCGCTGGCGGCGCTCGATGCGCACCTTGCTGCGCGTGCGGGCATGCTGCCGAAGAAAGAGGCGCAGCGCGAGAAAGCCGCGCGTTGGCTCTTCCCCTCCTCCAGCGCCGCCGACGGCAAGCTGACGCGCCGGCGCGTGGCGCAAATTCTGGAAGCGGCGGCGGTGAAAGCGGGCATCAGCCCGGCGCGGGTTTCGCCGCATGTATTGCGGCACGCGTTCGCGACGCATCTGGTCGAAGGCGGCGCCGATCTGCGCACCGTGCAGACGCTGCTGGGCCACGCCGATATTGCGACGACGCAGATCTATACCCACGTCGCCGAAGGACGGTTGAAGACCCTGGTCGAGACCGCCCATCCGCTGGCGCGAAAGCGTAAAGGAACTTGAGGCGGCGAGGCGCCGTTTGGAGGGCGAAATGACGGTTAACGCAAGCCAAACTGAAGCTGGCCGCGGCGCGGCGTTCGCCGTCTATGCGCTTTATTTGCTCAGCATACCGAGCGCGGCGGTGTTTGCGCTGATCGGCGTGATCGTCGCGTACGCCGCGCGCGACGGCGCCGGCCCGCTCGCGCGCTCGCACCTCGATCACGCCATTCGCATCTGGTGGACGGCGTTCTGGTGGGTCGTCGGCGGCTGGATCTTGGTCGGCCTGGGCTTCGTGCTGATGATCGCACTGATCGGCTTCCCGATCATGTGGCTCGGCGGGCTGATCCTGCTGATCATCCTGATCTGGTTCACTGTTAAGGCCCTGCTGGGCCTACTGGCGCTGCTCGACGCACGCGCGCGGTAAATCACAGCGACGTTACGGGGTTGAAATACGCCGCGAGGTCGTGTGTTTTAGGCGCGGGATCAGGCGCGGGAAGTTCCCGGCCGAAGCAGGCGAGAAGACGATGAAGAAGCATGTCTTGGCCGCGGCGCTGTTTGCGGTCGCGGCTACACCGGCGGCAGCGTACACCTCCTATCTGAAGCCCGAGAGCTATTGGCCGGAAGGCCGCGAAGTGGCGGTCGAGGGATCGTTCGCGAGCACTTTCTTCGCGCCGCAGATCGCGCTGCCGGCCGATATCGCCGGCCGCAATCCGGATGGCAGCGAAGCGGTGTACGATCGCGTCGCCGTGCAAGAGACCGCCACGCGGCTCGAGGCGAATCTTCCCGCAGCTGGCACCTATCGCATCTCCACCGGCGAGCAGCTCGGCAACGTGACGACATTGGTTGGCGAGAATGGCCAATGGCGTGCGCTCGCACAGGGAGAGACGCCCGCGGAAGGCGCGCCGGTGACGACGCTGCAGACCGTGACGTTGGCGGATACGTACGTCACGCGCGGCCAAGCTTCGCGCCAAGTGGTGGACCAGCCGCACGGGCGGCTTGCGATCAAGCCGGTGACGCACCCGAACCAGGTGCTGGCGGCGCAAGGCTTTCAGGTCGACATTCTGTTTGACGGCGCGCCGCTCGCGAACTCAGCGGTCGTGCTCTATGGCGAGGGCGACCCAGACACCGATCTCGACCGTTACGTCGTCACCGATGCAGCCGGACGCGCGACCTTCACATTCGATGCGCCGGGGCACTACGTCATCGCCGCGCGCCATCGCGCCGACATGCCCGCGGGCTCGGCCGCGCAAGTCGGCAGCTACACGACGACGCTGACGTTCGAGGCGCTGACGGAAGTGCCGGCGGGTTACGACGTGGCCGAGCGCGAGGCGGAAGCCGAGCGCGCGGCGCGCCGCCGCGAACGCACGCCGGCGCGCCGCCGCGTCGGCCGCCCGGACTACTGAGCTCAGCAACATCGTTGTTGCGCAAGCGCGGCTGAGGCCTTCCTCAGCCGCGCTTTTCATTGTGGGCGTATTCCCTCGCTTCAGCGACGCCGGCCAAAGCGGGAACGCATTGCAAGCGTGTCACGTTTCCCGGTGCGCCACAGCGGCGTTGACGGAGAGAGACGATGACCAGGCAAGCCTTCCTCGCGCTTGGCGTGCTCGCCTTGGCGGCGTGCGGCCAACAGACCACTTCGGAAACCACGGAGACTGCCCCCGCGGAATCGAGTGCGCCAACGGCGGCGATGAACGACGCGACCTTCGCACAAGCCGTCGCCAATTCCGACGCGTTCGAGATTCAATCGTCCGAACTCGCAGCCCAGCGCGCGGCGCGGCAGGAGGTGAAGGATTTCGCGGCAATGATGATCCGGGATCATTCGCAAACGACGCAAGAGCTCGCCGCGCTCGCGCCGCAGATCAATCTGACGCCGCCGGCGCCGCAGCTGGACGGGCTGAAGCAGGACCGCATCAATGCGCTGCGCAGCGCCAGCGGCGAAGCCTTCGACGACGCTTATCTCGACGCGCAAGTCGCGGCGCACGAAGAAGCCGTGCGAACGTTCGAGGATTACATCGCCAGCGCGCAAGCGGGCCCGCTACGCGATTGGGCCAACACGACGTTGCCGAAGCTGCGCACGCACCTGCAGCAAGTGGAAGCGCTGGAGAACGCGACTTAAGGCGGTCACGGCCCTTCAGCGTTAAAACGCACCAGGACGCGGACGCGGCGGCCGATCGCCGGCGTCCCGTCCCGGCCGCGGCGCACGCGATAGTCGCGCGCGATGCTCGCCGCCGCTTGCGCGAAACCCTCGCCAACTGGCGTTTCTTCAACGCCGATGCAGCTCAATCTGCCGTCTTCCACAACGAGACAATCCACCACCGCCTCGCCGTCCAGGGTGCGCTCGAGCGCACCCTGCGGGTAATGACGGGTAAAGCTGTACGCGTTCGGCCGAGCCGCCCAATTGGGCTCGACCAGACTCTGCGCCGCGTCGAGCTGCGTCCAGGACGGGCCGACCCCGCCCGAGTCCGGCCGGCGCCAATCTGCGTTCGATCCGAAAACGATGGTGAGCTGGCAACGGCGTGACTCGACGTCGACGCCTTGCACGATGATGGACGTCGCGCCGTGACGGGCGCTCACAGTCGTGTCCGGCCGCCCCTCAATCCCGAGGACGCGAATTTCAGAACCAGCTTCCGTGCTCTGCGTGCGCTTCAACACACCGCGCTCCAAGGACGGCGGCGCCATGCTTGTCAGTGGACCATGGAGCGGCTCGAGCGCCTCGACCATGGTGGGAACGGCAGTTGCGCACGGCGCGGACGCCAAGCCCACGAGTACGATGCGCTGCAACTGGGAGTCAGTGAACACAAGGCGCGCATCGAAGCGTCCGCCGATTTCGACGCGCGGGCCGCCGGATAGTATCTCACCCCCGTCCTGGTTTCGGCTGCTCCATGCGGCGTTCGGCGCCGTCGCCCGCACCTCCGCGCTGCTCATGCCGAACGTGTAAGGGCCAAGCCCGTTCTGGGCGGTCTGCGCTTGCGCCGACGGCATTGCCGACAGCGCGATCAACGCTAGCGCGATGAGCAGATTCTTCGCCACGGTGTTTCCCCGATGCCCCAGCGGCTTACGTTACGCCACGCTTCATTTCAGGCGGACCCTACGCTGTCCAGTCCGGCGCTGCTGAGGACTACGCCTACGGCCGCCCAGGCCGCTTGCGCCCGCGCACGGAAATCGACATCCAAAGGGCATGAACGCGCCCTCGCCCGAGCCTCGTTTGCAGATCCGCACCTTGCCGGTGACGCCGCTGCAGCAGAATTGTTCGCTGATCTGGAATGAGGCGACGAAGAAGGCGTGCTTGGTCGATCCGGGCGGCGACGCCGAGCGGCTGATGGGCGCGCTGGCCCATTTCGGGCTCACGCTCACGCGCATGTGGCTGACGCACGGGCATTTGGATCATGCGGGCGCGGCCGCGGAGTTGCGCGAGCGCACCGGCGTCGCGGTCGAGGGGCCGCACAAGGACGACCAATTCTGGCTCGATCAGATCGAAAGCAGCGCGCAGCGCTACGGCGTCGCCGGGCTGCGCAACGTGACGCCCGACCGCTATTTCGAGGACGGCGAGATGCTGGAATTCGAAGGCGCGCGCTTCGAGGTGGCGCACACGCCGGGGCATACGCCGGGGCACGTGGTGATCAGCAATAGCGCACTGAAGATCGCGTTTGTCGGCGATGTGCTGTTCGCGGGCTCGATCGGGCGGACCGACTTTCCGCGCGGCGATCAAGCGAGGTTGATCCGTTCGATCACGACCAAGCTCTGGCCGCTGGGCGATGACATGACGTTCGTGCCGGGGCACGGGCCGACATCGACATTCGGGCGCGAGCGGCAGAGCAATCCGTTCGTGGCGGACCGGATCACCGGCTATGGCGGCGCAGAGACGGTCGCGCCGGATGTCGGCGAGCAGCGGACGCGCAAGCGCTACACCTAAGCGTTATCCGCTGCGCACGCCCCTCGCCCGCGCTGCGGCGCGGCGCCAAGCTGACGGTTCAGAACGGCGGGAGGCCAGCATGTTTGGGAAGAGCATCAGGTTCGCGGCGGCGGCGGCGGGGTTCGCCGCGTTGGCCGCCTGCGGACAGAACGACACGATCCTGACGGTGCATGCGAGCGCGACGACTCGGGCGGCGCCGGATCTGGCGATCGTCACGCTCGGCGTCATGGCGCGCGGCGACACGGCGCAGGCGGCGCAAGCTGCGCAGAGTACGCGGATGAATGCGGTGCTGGAGGCGGCGCGCGCGGCGGGCGTCGAGGAGCCCGATGTACAGACGGTCGGCTTCTCGCTCGAGCCGCAATACGCCTATGCGCGAAACGCGGCGCCGCGCATCACCGGCTATGTGAGCCGCAATACGGTGACGATCCGCGTGAAGGATCTGAGCCGCGTAAGCGGATTGATCGACGCGACCGTGGCGCAGGGCGCGAACGAACTGCAGGGCATCCAGTTCACGTTCCAGGACGAGGAGGCTTCGCGCGATGCGGCGCGGGCGGAGGCGCTACAGACGGCGCGGCGGCGGGCGGAGGCTTACGCCGAAGCGGCGGAGATGCGTGTGGTGCGCACGGTTTCGATCACCGAGCCGGGCGGCATCGTGCCGCCGATCGACGGCCGGCGCGACTACGCGATGGCGGTAGCGACCGAGCAAGCGGCTTCAGGCAACGCGATCCGGCCAGGAGAGCTGGATGCGCACAGCAGCGTGACTGTGGTCTACGAACTGCGCTGACGTTCAGAACGCGACGCGGAAACGGATCGGCACGCGCACCGTCTGGCCTGCAGTGGCGGCGCCGTCCTCCGTTTGCGGCGCGACTTTGAACCTCTGTGCAATACGGAGAGCCGCTTCGCCGAAACCCCAACCTTGCGGGCCTTCGTAGCCGACGGCGCAGTCCAAGGCGCCTTCCGGCAGCACGGTGCAGATCAGCATGACGCTGCCTGGCCGGCTATGCTCGAGTGCGCGCACCGGAAAGAAACGCGCGAAGTCTTGGCCGCTGGCGCGCTCAGTCCAAGGGATGCTCTGCAAGGTCGCGCGCGGCAGGTCAGCAGGCGGCGGCGCCTGGTTGCTGATCTCGAACGTCAGCGTGCAGCGCCAGCCATCGACGTCTGCGAAAGAGTACGCGCGCACCTCAGCGTAGGTCGGCTCATTCGCCACCGCAACGGCGCTCGTAACGCCATCGCGTTCGGAGATGCGGATAACCGATCCCCCGTCGGTTGCCACCGAAGGCAGCGCGCCTAGAACATCAGCATTGTTCTCGGCGTCATCCAGTACGCCTACGCTCGCCTCGAGCGCGGTGACAACCTCTTGTAGGCGTTCAGCGCAGGCGAGACTCGATGGGACCGAGAATGTTTCTTCTCCGCCTGCGAAGTCGAGCTCCCCATCGACGAAGATCAGTTGCAGCGGAATGTCCAGGGCGCCAATTCTGTGCGTGCGCTGCGTTACGTGGAGCCTCTGAAGGTTCACTTGGTAGGGCTGAATAACGTGCGGCGCGTGGGCGTGCGCCTCCTGAATCGTCATGCCGATGTGAAACCCGGCGATGTGCGGCGGCGTCTGCGCCAGCGCACTAGGCGAAAACAGGACTGCAGCGGCAATCAACAAAGCGCGCATCATCGCCTCCCCTCGGGCTCAGCCTAGCGCAGTTGCGTATCGAGGCTAGACGAAAATCGCCACGGCTTGGCGGCCCACGGCGAGGGGCGCGCCGGACTCGCTCCACATGGTCATGCTTTGCATCGAATAGCCGTCGGCGGCGTGTTCGCTTGAAGAGGCGAGCAAGAACCAGCCGTCGGCAGTGGGCGGCGGCGTCATCACGTCGACGCTCCAGGTCATGGTGCTGATCGGCGCGAGGTCGGGGAAATGCGTCATCGCCGCCGGCGGCAGGCAATCGGCGATGGCGAGCATCGCGGTGACGGGATCGGCGCCGCCGTGATCGAGGAAGCGCGTCCAGACCGCGAATTCCGGGCGGGGCGCCGAGAGATCGAGCAGGCGCGCGCCGGAGGCGAGGCGGGTTTCGAAATTGTCCCAGAAGCCGCGGGTCGAGGGCGCGCCTTTGCGGAACGGCGGGCTGTCATCTGGCGCGGGAACGTTCGGCATCGGCAGGAAGTCGTGCGCAACCTTGCTTTCGCGCGCCGCGCCGAAGACGAACACGGCGCGGGCGGCTGTCCCCTCCGCGTTGGCGCAATCGGCGGCGATGATGGTGGAGGAGCGGCCGCGGCGCAGCAGTGTCGGGCTGAAGCGCAGACGGCCGGAGGCGGGACCGATGAAAGCAAATTGCGCCGAGCGTAGCGGCGGCAGCTCTTGGTGCGTGCGAGTCACGGCCTCATAGGCGAGCGCGGCGGTCATGCCGCCATAGAGCGTGCGGCCCTGGCCCCAGGCGGCGGGCGCGTCGATGGCGAAATGACCTGCCTCCGGCGTGAGTTGGTCAGCGACGGCGCGGAGTGACGTCATGCGCCGTCATAGGCTGGCGCGCGAACGCGGACAACGCGTGCCCTGGCGTCAAGGCCGCATCACGTCTTGCGCGCCACGAGGTACGGCCGCGCGTCCTTGCCGCGCGAGCCGTGGCGCGCGCGTTCGACGATCTCGAAGCCGGCGGCGACGATTTCGCGCTCTATCTCTTCGCTCGAGAAGAACGCGACATGAGGCGCTTTGCCGACGACTTGCATCATCGGCACGGCGAGGCGGATCAGCGGGTTCAGCTCTTTGAGGCAGGGCGTTTTCGAGATGAAGAGCCCGCCGGGCTTCAGCAGACGATGCACGCCTGCGAGCGCCGCCTGGCGCGCGGCGACGAGGTGCAGGAGGTTGAAGGCGAGCGCCGCGTCGAACGTCGCGTCGGGCCAAGGAGCCGCATCCGGCGTCGCGACTTCGAAAGAGGCGTTGACGCAACCCGCGGCCGCCGCCTTCTCGCGCGCGATCGCCACCATCTCGGCCGAGATGTCGCTTGCGACGAGGCGTTCGACGTTCGGCGCAAGCTGCAGAGCGGTCGTTCCTGTGCCGCAGCCGATTTCGAGCACTGTGTGCGTAGGCGCGAGATAGCGCCTAGTGTGGGCGAGCGTGCGCTCGTAGCCGGCCGTATCGGCGATCGGATCGGCGGCGTACTTGCGCGCGATCCCATTCCAGAAGCGCGCGTCGTTGGCGATGGCGGCCATTGCTCCCCCTCCTGTTCCGCCGCGCTCTAGCATGGGCGCGGCGTTTGAGAATTGCCGTAGGTTGCACGGTAGCGTACGGCGGCGGCGGGTCTATGCTTGGGGGGCCATGCCGCAGACGCCGCATCAGCGCGCCGAGGCCGAGCTCACGGCTTACGGACTGACGTTTCCGGAGACAACGTCCGGCCCCGCTTGGCTGCCCGCGCGCGGGCTCTATGTGCGCAAGAAAATGTTCTGCGTGTTCGGCGCGAAGGGCGAGCCGCTCGATGCGCTGACCATCCTCATGAAACTGCCGATCTCAGCGGAAATGGCCGAGGAGCTTTCGTTCGTGCGACCGGCGAAGGGCTGGTTCAAGCAGCACAATTGGGTAACGGCGCATTTCGAGCCGGAGGACGACGTTCTGGCGGAGATGGCGACGCTGAAGGGCTGGCTGAGGCAGAGCTACGTGGCGGTCGCGCCGAAGAAATTGGGGCGCGAGCTGGCGGACTAGCTTTCTCGGCTCGGTTTTGCCACCCTTGATCTCGCGGGGAGGAATATGCGCCTCATTGCCACAATCATCGCGCTGCTCGCGCTCGCTGCGTGTGCGACCTCGACTGAACGGCAAAGCATCGAGGGACGCTACGAATACGAACCGGGCGTGCCGCTCATCTTGGCGGCCAGACCCGCGGACGGTGAAGTGTTCGCGGTCATCAACGGCGCGCGCTATCCGCTACGACGCGCCGGAGCTGACATCTTTCTGAATTCGGGCGGAACCGAAGTGCACATCGTGCGCGATGGAAGCGGGCGCGTTCTCGGCTATCGCGTTCGCGAAAATCCGGAGCTCGACGCCAATCCGCTTCGCCGCCTGCTTGATGCGAGTGTGCGCGTGCCCGCCGCGAGTTGGCGCACGCGCCCTCCAGGCGCGCCGGAGCGCTACACCTACCGCGCCCCACAGGAAGCGGACGGGGGGCTCCCGGTGCGTGCGCTTGCAGCTGAAGATTCGCTGCGCTCCGGCCTCACAGCGCTGGCGCAGGCTGCGTACGACGAAGAGCTGCCGAACCTCGACAGCGTGCTGGTCTTCCGCGGCGGCGCGCTCGTGTTCGAAGAGTATTTCCACGAATACGACGCCAGGACACGTCACCAGCTGAGATCGGCGACGAAGACGCTGGTGGCGTTGCTTGTCGGGGCGGCGCTGGATCGCGGCGCGATCGCCTCGCTCGATGCGCCGGTGCTGTCCTATTTCGCCGATCACGAGATTGCCAATCTCGACGAGCGCAAGCGTGCGATCACGATCCGTGACCTGCTCACTATGCGGTCCGGTCTTGCTTGCAACGATTGGGACCCAGACTCGCCCGGCAACGAGACTAGGATGGGACAAACCGACGACTGGGCGCGCTTCATCCTCGACCTGCCGATGGAGCACGCGCCAGGAACGCACGGTTCTTACTGCTCCGGCAACGTGATCCTGGCGGGCCGCATCGTCGAACAGGCCACGGGACGGCCGCTGCGCACGTTCGCAGACGACGTCTTATTCGCTCCGCTCGGAATCGAGAACTATGAATGGGACTTCCGCCCCGATCGATCGAACAGCGAGAATTTCGTCCAGGCGTGGCTTCGGCCGCGAGACATGATGAAAATCGGACTCATGATCCTCGATGGCGGCGCCTGGCAGGGCCGTCAGATCGTCTCGAGCGGCTACATCAGCGAGATGACGCGCGCGCATTCGGCGATCGACGGCACGCCCTACGGCTATTTCTTCTGGCGCCGCTTCATCAATCTGCCGTCAGGCCGGTTCGAGACGCCGCAGGCGACCGGCAATGGCGGGCAGAAGATCATCGTGTTAGCCGAGCACGACGCCGTGATCGTGCTGACCGGCGCCGCCTATAATCAGGATTCCGACAGCAACGAACTCCTGGCGCGCTACGTCATTCCCGGCCTGCTAAACCGCTAAACAAGCGGCGGGGCGTATAACGCATGGAACTCCGCCCAGCTAAGAAATGGGCGTGAGGAGGTGCAACAACAAGACTGCACGGCCAACGTAGATTCCATTAGAAGGCGCGCCCCCGCTGGACAGTCCGGAGCAGCCCATGTCTCAGACCGCCGCCGCCGCGCAGCGCAAGCCGCAGGCGCGCATGGACCTCACCGAGGGTCCGATCGCGCGCACGCTCATCATGTTCTCGCTGCCGGTGCTGGGCACCAGCGTGCTGCAGTCGATCAACGGCTCGATCAATGCGGTGTGGGTCGGCCGGCTGCTGGGGCCGGAGGCGTTGGCGGCGACGACGAACGCGACATTGATCCTGCTCTTTCTGCTGGGCGTGCTGTTCGGCGTCGGCATGGCGGCGACGATCCTGGTCGGGCAAGCGGTCGGCGCGAAGGATTTGCCGCGCGCGAAGCAAGCGGTCGGCACCGGAATCAGCTTCTTTCTGCTGATGTCGCTGGCGCTGGCGATCGGCGGCTATGCGGCCTCAGGGCAGATCCTGGCGCTGATGGGCACGCCGGCGGACGTGCGGCCGCTGGCGGAAGATTATCTGCGGATGGTGTTCCTCTCGATGCCGTTCATGAGCGTGTTCGCGTTCATGGTGATGGCGCAGCGCGGCGCCGGCGATGCGCGGACACCGTTCTTCTTCAACACGCTGGCGACGCTGCTGGATGTCGCGCTCAATCCGCTGTTGATCAGCGGGCTCGGCCCCTTCCCTGAGCTCGGCATCGCCGGCTCCGGGCTCTCGCTACTCCTATCGCAGGCGACCGGGCTCAGCGCGATGCTCGCTTATCTTTACTGGCGCAAGTCCGATCTTCGGCTTGCGTGGCGTGAGCTGCACTTGCTGAATCCGGACGGCGCGATCCTTCGGACCATGGTGTTCAAGGGCCTGCCGATGGGCGCGCAGATGCTGGTGATCTCGGCGTCCGGGCTCGTCATGATGTCGATGATCAACGCGCATGGCGCCGAGACGGCCGCGGCTTACGGCGTCGCGTTCCAGCTCTGGGCCTATCTGCAGATGCCGGCGATGGCGATCGGCGCGGCGGCTTCGTCGATGGCGGCGCAGAATGTGGGCGCAGGCAAGTGGGAGCGCGTCGAGAAGAGCGCGCTCGCGGGCGTGCTGATCAATGTGGCGTTGACGGGGAGCCTGGTCGCATTGCTCTATCTCGTCGATCCCCTGCTCGTTGGGCTGTTCTTGCCGGCGCAGCCGGTCGCCATCGCGATCGCCGAGCACATCAACACGATCGCGGGCTGGAGCTTCATTCTGTTCGGCGTGACGTTCGTACTGTTCGGGGTCGTGCGCGCGACTGGCGCGGTGACGCCGCCGCTGATCATCCTCGTCGTATCGCTGATCGGCGTGCGCATCGGCTTCGCGGCGCTGCTGCAGCCGGCGTGGGGCGCGGACGCGATCTGGTGGAGCTTTCCGGCGAGCATGGCGGCCTCGGCGGCGCTGGCCGGGGCATATTATCGCTGGGGCGGCTGGCGGACAGCGAAGATGGCGTAAAGAAATACGTTGCACTCGGCTGCAATGAATCGTATCACACTTTCATTGCATTCCAGTGTAACGAATATTTCACCAGGAGACGCGGGTCATGAGTGCGGCGGAAACGATGACGAAAGCCAGGGAAAGCCATCACGTGCTGGGCGAGACGCTGACGCCAATGCTGACGCATGCGATGGGCTCGGCGATCGAGATTTTCGACACGCGCGGCGTCGCGGGCGGCGGGCCGCCGCCGCACAAGCACAAATGGGAAGAGATTTATGTCGTGCTCTCGGGCGAGATGGATGTGTTCGTCGACGGCAAGACGACGCGGCTTAAGGCCGGCGATTACGCGCACGTGCCGGCCGATACCCCGCACGGCTACACGACGCTGACCGACACGCACTTCCTCACCATCGTCAGCAAAGGCAATGCGGCGAAGTTCTTCAAGGAAGTGGCGCAGGTGCAGATGGACCCGCCGGACATTCCCGGCATCTTCGCTGTCGGCGAAAAGCACGGGATCACGTTCCTGGCATGAGTGCGGGGCGGAAGTACGTCAGCCCGAAACGCGAAGCGCAGGCGCAGGCGACGCGCGCGGCGATTTTGGAAGCGTTCGCCGAGCAACTCTCTGAACCTGGGCGGACGACGCTCTCGCCCAGCGAAGCGGCGGCGCGCGCGGGCGTTTCGTTGCGCACGGTGCACTTTCACTTTCCGAACGAGGCAAGCCAGATCGCGGCGCTCGGGCAGTGGTTCGACGCGAAAATCTTTCCGGAGGGCATTGAGCTGCCGAGCGGGCCCGACGATCTGCCGCGCTATTATCGCTACATCCACAAACTCGGGCTCGCTCATCCGATCACGCGCGCGCTGACGTCGAGCAAGGGCGTGTGGAAAGAGGTGCGCGCATCGCGACGCGCGGAGCGTCTGGACGCGATCCGGCGCGCGGTGAAAGCCATCGGCGCCCCGAAGCGGGCGACGGAAGATGCGACGGCGGTGCTGCTCAGCCTGGCCGGCGGCGATGCGTCCTGGGCGCTGGTGGATCATGGCCTGTCGAAAGAGCGCGCACCGGACGCGATTGCGCACACCGTGGCGCTGGTTGTCGCGGATTTGCGGGCGCAGGTGCGGAAATAGCATCGCCGCGGCTGGATCGGGAGCGGAAACACGCCGATAGTCGCCGCGTCTGAGGACCAGCGACGGGGAAATTCATGAAGAACGTGCGCGCGCTCGGCGTTTCGCTGGCGGTTTGCCTTGCTCCCCTGCTCGCGGCGTGCGCGCACGACGCAGCGCCTGGCGACGCTGCGATCGCGCGCCAAGCCGCCGATCTGATTGAGCGCCGGTACCCGGCGGACGGACCCGGCGCCGCGGTTTTGGTGGCGCGCGGCGATACAGTGCTCTACCGCGGCGCGCGCGGCGAAGCGGATGTCGAAGGCAATGCGCCGCTGCAGGCGGATGATGTTTTCCGCATTGGCTCGGTGACTAAACAATTCTCGGCTGCGGGCGTGCTCTCTTTAGTCGAGGCCGGTCGCGTCAATCTCGACCATCCGCTATCGCGCTACGTGCCGGGCTATCCGCGCGGCGATCAGATCACGGTGCGCCAGCTGCTCAACCACACGTCGGGCGTTCACAGCTACACCAGCATTGACGGCTACATGATGGGCCCGATCCGCGCTGACCTCACGACGGCGCAGATGATCGACGTGTTCGACGAGCTGCCGCTCGATTTCGAGCCGGGCGCGCGCTGGTCGTACAGCAATTCCGGCTATGTGCTGGTCGGCGCCGTGATCGAGTCGGCGAGCGGCATGGCGTGGCATGAATATCTGCAACGCACGTTCTTCGAGCCGCTGGGCATGCGTCACACCGGCTATGGCGGCGATCCGCGCTTGCTGGCTGAACAGGTGAATGGCTACTCGCTCGACGGCGGAGCGGTCGTGCCGATGCGCGAACTTAGCATGACACAGCCCCATGCGGCGGGCGCGATCGTGTCGACGGTGGACGATCTGTTGATCTGGAATCGCGCGCTGCATGAGGGCCGCGTGCTCGCGAACCCGCTCTATGTGCAGATGATCACGCCCGAAGGCGCGGCGGCGCAGACCAATTATGGCTTTGGCATCGCCTCCGGCAGCGTGCGAGGCCAAACGCAGCTCGAACATGATGGCGGAATTTTCGGCTTCAGCAGCGTGCTGGCCTACATTCCGGGACCGGACATCACGGTCGTCGTGCTGGAGAACAGCGACAGCGACGCGCCGGGCGCGATGGACGCCAGCATTGTCGCGCGCCGCCTCGCGGCGATGGCGCTCGGCGCGCCCTACCCTGAGATGATCCCGGTGACGCTGGAACCGGAGGTTCTGCAGAGCGCGGAGGGAATCTATCTGTTCGACGGCGAAATCCGGCGCACCTTGCGCGTCGTCAATGGCGGACTGACCGCGCAGCGTGAGAACCGCCCGCGCGTGCCGCTGACGCCGATCGCGGCGGATGATTTCCTCTATGACGACGGCCTGAACCGCATTCAGCTCATTCGCGACGCCAGCGGCGCGGTGACCAGCGTGCGCTATTTCGCCAATGGCGAAGGCGAGGGCGTCATCGGCGTGCGCAGCGACGAGCCGCTGGCGCCGTTGCCGGCCGCGGTGGCGCTGCCGCGCGCGGCGCTGGAGCGCGTGGTTGGCATTTATGTCACCGGCGAACTCAGCATGAACGTGTTTCTCGATGGAGAAACACTCCGCGCGCAGCTGACGGGCCAAGCGCCGGTGACGCTGCGGGCGACATCGCCGACCGTGTTCGCAATCGAGGAAGTGGAAGCGACGATCGAGTTCAGCGCCGAGGGCGCGACGGCGGCGCAAGCGACGATTAGGCAGGGCGGGCAGGATGTGGTGCTGGTGCGGAGGGAGTGACGGAGCGGCGGCACGGCAAGTTCGCGTAGGCGGTTTCAGCCGGGCCACTGCCCTTCAGGCCAATCACGCGCCGCGTGGATGATGTGCACGATAAAGACATCTTCGCGACCGCTGGTCGTACGCCGCACCACATACGCGATAATGTAAGGCGTCTTTGGAACCAGCTTCTCGAACGTGCCTTCTACTCGGCCGGTGCGGCCGCTATTGAAATAGCGCAACTTCGCGACCGCATCGCGAATGCGCTTCGAAACGCGTTCCCCCGCAAAGGGATTGTCGTCGGAAATGCGGATGATGATCTGGCGGAGTTCGGCTCTGGCCTCTTCAGACCACGCGATCCGCTTCATTTGCGCCGCTGCTTGGCCTGTTCGATGATCTCGCGCATTTCGCGCATGACCTGCTCGTGCGGAACGGTCCGCCCAGCTTCAACGTCAGCCATGCCGCGCTTGATCTTGGCGATGGTCTCCGCTTCGTCCCGCGCGAAGGCGGCGACGGCGTCGGCCACGATCTCGCTTTTGCCGCGCTTCGTGGCGGCGGCGATCTCGTCGAGCTTGGCCTCCGTGTCGGGATCAAGCGGGATGGTGATAGCGGACATGGGCGGAGGATAACACACCAAGCGACAGGGCGAAACCGGACTGGCCGCTCAGCTCCTAGGATCGACTTCCCGCGCTTTCGCTAAAGATGGCCCTGGCGCCGGCCATGACTTCTTCGCGGCTGTAGAGCTGAGCCGTGCCGGCGGCGATCTCGCGACGCTGCTGCTCGATCGAGGCGCGGAGTTCTTCGTCGCTGATGCTGAGCGGCGGCCAGGAGCTGGCATCGTCCGCCATGAGTTCGGCGACCAGTTCAGCGGCGTATTGCTCCGGCGTTACGCCCTCCTCGCGCGCGCGCTCGGCCAGCTGCTGCGCGGTGTGCGGATCGAGCTTGATGGTGAGGGAGAGGTTGTCGGGCATTGGGGGGAGTATAGAAGGAAAGCTGCGCCTCGCCAGAGGTCCGGTACAACGCTAAAGTGGCCGACGCCGGCGTGAACGGCGCGCCACCCGCACAGACCAACGCTATTGGGGTGTTTCGTGCGGGGTTCGAAATTCAATGCGCAATCTCAGCTGCCGCCCGGCAGTGCTCTCGCCACCGACTACGGGAGCAATCCGATAGTGGGTCTCCGCAAGATCGAGCGCCGCTTCACCAAAGGTCCAACCGCGCGTTTCTAGCACCATGCACCGCAGTCCACCGCCCTCGAGCCGGACACGGCACGCAAGATCGACCTCTCCCTCGAATCCTAACTCTCTCGCTTGAACAGGATAGACAGCCAAAATCTGCGCACGAGTTGGGGTCGACATCCATGCGGGGGCGCCCGAAATCCATGGGGCATTCGCCAACTCCTCATGCATCGGATCTGGAACGCGGACCGGATCGGCCGAGACTTGAACGCCCACCACACAATCACCGGGGGCGCCGCCGGCATACCAGTTCATATCCCAAATATCCGCCTCATCGTAGTTATTTTGACCGGCGTACCAAGGAGTTCTGTGAGGCGGAATCTCCGGCGCCTCCAGGCCAAGGCCGCGCTCCACCTCAGCAGCGCTTGCAGCTGCAAGCGCGCGGCATGCCTGATCATCTTCATCGCCGCGATGAAGGATCGACAACGTTCGCAGCCCTGTATTCCAGTAGAATCCTGCGCTCAAAGTGAACTCGGCGCCGAACATTTCAACAATCCCTTCCGCGCGCGTTGACCCACCGCGCGTCGGCGCCTCAAAGCGAAGCGTTCCGGGCGCCGCCGCATCCGCTTCGTGAGGACTCATTCCAAGCTCAAACGGCCCTAGCCGCATCGTTTGAGCCGATGCTTCGCCTGCTACGGCACAAACAAAAACGATCGCGGCAAAAATCGCGCGCATAGGTGATCGTATGAGCATCGGGTGCGATCGGACCAGTCACTCTTTCGCTATCACTTCTCCCCGAACAAACTCCCCGTCGCGGGCGGCGCGCTTGGCGCTTTCTTCCCCAGCCGCTCGTACGCCTTCGCAGCCGCCATCCTTCCGCGCGGCGTGCGCATGACGAAGCCTTGTTGCATGAGGTAGGGCTCGATCACGTCTTCGATGGCGTCACGCGCCTCCGCGAGCGCGGCGGCCAACGTGTCTACGCCGACGGGGCCGCCGGAATAAGTTTCCACCAGCGCGTGGAGATAGCGGCGGTCGAGCATGTCGAGGCCGTCGCTGTCGACTTCGAGGCGCTTCAGCGCCGCGTCGGCGGCTTTTGCGTCGATGGTGTTTTCGCCGGCGAAGTCGCGGACGCGGCGGAGCAAGCGTACGGCGACGCGGGGGGTGCCGCGGGCGCGTTTGGCGATCTCCATCGCGCCTTCCATCGTGATCGGCGCGCCGAGCTTGCCGGCGGCGCGGGTGACGATGCCGAGGAGTTCATCCGGGCCGTAGAATTCGAGCCGCACCGGAATGCCGAAGCGGTCGCGCAGCGGCGTGCCGAGGAGCCCAGCGCGCGTGGTGGCGCCGACGAGCGTGAAGGGCGCAAGATCGATGCGCACGCTGCGCGCCGACGGGCCTTCGCCGATGATGATGTCGAGGTGATAATCCTCCATCGCCGGATAGAGGATTTCTTCGACCGCCGGCGCGAGGCGATGGATCTCGTCGATGAAAAGCACGTCGCGCGGTTCGAGGTTGGTGAGCAAAGCGGCGAGATCGCCGGCGCGGGCGATGACGGGGCCGGAAGTGGCGCGAAAGCCGACGCCGAGTTCGCGGGCGACGATTTGCGAGAGCGTGGTCTTGCCGAGGCCCGGCGGGCCGAACAGCAGCACGTGGTCCATGGCTTCGCCGCGGGCGCGGGCGGCTTCGACGAACACTTTGAGATTGGCCTTGGCCGCGGGCTGTCCGACGAATTCGTCAAACCCCTGCGGGCGGAGAGCGCGGTCCGCGCCCTCTCCGGGCATGCGGTCGGCGGTCACGAGACGTTCTGCTTCGGCCATGGGCCTTGGTAGCTCGATTCGGGTTTCCGGATTGTTCTCCCGGCCCTTCCCACGCGCCTGTGGATAAATCTCGAAACGAAACGTCGGCTTTCGGGACAGCGCATCGTCCTCAGCCTAGCGCCGCTGCGGCGTGACACGAAAGGACAAGTCCCCATGCGCTACATGTACCTCATCTCCGCCCTCGAAGACGGCAAGCCGCCGCCGCAGCGGCTGATGGAAGAGATCATGAAATCCGGCGAACAGGCGATGGCTGAAGGCCGGATGATCAGCACCGGCGGGCTCGTGCCGCTGATGGCCGGCGGCGGCGCGCGCGTCGAGCTCAGGCGCGGCAAGCTCAAAGTGCATGACGGCCCGTTCACGGAGACGAAGGAAGTGATCGGCGGCTTCGCCATCTTCGAGTTCGCCACGCGCGAGGAGGCGCTGAAATCGGCGGTCGACTTCATGGAGCTGCACCGGCTCTACGGCGAGGGCTGGGAGGGCGTCTGCGAAATGCGGGCGATGTATCCAGTCGAGGTCGGCTGCGCGGCGCAGCAGGAGCTGGCCAAGACGGCGGAGACCGCCTAGGCGCCTGGCGCTGGCCCTCCCCCGCTTGGGGGGAGGCGTCCGCGGCCGAGGTTAGCCTTGGCCGCGGGCCGGCAGGTGCTAGACTGCCCCCAAGCGTGGGGGACAGGCATGCAGACGATCGAGGACTTTTTCGCGGGGCTGTCGAGCGGCGACTTGATCACGCTCGGCCTGTTCGTGCTCAGCGTGTTCTTCGGCTTTCTGAGCTGGATCAGCCGCGCCGCGCTCGCGCGGGTGCGCCGCGAGCGGGACGCGGCCGAAGAGATGCGCAAGCTCGAGCGCAATCAGATGCGCGCCGCGGTGCTGGCCGAGCTGCTGGTCTGGGCGCGCATGTCGAACGAAGCCATGGCCGAGGCCAACGTTGTGTTTCGCAACAAGGCGCCGGGCCAGCCGATCGATGCAACCGCCGCGGCCGACCTGATGGCGCGGCTTTCGGCTTTGGTGGATACCGGCCGGCTCTACTTCCCCAACCATAGCGGCGATCTCGACTGGCCGTCGTTCCGCGATCGTCCAAGCGCGATGAAGGGTTTCCGCGATCCCATTCTCGACACGCTGATGCTGGCGCACGAGGAATTGCGCCATGCCGCCAATATTGACGACAACGGCGCTGCGGAAGCTTCGAACAACATCTTCAGCGCGCGGCGCACCTTCATCAGCGAATTGCAGGATTGGGTTGATCCGAACAGCTTGGGACTCGGCCGCTTCGCCGTTCAGGCGCCGCGCGAGCGCAAGCAGGAGCAGGACTGGTCCGACGTTGCGCCGCTGGTGAACAACTTCGAGCAGCGCCACGGCGCAGGCTCGTTCTGGGCCGAGCGTCCGATCGCGCGCAGCGTGCTGCAGCAGCAGCTGCGCGAGGGGAAGCGGAGCTAGCGCTTCGTGCGCTAGATCGGCCGCAGCGGCTGCGAGGTCCAGTCGCAAGCACTATCATTCGTCATTCCGGGGCTCAGCGAAGCTGAGAACCCGGAAGCCAGGGGCAAACGCAAGTGTGGTGGCCCCTGGGTTCCGGGTTCATCGCTGCGCGATGCCCCGGAATGACGATCGGGACCAAATGCGCTTCGATTTCAGATTGTATTCCGGCTGCGTCAGCGCCTCTTCTTGGGTTTGGCCTTCGTCTTTGTTTTCGTAGGCGTCTTCCTTTTCGCAGGCGCAGGCGTGCGCGCGGCGAGCCAGAGGCCCGCGACCAGGAGCTTCGCGTCGTTGAGGCGTGCGTTCAGCGCATCGTCGATGAAGCGTTTCGTCGACACTTCGACGCGGCGGATGTCTTCGTGTTCGTGCGCCACGCCGCAGGCGTCCGGGTTGACGAGATCGGCGGTCGTCACCGGCGCGTAATAGAGGAAGATGCGCTCGCTCGTGCCGCCGGGCGAGACGTAGAAGTGCGCAATCTTCTCCAGCTTCTTGGCTTCGTAGCCGATCTCCTCGAGCATCTCGCGGCGGATGCACGCTTCCGGATCTTCGCCGTCACTGATTGATCCGGCCATGGCTTCGAGAATGATTCCCGGGCCCTTGTCATAAGTCGGGAAGCGGAATTGTTCGGTGAGGACGACGACGTCACGGTCGGTGACGTGGACCAAAGCCGCGGCGCTGTCGCCGCGTTCGAACACGAGGCGCTTCACGTTCTTGATGACGCCGGAGCCGTCGAGCTTGGGCTGGTCGAATTCGGCTTCGACGATTCTGAAGAAGCGGTTGAACACTTCGCGCCGTTGGCGAACCTTCACTCTCGGCGCTTTCGCTACGCGCGCCTTGCCAGCGCCCTTCTTCGCCGCCCCCTTCTTCTCGGCCATGTCGTAAGCCCCCTTCGGGAACGACATTAGCTGCGATTTCGGCCATCGCACAGCCCCGCGGCGTGTTCGTGACGCCTGTCCACGCCTCAGGGGCCGACGCCAGTTGCGGCCAGATACGTGTTGAAGGCGAACAGCAACGTGAGCGCGAGCCCCGCGGCGGCGTCCACCGGCGCAAGCCGCGTGCGCTGGCCGTAGCCGATCGCGACGATGACCACGCCCGTCATCACCATGGCTACGATCGGCGCGAGCGCCAGCGATGGGACGGCGGCTTCGAGAATCGGACCGTCGAGGTAGGCGATGTCGTCGGCGACCAGGATGAGCACGTTGAACATGTTGCTGCCGAGCAAATTGCCGGCGGCGAGATCATAAGCCTTGAGGCGGATGGCAGCGATGACTGACACCGCCTCCGGCAGCGATGTCGCCGCGCCGACGAACACCACGCCGACGAAGGATTGGGCGAGCTCCAGGCGCTCGGAGATCTCGCCGGCGCTCACTGCAATCAAGGCGCCTCCGGCGGTGACGGCGAGGCCGGCGACGATGCACTGCACGATCGCAGCACCGAGCGGGGCGCGTCCGCTGCGGTCGGGCGCGTCGAGCGCGGGTGTCGCGCGCGTCTCGACCGCGTAGAGCAAGCGGGCGGCGCCGAGATAGAGCAGCACCAGCGCGAACGAGACGGCGCCGACATGCGCGACGGCGAAGCTGGAGATGGGCGTGAGGATTGCGAGCGCGACGACGCCGACCAGCACGATCGAGGCGGCGGCGGTCAAGAAGTGCGAGGCGCTGAGCGCACCGTAGAACGCGCGCTTGCCGGAGGCGACGTCGGCCAGCACGAACAGCAGCAGATTGAACACGCAACTGCCGACCACATCGCCGACGGCAATGTCGGCCGAGCGGACAACCAGCACGGCGCTGAGCCCAGTGGAGAGCTCCGGCAGGGAGGTCACCGTCGCGACTAGGATCATGCCGAGGAAGGCGCGGCCGACGCCCGTCCTGTCGGCGATAGTGTCGACTGCGAGCGTGAGCCGCCAGCCAGCGAAGGCGATCACGAGCGCGCAGCCGGCGAAAACGACGATCCAAAACGCCATGGTTCGGACCTAACGCCCTCGCTGGCTGCGGCAACGCTCAGGCCGCGGATTCGTACTGGGCGATCAGCGCGTCGAGATGGCGGCGCTCGGGGGCGAGCTGGGTCAAGAACTTGATCGCCATCCAAAGCGCGCCCAGCGCCAGCGCGCCGCCGAGCACGACGCCCGCGCTCTGCATTTCGTGCGGCGCCATTTTTCCAACGGCGACAAGCTGACCAAGCAACACGAACAACAGCGGCGCAAACACAATCATCGCGCCGCCGATGATCCGGATGCGGAGCCGCGCGGCGGCGTTGTCGGCGCGCAGCGCGCGGAACGCCTCGATCAAGGTGTTCGTCGACGCCGCCGACGGCGCCGCGCGGCGGGCGATGAGGATGAGCGCGGCGAACGGAATCAGCGCGAACGGGACGAGTCCCCACTCGCGGGCAAGATCAATCGCGTCGACTTGGCCGGTGAGAAGATCGACGCCCATGAGCGCGAGCGGGATGGTGAGCATCAGTGCGGCGAAGGCGAGCATTCGCCGCAAATGCCGGCGCCGATGCGTGAGCGTGTTTTGCGCTTCGTTCAGCAGATACGCGCTGGCGGCGGCGTCGGGGGCGTTGGCGCTAGAGCGCCAGGCATTGCGCAGGGCTTCATAATCCATCGTCGTTCTCCATGAGCTGGGTGAGCTTCTTGCGCGCGCGGGTGAGGCGGGCGCCGACATTGGTTTCGCTGAGGCCGTGAATGGCGGCGATCTCGGAATAGCTCTGACCTTCGAGCGAGAGGATCAGCAGCGAACGATCGAGCGCCTCGAGCTTGCGGATGGCGGCGTAGAGGCGCGCGAGCAGCGGATCGGTTTCGGCGCCCTCCTCCACGCGTAGGCGTTCGTATTCGGTATGGCGATGGCGGCGGCGCGCTTCGCTGCGGCGCCAGGTCATGGCGCGGTTGTGGGCGACGCGAAAGATGAAGGTGGAGGGCGCCGCATCGCCGCGGAACGATGGCGCGGCGCGCCAGACGGCGAGCATGAGCTCCTGCAGCAAATCGTGCTGATCGGCGCCGGCGGCGAAAGCGCGGGCGATGCGGTGCAGCACGCCGAGGTGCTCGCCCATCCACGCCTGAAACCGCGCCTCGCCCACATCGCCTCCGATCTGCAGCCTTAGACGCCGGCGGCCCGGGGATTCTTACGCCGCCGTTGCAAAGAAGCGGCCGAGACCTAGGTTTTCGGTATGAGCCGCGCTTTTGTTAAGGACCACGACGACGCGCCCGAGGAGCTGCCGGAGCGGCTCGTTTCCAGCGCGCCCAACCTGGTCACGGCCGAGGGCCTAGCCGCGATCGAGGCGGAGATCGTGCGGCTGACCGCGGAACTGGCGGCGGCGGACGGCGACGACCGCGACGCACGCGCGCGGATCGGTCGCGATCTGCGCTATTGGACGGCGCGGCGCGGCAGCGCCCATCTGATGCCGGCGCCGGCGGACGCCAATATCGTGCATTTTGGTTCGACGGTGACGGTGCAGCGCAGCGACGGCCGCCGCCAGACGTTTCGCATTGTCGGCGAGGATGAAGCTGATCCTGAGCGCGGGACGCTGAGCCACGTCTCGCCCTTGGCGCAGGCGCTGCTCGGCAAAAGCGAGGGCGATATCGTGCGTGTTGCTGGCGGCGATGCGGAGATCGCGGAGATTGCTTAGGCGCTACGCGCAAGGAACAGCGTCGCCCTCGCGCCAGGGCTGAAGCCGCAATGCAGACAGCTCGATCCGGTCGATCCGATACGGCCAGTGCTCAAAACCCCGCAGCGCCGGCATGACCAGGCAAACGTCAGTCGCTTCACCTTCACCTTCGATGTAAATCAGCGCTCGGTATCGGAACGCCTGCTCGTAGCCGTTCTCGACCAGCAGCAACGTATGCTCCTCGTCCGGCGCGGGAACGAACTTCAACCGCACGGCATGAGGCGTGATGGGACTCGGCGTCGGCCGTTTGTCGCCTGTCATGGGCGCCGAGACTGGGCCGATTGCATAATCGAACGCGCCGCCCGACAGGTCATGCGCCACCGATTCCTCGAATGGCGTAAGCGGCGGCGCGACACCGCGTTCGATCAACATGGCGCCGCCGCCTTCGTCAAAGTGGAGCGTTGCGGCCTCGCCGCGCTCAATCGTGACGGAGCTTACGAGCTGGCTCTGCGCGCTGGCGGCGCCTGCGAACATGCAGACTGCGGCGACTGCGAAAACGAATGCGCGCATTGGCCCTCTTCCCGGAGGATGGAGGCACAGGCGCGCGTGAAGATCAACGCGTCAGCGGCTCACTTCCTTGAGAGCGGCGCGGATCAGCTCAGGCGCTGGCGCGTCGGCGGCGAATTGTTTGGCGGCGCTGGCGACGGCGCGGGCGGCGCTGGATTGATCGATGCCGAGATTGACCAGCGCGGAGACCGCTTCGGCGCGGGCGCCGTTCACCGGCGGCGGCGCGCCGTTGCTGCGCGCGGCGCCGGCGCTCATGCCGATGAAGCCCTTGGGGCCCTGTTTGGCGGCGAGTTCGGTGGCGAGACGCGCGGCGAGCTTAGGGCCGACGCCGTTGGCGCGGGCGAAGGCGGCTTTGTCCTGCAGCGCGATGGCGTCGACCAGAACTTCCGGCGGCATCGCGTCGAGGATGCCGAGCGCCACTTTGGCGCCGACGCCCGGAATGGTCTGCAGGTGCGCGAACCAGGCGCGCTCCTCTTCGCCGCTGAAGCCGAACAGCCGGATCGCATCTTCGCGCACGTGCGTCTCGATGAAGAGCTTCACCGGCGCGCCAACCGCCAGCCGCGACAGCGTGCGGGCGCCGGATTGGACGACGTAACCGACGCCGCCGACCTCGATCAGCGCCGTCTCCTCCCCCACCGCCGCCACCGTGCCGTTCAAACTGCCGATCATACCGAGTTCTCCACCGTCGTTGGTGGCGGGATTCGGCGGGGAGCGGAATGATGCGGAGCCTGTGGAAAACCTAAGCGCTGGGCTTTGCCGGCCGGTTCGGGTTGCGGCAGGCGCCGAGGGGCAGGTCGCCGGCTTCGTAGGGGGCGGCAAGCTGGAGGGCGGCTTCGCGCTGGAGGCCGGCCGCGGAGGCGTTGGAGAGAATCCAGCCGAGCCGCAGCGTGACGTCCTGCGGCTGATCCATTTCGATCAGTTGCACGTCGCAGACGGTTTCGGCCTCTTCGAGATTCTCCAACTTGTTGAACGACATGCGCACGCGTTCTTCGCGGGTTGCGAGGACGGCCTGCAGTTCGTGGATGTCGAGATCGAGACGACGCTCCTGCTGCGGCCGCGGCAGCTCGCCTTCGGCGGAATAGGGGTTGGCGTCGATGTGGAGAATGATGAGACGCGGACGGATGTCGGTCTCGAAGTTCGGCCGTGCGCGCAGATGATCGATGACGGCGAGCAAGGCTTCGATGCTGGAATTGTCGAAATAGCCGCCGTCGACGAAACGGTAGGTCTGGCCGTCGACGCGCCCGGCCGTGCCGGCGGGCGAGATCACCGGAAAGCGCGCGCTGCTGGCGGCGATGGTGCTCAAGCGGAAGTCCGGCGCGCGCGTGCAATCGGCCGCGCCGCCATCGGCGCTGCGCTCGGCCCACAGACAACGGAAATCGTGCAGCCACGGATGCTGTTCGCGCACGCCGCTGAGATCGAGGCTGGAGGCGGCGTAATCGCCGCCGGTGGAGACGCGCGTCAGGTTGATGATCAGGTGCGGCGGGGCGCTCTGCGAGAACACCGAATGCTCGATCGGATTAGCCTGCTCACGCGGGACGCCGAAGGCTTCCGCATAGGCCTGCTCGAACGTGAGTTCGAGACCGAGCTGGCGATCGGACCCCGGCACGAACGCATTCTGGCTATCGGGACGCGAGGCCGGCAGGAACGTCTGCACCAGTTCGGGAAACGCCATCTTCGCCAATGTCGGCGAGAGGTGGTCGCGGCTCAACATATTGTCGAGCGCCATCTGGCGCGCGCCAGGCGGCAGGTCGCCGTCGAGGTCGCAATGCTCGCCTTCGAGCGGCATGGATTCGAGGCTGGCCTGATAGGCGGCCGCGCCGATCGCGCCGCCGGAGACTGCGCTGATCGCGAAGATGCGGCGGGCGAGGCGCGGACAATGATCGGCGAGGCGCGCCAGCACCATCGCCGCGAAATGCGCCGAGCGGATGCCGCCGCCTTCGACGCTGATCAGCACGATCGGCGCGCGCGGGTCGGCCGCGGCGAACTCGTAGAACGCGTCTCTGATCGGCGGCCGTTCGAGCACGCTGTCGTCGGAGAGGCGGCGGATGAAGTGATTGTCGTCCCACCCCAGCGCGCCGATCAATACCGGCACCAGCAGCACCGGCGTGAACACCGGGAGGTTGCGGCGCCGGCTGAAGAGAATGAGATAGCAGCCGACAGCGGTGATGACCGCGAGGCTGAAGCCGACGATCGGCACCGGGCCGATGGCGCGCGCAAACTCGATCGCGGACGGCGGCATCAGCAGGAAGTACCCGGCGAGTGCGCTGAAGCCGAGCGGCAGCACGGCCGAACTCAAAAATCTCGCGAGGTTGCTCGAGAACACATGCCGGCGAAACTCGGCGACAGGGCCGAGCCACCAGACGAAGATGAGCACGCCAGGCATCAAAGCAGCGGCGGCCGCCAGCATGAGGAAAGGGTGAGTCTGGATCTGCTGCGGCAGCGCTTGCCAATCGAGCGAGCCGCCGGTGGAAACGTGCGCTTGCGCGAAACTCAAAGCCGCGCCGAGGAACGGCGCATACCACGCCGTCGAGATGAAGACGCGATGCCAACCGCTCCAGCCGTCGGTGGTGGCGGCGTGAATGTTCACGCCGAGCAGCCGCGCGGTCCAGTGGCGGAGCGTCGATGCGAAGATGAGAATGGCGAAGAGCGAAAGCAGCGCGCGGGTCCAGGCGAATTCGCGTTCGCCGTCGCCAATATAGTTCGCCAGCACTTCCTGGACTTGGCCGGCGGCAAGGCCGAACACGCCGAAAATGCCGAACATGAGTCCGGAGATGACGATCGGAAACCAGGCTTCCCTGAGGTGCCGCTGAAATTGGCGGATGAAAGCGCTGAGGTGTGGATTCATGCGGGGCAGCCCAAGACGCGTTGAGTCCCCGCCAGCCGCGCGCCTGCGGGCGGCCCCGCTTTCGGAGCCCCCTGACACGCGTCAGCCCGCGAACCCGCGGGAACTTACCCATCCCCAACGCGGCGCGACGGGCGAAGTTTCCAAGCTTGGACCCGGTTGCGACGATTTCAGACCGAGGCCGCCATCGCAGCGTCCAGCGCCCGGGCCAGGCTATCGACATCATAGGGCTTCGGCAGCAGCGCCACGCTCAGTCGCTCGGCCTCGGCCCGCACGGATTCGGAATAGCCGGTGGTCAGCACAACGGGGGTGACGGACGCGCCGGCGCGCAGCTCGCGAACCAGTTCGACGCCGCTCATGCCGCCGGGCATCATCACGTCCGAGAAGACGAGATCGAACCGCGCGCGATTGAGCGCGCCGAGCGCGGCTTCGGCGCTGGCGACGCGGGTGACGCGCCAGCCGATGTCCTGCAGCATCTCCTGCGTGATGGCGGCGACTTCCTGGTCGTCTTCGACCAGCAGAACGGCGCCCCGCGGGGACGACGGCGCACGCGGCGGCGCAGCAGCACTTGGCGCGGCGGCCGGCGCCGTCTCGGCGCGCGGGAGCACCAACGTCATCGACGTGCCCTGCCCCGGCGTCGAAAAAACATGGATGCGGCCGCCGGATTGTTCGGCGAAGCCATGCACCTGAGCGAGGCCGAGACCGGAGCCTTTGCCGATCTCCTTGGTCGTGAAGAACGGCTCGAAGATGCGCGCGATCACGTCGGGCGTCATGCCCGCGCCGGTGTCCATCACCGAAATGCTGACGAACGGAGCGCCGGGATCGTCGAGCGCGCCGTCGCGTGCGCAGATGGTGACGACGCCGCTATCGTTCATTGCGTCGCGCGCATTGACGGTGAGATTGAGGATCGCGAGCTGGAGTCCGTTGCGGTCCGCCAGGATGGGCGCGACCTCCGCCGGCGCATCGATAACGACGCGCACGTTGACGCCGAGACTGCGGCCGAGAAGGTCGTTCAAGCCGGCGAAATAGTCGCCGAGGCGGATCGGCTCTGGATTGAGTTCGTGGCGGCGCGAGAAGGCGAGCAATTGGCGGGTGAGATTGGCGCCGCGCTCGACCGCCTCGCGCATGCGCGCCATCAGCATCTCGCGGCGGCCGGGCGCGTCGGAACGCTCCAGCATGTTGAGGCCGCCGGCGATGATCATCAGCAAATTGTTGAAGTCGTGGGCGACACCGCCGGTGAGTTGGCCGACGGCTTCGAGCTTCTGCGCCTGGCGCAATTGCGCCTCGGCCTGCAGCCGGGCCTCGAGGGCGGCCGTTCGTTCCGCGACGGCGGCGTCCAGGCGGCGCTGCACTTCTTCGCTGGCGCGCTTGCGCTCGGTAATGTCAGTGAGGGCGACGCAGATGCCCTCTTCGGTCGGCGCGATGCGGAGTTCGACGAAGCGATCGGGCCGATAGAGCGAAGGCGTTTCCAGCGTCGCCATCGGCGCGCCGGCCATAGCGGCGCGAAGCAGATGTTTGAATTCGTCGCTCGCGCCTGGGATCATGTCCCAGATGACGCGTCCGATGATGTCGTCACGCTTGATGCGAAAGTAGGTTTCGGCAGCCGGATTGAACTCGGTGAAGCGCCAGCTGCGGTCAACTGCGTAGAAGCCGTCGCTGATGCTGTTGAGAACGCCGCGCAGGCGCGCTTCGCTGAGCCGCAATGAATTGAGCAGCGCAGCGACGTCGGTGGAATCTGGGTTGGAGTCGGGTTTGTGCTCGTCCGCCATCGACCGCCGTTTCCGGTGCCGACGATCTAGCTACAGCGGCGGCGAAAGCGCAACGTCGAGATGATGTTTCCGTCAGGCCCCGGCGCGCTTGCGGAAGCCGCCGTGCGCGGCGTGGCAGAGCGCGACGCCGAGCGCATCGGCGGCGTCAGCCGTCAACTCGCCGGCGGTAGGCAACAGGCGGCGAACCATGAAGGCGATCTGCGTCTTGTCGGCGGCGCCGGAGCCGACAATGGCTTTTTTGATCGTCGTCGGCGCGTACTCCGCGACCGCAAGGCCGCGGCGCGCGGCGGCGGCGAGCGCAACGCCGCGCGCTTGACCGAGCGCCAACGCGGCGCGGGCGTTCGAGTTGACGAAGGTCTCCTCGACCGCGGCTTCGTGCGGCTGGTGCTGTTCGATCACGGCTGAGAGGCCTTCGAACACGTCGTGCAGCCGCGAAGCGAGCTGCTGATGCGGCGGCGGCTTGATGACACCGTGCGCAACGTGCGTCAGGCGTGAACCTTCGCTCTGAACCAGTCCCCAGCCGCAACGATTGAGGCCGGGATCGACGCCGAGGATGAGCGTTGCGGTCATGCGAGCTTTCTTGCGCGAGCATCAAGGGCGAGTCGGGCTGCGACCGCCACGTAGATCGTCCAGAACAGATTGTTGGCTTGCAGCGCGTGGCTTTCGCTCAAGGTGTAGAGCGCGAAGGCGGCGAGGAAGGCCGGGGCCCAGAGGCCGGCGTCGGCACGCATCGTTGCGGCTGCGCCCCGCGCGAGCGTCGCGATCAGCTGTAGCGCAAACAGGGCGACGCCGACGCGGCCGAGGCCGAGCGCGGTTTCGAGCCAGCTCGAGTGCGCGGAGGCGACCTGCCACATCACCGCTTCGCGCACCCAATAGGCCGGTCCGTTATCGGGCAGCCAGAAGGCGTAATAGCCGTAACCGAGCCAGGGCTGCGCCTCGACGAAGCGGGCGGAGGCTTCCCAGATGTCGGTGCGGCCGGTGAGCGTGAGGTCGCGGCCGAGCGCGGCGACGATGATGTCGGGCGCGAGCAAGACGAGCCCTGCGCCGGCGATGATGGCAACCAGAACGCTGCTGACGGCGAAGGTTGCGGCGAGCGGACCTTGGCGGATCATCATGCAGAAGCCGGTGGCGCCGAGCCCGAGGCACGAAGCGAGCAGCGCGGTCTTAGAAGTGGAAAGCAGCACCAGCGCGAAGCACGCGAGGCAGAGGCCGATCCAGAGCTTGCGCCGCTCCGGCGCGACGATTGCGGCGGCGGCGGCGATGGCGACGCCGAGCGCCATGATGCCGCCGAGCGTGTTCTTGTGCGTCCACAAGCCGGACCAGGCGCCCGGATGCTCGAAGCTCATGCGGCCGATGCTGGGGGCGAGCAAGCCAAGAGCGAACGAGCCAGCGGCCAGGATGACGAATCCGGCGGCGAGGACGTTGAGCAGCCCTTTCCAATCGTAGCGCCAGGCCAAGTAGAGGCCGAAGCCCATGTTGAGCGCGAGCCAAATGGAGCGGCGGAAGGTTGCGCCGCTATCGATCGACCACAGCGTCGAGGCGAAGCAGAGCGCGAGCAGGCTCATCAAGAGCGGCGCGGCGCACGCGGCGCCAAACGCGGCAGCGCGGTTGCGCCAGATCGCCCAGGCGAGAAAGGCGTAGACAGGTACGAAGGCGAGGCGCGCATAGCCGGGCGGCTCGGTCGCGCCTTGGCTCTGCGCGACGGCGGCGAAGAACGGTTCGCTGAATTGCGCGAGGCACAGCGCAGCGGCAATCGGCTGCCAGCGCGCCAGCGAGGGCGCGGCGGCGCGGGCGGCGGGCGCGTGCGCGAGCGACATGGGCTAGCCCTGCGCCCAATCCCTTGCCAAAGCGCTAACCGCCGCCCAGCATGGCCGAAACGAACCGGGGGAATACATGCTTCGCGACTGGTGTGGGCGTCTGATCGGCGCGGCGCTGCTGTGCTTTGCGGCCGAGGCGCAGGCCCAGGCGTGGGTCGATGTCGAACGTCCGAGCGCGCGCGCGCTCTACGAGCGGATCGTCAGCTTCGACACCTCGACCGGGCCGCAAAACGTGGCGATGGCGAACTTTCTGGCTGAACACTTCCGCGCCGGCGGGTTCGCCGCGGACGATGTGCGCATCATTACCGCCAACGACACGGCGGGCCTCTTGGTGCGCTATCGGGGCGACGGTTCGGGCGGGCGGCCGATCCTGCTGCTCGCACACATGGACGTGGTGCCGGCGCGGCGTGAGGAATGGGAGCGGGACCCGTTCACGATGGTAGAGGAAAACGGCTTCTTCTTCGGCCGCGGCACGCTCGACAACAAGGCGGGCATTGCGCACCTCGCCTCGACATTCATCTCCATGCGCGATGAGGGATTCACGCCGACGCGCGACCTGATCATCTGGTTCTCGGGTGACGAAGAGACGACCGGCGCGACGACGCAGGCGCTGCTCGGCGAACATCGCGGCTTGATCGGCGATGCGGAGTTCGCGCTGAACTCGGACGCCGGCGGCGGCCAGTTCGACGCGCAGGGCCGCGGCTTCGCTTACGTGGTGCAGACGGCCGAGAAGACGTACGCGAGCTTCACCTTCACGGCGCGCAACCCCGGCGGCCACTCCTCCGCGCCGCGTGCGGACAACGCGATTTACGACCTCGCCGCCGCGCTGGCGCGGCTGCGCGCATTCCAGTTTCCGGTAATGTGGAACGACACGACGGTGCAGGGCTTCCGCAACGCGGCGAACGTATTCTCCGGCCCGGAGGCGGCAGCTATGCGTCGCTTCGCCGAGCGGCCCGGCGATCGCGTGGCGGCGCGGACGCTGTCGCAGAACCCGAACATCTCGACGCTGCTGCGCACGACTTGCGTGGCGACGATGCTGACCGGCGGCCACGCCGAGAACGCGCTGCCGCAGACGGCGTCGGCGACGGTGAACTGCCGCATCTTTCCGGGCGTGCCGGTCGCCGACGTGCAGAACGAATTGCGCGCGATCGCCGGCCCGAACGTCGAGGTGGCGCCGCTCGGCCCGGCGAATTTCAGCGACGCCTCGCCGCTTCGCTCCGACGTGATGGAGGCGACGACGCGCGCGGTGCATGCGTCGCACCCAGGCGTGCTGATCACGCCATTCATGTCCGCCGGCGCGACCGACGGCCTCTTCTTCCGCGCGGCGGGGATCCCGACTTACGGCGTCGGCGCCATCTTCATCGGCGACGAAGACGATTTCGCGCACGGCCTCAACGAGCGCGTGCCGGTGGAGAGCTTTTACCAAGGACTGACTCACTGGCGCGTGCTGCTGACGGAACTGGCGGGGAGAGAGTGATGCGTAAACTGATCATCACACTGGCGGGCGGCTTCGTTGCGCTCACTGCGGCTGCCCATGCGGCGCTGGCGCCGCAATATTACGAGCGCGCGCGCAACACTGCGCCGAACGTGATCGTCATCGATGTGGAGCGGGTGGAGATCGAAGGGCCGCTGCTTTGCGCCGTGCATGGCCGCGTGAGCGAAGTGCAGCGCGGAAGGCTCTATACGGTCGGCGCGGAGGTCGAGATCAGCGTGCCGTGCATCGGCCACAGCCGCGTCGCGCCGCCGGCCGGGCCGGCCGTCTATCAAGACACGGCGGCGTTGCGCGCGAGCGCGCGCGGCCGGGCTTTCCTCGATGCGGAGGGAAGACTGGCGTTGTCGCAGTACGAGATTTTGGCGGCGGCGGAAGACGAAGGGGCGGCTTCGAAATAAGCCTCCTCTTGACGCAAGGGGAACTTGGTCTTACCTTCGTCTTACCATGAGCAAGTCGACGCCCACTACGACGGTTTCGACCAAGGGGCAGGTCATCCTGCCCAAGGCGATCCGCGACGAGCTGAAATGGACCGAAGGCACGCGCCTCACGGTCGAGCGGACCGATGCGGGCGTGCTGCTGAAAGAAGCGGCGGGCATTCCGCGCACTAACCCTGACGATGTCTTCGGGATGCTCAAATACAAGGGCAAGCCGAAGACCTTGAAGGAAATGGACGCCGGCGTCTTGGCCGAAGCGCGCCGTCGTCATGCTCGCAGTCGATACTAACATTCTCGTTCGATATTTGACGAACGATGATGCGTCCCAATCGGCGCAAGCGCGTACGTTCATCAACAAGAACGATGTCTTGCTGACAGCCACAGTTCTCCTGGAATCGGACTGGGTGCTGCGAAGTACGTTCGACTATCCAAGACAAGATGCCGTCGAGTCGCTCAGAGCATTTTGCGGTCTGCCGACTGTGACGCTCGATCAAGCAGCGGTGATTACGCAGGCTTTCGATTGGGCGCTACAGGGAATGGACTTTGCCGACGCGCTGCATATGGCGGCGTCTCGGCAATGCGAAGCTTTCGTGAGCTTTGATGGCGACCTGGCGAAAGTCGCAAAGCGATCCGGCGCGCTGGAAGTCCGCCGGCCATAAATCAACGCCCGAACTGCGCGCGTAATTCGTCCTTGGCGCGCTCCAGCGTGCGTTTGCGCGAGATCGGGAGCTCCTTGCCGGCGCGATTGATGTAGAAGGTGAGCATCGACATCGCCGATCGGAACGAGCTGGACTTGCGCCGCTCGCTGCGCTCGGCCGAGCGCTTCAGCGACGCGGCGATGCGCTTGGGATCTTTCAGCGTGAAAACGCCCTGCTTCAGGTCGAGCGCGTGGCTGGTTTCGGTGACGCGTTGCGACCAACGCTTCTTCGCCGGCGCGCGCTTCTTTGCAGCGCGCTTACTGCCCGCGCTCTTCGCCCTCTTCGCGGTCGCCGTCTTCGCCGCCATGACGGCTTGAACGGCGCTGACGCGCCGGTGTTCCGGACTAAGCCGTCGCCGCTTCTTGGCCGTGGCAGTACTTGTACTTCTTGCCGCTGCCGCACGGACACGGCGCGTTGCGGGAGACCTTGCCCCAGGTGCGCGGATCGTGGCGGTCGAAGCCCTCGGGCGCGAGCGAAGGCGCGTCGCGCTTCATCATCTCGTTCTCGCCCGTATCGGGATTCTGGTGGATTTCGTAGGTCTGCGCCGGCGCGCGCGGCGCCAGCGCCTGTTCGTCGGCCTGGCCGATCTGCAGCCGGAGCAGCATGCGCGTGATGGTGGTGCGCAGATCGAGGAGCATGCGCTCGAACAGCGTGAACGCTTCGGTCTTGAACTCGTTCAGCGGATCGCGCTGAGCGTAGCCGCGCAGGTGGATGACCGAGCGCAGGTGATCCAAGAAAGAGAGGTGCTCGCGCCAGCGCATGTCGACGACGCTGAGCAGAACTTGCTTTTCCACGGCGCGCAGGCGTTCGGGGCCGAGCATCGCCGCCTTCTGGGCGTAGGCCTGATCGACCTCGCGGGTCAGGCGCTCGATGATTTCCTGCTGAGCGATGCCCTCTTCCATCGCCCATTGATCGACCGGCGAGCGGAAGCCGAAAATCTCTTCGGCTTCGACCATCAGCTCGGGCGTATTCCACTGCTCGGGATACGCTTTCTCCGGCATGTGGCGCCAGACCAGCTTCTCGACGACGTCGTGGCGCATGTCCTTCACGATGGGCGCGACGTCGGCCGTGCGCATGAACTCGATGCGCTGCTCGAAGATCGCCTTGCGCTGATCGTTGATGACGTCGTCGTACTTCAAGAGGTTCTTGCGGATCTCGAAGTTGCGCTGCTCGACGCGGCGCTGCGAGGTTTCGAGCGCCTTGTTCATCCACGGGTGGACGATGGCCTCGCCCTCCTGGATGCCGAGCCCGCGCATGATCGCGTCCAGGCGGTCGGCGGCGAAGATGCGCAAGAGATCGTCTTCGAGGCAGATATAGAACTTCGACTTGCCCGGATCGCCTTGGCGGCCGGTGCGGCCGCGCAGCTGGTTGTCGATGCGCCGGCTCTCGTGGCGCTCGGTGCCGAGCACGTAGAGGCCGCCCGCATCGAGCGCGACGCGCTTCTTCTGCTCGACATCAGCGATGATGTCGCGGCGAAGCGCGGCGATCTGATCCGGCGTCTCGTCGCCCTTCAGCGCCGCCTTCACGCGCATGTCGACGTTGCCGCCGAGCTGGATGTCGGTGCCGCGGCCGGCCATGTTCGTGGCGATCGTCACCGCGCCGGGCACGCCCGCTTGCGCGACGATGCTCGCTTCCTGCTCGTGGTAGCGCGCGTTCAGCACCTGGTGCGGGATGCCGCGCTGCTTCAGGAGGTTCGACAGCACCTCCGACTTCTCGATCGATACGGTGCCGACCAGCACTGGCTGCTGACGCCGATGGGTGTCCTCGATGTCGGTGATGATGGCTTTGTATTTCTCCTTCGCCGTCCGGTAGACCTCGTCGTCATCGTCCTTGCGCTGGATCGGACGGTTGGTCGGGATTTCGACCACGTCGAGCTTGTAGATGTCGGCGAATTCGGTGGCTTCGGTAGCCGCCGTGCCGGTCATGCCGGCGAGCTTGTCGTAAAGGCGGAAATAATTCTGGAACGTGATCGACGCCAGCGTCTGGTTTTCCGGCTGGATGTTGACCTTTTCCTTCGCCTCGATGGCCTGGTGCAGACCTTCCGAGAGCCGCCGGCCATGCATCATCCGGCCGGTGAACTCGTCGACCAGAACCACTTCGCCGTCCTTGACGATGTAATCTTTGTCGCGGTGGAACAGCTTGTGTGCGCGCAGCGCCTGGTTGGCGTGGTGCACGAGCGAGATGTTGGCCGGTTCGTAGAGCGAGCCTTGCAGCAGTCCCCGCTCCGTCATCATCTGCTCCATCGTCTCGGAGCCGAATTCGGTGTAGGTCACCGAGCGCTGTTTCTCGTCGTGCTCGTAGTGCTCCGGCGTCAGCAGCGGGATCAGCGTGTCGATCGACTTGTAGAACTCGCTGCGGTCCTCGGTCGGGCCGGAGATGATCAGCGGCGTGCGCGCCTCGTCGATCAGGATCGAGTCGACTTCGTCGACGATCGCGTAGCGGTGGCCGCGCTGGACCATCTCGCCCAGCGAGTACTTCATGTTGTCGCGCAGATAGTCGAAGCCGAACTCGTTGTTGGTGCCGTAGGTGACGTCCGACGCGTAGGCTTGGCGGCGCTCGTTGTCGTAAAGGCCATGCACGATGACGCCGACGCTGAGGCCGAGGAAGCGATAGACTTGGCCCATCCACTCGCTGTCGCGCTTGGCGAGATAATCGTTCACCGTGATGACGTGCACGCCGCGGCTTTCGAGCGCGTTCAGGTAGGTCGGCAGCGTGGCGACGAGGGTCTTGCCCTCGCCCGTACGCATTTCGGCGATCTTGCCCTGATGCAGGAAGATGCCGCCCATCATCTGCACGTCGAAGTGGCGCATGTTGAGCACGCGCTTGGAGGCCTCGCGAACGGTGGCGAAGGCTTCCGGCAGGATGTCGTCGAGCTTGGCCCCGCGGGCGAGGCGGTGGCGGTATTCGCTGGTCTTGTTGCGGAGCGCCTCGTCCGAGAGCGCCTCGAAGGTCGGCTCGAGCGCATTGATGCGCGCCACCATCGGCTTCAGCTGGCGCACCTTGCGCTCGTTCAAGGAGCCAAAAATCTGCTTAGCGAGGTTCAGCATGGGCGCGATCTTAAGGTTGATGCGCCGTTGTGGACAGGGCGCGAGAATGAGCGGTGAGAGCTTTGAATTTCTTGGCTTTTTCGTGTCCCACCGAGATGCGCCCGGGTGCGGAAACACTCTCGACTCGTGCGCTGGCGAGACTTAAGAGCGGCCCTAGGCGGTGTCAATGCGACCTCAGGGGCGCGAGTCTTGCACGCGCCCTGAGCGAAAGAGCAGAACGCATGGCCTCGCTGAAGCGTGTTCCACTGAAAGCCGTGTTCTTTGTCGCCGCCCTGGCGTTGGCGGGGTGCGGCCTCGGCCGCGACGCCGGCAGCGACAATGCGGGCGTCCGCGACCCGATCGTCGCCGCCACCGTCAACGGCCGGCCGATCTATGTCGAGGACGTGCGTAATTACGCCGTCTCGCGCGGCTGGATCGCCGAGACCGAGGATCTCGACGCCAATTCCGACGCGGCCAATCTTGCGCTCGAAGAACTGATCCAAATCCGCCTCTTCGCCATGGAAGCCGAAGCGCGCGGGCTCGACCGTCAGCCCGACATCCGTCGCCAACTGGAGAACGCGCGCGAGCGGGTTCTGGCTGCTGCGATCTATGAGGAAATCGCGCAGAAAGCCGCCGATCCGGAAACGATCGAGCGTCTCTACCGCGAGAATTCGAGCCGGCTCGGCCAAGGCGATGAGGTGCATCTGCGCCATATGCAGTTCACCACACGTGAGGCTGCCGACGCGGCCAAAAGAAGGCTCGATCAGGGCGAGCGGTTCGAAGCGCTCGCGTTCGAGCTTTCGGTCGAGCGCAACACCGCCCCGGACGGCGGCGATCTCGGTTTCCGCGCCATTGCGGACCTCACGCCGCAGATGCGTCAGGAGGTCGAACGCACGGCGACCGGTCAATTGATCGGTCCGATCCAGATCGAGGACAGCTGGCACCTCTTCCGCGTGGACGACCGCCGCACCATCGGCGGCCCGAGTCTCGAGCAATTGCGCCCGCGCATCACGGCGTGGCTCGCCTACCAGGAATCGACGCAGCTGACCGAGCGCTTGGCGCGGGATGCGCGGATCGAACGTCTGCGCGAAACGGAGCAAGGCATGGAGCCCGCGGGCGAAGTGACCGCCCCCGCGGACGCGCAGCCGGCGCAGCCGCGACCGGAGCCGAGCGCGCCGCCGCAAACGGGCGCGCCGCCGCCGCCCTTCCCATTCCCGAACGCCACGCCGCCGCCGGCTGCGACCAATGCTGCGCCGGCGCCCGCGCCGCAGCCGCAGGAGGTGGCGCCAGGCGTGGCGTCGCCGCCGGAAACGCCGGTGGAAACGCCGGCAGAGGAAGCTGGTCCGACGCAGTGACGCGCTGACGCTCCCGGGCCAAGCGGTGCGCCAGCACAGCGCGGAGCCCCGGCCCACTCGCCGCTTCGCGGCGTCCGGCGCGCGTGCTTAGGTGCGGCCGCATGAAGCCAGATTCGAACGTCAGCCCGCTTGCGCCCGAGGCATTTCCGCAATTGCCGGAGATCGCCGGCGTCGAAGCCGCGATCGGGCGCGCAGGGTTCTACAAACACGAGCGCCCTGACCTGCTGCTGATCCGCTGCGCGCCCGGGACGCGCGCGGCGGGCGTGTTCACGACCAACGCCGTTGGCTCGGCGCCGACCGACTGGTGCAAGCAGGCGCTGGCGGCGACGCGCGGCAATGCGCGCGGACTGCTGGTGAATGCAGGCTGCGCCAACTCGTTCACCGGCCCGGCCGGCGATGCGGCGTGCAAGCGCGCGCTAGAGGCGGCCGGTGAGAAGCTCGGCGCGCCAGCGCGCGAAATGCTGGCGGCGTCGACCGGCGTGATCGGCGTCGTGCTTGATGACGCGAAGATCGTCTCGGCGTTGCCGAGAATGGATTTGGCGCCGGTGCGCTGGCCCGATGCGGCTGCGGCGATCATGACGACCGACACGTTTCCGAAGGGCGCGGGCGCGAACTGCATGATCGACGGCGTGAACGTCTCGATCGCCGGCATCGCCAAAGGCTCGGGCATGATCGCGCCGAACATGGCGACGATGCTGGCGTTCGTGTTCACCGACGCCGCCCTCTCAGCGCCGATCCTGAAGACGCTGCTGAAGGCGGAGACGGAAACGAGCTTCAACGCGGTGACGGTCGATGGCGACCGCTCCACCAACGACTGCGTGCTGCTGTTCGCGACGGGGCAAGCCAAAGTGCCGCCGATCGCCGATGCGAGCGACGAACGGTTGGCGGATTTCCGCGCGGCGCTGTCGCGTGTGCTGGCGGACCTGGCGATTCAGATCGTGCGCGACGGCGAAGGCGCGACCAAGCTGGTGGCCGTGAACGTCGAGGGCGCGGTGAATGACGCCTCGGCCAAGGCGATCGCGCGCACGATCTGCGAAAGCCCGCTGGTGAAGACCGCGGTCGCCGGCGAGGACGCGAACTGGGGCCGCATCGTCATGGCTATTGGCCGCGCCGACGAACCGGTGAAGAAGGAGATGATCGCGGTGCGCTTCGGCGATCTCTATGCCGCGCGCGACGGCATGGTGAGCGCCGAATACGACGAAGCGGCGATGAGCACGTACATGAAGCGCCAGGAGCTGGAGATCACGGTGACGGTCGGCCCCGGCATCGGCCGAGCGCGTATGTATACGTGCGATCTGACCAAGCGCTACGTCGAGATCAACGGGGATTATCGGAGTTAGCGGGCACACGCCTGACACTTGAGCGCCCGCCTCGGCGGAGTACTTCATTCCTCCAACAGGAGGCATTCGATGAGGCTCTACTACTCCCCCGGCGCGTGTTCGCTGGCGCCGCACATTGTCGTTCGCGAGGCCGGGCTCGAGGTTTCGTTGGACAAGGTGAACCTCAAGGAAAAGCGCACCGACAGCGGGCGCGACTATCGCGCGGTCAATCCGCAAGGCGCGGTGCCGGCGCTGGAGCTCGACAATGGCGAGGTGCTGACCGAGAACGCGGCGGTGCTGCAATATCTCGCCGCCCTCGCGCCGAAGAGCGGCCTGGCGCCGGAAAAAGGCATGCCGCATTGGCGCCTCTTGGAGACGCTCAACTTCATCGCCACCGAGCTGCACAAGGGCACGAGCCCCCTGTTCAGGAAGCCGAGCGAGGAAGTGCGCGAGGCGACGATCAAGAACCTGCAGAACCGCTATGAACTGCTCGAACGCAAGCTCGGCGACAAGCCATTCCTGCTCGGCGACCAGTTCACCATCGCCGACGCGTACGCATTCGTGATCCTGACCTGGGCGCGCAAATTCGAGATCGATCTCAGCGAACGGCAAAAGCTGCAGACGTATTTTCAGCGCGTGATGAAGAGACCCGCCGTGCGCCAAGCGCTCGAGGAGGAAGGGCTGCCGACGGGCTAGCCGGCGCGCTGCGCCTCATGGCGCAAGCGCACCAATGTTCGCCGCACCAGTGCGCGCAGACGCGAAACTGTCAGCCAATCAGGCGCGCCGCCGCGCACCGCGGCCGCGACGGTGTAAGTCACGTGCGTGCCGCGGCCGCCATCGATGGGCGTCAGCCGCCATTCGCCGTCGGAGCGCGTCCAGTCCCCCTCGACACGGCGAAAAGAGAGCCGGTGGTTGGGCTCCAAGTCGACGCGGGCGACGTTGCGCAGGACCGGCCGCAGCAGCCAGCCGCGGACGCGGTGTTCGCGCAGCTCCCAGCCCGGCCCACGTTCGAGCACGCGGCAGCTGATCAGTTCGGGCATGTAGCGCTGCGCGTGCGCACAATCACTGAGCACGATGAAGACCGCCTCGGGCGGCGCGGCGATGTCCATCGACGCGCGCGCCACGCCGCCGCCGTCGCTTTCCCGCTGAACGGAAACTGTGGGCGGCGCTCGATAATCCTGCGCCGTAGCCGGCGGCGCCAGGAAGAGCGCCAGCGCGAAGAGAAGTCGGCGCATAGCGGGGACGCTACCAGCTTTGCGCAAACCCGCCATTTCGCGATGGCGTGATAAAGCTTGCCGGCGCAGTAAATGCCGGGAAGGGTTGATGGCGCTTAAGCTTCATTAAACATCCTGCCTCACGGCTTCTTCATGCAAATCGGCGATGCTCCTGGCACAAGGCGCCTCCTCCTGGTGGCGGCGGCCGCCTTGATCGATCCGTCGGGGCGGGTGCTCATCACGCAGCGGCCCCAGCACAAACAGCTCGGCGGCCTCTGGGAATTTCCCGGCGGCAAAGTCGAGCCCGGCGAAGCGCCTGAGCACGCTTTAGTCCGGGAGCTGAAGGAGGAGCTGGATTTGAACGTTGAAGCCGATGCGCTCGATCCGTTCGCGTTCGCTTCGCACGCCTATCCGGACTTCCACCTGCTCATGCCGCTTTATCTCGCCACGCGCTGGAGCGGCGCACTGAAGCTCGACCCCGGCGCCGCCCAGGCAGCCAAGTGGGTCGAACCCGCGGACTTGTCCGCGCACGAAATGCCGCCGGCCGATGTCGTGCTGGTCAGGCGGCTGGTGGAATGGAGAGCGGCATGATCAAGCGTTTCTGCCGCGATGAAAGTGGGGCCACCGCCATCGAGTACGCGCTGCTCGGAGCGCTGCTTTCGCTTGCCGTGATCGCCAGCGTCACCATGCTCGGAGATGAACTGCGAGACCTGTTCAACGGCATGGCCGCTGAGGTCGCCGCCGCCACCTGATCTGGGGCCGGCCAATATTTCAGCTTTGTTGCAAGCCCGACGAACGGGCGTAACGTCTCCGCGCCATACCCCTTCCCGCGCCGCTTCGGCGGACCGAGGGAGAGGATCATGGATTGCGCGCAAGCTTTGGCGGTGGCGGCAGCCGCTCTGGTCCTGGCGGGTGAGCCGCTGATGGAGCCGGTCTGGCGCGCCCACGAAGCGCTGGTCGTTGCGGTCGACGAAGGCGAAGCGCTGGTGAAGGACGCCGCCTGCGCCGCAGAAGCAACCTGGGCCGGCATGTTCGACGAGCGCCATCCGACCGAACTGGCGCTGCACCTGGACGAGGCCCGCAGCGGCGGCGCGCCCAATATTCCCGACGCGCGCATACACGTCGCCTTTCGCCGTCCGATTTAGCGGCGATGCTGATAAGACAGTCGAACGAGCCCACGGAGGCGGCTCACGCCTCCAGTTCGACATCCCAATAAAGATAATCCATCCAGCTTTCGTGCATGTGATGCGGCGGGAAGCGGCGGCCGATGTGCTGCAGCTCGTGCATGGTCGGCCGGCGCGGGCGCTTGAACGGGCGCATGCCGCTGTGATGAGCGTACTTGCCGCCCTTTCTCAGATTGCACGGCGCGCAGGCGGTGACGATGTTCTCCCACGTCGTGCGCCCGCCTTTCGAACGCGGCACGACGTGATCGAAGGTGAGATCGTCGGGCGAGCGGCAGTATTGGCAGCTGAAGCCGTCGCGCAGGAAGACATTGAACCGGGTGAACGCGGGCGGGCGGTCCTGGTGCACGTAATCCCTGAGCGAGATCACGCTCGGCAGCTTCATCGCGAAGGACGGCGAATGCACTTCGTGATCGTAGTGCGCGACGACATCGACCCGCTCGAGGAAGACGGCTTTCACCGCCTCCTGCCAGGGCCAAAGGGACAACGGATAATAGGATAGCGGGCGGAAATCGGCGTTGAGCACCAGCGCCGGCCATCCCGCTAAAGGAGCGCTGGTGACATTCATCGGCGGCCGCTCCAGTGCAGCCGCTCCAAAAGCTGGTAGGGGATCACGCTCGCTGGACTGAAGACGGCTGCTCCTTCGCTGCCTGGAGACTATACGGATTCAGTCCCGAGGCGAACCCAGCCTTAGCTGATTTGCAGCGACAGCTTCGTGACAGTCCGGACACGTGGCCGAAAAAGCTCAGGCGCCGGGGCGGATTGCCTGCGTTTTCAGGCAACTGGCGAGAAAAGCGCCGCCGAGATCGAGCCCGTCCGGCCCGATCGAGTGCGGCGTCCCGTAAGACACGTGCCACTGCGCGCCGTGCTCGGCGGCCGCGAGCGCCTCGGCGGCGTCGAACATGGCGGGAATCGGAATGGTCGGATCGCGGTCGCCGTGGACGAGCAGCACCGGCGGTTTCGAGCGCATCTGCGCCTTCAGTGCGCCGCCGCCGACCAGTACGCCGGAGAAGCCCAGTACGCCGGCGATCTGCTGCTCGCGCCGCAGCGCGACGTGCAGCGCCATCATCGTGCCCTGGCTGAAGCCGACGAGCGCGAGGCGGCTCGGCGGCAGGCCGTACTTCTCCAACTCGCGGTCGATGAAACGGTCGACTGATTGCGCCGCCATGCGCACGCCCTGCTCCATCAGGCGCGGATCGAGGCTGGTGATCGGAAACCACTGATAGCCGCCGGGCGCTTCGGGTAGAGGTTCGATGGCGTTAGGCGAAACGAACGCTGCGCCGGGGAGCGCATCGGCCCAGTACGGCGCAAGGCTGATAAGGTCGGCGCCGTTGGAGCCGTAGCCATGCAGCAGGATGACGAGCGCATCGGGCTTGCCGCCGCGCTTCGGAGGCATGCGGGGGCCGTCGAGGAAGACTGTCATGGCGGGCTAGGTAGCGGCTCAGCCGCGCCAAAGGTAGCCTCCGCGGCCAATGAGCTTCGTCACCCGTTTCGCCCCCTCGCCCTCCGGCTATCTCCATCTCGGCCACGCCCTGTCCGCGCTGACCGCGTTCGACGCGGCGCAGGCGGCGCGCGGGCGCTTTCTGCTCCGCATCGAGGACATCGATCAGGGCCGTGCGCGGCCGGAGTTCGAGGCGGCGATCTACGAGGATCTGGCTTGGCTCGGACTCACCTGGGAAGAGCCGGTGCGGCGTCAGTCGGAGCACATGGCCGAGTACGCCGAAGCGCTGCGGCGTCTGATCGACCGCGGCCTCGTCTATCGCTGCTTCCGCACCCGCAAAGAGATCGCCGAAGCGATCGCATCAGCGCCGCATGGCGATGCGGAGGAGCGTTTCACCGGCGAGGCGCTGCCGCCGGAGGAGGAAGCGCAGCGGCTCGCGGCAGGCGATGCGTATGCGTGGCGGCTGTCGTTGAAGAAAGCGCGCGCAGCGTTAGGGCCAGCCTACTTCGCGCTCGTGTTCGAGGATGAGACGGGACTGGTGCGCGCCGAGCCCGAGCGGCATGGCGACGTCGTGCTCGCGCGCAAGGATTTCGGCACGAGCTATCATATCGCTTCGGTGTGGGACGATGCGCTGCAGGGCGTCACGCACGTGATCCGCGGCGAAGACCTGCGCGAGGCGGCGCATCTGCACGTGCTGCTGCAGAAGCTGCTGGACCTGCCGCAGCCGGTCTATCGTCATCACCGCTTGGTTCTGGGGGAAGACGGTAAACGCCTGGCCAAACGCGATCAAAGCGCGACGCTGCGCGCCTTGCGCGAAAGCGGCAAGACGCCGGCGGACGTGCGGGCGATGGTAGGTGTTTGATGCTGACCGGGCTGCCGCGACCATTGAGAACCGAGCGCCTGCAGTTGCGTCCGATCGAACCGGCGCATGCCGAGGCGATGTGGCCGGTCCTGCGCGATCCGGCGCTCTACGAATGGATCGAGCGCGCGCCTCCGGCGCGCCTGAGCGACATCGAGGCGCGGTTCGCGCGAATATCGCAGAGCATTTCCCCGGACCGAGCTGAGCAATGGCTGAACTGGACCGTTTGGACCGCTGCAGACGACGAAGCGATCGGCATCGTCGAAGCCACGGCGCGCGCCAACAATGAAGTGCTCATCGCCTACATGTTCAGCGCGTCGCATTGGGGCCACGGCTACGCGCGCGAAGCGACGGCGGCGGCGATCGAGGCGATGTCCCATTCTGGGGCAGTCGCATTCGAGGCGATCATAGACGATCGCAACGCGCGCTCACTCGCTTTGGCGCGACGGCTAGGCTTCGAACGCATCTCCGCAAACGCATCGCTGCACGAGGAGACTTGGCGGCGCGACAGCCTGACGTGAGCGTTCTTCAGCTTCCTCAACGCAATCCTAAGCATACCAGCCTAGCGTCACGAGAGAAGGAAAGGTCGCGTCCAGAACGGACGCCGCGCTGCGCATCATGTTGTGGGTCGATCATCAGAATTATTTCGGACCGGACCGGCGGTTCGCGCGTAACTTGCGTTTGCGGGAGCGCCGACACAGCGACTGCGCCGGGTCGCCGCCGCATCTGGCGACGGCCATGCGGCAATTGCGCATGCGCATCATCGACGCGCGCGGCGCCGGCGCGCAGGCTTTCGCCGACCGGGCGCATGGGACCGCCATCCTCGCGCTGCTCAATGACGAGCACGAGACGGCCGACGCGCTCTCCTCCCTCGCCGCAACCGCCGCGCGCGGGACTGAGCGGGACGTGCGTTCGTTTCTGTATCAGGGTCTCGACCGCGCGCACGCGGAGCTGCGCGCCTATCACTAGTCCGGATAGTGCCGGTCGCCGGGCCAACCCTCGATCGCTTCAATCGTCTCGTGCGCGGATTCGAGCTTGTGATCAGGCACGTTGGAGATGCGCGCGGCCTCGATCCAGGACTTGATCGCCGTCGGCGCGAGCCGATCGCGGCCGCACAGCAGAAAGAACGGCTCGTCCTTCGCCAGCGCCGAAAGCGAGCCGTGCTCCATCTCGGCGGCGAGATACTTGAAGCCGGCCTCGCGCAACAGCTTCGCGCATTGCCGTTTCACTTCGCGTCCATCGTCTGACATGCGCACCTCCTTCGGGACTAGGGACTCGGGATTCGAGACTAGGGATCACTGCTAGCGCATGCTCGCGGCTCTAGTCCCGCGTCCCGCGTCCCTCCTCCCGAACGCGCCGATCAGGCGCGTCGACCAAGCGCCCAGCGCGTTCCACGATTCCAGTCCGCCGTGAAATAGGCCAAGGCGCACCATCACCAAGTCCTTTGACGGTACGACGACGATGATCTGGCCTTCGTGGCCTTGTGCGGAGAACGCGTCGGCCATCGCGTTGTCGGTGATCAACGAGCGGTCGGGGCGGCCAGGTCCGCTACGCGGCGTCAGCCACCATTGCGCGCCGTAGACGTCCGTGTCGGCATCCGAGCCCGGCGTGCGGGCAAAGTCGACCCAGCCCGCGGGCAAGACCCGCTGACCGTCCCAAACGCCGCCCCGGAGATAGAGATAACCGAAGCGCGCGAAGTCGCGCGCCGAGGCCCAGACCAGCGAGCTGCCATAGAACGTGCCTTGCGGGTCGAACTCGACCACGGGGCGCATGCCGATGCGGTCGAACAGCGAGGCGCCCATCCAGGCGCGCATACGGTTGCGGCGGTCGATCGTGTCGCGCGGGTCGGGGACGATCGCGCCCGTCAGCGCATCGGAGATCAGGATCGTCGCCGCCGAGCTGTAATTCCAGTGCGTGCCCGGATCGCGGATCAGCGGACGCGCCGCCGCCCAGCGCGCGACATCACGCCGCCCGTCGCCGAACAGCATACGCGCGTTGCCCGCGTTCTGGACGTCTTCGGCGTTCTCGTCGTACTCGAGTCCATCGACCATCTGCAGCCATTCGCGCCACGTGATCGACGCTCGGCGATCGCTTGCCGGCCAATGCGGGTTGCCCATTGGCGTATCGACGGCGACGCGGCCCTGCAGCACTGCGGCGCCCACCAGCGCGTGCGTCACCGACTTTGCCATCGACCAGGAGTTCAAACGCGTGTCGCGTCCGTACCCGGCCGCGTATCGTTCGAACACGATGCGGCCGCTCTGCACGACGATTACGGCGCGCGTCTCGCCGAGCCGTTCGTGCACGCCGCCGAAAGCTTCAGTGACGGCGAGGTCGAACGCGGCGCGGTCGACATCCGCCGGCAGCGGCGCTTCCTCCCACTCTTGCGTCGGCCAGGCGACGCCGGCGGGCTGCGGCGGCAAGGGATGAAGCTCCTGCGCCTGCGCGGTCGCAGCGAACATCAAACTGGCGGCAACCAGCACGCGACGCAGCATGACGCGCCCCTCCCCCTCGGCTATGCTTGGGAAGCATAGGGGGAGAAAATGGCGCCACGCAAACGCTGGATTGGGCTTGGCGTGCTGCTGGTCGTCCTTGCGGCGCTCGCGGTCGGCGCCTGGGCCAATCGCGGGCAGATCGCCTACGCGCAGATCGCCACCGCCTACGCCGCCAAGCAGACCTGCTCATGCCTTCACGTGAGCGGGCGGAGCCTGGAGAGCTGCATCGCCGGCTTTCCGGCCGACGCGCGCGAGGCCGTCACGGTGACCCAAAACGGCGAGACCGTGCGCGCCAGCGTCCTGTTCGGCGCGATCAGCGCCGAAGCGGCGGCGGACGGCGAGTATGGCTGCAGGTTGACGGAATAGGCTGCTAGACCAGCCAACCGTGCGGATGCGGGACCGGCTTGCGCATGACGCCGAGCGCCAGCGCGATCACCGCGCGCAGCACCGCCCAAATGGCGGCGCCGAACTGGATGAACAGGGTCGCCGGCGTGAGCGCGTCGTGCACGAAGCTGAGCAGACTGCCCAGCGCCCAGATCGCATAGCCGATCATAAGCGTGCGCAGCGCATGCTCGTGATGGGTGTTGGCCCACGGCATCGCCGCGCCGCGGTTGCTGTAGACGAGCACGACGCCGGCGATGCCGACGGCGAGACCAAGATAGGAAAGCGGCGGAAACCGGAAAACCAGATTGAGCGCGAACGCCGCGATCGTGAGCAGGTGCGCGAGCACGACCTTGCCGCGATGCGTCTTCATCCCCCAGCCGCCCTGCTGGCGCACGGCGGGGCGCTTGGGCGGACGGCGGAACGGCGTGACATTGTCGTGCGACATGAGGCTAAGGCAGTAGGGCAACAGGGCAGTAAGGCAATAGGGCGGAACTCTAGCTCTGGTCCGAAAGCGGGAGCCTTAGCGCCAGGGTCGAGAACTCGAGCAAATCGTCGAGACTCCGCTCGATCACGGCGCGAACGATAGCAAGATCATGCTCCTGCAACTCGAGCACCCGACCTCGCTCGATCGGCCTGCCCGCGTAAAAGGCGAGATCAATGTCGCTGTCGCTTCGGTCGTATCCGTCGGCGCAGCTGCCGAACAGATAGACGGCCGCGAGTTGGGGCGACTCGCGGCGCAGAATTTCCAGCGCGGGCTTCAAATCCAGAGCCATCCCGTTTTCATGCGCGTGTCCCGCCGAGAGGGCAAGCAGGCCGGCGCCCCACCCCTTGCGCCGCGCGGCGGCAGAGGCCAGAACCCGGCCCGATGAGCACCGACGCCCCCACCGCTCCGGCGGCGAGCCCACAATCAGGCGCCGAGAGCCCCGCCCTCGCCAACAAGATCCTGCTGGTGACCGACGCCTGGGAGCCGCAGGTGAACGGCGTCGTCCGCACGCTTTCGAACACCATGCGCGAGCTGCAGGCGATGGGCTGCGAGGTCGAGGTGATCTCCCCGGCCGACTATCCGCGCACCGTGCCGTTGATCACGTACTCTGAAATCCGCCTTGCGCTGGGCGCGCGCGACGATGTCGAGGACCGCTTCCTCGCCTTTGCGCCCGACGCGGTGCACATCGCCACCGAAGGCACGCTCGGTTGGGATGCGCGCGCTGTCTGCCTCAAGCACAAGTTTCCGTTCACGACGAGCTATCACACCCAGTTCCCGGAATACGTCACCGCGCGCTTTCCATGGATTCCGCTTTGGGCCGGCTATCGCTACATGCACGCGTTCCACGACAAGTCGGGCCGCGTCATGGTGGCGACGCCGACGATGCAGAAGCAGCTGCAGCTGCAGGGCTTCCGCAATACGGCGATCTGGAGCCGCGGCGTCGACATCGAACAATTCCATCCCAGCAAACGCGGCGTCGACGGCGGCGTGTTCAAGGATCTGCCGAAGCCCGTATTCGCCTATGTCGGCCGCGTTTCGGTGGAGAAGAACATCGAAGCCTTCCTGAAGCTCGAGCTGCCGGGTTCGAAAGTCATCGTCGGCGGCGGACCCGCGCTGGATGAGCTCAAAGAGAAATATCCGAGCGCCGTCTTCACCGGCCCGAAGTTCGGCGACGAGCTCGCGTGCTATTACGCCGATGCGGACGTGTTCGTGTTTCCGAGTTTCACCGACACGTTCGGTCTCGTCATTCTGGAAGCGGCGGCGTGCGGCACGCCAGTGGCAGGCTTTGTCGCGCCGGGTCCGCAGGACATATTGCCCGGCACCGGCGCAGGCGTCGTCGACGACGATCTGCGGAAGGCCTGCCTCGAAGCGCTGAAGCTGAAGCGCGAGGACGCACGTGCGTTGGCCGAGCGATACTCATGGCGCGCGTGCGCCGAGGAATTCCGGCGCAATCTGGATCCGCTTCCGAAGGAGCGCGGGCGCCGTTTCTGGCACAAGCTTCGTGACCTCAGAAAACGCGCCCGCGAACGCCGCCGCCTCGCCCGCGAAAAGCGCGCCGCTGAGAGAGCGCGTGCTGGGGATTAGGGGCTAGGTTCTGGGGGCTAGGTTCTAGGGGGCTTCGACATGACGGCGCTGCGCAGTTATCGCGAGCTGGCGGTCTGGGAAAAGTCCATGACCCTTGCACGGAGCGTATACACGGCCGCTGAGATGATGCCCAAGAAGGAGGAATATCGGCTCACATCTCAAATGATACGCGCAGCGATCTCCATACCCGCCAATATCGCCGAAGGTCACGCCAGAGCAACGCGCAAGGACTACGCGCATTTTGTCAGCATTTCGCGCGGCTCAACAGCTGAGTTGGAAACGCTCATTCTCCTAACTCAGCAATGCGAATTGCTGCCAGATCGGACTGTCGAGGAGCTCCATGCATCGGCAGAGGAAGTTGGACGGATGTTGAGGCGGCTGCACGAGCGCCTGAAACAAGCGCCCGAAAACTAGCCCCTAGAACCCAGCACCTAGAACCTCTTCTACCACTTGATCGCTTTGCGCAGCCGATAGCGCAGCCAGATCGCGGCGCCGTTGAGCAAAAGCGTGATGAACAGCAGCACAATGCCGGCGGCGGCGGCGATTTCCAGAAACTCGGCCTGCGGGCGCGAGGTCCAGTTGAACATCTGGATCGGCATCACCGTGAATTCGGAGCCCAGCCAGTTGGTCGGCGACCAGCTGGCGGCCGCATCGCCCCAGCTCGCCACCGACTGCACGGTCGAGCCGTGCGGCAGTTCATAGGTCTGGCCCGCTTCCACCGGCATTTCGCTGAAGTCCGGCAGCACCGCCACGCCGTCATGCTCAATGCGCACGCTTTCAGTGGCCTCAGGCGTCATCGGCGCGCCGTACTCGTCGACTGCGCCGATCACTTCGAACTTGGCGTCGCCCGGCCGCGTAATCGGCAGGAAGGCGACGAAGGTCAGGCCGCCGATCAGGATCAGCGGCGCGGTTTCGCCGATTGCGCGGGAGATGCCGATGATGACGCCGGTGACGACGCCCGGCAGCGCATACGGCAGCACGTGGTGCTGCGTCGTCTGCCACTTGGTGGCGCCGACGGCGAGCGCGGCGTGGCGGATTTCCTGCGGCACGCCGCGCACCGCTTCGCGCGTCGCGACGATCACCACCGGCAGGATCAAAAGCGAGAGCGTGATTCCGGCGGTGAGGATCGACTGGCCGAGGTTCAGCACCTGCACGAAGAGGCCCACGGCCAGCAGGCCGAAAATGATCGACGGCACGCCGGCGAGATTGTTGACGGCGATCTCGATCGCCGAGGTGATCGCGTTCTTCGGCGCGTATTCTTCGAGATAGACCCCGGCCAGCACGCCGATCGGAATGGCGATGAAGGCGGTGGTGATGATCACCAGGATCGAGCCGACCCAGGCCGAGAGGATGCCCGCTTCGGCAGGGTCGGACGATGGGAAGCTGGTGAAGAAAGCGGCCGTGAGGCGATGGCCGCCGTCGTGCGCCAGTTCGCCGACCAGCGCGACCAGCGTGCCGAGCCCGATCAAAGTCGCGACGATGCCCCACACCACGAAGCTCGCGTCCTTGAAGCGGCGGATTGCGAGCCCGGGCGGATGCGCGGCGATATCGCGCGGCGCGTTTTGCGCGTCGATGGCGGTCATTAATACGCCTCCCGGAAGCGGCGCTGCAGCGCGAACGCGATGAAGTTGAACACGAGCGTGAAGAACAGGAGCGCGAGGCCCGCGGCGAAGATGCTCTGGTATTCGAGCGTGCCGAAGGCGATGTCGCCCAGCGCCACCTGGGCGATGAAGGCGGTCACGGTCGCCCCCTGCTCGGTCGGCGTCGTGACGATCTGCGGCAGCTGGCCGCCGGCGATGACGACGATCATCGTCTCACCCACCGCGCGCGACATGCCGAGAATGATGGCGCCGACGATGCCGGAGATCGCCGCCGGGAAGACGACGCGGAACGCCGTCTCGAGCCGCGTCGCGCCCATCGCGAACGACCCCTCACGCAGACTGCGCGGCACCGCGCGCATTGCGTCTTCCGAAAGCGAGGCGATGTACGGAATGATCATGAGGCCCATGACGATCCCGGCCGAAAGCAGATTGAAGCCGGGCAAACCGGGGATCACCCGCTGCAGCAGCGGCGTCACGAACAGCAGCGCGAAATAGCCGTAGACGACGGTGGGGACGCCGGCGAGCAGTTCGAGCGTCGGCTTGATCGTCTCGCGCATGCGCGGGCTGGCGAACTCGGAGAGATAGATCGCGACCAGAAGCCCGAGCGGCACCGCAACCGCGAGCGCCACCAGAGTCGACATGAAGGTGCCGGTGAGCAGCGGGGCGATGCCGTAATGGGCGTCGTCGAACAGCGGCGTCCAGCGCGTCTCGGTGACGAACTCGACGAACGACACCTGGGCGAAGAACTTCGCCGCTTCCGAGATCACGACATAGAGGATGCCGGCGACGATGGCGACCGCGAGCGCGGCGGCCATGAACAGCAGCCCCTCCATGATGCGCTCGCCGACGCGGACGCGCTTCTTGGTGAAATCCCGTTCCACGGGCTCCTCGCCTTCTGCTCGCACGGAACGCGCCCCGCATCGGGGGCCCGCCGAATCCTGGGGGTGTCTAGCGCATGTAGGCCACCGGCGGGAGGCGGCATATCCACCGCCCGCCGGGGCTCACTTATGCTCTATTGCTGGACCGGCTCGACGATCAGCGGCCGGGCGAGCACTTCCTGGATCGTGACGCCGATCGCCTGGCGGCCGCCGAAGGCGGTGCCCTGCGTGCGGCGCTGCACGCGCTGAAGGTAGCTCTGGTAGGCCGCCGCCGGCAGCGGCACGTAGCCGACCTGGGCGCTGTAGCGGGCGCCGTTGTTCACGAAGTACTGCGCGAACTGCTGCACCTGCGGACGGCGCAGCGCGGCGGCGTTGATGTAGATGAACATCGGGCGCGACAGCGGCGCGTAGGAGCCGTTCTCGGCGTTGGCGACGCTGGGCTCGACCGCGCCAGAGCCGTTGTCGATCGAGAGCGCGCGCAGCCGTGAGCGGTTTTCTTCATAATAGGCGAGGCCGAAATAGCCCATGCCGCCCTGGCTGTTAGCGACGCCCTGAACGATCACGTTATCGTCTTCGGACGGCGTATAGTCCGAGCGCGAGGCGCGCGAGCGGCCGTTCACGGCTTCGGTGAAGTAGTCGAACGTGCCCGAGGCGGTGCCCGGTCCGAACAGCACGAGCGGCATGTCCGGGAACGACGGGTCGACTTGGCGCCAGTTGGTGACGCGGCCTTGCGCATCCGGCTCCCAGATGCGGCGCAGCTGCGCCACCGTCATCGAGCGGACCGGGTTCGACGGGTGCACGACGACGGTCAGCGCGTCGAACGCCACCGGCACTTCGACGTACTGGATGCCGGCGGCGCGGCAAGTCGCCATTTCGCTCGCCGAGATCGGACGCGAAGCGTTCGAAATGTGCGTTTCGCCCCGGCAGAACTTGCGGAAGCCGCCGCCGGTGCCGCTTTCGCCGACCGTGACGCGGACGCGGCCGCTGGTCTGCTGCTGGAAGCCTTCAGCGACGGCTTCGGCGAGCGGGAAGACGGTCGAGGAGCCGTCGATCTGGATCGTGAAGGGCTGCTGCGCGAACGCCGCGCCCGAGGACATGGCCAGCGCGGCGACGGCGGCGGCGGCGAGTTTGAAGAGTTTCATGGGAGCAACTCCGTTGGGAAAAACCGGCGAAAGCGGCGGAGGCGCGCGGATGGTTTCGCGCGTCTCCGCCAGTCGCGGGGCTCAGAAATCGAATTGCGTGCGGAGCGTGACGATCTGCGCTTCGTCGTCCGTGCCGACCGCGCGATCCATGTCGCTGACCGCGTAGTTCAGCTTGAAGCGCACGTGATCCACCGGCACCCAGTCGAGGCCGACGCCGTAAGCGGTCTGCTCGCCCGCCGAACCGCCACCGATGTCGTCGGACAGATCGATGAAATCGTAACGGCCCGTGAGCATCCAGTGGCCGATGCCGCCGTCCTGACCCAACGGCCGCGCCGGCGCGATGGCGCCGAACGAGCCCTGGTTGCCGCGATAATTGCGGCTTTCGCCGGTAAGCGACCAATACACGTCGACGTAATAGCCGCTGTAATTGTACTCGCCGGCGGTCGCGTCGCCGTCGAGCCACATGTACTCGGCTTGCGCGCCGAAGGGGCCGAACTGAACCGCGCCTTCAACGCCGTAGGTGGTGTCGCTCTCGGCGCCGACCAGCGTGCCGCTGTCGACGTGGCGCGTGTTGCGCCCGTTGAGCGGACGGGTGCGATAGCGGAAGTCGGCGTTGTCGCCCTGCTCGCGCTGGCGCGCATGCAGGCCGAGGTGAACCAACGTCACGCCTTCCGGCGACGTTTCGAAGATCGGCGCGAAGGTGAAGCGGCCGCTGATGGCGGTGCTTTCATCGACGGCGAAATTCTCGCCGGCGTTGTTGAGCGATTCCCCTTGCACCGCGGCCGAGGCCGACCAGTTGGCGCCGCCGGTGATGAAGCCGACGCCGGCGCGGCGGCCGTATTCGAACGCGTTGATGATGCTCGAGCGCTCGTTGAACGGAATGTCGAGCGAGGAGATGCGATCTTCGAGCGGCGAGGTGATGTTGTGTTCGCCGATGACGATCGACCAATCGTCTTGCACGTATTCGAGGAAGGCGTCGTCGACATTCACTTCCGACGCGCCCGGCGTCAGCACGAAATCGACCTTATAGCGCCATTCGTCGGTCAGGCGGCCCTGCACGCCGAGGAAGGCGCGGCGGACATAGGAGCGCGTCGCGTTGTCGGCCGTGCCGACATCCCAATCGCTCGAATAAATGTCGTACTGGAAGCGGCCGCGCATCTTGAAGCGCGCGTCGCCGAAACGGTCTTCGCCGACCGTGCCAGTCCAGCTGGTGGAATGCGTCGGCGCAGGCGCTGACTGGGCGTGCGCGGCGGTCGCGCCGGCCGCGGTAGCCAAAGCCGCTACGGCGACCTTGGAAAGCAACTTCTTCATCATTCGAGACCCCCTTCAGAACCCACTCGGTTCGGAGTGCGGGGTCCGACTCAGCCAGCCCCCGCTGGACGGGGCGGGGTTAGAGGGGGGCGATGACGGCTGCGCGAAGCTTCAGCTAAGGCTCCGTGACAGTTCGATTGCCGATTTGTGACGTAGCGTGGGCGCCGCATTGCGCGCGCGCCTGGCTGGCCGTTGCGGCGACGCATCGTTCTGAACGCGCAAGGGAATTAACCACAAACGCCTCTTTACATCGGCGAGCTGTTTACATATTTCCGTGGGCTACCGGCGGACCTGGAAACAGCGTCCACTAACGCCCCCTCGGCCCAGGCCACCTGGGGGATCGCGAACCACAGTGAGCAGGAAGCTCCCTGGCGATCCTCCGGCGCAAGCTCCCAAGGGCGGACCTGACATTTAGCATGTCCGACTAACGCCGGCCTGGGTTCTACCGCGTTGAATGCCTTCAACGCAGTTTTGGGAGTCGCCGGATGGACTACGTCCTCTCGCCACTCGACCTCACGGCGCGCGAAGCGCCGGAAGGTCCCGTCGCCATCGCGCGCCCGCATCGCGTGGCCGCCGCGGCGCAGTGGTTTCGCACGCATTTCCCCGGTGAGGTGTTTTACGCCGTGAAGGCGAACCCCTCCGAATGGGTGCTCGACGCGCTGTGGGCGAACGGCGTCAAGAATTTCGACGTCGCTTCCGACAACGAAGCGGCGCTGATCGCCAAGCGCTTCGAAGGCGCGCAGATCGCCTTCATGCACCCGGTGAAGAGCCGCCGCGCCATCGGCCGCGCCTTCCACGAGTTCGGCGTCAAGACGTTCGCGCTCGACAGCGAAGACGAGCTCGAAAAGATCCTGGCCGAGACCAACAACGCCAAGGACCTGACTCTGGTCGTTCGCTTCGCCGCCGCCGGCGAAGGCGCCGCCTACCCGCTCGCGCGCAAATTCGGCGTCAACCCGGACGAAGCGCCGGCGCTGCTGCGCAAGACCCGCCAGGTCTCGGAAGAGATGCTGGGCGTCTCCTTTCACGTCGGCAGCCAGTGCATGCGTCCGGACGCGTTCCGCACGGCGATGGACATGGTCAACCGCGCCATCGTCGAAGCCGGCGTGCTGGTCGACATCGTCGACATCGGCGGCGGCTTCCCGGCCATCTATCCGGGCATGACGCCCCCGCCGATGATCGAGTACGTCAACGCGATCAAAGCCGGCTTCGAAGAGATGTTCGTCGCCCAGAACGCCAAGCTCTGGGCTGAGCCCGGCCGCGCTTTGGTGGCGGAAGCCGGCTCGACCGTCACGCGCGTCGAGCTGCGCAAGGGCGATGCGCTCTATTTGAACGACGGCGCCTTCGGCACTTTGTTCGACGCGACGCACCTGAACTGGGCCTTCCCGGCCAAGCTGCTGCGCCCCGAGCCGAGCAAGGCCAAGCTCGCGCCGTTCCGCCTCTACGGCCCGACCTGCGATTCCATGGATGCGGCCGCCGGCCCGTTCATGCTGCCGGCCGACATCCGTGAAGGCGATCTGATCGAGATCGGCTCGCTCGGCGCCTACGGCATGGCGATGGCGACGCGCTTCAACGGCTTCGGCGAAGCGGTGACGATCGAGTCGAAGGACTCGCCCTGGCCGACCATGTACGGCGAAGCGCAAGCGCCAGTGGTGGCGATGCCAAAGCGCAAGCGCGCGCCGCGGAAGCCGAAGCAGGCCTGAGCCAGCCTCTACTCGGAGCGCCTGTACACATAGCTCTGGCCGCCCTGCGTCAGCGTGAACGCGTCGACCCGCTCGGTCGGCGCGGCGCCGAACTCTAGCGTGATGTTCGTGTCCTCGCGGATAAAGAACAAAGTCGGCGTCTCAGCGAGCAGCCTGATGCGGTTGGGACCTTGCAGAAGCAGCAGGCCTTCCGCGTCGCGATCGATCGTCATCGAGTCGCCTGGGGCGTAGACGTACTCGCCGACATATCGCGCGAGCGCCTCGGCCGGAACGGAGATGGCGACGCGTTGCGGCGCCGCGCTGACGTCCACCGGATAGCTGGGATCGAGCACCCGAAATCCGATGTCGTCCATGCCGACTCCCGTCGCCATGTTCGCGAACGCGATCACGCCGCGGCCGGAAGTGAAACTCATGAAGCTGCGCACGCCGCCGCCGGAGCCATTGCTCCACGCTACGGTTCGCCCGCCCCTCTGCATCACGCGCCAGCCGATCGCCATGCGCGTCTCCGCATCGTCCCCAGGGCGCGACGCCGCGAGCGTCGCGCGCGCAGCTCGGGCGAGAGCGCTGTCGTTTTCATCCACCCAGAGCGCCAGGAACTTGCGAAGATCGCGCAGCGTCGAGAAGAGCCCGCCCGCCGGCGCGAGCGCGCCAAAGTCCCACGGCCGCATCGGTTCGAACGAGGAATCGTAGCCCTGCACCCGGCGCGCGCGCATGCGCGCGTTGGGCGTGAGCGTCGTCTCCCGCATGCCGAGCGGATCGAGAATGCGCGATTGCAACAGCTGTTCGTAGGAGCGTCCCAGCCTGTTCGAAAGCGCCGCGCCCAGCAGCCCGTAGTCGAAATTGGAGTAGCCGAACGCGGCGCCCGGGGCGCGCGTCAGCTCGACCGCCTGTAGATCGGCGTAGAGTTCCGCCTCGGTAAAGCCAGCGTAGGGATCGTCTTGACTGCGGTCCTGGCGGCTTGCGGGGCGCAGCGGCAAGCCGCCTGTGTGCGTCGCAAGATCGAGCAGCGTGATCGAGCGTCCTTCGAAGCGCGGCGCTGGAACGGGCACGAATGCATCCAGCGGCTCCTCGAGGGCGAGCTCGCCGCGGCCGACGGCGTCCGTCAGCAACAGCGCCGTGAAGATTTTCGTCAGGGAGGCGATCTGGAAGACGCTCTCATCGTTCACGCGCTGGCTGCTGTCGCGTGCGGCGACGCCATGGCTGACGACAGAGAAGTCTCGCGCGCTGAGGATGCCGACAGCCCCACCGGTTCCGCGCCTCTGCACATCGATCCGGGCGCGCAGCAGAGCGGCGATGTCCGCCGCCTCAGCCGGCGCAAGGGCCTGGTCAGTGCCGACGCTCTGGCACGCTCCCGCCGCCAAGGCGCACAACAGGGCTGTTCTTCTGGTGACTGCGCGCACGTTCGCCTCCCGCTGCGGGCGGGATGCAGCAGCTCTTTGATGGCGGATGCAAGGCGCCCTACGCGGCCGCCGCCGCCTGCTCGCGCCAGCGTTCGGCGTTGACGCCCATCGCCAGCAGCCACAGCGTGAAGATGAACTCGCCGAGGCCGCTGACGGGCAGGAGATAGCGGGATATCGGCCCGAGCAAATCGGGCGCGACGATCGCGCCGAGATTGCCCACAAGCCATCCCACACCGGCGATCAGCAGGAATAGCCCAAGCACGCCCGGCAGGAAACGCGCCCCGAACACAAGCGCGCTCAAGGTGAGGCAATAGAAGCCGAAGAACACCAAGCCCAGCGTATTGCCCAGCGCGGCGAGCCGAAGCGAGTGCCGAACCAGCACCTGCGTTTGCGCCGCGTCTGCGCCATCGAGCAGCGAAAGCGCCGCGAGCTGGTTCACCAGGAATGTCGCCGAGACGGCGCAGCCCGCCAGCCCGATGAAGGCTGAAACGATCGCCAGCGGCCGGTTCACCGGTCTGAACAGCGCATAGAGGATCGCCACCACCGCCACATAAGCGATCGCCGACAGCAATGTCGCGGCGATGCTCAGGCGGAACATCTGCTCCGACGCCAAGATGTTCGCCGCCGTCGCCGCCGGATCGCCGCGCACCGTGAGGCCCGAGACCGTGACGAGCGCAAACGTGCTCGCGACCACGACGAACAGATAGAGCAGCCCGGCGATGCGTGCGTTAAGCCGCGGATTGGTCATGCTTTGGCTCCGGCCGGCCGCGCAGCGAACTGCTTCGAGAAGATCACAAAGCCCAGCCAGAAAAGCATCAGCGCGGCAATGCTGAACGGGGGAATGAAGAGCACGATGAGCGGGCGGATGTTCTGGATGTACTCCGGAAACATCTGCAATTGTCCCGGAAAGAACGAGCCGACGGCGGCGAAGAAGCCGAGATGCATGCGCCAGAGATGGCGCAGGATGCGCTGCCGCCCGGCGAGGCCCCGGCGCAGCACGACGCTCAGATCGCCCAGCGCGCAGAGTGTTGCGACGATGGCGAAGATGAGGATCGGCAAGCCCCCCAGCAGCGCATCCTCCGCGCGCAGCGCCAGTTGCCAAGCGTAGTACATCGCTGCTGCGCCGGCGGCCGCGAACAGGAACGCAATGATCTCAAACCAGCCGGCTTCGTTCTCCCGGCGCTTCACCGCCATCCAGGCCGTCAGCATGAAATAGACGATCAGCACGCCGGCGCCGATGAAGCCGGGCGTGCCTGATCTGAAGGCGAGCACGATTGCGCTCAACGCCGCGGCCACCATAGCCGCGACGAAGACCTTGCCCGCGGCCCGGTGCGTCGGCCCGCCCTTGAGCGTGGCTACGGCGATGATCCCGGTGATGATGCCGACGGCGCCCGCGGCGGCGTGGAAGAGCCCTTCAGGCGACATCGTTCAACCAGCCCCCAGGATGCTGCGCACGAAGATCATGTAGAACCCGAACAGGCCGAGAGTCATGTAGGCTGTTGCAGCGAACACCACGCCGGACGTGGCGAGCTGCGCTCCGCCGCCGCCGTCCTTGGCGCGAAGATAAAGCTCCGTCAGCGCCAGCGGCAGCAGGAACGAAATTGCGGTAATGGTGTGAAACGTGAGCGCGCTCGGTTCGCTCTGGGTGATGATGATCCAGCCGGAGAAGGCCAGGCGCAGGAAGAAGACCCCGTTCGTGACCATGAAGGTGCGCAGCGCCCAGCGCCGGTGCGAGAAGATGTTGCGCTTGGCCGCCGCGCGCCAGGCGAGCGCCCCGAACGTCAGCACCATCAGCGCATTGGTGCTGATGCTGATGGCGTTGATGATGCCGCCCGTGGAGCCGCCGCGAATCCAGACCATGTAGAGCCCGGCCAAGCTCGCCAGCATGGCGCTGACAATGAAAGCGCGCCCATTCCAGCGATGCACGGCGGGCGCATGGCGGCGCAGCTGCGGGATCAGCTGGAACGTGCCGCCGATCACGATGATCGCGGCGAGCGCGACGTGCGCGGCGAAAGCGATGTTGCCGCCGATATCGCCTGGCGTGATGGCGTGCACCATCGGGTGACGATTCCACGTCTCCCATTGGCCCGACATCGCGCCAGGGCCATAGAAAGCGACGATGTAGTAGAGAAACACCCATTGGCCGGCGAGCGTCACGAAGAACCAGAGCGTCGTGGCCGCGCCCAGCGCCCCCTCGCCGATCGATCGCGACGGCATCGGCGTTGTAGCGACGGCTTCGGTCATCTCTCTCTCCTGCGCACGTCGCTTCGCACGACTATCGATGGCCGATATGCTATCGTCGACTTTCGATAAGAGCCCATGACGCGAGGCGCCAAAAACATGATCCCAGGTAACAGCGCCGCCGATGGCTGAACCGACTGTCTCCGCCGGCTACGTCAAGGCGCTGCTCGACTTCGCCGTTGCGCATGGCGCCGGCGAACGGCGCCTGTTGGCGCGCGCCTGCATTCCCGCCGAAGCGCTGAGCGATCAGGACAATCGTCTGCCGTTCGCGCGCTACGTCGCGTTGATGCGCGCAGCGAAAGCGGAGACCGGCGATCCCGCGCTCGCGCTCGAATTCGGCGCCGCCACCGACTTCAGGAAGTTCTCGGTCGTCGGACTGATCAGCCACGCCTCGGCCAACATGCTCGAAGCGCTGCAGCAGTTGAACAGGTACGGCCGCCTGGTCGTGGAAACCGAAGGCCTCGGCGACGGCCCGCGCTTTCAGATCGTGGAGAAGAACGCCGAACGCTGGATGGAGGACCGCCGCGGCAATCCGAACGATTTCCCGGAGCTCACCGAGTCGACCTGGTCGCGCTTCATCTGCTGGACGCGGCGCGACTTCCCGCAGGCGGTGTTCGCGCTCGAAGCGCACGTCACTCATCCCGAGCCCGCTCACGCGGAAGCGTACCAGCGCCTCTGGCAGGTGCCGGTGACCTTCTCCAGCCGCTGGAATGCGATCCGCAGCAATCCCGCCTGGGCCTTCGTGCAGATTCAGCCGGAGAACCGCTACGCCTTCGGCGTGCTGACCGAACGCGGCGACGAATTGCTCGAAGAGCTGGAGCAAGCGAAGACGTTGCGCGGCCAGGTCGAGGCGATGCTGATGCCGATCCTGCACACCGGCGATGTAGGCATCGACCGGATCACGGCGAAGCTCGGCGTCAGCCGCCAGACGCTCTATCGCCATCTCAAGGACGAAGGCGTGACCTTCGAACAGGTGCTCGACGATCTGCGCCGCCGGCTCGCGCTCGATTATCTCGCCGCCAAGAAGGTCTCGGTGAACGAGACCGCCTATCTCGTCGGCTTCTCCGACCCCGCCTCGTTCTCGCGCGCCTTCAAGCGCTGGACCGGGGTGAGCCCACGCGAAGCGCGCGGGAAAGGCTGACTATTTTGTCGCCGCCGATCAGTGGCGCTATCTTATCCTCATGAACGCGCCCTCTCGCAGTCTCGCGACGTTTACCAACGAGCAGTTCGAACGCCTCGTGCGTTCGGGCGGGTTCGGCGACATGCGCGTCGAGCTGCGGCGGGGTCTGATCGTCAAAACGAGCCCACAATACGTTCCACACGGCACGGTGAAGCGGCTGCTGGCGAAGGCTTTGGAAACAGCCCTGGCTAGCGCCGGCTTGGCCTGGATTGTCGATCAGGAAATCTCGGTCCGCTTCGGCAGCGGCTTCGAGCCCCTGCCTGACATCATCGTCTGGAATCCGGCGGAAGCGCCTGCAAATCTCGACGGCCCGATCCCCGCCTCGGCGGTGAAGCTCATTGTCGAAGTGGCGGACTCTACGCTTGCCGACGATCTCGGCGAGAAGCTGGAGGACTACGCCGCGGGCGGCCTCGCCGAATACTGGGTCGCCGACGTGCAGGGCCGTCTCGTGCTGCGTCACTCCGGGCCGCAGGCGAATGCGTACGCCAAGCGTGACCCGGCGCACTTCGGCGATATCATCGCTGCGCTGACGCAACCGCTGGCGGTCGACACGTCCACTCTGAAATAGCCGGCGCTTGTCGGCCGCGGCGCCGGCTTTCATATTCTCTTGCATTCCGCCACAATTGCCCTATCTGACGCCGCGATCGCGCGTGGGCGGAGCGTCCGTGCGGTCGTCGCTTCAGACGCCGCCGTTAGGAGATGCCTCCAATGGCCGAAGCCAAAATCGATTCCAACCGCAAGGCGGAACTGCTCTCCACCCCGGTCGAGCACATCGACATCGCCAGCTTCGACGCGCGCCCGATCGTCGACGCCTGGGGCAAGATGAGCTTCACCTCCCGCGACGCCGCGCGCGCCGCCGAAATCCTCAACATGGCGCTGGAAGATCAGAAGTGCTCCACCTGGCTCGTCATGGCCGGCTCCACCGGCGCTGCCGGGTGCCTGCACGTTTGGCGCGACATGGTGAAGTACAACATGATCGACGCCATCGTCGCCACCGGCGCCTCGATCATCGACATGGATTTCCTCGAAGCGCTCGGCTTCAAGCACTATCAGGCGCGCGAGATCCCGAACGACAACACACTGCGCTCGCTCTACATCGACCGCATCTACGACACCTACATCGACGAAGAAGAGCTGCAGCACGTCGATCACACTATCTACGCCATCTGCGAACAGCTCGAGCCGCGCCCCTACACCTCGCGCGAGTTCATCTACGAGCTCGGCAAGTGGCTGGCCGCCGGCAACGCGAAGAAGCCGGATTCGCTCATCCAGCGCGCTTACGAAAAAGGCGTGCCGATCTTCGTGCCGGCGTTCTCCGATTGCTCGGCCGGCTTCGGCATCGTCAAGCACCAGGTCGAGCGCCGCAAGGCGGGCAAGCCGTACCTCACCATCGACAGCGGCGGCGACTTCCGCGAGCTGACCGAGATCAAGCTCGCCGCCGGCACCACCGCCCTCTTCATGGTCGGCGGCGGCGTTCCGAAGAACTTCGCGCAAGACACCGTCGTCTGCGCCGAGATTTTGGGCCACGAGGACGTGGAGATGCACAAATACGCCGTGCAGATCACGGTCGCCGACGTCCGCGACGGCGCCTGCTCCTCCTCAACGCTGCAAGAAGCCGCCAGCTGGGGCAAGGTGAGCACCGTGTACGAGCAAATGGTGTTCGCGGAGGCGACGTCCGTTGCGCCGATCATCGTGAGCGATGCGTATCACCGCGGCGCGTGGCAGAAGCGCGAAGCGCGGAATTGGGCGAAGTTGTTTAAGTAAGCGCAGCGCGCGAGCGCAGAACACGAAGGCCGCTCCGAAAGGAGCGGTCTTTCTTATTCCGGCGTCGGCTGGCCTGCCATGATGGGTCCGCACTCTGCGGGGAAGTTTGACATGCTGTGTCCGCGCACTTCCGCCCCCGGCGCCGCATCGACGACACCAACCACATACGGATAGGACGCCGTAAAGCTCACACCGCAGGATTCCGGGACGACCCCGACCTGAACCGCAATCGAATAACCCGGGAACGACGAACTGTAGCCGAGCCCTGAAATGTGAATCTGGCTTGAGGCATTCATGCGGCGACCAATGCTCATCGCCACGAGCCACTGAGAGTCGAAATTGGTCCCTTCTATCAGCGCCGCGAATTCTGGAGCGGGCAATGCTCTCGCCAACCATGAGGCGCGCAACTCCGCCTCTGAACGGAACAGATAGGTCCCTGCTTCCGCCGGGCCGTTGAATCCAGCAGCCACTTGGCGGGTCATCATTTCCGGGTCTGGCTCGTTTAGACGCGCATATGGTGTCGTGTCTTCAGGCGGCGGAAGCTCAGGAATATCTTGCGCAGCTTCCTCCATTCGCGCGTTCAAACGCTGAAGTTCTTCGTAGGCTGGTGTGCCTTCCTGGAAGACACGATTGGCCCGCTGCAATTCGCCGAGAGCTTGGTGTGCCGCGTAATATTCGTCGTCCTGGAGATGCAATGCCATGGATCGCATCTGCCAAAGGCGCTGCTCTCGCGTATTCGCGACGATCGCATCATAAATGTCAGTCTTGGACGATGAGCGGTAAGTCCAGCCGGGATCGTACCCGGGCGCGAAGGCGATGTTCACCGCCCGCACTCGCTGTTCAAGCGCAGAGACACCTGCAGGGACTCTATACACTTCGTCGAAACCCAACCCGCCGAACTGATAGTAAATCTGTTCATAGAGTTGAGCAGCAATCGTCGCGCTTTCCTCGTCGCTCGGCGTCAGGATTGCCAAATCCGCCATGGCTCTGATTTGACCGACGAGTATCAGGAAGTTGGCATCCTCCTTCCGCTCCGCCTGAGCACAGGACGTCGCGCCTGCAAACAGCGCAGACCCGTTCAGGGTCGCGGCCGAACTTACGGCACTGGCGCACGCTTCAGCGGGCGCTTGGTCTTGCGCCGCGCTCGATGCCGTCATGGCGCAACCGGCGAGCACAACGAGAGCTGCTATTGCGGCCGTTCTCATGCTCGCCAGTCTATGGACTGCATAGCAAGACGTCCATGTGTCAGGTTTGCGCGCGCTCCCCTTCTTCCTTGCAGAGAAGGGGTTCGGCGCGGTCCCGCGAAACGGGAGCGATTGCACTTCAATCGCAGCGCCGAACGGGATGAGGGGCGAAAACACGCGCGCGCTGTTTGCAAGCTAAGCCCGGACCGCCGGCGCCCTCGCCGGCAAGACGCGTTGTGCCAAGCAATGCGGGACAGAGTTTGCATCAGCCAAGATGCCGGCGAGGGCGCCGGCGGTCCGGGCTAGTTCTGTATCACCGCGGCAGCTCAACGCCCCTCACCCCCTAACACGCGCTAAGCCGGCGCATACGTCAGCTTCACCGTCCCCTCCCCAATCCGCTCGCTCCCGACCAGCCGCAGCTTCGGCTGCACGCCGGCGAAGAACGGCGCGCCTTGGCCCAATACGACCGGGTGCAGGAAGAGGTGATATTCATCGATCAGCCCAAGCCTCACCAAGCTTGCCGCGAGCTTCGGTCCGCCGACTTCGATCTCGCCATCCACGTCAGCTTTCAACTTCCGCACCGCCGCCGCGACATCATCGCCGATCAACGTCGCGTTCGGCCCAACCTGCTTCAGCGAGCGCGATGCCACCCATTTCGGCATCGCCCGCCACGCCTCCGCGAACGCGCGCAGGTCGCCTTGCTCCAGGCCATCCTGAGCCCACTCGTCGCCGTCCCAATAGCGCATCAATTCGTAGAGCCCGCGCCCATAGATGCTGCCGGACGTGTTGCGCGTCTGCTCGATGAAATACCTGAACAGCGCCGGTTCAGGCGCAAACCGATCGTGATCGACATAGCCGTCGAGCGACACGTTCATCCCGAACACAAGCTTCGCCATGCTGCAGATCTCCAGCTTTGCTGCGCTTCTACGGGCCGGCGCCATCGAGCGCCACACCTCCGTCGCTCCCTCTCCCTCCTGTGGGAGGGAGAGGGTTGGGGTGAGGGTGGAGCGCAGGCGTTGCCGAGTTGGACCGCGGCGCTCCCGCGCCGCATGCGCGGCGGAGCCGCGCGCTCCGACCTACAACCGCCTGCGCCACCCCCTCACCCTGCCCTCTCCCCCTCTCGGGGGAGAGGGTTTTGTCCGGTGAACACCGCCAATTGCGCCGCAAATGCGCGCTTGAACGCCGGCCGCGCTTTGCCGCGCTCCACATAGGCCGCGAGGTTCGCAAACGCCGCCAACAAGTCCGAGCCTTCCAGCCGGCGCAGCGCCTGCACCATCAGAATATCCGCCGCGCTGAAATCGCCGTCGAGCCACTCCGCATCGCCGAGCCGCGCCGACAACTCACCCAGCCGATCGCGGATGCGCTGCTCGACCATCGCCATGCGCTCACCCGCCCAGCTCTTGTCGCTCTCCAGATACTCGACCACTTCGCGCTGCACGATCAGCGGCTCGACCGAACTCACCGCCGCGAACATCCACGCGATCGCCCGCGCGCGCGCATTCGCGTCCGCTGGAAACAGGCCCGAAAAACGCTCGGCGATATGCAGCACGATCGCGCCCGACTCGAACAACACGAGATCGCCTTCCTCATAGGTCGGAATCTGCCCGAACGGCTGGCGCGCGCGATGCGCGGGCTTCTTGAAATCGGCCCACGGCACGAGCCGCACCTCATAGGGCTGGCCCACTTCCTCCAGCGCCCAGCGCACGATCATGTCCCGCGCATAGCCGCCGCCGCGATCGGGCGAGTCTGCGAAAGCGGTGATGGTGATGGTCATCGCGTTCTCCTTGCTCGCTCGAAGGACGATCCAGCGCCGCCGGCGCCGACATCCTCCGCTCGCCTGGTCGCCGCCCACAAGAGGTGGAGACCGCTTGACCGTCGCCGGCAGGTATGCCAAGTTTACTTGGCATTTTGCCAAGCACATTGGGCTCGACAGGAAACATACATGCCCCCGTCCAGCAAATCCCGGTCGCCGCTCCAGGCTCTCCTCCTCGCGCTCATGATTGTCCCGCCCGTTTCGGTGCTCGCCGCCGCACCATGGCTGAAGCAGCAGCCCGACGGGACGGCGCTGATGCTCACCGGGCTCGCCGCGACGCTGACCATCATCGCGAGTTTCGCGCTCGCCATGCTGCAGGACCGCCAGATCGACGAATGGCAGCGCAGCAATGCGCGGTTCTCCGTCCAATGGGGATGGGCCACGGGCTCGGCGCTGGTGGCGCTGCTGCTCGCTCTGCCGCCGATCCATGATCTGATCCTCTCCGGCGCCGCGGTTTGGGGCGGTGAGCCAAATCCGGATCAGCAGCTCGTGCTGCTCACCTTCACCTTCGGCTTCTTGGCGGTCGTCGTCGCGCAAGCGCTGTGCACCGCGCTGTTGAGCTTCGGCTGGCATGTCTGGATGTCGCGCGCGCCGCGCGAGCCGTCATGAAGAACAAGATCAGGGTGCTGCGCGCCGAGCGCCGCTGGAGTCAGGCGGAATTGGCGGCGCAGGTCGGCGTCTCGCGCAATTCCATCAACTCGATCGAGAACGGGCACTTCGATCCCTCGCTCTCCCTCGCCTTCGCCATCGCCGACGCGTTCGAACGCACGATCGAGGACGTGTTCGAAAGGGAGAAGCCGAAACGCCCCGCGTGATCTGGCGCCGCGAAGCCCAGCGCCGCAGCGGACCACAATAGCCGCAGCCACATCCGTCATCCTGGGGCTCAGCGAAGCTGAGAACCCAGGATCCAGGGGCCAACGCCGCAGCGGCCGCCCCTGAATCCTGGGCTCGCGCGATGCTCGCCCAGCGTGACGGAAACGAGGATAGATGCGCGCTCTATCCCCCATGTTTTCGCGCGAAAACCCAATCCGATCAACGCCCGCGCAGAAATCAATCCGACGGCGCCAGACCTGACGTATAATGCCTTCGCGCTCACACGAGAGGATTTCGAAGAGCTCCGAAGCTTTGAAATGTGAGCGCATCGACCGGCGCGGCAGGCGTCGCTTCGATGGAAGAGGAGCGTTGTGATCGCTGTGAAATCCGTTGTGTCGCCGTGGTAAAAAAACACGAAGGCACCGGTCCACAAAGAAAACGACGTGACGCCCATCGTTGAGGAAGTCCGCGGACGTGGAATGTCGAGAGGGCCCTTGAGAGAGGGTACGACGCTTTCCAGGTTCGTGAGGCGAAGCGAACGAGGTCTGCATTGCCTGCGGGGCGTGAAACCGCAGGGTCCGGAGTTTTTCGGAAGACTCCGACGCGCTGAACCGGCTCGTGGCCATAAGGAGCCAAGGCCCCTGCGTGCTCTGTGCGTTGGTGAGCCAACAACTCCTGGTCGCCAATCCGGGAATAACGGCCGATCACGGGGCGCGTTCGACGCGCAGCGTTGTCTGGCGACAGCCAACGCACACTAGGCACTACCCCAGCGCGTCCGACGCGCCCCGCCTCTCATTAGGGGCAGTAGGCAGTGGGCAGTAGGCAGTAGGAATTTTCGAGCACCGGCGTCCGCCGGCGCATCAGCGCACCCTATTGCCTACTGCCCACTGCCTACTGCCCCGTCCCAATCACCGCATGCATCATCGCCTTCACCGCCTCCGCCTGCTTCAGCCCCGCTTCGCGCGTCAGCGTGCGCCAGCTGTGGAAGCTGAGCGCCAGCGCCAGCAGCGGCCGTTGCTTCGCCTTGAGCCCGGCGCCCAGCGCTTCATGCCAAGCGCCGATGCCCGGCCCATAGCGCAGCGCCATGATCTCGCGCACCAATTCGTGCGTCTCCGCATCGCGCAGCACGCAGGCGACGAGGCTCTCGTTGCGCTCGTACCAATCGTAGACCGCGCGCAGCCCGACCCGCAGCCGCTCCGCCGGATCGGCGATCGGCCGCCACGGCGCCGCCTCCGGCAGCGGATCCTGCGCCAGCGAATGCGCCGAGCACGCCATCAGCACGCTGCGCTCGTCCGGGAAATGGGCGTAGAACGTATGCCGCTGCACGCCCGCCTTCTCGGCGATCATGCTGAAGCTCGTCGCCGCGGGACCGAGCGTCGAATGCAGCTCGACCGCCGCTTCGACGATGCGCCGGCGCGTCTCCGCCTGGGCTTCGGCGCGGCGTTTCAGCGTGTACGTACGGGCCATTACGCTTTTCGTTGCACAGCTTTGTGCATCCATATTGACATGCCGCTCAATTTGGCTACACACGCATGTATTGTCAATCTAGGCGACTGAAGGAGACAGCTCCATGCAAACCAGCATCGACGAAATCGCCGACGGCGTGTTCCGGCTCTCCACCTTCATCCCGCAGGTCGAACCCGGCGGCCTCGCCTTCAACCAATTCCTGATCCGCGGCGAGCAGCCGCTGCTCTTTCACACCGGTATGCGCGGCCTCTTCCCGCTCGTGCGCGACGCCGTCGCCAAGCTCATGCCGCCCGAACGACTGCGCTGGATCAGCTTCGGCCATTACGAAGCCGACGAGTGCGGTTCTATGAACGAATGGCTCGCCATCGCTCCCGAGGCGCAAATCGCGCACGGCATGACGGCCGTCGGCGTCTCGCTCAACGATCAAGCGAACCGCGCGCCGCGCGCGCTGAAGCATGGCGAAGTGCTCGATCTCGGCGGCAAGCGCGCGCGCTATCTCGACACGCCGCACGTGCCGCACGGCTGGGAAGCCGGCCTCATCTACGAAGAGACCACCGGCGCGCTGCTCTGCGGCGATCTCTTCACCCAGTACGGCCAAGGTCCGGCGACGACCGAGAGCGACATCGTCGGCGCCGCCATCGCCAGCGAGGACATCGCCAACTATTCCGCGCTCAACCCCGCCATGGGCGCGACGCTGCGCAAGCTGGCGGAGCTGAAACCGCGCACACTCGCGCTGATGCACGGCCCGTCGTTCACCGGCGATTGCGAGAGCGCGCTTCTCGCGCTGGCCGACGATTACGACCGCCGCGCGCGGGCAAAAATGCGGGAGCTGGGCCTCCTGCCCAAACTGGAAGCGGCGTAACGAAAAGGGCGGCGCGTGCGGCGCCGCCCTCTCTCCGTCCTCGCGCTGAGCTCAGTGCGCCCCGGTCGGCGCCGGCTGGCGCAGATCGAAGCGATCGAGCTCCATCACCTTGGTCCAAGCCTTGACGAAGTCCTGCACGAACTTCTCCTTCGCGTCCTCGGCGCCGTACGCTTCAGCCAGCGCGCGCAGCTGCGAGTGCGAGCCGAAGATCAGGTCGGCGCGCGTGCCGGTCCACTTCAGCTTGCCCGACTTGCGGTCGCGGCCCTCGAACACTTCTTGGCTGCCGCCCGCGCCCTTCCACTGCGTGCCCATGTCCAAGAGATTGACGAAGAAGTCGTTCGACAAAACGCCCGGCCGGTTCGTCAGCACGCCATGTTGCTCGTGACCCACTTGCAGAACCCGCAAGCCGCCGATCAGCGCCGTCATTTCCGGCGCGGTGAGCTCGAGCAATTGCGCGCGGTCGACCAGGTGCTCTTCGACCGGCATGATCGGCTTCCGCACATAGTTGCGGAAGCCGTCCGCCTTCGGGTTGAGGAATTCGAACGAATGGATTTCCGTCTCGTCCTGCGTGGCGTCGCCGCGGCCCGGATTGAACGGGATCTTCACCGTGACGCCGCCGTCCTTCGCCGCTTTCTCGATCGCCGCATTGCCGGCGAGCACGATGAGATCGGCCATCGAGACTTTCTTCGCGCCGGCGTTGAACGCCTGCTGGACCGCTTCCAGCGCCGACAGCACTTTCTGCAACTGGGCCGGTTTGTTGACCTCCCAATCCTTCATCGGCGCAAGCCGAATGCGCGCGCCGTTCGCGCCTCCGCGGCGATCAGAGCCGCGATACGACGAAGCCGAAGCCCACGCCGTCTCGGCCAGTTCCCGCACCGAAAGACCCGTCGCCAAGATCTTCGCCTTCAGCATTTCGGCGTCGCCTGCATCGATCGTGCTCGGCGGGCCGGAGATCGGGTCCTGCCAGATCAACGTCTCCTTCGGCACGTACTTGCCGCGGTAAAGGCACTTTGGGCCCATGTCGCGGTGTGTGAGCTTGAACCAGGCGCGCGCGAACGCGTCGGCGAACTCTTGCGGGTTCTGGTGATAGCGGCGCGAGATCTTCTCGTAGATCGGATCGACGCGCAGAGCCATGTCCGCGGTCGTCATCATCGGCTGATGGAATTTGTTCGGATCGTGGGCGTCGACGACATTTCTGCCGGCGTCGCCTTTCGGCTTCCATTGATGCGCGCCGGCCGGGCTCTTGGTCAGCTCCCACTCGTGTCCGAACAGGGCGTCGAAATAACCCATGTCCCACTTGGTCGGATTGGGTTTCCACGCGCCTTCGATGCCGCTGGTGATGGTGTGGCCGGCCATGCCGCTTTCGAACGTGCTTTGCCAGCCAAGCCCCATCAGCTCGAGCTCGGCGCCTTCCGGCTCGCGGCCGACATGGCTCGTCGGGCCGGCGCCATGCGCCTTGCCGAAGGTGTGGCCGCCAGCGACGAGCGCGACGGTCTCTTCGTCATTCATCGCCATGCGCGCGAAGGTCTCGCGGATATCGATCGCGGACTTCGCCGGATCGGGGTTGCCGTCCGGCCCTTCAGGATTGACGTAGATGAGGCCCATCTGCACGGCGCCGTAATCGCCGAACAATTCGCGCTCGCCGCTATAGCGGCTGTTGGGCGCTTTGCTGTCGGCAAGCCAGGCTTCTTCTGCGCCCCAGTTGACGTGGTTCTCGGGCTCCCACGTATCGGCGCGGCCGCCGCCGAAGCCGAAGATCGGTCCGCCCATCGATTCGATCGCGACGTTGCCGGTGAGAATGAGCAGATCGGCCCACGAGAGCTTTGCGCCGTATTTCTGCTTGATCGGCCAGAGCAGGCGCCGCGCTTTGTCGAGATTGCCGTTGTCCGGCCACGAGTTCAGCGGCGCGAAGCGCTGCTGACCTCGTCCGCCGCCGCCGCGTCCATCGCCGACGCGATACGTCCCTGCCGCGTGCCACGCCATGCGGATGAAGAACGGTCCGTAATGGCCGTAGTCCGCCGGCCACCAGTCCTGGCTGTCGGTCATCAACGCGCGCAGATCTTTGATCACCGCGTCGAGGTCGAGGCTCTCGAATTCCTTGGCGTAGTTGAACGCCGCGCCGTACGGATTCGTCTCAGGCGTGTTCTGATGCAGCACGCTGACATTGACCTGGTTCGGCCACCAGTCGCGATTCAATCTGCCGCGCGAATGCGGCACTGGGCATTTGCGTTCACCTTCGTCGGCCATGTCCGAGATCCTCCTCATGCGTCGATAGCGCCTCGGCCGGTATCGGCCCAATCGGATTTATTAGGTCGAACTATAGAGAGGGCCACTAGATCGGGCGCCTTGAGCTTCGACCGGCCGCCGCTAGGGTGCTTCGCGTCACTGGGGGAAACATGATCAAACTGAAACTTGTCTTCGCTGCCGCCGTCGCACTGGGGGCCTGCGCGACCGCGGACACAGCGCCTGTCGCTCAGTCCCCGCCAAGCGCCCAGCCGACACACCCGACAACGCCGGAGCGCAATCCCGCAGTCCAGGTCGACGCCACGGTGTTCATCCCGCCGCCGCCTCAGGCCAACAGCGCGGCGGAGATGGCCGAACGCTCGATTGTGCGGGGCCCGTGGACAGCGGAGCGCCGCCAGCAGGCGCTCGAGGACAACGCCATCGATCCGTTCGCGGCGTTCGACTCGGTGCTGGGCGCGGACTTCACGGCTGCGAACTTTCCCGCCACGACGGCCGCGCTCGACCGCGCAGGGCGCGCCGCCGGCTTTGCCGGCGATCCGGTGAAATTTCTTCACCGCCGTCAGCGTCCGTTCCTGAGCGACGACGCAATCACGCCGTGCATCCCGGGCGACGAGCGCCTGCGCGCGAGCTTTTCCTATCCGTCCGGCCACGCCGCGCTCGGCTGGGCCTGGGCGCTGGTGTTGGCGGAACTGGTTCCCTCCCGCGCCGACGCCATCATCGAGCGCGGCCGCGATTTCACCTGGAGCCGGGTCGTCTGCGGCGTGCATTATCCGAGCGATGTCCAGGCAGGGCGCGATGTCGGCGCCGCCGCGATCGCGCGGCTGCACGCAGATCCGGAGTTTCAGCGCCAGCTCGAAGCCGCACGCGCGGAACTGGCCGCGGCGTACGGCGATTAGAACGCGTCGCGCCGCCGTTCGAGAAAGGCGATGACGGCTCTGTCTCGTTCGCGCGCGATCGCTTCTTCGTACGCCGCGCACGCCGCTTCGCGCCGGCCGAGGCGCGCGCAGAGATCGGCCATCAACGCCCAATAGGGCTGGTAGGTCTTGAGCACGGGGTGTTCGCCGGCGGCGGCCTCGATCGCCGCGAGCCCGCCCTCCGCGCCATCGCGGCGCGCGAGCGCGGCCGCCGCATTGAGCCGCGCCACCGGTGAACCGGTAAGTTCGGAGAGCGCTTGATAGAGCAGAATGATCGCGTCCCAATCGGCTTCGCCGCGCCACGCCCGCGTCGCGTGCGCCGATTGGATCGCCGCTTCGAGTTGGTAGCGGCCGGGGCGCTTGGCGGTGTGCGCCGCGCGCAGCAGCGTCTCCGCTTCGCCGATCAGGTCGCGCCGCCAGAGGCTCACATCCTGCTCGTCGAGCGGGATGAAGTGTCCGTCGCCGTTGCGCCGCGCCGGTCGGCGCGCTTCGAGATGCAGCATCAGCGAAAGCAGGCCCAGAACTTCAGGCTCATGCCGCACCAGGCTCGCCAGCACACGCGCCAGCCAGATCGCTTCCTCCGCCAAACCGCGCCGCTCGGGATCGGCGCCAAGCGGATCGCTCCAGCCCGCGCCATAGGCGGCGTAGATCGCGTCGAGCACGGCGGCGAGCCGCGTCGGCCAAGCGTTCGGCTTCGGCACGTCGAAGCCGATCGCGGCGTCGCGAATCTTCTTCTTGGCGCGCACGAGCCGCTGGCTCATCGCAGCGGGTTCGACCAGGAACGCGGCTGCGATGCGCTCAGCGGAGAAACCGAGCACCGCCTGCAGCATCAGCGGCGTGCGCACGCTCTCGTCGATCTCGGGATGGGCGCAGGCGAACATGAGCCCGAGCCGGCGATCCGGCAGCTCGCGCGCGGCGGTTTCCGCTTCGAGCTCTTCGATGTTGAGCGCGAGCTGCGCTTCGCCCTCTTGCGCCGTCTTGCGCCGGCGCGCGGCGTCGATCAGCTTTCGCTTCGCCGCCGCGAACAGCCACGCTTCGGGATTGTCCGGCGCGCCGGTGCGGGGCCAGGCGGTCAGCGCTGCGGCGAAAGCGTCGGCGAGCGCGTCCTCGGCGGCGGCGACATCGCGCGTGCGCGCGGCGAGCAGAGCGACGAGGCGCCCGTAGCTGTCGCGCGCGACGCGCTCTGCGGCCGCAGCCGTGGACATGCTTCAGCGCATGACCACCGGGCGCACCTCGATGCGCCCATGCCGCGCACCCGGGCACTTCGCCGCCCAAGCGAGCGCATCGTCCATGGTCTCGGCCTCGATGAAATAATAGCCGCCGAGGGTTTCCTTGGTTTCAGCGAACGGGCCGTCGACGACCTTCTGCTTGCCGGCGTCAACGCTCACGGTCTTGGCCGTCGCGACCGGCTGCAGTTCGTGACCGGCGATGTAGACGCCGGCCTTCTGCAGATCCTGCGTGTAGGCCATATAGGCGCCCATCTCCTGGGCGATCTGGTCCGGCGTCAGCGCGGCCCAGCTCGATTCATCGCCGTAGATCAACAGCATGTATTGCATCGTCGTCTCCCAAACGAAGTGGGCGCCATCACCCACGCGGCAGTGACGCGCGGGCTTTCTGCATTTCGACACTCAGGCCGCTTTTTTCTCCGCGCCCCTCAGCAAACCCAGCGCGGCCAAGCTCTCGGCGGTCGCGACGATCGCCTCCTCATTCGAACGCGGCGCCCAGCCGAGCATGCGCCGCGCCTTGGCGCCCGTGCCGTTCTTGCGCTTGCCGAGTTCGGGCAGGATCTGCTGCACCGCCGGATCGCGCCGGGCCGCCATGCGGACCAGAAAATCCGGCAGCTCAAGCGTCGGCACGCGCTTCGCCGCAGGGCCGAGCCGACGCTTCAGGATGCGCCCGATCTGCGCGATCGAGAGAAACTCGCCGGCGACGGCCAGGAAGCGCTCGCCCTTCGCTTCGGGCGCGGTCATGCAGCGCATGTGGAGGTCGGCGACGTCGCGCACATCGACAATGCCGAACCAGAGCCGCGGACAACCCGGCATGTCGCCTTCCATCAGCCGCTTGATCAGCAGGATCGAGGTCGAATAGTCCGCCGCCAACGCCGGCCCGAGGATCGCGACGGGATTGACGACCGACAGCTCCATCGCGCCGCCCTCACGCTGCATGAAGTCCCATGCCGCCCGCTCCGCGAGCGTTTTCGACTTCACATACGCGCGGACGTCGTCACCGTCGGGATTGGTCCAGTTGGTCTCGTCGAACGGCGCGCTCTGCTGCGGCTGGCCATAGCCGATCGCCGCATAAGACGACGTCAGCACCACACGCTTCACGCCGGCGTCGCGCGCGGCCTTCAACACGCGCAGCGCGCCGTCGCGCGCGGGAATGATGACTTCGTCTTCGTGCTTCGGAATGTTGGGCGGAAACGGCGAAGCGACATGATGCACGTATGTGCAGCCCGAAACCGCATCGGCCCAGCCGTCGTCCTTCGTGAGATCTGCGGCCGCAAAGCTCAGCCGCTCGCCCGCTTCGACGCCGCCGACGCGCAGCATTTGGCGCACCTCGGCTTCGCGCGACAGCGAACGCACCGTCGTGCGCACCTGATAACCTGCGTTCAGAAGCTGGATGATGACGTGCGCGCCAAGAAAGCCGCTGCCGCCAGTGACGAGAACCAATTCTCCGGCCATGTCGGCCTCCGCTCGCTACTCAAGCGCTTGCGGGTGCAACGCGCTCCGCCAATTGATCGAACTCCGCCCAGAACTGGCTGCGGAGCTCGTCCGTCTCCATCAGGATTTCGTGCTTGGCGCCGACAATGGTGATGTGGCGCGCTTCCGGCAATTGCTGGACGACGAGCGGATGGCTCGCATTGTCGACCAACTGCTCCTCGCCGGCCGTGGCCACCAGCACGGGGATGCGAATGTGCGCGAGGCTGTTTGGAGTCAGGAACGCCTCGGTCGCGTCCGCCGCCGCCGCGACCCAGCCGACCGTCGGCCCGGCGAGCGCCAAGCGCGGCTCTTCCGCCACCAGCCCCTGGCAACGAGCGTGCCGCTCCTTGTCGTGCGTGACCGGGTTCTTCTTGAAGGTTTCGCGCTTCCACTTCTTTTCGACGCTCGGCGCGAATTGGCCGCCGACGCCGAGCGAAGTCATGAAGCGCACGTACTTCTTGGCCATGTCGTTGAGGCCGAGAATGCCCCACATCGGCGCCGAGAACGCCGCGCCGTCGAGTTCGATTCGGCGCGTCTGCAGCGCCCGCAGCATGATCGCCCCGCCCATCGAATGGGCGAGGCCAATGTGCGGACGCGGCAGCTTGGCCGAAAGCAGCTTCAGCGCCGTCGACAGATCGTTGACCGGATCGTCGAAGCTGGCGAAGTGGCCCTTGAGGCCGTTCTCCACTTCGCGGCCCGACAAACCCTGGCCGCGCCAGTCGATGCAGAAAACGGCGAACCCGCGAGCCTGCAGCTCGCGGGTCACCTCGAAGTACTTTTCGACAAATTCGGTACGGCCGGGAGCGACGATGACGGAGCCGCGCGGCGTTCCGATCGCGGGCGCGGTCATCACCCGCACCTTCACGCCGCCGCGGCCTTCGAGCCAATGCTCTTCCGCGCCCTCGGGTATGTCGTTGCCTGGGACGCGGACGAACGCCATGGCCCCCTCTGCCGCCGCTCTCAGCTGCGCAGCTTCGCCATCACGCTCTGCAGCTGCATGGCGACGCCCATGTCGCCTTCGACGCGCAGCTTGCCTTGCATGAAGGCCGCGGTCGGATCGAGCGCGCCTTGCGCCATGGCGACGAAATCTTCCAGCTTCACTTTGATCGTCGTGTCGGCGGCGGCGTCTTCGCTCGAGACCTTATTGGCCCCGCCGTCGAGATGGATCTTGCCTTGGTCGCCGAAGTCGAACTTCACCTTCTTGCCCGGGACGGTCACGCCAGCGCTTTGAAAGCGGTTCAAGATTTCGTCGTACGTCATTGCTTCCTCCGGCTTCGGCCTTGGTCCCTTACACACCAGCGCGCGTTGGCCTGCAAGAGTGACGGAAGCGTCAGGGACGCAATTCCGCGGGTTCTGCGGGCGCCGCCGCGGCAGGAACGGTCGATTTGCGGAATTTGAGCGTCATCCGATCGCTCTCGCCGATCGCCTCGTACGGCGCGGTGTTGAAATCCGGATCGTCGGGACGGCCGAGCGGGGAGGTGCGCAGCGTCGGCGGCAGCGTCCAGACGCCGAACGGGTGGTCGCGGGTGTCGCGCGGATTGGCGTTCACATCGCTGGCGGCGACGAACTCGAGCCCCGCCTCTTGCGCCAGCGCTTTGACGTAAGCTTCCTGGACGTAACCCGTGCCGGCGAGCGGATCTTGCAGGCCGGTCGACGACGCGCGGTGCTGCTCGACGCCGAACGAACCGCCGGGCTTCAGCGCGTTCGCGATTTCGCGGAAAACGAACTCGGCGATCCCCTCTGCCATCAAGGTGTGAACGTTGTTGGCGAGAATGGCGAGATCGACGCTGTTTGCCGGCGCAAGCGGCGCGCCGGGACGCACGACCGTGCGTTCGATCTCGCCGAACAGCTCGGGGTCTTGGCCGAAGCGCGCTTGCCACGCGGCCAGCGTTTCGCGTTGCGCCAGAGACGGACTGCGCGGATCGAAACTCGCGCTGATCAGGCGACCGTCGTTCGCCGCTAAATACGGCGCGAGGATCGCGGTGTACCAGCCGCGGCCCGGCAGCACTTCGAGCACGGTCATATTGCCTTCGAGGCCCCAGAACAGCAGCGTCTGCAGCGGATGGCGCCAGTCATCGCGTTCGGGCTCGATCCGCCATTCGCCGGCCATCGCCCATGCCAGCGAGCCGCGCGGCGGCGCGTCGGCGCCGCGGCCGCGGCCGCATCCTGCAAGACCGGCGGCGAGCGCCAGAGCGGCTTGGCGGCGGGTGAATTCGATCATGGCCGAGGGCTAAGCGGGAACAGCTAAGATTGTCAAAATGGGGGCTCTTGAAGCTGCCATAGGCGTTCCCACATGCGGTGAGCACGGCGCTCGGCAGAGGCCGCGCAGCCGGTACGCCCGCCGCCTTCGGGGGCGGAAGCGCCGGCAGAAACAGCTCCCATGAGGAGCGCCTGATTGTCGCTTTAGGAGGACAAAAGCATGGCTTCGACCGAACTCAATCCGCTTTACCGCACGCTGGTCGGCTTCGACCGCATCGCGAGCCTGATGGACCAAGCCGCGCGCCTGGACGCTGCGCCTGGCTATCCGCCCTTTAACATCGAGCAGGTCGGCGACGACCAGTTCCGGATCGAACTGGCTGTGGCGGGCTTCTCGCAAGACGATCTCACCATCGAGTTCAAGCAGAACTCGCTCCTCGTCACCGGCCAGCGCAAGCCGGCCGAGCAACGCAACTTCCTGCATCGCGGCATCGCCGAGCGCAGCTTCGAGCGCCGCTTCGGCCTCGCCGACCACGTCCGCGTCGCGGGCGCGAAGCTGGAAAACGGTTTGCTGACGATCGAGCTGGTGCGTGAGCTTCCGGAAATCCTGAAGCCGCGCAAGATCGAGATCAGCGCCGCCGCCCCGACCAAGATCGTCGAAGCGGCGAACGACAAGACAGAAGCGGCCTAACTAACCGCTTCCCCCTCGCCGCGCGGCCATTCCCCTCCCCCCGACGCCGCGCGGCGAGGCCCCTCAGCTCTCCGATCCTCCCCGACCCGAGAGCTCTCTAAGAGCGACGGCGCGCCTTCCCCCAGCGGCGCGCCGTTTTCTTTTCGGCAACTGTAGTTTCCGCGCGCTTCACCTAACCTTCGCGAAGCTCCCTTAAGCATGTAGCGGTTAGGCTGGCCGCCTCATGTCGATCACAGCCAAAACCGGCGCGATTCTGCTGATCGTGTTCACCGCCCTCCTGGGCGGGGCCTGGTTCATTCTCGATCAAGCCGTGCGCCCTACGTTCGAGCGCCAAGACGTCGAGGCCCACACGCTCGATCGCGCCCGCGTCGAGGCGAACATCGCCGCCATCGCCGACGACCTGCGGACGCGCGCGGTGGACTACGCCCGCTGGGACGACACCTACACCTATATCGGCGGCGCGAACCCGAGCTACATCGAAGACAACTTCACCCGCGACGAGTGGCTGAGCGAATACGGCGTCGACCTCGCCATCTATTTCGACGACCGCGGACGGACGCTCTGGTCCAAGCAGTGGAGCCCCGACGGCGCGGTCGAGGCTATGCTCGTGATCCGCGCCCGCGTGCTCAACGCGATCCGCGAGACCTCCGGTCAGAGCGTCGTAGGCGGCGCACTGTGGACCGAGAGCATGGGGCCAATCGTTTACGCCGCCGCGCGTTCGACACACACCGACGGCAGCGGGACGCCGCGCGGGTGGGTCGTGTTCGGCCGCCGAGTCGACACCGCCGCGCTCGCCAACCAGACCCAGCTCCAGCTCCAGTTCGTGAGTCGGCGCCAGCAAACGGAATCCCTCGCGAGCGGCATTCAGCACAGCGCGACGGACCTGAGTTCGCTGATCCCCCTGCGCGCGCCGAACGGAGAGGCGATCGGCGGCGTGATCGCGCGCAGCGAGCGCGCCGTCTCCGCCCTCGGCGCCGCCACGATCGGCGTCGCGACGCTCGCCGCCGCCTTCATGATCGCGGCGGCCATGTGCACGATCTGGCTGCTGTTGCGCATCCTCGTCATCAGCCGAATCCAGCGGATCGAGCGGCACTTCAAAGCCCAGTCGAAGACGATCACGCCACTGCCGCGCGACCGCGGCGCGGACGAGATCGCGCGCCTGACCGACGCCTATAACGAGTTCGCGCGCCGTCTCGGCGAAGCCAACCAGCGGGCCCGCGAAGCCATCCTCGAGCGCGAAGCGGCGGCCGCCGCCAACAGGATGAAGTCCGACTTCCTGGCCAACATCAGCTACGAATTGCGCACGCCGCTCAACGACGTGATCGGCTACGCCGATCTGATCGACGAGGAGCTGTCCGACCGCGGCGATAGCACGGTGCGCGGCGACCTGGCTCGCATCACCGGCGCAGCGCGCAGCATGATGACGCTCCTCACCGAATTGCTGGATCTCTCCCGCATCGAGGCGGATCGGCTGGAGATCGTGGCCGAGGCGTTTGATGTCGAGGAAGTGTTCCTCAGCGCCGCGGCCGCGCTGGGATCGAGCGTCCGCGCGCACAATGTCCAGTTCCGCGTTCTTCCGCCGCCGAACCTGGGTCAGGCGTTCACCGATCAGAACCGGCTGCGCCAGTGCATCGTCAACATGCTCACGCACGCGGTCCGCCGCTCGGCCGGCAAGGCGGTCACGCTGCGCGCGGAGCGCCTCACATCGGCCGGCGCCGATGCGCTGCAGTTCGAGGTGACGGACGCGGGCGCCTTGCTGTCGGCCGCGCAGATCGAAGGTCTGTTCGAGCCCTTCCTGCGCGAAGACGACGAACGGCTCTCCGGCGCGCGGCTTGGCCTTGCCGTCACGCGCAAGCTGGCGGCGCTGATGGGCGGCAGCTTCGAGGTGAGCTGTTGCGCGGAGCGCGGCTGCGTCTACGTGCTGACGATCCCGGCCGAGTTCGCGGACCAGCGCACGGACATCGGCGTCCCCGCAGAGGCGCGCGGCCTCGCCCTGTCCGCCTGATCCAAAGCGTACGGCGGCGCGCCCTCACGGACGGCCGCCGCCCTGCTTCAGATGAAGTCGTCAATGCCGAGACGCACGAGCTGTTGCGCGTCCTGCAGCAAGAACACGAAGTCGGCGCCGGCGGTGTAGCCGGCGATGCCGTCGCCGTCGACGATCAGGAAGTTCTGCCCCGCATAGGAGCCGGCCGTCGCGGTGTAGAGAACCGCGCGGCCTGCGGTCAGAATCCCGCTCATCGCCGTGCTCATATCCGCATCGAACGAAGCGGCGTCGAGACTGCCGCCGGTCAGCGTCGCGTAGCTCGTGACGGCGACCGGCAGATCGAAGATGTCCCGGTTGTGGAAGTTGGCTTCGACAATCGTATCGAAACCCGTGCCGCTGGAGTCCGAGGCGGCGTCATAGACGAACGTGTCGTCGCCATTGCCGCCGGCGATGCTGTCGGCGCCGGCGCCGCCGATGATCGTGTCGCGGCCGTTGCCGCCGTCGATCACATCGTCGCCGCCGTGGCCGAAGATCAGATCGTCGCCGGCGCCGCCGTTCAGCGTATCGTCGCCATGCGTGAAGATGGCCGGATCATCGTAATTGTAGCTGAGCGGGTTTTCGCCGACTTCGCGGATCGAATGGTCGCCATAGATCAGATCATCGCCGTTGCCGCCGTTCACCGTGTCGTCGCCGGTGAAGCCGGACAGCAAGTTGTCCTTGTTGTCGCCGCTGATCGTATCGTCGTACTCCGAGCCCTCGACGCCTTCGATGCTGATCGCGGTGACGAGGCCGCGGCCGATGTCTTGTGCGCCATTCAGCGCCAGGTTGAAGACGATGCCCGCGGTGTCCGTGCCGGAGCCGGTCTCGTCGACGCGGCCTCGGAACGAGATCACATCGACGCCTTGGCCGCCATGCACCACCGCGCCGTCGCCTTCCGGGATCCAGATCGTGTCGTCCCCCGCGTTGGCGGTGATGTCGTCGGCGCCGCCGTGGCTCCAGACCCAGTTGGCGTTGTGGTTGCCGATCAACACGTCCGCGAATTCCGAGCCGGCGACGTTCTCGACGTTCACCAGCGTATCCCAGCCGCCGGCGAGCGTGTTCTGCGCCGTGCCCTGAATGCGCAGATCGACATGCACGCTACCCGGCAGCGCGTAATAGCTGGCGCGGTCCGAGCCCGTGCCGCCGTCGAGATAATCGTCGCCGAGGCCGCCGCGCATGAAGTCGTCGCCGTCGCCGCCATAGAGCGCGTCGTTGCCGGTGACGCCGGCGCGCGTTTCGTTGGTCAGCTCGCCGAACAGATTGTCGTTGCCGGCGCCGCCATGGACTTCGTCGTTGCCTTCATTGCCGGCCGCCTGGTCATGCCCATCGCCCGCATCGATGAAGTCATCGCCTTCGCCGCCGAAGACGAAGTCATCGCCGTTTTCGCCATAGAGCGTATCATTGCCGTCCCAGCCCTCGACCTGGTCATCGCCATCGCCCGCATTGACGGTGTCGTCGCCGTCATCTGCGAAGATGAAATCGTCGTCCGGCGTGCCGGGGATGACGTCGTTGCCCGGCGTTCCGAAAATGTCTGCCATGCTGAACCCTCCACTCAGCGCCCCCGCCGCCCCATTGCATAACGCCGCCGTAATCTGCGGCAATGCGTTTCGAACGAGGGAACCTTGCATTCGCGGAGGGCTTCGCCGCGCGCTTTGTGCTAAGTGATTGCAACCATGGCTGAAGCTCCCCGCAAACTCGCGGCCATCGTTTCCGTGGATATCGCCGGTTTTTCCGCCCTCGCTGAACGCGATCAGGCGGAGGCGCTGGCGCATGTGGCGCGCGTGCGCGCCACGGCGATGGACCTCGCCGCGCGTCACGGCGGCCGCATCTTCAACACCGCAGGCGACGGCGTGATGCTCGAATTCGCCAGCGTCACCAATGCCTTGAACGCCGCGATCGCACTCTGCGAAGCGGAAACGAAAGCGAAATTACGCTTTGGCGTTCACCTCGGCGAAGTCACTGAGGCCGCAAACGGCGATCTGCTTGGGCACGGCGTCAACATCGCCGCGCGACTGCAGGCGGAGGCTGCGCCAGGCGCGATCCTCGTCTCGGAGATCGTGCGCGACAACGCCGCGCCAGAGCTCGCGGCGCGGCTGCAGGCGCGCGGCAAGATCAAGCTCGCGAAGATGCGCGCACTCGTGAGCGTATTTGCGCTCGATCCATCGGGCGCGGCGGTGAAGGCGCATGTCGGCGCGCCCACGCTTGCCGTACTGCCGTTCGATACGCCCGCGCGCGACCGCGCCACGCGCACCTTGGCCGACGGCGTCTCCGAGGAGATCCTCTACAGCGTCTCGCGCGTGCCCGGCGTCAAAGTTATCGGCGCCACGTCGAGCTTCGCCTTCCGCGGCCGCGACAAGCCGCGCGCGGCCAAGGCGCTGAATGCGACGCACCTGCTCGACGGCTCGGTGCGGCGCATGGACGACCGCGTACGCATCGCCGCGCATCTGACCGAGGCGGAAACCGGCGTCGTGCTCTGGTCCGAACGCTACGACCGCGACCTCGCCGACGCCTTCGCACTGCAGGAAGAGATAGCCGGCGAAGTTGTGAAGGCGCTCTCCGTCACGCTCGGCGAAGCCAAGCGCGTGCGCGCGCCGAAACTGACGGCCGCGCTTTCAGATACCTACTTCGAAGCGCGCGAGTTGATGCGCACCGGCGCCATCGCCTGCATCCAGGCCGCCGCCGCCGCGCTGGAACGCGTCGTCCGCGAGGCGCCCGACTTCGCCCGCGCCTGGGCCGCGCTCGCCTCAGCCAAGCTCGAAGTGCTGCGCCTCTCGCGCGCCGACCGCGCAGGCCTCGTCGACGATGCGCGCGAAGCCGCCGAACGCGCACTCGGCGCCGATCCCTCCATGGGCGAAGCCTACGCCGTGCTCGCGGCGCTCGAGGGCGAGTTCTTCGGCCGCTGGCGCGAACGCGAGGCGCTGATCGAAAAAGCGCTCTCGGTCGAGCCCAACAACCCGCACCTCCTCTTCCGCCACGGCCAATTCCTGATCGCCACTGGACGCGTCGCCGCCGGCTTCGCCGAACAGGCGCGCGCCTTCGAACTCGATCCGCTCGATCCGATGCTGGCGGCGTTCCACGGCTATAATCTCTGGTCGCAGGGCCAAAAGGGCGACGGCCGCGCCATTCTCGAAGACGCCGCCCAGCGCTACGGCGACAACGTCTTCGTCTGGTTCATGCGCCTCAACACCGCCGCGCTGGACGGCGACTTCGCCACCGCGCAGGCGCTGCGCGCCGACGCGGCGCGGCTGTTGCCGACCTTGGTGGACTCCGCCTCCTACAAAGCCGGCGAGCGCATGCAGCAGTTGATGATGGCGCCTTCGCCGGAGGCGTTCATGCAGTTGGGCCAGGATTTCTCGGCGATGGCCGAAGCCGAGCCCGCCTCGGCGCTCGACCTCGCCGTCGCGCTCTCGGTGCTGGGCTTCACCGGCCCCGCGCTCGAAATATTCGGCGATGCGCTCGACAATCCCGACGCCTGGCGCGCGGGCGCGCTCGAAACCACGCGCCCGCACATCGGCTACGAAACCGCGCTCCTCTTCATCAACGAGACGCGCATGCTGCGCAACGATCCGGCGTTCGCGAAGCTCTGCGTGCGCCTCGGTCTCGCCCGCTACTGGCGCGAAACCGAACGCTGGCCGGACTGCGCCGGCGAGACCGCGTACGATTTCAGGGCCGCGTGCGAGGGTTAGCCTATTTCGACGGCTCGTGGTCTTCGCTGTGATTGGCGCCCTCATCAGCGTCTTCGGACCGAGCGGGCGCTTCCGCTTCGCCCTCCTCTTCCTCGTCCGCCGCGCTCAAGTACGCGTCGCACCCGGTCTCCTGCAGTAGCGCCGCGAGCGCCGCGTCCTTGACCGCCGCGCGCTTGCGCTGCAGCTCGGCGAACGCCTTGGCCGCATAACGCTGCGGCTTCTGCGTGAACATCACGCCGCCGATCTCGGCTGCGACGCCGTTCGCGTCCTCCTCCACAGCCGCCGCGTTCGCGCTCATCCAGGCGAGATATGCTCCGGCCACCTCCATGCGCAGCAGATCGGCCAGCGGCGCCCGCACGTCGTCGAGGCGCGCGAACGCGCCTTCCGCTGTCGGGCTGTCCATGCGCGCGATCCAGGCGACGACATTCGGCGCCTGGGCGCGGATGATCGCGCCCGGCGTCGGATCAGAGAGCAGCTGCGCGAATTGCGCGGCGAGGCCGAAATCGGCAAGGCTCGGCCGCCCGCCAAAGAGATACGGCCGCCCCTTCAGCATCGCCTCGACCAGTTCGAGCGCGCGCGCGAACGAGCCTTCGATTAACGCCGCCGTCTCCGGCGAAGAGCCGACATGATAGAGCCGGCTCACCATCCGCGTGCGCACGCTCTCTTCGATGCCCTCGGGCTTCTCGCCGCCCTCGAAGATCGCGCCGGCGATGCGCTGCGCCGCACTCTCCTGGTCCTCCGGATAGCTCCAGCGATAGTGGAACATCGCCTTGTTGAGCCATTCGTCGGCGTAGTCCTCCAGCAACGCCGAGACGAAGGCGAGCGCGGCCTCGTCCGGCGTGATCGAGCGATCGGGGAACTCCGCCTCGAGCGCCTCGATCATCGGCGTCGAATCCTGCAGCGCGTTCTCATTGGCGTCGACCAGCACCGGGATCAGCGGCAGCTTGGCGTAGCGGGCGAACTCCTCCTGCCGCGCATTGGTGCGCGTCAGCCATTCGAACTCGACGCCCTTGTAGCGGAGATACGACCGGACCTTGATCGAGTACGGGGAAAGCTCCGCGCCAAAGAGGCGGAACGGGGCGGTCATAGTGGGAACTCCCGGAAAACAGAATCGCCGCACGGTCAAACCGCACGGCGATCAAAACTGCAACTGAATTGAGTGCGTCAGGCCGGCTTGATGTTCACCGCCGACGGCTTGTTCTTGCGCGGGTCGTTCTCGACATCAAAACTGATGGCCTGCCCTTCGCGCAGCCCGGTAAGTCCGGAACGCTCGACCGCGCTGACATGCACGAACACGTCCGGCCCGCCGCCGTCCGGAGCGATGAAGCCGAAGCCCTTCGCCATGTTGAACCACTTCACAGTACCCGTAGCCATCGTCGCAACTCCTCGAGACACCGAACGCCACGAGCGGCGACCGGGTGGACCGGGAAGAACGAAGCCGGCGCAAATGAGCGCGCGGTCGGGTCGTCTCGACCGTTAGTCCGAACGGCATAACGCCTTCGCGCCGCGGGAGAGTCAAGAAAAACGCAACTTGGGGTCTGGGTGCTAGGGGCTGGGGGCCACGCGATCCAGCGCGACGGCAAGCATTGCGCGCAGCGCCGTTTCCATCGCGGGCTCATGGACGAAGAAGCGCGGGCTATGGTTCGGCGCGGCGTCGGCAGTTTCGACGCCTGGCGCATTGACGCCGTAGAAGAAGAACACGCCCGGCAGCTCCTGTTGGAAATAGGCGAAATCCTCGGCGACCATATTGGGCTGGTCGGTCAGGACGTTCTCTTCGCCGAGCGCGCGCACGAGCGCTGCACGCGCCCTCGCCGTCGATTCCGCCGGATTCACGACGGGAATTGCGTTCGGTTCGATCGAGATATCGGCGCGCGCGCCAGCGCTTGCGGCGATTTCTTCGGCGGTGCGGCGGATGCGGGCATAGAGTTCGTCGCGCGTTTCCGGGTTCAGATAGCGGATCGTGCCTTCCATCTGCACGCTGTCGGGGATGATGTTGTAGCGCACCCCGCCATGGATCGAACCGATAGTGACGATTACAGGTGAGCGCACGGCGTCCATCTGCCGGGACGGAATGGTCTGCAGCGCGTTGACGATTTGTGACGAGACAACGATCGGATCGACGCCGCGATGCGGCTGTGCGCCGTGGGTCTGGCTGCCATGGACGGTGATCCGCAAGCGGTCGGACCCGGCCATCGTGGGCCCAGAGGCGATCGACACGGCGCCGCTGCGGATCGGCCAAGCGTGCAAGCCAAAAATCGCTTCGGGTTCGAGGTCGCCGAACAAATCTTCCGCGATCATGCGCCGTGCGCCGCCGAGGCCGCCGGGAGGCGCGCCCTCTTCCGAGGGCTGGAACACGAAGATCACCGTGCCCGCCAGCTCATTCCGACGCCCCGCCAACACCTGCGCCGCCGCCATCAGCACGGCGACATGGGTGTCGTGCCCGCACGCATGCATGACACCGACGTTCTGGCCGTTGTAGGTCGCGCGCACGCGCGACGCGAACGGCAGGTCAACCTCTTCGGTCACCGGCAGCGCGTCCATGTCGGCGCGGAGCGCGATCACCGGCCCCGGCCGCGCCCCGCGCAGCACGCCGACGACGCCGGTCTGCGCGACATTGGTGCGCACCTCCATACGCAAACTGCGCAGATGCTGCGCGACGACGCGCGCGGTGCGCACCTCTTCGTAGCTCAGCTCCGGATGCTCATGAAAATCCCGCCGCCATGCGATCATGCGCGGAAGCACGGACTGGATGGAGGATTCGACTGAGGCGGGAAACGCCGTTTGGGTTTGCGCGGCGGCAGGCGCCGCGCACAACAACGATGCAGCGACTGCGAACTTCGTGAGATGCTTCATTCTCTCCCCCACTAACCTCCGTCATCCCGGACGCGCGGAGCGCGAGCCGGCACCCAGGGGCAAACGAGCTTGTTGCCCTGGCTCCCGGCTCTACGGCGCTGCGCGCCTCCGGCCGGGATGACGGCTATTGTATTGATCGTCACCGCACCCCCGCCGTCCGCACGCACCGAGCGCGCACGTAGCGAGATGTCTCACTTCTATGGACCGCCGGCGCCCTCGCCGGCAAGGCGACGACTTCCCAGGGTTGGCGCGCGGCGCGCCGCCATAAGCGGCGTAATCGCCTTGACTCGCGGTACATACGTGCGTATGTAATGCGGATGAACGTCCTCAGCATCCGCGACCTGCAGAAGATCTCCGGGGAAACCATCGGCGCGCTCGAGGGGCCGACCCCGGTGAAGGCCGGAGAGCGAACGATCGGCGTGCTCATTCCGCTCAAGGTGGGCGACGCTGACAAGCTCGGCGCCGTTCTGAAGCGCGCCGAGCGGCTGGCCAAGAAGCGCGACCCGAAGGAAGATGAGCGATTGCTGGCGGAGTTTGGCGAAGTCGATCCCGTCAACTGGTCGATCGCCGAGATCAAGAAGTTGAAGGCCGAACCGTTCTGAAACGCCGCCGATGAAAGGCGTATCATCCACGCTCGTCGTCGATGCGGCGGTCCTGGTGTCCGCTCTGCTGGGGCGTCAAACCGGCGCGATGCTGGAAGCTGTGCGCGCGTGCAGGCTCGTGACGACCGACCGCGCCGTGCTCGAAGTCAGCCGACGGGTGGAGCTGGGCCTGAAACGCCCAGAATTGTTGTCCTTGCTCGATGCAATTTTGGTCGAGATGGCGGTTGTGCCTGTGGCCGCCCTAAGTGAAGCCTTGCCGCGGGCCGAAATTGTGCTGCGCGATAGCGTGCCCAGTCGGACCGGATCAACCACAGACGCGCATGTGCTCGCGCTCAGCTGGGCGGTGGACGGCGACATTTGGACTCACGACCGCGACTTTGCCGGCGCCGGCGTGGCGACCTGGTCCACCGCCAATCTCATGCGCGCGCTTCGCGCCGCTTGATTGAGCCCTCGACTCCCTCACCGGCAACTCGCTCTTCTCGTGCGTTAAGCCGGAGCTGACGCACGCTCCCGCCTGAACCCCATGCGCCACGTCAACGCGCCGATCATCGCGGCTGCGGCCATGTTTGCAATGGTCTGCGGCCCAGGCAAGAACGATCGCCATGTAATGCCTTCGGCTGGCAACAGATAAGAAGGCAGAGATAGAAATGCGATCGCATTCAAAAGATAGACGCAACCGCTGCCACAATGCCGGCCAGCACAACGCCGTCTCGCACAAAGCGGCTAAGGAGGCCCAACGTCAGTGCGACGACGACAAAACACGCCGTGAACTCAACAAGCGCCACTACTGCGACGATGCCCAAAACCTCCTGTGCAAGGCCCCACACGTCATAATCCGGATCAGGTGCAAACGTGTGAAAGTGGCGCCACGCGCCCCATGCGCCTTTGTAAAGCACCCACGCGAGAGCGCCGAACGCGAAAGCCGCCGCCCCCGCAGGAGCAATGGCGTCACCTTCCTCACCGCACCCCCGCCGCCAGTAGATCGTGCATGTGCACGACGCCGACCGGTCGGCCGTCCTCGACCGCGAACAGCAGCGTGATGCGCTTCTCGTTCATGATGGCGATGGCGTCGGCGATCGGCGCGTCCGGGGCGATCGTTTTCGGGTTCGCCGTCATGATGTCGCGCGCGCGCCTGGCGAACATTTCCGGCGTCAGCTTCCGGCGCAAATCGCCGTCCGTGATGATGCCGATGAGCTTGCCGCCTTCGACGACGCCGGCCGCGCCTATGCCGCCGACGCTCATCGCCTGCATCGCCTCCGGCACCGAAAGCTCCGGCGAGACCAGCGGATCGCTCTGCCCAACCCGCATGATGTCGCGCACGCGCTTCAGCGCCGCGCCCAGTTTGCCGCCGGGATGAATGGCGCCGAAATGCTCGGCGGTGAAGCCGCGCGCCTTGATCAGCGCGACCGCGAGCGCATCGCCGAGCGCCAGGCACATGGTGGTCGAGATCGTCGGCGCCGGCGCGTCTTCGCTCGCCTCGCCGCATTCGGGCAGCACCAAAGCCGCGGTCGAGGCCGCCGCCAGCGAGGAGCCGGCCTTGAACGTCATGCCGATGATCGGCACGTGGATGCGCCGGCAATGATAGAGCATGTCGGAGAGTTCGCGCGTCTCGCCTGAGCGCGAGATCGCCAGCACGCAGTCGCTCTCGACGATCATGCCGAGATCGCCGTGACTGGCTTCGGCCGGATGCACGAACTGCGCCGGCGTGCCGGTGGACGCGAGCGTCGCCGCGATCTTGCGCGCGATGTGCCCCGACTTGCCCATGCCGGAGACAATCACCCGCCCCTTGGTTTCCGCCAGCAGCCGGGCGGCATGCACGAACGGTTCTTTCAGCTCGCCGGCCAGCGCCTCCGCCAGCGTATCCAGCGAGCGCGCCTCGGCGCGAATGGTGTCCTGACCGGCGGCGACGGCCGCGGCGGGGGTGATGATCGACATGGGGAGCCCTCTCGCATGTCGGCGCCGAAAAGAAAAGAAAGCGCCAGCGGCAACCACCAGCGTCACGCTGAGCCTGTCGAAGCGCGGCGCTGGCGCACCCCGCCTTCGACAAGCTCAGGCTGACGCTTTGGAACGGCTACAGAGTGGATCGCTGGGTTGAGACCGGTCCCGCGCGCCTCTATGTCTGCGACCTCAGCATGCCAGTTCCCCGCCCCTCCGCATGAGCCTCGCGCACACGTTGGGCTCGGCCGTCAATGGCGGCGCGGAGGCGTATTTCGTCAGCCTCGTCGGCGCCTTTGCGCGCGCCGGGATCGCGCAGCACGCCGCCATCCGCGCGCACGCCGGCCGCGAAGCGGCGCTGGCCGCATTCGGCGTCCCCACGCGCGTGCTGCCGTTCGGCAAGACCTTCGACTTCACCACCACGCCCGCGATCGCGGCGATGGCGCGCGAGGGCGACGCGCGCATCATCCTCGCCTGGATGAACCGCGCCGCGAGCGCGACGCCGCGCGGGCCCTGGAAGCGCGTCGGCCGCCTCGGCGGCTATTACAAGCTGAAGAACTACCGCGATTACGATGCGCTCGTCGGCAACACGCAGGACATCGTCGACTGGATGGTGCGCGAGGGCTGGCCGAAAGAACGCGCGCACTACATTCCGAACTTCGCCGCGCCCGGCGACGGCGGCCGCGTTGACCGCGCCGCACTTGAGACGCCCGACGACGCCCCGCTCCTGCTCGGCATGGGCCGGCTCCACCAAAGCAAGGCGCACGACGTCTCGCTGCGGGCGCTGCAGCGTCTGCCGGAGGCGTATCTCTGGATCGCTGGCGACGGACCCGAGGAAGAAGCGCTGAAGGCCGAGGCGCAATCGCTCGGCGTCGCCGAGCGCGTGCGCTTCCTCGGCTGGCGCGACGATGCCGCCTCGCTCTACCGCAGCGCCGACGTCGTCGTGTTTCCCTCCCGCTTCGAGCCGCTGGGCAATGTCGTGATTCAAGCCTGGGCGCACGGCGTGCCGATCGTCGCCGCCCGCGCCGCCGGGCCCGGCGCACTCATCCGCGACGGCGGCGACGGCTTCCTGATCGAAATCGACGACGCCGAAGCGCTGGCGGCCAAGACGCGCGCGCTTCTGGTCGATCCCTCGCTGCGCCAGTCGTTCATTCAAGCCGGCGCCGAACGCGTCGCCGGAGAGTTCTCCGAGAGCGCCGTCGTCGCGCACTGGCGGGCGTTGTTCGACAGTCTGGGAGGCGTCTGATGTGCGGCGTTGCCGGAATCATCGGCGAGACCCAAGGCGCCCGCGCGCTGATCGACGCCATCGCCCACCGCGGCCCCAACGGCATCCGCGTCGAGGAAGCGCCCGGCTATTCGCTCGCCCATGCCCGACTCTCGATCATCGATCTCGAAGGCGGCTGGCAGCCGCTGCACGCGGCCGGCTCCACCATCATCGGCAACGGCGAGATCTACAATTATGTCGAACTCGCCGAGGAGTTTCAGCTCAAGGGCAAACTCACCACCGGCTCCGACTTCGAACCGCTGTTGCACATCTACGCCCAGGAAGGCGAACGCGCGTTCGACCGCCTGCGCGGCATGTACGCCTTCTGCCTCATCGGCGCCGACGGCCGCACCTGGCTCGTGCGCGATCCCTTCGGCATCAAGCCGCTCTACATCCGCGCCCAGCACGGCGCGGTCGCGTTCTCCTCCGAACCGCGGTCATTCGGCGCAGCGCGCGTTGCCCCCGCCATCAGCAAGCAAGTCGCCGCGCTCAACTACACGCTCGAGAACGAAACCGCCTGGCCTGGCGTACGGCGGATCGAGCCGGGCGAGATCGTCGAAATCATCGGCGGCGATGTGAAGCTGCATCGCGTGCGCGCTAGAATACCCACGCCCCGTCGCAAAGCGGGGGAAGGTTCGCTCGAGCTTGCAATCCACCAACTCGACCGCGTGCTCGAAGACTCCATCCGCGTCCACCAGCGCTCGGACGTGCCCTACGGCCTCTTTCTCTCCGGCGGCATCGACAGCGCCGCGGTCGCCACCATGATGGCGCGGCTCAACCAGCGTCCTGTCGTCGCCTACACCTGCGGCTTCGATGTGCCGGAAGCGCGCGACGAACGCGGCCAAGCCGAACGCGTCGCGCGCGCGCTCAATCTCGATTGGAACGATGTCAGTTTCGGCGAAGAGGATTTCTGGCGCATCGCTCCGCACGTCGTTTGGGCGATGGACGATCCGGTCGCCGACTATGCGTGCCTGCCAACGTACAAATTGGCCGAAGCGGCGAAGGCGCGCCTCACCGTGGTGCTCACCGGCGAAGGCGGCGACGAACTCTTCGCCGGCTATAGCCGCTACCGCCGCGCGCTGCGGCCAGCTTGGCTCGGCGGCCGTCCGGCCGAGCCGCAGGTGGCGGAGATGTTTGGCGGTGAAGCGCTGGCCAAGTGGCGCGACGTGTCAAAGTCGGACCGCGCGGCTCCCGCCGCGCATGCGGCGCGGAGCGCCGCGCTCCCACTTACCCAACTGCAGCAGTCGCAAGCCGCCGATATCGCCACATGGCTGCCGAACGACCTGCTCTTGAAGCTCGACCGCATGCTGATGGCGCATGGCCTCGAAGGCCGCACGCCGTTTCTCGATCCGGAAGTGGCCGCCTTCGCCTTCAACCTGCCGGACCATCTCAAAGTCCGCGGCCGCTTCGGCAAATACCTGCTGCGCGCGTGGCTCGAGAAAAACTGCCCCGCCGCCGAACCGTGGGCGAAAAAAAAAGGCTTCACCGTCCCGGTCGCGTCCTGGATCGCGCCGCGCGCAAGCGAGCTGGCGCAGAGCCTGGCGCACGTCGAAGCCGTCCGCGCCGCGGCCGATGCGCAGACCATCCGCGCCATCTTCACCGACGACGCGCACGCCGCCTTGCGCTGGCCGCTCCTGTTCTTGGGACTATGGGGGCGCATCCACACCGAAGGCGCCAAGCCCGCCGACGCGCTCGACAGCCTGCTGCGCGTCTGAAAAAATCGGCGGGGCCGCGTGGGGGGATCAGGGCGGGCAGAGCGGCCCCGCCAGTTGGGCAAAGCGTCAGGCCACCACCGCCGCGCCGACCGCCAGCACCGGCAGCGCCACGATCAGAAACAGCACCGCCGACACCGCCAGCGACGCCACCTTCACCGCCAGCGGCGAGCCGTGTTCGAGAACGTCGAGATAAAAACCTTGGGCGCGCATGGGACTTCTCCGTGATCTGGAGCCGGCTTTGGCGAGGATTTCGCCGGCGACAGACCCGAAGTGGGGAGCCCACCCCTTGAATCCGAACGAGGGTTTGACGACTTGGTTGTGAGCGGAATTCACAACCTTTTTGGGCCGCCGCCATGAGCCACCTGCCCTCGCTGCAGACGCTGCGCGCCTTCGAGGCGGCCGGGCGCCTCAAATCCTATTCCAAGGCGGCCGAAGAGCTGAACCTCACCCACGGCGCCGTCAGTCATCGCATCCGCGAATTGGAGCAGCGCCTCGGCGTCACCCTGTTCAAGCGCGTCGGCAACGCCATGCACTTGACCGAAGCCGGCCAGAAGCTCGACGCCCAGGTCCGCCAGGGTCTCTCCGTGCTCGAACAGGCGTTCGCGCCGCCCAAGCAAGCCAAGGCCCGCACCCACATCGTCGTCAGCTCGGTGCCGAGCCTTGCCTCCACCTGGCTGTTCGCCCGCCTCGCCGAATATCGCGCCGAGCATCCGGAGACCGATTTCGAACTGCGCGTCTCTGAGCGCGTCAGCGATTACAAGAAAGAGGGCATCGACATCGGCGTCCGCCTCGGCCGCGGCGGCTGGGCCGGCATGCACGCACACAAATTGTTCGACGAAGCGCTGACGCCGGTCTGCACGCCCGCTTATCGCGATCAGCTCAAACTCAGCACGCCCGCCGATCTCGAACGCGCCACGCTGTTGCGCAATCCGTGGACGCCGTGGGCGCTCTGGTTCCGCGCCGCCGGGCTCGACTGGCCCGAGCCGCAGCGCGGGCCGATGTTCGACGACGGCCCGCTGCTGCTGCGCGCCGCGCTGCAGGGCGATGGCGTCGCCCTCGGGCGCCAATGGCTCGCCATCGACGAACTGCGCGCCGGCCGCCTCGTCGCCCCGTTCGAGTTCGCCGTGCGCGACGATTTCGCCTACTGGATCGTCTGGCCCACCGCCCGCGCGCTCGCGCCCGAAGCGGCCCGTTTCCGCGATTGGCTCGAAGCCCGCGCCGCCGCCGAGGACGCGCCCTGCCCGCTGCCGGTCGCCGGCGCCGCAGCCTGAAGCCATAACCCCGCCCAATAGCGGCGATAGGAACGTCCACATTGCGCTGACGTGACCGCTAATTCATGGCTGTCCGGCGCGTCCGCGCTGTTGAGCACCCGCCGCCCCAGGCTTATGTCTGGGCTCCCGTCGCCCCGAGGACCTTGATGCAACCCGCTTCCGTGATCCGCATTCCGCGCGTGGAATCCACCCCGCTCGAAATCGGCAACAACCTGCCGCTCACCTTCATCTGCGGCCCGTGCCAGCTGGAGAGCCGCAGCCACGCGCTCGAAACCGCCGAATTCCTGCGCGATGTGTTCAAGCGCGTCGGCGCCGGCTTCATCTACAAGACCAGCTTCGACAAGGCCAACCGCTCCAGCCTCGGCACCAAGCGCGGCGCCGGCTTCGAGAAGTCCGCGCCCATCTTCGAAGAGATCCGCAAGAAGATCGGCGTGCCGGTGCTGACCGACGTGCACCTGCCCGAGCAATGCGCCGAAGTCGCCGAAGTGGTCGACGTGCTGCAGATCCCGGCCTTCCTCTGCCGCCAGACCGACTTGCTCGTGGCCGCCGCCGAAACCGGCAAAGCCATCAACGTCAAGAAGGGCCAGTTCCTGGCCCCCTGGGACATGAAGAACGTGATCGCCAAGATCACCGGCAGCGGCAATCCCAACGTCATGGCCTGCGAGCGCGGCGCCAGCTTCGGCTACAACACGCTCGTCTCCGACATGCGCTCGATCCCGATCATGAAGAGCTTCGGCGCCCCCGTCGTGTTCGACGCCACCCACTCGGTGCAGCAGCCGGGCGGGCGCGGCGAGACCAGCGGCGGCGAACGCCAGTTCGTGCCGGTGCTGGCGCGCGCGGCCGTCGCCATCGGCGTCGCCACCGTCTTCCTCGAAGCCCACCCCGATCCGGACAACGCCCCCAGCGACGGCCCCAACATGGTCCCGTTCGATCAGCTCGAAGACCTTGTCCGCGACCTCGTCGCGTTCGACAAACTGGCCAAGCAAACCGCGATCGCGGCGGAGTAGCTCAAGCGCACTGCTTGATCACCGCGCCCCACAGCTCCCGTTCGCACTCCAACGCGCTCACCTTGTCCGCGCCCGGGGGCTGACGCAGCTTGCGCCGCTCCACGTCGAGCTCCAGCACGCGATAGAGCCAGGAGCGCAGCCCGGCGTCCTTGCGCGAATCCTCGCAGAAGCTCAGCGGCGGCAGCTCGGTCAGCGCCTGGAGAATGTTGGCGCCGTCCCGGTTGATGACGATCGGGCGCGGCGCTTTCGCATTGTGTCGGTCGAGCGCACGGTGCAGGCAGCGTTTGGCCTCGTCGTAGAGATCGAGAAAGCGGTGCAGCGCGCCCTCCTCGACCGGCGCGGCCGCGGGCTTGGCGGAAGGCTTGTGCAGCAGCTGCAGATTGACGGTCGACACTGTGTCGAAGTCGCGCCGCAGCGCTTCGAGCCGGGCGTCGGCCTCCTTCAGCCGCCGGCGGCAAGACGCGCCCTCGAACAGCACCCCGACAAAGAAGCCTAAGAGGCCGATCGCCAAACCGGCAAACCCAAGAGCCAGAGCCGACACGTCCACCCCCCTTTTTGCGCGCGCATGGCCATAAGCCGAGCGGCTCAACGCCAGGGCACGCAAACGGTTCCCATCTTCGCTCTGTGGACGGGCCGGCAGAGAAAAACGCCGCGGCGCCGGCGTATCCGCCTCACTCCTGAGCAAAGCCGCGCGCAGCATAGCGCGCGGCGACGGCTTCGTCCTGCTCGACCGCCGCTTCGAAGTCGGCAGGCGCGTCTGGCCAGCCCAGACCTCTGCGGGCCAAGCCGCGGCCATAGAGGGCGTCTGGATCTTTCGGCGCGAGCTCCAGCGCGGAGGTGTAATCGGCCTGCGCCGCCTCGAAATTCCCGCGGCGCAGATGCACGAGCGCGCGCGAGGCAAGCGTCACGGCGTCCGGCGCCGCAGCGTGCGCGGCCTCGCAGTGCGCGAGCGCCGCGTCCAGCTGCCGGCCCCACTCCGCATAGGCGCGGCAACGCCGCGTCGCCCATTCGCTTTCCTCGGGCGAGAGCCGCAGCGCTTCGTCATAGTCCGGAATCGCGCGCGCAAGATCGCCGGCCTCCACATAGGTCTCGGCGCGCTCATAATGCGGTGCAGCCACTGTCGGCCGAAGCCGGATGACTTCGCTGAAATCGGCTGCCGCGCCTTCGTAATCCTGGCTTTCACGCCGGACGAACGCGCGCCCAAGGTAACCGGCCGGGGTCCGCGGATAGAGTTCGATCAGCCGGTTGAAATCAGCCAACGCCAGATCCCGGTCCCTGCCCGCATAATGCGTGTTGCCGCGATGCATGAGCGCTTCTTCAGACGTGGGATCGATCTCCAGCGCCGCATCGAAACTGCGCACCGCCTGGCGCAGATCGCCGGCGCGGCTGTGCGCGCGGCCCTGCCCCACCAGCGCCGGCGGCGACCGCGGATTGAGCGCGAGTGAAGCTTGAAAATCGGCCAGCGCCAGCTTCTCGTCATTCATACTGAGATAGACATCGCCCCGATTGCTGAGCGCCTCGGGCCAATCCGGCTGCAGTTCGAGCGCCCGATTGAGATCGGCCAGGGCAAGTTCATCCTGATCGAGCCGCGAATGCGCGATCGCCCGGTTGTTGTAAGCTTGCGGATAGCTCGGATCGAGTTCGATCGCCCGATCGAAATCCGCGATCGCGGCGCGATTGTCGCGCAGCCGCGAATGCGTGTTGCCGCGATTGTTGTACCAGCCCGCATTCTCGGGACTGAGCCCGATGGCTTCGCTGTAGGCGGCGAGCGCGGCGGGATAATCGCGCAGATCGTAAGCGGCGTTGCCGAGATAGAAGTGCGCCAGCGCGTTGCTCGGATCGAGCCGCACCGCCTCGGCGAAATCAGCGCGGGCGCGCTCGGGATCGCTTTCGTTCAAATACGTGATGCCGCGAAACAGACGGACGAGCGACAACAGCGTCGGGTCAGCCGGATTGGAATCGACGATCTCAGTGCAGGCGGCGATACGGTCCGCCGGCGTCGCCGCCCGATCCGAGCATATTTCGAACGGGTCGTCCTCCCTCGGCTGCGCGACCGCCGCCGAGCAGACCGCGAACAGCACCGCAAACGCCCACGCCCAAGCCCGCATCGGCTCCACCTCCCCGGAAAGGCTAGGGCGGCGACAGCGCGCTGTGAAGAGCCGCGCCCGGCGCGGATAGATGCGCGCTCTATCCTCCGAGTTCGCGCCGGCGGCCCGGAGCTTGGACCACGCGCCTTCAGGCGCGCTTTGCGCTTATCTATCAAGCCTTAGCGCCAGATGCGGGCATCAAGGCCCGCACTCCAATTCGGCGGCTTTCTCAAAACTTATCCGACCGCGCCCAAACAGCCGTAGAATGCCTCTTGTCCGCACACGGGAGATTTCGAAGACGTCCGAAACTTTGGAATGTGCAGACGTCGACCGGCGCGGCAGACGTCGCTTCGATGGAAGGAGGAGGACGTGCGAACGAACATCTCCATCATCGTTGAGGAAGTACGCGGGAAACGGACGCTCGGCAGAGGTCCGCTCCTGGCGGCGAAACGAACGACGCTTGCATTGCCTGCGGGGCATGAAACCGCAGGGCCCAGGATTCATCGGAGAGTCCTGACGCGTTGAACCGGCTCGTGGTCATAAGGAGCTAAGGCTCCTGCGTGCGAAACCATGCAGGTGAGCCAAAAACTCCTGGCTCGCCAATCCGGGAATAACGGCCGATTACGGGGCGCGTGCAACGCGCACGGCTGCTCGCAAGAGCAGCACTAGAACGACCTCCGGCGCGCACCACGCGCCCCGTCTCCCGCTCGGGAGCGAACGTTGAAAGTTGGACCGCGGGCCTTCAGGCCCGCATGGCGCCGGCGCACGCCCTTTTTTGCGCGCCTGAAGGCGCGCGCTCCAAGTTTGATAGGCCTGCGACACCCTACTGCCTATTGCCTACTGCCTACTGCCTCATCCAAAGGAGAAGCCATGTTCGAACGACGCATCCTCGTCACCGGCGGCTCCGGCTTCCTCGGCTCTCACCTCTGCGACCGGCTCGTCGCCCGCGGCGACGACGTCGTCTGCGCCGACAACCTCTTCACCGGCAGGAAGCGCAACATCGCCCACCTCCTGGGCCAGCCGAACTTCGAGTTCCTGCGCCACGACGTGACGTTTCCGCTCTATGTCGAAGTCGACCAGATCTACAATCTCGCCTGCCCGGCTTCGCCCGTGCACTACCAGCACGATCCGGTGCAGACGACGAAGACGAGCGTCCACGGCGCCATCAACATGCTGGGCCTCGCCAAGCGCCTCAAGGCGCGGATCTTCCAGGCCTCGACCTCGGAAGTGTACGGCGATCCCGACATTCATCCGCAGCCGGAAGAATATTGGGGCCGCGTCAACCCGATCGGCATCCGCTCCTGCTATGACGAAGGCAAACGCTGCGCCGAGACGCTCTTCTTCGACTATTATCGCCAGCATCATCTCGACATTCGCGTCGGCCGCATCTTCAACACCTATGGCCCGCGCATGCACCCGAACGACGGGCGCGTCGTCTCCAACTTCATCGTTCAGGCGCTCAAGGGCGAAGACATCACCCTCTATGGCGACGGCTCGCAAACGCGCTCGTTCTGCTATGTCGACGATCTGATCGACGCCTTCCTCGCCTATATGGACAAGGACGGCGATTGGCCTGGGCCGGTCAATCTCGGCAACCCGACCGAATTCACGATCAAGCAGCTCGCCGAGGCCGTCGTCGATCTCACCGGCTCCAAATCACAACTGATCTATCGCCCGCTGCCGAGCGACGACCCGAAACAGCGGCAGCCGAACATCGCCAAAGCGCAGGAAGTGCTGGGCTGGCAGCCGAAAGTGCAGTTGCGTGACGGCTTGACGAAGACAATCGCCTATTTCGACGGCCTGCTGAAAGAAGGCGATCCGCTGATGGTGAGGCGCTGAGATGCACGGCGACCTCGAACTCGCGATCGAATATGACGCAGAGATTCCTTGCGTCGTCATGATCTGGAAGGGCTACGCCACCAGCGCCGCGTTTCGTGACGGCAACGCGCAAGTGCTCTCGGAAATCAACGCCCGCAAAGCCAGCAAGCTCTTGGGCGATGTCACCGACTTCGTGCTGATCGGCGCCGAGGACCAGGCCTGGCTCAACGAAGTCTGGATTCCGCGCGCCATGCATGCGGGGCTACGAAAGGTCGCGCTGGTGCAGCCGAACTTCTATTTCAACCGCGTCGCCGTCGACAGCGTCGCGCAAAAGCTGGATCGCGAGCGCGTCGAAGTCGGCTTCTTCAGCACACGCGAAGAAGCGCGGGAGTGGCTGAAGGGCTGAAGCGTTGCGTGCTTACTTTTCGTCATTCCGGGGCTCGCGAAGCGAGAACCCGGAACCCAGGGGCAACAGCAGTGTCGTTTGCCGCTGGCGTCGAGGTTCAACGCTGGGCATTGCCCCAGAAAGAGGAGTCTTTGCAGCAGCGTTAGCGCACGTCCCACTTGGCGAAGAAGCCCGCATTCTGCGCGCGGGCTTCTTCCGCCATCACGCCGGTCTCGATCGCGATCCCGGCCGCGCGCAGCCGTTCAAGTCCCGCCCCGTTCGCATGCGGATGCGGATCGCGTGCGCCGACGATCACCCGCGCCACACGCGCCTGGATCAGCAGATCGGCGCATGCGGTGCCCGGCACCGAGCGCGACGCACACGGCTCCAGCGTCACGTAGACATCGGCGCCGATCGCCTCGTCGCCCGAGCGCGCCAGCGCCACATGCTCCGCGTGCGGGCGCCCGCCGATCGCCGTCGCGCCCTCGCCGACGATCATGCCGTCGCGCACGATCACGCAACCGACGCTCGGATTTTCGCCGGTCCGGCCCACGCCCGGCGCGGCCAAAGCCAGCGCCCGTTGCATGAAGGTGAGGTCAGACACCACCTACGAACACTGATCCGTCATAGGCGCGGTGGACCGGAAATTTGTGCCGATTGGGGCAACGGGCGTGGGCAGTATTGCCTTTCAACCGGCCGATATAGACCCCAACCATCTCTGGACACTTGGGGCACTTGATCGTGACTGCTTCGCGATTGGAGAAGCGACCTCCGACAGCGTCCAAGTGCAAACGCAACTCAGAAAGCTCTTGCTTGAGGTCAGCAACGTCCGAAGGTTCCGACATCGCCGAACCATTCCCCGTCCTTCGCTCGAACTTCTCGATTGCCCCTTCAAAACTGTCTATGGCCATGAGTATTCCAGACAAACGACCAGACATGTCAGGCGAACCGACAATCTCCTGATAGTGCGTAAGGGCCGTTTGAAAGGTACGGGTCTGCGCGTCTACTACTTGCACGACAACATCAGCGCTGACTTCGCTAGCCTCATGTCGGCGGAGTATTTGCACGAGTTCATTGGTCGCACTGAGAAGCGACAGGTTTGCCTGCGCAATTTGGGGACGGAGCAGATTCGCCGCCTTTTCGAACTGGTCGACCTCGGCGAAAATTTGGGCGAACCATATTCCCGTGATGGTGCCGCATACGCCCGTGATCACCTGAGACCAAACCGTCGAGAGCTCCAACTGACCTGTTTCTACAGCGTAAGGGACCGCAATTGTGATCGCCGCGAGGATCAAACCAATCAGGATCTCAAGCGGCTGCTGAATGACAGCCTTTAACATTGTTCACCCTCCCTGCGGGAGGCTAACACGAGTTAGGGATATTGGGAGTGCTTAATCCTAAGGCGGCAGCTTCTCGGCGCGCGCGGCGTCGAGATAGCGCGCGCTCTTGGGGCGCAGGTCGCGGTCGAGTTCGATCAGCAGTGGATTGCCGGTCGGCATCTCGACGCCGACGATCTGATCGTCCGGGACGTTGAACAGATGTTTCACGATAGCGCGCAGGGAATTGCCGTGGGCGGCGATGATCAGGTTCTTGCCGGCCTGGAGGTCGGGGGCGACCTTCTCGTTCCAGTACGGCAGCACGCGCTCCAACGTGAGTTTCAGCGACTCCGTTTGCGGCACTTCCACGCCTGCGTAGCGGCGGTCCTTGGAGAGATCGAACGCGCCCCCGGCTTCGAGCGGCGGCGGCGGCGTATCGTAGGAGCGGCGCCAGACTTTCACCTGCGCCTCGCCGTGCTTGGCCGCGGTCTCGGCCTTGTCGAGCCCGGTCAGCGCCCCGTAATGGCGCTCGTTCAAGCGCCAGGAGCGCTCGACCGGAAGCCAGGCGAGCCCCGCCTTGTCCAGCGCCAGATTGCCGGTGCGGATCGCCCGCGTCTGCACCGAGGTGAACAGCTTGTCGAACGGCACGCCGCTTTGCGCCAGCAATTCGCCCGACCGGCGCGCCTGCGCCTCGCCTTCGGCGGTCAAGTCGACGTCGACCCAGCCGGTGAAGCGGTTTTCCAGATTCCACTGGCTCTGGCCGTGGCGAAGAAGGGCGAGGAAAGGCATGGGCGCCTGAGTTTCAGCATGGGCGGCGAGCGTCAAGTCCTTGGAGGGCCGCAGCCCAGCGGCTACAGGGAGAGCAATGCGTCACTGGCTGTTCCACCCGCTCGTCTTCTACCCGCTGGCGATCCTGTTCGCGGTCCTGGTGATTGCCATCAGCGTGCGGCCGCAGTCCTGGCCGCGCGAGCCTGCGCCGGTCGCGGCGCAGGTGGAGAACGGCGCGCTGGTGTTCGAGGGCGAAGCGTTCAACTCCCCCGCCGTGGGCGCCGAGCAGGACATGGCGGTGACGCGCGATTTTCTCGGCCGGGCGCAGACGCTGCGCATCGCCCAGCTGCCGAACCAGCCGCCGCCGACGCCGGCCGAACAAGGCGCGCGCCTGCTGCTGACTCCCGAGCAGGCCGCGCTGATCGACGACAAGCCGGTGACGGTCGAGGTCAGCTACAACCCGCTGCCGGTCAACGCCGCCAGCGCCCTCGCCGTCAGCCTGCAAGGCATCGGCCCGGCCGAATGGGTGAGCCAGGAGGCGCCGGCCCAGCCCGCCACGCTCCGCTTCGAACTGCCCCCCCAGTTCGCCGTAAACGCCATCGGCCTGCGCGCGCTGTCGAACGGAACCGACCAGTCCTACGGCCTGGAAATCACACGAGTTCGCGTTACGCCGCACCCCTGACGGGCTGCCGGCAATTGCCATTTTCGGGCTTTTCGCCCATCACGCCGGCTCCCTCCCCCCGGCCGCCCACGGATTTGAACACCATGCTGCCTGCGCCCCGCGCAAGCCTCGCGCCCAATACCGCCGAGTTCGAGAGCTTCCCGCTGGTGAAGCCGACCGGCTTTCGCGAATACGACGCGCGCTGGTGGTTCGGCATTCCGGGCGCGGAGAAGCCGCCGGAGCTGAACCTCTTGGGCGTGCAGGCGCTGGGGCTGGGCCTCGGCACGCTGGTGCATGAGTTCGGCGTCGCGCCGCGGATCGTCGTCGGGCATGACTTCCGCTTCTATTCGCAATCGATCAAGCAGGCGCTGACTCTGGGCTTGATGCAGGCCGGGATGGAAGTGAACGACATCGGCCTCGCGCTCTCGCCGACCGCTTACTTCGCTCAATTCGCGCTCGACATTCCGTGCGTCGCCATGGTGACGGCCTCGCACAACGAGAACGGCTGGACCGGGGTGAAGATGGGCGCGAACAAGCCGCTCACGTTCGGTCCGGAAGAGATGGGCGCGCTGAAGGAAATTGTGCTCGGCGGCAAGTTCAAGGAGCGCGCCGGCGGCGGTTACAATCGTATCGAGGGCGTGCGTGAGCGCTACATCGCCGACGTGGCTTCGCGGGTGAAGCTTAAGCGGCCGCTGAAGGTGATCGCGGCGTGCGGCAACGGCACGGCGGGCGCGTTCGCGCCGGAAGCGCTGCGGCGCATGGGGGCTGAGGTGATCGACCTCCACACCGCGCTCGACTGGACCTTCCCGCACTACAACGCCAATCCCGAAGACAGCGAAATGCTGCACGACATGGCGGCGGCGGTGAAGAAGCACGGCGCCGATGTCGCGCTCGGTTTCGATGGCGACGGCGACCGCTGCGGGGTGGTCGATGACGAAGGCGAAGAGATTTTCGCCGACAAGGTCGGGTTGATGCTCGCGCGCGATTTGAGCGCCGAGTTCAAGAACGCGACGTTCATCGCCGACGTGAAATCGACCGGGCTCTACGCCGTCGATCCGGTGTTGAAGGCGAACGGCGCCAAGGTGGATTATTGGAAAACCGGCCACTCTTACATCAAGCGCCGCACCACCGAACTCGGCGCCCTCGCCGGCTTCGAAAAGAGCGGACACTTCTTCTTCCGCGAACCGCTTGGGCTCGGCTACGACGATGGCATCGTCGCCGCCGCGGCCGTGCTGGCGATGCTGGAGCGCAATCCGGGCAAGAAGCTTTCGGAGCTGAAGAAGGCGCTGCCCAAGAGCTACACCTCGCTGACCATGAGCCCGCATTGCGACGACGAAAAGAAGTATGGCGTCGTCGAACAGGTCGTGGCGGATTATCGGAAGTTCGCGGCCGAAGGCGGCAAAATCCTTGGCCGCGCCATCCGCGACGTGAACACGGTGAACGGCGTGCGTGTCACGCTCGAGGACGGCGCCTGGGTGCTGGTGCGCGCCTCCTCCAATAAGCCCGAACTGGTGGTCGTGGTTGAAAGCATGACCAGCGACGACGACATGAAGGCGCTCTTCCGCCAAGAAGTGAAGCCGCGCCTCGCCCGCTTCGCTGAAGTGGGCGCGTACAATCAGGAGATTTGATCCGCATGCAAGTGGACCCCGGCGAGGTCCAGATCGTCAAAGGGCACGACTTCACGGTCACCGACAAGCGCATCATCTGCGGCGACGACGAAATTGCCGTCGGCGCGGTGAGCGCGCCGCAGATTCAAGAGAGCGTTGTGCAGGGATCAGCGCGGGTGACAGTTATAAGCATCGGCGCGATTTTGCTGCTCGGAGGCCTGTTGGTGCAGTTTCCGCTGCTCTGGATCATCGGCGGTCTGGTGTGCGCATTCGCGCCGTTGGCCAATGTCAAACGCCGCGCGATTGTCCTGACCGTGGAGGTGGAGGGCGCGCGTCGAGCGATCTACACCGCGCCCAATCTGAACGATGCTAAGCTCGCGTACGCTGCCATTGAGGAAGCTATGCGCCGCTCCGCCGCTTGATATTTTATTCCAGGCAGCCGATGGCTGCCGGGAAATTCTGAGGGAAGACACCAATGCGCGTAACCATGATCGGCACTGGCTATGTGGGCCTTGTGTCCGGCGCATGCTTTGCGGATTTCGGCCACACCGTCACTTGCGTCGACAAGGACGCCGGCAAGATCCAGCGCCTGCAAAAGGGCGAGATCCCGATCTTCGAGCCGGGACTCGACGAGCTGGTGAAGGACAATGTCGAGCAAGGGCGGCTCTTCTTCACCACCGACCCGAGCGCGGCGATCCGCGATGCGGACGCGGTGTTCATCGCCGTCGGCACGCCGTCACGCCGCGGCGACGGCCATGCTGACCTTTCCTATGTCTACGCGGCCGCCGAAGAAATCGCGGGCCTGATGGACGGCTACACCGTCGTCGTCACCAAATCGACCGTGCCGGTCGGCACCGGCGACGAGGTCGAAGCGATCATCAAAAAAGCCAACCCTAGCGCCGATTTCGCGGTCGTCTCCAACCCGGAATTCCTGCGCGAAGGCGCGGCGATCAACGACTTCAAGCGGCCGGATCGCGTCGTCGTCGGCACCGACGACGAGCGTGCTCGCGAGGTGATGCGCGAACTTTATCGCCCGCTCTTCCTCAATGAAACGCCGATGATCTTCACTGCGCGGCGCACCTCTGAACTGATCAAGTACGCAGCCAACGCGTTCCTGGCGATGAAGATCACCTTCATCAACGAGATTGCCGACCTCTGCGAAGAAGTCGGCGCCAACGTGCAGGAAGTCGCCAAGGGCATCGGCCTCGACAATCGCATCGGCCGCAAATTCCTGAACGCCGGCCCCGGCTATGGCGGCTCGTGCTTCCCGAAGGACACGCTGGCGCTGATGAAGACGGCGCGCGACTATCGGGCGCCGATCGAGCTGATCGAAACGACCGTCCGCGTGAACACGGCGCGCAAGCAGAAGATGGCGCAGAAGATCATCGCGGCGCTCGACGGCAACGTCGCCGGCAAGACCATCGCCGTCTTGGGCCTCACCTTCAAGCCGAACACGGACGACATGCGCGATGCGCCGGCGCTCGACATCGTGCCGACACTGCAGGCCGAGGGCGCCAAGATCCGCGCCTTCGATCCCGAAGGCATGCACGAAGCCAAGCACATGCTGAAGGACGTGCAGTTCGCCACCGGGCCTTACGATTGCCTGCAGAACGCCGACGCGGTGGTGTTCATCACCGAGTGGGACCAATTCCGCGCGCTCGATCTCGACCGGATCAAGGACGCCCTGAAGACGCCGGTCGTCGTCGACCTCCGCAACATCTATCGGCCGGAAGAAATGCGGGCCAAGGGCTTCAAGTACGTGAGCGTCGGCCGGGCCGAGAAGGATTGATTGCGAGCGGTCTTGTGTCTGCGATTGTTCCCGCATAGCCTTCGAGGCCGTGGGGGGACAAGAATGCGACTTCTGACACTTGCCGCGGCGATGGCCTGCGCTGCGCTCATTGGCGTGGGCGAAGCCAACGCCCAGCGCAACGCGGCCAGACTCGGCGATATCCAGATTACGTCTCTGGCGATCGACGTCAGCCCCGAACACAGCGAATTCGAGGTGATCGACGCCCGGATGGACGAGACCGCGACCGCGGCCGTGTTCTTCGGCATGATTGGCGCGGTCGTGAACTCGGCCGACAACAACATCGAGGATCAGCAAAAGGCCGAGCCGCTGGTCCCGACCGCAGAGTCGATCGATCTCGACACGCTGATCACGCAGGCGCTGACGGAACGCTTGGCCTCGCGCAACGCAGTGCCGCTGGCCGAGAGTGCGGACGGCGCTTCGAACACACTGCTGGTCGAGATCGGCGAATGGGGCTTGATCCGCCGCTCGCAGCGGCCGGACACGACCATGCGCGCCTTTTTGAAACTCAACGTCAGCGTGCTCGACGCCCGAGGCCGGCGCGTGTTCGGACCAGAGCGGCAGCACTCCATCGGCCAGATGACGGCCGAATTGTCCGACTTCACGCCCGAAGCCTTCCGCGCCGAGATGGAGGCGCTTGCGGTCCGCGCCGGGCAGCAAGTGGCCAACACCGTCATCTATCGTTGATCTGTTTTTGAACGGGGGGAATCCAATGAAACGACTGCTCGCAGCCTTGGCGCTCGCGTTCACGGCTTCGGCCTGCGCGACCGGCACCACCAATTTGACGCTGGCGCCGGCCGCAGCGCGGCCCGGCGTGCTTTCCGAAGCGCCGCCGACCCGGATCGATGTCGGCCCGGTCGCCGACCAGCGTCAGCGGCAAGACCGCATCGGCGACAAGCGCAACGGCTACGGCATGGTCATGGGTGCGGTCGGCACGACTGAGCCGCCGGCGGAGACGATCGAGCATGCGCTCGAACAAGTGCTCACCGCCAACAGCCACATCCTCGGCGGCCAGGAGGATCGCTATGTGCTTGACACGACGCTGCGCAATTTCTGGTTCGATTATCGCACCGGCCTGGTGACGGTCGAATTCTTCGGCAGCGTTCAAGGCGATGTGGCGCTGGTGGACCGCACGACGGGTCAGACGATCTACACCGAGGCGTTCGAAGGCTATTACTCCGAGCGCACCGGCGGCGGCCTCAGCCAAACCTGGACCCGGATCATGAATGGGGCGCTGACCGACTTCGCCACTAAAGTGAGCATGTCGGAAGGCCTCAAGGATGCGATCGCCTCGACGCACCAGCCGGCGGAAGGCACGAGCTCCTAAAAATACAATCTCCAAAACACAACGCGGACCGCCGGCGTCATGCGCCGGCGGTCACGGGCCGAACAGCTTCGGCTCGATTTCGAAATGCCAGCGCCATGCGTCCGCGATGACGACGTCGATGTTGCGCATGGCCGTCCAACCTAGGTCTCTGCGCGCAAGAGTGATGTCCGCCACCAACGCCGGCGCATCGCCTTCGCGGCGCGGCGCTGGCGAGGCGGGCACGCGTTTGCCGGCGACGCGTTCGATAGCAGCCAGCAATTCCAGCACGGTGACGCCATCGCCCGTGCCGAGATTGGCAGCGAGGCTTTCGCCGCCGGCGAGCAAGCGCTCCACGGCGCGCACGTGCGCGTCGGCGAGATCGAGCACGTGGACGTAATCGCGGAGGCACGAGCCATCGCGCGTCTCCCAATCCGTGCCGAAAATCTTGAAACTTTCGCGCCGGCCGAGCAGTGTCATCAGCGCAAGCGGGATCGCGTGCGTTTCCGGCTCGTGACGTTCGCCAATGCCCTCTTCCGGCGCAGCGCCGGCGGCGTTGAAATAACGCAGGTGCGCGAACTTGAGACCGTAAGCGGCGGCGATGTCGGCGCTCGCGCGCTCGATCATCAGCTTGGTCCAGCCATAGGGGCTGACCGGGTTCTGCGGGTGGGTCTCGTCCATCGGCAGGCGCTGCGGCGCGCCGTAGGTGGCGCAGGTGGAGGAGAACACGAACGGCTTCACGCCGGCTTCGCGCATGACATCGAGCAGCACGAGCGCGCCGGTGACGTTGTTGTCGTAAAAGCGGTCGGGGGCTTTCACCGACTCGCCGACCTCGATCAAAGCCGCGCAATGGACGACGGCGGCGGGCTTGTGGCGTGCGAAGACGTCGACTAACCGCGCCTTGTCGCGGATGTCGCCGCGTTCGAACGGACCCCATTTCACGAATTGTTCGTGGCCGTTGAACAGATTGTCGTAAACGACGACATCGTGCCCGGCTCGTTTCAGCGCCAAGCAGCAATGTGCGCCGACATAGCCCGCGCCGCCCGTGATCAGAATTGTCGCCATGCCCTCGTCCTGTTAGAGGCTTGCCCCCATGAGCGCCAATGTTTTCGCCGCACCGAAGCAAGCCTGGGCCGACATCGCAGCGCACGCCGCGCAATTGGCGAACGCGACGCTGACGGACCTCCTCTCCGACCCTGACCGCGTCGCGTCACTAACCTATGCCGCCCCTCACCTCACCGCCGACTTCTCGAAACAACGCATAGATACCACGGCTCTGGCGCTGTTGGATAAGTTTGCGGCGGCGGCAGAGTTCGACGCCTGGCGCGGGAAGCTGTTCGCCGGCGAAGTGGTGAACAACACCGAGGGACGCGCGGCCATGCATTGGAAGCTGCGCATCACCGATCCCCCGGGCGGCGACAATGAAGTGACGGCCGTGCTCGACCGCATGCACGATTTTGCACACGAGATCGCCGAAGGCGGAAAATTCGACGCCGTCGTCCATCTCGGCATCGGCGGCTCGGACTTGGGGCCGCGACTGGTGCTCGATGCGGTCAAAGCGGAGCGGCGGTCAAACATCGAAGTGCGCTTTGCCGCCAATGTGGACGGCGCCGACGTCGCCGACGCGATCGAAGGGCTGGATCCCAAACGCACGCTGCTGATCGTCGTCTCGAAGACGTTCACGACGCAGGAGACGCTCGCCAACGCCGAATTCGTGCGCGCCTGGGGGCCGGCGCGGATCGCGGCTGCGACCGCTGCGCCGGAGAAAGCAGTGGCCTGGGGCGTGGCCGAGTCGGATGTGTTTCCGTTCTGGGACTGGGTCGGCGGGCGCTATTCGTTGTGGTCGTCGGTTTCGCTCGTCTGCGAGATCGCGCTGAAACACGGCGTCTTCTTCCGCATGCTCGAAGGCGCGGAGGAGATGGATGCGCACTTCCGCGATGCGCCGTTCGCGCAAAATCTGCCGGCGATCTCGGCCGCGGTGCAGATGTGGAATCGCGAGGCGTTGGGACATGGCTCCTACGCGGTGATCCCCTATGCGGAGCGGCTGCGGCTGTTGCCGGCGTGGCTGCAGCAGCTGGAGATGGAGTCGAACGGCAAGCGGGTGACGCGCGACGGCGAGCCGCTGACGCGCTCAGCCTGCGCCGTCACGTGGGGCGCGGCCGGCACCAATGCGCAGCATTCGTTCTTCCAGCTCTTGCACCAGGGCGTCGAGGAAATTCCGGTCGAGTTCATCGTCAATGCGGGGCCGCAGGAAGGACCGCCGGCGCATCGCGCCAAGGTTTACGCCAATGCGCTGGCGCAAGCGCGCGCGCTGATGGTCGGCAAATCGCAACAGCAAGTGCTGAGCGAAATGAAAGCCAAAGGCGTGGCGAACGCCGAAGCGCTCGCGCCGCATCGGACTTTTCCGGGCAACCGGGCTTCAACAATGATGGCGATCGACGCGCTGAGCCCGGAAGCCGTCGGCGCATTGCTGGCGTTCTACGAGCATCGGACCTTCACCCAAGCCGTGCTGGCCTGCGTCAATCCGTTCGATCAGTGGGGCGTCGAGCTCGGCAAGGAGATGGCGAACGCGCTCCTGCCCGCGCTCGAAGGCGGGACGGCGCCGGCGGACGTGGACGCCAGCACCGCGTTCTGGCTGGACCGCCTAAAGTGATCACTGCACGCGCAGGCCCTCCTCGGGCGGACGATGCAGCATGCCGTTCGGATCGTACGGATCGGTTTCCTCCAGGGCGCCGATTAGGCTTTCATCGCGCTGATGCGCGAACCAGGACTTGGTGCCGGTGCGGTTGTGCAGTCTTTGCGCCGAGAGAAGGTCGAGCGCGGTGACGCCGGCGACGAGGGCAATGGCGGTTCCGATGCTCGCCCCCTTGCTGTTCGCGCCGCGACCGGCGGCGGCAAGCGTCGCGAGGTCCAGCACATCGCCGGCGAGGCGGGCCCAGATCCAGGGCGTCGGATCCTTTGCCGCCAGCAGGCCGGCGCCGGTGATGATCTCGCGCGCGCCGTAGGCGCGGGTGAGGTTGGGCGCATCGGCGCCGATCGCATCGTTCAGCCGGCGCGGCGCGAGCAGCTCGGCGAGGCCGAGCGCGATCGAAAAGGCGCCGAGACCGCGCGCGAGCGCCATGGCGAACGCGTCGCTGGACGGGCCTCGAGCGGCGGTGAGAGTGTCGGGCATGGCGTTTCCTTGGAGCTGGATCGGTTCGAGCTTGGCGTGCTCAGAAACGGACCCAGCTCCGGAAACGTTCCAGCCGGCCTAGCCGCCGCCTCGGGCGCAGTTGCGGACCAGGATGCTGCGCGACGGCGCATAAATCTCGCCGCGATTGGTCTGGATGTAGACCGCGCTCTCGCCGCCGGACTGGGTGATGTTGGCGGAGAGATTGTTGCCGCGCTGCAGCATGCAGAGCGCGTTGTCGCCGCCGGTCTGCGTCACATTGGCGGTGTTGCCGGCGCCGCGCTGGGCGACGTGGCCGCCATTGAAGTCGCCGCCCTGACGGACGATGCCGGTGTGGCCGTCGCCGTTCTGAAGGACGGAGGCGTTGTTGGCGCGGCCGTTCTGGGCGACCGCAGCGCCGTTGTTGGCGCCGTTCTGCTCGACCGTGACTTGGTTCGCGCGCCAGCCGAAGCCGCGCGCGGAGGCTGGTTCCGCGAATGCGCTGACGCTGAGCATCAGCGCCGACGCGGCGATGAGGATGGATTTCTTGTTCATGACCGCACCCGTGTTGTGCAAACTTCGCCTTCGGTATCGCTAAGCGTCAGCCGGGCGCGATAGCGCGCGCCGCGTTCGAGGCTGAGTTCGACTTCGCCGACGGCTTCTTCCGTGACTTCGCCGCCCTGGACGATGTCGGACGAACCGGCCGCGCCGCTCTTGGTGACGACGAAATCGTATTCGAGCGAATCCGAGGCGATCGAATAGTTGATCGCCCGGGCTTCGAGCCGGACGCCGCCGCTGATGCGCGTGACGTCGATCTCGCAGCCGAGCTCGGCCGGCATTGTGCGATAGGCTGGCGCCGCACCACCCGACTCGGCCGGTTCGTACGCAATGGCTGGCGCATCGAGTTCGGCGGCTGTCTCAGGCGGCTCGCTCGCCGCCGCGCACGCCGCTACGCTCAGCAAGAGCGCCGCAAGCATCGCATGACGTGACATTGTTGCTCCTCCGGACGATGCGGAAGGACGCGTTGACGCCCTTCCGCCCTTCGACCGATCCATCGCGGCTTACGGGCCGCCTTGGATCACGACCGTGATGTTGTTGCTGCCGCGCTGGACCACGCTCGCATCCTGATTGTCGCCGACCTGGATCACGCCGGTGGTGTTGTTGCGGCCGGCCTGATCGGTGGTGGCGATGGAGCCGTTGCCGATCTGGGCGATGCCGGAAATGTTGCCGTTGCCGCGTTGATAGATGGCGGCGTCGAGACGGCGGCCTTCCTGGCCGGTGACGGCGAGATTGTTATTGCCGTTCTGCTCGGTGACCGCTTCGTTGCGGGTGCCGCCCTGATTCATGCGCAGGAAATTGTCGCGGCCATTCTGGACGGCGCGCGAATAGTGCGAGCGGCCCCGTTGTTCGATGCGGCCCTCGTTGCGCGAACCTTGCTGCGCCGCGGCGACGCCGTTGTCGCGGCCGAACTGGCTGATGACGGTGCGGTTCTGGGCGGCCGCGCTGGTGACGCTCATCGAGGTCATGAGGGCGACCGCGCTGACAGCCATAAGAATGCGTTTCATGGTGGTGTGCTCCGTTAACTCTGCGGGTGCGGCCCTCGACGCCCCGATGAGCAAGACGCTAGCGCCGCGATCCTGAGCGGTACTTGAATGACGGCCTCAGAATGGTGGGCTCGAGGCGTTCGCACGCTGGACCGCGCGCCCGGCGGCGCTAGATGAAGTCTGCGGCGGGGGATCTGGATGGAGGTCCCTTCATGGCTCGATACTACGACGCCGACCGCTATGGACGCGGCGACGACCGCGCGTTCCGCGGCGGCCCGGGCGGCCCGCAGGGCGGCGGGCGGTACTGGCGCGACGACAACGAGCGGCGCGGCGGCTCCTACGAGGATCAGCGCGCAGCGAATTTCCGTGAGTGGGGCCGCGGCGGCGGGGCCGATTTCGGCGGCTATGGCGAACCCTACCCGGATCAGCCGCGCCGGGGTCGCGGCGGTGCCGAGCGCGACTTCGACGCGGAACGCTTCGGCGGACGCGGCGAATATCGCCAGCGTTTCGGCGAGCGGCGCTTCGACGAGGAGCGGCGCGGGCGCGGTTCTCGCGACCAGCAGCGCGGGCCGAACCGCAACAACCGCCGCGCCTCGCGTTCGGGCTTGCCGGTGTTCGACAAGACACTGCAGACCACGCACATCTGGCTGAACGAGATCATGGACGCGTTGGGGCCTGACCGTCAGCACGCCTGGAAAGTGCTGTCGGTGGTGCTGCACAAATTGCGCGACCGCCTGCCGGTGGATGTCGCCGCCCATCTCGGCGCGCAATTGCCGCTGCTGGTCCGCGGCGTGTTCTACGACCAGTTCACCCCGGCGCGGCAGCCCACCGATTGCGACCGCGAGGAATTCATCGCCGAAGTCGACGAATGGCTGGCCGATGCGCGTCCGACCGATCCGCGCGAAGCGGTGATCGCGGTGCTCCAGACGCTGTCGCGGCACATTCCGGTCGGCGAGATCGAGAACGTGCAGGACGCGTTGCCGAGGGATCTGCGCGACCTGTGGATGTCGGTGGAGGAATCCGTCGTGCCGCCGCCGAACATGCTCAGCGCTGCGGGAAACCTGAACCGGTACATGTGATGCTCGACTACGCTTATGCGCGCGAGCGCATGGTGGAACGCCAAATTGCGCATCGCGGAATCAGCGACGACGCCGTGCTGGCCGCGATGCGCGAGGTGCCGCGCGAGCTGTTCGTGCCCGAAGCCATGCGCGAATTCGCCTACGAGGACACGCCGCTGCCGATCGAGGCGGCGCAGACGATCTCGCAGCCGTTCATCGTCGCCATGATGATCGAGGCCGCCGAAGTCGAGAGCGGCGACCGCGTGCTCGAGATCGGCGCGGGCTCCGGCTATGCGGCGGCGGTGATGAGCCGCATCGCTGGCGAAGTGATCGCGATCGAGCGGCACGGCGAACTTGCGGACTTGGCGCGGCGGCGGCTGAAGCAAGCCGGCTACGACAATGCCGAAATCCTGCACGGCGACGGCACCAAAGGCTGCCCGGACCGGGCGCCGTTCGACGCGATCATCGCCTCCGCGGGCGGGCCGGCGGTTCCGCAGGTTCTGAAAGAACAGCTCGATCTCGGCGGGCGCCTGGTGATGCCGGTAGGCGACAGCCCGCGCAGCCAGCGCCTGATCAAGGTGACGCGGCAGGATGCGCGGCACTTCGAAGAGGAGGACCTTGGCGCGGTGATGTTCGTGCCGCTGATCGGCGCGCATGGCTGGACCGAGACTGAGGAATTGCCGACGCGACAGCCCGGACCGCCATCGACGCTGGCGAGTCGGATGGCGGAAGCGGCGGAAGACCTGGCCGACCTGAACGATCCCGCCTTCGCGGAGGCGTTCGACCGCTTCGCCTCGGCGCGCGTCGTGCTGCTGGGCGAAGCAACGCACGGCACGTCCGAATTCTATCGCGCGCGGGCGGCGATCACGCGGCGTTTGATCGAGCGGCACGGCTTCTCGATCGTGGCGCTCGAAGCGGATTGGCCGGATGCGGCCAGCATCGACCGCTATGTGCGCCAGCGCCCTGCCCCGGCGCACGCCGAGCCGCCGTTCCGCCGCTTCCCGACCTGGATGTGGCGCAACACCGATTTCGAGGCGTTCACCGAAGGCTTGCGCGAACTCAACGCCAACCGCCCGGCCGAACAGCGGGCGGGCCTTTACGGCCTCGATCTCTATTCGCTCTCGTCCTCGATCCGGGCCGTGCTCGATTATCTCGACAAAGTCGATCCGGAAGCGGCCGCCGTCGCGCGCAAACGTTACGGCTGCCTCACGCCCTACGCCAACGAGCCGCAGACCTACGGCCGCATGGCGCTTTCGCGCGGCTACTCGCAGTGCGAGGCGGGCGTGGTGAAGATGCTGCGCGAGTTGATGGAGAAGCGGCTCCAGTACGAGGCGCAGGACGGCGAGAGCTTCCTCGATGCGGCGGCCAATGCGCGGCTGGTGAAGAACGCCGAGGCGTATTACCGGGCGATGTATTACGGCGCGGCGGAGAGCTGGAATTTGCGCGACACGCACATGTTCGAGACGCTGCAGGCGCTGCTCGACGCCAGGGGCGCGGGCGCGAAAGCCGTGGTCTGGGCGCACAATTCGCACATCGGCGACGCCTCGAAGACGGACATGGGCCAAGTGCGGGACGAACTCAATCTTGGCCAGCTCTGCCGCGAGCGCTTCGGCGAGAAGGCGGCTTTGATCGGCTTCGGCACCCATAGCGGCACGGTCGCCTGCGCCGACGATTGGGACGAGCCGATGCAGGTGAAACAGGTGCGTCCGGCGCTGGCCGACAGCTACGAGAAGGTGGCGCACGACAGCGGCAAGAGGCGCTTCCTGCTCGATCTGCGCCGCGGCAAGAACGATCGGCTGCGCGAGGAACTGGCCGAACCGATGCTGGAGCGCTTCATCGGCGTGATCTACCGTCCCGAAACGGAGCGCTGGAGCCATTATTCGAGCTGCGCGCTGTCGGAACAGTTCGACGCTTACGTCTGGTTCGACGAAACCCGTGCGGTGACGCCGCTGCCGACGCAGCGCAAAGCCGGCGCGGATGAGACCTATCCGTTCGGGCTCTAAAGGAGGCTCTCGCGGCGGCGGCGGCGAACGCCTATATGCATCCTCGACATGAACGACGAAAAATTGGTGGTGGAACAGGGGTTCTACCAAGCTTGCGCCGAGCTGCTCGGCGCCGAACACGATTACCGCCCGTTTCCGTTCCGCCGCCGCACGCGCTGGAACAACCGCGCAGCCGGCAATGGGCGCTTCCCCGGTTTTGGCGTGATCCGCATTTTCGGCGACCGCGTGCATATGCAGCTGCGCGCGCCGGCGGCCGTGAACCGGTGGTTTGCCTCGCAAGCGGAAGCGCTTGCGCATTTGCGCGCGCTGGTCGGCCGGCGCGGCGAGATCGCCGCCTGATCGGCGCGCGTGGGCGTTCCCGCGTTGCCTGCTGCAAGCGGGGCTTGGGCCGTCCGAGGCTGGGCTTGAGCTCAACTTGAATCCGGAAATGGCGCAGGGGTGGCGACGCAGCCGGTGAAGGCGGCGTTGGTGGCGTGCAAGCCGAGCAGCGGATCCTGGTGGTCGCAGCCGTTGCCGCGCGCGCTCGCCAGCACGAAGCGCCACGCCAGCTCGGGGACGCGCTGGGCTTCGCGCGCGAGCCTGTTGGCGAGACGCGCGGCGTGCGGCAGCGGGTCCTTCAGCACGCGGCGCAAAGCTTCGAGGCGGCGGGCGAGACGGAAGGCGGTTTCGTCTTCGTTGCGAAGGACGCGCGGCTTGCGCTCCAGCGGCTGCGGCGGCGGATCGGCCGGCACGCCGCAGGCGAAGGGCGCGCGCCAGCTTTGCGGATGGTAGAGATCGGGCTTCATGACCGCGCGTTCGCGGCGCGCGGCGAACGGCTGCGCTGGCAGCCTCGGCGACGCTGCGGGCGGCGCGGCGATCGCCTGTGCGCCGCACGCGGCGGCGGCGAGTTCGGCGCTGCGGATCGCGGCGGCTTCGGCAAGCAGCAATTTGCGACCGACGTGTTCGAGCAGACAGAGCCGCGCGACGATGGCGCGCCGCAACGGACGCGTCAGCCGGCGGAGAACGGCGATCACCACCGGCGCGCCGAACGAGTCGACGGCGCGGGCGAAAGCGTCGCGGGCGCGGCGCCAGAGCGGTTCGGCGGTGAGTGTCAGGGCTGTTGTTGCTGCGTTCATAAGCAGCATTATCACCCAGTTCTGGCCCAGTCGGATTGATTTCTGCGATCTGCTTAGTTTTCAGCGGCTTGGCGCGAAAAAGTGTTGGATAGATCGGGCGTCTATCCCCTATTCCGCGGTCTGCCCGATCATTAGCAGGGCGCGCTCCAAGGGCTCGTGTCCTTCGGCGTGCGCGTCAGGCATGACGTCGCTTGGCGTTACGCCCGCCCCGTCAATCTCCAGCCCTGACGGCGTAACCAAGCGCCCAAGCGCCATCGATATCCAGACATTGTACCGCCGCATCGGCATGAGCGTCTGCACGTCGCCCCTGCCGAACGTCCGTTCGCCGACGGCCCGAGCCCGCCGGTTTTCTATCAGCGCCGCAGCGAACCATTCAGCGCCTGAAGACGTGCCTTCATCAATCACCAAAACGATCGGAAGACCGTCGGCAACATCGCCCTCGGTCGCTCTATACAGCTGCGTCTCGTCATCGCACGCCGCCTTGACGCCGCCTATGACGCCGCCATCGAGAAACAGGTCAGCCGTTCGAACGACGTCATCAATCCGACCGCCGCCGTTCTCCCGCAGATCGATCACGTAGCCAGCTGGGGCGGCGTTACGCCGAAGTTCGCGCACGGCGCGGCGAATTTCGGCCGGTGTTCGTTCGCTGAATTCGCGCAATGTTAGTATTGCGACGTTTCCGTCTCTGGTCGCTTCGAAGCCTTCGAAATCTTGCGCCCTCTGACGCGATTCTCGCTCAATCAGCACTGTTCTTGGCTCGTCATCTCCGCGTGAGTAGACGATGACGACGGAGGTATCGGGCGCGCCGAGCAGCATCGCAGTCGCATCGTGCAATGACCGGCCGGCGACCGATTGCGTATCTATCGAAAGGATGACGTCGCCCGACGACAATGCAATATCCGAGAGGACAGTATCGACCAACACTCGCTCGCCGTCTGCCCGCAACGTGATCGGCACGTGCTCCACCCGCGAGGGGTGCGGACCTACAAAATATGATCGCGGAATCCAGTTCCTTAGCATGCCGTCCATTGCGGCCAACGAGAGCGAATTCAAGCGCCGGCTGTCCACGGTCGCCGCGACATCCGCGTAGGCTTCGAGAAATGCGTACGCATCCGCATGCTCTCGCCCGCTCATGAGCGTCGAACTCGTGCGGCTCTGCATTTCGTTCACACGGTTCGTGGCGCCAAGCATTGCGCTCCGGATGTTTGCGGGGCACTCGTTTTCCAGGCGCGCGAACGTATCCGCCACCTGCTCCAGCGTGCGGTAGACATCCTGCGCCTGCGCGCTGATTGGGCAAAGCCCCACGACAAATGCCAGAAGAACGCCCAGCTTACTCATGCTGCCCCACCAGAGCGCTAAGCCGCCCGCGCCGCTGCGACGACGGCGTTTTTCACTTCGGTCACGGTCTTGCGCACGAGGGCTTCGTCGTCGCCTTCGGCCATGATGCGGACCAGAGGCTCGGTGCCGCTTTTGCGGACGAGCAGTCGGCCCTTGCCGACGAGCGCGGCTTCTGCGGCTTTGATCGCATCTTTGACGGCGGCGGCCTGCATCGGATCGGGCTTGCCTTTTTCGTAGCGCACGTTTTCGAGAATTTGCGGCGCCGGTTCGAACAGCTGCAGCACTTCGCTGGCAGGCTTGCCGCTCTGCACGATGACGGCGAGCACCTGCAGCGCGGCGAGGAGGCCGTCGCCGGTGGTGGAGAAATCGCTCAAGATGATGTGGCCGGATTGTTCGCCGCCGACATTGTAGCCCTTGGCGCGCATCGACTCGACCACGTAGCGGTCGCCCACATTGGTGCGCTCGAGCTTCAGCTTCATGCCTTCGAGGAAACGCTCGAGCCCCAGATTGCTCATCACCGTGGCGACGATGCCGGGCTTTTTGAGAATCCCCTGCTCTTTCCAATTCTTGGCGATCAAGGCCATCAGCTGGTCGCCGTCGATCAGGTGGCCCTTCTCGTCGACGATGGCGACGCGGTCGGCGTCGCCATCGAGGGCGATGCCGAGATCGGCGCGATATTTCAGCACCGCTTCCTTCAGCGCGCGCGTATCGGTGGAGCCGACTTCCTCGTTGATGTTGAATCCGTCCGGATCGACGCCGATCTTGATGATCTCGGCGCCGAGTTCGTAGAGCGCCACCGGCGCGACCTTGTAGGCGGCGCCGTTGGCGGCGTCGATGACGATGCGAAGGCCCTTGAGCGTGAGGCCTTTCGGGAACGTCGCCTTGACGATCTCGACATAACGCGCTTGCGCATCGTCGATGCGGCGGGCGCGGCCGAGCTGGTCGGGCGCGGCCAAGTGCTCGTCGAGCTTTGAGTCCATCAGCTGCTCGATCTCGATCTCGGCTTCATCGGAGAGTTTGTAGCCGTCCGGGCCGAACAGCTTGATGCCGTTGTCGGCGAACTTGTTGTGCGAGGCCGAGAGCATGACGCCGAGATCGGCGCGCAGGGAGCGCGTCAGCATGGCGACCGCGGGCGTCGGCAGCGGGCCGAACAGAACGACGTCCATGCCGGCGGCGGTGAAGCCGGCGGTGAGCGCCGGTTCAAGCATATAGCCCGAGAGGCGCGTGTCCTTGCCGATGACGACAAGGTGGCGGCGGTCGTCGGCGCTCATGAAGCGCTTGCCGGCGGCGAGGCCGACGCGCAGGGCGACTTCGGGCGTCATCGGATGGCGGTTGGCTGTGCCCCGAATGCCGTCCGTGCCGAAATAGGCTCGCGTCATGCTCGCTCCCAGCCGCCCCTTCAGGAGGCGGACAAATCAATGGTGGGCGCTTCCGCGCGTTCCTCTCGCGGAAGCTCCTGTTCCGTCGCATGTTGAAAGACTAATTGAGGTGCAAATCAATGGCCTGGCGTGCATGAGGGCGCCGGGACATTCAATCAACCGCTCAACCTCTTTCACCGTCATCCCGGACGCGCAGCGCGATCCGGGACCCAGGGGTCAAAGGGCTGTGCGTTTGCCCCTGGGTCCCGGGTTCTCGCTTCGCGAGCCCCGGGATGACGGACGGAGCGTACGACTGCATGTGTGGAATTATCGGCATTCTCGGCAATGCGCCGGCCGCGCCGCGGCTGGTGGAGGCGCTGAAGCGGCTCGAATACCGGGGCTATGACTCGGCCGGCGTCGCCACTTTGGAAGACGGCCGGATCAAGCGCCGGCGTGCGGCCGGCAAGCTCGGCAATCTGGAGCGCGAACTGGCCGAGCAGCCGCTGGCGGGGGTCACCGGGATCGGTCACACGCGCTGGGCCACGCACGGCGCGCCGACCACCGACAACGCCCACCCGCACGCGACAGACAAAGTGGCGATTGTCCATAACGGCATCATCGAGAACTTCCGGCCGCTGCGCGAAGAGCTGATCAAGGCGGGCCACAAGTTCGCCTCCGAAACGGACAGCGAGGTGATCGCGCACCTGATCACCGATTATCTCGACAAGGGGAAATCGCCCGAAGAGGCCGCGATCGCGGCGGTGCGGCGGCTCGAAGGCGCGTTCGGCATCGCGGTGCTGTTCGCGGGCGAAGAGGACGTGCTGATCGGCGCACGCAAGGGCAGCCCGCTCGCGGTCGGGGTCGGCGACGGCGAGATGTATCTGGGCTCGGACGCGATCGCGGTGTCGCCGTTCACGACGCGGGTGATGTTTCTGGACGAAGGCGACATCGCCGTGCTTTCGCGCAGACACGTGAAGGTGCTCGATGCGAACGGCGCGGAGACGGAGCGGCGCGTGCACATCTTCGCCGGCGGCGCGGCGGCGGTGGAGAAAGGCAATCACCGCCACTTCATGCAGAAGGAAATCTACGAGCAGCCGGAAACCACCGGCCGCACCATCACGCGCTACGTCAATGCGTACGAAGAGCGCGTGGAAATGCCCGATCTCGATGGGCTCGATCTTTCGGCCGACAGCGCGGTGCTGATCGGCTGCGGCACGGCGCATTATGCCGGGCGCGTCGCCGAGTATTGGCTGGAGCAGATCGCGGGGCTGGCGGTCGAGACCGACATCGCTTCGGAATTCCGCTATCGCAAACCGGCGTTCGGCAAGACGAGCTTCGGCGTGTTCGTGTCGCAATCGGGCGAGACCGCCGACACGTTGGCGGCGCTGCGCTATTGCAAAGACAACGGCATGAAGACGCTCGCCGTCGTCAACGTGCCGGAATCGACGATCTGGCGCGAAGCCGATGCGCGGCTGCCGACCTTGGCGGGGCCGGAGATCGGCGTCGCGTCGACCAAGGCGTTCACGGCGCAGCTTTCGGCGCTGGCGGCGTTCGCGATCGCGGTCGGGCGGGCGCGCGGCGCGATCGATGCGGCGGAAGAGCGCCGGCTGGTGCGCGCTCTGATGGAGACGCCGCGCCTCATCGCCGATGCGCAGAACGCCGAGCCGGAGATCGAGAAGATCGCGCTGGAGCTCGCCCATGCGCGCGACGTGCTCTATCTGGGGCGCGGCGTGCATTATCCGATTGCGCTCGAAGGCGCGCTGAAGCTGAAGGAAATCTCCTACATTCACGCCGAAGGCTACGCTGCGGGCGAGCTGAAGCACGGGCCGATCGCTTTGATCGACGAGGCGACGCCGGTGGTGGTAGTGGCGCCGCACGATGCGCTGTTCGAGAAGACGCTGTCGAACATGCAGGAAGTGCGGGCGCGCGGCGGCAAGCTGATCGTGATCACCGATGCGAAGGGCGCGGCGGAGGTGGGCGACATCGCTTCGCACATTATCCTCGCGCCGGCGTGCGATCCGTTCGTGGCGCCTCTGGTGTATTCCGTGCCGATCCAGCTGCTGGCGTACTTCACCGCCGTGCACAAAGGCACCGACGTCGATCAGCCGCGCAATCTGGCCAAATCGGTGACGGTGGAATGACGAAGCAAGAACGCCGTCCGCGCGCGGGCGTCATCGGCGCGGGCGCCTTCGGCCGCCATCATGCGCGCAAATACGCCGAGGACGCGCGCGTCATCTTCATGGGCGTGTGGGATCCCGATCTCGAACGGGCGCAGATGCTGGCCGACACGCACGGCGCCGAAGCGTTTGCGAGTTTGGACGCGATGCTGGCGCAGACCGATGTGATCACCATCGCTTCGCCGCCCTCCTTCCATGCCGGCAATGCGCTGCCGGCGCTGCAAGCCGGAAAGCACGTGCTGATCGAGAAGCCGCTAGCTACGGATTTGGCGGCGGGCGCCGAACTGGTGCGGGTCGCGGCGGAGAAACAGCGGGTGCTAGCGTGCGGGCACCAGGAGCGCTTGGTGTTCGAGGCGATGGGCCTGTTCGAGACGCCGGAGAAGCCGGTGCTGATCGAAAGCGTGCGCGAAGGGCCGTGGACGGGCCGCAGCGCCGACGTTTCGGTGACGCTCGATCTCATGGTGCACGATCTCGATCTGGCGCTGAAGCTGATGGGTGCGAGGGCGGATCGCGTCGAAGCGACCGCGCGCGCCGAGCACGGCAAGGCGGCGGACGAGATCGAGGCGCGGATCGGCTTTGGCGCGACGCAGGCAGTGTTCAGGTCGAGCCGTATCGCTGATGATCGCCGCCGGACCATGCGCGCGGTTTATCCCTCGGGCGAAGTGAAGATCGATTTTCTGGCGCGCACGTTCGAGAACACGACGTCGTTTCCGCTCAACGCCGCGTTCGCGGAGACGCGGATTGGCGCCGATCCGCTCGGCGCCAATGTCGCCGCGTTCGTGGACGCGGTGCTGGGCGTCGCGCCGCGGCCGGTGGTGACCGGCGAAGAGGCGCTGGCGGTGCTGGAGCTGGCGCTGGCGGTGGACGCCGCGTCCGGGCTGCCGTCGCACTCATGAGCGCCATTGAATTTGATCGTTCGAAACCTAGAGAAACACCATGATCCCTTTCATCGACCTGCAGGCGCAGCGCGCGCGTATTGCCGACAAGATCGACGCTGCGATTGCGCGTGTGCTGGCGCACGGTCAATTTATCTTCGGACCGGAAGTGAAGGCGCTCGAAGGCCAGCTGGCGGCGTTCGGCGGCGCCAAGCATTGCGTGGCGAACGCCAACGGCACCGATGCGTTGGTGCTGCCGCTTTGGGCCTGGGGCGTCGGCGAAGGCGATGCGGTGTTCTGCCCGTCGTTCACGTTCGCGGCGACGGCGGAGATCGCACCCTGGGTCGGGGCGACGCCGGTGTTCGTCGATGTGCTGGCGGATACGTACAACATGGACCCTGCTTCGCTCGAAGCGGCGATCGCGGGGGTGAAGAGAGAAGGCAAGCTGACGCCGAAAGTGGTGATCGCCGTCGATCTGTTCGGCCAGCCGGCGGACTATCCGGCGATCGCGGCGATCTGCAAGCGCGAAGGGCTGAAGCTGATCGCCGACAGCGCGCAGGGCTATGGCTGCACGCTCAATGGCCAGCACCCGATGCATTGGGCCGACGTGGCGACGACGTCGTTCTTTCCGGCGAAGCCCCTCGGCTGCTACGGCGATGGCGGCGCGACACTGTCGAACGATGATGCCGAAACGGCGCTGATGCGCTCGATCGCGTTTCATGGCGCGAGCGGCGACGACAAGTACAATTGCGCGCGCATCGGCATGAATTCGCGGCTCGACACGATCCAGGCGGCGATCCTGATCGAGAAGCTGGCGATCTTCGCCGACGAGATTCGTGCGCGGAACGAAGTAGCGGATCGCTATGCGCAGCTGCTGGAAGGCTTGGTGCGGACGCCGACGGTGATCGAAGGCGGCATTTCCACCTGGGCGCAGTACGTAGTCGAGCACGAAGCGCGCGATGCGCTGGCGGCGCATCTGCGCGAGAACGGCGTGCCGACGGCGCAGTATTATCCGAAGCCGCTGCACAAGCAGACGGCGTACGAGAGCTTCCCGGTGGGCGCGGGCGGGATGAAGGTGAGCGAAGACATCTGCAAGCGCGTGCTGGCGCTGCCGATGCACCCCTATCTGGACGGCCAGACGCAAACGAAAATCGCGAATGCGGTGCGGGAGTTCGTGAAGGCGGGTGGTTAATCCCTCGCCCCGCGGAGCGGGGGAGGGAAAGCGGCGAAGCCGCAGGGAGGGGGAAACACACTGTCCCCCTCCCCTGGCCCCTCCCCCGCTGCGCGGGGCGAGGGGAATGGGATGCGGCGCGCGTGGCGCTTGCGCTAATCTCCCGCGCGCATGAGCGGGGACGTTTACCAGATCGATGCGGCGGTGATCGGCGCGGGCGCGGTGGGGCTGGCGTGCGCGGCGGAGCTTGCGCGGCGCGGGCGCGAGGTGCTGGTGGTCGAAGCGGCGGACTGCATCGGCTCGGGCACGTCATCGCGCAACAGCGAGGTGATCCATGCCGGGATGTATTATCCAACCGGCAGCCTGAAGCACACGATGTGCGTGCGCGGGCGGCGCATGCTCTACGATTATCTCGCCGCGCGCGGGGTGGCGCATCGCAAGTGCGGCAAGTTGATCGTCGCCACCGATGCAGCGGAAGAAGCGCAGATCGCGGCGCTGCATCGGCGCGCGCTCGAGAATGACGTAGAAAACGTCACGCTGCTGACGGGCGCGGCGGCGATGGCGATCGAGCCGAATATCGCCTGCGTCTCGGCGCTGCTTTCGGCGGAGACCGGCATCATCGACAGCCACGGCTATATGCTGGCGCTGCTGGGCGAGATCGAAGGCAGCGGCGGCGCTCTGGTGCTGGGCGCGCCGGTGCTGCGCGGGCGGGCGCTGCAGGGCGGCGGGTTCGAGCTCGATATCGGCGGCGCGGCGCCGGCGACGCTGCGATGCCGCGTGCTGATCAATGCGGCAGGCCTTGGCGCACAGCATGTGGCGAGCGTGATCGAGGGCGTGCCGGCCGAAACCATTCCGCCGCTCATTTTGGCGAAGGGGTCGTATTTCGGCTGCGCCGGGCGGCCGGCGTTCACGCGGCTGATCTACCCTGCGCCGGTCGAGGGCGGCCTCGGTGTGCACCTGACGCTCGATCTCGCCGGGCGGATGCGGTTCGGGCCGGATGTCGAGTGGCTCGACGAGCACGATCCGGCCAAGGTCGATTACAGCGTCGATCCGCGGCGGGCGGACAGCTTTTACGCCGTGATCCGCCGCTATTGGCCGGCGATGCCGGACGGCGTGCTGACGCCCGATTACGCCGGCTGCCGGCCAAAGCTCTCGGGCCGCGGCCAGCCGGCGGCGGATTTCCGGCTCGACGGGGCCGAACGGCATGGCCTGCCCGGGCTGGTGAACCTGTTCGGCATCGAGAGCCCCGGGCTCACCTCTTCGCCCGCGCTGGCCCAAGCGGCGGCGGATCTGGCCCTCCAGGCGCTGTGAAGACGGGGAACTCGCGGTTCAAGCGAGCCGGCTCACTCGCGCGGCTGTTGCCGCGCCCTGACGCGGCCGGATCGATGCTCTATAGAAACGATGGGCCGCGACGGGTGCGGCGGGGATGCGGTCTATGAGTAGCAAATCCGGCGCGGTGCAGGCGGGCTCCGCCATTCTCCGCGACGCCCTCAGAGCGTGCCGCACCCATATCGGTTACGTGCTGCTGTTCAGCGCGGCGCTGAACCTGCTCTACCTCGCCCCCTCGCTCTACATGCTCCAGGTCTATGACCGGGTGCTGACCTCGGGCGGGCTGCTGACGCTGCTCTATCTTTCGGCCGTGCTGCTCGCGAGCTTGGCGGCGCTCTCGTTCCTCGACGCCACGCGCGTGCGGCTGCTCACGGCGATGGCCAAGCGCCTCGATCGCATCGTCGCGCCGCACGTGCTGATGGCGGCGCTGCAGCGCGACGGCCGGCAGGCCGCCGGCAACGCGCAGCCGCTGCGCGAGTTCGACACGCTGCGCGCGGCGATGACCGGGCCGCCGGCGCTCGCCGCCGTCGATGCGCCATGGACGCCGATCTACATCGCCGTCTGCTTCCTGATCCATCCCTGGATCGGCTCGCTCGCCCTGTTCGGCGGCGTGCTGCTGGTGCTGATCGCCTACATCAATCAGGTCGCGATGCACCGGGCGCTGCGCGAGAACGAGCAGACCACCGGGGCGATGTACAACCTCCACGCCTCCGACAGCGCCCAAGGCGACACGGCGCGCGCGCTCGGCATGGAAGAGGCGCTGGTGCGCCGCCAGCTGGCGACGCGCGCGGAGATGTCGGGCGCCTCGCACACGGCGGGCCGCAGCGGCGCGGTATTCTCCGCGTCGACCAAGTTCGTGCGGCTGTTCCTGCAATCGGCGGCCTTGGGCCTCGGCGCCTATCTCGCCTTGCAGCAGGAGATTTCCGCCGGCGGCATCATCGCCGCCTCGATCCTGGCTTCGCGCGCGTTCGCGCCGCTGGAGCTCATCGTCGGCGCGTGGCGCCAATTCGAGCAAGGCCGGCAAGCCTATGGCGTGCTGACCAAGGTGCTGCAAACGCAAGAGCAGAAGCGCGAATTCACCGAGCTGCCGTCGCCGACCGCGAATATCTCGGTCGAGAATGTCGGCGTGCGCGCGCCCGGCGGGGAGCGGGTGCTGCTGATGGGCGCGAGTTTCCGCATGCAGCCGGGCATGATCGTCGGCGTCATCGGCCCGAGCGGGGCCGGCAAGACGACACTGGTGCGCACGGTCGCCGGCGCGCTGCAGCCGGACCAGGGCGCTGTCCGGATCGACGGCGCCAAGCTCACCGATTGGCGGCCGGAGACGATCGGCCGACACATCGGTTATCTGCCGCAGGATGTGGGCCTGTTCGCCGGCACAATCGCGCAGAACATCTCGCGCTTCGAAGCAGGCGATCCCGGCGACATCGATGGCGCGGTCGTCGCCGCTGCCCAGGGCGCCGGCGTGCATGACCTGATCCTGACGCTGCCGAAAGGCTACGACACCGAGATCGGCCCCAACGGGCGCGGGCTCTCCGCCGGCCAGGCGCAGCGCGTCGGCCTCGCGCGCGCGCTCTACCGCGATCCGGTGCTGCTGGTGCTCGACGAACCGAACGCGCACCTCGACCAGGAGGGCGAAGCGGCGTTGATCGAGGCGCTGAAAGCCGCGCGGGAGCGCGGCGCCGCCGCGCTCGTGGTGGCGCACCGCTCCAGCATGATGAACGCGGCGGACGCGCTGATGGTGGTGCGCGACGGCCGCATCGAGATGTACGGCCCGCGCGAGCAAGTGATGGCGAAGCTCGCCGGGCCGGCGCAACAGCGGCCGGTCGTCGTCGCCTCGGACGGCGAAGCCACAGGACGCAGATCATGAGCGTAGACTTGCTGCAGCGGTCGAACGCGGCCGCACGCCGGAATGAGCCGCCGCTCTCGCCGGCGAACGCGGAGGACGATTCCGGGCGCGGCGAAATCCGCGCCGGCATCCTCACGCTGCTCGTATTCTTTTTCGGCTTCGGCGGCTGGGCCGCGTTCGCCCCGCTCGACGCCGCCGTGGTCGCGCCGGGCGTTGTCGTAGTCTCCGGCAACCGCCAGACCGTGCAGCACCGCGACGGCGGCATCGTCACGGCGCTGCTGGTCAAGGAAGGCGACCGCGTCAATCACGGCCAGGTGCTGATCGAGCTCGGCTCGCCGGAACTGGTGGCGCAGGAGCGCGCCCTGCTCTCGCAAGTCGTCGACCTGCAGATGCAGCGCGCGCGCCTCACCGCCGAGCGCACCGGATCGCGGGCGCTGGAGCGGCCGCCGGAATGGGCGGCGCTCTCGCCGGAGGACCTCGCCGTCGCCGAAGCGGCGTACGAGCGGCATCAGCGCGAAGTGGCCGGCGGCGGGCGCGGATCGTGGAGCCCGTTCGACGCGCGCATCGTCGGCTATCGCGGCGAGATCGCCTCGATCAACCGCCAGGAATCGCTGCTGCAGGAAGAACTCGCCGGCATGCGCGAACTCGCCGCCGAGCAGCTCGTGCCGATGACGCGGGTGCGCCAGCTGGAGCGCGGCCTCGCCGAGCTGCAGGGGCGACGCTCCGAGCTGACGGCGATGATCGCCTCGACGCAACAGGAACGGCACCAGGATCTGCGCACGGTCGACGCGCGCTTGGCGGAGCTTACGCCGCAACTCGCCGGCGCGCGCGAACGTCTGGAGCTGACGCGCCTGCGCGCGCCCGCCGACGGCCAGGTGGTCGGGCTGCAGGTGCATACGGTCGGCGGGGTGATCTCGCCGGGCCAGCGCGTGCTCGACATCGTGCCGGAAGGCCAGGAGCTGATCATCGAAGCGCAAGTGCGGCCGGAAGATGCCGACGATCTCGCCGCCGGCCAGCGCACCGAGGTGCGCATCACTTCGTTCGGCGGGCGCAATCTGCCGATCGTGCACGGCGAGGTGCGCCAAGTCTCCGCCGACCGGTTCACCGACGAACGCGACGGCCGCGCCTACTTCCTGACTCAGATCGCCGTCCCGCACGCGGAGATCGACCGCCTGACCGAAAGCGCCGGCCGCGAGCTGCGCGCGGGCCTCTCCGCGCAAGTCATCGTGCCGACGCGCAAGCGCACCGCCCTTCAATACCTGCTCGAGCCGCTCGACCAGACGCTCTGGCGCTCGCTCAGAGAGGAATGACGCTTCCGATGATGAGACGGCTGCTCGCATCGCTATCGCTGGCGCCGCTGCTGCTCGCTCCGGGCGCGGCCTGCGCCGACACGCTGCAGGACGCGCTGAGCGCGGCTTATCGCAACAATCCCAATCTGGAGGATGCGCGCCTCGCCGTCCGCGCCGCGCGCGAAGACAGCGTGCAGGCGTTCGCCGACTATCTGCCCTCGCTCGGCGTCACCGGCAGCTACGGCGCGCGCACCGCCGAAACCGAGACCACGGGCATTTTCGGGCCGAGCGAGAGCGAGACCGAGCTCGATCCGGGCGCGGCCAGCGTCGTGCTGCAACAGCAGCTCTATACCGGCGGGCGGCGCGACGGACAGGTGCGCCGCGCACGCGCGGGGATCGAGAGCGCGCGCCATGGGCTGCGCTCGACCGAACAGGACGTGCTGCTGGCGGCGGTGGACGCTTATGTGAGCGTGATGCGCGACCAGGAGATCGTGCGTCTGCGGCATGAGCACGTCGAAGGGCTAACGCGCCAGCTTGCCGGCGCGCGGCGGCGGCTCGAAGTCGGCGAAGTCAGCCGCACCGACGTGGCGCAGGCGCAGACGCGGCTGGCCGGCGCGCGCGCTTCGCTCGCTCGCGCTGAAGCCGATCTCGAAAGCTCGCGCGCGCGCTATCAGCTGGTGGTCGGACAAATGCCGGAGGGGCTGGAGCCGGCGGAAGCGCCGCCGACGCCCGCCAATCTCGACGACGCGGTGGCGCAAGCCGAAGCGCGCCACCCCGACGTGCTGCGGGCGATGGCGGAGCGGCGCGGCGCGCGCGCGCAGGTGGAAGTGGAGCGCTCGGCGCTGAGGCCGCAGGTCTCGATCGTGACGCGCTACGATCATGCCGAAGACAGCTCGATCGCGGACGATCGCAGCGACAGCGCGAGCGCGGTGGCGCAATTCTCGATGCCGCTGTTCGAAGGCGGCTTCAACCGCTCGCGCGTGCGGCAGAGCCGGCTCAATGTCGGCCGCGCCGAAGCGCGGATCGAAGGACTGCGGCGCGAAGTGGTGGCGAGCACGATCGCCTCCTGGAACGATCTGGTTGCTGGCCGGGACATCGTCGCCGCGGCGGAAGAACAGGTCGCCGCCGCCGAGCAGGCGGTCGCCGGCGCCGAGCGCGAGCGCGGGCTTGGCCTGCGCACCACACTCGACGTGCTGAACGCCGAGGAAGAGCGGCGCGAGGCGCAAGTCGCGCTCGCCCGCGCCGAGGCGGACGAAACCTTCGCCGCCTTCGCATTGCTTGCGGCCACCGGCGCGCTTACCGTCAGCACGATCGGGGTGAAGGAATAGGCGCTCGTGGCGCGGTTCAGGAATCTGCAGGTCGGCGATCCGGCGCCCTGGTTCCGGCAGCGCTCGGCGGCGCAGCCGAGCTACACCTTCGACACCGCGGCCGGGCGCTACATCGTGCTCGCCTTCTTTGCGTCCGCCGTCGAGGCGCGCACGCGGGCGGCGCTCGCCGCGCTGGCCAGCGCCGGCGATGTGTTCGACGACGTCCATGCGAGCTTCTTCGGCGTCTCCAACGATCCGGCCGACGAAGCGCGCCTGAGCGAGCGCTATCCGGGCTATCGCTATTTCCTCGATTTCGACGCCGTCGTAGCGCTGCTCTATGGCGCCAAGGCCGAGGACGGCGATGTCTTCCGCCGACTCTGGTTCGTGCTCGATCCGGCGTTGCGGATCGTCCGCGTCGCGCCGTTCGACAGCGTTGCGGCGGAGGAGATCGTCGCGTTCGTGCGCGGCTTGCCGCCGCCGGGGCGCCATGGCGGCGCGGAGGCGATGGCGCCAGTGCTGCAGCTCGCCAACGTGTTCGAGCCCGAACTCTGCCGACAGTTGATCGACCTATACGAAACCGAGGGCGGCGAAGACTCCGGCTTCATGCGCGAGGTGAACGGCAAGACAGTGCTCGTCACCGACGCCGCGCACAAGCGCCGGCGCGATTGCATCGTCTCGGACGGCAAATTGATCGCTGCGCTGCAGGAGCGGGTGCGGCGGCGGATCGTTCCGGAGATCGCCAAGGTTCACCAGTTTCAGGCCACGCGGATGGAGCGCTATCTGATCGGCTGCTACACGGCCGAGGACGGCGGCCACTTCCGCCCGCACCGCGACAACACCACCAAAGGCACGGCGCACCGGCGCTTCGCCGTGTCGATCAATCTCAACGCCGAGTTCGAGGGCGGCGAGCTTTGCTTTCCCGAATACGGGCCGCGCACATTCAAGCCGGCGCCCGGAGCGGCGGTGGTGTTCTCCTGCTCGCTGCTGCATGCGGTCACCAAGGTGACGCGCGGGCGGCGCTACGCGTTCCTGCCGTTCCTCTATGACGACGCGGCCGCCGAACTCAGAGAGCGCAACAACCAGTTCCTCGACGCCGGAGTCGGCGCCTATCGCAAGGATTGAGCGCATGGACCTGCGCAGCATGATCCGCACGATCCCCGATCACCCGAAGCCCGGCATCATGTTTCGCGACATCACCACCCTGCTCGGCGATGCGCGCGCGTTCAGGACGACGGTGGACCGCCTGGTGCAGCCTTATGCCGGGCTCAGGATCGACAAGGTGGTGGGCATCGAGGCGCGCGGCTTCATTCTCGGCGGCGCGGTGGCGCACCAGCTTTCGGTCGGCTTTGCGCCGGTGCGAAAGAAGGGCAAGCTGCCCTGGCGCACGATCGCGCAGGACTATGCGCTGGAGTACGGGACCGACGCGATGGAGATGCACGCCGATGCGCTCAAAGCCGGCGAGCAGGTGCTGATCGTCGACGATCTCATCGCCACGGGCGGCACGGCGATGGCGGCGGTGAAGCTGATCGAGAAGCTCGGCGCGCGCGTCGCCGGCGCGAGCTTCGTGGTGGACCTGCCGGAGCTAGGCGGCGCCGACAAATTGCGCGCGCTGAGCGTGCATGTCGACGCGATCTGCGCGTTCGCGGGGCATTAGCCCGCGGCGCGCTCGCTGCGGCGCAGGCGCTGGTCGAGCTGGGCGAACACGCGCTGGCGCACGATGGCGTTCTCGTGCGTGCGGGCGACGGTTTCGAGATGCGCCACATCGGCGGAGGTCATGTAGGCGTCGGCGGCGAGCGGCGACACGCGGAAGACGCCGGCAAGCTGGCTCGGCGAGACGGTCTCGTGCTCGTCAGCCAGCTGCTCCTCGAGCTTCTCGCCGGGACGCAGGCCAGTGATCTCGATGGCGATGTCGCGGCCGGAGCGGCGGATCAGCTCGCGGCCGATGTCCATGATCGAGATCTTCTCGCCCATCTCCATGAAATAGGCGCCCGCGCCCGACGCGCCGCGCTCGTCGACGGCGGCGACGCTGAGGATGAGGCCGACGGCTTCGTTCGGCGTCATGAAGAAGCGGCGCATGTCCGGATGGGTGACTTCGAGCGGGCCGCCGGCTTCGATCTGCGCGGCAAAGCGCGGCAGCACCGAACCTTGCGAGCCCAGCACGTTGCCGAACCTGACCGAGCGCAGCCGCATCGCCGGGTTGCGCTCCATCTGAAAGCCGATCAGGTGCAGCTCCGCCAAGCGCTTGGTCGCGCCCATGACGCAGACCGGCGCAGCGGCCTTGTCGGACGAGACCAGCATGAAATGCGAGGCCCCGGCGTTGGCTGCGGCAGCGAGCGCGTTGCGGACGCCGACCAGGTTGGTCAGCACGCATTCGGCCGCGTGCCGCTCGCCCAGATGGACGTGCTTCAGCGCCGCGGAATGGATGACGACATCGGGCTCGATCCGGCGCATCCAGGCGTCGAGCCGGCCGCTATCGCGGATGTCGCAGAGGGCTTCGGTGACCTGCAGCTTCGGCGCGGCCCGGCGCACGGCTTCCACCACCTCGATCAAACCGTGATCGAACTGATCCAGCATGGCGAGATGGGCGCAGCCGAACTGGGCCAAGCGCAGCGCCAGGGCCGAGCCGACGCTGCCCGCCGCGCCGGTAATGAGCACCCGCTTGTTGGCGTAGAAAGCGCGCTGAGCCGCCTCGTCGAACCGCGCCTCCGGCCGGCCCAGGGAGTATGCAATCATTCCGCTGGTCTCCCCCGACTCCTGACTCGCCCGCCGGTTGCTTAGCAAGCCTCGCGCGGCGCCGCTACCGCGCTCGGGCGCCCGCAACTGCATTGTGGCGATTCGGGCACGCTGCAGAATCGCCGCCGGAGGCTCGGCGCTTCGGGTCAACAGGTTACTAACGGCGGCAAGACGCCCGTTCCGTTTCGCAGGCGCGGCGGCTAAACCCTGGCGCCGCCCGTCCTTTTCGGAGTGCCGATGATCGTCGTTCTGGCCGCCTTGGTTTTCCTCGCCTGCGCCTTTTCCGGGCGCATCGCGACGGCGTTGGTGCTGGGCGGCGTGCCGGTGGTGATCACCATCGCCCTGGCGGCGGTGAGCGAAGGGCCCGCGCCGCAGAATCCGGCGCTGGTGGCGCTGCTGTTCGGGGGCGCGGGGTTCACGGGGCTGGGCATGGGCCGGTTCGTCCGCTGGCTCGTCGCGCTTAACCGGGACGGTGGATAACCGGTCCGGGCTGAGCTTCAGACTTTTGCTGCCGCAGCGCAGCAGTTAAGGTCGCGCCGCAACCGGGCGATAATTTCAGCACACAAGCGCTGAGGTCGCGGCTCAACAGGGCCGCTTTCGGGGTTTCCAAATGTCAGATCACGCCTCTCGCGTAGCTGCCGAGATCGAGCACTACCGAGCGCAGGTCAATATTCACGACCTGCCCCAAATCTTCCACTACTGGTCTCACAAGTATCTCGGTCCGCACCTCAAAGAGGTGTTCGGCCTGGACAACATGCATGAGATTTTCGCGACGGAGCTACGCACCTCCATTCTGAGCGCCAGTGGAAATCCACACATTCTGAGCGTCGGTTCGGGCGACGCCTGCATCGAGATCGCCGTCGCCAAACGCTTGCTGGCCGGCGGATTCAGCGGCTTCAGATTCCATTGCGTGGAGCTGAATCCGCACCTGGTCGCGCGCGCGGAGGCCTCCGCCCGAGACGAGGGATTGCGCGAGCATTTCGAGTTTCATGTCGCCGATCTGTCGAGCTGGCGGGCGACCCAGATTTACGGCGCCGCGTTTGCGCATCATTCGCTGCACCATATCGTGGCCCTCGAGCACGTGTTCGATCAGGTGCGCGATCACCTGGCCGATTACGGCTCATTCGTGACGGCCGATATGATCGGCCGGAACGGCCACATGCGTTGGCCGGAGGCGTTGAGCGTCGTCAACGAGCTCTGGGCGCAGATCCCGCGGCGATACAAATATCATCACATCTGGGGGCGCGAAGTCGATCCGTACGACAATTGGGATTGTTCGGGTGAGAGCTTCGAAGGCATTCGCGCGCAGGACATCATGCCGTGCCTGGTGGAACGCTTCCATTTCACCAAGCTCTGCGTGTGGGGCGGCATCCTGGATCAGTTCATCGACCGCGGCTACGGCCACAATCTCGATCCGAACCGGCCCGAAGACTTGGCGTTCGTCGACACGCTCTGGGAGCGCGAAGTTCAGTTGCTGCGGACTCGCGCGATCACGCCGACGGTGATGGTCGCAAGCATGCAGAAACGGCCAGGGCCGCTCACGTCCTCATTCGGATTGACCGCCGCCGAATGCATCCGGCGTCCAGACGCCGGCTGACTTCCCATCACTGCGCCGAGTCGAAAGTCCCTTCGCAGGGGCTGACGGCGCGTGCTTGCGCGCGGCCTAAGAACCGACACAAGCAAAAGCCACTATTCAGCCCGTGACGTCGCATTTTGATAATACACGCGCAGAACACGAAAGTTAACCACAAGTTATTGGTTAATATTCCCAGGGCGATTGTTTAACCAAGATTGTCCTGCGGCGCTCCGTACTCATCGCCAGGCTGGCTGCATCATCCCGAACTCTAGCTGGGGGACATGCCGGCATCTTTGCGTACGGAGGTAACGGGAAAATGCAACTGAAGCTCTTGAGCTCGGTTTGCCTCGTCGCCCTGGGTCTGGCGTTCGCGCCGGCAGCCTGGGCGACCGATGCGGACGTGAGCATGGACGACGGCAACGCCGTCGCCAATGAAAGCAGCACCGCCAACACCACGAACATCGACGACAGTGGCAACGGCAACTTCTCTGACAACGGCAACACCGATTCTTCGACGAACGTCGACGTTGACGACAGCGGCAACGGCAACTTCTCGGACAACGGCAACAGCACGACGAACACGGATTCGTCGACCAACACCGATCTCGCCGTCGCCGACAGCCTGAACGGCAACTTCTCGGGCAACGACAACTCGACCAACACCGACGTTGACGACAGCGGCAACGGCAACTTCTCGAACAACGGCAACAGCGCCTCGTTCCAGTCGGCCGACACCGCCACCGACAACTCGACCAATGTCGACGTTGAGGACTCGGGCAACGGCAACTTCTCGGGCAACGGCGTCGACAACTCGACCAACACCGACAATTCCGACAATTCGACGAATGTCGCGGTTGCGGACAGCGGCAACGACAACTCGACCAACGACAACTCGATCAACACCGATGTCGCCGACAGCGGCAACGGCAACTTCTCGAATAACGGTAACTCCGATTCCTCGACGAACGTCGACGTGGCCGATTCCGGCAACGGCAACTTCTCGGGCAACGGCGTCGACAATTCGACCAACGACAGCTCGACGAACGTCGACGTGGCCGACTCTGGCAACGGCAACTTCTCGGGCAACGGCGTCGACAACTCGACGAACACCGACAACACCAACAACTCGATCAACACGGACGTCGCGGTCGCCGACTCGGGCAACGACAACTCGGTCAACACCGACAACTCGAACAACTCGACCAACACCGACATTGCCGACTCGGGCAATGGCAACTTCTCGGGCAACGGCGCCGACAATTCGGACAACTCGACCAACGTCGATGTGGCCGACAGCGGCAACGGCAACTTCTCGGGCAACGGTGTCGACAACTCGACCAACACCGACAACTCGAACAACTCGATCAACGCCGACGGCGGCTCCAACATCGCCGGCGACGACGTGACCACGGTCGCGGATTCGGGCAACGGCAACTTCTCGGGCAACGGCGCTGACAACTCGGTCAACACCGACAACTCGAACAACTCGACGAACGTCGACGTCGCCGATTCCGGCAACGGCAACTTCTCGGGCAATGGCGCCGACAACTCGGTTAACACCGACAATTCGAACAATTCGACGAACGTGGCCGTGGCCGACTCGGGCAACGACAACTCGGCGAACGACAACTCGGTGAACGCCGACAACAACTCGAACATCGCCGGCGACGACGTGACCGACGTTGACGTGGCCGACTCGGGCAACGGCAACTTCTCGGGCAACGGCGTCGACAACGTCAGCGGCGCTTCGAACAACGCCGGCGGCGACCTGACCGACGTTGACGTGGCCGACTCGGGCAACGGCAACTTCTCGGGCAATGGCGTCGACAACGCGGACAACAACTCGAACATCGCCGGCGACGACCAAACGGTCGCCGATGGCGGTTCGCTGTTGGCGGGCGACGACCTGGATCAGAACAACAACAGCGGCAACTACGCTGGCGACGATCTGAACCAGAACGCCGGCAACTACGCGGGCGACGACCTGAACCAGAACTCGGGCACGTATGCTGGCGACGACCAAGCCAACAACTCGAACGTTGCGGGCGACGACCAAGTCGTAGCGGCCGAATCGAACGTTGCGGGCGACGACCAATCGGTCGCCGACAACGGCTCGAACCAAGCTGGCGACGACATGGCCCAGAACTCGAACGTTGCCGGCGACAACCAAACGGTTGCCGACAACGGCGCGAACATGGCTGGCGACGACATGACGCAAGCCACGAGCTCGAACCTCGCGGGCGACGACCAAACGCTGGCGGCGGATTCGAACCTCGCGGGCGACGACATGACGCTCGCCGACAACGGCTCGAACCAAGCCGGCGATGACCTGACCCAAGCCACCAGCTCCAACCTGGCCGGCGACGATCAGGTGCTCGCGGCCGACTCGAACGTTGCGGGCGACGACCAAACGGTTGCGACCGGCTCGAACCTCGCCGGCGACGATCAAGTCCTCTCCGCCGACTCGAACGTTGCGGGCGACGATCAATCGGTCGCCGACAACGGCTCGATCCAAGCGGGCGACGACCAAGTCGTGGCCGAAGGCTCGAACGTGGCTGGCGACGACCTGACGCAAGCCAACAACTCGAACGTGGCTGCCGACGATCTGACCCAAAACTCGGGTTCGAACGTGGCCGGCGACGACCAGTACCAAGGTTCGATCGTTGCCGAAGACGATATGAACTACGGTTCGATCGTTGCTGAAGACGACATGAACTATGGTTCGAACGTCGCGGGTGACGACCTCACCCAGAACAACGGCACGCTCGCGGGCGACGATCTGACCCAAAATACGGGTTCGAACGTGGCTGGCGACGATCAGACCCAGAACACGGGCAACCTGGCTGGCGACGATCTGAACCAGAACTCGGGCACGTATGCTGGCGACGACCTGACCCAAAACACGGGCAACCTCGCCGGTGACGATATCGACAACTCGACCGACAACTCGATCGAGCACGAAGACAGCTACAACACGGTTGCTTCGAACAACGATATCGGCTCGTACAACACCGACAACTCGAACAACTCGACCAACGTCTCCGTGGCGGACTCGGGCAACGACAACTCGGTGAACACCGCGGCGTCGAACAACGACATCGGCTCGTACAACACCGATAACTCGGTGGAGCACGAGGATAGCTACAACCAGGACAACGACACGCTGAACGTCGCGGTCACGGAAGACAGCTACAACACCGATAACTCGGTTGAGAACGAAGACTCCTTCAACACCGACAACTCGGTCGAAAACGAAGAATCGTTCAACACGATCGCTTCGAACAACACCGACAACTCGGTCGAGAACGAAGACTCGTTCAACACGGAGATCAAGGACTCCAACAACACCGACGTCGATGACAGCTACAACAGCGACAGCTCGACCACCACGCAGGTCATCACTGCGATGGAGTTGAACGCGCTGGTCACCGACATCGAAGTTGATGCGCACGGCTTCAAGGAAGGCGAAATCGAAACCGGGTCGGTCACGATCGACAACGGCGCGATGGCCAACTTCGGCGGCATCAACACCTCGAGCATGAACTCGGGCATTGGCTCGGCGAACCAGGCGGCCACGGCCGTCGGCGCCAACGCCAACATCCAGTTCGGCAACGGCTCGGGCACCCCGTAAGTCGAAACGGGCCGGGCCGGCGGATCTTCTCCGCCGGCCCGGTTCGCCGGCTTCAGCTAGAAAAGGCGCGCATCCATGAAGAGCGTGACCAAGACTATGAGGGGAGCGATCCTCGCCGCGGGCCTGGCCAGCGCCAGTTTCGCGGCGGCGGAAGAAGGCCCTTCCGCAGCTTCGGTTCTCGAGCAATCCGCCGGCGAACCCGAGCTGCTCAGCATGGACGACATGGACGCCCTCGCCGGGGGCACGGGCGTCGATGTTTCGGTGATCACGGAGGGCACGCTGACCGCCATCAACACGGGCAACACGGTCTCGGGCGACACGGTCAATTCCGGCCAAGTCAATATCGGGTCGAACGCGTTCTCGGGCTATGGCGGCCTCGGCAACTTCGTCATCAACACCGGCCACAACAACAATCTGCAGTCCAACATGAGCGTTTCGGTCGTGTTGGCCCCGCCGCCGCCGACGCCAGGCTCCTGAGGCGCATGCGCTTCCGCGGCTTCACTTTCGATCTTGCGCCGTTCCGCTCCAAGCGGAGCGGCGTTCTCCTTGCCGCGGCCGCCGCGGCCTGGATCTCGGCCGCACAACCGGCAGCGGCGCAGGTGCGCACGCACGGCGAATTTGGCGGCTCGTTCAACATCGCCGTCACCAGCTGGCGCGACATTCCGTTCCGCACCGTCGTGCGCCAGCAATACGATTACAGCTGCGGCTCGGCCGCGGTCGCGACCTTGCTGCGCTTCCATTACGGCTTGCAGGTCGGCGAATCCGAAGTCTTCGAGCACATGTTCGAGCGCGGCGACCAGGAGCGCATCCGCGCGGTCGGCTTCTCGATGCTGGACATGCGCAATTATCTCGTGGCGCGCGGCTTCGAGGCCGACGGCCTGCGGCTGCCGCTCGATCGGCTGGCGACGCTGAACACGCCGTCGATCGCGCTCATCACGCACAACAATTATCGCCACTTCGTCGTCATCAAGGGCGTCGACGAACATCGCGTGCTGGTCGGCGATCCCACCTTCGGGCTGCAGACCTATACGCGCGAGGAATTCGCCGCGGTCTGGAACGGCGTCGTGCTGGCGATCCGCACGCCGCCGGCGAACTGGCCGGAGCCCGCCTACAACCGCGCCGCCGAATGGCGCCCGTGGTCGGTCGCGCCGCTCGGCGACGCGCGCGGGCCGGTCTCGGCGACGGATCTCACGCTGAACTTCCGCGAACTCTACCAGATCACCCCGGTGACGACGCCATGACCCGGCCGCTGCGCATCGCCCTGCTCTCGGCCGTCGCGTTCGTCGCGCTGGCGGCGCCGGCGTTTGCCGGCGAGTCGGGCTGGGGCGACGGCGTCGAAGTCATGGCCGAGGAGGAAATGGCGGCTGAACGCGGCGGCATCTCCATCGGCGGCGTCGACATCAATTTCGGCGCCGTGGTGACCACCTTGGTGAACGGCGTGCCGGCGCTGACGACGACGCTCACCTGGACTGACGCCGGCACCTTCATCGAAGAGACGGTCGGCGACATCGGCGAGAGCATCAACGACATGACGCCCGAAGAGCTCGACGCGCTCGGCCTCGGCGAACTGGAGAACGCCGGCGGCGTCGTGATCGAGGACGAGAACGGCGTCACTGCTTTGGTGCACAACGTCACCGAAGGCGCGCTGCAGAACATCATCATCAATAGCGCCACCGGCCGCGATCTCGCCCAGGAGATCGACGTGACGCTGGAGCTGCCGGGCTTCGAGCTGATGCAGGATCAGCTGATCGTGGAGCATTTCGGCTTCCGCATCAGCGACGATCTGCAAGGCATCATGTTCTACGATCCGGGCGGCTGAGCGCCGCCCGGAGGCGCAGCGCTCAGATCCATCCCCATTCGTCGCCGAGGCTTGCGGCGGCGCCGGCGGATTGGATTGAATTGCCGTTCAACAGCCAGATGAAGACGGTGCCGGAATTGTTGTTCTGCCAGGCGATGTCGTCGCGGCCGTCGCCGTTATAATCGCCGACAGTCTGCAGCGTCCATTCGCTCGGATCGATGCTGGCGAGCACGCCCGAACTGGTCACGGTCGCACCTTGCATCTGCCAGCTGACGATGAGGCCGTCATTGCGCTGCCAGATGAGGTCGGAATAGCCGTCG
>NZ_DASPLU010000011.1:0-135678 GCF_035627415.1 Vitreimonas sp. | reverse complement strand
CTCCATGCTGGTGAGCCACAAACTCCTGGTCGCCAATCCGGGACAAACGGCCGATCCGGGGCGCGTTCGACGCGCAGCGTTGTCTGGCGACAGATGACGCACTCTAGGCACTACCCCAGCGCGTCCGACGCGCCCCGCCTCCCAGCTGGGTGGTCGGGATTCGGGTTTCGGGAATCTGGAAAAACAGCGGCTTCGAGATGATGCGTGCTGTCCGCATCCGCGCATCCCGATTCCTGAGCCCCGAAAACCGAGTCCGGAGTCCGCGACGAGCCGCGCCGCTTCTGCGATAGGGCGCGTCGCGCATGCGGCTTCGCAAGCGTACATAGAGGTCCATGCGCGCAGCGTTCGCCGCCCTCTCTTTGCTCACGCTCGCGGCCTGCGGCGAGGCGCCTGCGCCCGAGGCGAACGCCACCGAGCCCGCGCTGCTGACCGGCCAGTTCAACGCCGCCTCGAACACCGCCCGCGCCATCACCGGCGACGCCAGCATCGAACGGGGCGGGGTGCTGTTCGCCTCCGGCGTCGTGCTGTTCACCCGCACGCTCGAGCCGCGCCGCGGCGAGGATGTGATCTCGCGCGACGGCGACAGCTACGCCGCGGCGGCGCTCGGCCCGGGCGATCTCACCATCGAACTGCGCCGCGTCACCGAACAGACCGTGCCGGCCGGCCGCACCGGCCTCTGCGGCGCGGAGGAGGTCGAATACGTCGCGCTCGCCTACGAAGCCCGCGCCCGCAAGGTGACGCTGCTCGCGTTCACCGGCGCCGAGGCGCCCGGCCCGCAAGCGACCGAGAGCCGCCTCTGCGCCACCTTCGCCTTCGCCGCGCCCGAAGGCGCCAGAACGCGCGAAGGCGTCGTGCTCTAGTCCGGTTTGCCGAACGGCTTGATCGGCTCGCCCAGCTCGTAGAACTCGGCGCCCTTGTCGGTCTGCATGATGAGGTAGCGCTTGTCGTGCGCAGGGTAGGCGACGACGTCGATCGGCTTGTCTTCGCCGCCCATAAGATAGACGCACTCCTCGTCGAAGATGTTGCGCAAGAGGTGCGGCACGGCGGGCGTCGCAAAGCCCATGAAGTCGCCAGCGCCGACTTCATGCGACTTGCCGTCGATCTCCGCGACGGCGCGGCCGGAGAGGATGTAGATCCATTCCTCCTCGAGCATGTGCGCGTGATAGGCGAAGCTGTCTTTGCCCGGCGGCAGCTTGACCAGGCTCACATGCGCGCGGCTCATGCCGGCCAGACGCGAAAGCCCCGCGGCGCGGAAGAGGGAATTGGGATTGAGCTTCTGCGTGAACGGCCGCATCGCCGGCGCGATCTCGCCGGCGCGCCACAGCTCTTTCTTCGACTCGGACATCGGATCACCTCGCGCGGAAAACTTATCCTACAGCGCGCGAGCTGTGCGATACTGATTGGGCGATCAGAACTGAACCGGCTCGTAGGGGCGCCACTCCCCCCCCAAGAGCAGTTCGAGCGGACGGAAGGAGGCCTTGTAGTCCATCTTCTCCGAACCCGGAATCCAATAGCCCAGGTAGAGATGGGCGAAGCCCGCGGCGCGCGCCTGCTGGATGTGATCGAGGATGGTGTAGACGCCGAGGCTGCGCCGCGTCTCGTCGGGATCGAAGTAGGAATAGACCATGGAGAGCCCGTCGCCGAGCGCGTCGATCAACGCGGCGCCCGCAAGCTTGCCGCGCTTGGGGCCGTCGCTGAATCGATATTCGACGATGTGCGTGTGAACCGCCGTCTCTTCGACCATCGAGACGTAATCGCCGAACGTCATGTCGGCCATGCCGCCTTCGGCGTGGCGCGAATTGAGATAGCGGCGCAGCAGCTTGAACTGCTCATCGCTGGCGCGCGCGGGGCGGAGCGCGCGGGTGAGATCGGCGTTGCGCGTCAGGATCTTGCGCCAGCGCCGGTTGAACTCGAACCGCTCCACCGGCACGCGCGCCGAGATGCAGGCGTCGCAGCCGTCGCACGAAGGCCGGTAAGCGATGTTCTGCGAACGGCGGAACCCGGCATTGGTCAGCGCATCGTGCAGCGGGCCGGCGTCGAAGCCGTCGAGAGCGGTAAACACCTTCCGCTCCCGCTTGCCCGGCAAGTAGGGGCACGGCGACGGCGCGGTCAAAAAGAACCGGAGGTTCTTGGTTGGAAACGGCTTTGTCACGCGGGTCTCATGGTCGACGAACCCTCTGTGGCGTCAAGACGGCGCGCGCATTGCGCGCTGTTAGACTTAACAAACGCTTTCATGTTCCCGGCGCGATCTAAAAATGTCGCCAGAGATTGCAATTTGCTCTCCAGCTTGGGGAAAAAGCTGCTACTCTGCTTCCTGCATACGCCGTTCGGACAGGGGGAGCTGTTCGGCCCGAAACAAGGGAGAGCGCTCCATGGCGCAACCTGTGACGGCCATCCTCTCTCGCCAGGGCGAGCTGGCCGCCAAAGCGTGGCAAGTCACGCGCGACACCAACGAAGCCAACCTGCTGGTCGGCAAAGTGATGTCGCGCGCACTGAACAAGTTCACCGACGGCGCCGCCGATGCCGACGTCGCGCACGAAATGGGTCGCGACCTCGACCGGCTCCTAGCGAAGTTTCCGCTACCCGCGCACCACTAAGCGGCAAACAGCTCGCCGCGCGCCAGCGGATCCGGCAAGGGCTCGCCCTCCGGCACGAATTGCAGCGACACCGAATTGATGCAGTAGCGGATGCCGGTCGGCCGGGGGCCATCCGGAAAAACATGGCCTTGATGGCTGTCGCACCGCGCACAGCGCGTCTCGATCCGACGCATGCCGTGGGAATTGTCCTCGATGCCGATCACGTGCTTCGGGTCGATCGGTTCATAGAAGCTCGGCCAGCCGGTGCCGCTTTCGAACTTCGTCTCCTGCCGGAACAGCGGCAAGCCGCACAGCCGGCAGCAATAGACGCCCGGCTTCTTCTGATCGAGCAGCCCGCCGCAGAACGGCGCCTCGGTGCCGTGATGCAGCAGCACCCGCCGCTCTTCGTCGCTGAGACTCGCCTCGAGCCTCTTGCGCTCGTCGCTGCTGGGCGGGGTGAGATCGAAGCCGGACGGGGATGTGGTCATGAACGAATCCTGGGTGGTCAGCCTGGGTTCGTCCAGGGGCGGGACGGCGTTACACCACCGTCTCTCGATCGCCGTACAGCTTGGCGAGGTGCGTCATCAGGCTCTCGGCCCCGGCGCGAATCTGCTGGTCGGAGAATTTGGTGCGGAGCTGGCGCGCGGCGTCGGCGAGGCCCTTCGGTTGATAGCTCAGCTTGCGCCGATGCTTCTTGGCGATGTGCTCGATCAGCAGATCGGCCTTCTCCCGCGCCGGACCCATTATCGGTTTCAGCGTCTGTTCCAGCTCCCGCACCAGCGGATCGCTCTTGCGCCGCTTCGCCGTCAGCTTCTTCGCCGGCGCCGCCGCCGCTAGCAGCGCGCGATCGTCGGTCCGGCGGATCAGCGCGAACAGCGCCTTCAACTCGGCGCGCGAACGGTTGCGGGCGAGGGCGCGCAGCGCGTTGGATTGCTCGGGCTTCATTGGCCGGACCTACGCAGGATCGCCGCCGCAGCGCGCGTCAGCGCCTCCTTCGCTGGGCGCCCGCCCACGCGCATCATCGCCGTCACATTGATCGGATTGGCCGCCAACCTGTCGCTCGGCGCCGATTTCAGCACCGCGGTATAGGGCACCTCGTCCGGCAACAGCGCTCCGCTGAAGAACGGCGCGCCGCTGATTTCGTTGCGCGTCAGCGTGTCTGCGTCGCCTGTCTCGCCGGATCGCGTGCGGTCGTTCACGCCGTTCAGGAGCACCGAGAACTCGGCCGGCCGCAAGGCTCTTCCCCTGACTTCACGCACGACGTGCTCCAGCATGTTCAGCCCGGTGAGGGAGTACTTCTCGGGCCGCACCGGCGCGACGATGTGGTCCGCCGTCGTGATCGCGAGCCGCGTCAAGAAAGTCGCGCACGGGTTGGAGTCTATGATCACAGCGTCGGAGCGCGCCCGCAGGGCCGTGATCAGCGCGCGGAAGCGGGTGAACGCCTCGGCTTTGTCGCGATCCGATCGCGTGTCGAGCGTGAACTCGAACAGTCGCTCGTCGCCGGCGATCAATTCGAAGTTCGGCTGCTTGCCGCCGCGGCGGGCGCGGTTCAGCGGAATGGCGACCGCCCCGATATCGCTCAGCGGCACGCTGGCTTCGCCGCGCGGATTCAGGATGCCGTAGATCGAATGATTGCGGTCGCGAATGCGGTTGCGCTCGCCGGGCGAGAGAAAATACTGCGTGAGATTGTGCTGCGGATCGAGGTCGATGAAGCTGATCGAGCGCTTGTCCGCAAGATGCGCGGCCGCGAACAGGTTGGCTGCGAGCACCGTCTTGCCGACACCGCCTTTGATGTTGAGCATGGCGATGACACGGCCGCGGCCGTTGGCGGCGCGGGCGCGCTCGGCGATCTGCGCCAGCGCTTCCGAACGCGCCCCGCGCCGCAGATCGATCATGGCGCTGGTGTCGAGCGTCGCATGGATCCAGGAGTCCGGCGGCAGTTCGTCCGCTTGGACGACGATGACCGGCCGGCCGTTGTTGAGGGCCGCCGCGACTTCGCGCTGCAGCCATGAGCTCTCCTGCGCCGCCCGCGAGGCGATCACCACGACCACGCTGGACTCGCCCACCGTCTGCACCAGGGCGGCCGGCTTCTCCTGCGCCCGCAGCTCCGAGCCCGAGACGGTCACGCTCCAGCCGTGCCGCTCCAGTTCGGCGCCGACGCTGCGCGCCGCCTCCTCGTCGGCCGCTTCGAAGGCGAGATACGCCGTGATCGCCATGGACTCTTCTCACCCTTCAGCGGCGAACCCTAGTCGGGCGTATTACGCCTTGGCAATGCTCGCGCCTCGCCTCAAAGGGGCGGACCATGGCCGCTCGTGCGGCCGCTCAGCACCATAAAGCCGCCATGCCGGACCTTGTCCTGATTGACATCTTCCAACGCCTCGCCATGGCGCTCGGAATCGGCTTCCTGATCGGGGTCGAGCGCGGATGGCAGCATCGTGAGGCGCCCGAAGGCTCGCGCGCCGCCGGTTTGCGCACGCACGCCGTCATCGGCCTGCTCGGCGGTGTTTCCGGCGCAATGCTGCCGGTGATCGGCCAGATCGGCTTCGCCGCCTTCGCACTGGCGTTCGCCGGCGCCTTCCTCACGTTCAAGGTCCGCGAAAGCCTGAAAGACCAAGACGTTTCCGTCACGGGCACAATCGCTGGGCTGCTGGTCTACGCGCTCGGCGCTTACGCCATGTGGGGCGATCTCCGCGTCGCCGCTGCGGTCGGCGTCGCGTTGGCGGGCCTGCTCGCGTTCAAGGAAGCGCTGCATGGCTGGTTGGAGGCCGTCACCTGGAAAGAGCTGCGGTCGGCGCTCCTCATTCTGGCCGCGACCGCGATCGCGCTGCCGCTGCTGCCGGATCGCACGATCGATCCCTGGGGCGCGATCAATCCGCGCGAGCTTTGGCTGCTGACCATCCTCGTCGCCGGGGCATCGTTCGCCGGCTATGTCGCTGTGCGCGTTCTGGGCCCCGATGTCGGCGTGTTGGCGGGCGCGGCGGCGGGGGCGCTGGTTTCCTCCACAGTGGTCACTGCAGAGCTTGGCCGACAGGTCCGTAAAGGCGAGACGCACGCCATGGTCGGCGGCGCGGCGGCGGCGATCGCAGCGGCGATCAGCGTCGGGCGCGTCATCGTGCTGCTGGCGATCACGAGCGCCGTGGTGCTGCCGGAGGCTGGACCGGCGTTCGCTGCGACTGTTCTCGTGTTCGTGGCCGCCGCCTTCGTCATGCGCGCGCGCGACAAGCAGACCGACGTCGCCGACGGCCGCGGCAATCTGCGCAGCCCGCTCGACCTCATTTCTGTCGGCCAGTTCGCGCTGATACTCGGCGCCATCATCATCATCGGCCGCGTGATCGCCGACGCCTACGGCCAAGCCGGCCTGCTGCCGTTCGCCGCCACGGCGGGCTTGGCCGATGTGGACGCCGTAACGCTGGCAGCCTCAAGCCTCGTGCGCGGCGGGCTTGACCCGGCCGTCGGCGCGCACGCGGTCATGCTGGCGGTGCTCATGAACACCATCGCGAAGGGCGTCATTGCGTTCCTGACCGGCGGCTGGAAGTACGCCGGGCTCTATTTCGCCTCGGCAGGCGCGGCCGCGCTCGCAGGCGCGGCGGTATGGGTCTGGGCGACGCCTTGGCTGGCGCCATTGTTTAGCCAGGGGGCCTCGCTTGCGCCCCTTTTCTTCGGCTAAGCTGTTCGCAGATGCGAGAGAAATGGACCCCCGCCGGCTGGCGCGCGAAGCCCGCCAAGCACATCCCGACGGATTACCCCGATCCGGACGCCTTGGCGCGCGTCGAGCGGCAGTTGCGCTCCTACCCGCCGCTCGTTTTCGCGGGTGAGGCGCGCAATCTGAAGGCGTCGCTGGCGGAGGTTGCGGCCGGGAAAGCTTTCCTGCTGCAGGGCGGCGATTGCGCCGAGAGCTTCAAGGAATTCCACCCAGATAACATCCGCGATACCTTTCGCACGCTGATGGCAATGAGCGTCGTGTTGACGTTCGCCGCTTCGCGCCCGGTAGTTAAGCTGGGCCGCATCGCCGGCCAGTTCGGCAAGCCGCGGTCGGAGCAGACCGAGACGAAGGATGGCGTCACGCTGCCGTCCTATCGCGGCGACAACATCAACGGCATGGAGTTCACGCCGGAGTCGCGCACGCCCGACCCCGAGCGGCTGATCAGAGCGTATTCGCAATCGGCGGCGACCTTGAATCTGATCCGCGCGTTCGCGAATGGCGGCTACGCCGATCTGCACAACGTGCACCGTTGGATGGTCGGCTTTGTCGCCGACAGCCCGCAAGGCAAACGCTATCGCGAGATCGCCGACCGCATCTCCGAAGCGATCGACTTCATGGAGGCGTGCGGCATCACGCCGGATAGCGTGCCGCAGATGAAGCAGGTGGACGTCTATACGAGCCACGAAGCTTTACTGCTCGGCTACGAAGAGGCGATGACGCGGATCGATTCCACGACCGGCGATTGGTACGACACCAGCGCGCATTTCGTTTGGATTGGCGACCGCACCCGCCAACCCGACGGCGCGCACGTCGAATTCGCGCGCGGCATCAAGAACCCGATCGGCATGAAGTGCGGGCCGACGCTCGATCCGGACGAATTGCTGCGCCTGATCGACATCCTGAACCCGCAAAACGAACCCGGCCGGTTCACGCTGATTGCGCGCTTCGGCGCCGATAAGGTTGAAGCAGGACTGCCCAAGTTGGCGCGCGCGGTGACGCGCGAAGGGCGCGCCGTGGTGTGGTCGTGCGATCCGATGCACGGCAACACGTTGAAGACGGACAGCGGATTCAAGACACGCCCCTTCGACCGCATTCTGGCCGAGGTGCGCGCGTTCACCGATATTCTGCCGTCGGAAGGCGCCTATCCCGGCGGCGTGCATGTCGAGATGACGGGCCAGCAGGTCACCGAATGCCTCGGCGGCGCGGCGGCGCTCAAAGAGGAAGACCTCTCCAGCCGCTATCACACCCACTGCGACCCACGTCTCAACGGCCAACAAGCGCTCGATTTGGCGTTCCTGATCGCCGAACAGCTCCGCGGCGCGCGCGTCGGCGGAAAAGCGGCGCGGGCGGGATAATGCGCCCATTAGGACGTCGCTCATTCGCGGTTTGGAGTATTGCCGCGGCGGGCTTCGTAGTGACTGCTTTTCTTGCATCCTTTGGAAGAACGCCCATTTGAGTGCCGTGGATTTTCTGGGTAATCGGGGCAGTCCCCATCTTGCGCGCATACGTCAGCGATCCCTCGTCTCGGTACTCAAATCGAGGTAACGAATGAAATCCCTCCGCATCGCCGTCCAGATGGACCCGATCGAGACGATGATCGTGAACCACGATACGTCGCTCATGCTGATGGTCGAAGCGCAGGCGCGCGGGCATGAGATTTGGTGGTGGTCGCCGAACGATCTTTTCTACGATACGGGCGATGTCAAAGCGCGCGCGCGACGCGTGTCGGTAAGCTTCGAGGAAGCGAAGCACTATGAGACGCACGAAGAGGCGGTGCGCGCGGTCGATGAGTTCGATGTCGTGCTGGTGCGGCAGGATCCGCCTTTCGACATGGGCTATATCAGCAACACCTATTTGCTGGAGCTCGCCACGAAGGCGCTGGTGATCAATCCGCCGCGCGGCATCCGCAACATTTCCGAGAAGACTTCGATCCTGCAGTTTCCGGAGTTGACGCCGACGACATGGGTCGGCCGCGATCTGGTGGCGCTCGAAGCGTTCGCCAGGCGCTTCGACCAGGTCGTGCTGAAGATCCTCTTCATGATGGGCGGCGAGGGCGTGATCAAACTCTCCGCCAGCGACCCGGAATTTCAGAAGAAGGCGCGCGCGTTTCTCTCGGCGGCCGGGCGCGAACCGATCCTGGCGCAGGAGTTTCTGCCGGCCGTGTCGGGCGGCGACAAACGCGTGTTCGTGCTCAACGGCGAGCCGTTCGCAGCGTTGAAGCGCTTGCCCAAGGAAGGCGATTTCCGCGCCAATCTCGCCGTCGGCGGTCAAGCCGCCGCGGGCGAACTGGATGACGCCGACCGTGAAATCGCCGCAACGGTCGCGCCGCTGCTCAAGCGCGAAGGCATCGTCTTCGCCGGCCTCGACGTCATCGCCGGCAAGCTGATCGAGATCAACGTGACCTCGCCGACGCTGGCGCAGGAATTGAAGCGCCTCTCGGGGCTCGATCTGCCGAAGGCGTTCTGGGATCGGGTTGAGCAGATCGCGGCCTAGTCGCCGCGCGCCAAACGCAAGAACTCCTCCCGCGTCCGCGGATCGTCGCGCACGACGCCCATCAGCCGCGACGTCACCAGGTTCGAGCCTGGCGTGTTGACGCCGCGCATGGTCATGCACGAGTGCTCGCTTTCGATCATGACGCCGACGCCCTGCGGCTGCAGGATGTCCTGGATCGCTTCGGCGATCTCCGCCGTCAGCTTCTCTTGAATCTGCAGCCGCCGCGCGAACGCGTTGACGACGCGCGCGAGCTTGGAGATGCCGACGACGCGATCGTTGGGCAGATATCCGACATGCGCCTTTCCCAAGAAGGGGAGCATGTGATGCTCGCAGAAGCTGATAACTCGGATGTCGCGCAGCACGATCAGTTCGTCATAGCCGCCGACTTCCTCGAACGTACGTTCGAGATAGGCGCGCGGATCTTCCTCATAGCCGGCGAACAGCTCGCGATAGGCGCGCGCCACGCGCGCCGGCGTCTCAATCAGGCCTTCGCGATCGGGATCGTCGCCGGCCCATTCAATCAGGACGCGGACTGCGGCTTCGGCGTCAGCTTGGGTGCGTTTCGTCGCCATGGCGGCATATCTAGCGCAGCGGCGACGTGCGGCTACCCGCTACGCGGCGGCGAAGGCGATGATCAGGACGATGGCGGCCACGTTGAGCCCGAAACCGACGCTGAGCATCCGCTTCAGCGTCAGCAGCCCGGACGAGTAGGCGATCGCGTTCGGGGCGGTCGCCACCGGCAGCATGAAGGCGAAGCTCGCGGCGATCGCCACCGGAAACGCCAGCTGCTGCAGCGGCGTGTCGGTCGCCGACGCCACGGCGGCGACGACGGGCAGCATGCTGGTCAACGTCGCGACATTGCTCGCCAGCTCGGAGACGAGGATGGTCGCCACCACGAGCACGGCGACGAGACCTAGGGCGGAGACGCCGTCGAGATCGGCAATGAAGCCGCCGATCCAAGCGGCGAGACCGGTGCTCTCCATCGCCGCCGCCAGCGACAAGCCGCCGCCGAACAGGACTGCGATCCCCCAGGGAATGCGCTCGGCGGTCTTCCAGTCGATCAGCTTCTCGCGGCCGGGCCGGCCCGAGGGAATGAAGAACAAGGAGAGCGCGCCGATGACGGCGATGCCCGTGTCGGTGAGCGCGGAGAGCCCGGGCAGCTTCACCAACTCGGTCCGCATCATCCAGGCGAGCGCGACCAGTGCGAAAACGGCGCCGATGCGGACTTCCGGTTGGCTCATCGACCCGAGCTTCGCCAGCGCTTCGCGCACCACAGCGCCGATCGCGTCGAAACGCGCATGCGCCTTGCGGCCGAACAGGGGCCAGCACAGCAGCAGCCACGCCAAAGGCAGCATCAACAGCATGATGGGAATGGCGCGCGTCATCCACTCGATGAACGCCATCGGCTCGCCGGCGCGTTCGAAGAAGGCGATGGCGATGAGGTTGGTTGGCGAGCCGACGGGCGTGCCCACGCCAGCGATGGTCGCGGCATGTGCAACGCCCAGCGTCAACGCGCCGCCGAGCGCGAGGTCGGGTTTGCCGTCGACCGAAAGCGCCCGCGCTGCGCCGATTGCGATCGGCGCCAGCATCAAAGTCGTCGCGGTGTTCGAGATCCACATCGAGATCAGCGCCGCAGCGATCATGAAGCCGCCGACCAAAGCGACAGGGCGGCCGCCCGCGACGGAGGCGATCGAGAGAGCGATGCGTTCGTGGAGACGCCAGCGCTCGACGCAGGCGGCGAGGATGAAGCCGCCGATGAACAGGAAAACGATTGGATCAGCATAAGGCGCGGCCGCCTCACCGATACTGGCGGCGCCGATCAGCGGCAGGACGGCAAGCGGCAGAAGCGCGGTCGCCGAAATAGGGATCGCCTCGGTGACCCAGAACGTCACCATGAGCGCCGCAAGCGAAACCACGCGCCAGGCCTCGACCGAAAGGCCATCGGGCGGCGGCAAAATCTGCAGTCCGAGCGCCAGCGCCGGTCCCAGAATTAGCCCGACCAAGCGGCCCAGAGGGCCGAACCCGGTCTCCTCGCCGGCGGTCGCCGCGCCGTCGGTCATGCGCTTCCCCCCGTTACCGGATTTGACACCGGCTTTCCGGCCTCATACCTGACGGCCTCGCCTTTGGAAGCCCCAGTGGCGGAATCGGTAGACGCAGCAGACTCAAAATCTGCCGCAGGCAACTGCGTGCCCGTTCGAGTCGGGCCTGGGGCACCATCCTTCGCTTGCAATGGCGAGAGAAGAACATCCGCCTCGGTTTGGCGTAGGAAGGCTGCGTATGCCGTCCGCGAGGTTCGGATGGCTTCGCCTTCCCACTCACTTGCCTCCTGACGCCATCCGCGAACCGTGCTAGCGGGCGGCGCCCAGAACAGCGCCGCAAAGGTCCGCATGTCCGCCGATACTGTCCGCGACGATCTCAGCCGCAGTTTCATCGGCGTTCTGCAACGGATCGACTCCGCCGCTGGCGCCGACGGCCTGAGCATCGGCGGGATCGCCGATCAGCTGGACGAACGCGCGTTCGGCCTGTTGATCTTGCTGCTGACGCTGCCGTGCCTCGTGCCGGGTCTGCCAGGCGCGCAGATCATCGCCATCGGCATCTTCTTGCTGGCGGCGCAGGTCCTGATCGGCCGCTCCGAACCGTGGCTGCCGGGCTGGTTTATGCGCATGCGGGTGAAAAAGAGCTGGATCAGCACGATCGCCGGCTTCGCCGACAAGCGGCTGCGGTGGACCGAACGTTTCGCACGGCCGCGGTGGCGCTTCTTTGCGGCGGGCTTCGGCGAGAAGATTGCCGCGCTGATCATGGCGCTGGCGGCGATCACGGTGATGCTGCCGATCACCAACACGGTGCCTTCGGTGGCGCTGACCTTGATGTCGATCGGGCTAATTCAGCGGGATGGGGTGTTCACGGTGCTGGGCAGCCTCGTCGCGCTCGGTTGGCTGACGCTGCTTGGCGTCCTCATCACCGGGCTTGTTGTCGGGGCCGGTTTCGCCGTCGATCTGCTCTCCCAACACGCGCCCTGGCTGGCGGACCTGTTCGGCCGCTGAGCGTGCGGCGGGGCGCCGCGCCGGCGCCCGTGTATGCTCGTCGGAGCTTGGCTTAGGATGCCTCCATGAGTTCGATTTCGCGGCTGCGCCCGATCTGGCCCCTGCTGATGGCGCTTGCGTCCGGGGGGATGCTAGCGGCGGCGCATGCATTCCAGCGCCTCGGGGGCCTGGCCCCGTGCCCGCTCTGCCTCGATCAGCGCAACTGGCATTGGGCCGTGGTGGGCGTCGGGCTTGTCGGGTTCATCGCCAACCGGATCAGCCCGCGCGTTGCGCGCATCTCGGCGCTGGTCGTCGGCCTCGTCCTGCTCGGCAGCGCGGCGCAGGCGATGTACCATGTGGCGGTCGAACAGCATTGGGTAGTCGCCTATTGCGACGCGCGGATCGACATGAACGACATCCGCCCAATGGATTTCGAGGGCGCGGTCACGGCGCCTGCCTGCGACGAGATCGCCTGGCAGATGTTCGGCATATCGATGGCGGGTTACAACGCCATCACCTCGCTGTTGCTGGCGCTCGCCAGCTTGGCCGTCGCTTTGTCTCCGGAGCGCAAGTCATGAGATCATCGCCGCCGATGCCGGGCGAGGGCGCGCGCGAACGCCGCTTGGCCGAAATGATCCGCGTAGACCACGCCGGCGAGTACGGCGCAGTGCAGATCTATCGTGGCCAACGCGCCGTATTCGGACGCAGCGAAAGCAAATCGCACGCGGCCCGCATCATCGCCGACATGGAATCCGGCGAGCAGGAGCACCTGCAAACCTTCGACCGACTGATCGCCGAACGCGGCGTGCGGCCCACTATCATGGCGCCGCTCTGGCGGGTCGCCGGCTTCGGCCTCGGGGCCGTGACCGCGCTGATGGGAGAGAAGGCGGCGCACGCCTGCACCGAGGCGGTCGAGGATGTAATCGAGGAGCATTACGCGCGCCAAAGCGCGGCCCTTGACGGCGTCGACGATGAACTCAAGGACGTGGTCGATCGCTTCCGCGAAGACGAGATGGGCCACCGCAACACGGCGGTCGAGCAGGGCGCGCGCGATGCGCCGGGCTATCCGGTGCTCAGCGCGGTGATCAAACTGGGTTGCCGCGCCGCCATCCGCATCTCCGAGAAGATATGAGCGCGCCGCCTGTGCGGCCGGCGCATGCGGACGAGACCGACGCCATCGCCGCGGTTCTCAGCGATGCTTTCGTGGATGAAGACGGGCTGAACTATTGGCTGCGGCAGGGGCGCGCCAAAGAGCGCGCGCGCCGCCGCTTTTTCGACGCCGCTGTACGTGACGCCATTCATCCGCAGCGGCAGCTCTGGCTTGCAGACGGCGAGGGCGCGCCGCTGGGCGCAGCGATCTGGCTCGCGCCGGGGAAGAAAGCGTTCGATCATACGGCGCTACAGCAGGTGATGATGCTGCCGCTGCTGATCGAGATCGCGGGCTTTGCCGGCATGGAGCGCGGCCGCGCGCTCGGCGGCAAGCTCGCGAGATATCATCCGCGCGAACCGCACGCGCATCTGGTTTTCCTCGGCGTTGCGCCGCATGCGCAGGGTCGCGGCGTCGGTTCCGCGATGTTGAAGGCGACGCTCGCGCCCTGCGACGCGCAAGGCGTCACAGCTTATCTGGAGACGTCTACGCAGCGCAATGTTGACCTCTATGCCCGTCATGGTTTCGAAGTCACCGGCGAGTTCGACCTGCCGGGTTTGCACTTCTGGACGATGACACGGCGCCCTCGGGCCTAGGGCTTGCCCGCCTTCTCACCGGCGGATCGTTCTTCCGCGCCCAGCGCATCGGCGAGCCGCATCCTCGCGCTGCCCGGCTTCAGCGGCTGCTGTTGGCTCTCGTGCGGCGCCCAGCCCGTGGCGGTGACGATCTCGAATGTCGCGCGCACGCGCCCCTCGGCGTCGGCGTAACGCTCGCGATAAATCTCGAACGCGCGCGCAAGTATGCGCCGGCTCAGCCCATGGGGGCTTCGTTGACGCAGGGCCGCCGTTTCACCCATGGCGCGCAAATCCGCCAGCAGCCGCATCGGCTCGCCATAGCGCACAGTGACGAAGTCGCGATCCGCCGCCGGCAGTGCAAACCCTGTGCGTTGGAGCAGCCCGGCGACGTCCTGCAGCGATGCAAACGGCGCCACGCGCGGCCCCGCGCCGCCGAGCAGCGCCGATTCCGCTTCGATCAGAGCGATACGCAGCTCCGTCAGCGTGTCGCCGCCAAACATCGAGGCCAGCAGCAGTCCGTCGGGCTTCAGCGCTTGGCGCAGCTGGATGAACGCTCCCGGCAAGTCGTTCACCCAATGCAGCGCAAGTGGCGAGACGATCAGATCGAAGGTCTGCGGCGCGAATGGCAGACACTCGGGATCGAGTTCGACTGCGCCGCCGGCGACATCAGCTTCGATCACCGCGCCGATCCGGCCCGCCAGCTCCGGCCGCTTTCGCAGTTCTTCGGTGAAGAGCCCGCCGCCGCCCAGCGCCAGCGCGCGTTCGAAGCGGCGCGGGATCGCCTCCAACCGGTCCGCCAAGTCGGCCGCCACCCGCGCGTGCAGGAACGCGGCTTCGGCGAAGCCTCGACGCGCGCGCCGCTTGCGCTGGCGCACGAGCCGTGGCTCGAATGGAAAGCAGGGTTCAGGCGGGGCGGCCATGACGCAATCCTATCGCGCAAGCGGGGCGTTCAGGAAACGCGGCGTCATCTCGCGGCTCTCGGACCTGATCTGGCCGCCGCGGTCGCTGCTCTCGGAGGAGATCGTCGACCGCCCTGGCGTGATCGAGCCTGCTCTGTGGGGCGAGCTGAAGTTCCTGAGCGAGCCTATGTGCGCGTGTTGCGGCTTTCCCCTGCCGGACCATGCCGGCCCGGGCGACCTCTGCGGCGCATGCGCGGCTCACAAGCCTGCCTACGACAGCGCTCGCGCGGCGCTCACCTATGACGATCACGCCCGCCGGCTGGTGCTCGACTTGAAACGGGGCGGCCGGCGGGACGGCCTGCCGGTGTTCGCCCGCTGGATGGCGGCCGCCGCGGGTGAGACCGTCGGCCGCGCCGACTTCATCGCCCCTGCGCCGATGCATTGGACGCGTCTCGCCCTCCGCAGTTTCAATCAGGCTGCCTGGCTGGCGCAGGCGCTCTCGCGCGCCAGCGGCAAGCCGTGGAAGCCGGGCGCGCTCACGCGCATCAAACGGCGCAAAAGCCAAGCTGGCCTTTCGGCTTCGGAACGGCGCCGAAACGTGGGCGGCGCCATCAAGGCGTCCGGTGCGTTCAAAGGCAAAACGGTCTTGGTGGTCGATGATGTTTTCACCACCGGCGCCACTTTGGAGGCGTGCGCTCGCGCGCTGCGCAAAGCCGGAGCCGCAGAAGTGCATGCAGTGACATTGGCGCGCGTTGTGCGGCCGACTGATATCCTTATCTGAGGATTGAGTCGGATGAAGTCGGTCACGGTCTATACGCGCGCGTTCTGCCCCTACTGCACGCGGGCGCTGGCCCTGCTCGAACGCAAGGGCGCCCGGGTCACGGAAATCGACGCCAGCGACCCGGACAAGCGTCAGGAGATGATCCAGCGCTCCGGGCGGTGGACGTTTCCGCAGATATTCGTCGGCGACACGCACGTCGGCGGGTGCGATGACTTGCACGCGCTGGAACAACGTGGCGCATTGGATCCGTTGTTGGCGGGATCATGACACGGAAGTTGCGGGTAGCGGCGGTTCAATTGCGTTCGGGGCTGGAGCCCGCGGCGAACCGCGCCCAAGCCATGCCGTTGCTGCGGGAGGCCGCGACCGCCGGGGCGCGCTTCATCGCCACACCTGAGAATACGCTTCGCCTCGATCGCGACCGGCAGCGCATGCTTGCCTCAGTCGGGCCCGAAGAGGGCGATCCTGAGCTAAAGGCCTGGGCGCGCACCGCGCAGGAGCTTGGCGTTTGGCTGCTGCTCGGCTCAGGCGCGATTGCCGCAGGCGCCGGCAAGGTGTTCAACCGCTCGTTCCTGTTCAATCCGGACGGCAGGGTCGCGGCGCGCTACGACAAGATCAATCTGTTCGATGTGACGCTGGGCGGCGGCGAGAATTACCGCGAGAGCGACACGGTCGAAGGCGGCTCCAAAGCGGTGCTCGTCGAAGGGCCCATGGGCGCGAAGATTGGTCTCACCATCTGCTACGACGTGCGCTTCGCGCCGCTCTATGCGGCGCTCGCCCGCGCCGGCGCGGACATCATCGCCGTGCCCGCCGCCTTCACCGTGCCGACGGGCGAGGCGCATTGGGAAACGCTGCTGCGGGCCAGGGCGATCGAAACCGCGGCGTTCGTGATCGCGCCTGCGCAAGGCGGTCGGCATGAAGACGGCCGCGCCACCTGGGGCCATTCGATGATCATCGATCCCTGGGGCAAAGTGCTGGCCAAGCTCGATCACGACGAGCCTGGCGTTATCGTCGCCGATCTTGATCTCGACCAGGTCGCCGCCGCACGCGCGAAGATTCCGGCGTGGCAAGGCGGCAGGGACTTCGCCGGCCCATGATCCGCTACGATCTCAGATGCGAGAACGGCGACGAGTTCGAAGCGTGGTTCGGCTCGATCGCCGACTACGACAAGCAGGCCGAGGCGGGCTTGGTCGAGTGCCCGCATTGCGGCTCCAAGCATGTCGCTAAGGCGCCTATGGCGCCGGCAGTTGTCACCGGCCGGAAAAAGGACGCCCGCAACGAGCGGGCTGTGGCCATGGCGATGGCGGCCAAGGTGCGCGAGCACATCAAAGAGAATTTCGATTATGTCGGCGACAAGTTCGCTGACGAGGCGCGCAAGATGCACGCGGGCGAGGCCGAGGAACGGGCGATCTGGGGCGAAGCCACGCCTGAGCAGGCGGAGCAGCTTGCGGAGGAGGGAATTCCCGCCGCGCCTTTACCGTCAGCGCTAGCGCCGACCCCGCCGAAAAAGCTTAACTGACCTGCCGCCGGGTTCCCTTGCGCCTGCAAGGGCAAGCCTCTATATCCGCCCCTCACTTCGCACGCGGGAGCGGCGGAGCGGTCTGAAAGCGGCCGTTTCCTCCATCCGGTCCTTGGGAACCAAGGTCTCTTCCGCGGCGGCAAACCGGAAAAGGAACGATACGATGGCGCTGCCTGAATTTTCTATGCGTCAGCTGTTGGAAGCTGGCGCGCACTTCGGACACCAGACCCACCGCTGGAACCCGAAGATGGACCGCTACATTTTCGGCGAGAAGTCCAATATCCACATTCTGGATCTTTCGCAGACGGTGCCGCTTTTGCACCAAGCGCTGCTGAAGGTTCGTGAAGTCGCCGCCAATGGCGGCCGCGTGCTCTTCGTCGGCACCAAGCGCCAGGCTGCGGACCACATCAAAGCCGCCGCGCAGCGCTCGGCGCAGTATTACATCAACCAGCGCTGGTTGGGCGGCACGCTCACCAACTGGCAAACCGTGTCGAAATCGATCGCGCGTCTGCGCGAGTTGGAAGCGACGCTCGCGGGCGGCGCCGTTGGCCTCACCAAGCGCGAAGCGCTGAATCTCGAGCGCGAGCGCGACAAGCTCGATCGTTCGCTCGGCGGCATCGCCGCGATGGGCGGCGTGCCGGACCTGATGTTCGTGATCGACACCAACAAGGAAGCGATTGCGATCCAGGAGGCGAGGAAGCTCGGCATTCCGGTCGTCGCCGTCGTCGACTCGAACTGCGATCCGGATGAAGTCACGTATCCGATCCCGGGCAATGACGACGCGGCGCGCGCGATCCAGCTCTACTGCGATCTGATCGCGGACGCAGTGCTCGACGGCCTCACCGAGAGCCAAGTGCGCGGCGGCGTCGATATCGGCGCCTCGTCGCGTCCGCCGGTCGAGCCGGCCGTGCGCGAACGTCCGCGCGACACCACCCCCGTCGAAAGCCCCATCGATGGGCCGACCGGCGCGAACTACTGACGCTAAGAAACACACGTAGGAGTACAGAAATGGCGGAAATCACCGCTGCGCTGGTCAAGGACCTGCGCGAAAAGACCGGCGTCGGCATGATGGATTGCAAGAAGGCGCTGGCCGAAACCAACGGCGACCTCGAGGCGGCGGTCGATTGGCTGCGCGCGAAAGGTCTGTCGAAGGCGGCGAAGAAGGCGGATCGCGCCGCCGCGGAAGGCATTGTCGCAATGGCGGTCCAGGGCAACGAAGGCGCGGTGATCGAGCTCAACTCGGAAACCGACTTTGTCGCCCGCAACGCCGACTTCCAGAAGGCGGCGGACGCGTTCGCGAAGATCGCCCTGAAGGCCAACGATCACCAGGCGCTGCTCGATGCCCAGCACGCCGGGCAGAAGGTCTCCGAAGCGGTCACGCAACTGATCGCGACGATCGGCGAGAACATCACGTTGCGCCGTTCGGCGAAGCTCAAGGTCGATAACGGCGTGATCGGCTCGTACGTCCACGCCAAGGTGGACGGCTCCGAAACGCTCGGTCGCATCGCCGTGCTGGTGGCGCTCGAGTCGACCGGCGATAAGGCCGCGCTCGAGAGCCTCGGCAAGAAGATCGCCATGCACATCGCCTCGGCCAATCCGCTGGCGCTTAGCGAAAGCGAAATCCCGGCCGATCGCGTCGAGCGCGAGAAGACCGTGATCGCCGAGCAGATCAAGGAAGACCCGAAGGCCCAAGGCAAGCCGCAGCAAGTGCTGGACAAGATGCTGGAAGGCCGGATGCGGAAGTTCTTCGAAGAGTCCGTGCTGACCAAGCAGGCCTTCGTGCTGAACCCGGATCAAAGTGTCGAAGCGGCGATCGCGGAGGCCGCCAAGGCGGCCGGCGCGCCGATCACGGTAAAGGGCTTCGTCCGCTTCGCCGTCGGCGAGGGTGTGGAAAAGAAGGTGGATGACTTCGCGGCCGAAGTGGCGGCGATGCAGAAGCCGAACTGATCCTGCCTTTAAACGAAATGAAGGGGCGCGGGCCGCAAAGCTCGCGCCCCTTTTGCATTTTCGGGCGCTGATTGGCTGACTTGCCGCCCGGCCCTGGTCTATAGAGTCGCCCCATGAGCCTTGCCGAGCGATCCGACACTGCCCCGCGCGCCTACAAGCGCGTCCTGCTGAAGATTTCCGGCGAGGCGCTGATGGGCGAGGGGCAGTACGGTATCGACACCAATGTCTGCGGCCGCATCGCGCAAGAGGTGCTCGATGCGGCCAAGAACGGGGCGGAAATCTGCCTTGTCATCGGCGGCGGAAACATCTTCCGCGGCGTCCAGGGCGCCGCCAAGGGGATGGAACGCGCAAGCGCCGACTACATGGGCATGCTGGCGACCGTCATGAACGCGCTCGCCATGCAGAACGCGATCGAAGGTCTGGGCGGCGAGGCGCGTGTGCTCTCCGCCATCCCGATGGTGACGGTGTGCGAGCCCTACATCCGGCGCCGCGCCCTCAGGCACATGGAGAAGGGCCGCATCGTCATCTTCGCGGCCGGCACGGGCAACCCGTTCTTCACCACCGACACGGCGGCCGCCCTCCGCGCGGCCGAAATGGGCTGCGATGCGCTGCTCAAGGGCACGCAGGTCGACGGCGTCTACACCGCCGATCCGAAGAAGGATCCGGCCGCGACCCGTTATGATACACTCAGCTATCACGAAGTGTTGGCGCGCGATCTGAAAGTCATGGACGCTTCCGCCATCTCGCTGATGCGCGACAACGGCATCCCCATCGTCGTCTTCTCAATTCACAAGCGCGGCGGCCTCGCTGATGTGCTGGCCGGCCGCGGCGTCTGCACCACCATCACCGACTAGGGACAAACACCATGGCCGCACCCGCGCCCTTCAAGATCGACGAGTACAAGAAGCGCATGGACGGCGCACTTGCCGCTCTGCAGCACGAGTTCGGCGGCCTGCGCACCGGCCGCGCCTCGCCGCAGCTGCTGGATCCGATAACTGTCGAAGCTTACGGCGCGGTCTCGCCGCTCACGTCGGTGGCCAGCGTCAGCGTGCCCGAACCGCGCATGATCTCGGTCAACGTTTGGGACAAGGCTGTGGTGTCCGCAGTGGACAAGGCGATCCGCGGCGCCAATCTCGGGCTCAATCCGATCGTCGACGGCCAGACGCTGCGCATTCCGATCCCGCCGCTCACGGGCGAACGCCGGCAAGAGCTGGCGAAGGTCGCGGGCAAATATGCCGAGCAGCAGCGCGTCGCCGTACGCAACATCCGCCGCGATGCGATGGATCATCTGAAGAAGCTCGAGAAGGATCACGCCATCAGCGAGGACGAACACAAGAAGCTCGGCGCTGAAGTGCAGAAGGCGACCGACGATCACATTAAGAAGATCGACGATCTGCTCCGGCACAAGGAAGAGGAGATCACGCAGGTTTAGGTGCTGGGTTTTAGGTGTTAGGTTCTAGGGACGCGCGCGTCCGGGGCCAGGCTCCTAAAACCTAACACCTAAAACCTAGCACCTAAAAATGGCGCAGCCCTCTCCCACCGCAGTACCGGCCGACACGCCGCGCCACATCGCCATCATCATGGACGGCAACGGCCGCTGGGCGAAACAGCGCCACCGGCCGCGCACGTTCGGCCATAGCGAGGGCGTCGAAGCATTGCGTCGCACGGTCGAGGCCGCCGGCGAATTGGGCGTTCGCTATCTCACGGTGTTTGGATTCTCGACCGAGAACTGGCGCCGGCCGATGGAAGAGATCAACGCCCTGTTCGATCTGCTTCGGCTCTATGTCGCGCGCGATCTGGATCGGCTGGTGAAGGAAGGCGTGCGCGTGCACGTCATCGGTTCGCGCGAGGGGCTGCAGGCGGACATCGCGCGCATCATCGAAGAAGCGGAAGCGAAGACGAGGCACAACGACGCGCAACACCTCATCATCGCTTTCAACTATGGCGGTCAGGACGAAATCGCCCGCGCCGCCCGCCGCATCGCGGAGGATGTCTCCGCCGGCAAGCTCGCGCCGCAGGACGTGAGTGTCGACCGCTTCGAAAGCTACCTCGACACGGCCGGTCTGCCGGCGCCGGATCTCCTGATCCGCACCTCGGGCGAACTGCGCCTCTCCAACTTCATGCTTTGGCAAGCGGCCTACGCCGAACTGGTCTTCGTCGACGTGCTCTGGCCCGACTTCGACAAGGCCGCGCTGCAAGCGGCGATCGGCGCGTACCATCGCCGCGAGCGGCGTTTCGGAGGAAGCGACGCTGAGCAGCCCTGAACCGGCCCAAGCTCTTCGTGAGCGGAGCGACTGGTCCGATCTGGGCGCTCGTATCGCGTCCGGTGTTGTGCTTGCGAGCGCAGCGCTGGCGGCGGCCTATCTGGGCGGACCTTGGCTGGCCGCAGCTTGCGGCGCAGCGGTCGTGGCGATGAGCTACGAGTGGGCGCGCATGAGCGAACCGAACGCGATCATGCCGGCGTTCGTGTTTTCGCTCGCCGGCTCGCTCGGGGCGGTGATGTTCTCGAGCTGGCAGCAGCTTACGTATGCGTTCGGCTGGCTGGTGCTGTGCGCGCTGGCCTCGGCGCTGCGCCGGCGCACCCTCACCGGCGCGATCGAAACCGCTGGCGGCGCCGTTTACATCGGGTTCCCAGCCGCCTTGTTCCTCTGGTTGCGCGATCGCGGCCCGGAGGGGCTCGAGACCATCCTCGCGCTGTTTGCGATCATTTGGGCCTCGGACATTTTCGCCTACTTCGGCGGCAAGATGATGGGGGGACCGAAGATCGCGGCGGGACTATCGCCGAATAAGACTTGGTCGGGCATCGTCACCGGCACCACCGCCGGTGCGCTTGCCGGATTCGGCTGCGGCTATCTGTTTCACGTCGGCGCCGAGTTCCGCGTGGCATGGTTGCTCATTGGCGCGTTGATCGCTTTTACGGGACTCATGGGCGACTTGTTTGAATCCTTCCTCAAGCGCCGGTTCGGCGTGAAGGACGCGAGCCGCCTGATTCCGGGTCATGGCGGCGTGCTCGACCGCATCGACAGCCTTATGGCGGCGACGCTGCTCGTCGGCGCCGCGCTTGCCTTCGGCCCGGATGCGACCGCGCTCTTTTTTGGGGCCGGGCTGTGAGCCCGCGGTCGATCTCGATCCTCGGCGTCACTGGGTCCATCGGCCAATCGACGCTTGACGTGATTGAAGAACTGCGTGGGCAAGGCGCTGAACTCGACATCGAAGCCGTCACGGCAGGGGGCAACCTCGAACTGCTCGCCGCAACTTGCCGTCGGCTCCGGCCGAAATTCGCGGCGGTCGCCGAGCCGGGCCAGCTGGGGGCCGCGCGAGAGGCGCTGGCCGGCCTCGGGGTCGAGGTAGGGGCAGGACCGTCGGCACTGGAAGAGGCTGGCGCCCGGCCGGCCGGTTGGGTCATGTCCGCCATCGTCGGTGCGGCCGGCCTGCAGCCGACCATGGCCGCCGTCCGCCGCGGCGCGACTGTGGCGCTCGCCAACAAGGAATGTCTGGTCTGCGCTGGACCGCTCTTCATCGAGGCGGCCAAACGGCACGGCGCGCGCCTGCTGCCGGTTGACTCCGAGCACAACGCGATCTTCCAGGTGCTGACCCACCCCGATCGGGTGGAGAAGCTAACCCTCACAGCGTCTGGCGGTCCCTTCCGCACCTCCAGTCGCGAAGCCATGGCCGCGGCCACGCCCGACCAAGCCTGCGCGCATCCGCGCTGGAGCATGGGTCGCAAGATTTCGGTCGACAGCGCCACCCTGATGAACAAGGGCCTGGAACTAATCGAGGCATCATATTTATTTGGTTTTCCATCAAAAAAGATCGAAATCCTAGTGCATCCCGAAAGCGTGGTGCACAGTTTCGTCCACTACCTGGACGGCTCCGTGCTCGGGCAGTTGGGTTCGCCGGACATGCGCATTCCGATCGGCTATGCGCTCACCTGGCCTGATCGCGCTCATCTTTCGACCGCACGCCTGGATCTCGCCAAGGTCGGGGCGCTGACGTTTGAGGCGCCGGATACCGGCAAATTTCCGGCCCTATTGCTGGCCCGGGCGGCGCTCGACACGGGCGCGGCCGCCACGACTGCGCTTTCGGCGGCCAACGAGGTTGCGGTCGAGGCCTTCCTGGGGGGGCGAATCGGCTTTCTCGACATCTGCCGCATAGTCGAAGAATCGATGTCAGTGCTGGAGGGGAGCGGAGCAGCTTCTATCGCAAAATCGCCCACTTCATTCGATGAGGTGGCGGTGGTGGATCAGGCCGCGCGCGGCGCGGCGCGACGGATTGCGGGAAGTCTGGCGGCAGCCTAAGGCTGACGGGCGCTCCAAACACCAGAACAGGCGCGGGAAGGAAGCGTTCGAATGCCGGATGTGCTGCAGGGCATACAGAATTTACTGATATACGCCGGCTCGTTCGTGGTCGTGCTCAGCGTCGTCGTGTTCGTGCACGAGTTCGGCCACTTCCAGGTCGCCCGCTGGCGCGGGGTGGCGATCGACACCTTCTCGATCGGCTTCGGCAAGACGCTGCTCGGCTGGCGCGACAAGCACGGCGTGCAGTGGAAGATCGGGGCATTGCCGCTCGGCGGCTATGTGAAGTTCGCCGACGACGCGGACGCCATGTCGACCGCGCCGCGCGAGAAGATCCAGGATCCGGCTGAACTCGCAGAGGCGCGCAAGAAGGGGCTCTTCCACGCCCAGCCATTGTCGACGCGTTCCATGGTGGTAGCGGCGGGGCCGCTGACCAACTTCGTTTTTGCCGTCTTCGCTTTTGCAGTCGTGGCGCTGATCATGGGCCGCGATGTAACGCCGATGGATCAAATTCCGGCGCGGATCGCGACGGTGACTGAGGGCAGCGCCGCGGATCGCGCCGGCTTGCGGCCCTACGATATTGTGCAGGTCGCGAACGGTGAGAGCATCGCGAATTTCAGCGAACTGCAGAGCCTGGTCCTGGCATCGCCGGATCGCCCGCTGGTTCTCCAAGTGCAGCGCGGCGATCAACTGATCACGCTCAACGCCACGCCGACACCCTCGACCGGCGAAGCGGGCGCTCCGCCGGCCGGCCAAGGCATGCTGGGCGTTCGTCCGCTGATCTTGCAATCCGAGCGCGTGATCGAGCGCATCGGCCTCCTCGAGTCGCTCGGCGTCGGCGCTCAGAGCACCTGGGGCATCTTGGACCAAACGCTCGGCTATCTGGGCGCCGTGTTCTCTGGTCGCGAGTCGGGCAACCAGATCGCCGGTCCTTTGGGCATCATCAGCGTATCAGGTCAGGTGGCTACGTCGGCGTTGACGGTTGACGGCGGCGGCTGGCTCGATCGATTGGGTGTGCTCGCGCTGTCGCTGCTGAGCCTTGCGGCTGTGCTTTCCGTGGCCGTTGGGTTCGTCAATCTCCTGCCGATTCCGATCCTCGATGGCGGCCACTTGCTCTTCTACGGCATCGAGGCGGTGCGCGGCGGGCGGCCGCTGCCGCCCTCGGCTCAGGAGTGGGCCTATCGGGCTGGATTCGCCGTCATGGCGAGTCTGTTTCTATTCGCAACCTGGAACGACATTACGAGGCTCTTTCCGGGTGCGCAGTAACGGCGCCGCGTCCTTGTGTTTCGCCACGGGATGGGCTCTTAAAAACACGGCGCAGGGGAGCGCCGAAGCGTCGAGGGCTTAATGAAGCTGGATCTGCGGGATGTCGTGCTCGGCGCGGCCTATGGCGTCGCCACGGTAGGCGCCAGTGTGGGGGCGCTCGTCGCCGCGTCGACGGACGCCTATGCGCAGGAGGGACAACCTGCCGCGCCGCCCGCCGCCGCGGCGCAGGCGCCTGCCGCACAGCAGTCCGGCGTCGCCATCCGACGCGTCGTGGTGGAGGGCAACCAGCGCATCGAAGCGGCGACGATCACGTCCTACCTCCTTGTGCGCCCCGGCGACACGTTCGACGCCGAGCGGATCGACCTTTCGCTGAAGACGCTGTTCGCAACGGGCCTGTTCGCGGACGTGCAGATCGCGCAGCAAGGCACGGACCTCGTCGTATCCGTTATCGAAAATCCAATCATCAATCGGGTGATCTTCGAGGGGCTTCGCACGCTTGACGAAGAAGATCTCGAGGAAGAAGTTCAGGCGCGCCCGCGCTCCGTCTTCACGCCCGCGCGCGCCCAGGCCGACGTCCAGCGCATCATCGAAGTTTACCGCCGCGCCGGCCGCTTCGCCGCCCAGGTGACGCCGCAGGTGCGCGAACTCGATCAAAACCGCGTCGATCTCATCTTCGAAGTGGACGAGGGCCCGGTCACGGGCGTCCGCGACATCAACTTCATCGGCAATGAAGTGTTTTCCGATCGCCGCCTGCGCGACGCGATCGTGACGGCCGAGTCGAGCTGGTGGAATCTTTTCCAGTCGAACGACAATTACGATCCTGACCGGTTGGAGTACGACCGCGAGCAGCTGCGGCAGTACTACAACAATCGCGGCTATGCCGATTTCCGCGTCGTGTCCGCCGTCGCCGAACTGACGCCGGACCAGCGCGACTTCTTCATCACCTTCACTGTCGACGAAGGCATCCGCTACGAATTCGGCGAGGTTCGCGTCCAGACGACCTTGAATCGCTTGCCGGAAGACTTGTTGCGCTCGGCCGTTCCAATCCGCAGCGGCGAAGTTTTCCGGGGCGAGCTGATCGAGGACGCTATCGACTCGATGACCTATATTGCGGGCACGGTGGGCTACGCCAACGTGCAGATCACGCCGAACATCGAACGTGACCGCGAGAACCGCGTCGTCAACATCACCTTTGAAGTCGACGAGGGCCCGCGCGTTTTCATCGAGCGGATCGACATCGTCGGCAACACGCGAACCGTCGATCAGGTGATCCGCCGCGAGATGCGGGTCAACGAAGGCGACGCCTTTAACCGCGTTCTGCTCGATCGTTCGCGCCAGCGTATCCAGTCACTGGGCTTCTTTAGTGATGTGACGGTCGAGGATTCCGAGGGCTCTCAACCCGACCGCGGTGTGGTCACTGTGTCTGTCGCCGAAGAATCTACCGGCGAACTCGCGTTCGCTGCGGGCTATTCGTCGACCGAAAGCTTCCTGTTCGACGTTTCGGTCACGGAGCGCAACCTGCGCGGCCGCGGCCAGTTCCTGCGCCTGCGCGCCTCGTCGAGCCAACAGCGCCAGCAGGTCGACCTCCGCTTCACCGAGCCGCGTTTCATGGGGCGTGAACTGGCTGCCGGTTTCGACCTCTATTCGCTGCGCACCGACTTCCTCGATCAATCCTCGTTCGAGAACCAGTCGACCGGCATCGGCCTGCGCGCCAGCTTCCCGACCTCCGACCGGACCAGCCTGGGGCTCACCTACTCGCTGATCCAAGACGACACCGAAGTCGCCGACCTGTTGGTCGATCACGATAACGACGTCACGACGTCGCCGATCGATCAGTGCGATCCGAATTACACCGCGCGTTCGTTCCTCTGCGACCAGGAAGGCTCGTTCCTCACCTCGGTCGTCGGGTTCACCTTCAACTGGGACCGCCGCAACGAGCCGGTCCGCGCCACGCGCGGCTTCGACCTGCAGTTCAGCCAGGACGTGGCTGGCCTCGGCGGCGAAGTGAATTATCTGCGCACCGAAGTGGAAGGCGGGGTCTATTACGGACTGCCTTATGGCTTCCGCGCGCTCTTCCGTGGCAACGCCGGCTATATCGCCGGCTGGGGCGGCGACGACGTTCGCATCAACGACCGTTTCTTCAAGGGCGGCTCGTCGTTCCGCGGCTTCGATGTGGCGGGCATCGGTCCGCGCCAGATCGTCGTCAACAACACCACCGGTGAAATCGAGACGGTGGGCGACTCTATTGGCGGCAACGCCTACGCGATCGGTACGGTCCAACTGGACGTGCCGCTGCCGCTGCCGGAATCTTTCTCGCTCGGCAGCGCGCTTTTCGTCGACTTCGGCACGCTCGGCATCGTCGACTCGGCGAGCCGGCAAACCGTAAGCATCGACTCCGATTCAAGTCTCATCGTCGACGACGAGATGAGCCTGCGAGTGGCGGCTGGGGTGTCTGTGTTCTGGGATTCGCCGTTCGGCCCAGTGCAGTTCGATTTCGCACAACCTCTGCAATACGAGGATTATGATCGGCGCGAAGAATTCCGGTTCTCGACCCGGACGAATTTCTAAGGAGAAGGCGCACTATGCGTTTGTTCAGCATTGTTTCCGCAGCCGCTATCGCGGTCGCGGCAGTAGCGGCGACGCCTGACGCTTCGGCGCAGCGCAACCGCAACAACCAGTCCACGACAGCCGTCGTGATCAACTATCAACGCGTGCTCACCGAATCTGCCATCGGCCGCGACCTGCAGTCGAAGCTTCAAACCGTGCGCACGCAGATCAACACCGAGGCGCAATCGCTCGCGCCGGAACGCCAAAGCATCGATCAGGAAGCTCAACGGCTGCAGAACACGCTGCGGAACCAATCGGCCGAGCAGATCCGGAACAATCCGCAGGCGCAGGCGCTGGCGCAGCGTCAGCAACAGTTCCAGACCCGGGCCGCGACGCTGCAGGCCGAGCTCGAGTGCACGCAGCTGATCGCGCTCCGCGACGTCGACCAACAGATCGACCCGGTGGTGCGTAGCGTGATGCAGTCGCGCGGCGCCGGCATCGCCATCGATGCGCGCAACGTCAGCCAATCGGCGCCGGAGTTCGACATCACGGCGGCGGTGATCCAGCAGCTCGACGGCAACCAAGCGACCCGGACGGCCAGCGTCAGCCGCCGTCAGGTGAGCGATTGCGCCGGCCAGCAGCAGCAGGCCGGGGCGCCGGCGGCGGGCCAATAAGCCCTCCAGCGTGACATTGGGCTTCGGCGGCGCCAGATAGGGCGCATGATCGATCCCCGCTTCTACGAGGCGCTCGGACCGGCGACGGTCCGGGCGCTTGCGCCTTCTGGCGATATCGGCGGCGACGCTGAGCGCGAGGTCACCGGCGTCGCCAGCGCAGAGCGGGCAGGTCCGAGCGACCTCTGCTATTTCGAACCAAAGGGAAAGTCTCCTGCGCCGCTCGCGACGGCGCCGGCAGCGTGCGTCATCAATCCGGCGTTGGCGCACCTCGCGCCAAAAGCCGGCGCGCTCATTCTCACGGAGCGGCCCCGCGCCGTGTTTGCGCGTCTCGTGCCGGCAGTGGTGCGGCCGCGCGCCCTGGGGGAAGCGCAGATCGATCCCTCCGCGAAGCTCGAAGAGGGCGTGAGCGTCGGCGTCGGCGCCGTGATCGGCGCCAATGCTCAGATCGGCGCAGGCGCAAGCATTGGCGCTAATGCGGTGATCGGACCGGGCGTCGCCATTGGCCGCCGCACCCGCATTGGCGCGCGGGCGTCCGTCGCGTTTGCGCTGATCGGCGACGACGTCAACATCCTCGCCGGCGCGGTGATCGGGGAGCAGGGCTTCGGCGTCGCCGGCGACGCCTCGGGGCCGGTGGACGTGCCCCATCTCGGCCGCGTCATCATCCAGGATCGCGTCACCATCGGCGCGAACTCCTGTGTCGATCGCGGCGTGTTCGACGACACCGTGATCGGCGAAGACACCAAGATCGATAATCTCTGCCATGTGGCGCATAACTGCCAACTCGGACGCGGCGTTCTCATCGCGGCGTTCGCTGGTATTTCAGGTTCTACCGTGGTCGCCGATGGCGTCACCATGGGCGGCCGCGTCGGCATCGCCGACCACCGCAACATCGGCAAAGCCGCGACGCTTGCGGGCGGCGCGGCTGTGTTTCAAGACGTGCCGGCAGGCGAGGTCTGGAGCGGGTATCCAGCCAAGCCGCTGCGCAAGTGGCTGCGTGAGGCAGCATGGCTGAGCCGCAGAGCGGCGGGGGCGCGCGATGAAGGCAAATGATCTGACCGAGCAACAGAAGACCACGGAAGACGTGATCGAGATCGGCGAAATCCTGCGCCGTCTGCCGCACCGTTATCCGTTCCTCCTGATCGACCGCGCCGTCGACTACGTGCCGAACAAGTCGATCCGCGGCATCAAGAACGTCACCATCAACGAGCCGTTCTTCCCCGGCCATTTTCCCGGCGCGCCGGTGATGCCGGGCGTCTTGCAGATCGAGGCGTTGGCGCAGACGGGCGCGCTGCTCATGTCCAAGACGCTCGAAGCCGACATCACCAAGCACCTGATCCTGTTCATGTCGGTCGAGAACGCTCGCTTCAAACGGCCAGTGATGCCGGGCGACACGATGGAGATGTTCGTCGAGGTGCTCTTCCAGCGCCGCAACATCTTCAAATTTCGGGGGCGCGTCGAAGTGCGCGGCGAACTCGCCACCGACTGCGAATTCGCCGCGATGAAGGCCGATCGTCCACAGGACTCCCAATGAGCGCCAAGGTTCACAAGACAGCCGTCGTCGACGACAATGTCGAACTGGGTAATGACGTCGAAATCGGCCCTGGGTGCGTCATCGGGCCGAACGTGAAGCTCGGCGATGGCACCAAGCTGATCGCGCACGTGTTCATCGAGAGCCACACCGAACTCGGCAAGAACAACACCGTTTTCCCGTTTGTCGGCTTGGGCGGCGCGCCGCAGGACCTCTCGTACAGAGGCGAGCCGACGCGCCTCGTGATCGGCGACAACAATGTCATCCGCGAGCACGCCACGCTGCATCGCGGCACGGCGCGCGGACGTTCCGTCACCACGATCGGCAACGATTGCCTGATCATGGGCAATTGCCACGTCGCCCACGATTGCGACGTCGGCAACAACGTCATCATGGCGCAAACGGCGACGATCGGCGGCCACGTGCAAGTCGGCGACTATGCCTTCCTCGGCGGGCTCTCCGGCGTGCACCAGCACGGCCGCGTCGGGCGCTACGCCTTTGTCGGCGCCTCGGCGCTGATGACGACCGATTTGATCCCGTTCGGGTCCGCTATCGGCAATCACGCGCATTTGGGCGGCCTCAACGTTGTCGGGCTGAAGCGTCGTGGCTTCACCCGCGAACAAATCCACGATCTGCGCGCCGCCTATCGTCTGCTGTTCGCGGAAGAGGGCACTTTCCAAGAGCGGGTGGAAGATTGCGTCGAAGCCTATTCGAGCAATCCGCATGTGATGGAGATCGTCAACTTCATCCGCGCCGACGCCGCGCGACCGCTCTGCATGCCGCGGGACTGACGTGAAGAGCTGGAAGAAGCTCGGCCTGATCGCGGGCGGCGGCGAATTGCCGGTCGTGCTCGCTGAGCATCTCGCCGCGAGCGGCCAACCCTACTTCATCGCCCGCATCGCGCCGATGGCGGACGACGCGCTCCAGCGGCATCCTGGCGCGACGCACGGGCTCGGCGCCATGGGCGCGCGCATTGCGGCGATGCGTGAGGCCGGTTGCGACACCGTCGTTCTGATCGGCCAAGTCGCCCGCCCCAACATCGCTTCGCTCGAACTTGACGACGGCGCGCGCGCCATGCTGCCTGCATTGCTGGCGGCGATGCCGCAGGGCGACGACGCGCTTCTCCGCGCCGTGCTGGCCGAGCATGAGCGCGCAGGCTTCCGGGTCATCGGCGTCGAAGAAGCGATGGAGGACTTGCTCGCGCCGGCGGGCGCATGGGGCGCGATTACGCCCAGCGCGGTTCACATGAAGGATATCGCCAAGGCCGCGAAGGTTGCAGCCGCCAGCGGCGCATTCGACATCGGCCAAGGCGTCGTGGTCTGCGATGGGCTCGTGCTCGCGATAGAGGCGCAGGAGGGCACAGACGCGATGCTTCGCCGGGTCGCCGAACTGCCGCTCGCCATCCGCGGCGACAGCAGCGCGCGGCGCGGCGTGCTGGTGAAGCGCCCGAAGCCTATCCAGGAGCGCCGCATCGATCTGCCAACCATCGGCGTGCGCACAGTAGACGGCGCAGCGGCCGCCGGGCTCGCCGGCATTGCCGTTGAAGCAGGCGGCGCGCTAGCCGTGCGTCGCGACGCCATAGTGAAGGCAGCTAACGCCGCCGGCATGTTCGTCTACGGTTTCAACCCGATCGACATGGGCGAGACTTGAGCGCGCGAATCTTTCTCGTCGCCGCGGAAGCATCCGGCGACGCACTCGGCGCCGACCTCGCCCGCGCCCTCAAAGCCCGCGACGCATCGATCGAACTCGCCGGCGTCGGCGGCCCGCTTATGGCGGGCGAGGGCGCGCCGAGCCAAGCCGACATCAGCGGCCTCGCCATTCTCGGCTTCATCGACGGCCTGCTGGCGTATTCGCGCGTCAAAAGGGCGGTTGCGGCGACGGTCGAGGCGATCCTACGCGCCCAGCCCGATGTCGTTGTGCTGATCGATTCCTGGGGCTTCACTTTGCGTGTTGCGCAAGGTGTGCGCGCCGCCGCGCCGCACATCAAGCTCGTAAAATACATCGGCCCGCAGGTGTGGGCGACGCGGCCCGGACGCGCCAAGACGCTCGCCGCCACCGTGGATCACCTGATCTGCATCCATGATTTCGAGTGCCCGTTCTACGAGCCCTACAAGTTGCCATGCACGGTCTGCGGCCATCCTGCATTGGGTCGCTTTCAGCAGGGCGACGGCGCTGCGTTCCGCGCGCGCCAGGGCTTCACGCCCAACGAGAAGATTATCCTCGTTCTGCCCGGCAGCCGCAGCGCCGAAATTCGCCGCATCGGTCCCACTTTGTGGGCGGCCGCCGAGCTGCTCGATCGCGACCGTGACGTGCGCATCATCGCTGTCGCCGCCTCGAGCGTGCGCAAACAGGTGATCGAGCAGGCGCCCGCGGCCGTGCGCATCGTCGAGGAGAACGAGAAGGAGGACGCCTTCGCCGCGGCAACCGTCGCGCTTGCCGCGTCCGGCACGGTGACCACCGAAGTCGCACTGCAAGGCGCGCCGCTCGTGATTGGCTACAAGCTCGGCTGGATCACCTGGGCGCTGGCGCGCGCATTCCTGTTCAAGGGCAAGTACGCCACGCTCATGAACGTCGCGGCCGACGCCGAAGTCGCGCCAGAGCTGATCCAAACTAAGTTCACGTCCGAAAACATCGCCCGCGCCGCCGCGCCTTTGCTCGACGACGAAGACGCTCGCGAAGACCAAGTCCGCCGCCAGGACGACGCGTTGGCGAAGATGGGCCGAGGCGGCAAGCCAGCGGCAGAGATTGCGGCGGACGCGGTGCTGAAGGTGGTGGCCTGACGGGCAATCGTAGAGGCGGCTTTTGGCCGAGAGCGACGTCGACGGTGATTGCAAATTCGGCCCTCTAAGGGCTTGCTCGGGTCATGAGCGATCCTAAGCCGTCCCTAGCCAAGGCGATCCAAACACAGTTCGCTCCGACGCTACGTCGGGACGGATTCTTGGGCACGGGCCAGCGCTATTGGCGCGTCATGGGCGATCAGTGTCAGTTGGTTGAGATTCAAGGTAGCAGGCAGGGCAAGAAGTTCGCGGTCAATCTGGGGATTCAGCCGATAGCCATCCCGCTTCGCTCCGGTGTCATGCCCGAACCAAAGCGCTTGCGCGAAATGGAGTGCATGTTTCGGAGACGTCTCGCTGTTCAGAAAGGCGATCAATGGTGGGATTACCAGCCGAACGAACCCAGCATGGATGCGGCCGCCCGGGATGCATGCTCCGTCTATGAGCAGGTTGGGAAGCACCAACTTGAAGCCATGGCGGAGTCATCGTCGCCGATTTACACGGTGACGCTGGAGGCTTTCGCTGCGCGCGCATTCAGCTTCAACGGTTTTGGCAATACCGGTGTGCTGATGGCGTTGACATTGGCGCAGATCAGGAAGGCCGCCGGCAACAGCGCCGAAGCCCGAGCCTTTGCACGTATCGGACTAGATGAAATCGGCGACCGAGCTGGCGGAAGCGGCCTAACGGCAGAACTCCGCGAACTGCTAGAGTGAGCTTAGGCCCAGCGTAAGTCAAAACCGGCAAAGACCTCGACCGGCCTGTGCGATCCAATCCGGTCAATCGTATCGACCCTAGCAACGGCTCACGCCCGCCGGAAACGGTCCATTCGCCCTCAGGCTCGGAGAGACGCAATCCAATCCTTATAGAATTGCGTCTGCGGCCCGACGTGGGAGGGCACGACGTCTGGGCCTTCATCAAAAATGCCCACTAGATCGGCGGGGCGGGCGTGTATGCCTTGTTTGAGTCTATATGCCTTCAGGCCGGCACCCATGTTTCTGGCCATACCTGATGGAAACACATTCAGACTTGCGCCGTAGCAAAACGGAATAAGGCCATCGGCTTCGAGCTGGCGGCGGATCGCGCACAGCGCTTCAAAAAAGTCTGACGCTTCCGCACTGATTGTCTTTCCACGATACGTACACGCCAAAACGCATCGCTCTCCAACTTCGTCCTTGACAAAGGTGGCTTTCTCGTCGTCGGCTCCGCCGATCAGATAGACTTCGTGCACGCTGCTCACGCTCTGCCCTCAGCGAGCTTCGTCTAGCCTGTTATCCAACGGGGCGAAACGTCCGAACTGGCCAGGAGCAGCCATCTATCCCACACCTTTCGCCGCTTTCCCGCAGCAAAATCAACGACCCTGAGAAAACTTATCCTACACCCCCAAACCTGAGCGATAATGCTTTCGTCCCTCGCATGGGAGTTCTCGTTGCTAGCCGAGCAATTCAGAAGCGGGGGACGTGATCGAGCGTGAGAGAGCCGGCGTGTGGAGGTAGTAGACCCACATAAGCGCCGGGGTCCGGGACCATGGCTGGCCCGCACGCCGTCGGGGACTTGGGTGAAACACCTGCGCAAAGAGCGCTAACCCAGGCCCGCCGCATAACGGTCGCAGCGGGGCGCGCGAAGCGCGCGGCGAAGTTCAGAGATGAGCTTCGCACCCCAAAAACCAAACTGAGCGCGGATCGCGCGCCCCGTCTCCCGCTCTCGCGCAAGCGAGAGCACAATTGGAAGGAGGTCCTGCAAATGCGCAGCGACTACGCGATTTCGCGCGCCCCTATTGCCTACTGCCTATTGCCCACTGCCTCGCGCGCTACTTCAGCGGCGAGATCCGACCGGCACATAATCGCGCCGCGGCGCGCCTGTGTACACCTGACGCGGACGGCCGATCTTCTGGCTGTCGTCTTCCATCATCTCGGTCCATTGCGCGATCCAGCCGACCGTGCGCGCGACCGCGAACAGCACTGTGAACATCGAGGTTGGGAAGCCCATCGCCCGCAGGGTGATGCCCGAATAGAAGTCGATATTTGGATAGAGTTTGCGCTGGACGAAATACTCGTCGTTGAGCGCAATTTTCTCGAGCTCCATCGCCACCCTCAACAGCGGCGTGTCTTCGGCGCCGACTTCCTTCAGCACCTGATGGCAGAGCTTCTGCATCGCCTTCGCGCGCGGATCGTAGTTCTTGTAAACGCGATGGCCGAAACCCATCAGCCGCACGTCGTCGTTCGGGTCCTTCACCCGCCGGATGAAATCCGGAATGTTGTCGACCGTGCCGATCTGCTCGAGCATGTTGAGGGCGGCCTCATTGGCGCCGCCGTGCGCCGGGCCCCACAAACAGGCGATGCCGGAGGAGATGCACGCAAACGGATTGGCGCCGGACGAGCCGGCAAGGCGCACCGTCGAAGTGGACGCGTTCTGCTCGTGATCGGCGTGCAGGATCATGAACACGTCCATCGCCCGCGCCATCACCGGATTGACCCTGAAGTCCTCCGCCGGCACCGCGAAGCACATGCGCAGGAAGTTCGAGGCGTAATCGAGTTCGTTGCGCGGGCTGACGAACGGCTGGCCGATCGAGTACTTGAAGGCGCGCGCCGCGATCGTCGGCATTTTCGCGATCAGGCGGTGGCTCGCCACCATGCGCTGGTGCGGATCGTTGATGTCGGTGGAGTCGTGGTAGAACGCGGCCAGCGCGCCGACCGTGCCGACCATGATCGCCATCGGGTGCGCGTCGCGGCGAAAACCTTCGAAGAAGCGGTCGAACTGCGAGTGCAGCATCGTGTGATAGGTGATGCCGCGCTCGAACTCATGAAGCGCCTTCTGATTCGGCAGCTCGCCGTGCAGCAGCAGGTGGCAGACTTCGATGAAGCTCGACTTCTCCGCCAGCTGATCGATCGGATAGCCGCGATAGAGCAGGACCCCTTCATCGCCGTCGATGTAAGTGATCTGGCTTTCGCACGAACCGGTCGAGGTGAAGCCCGGATCGTAGGTGAAGACCTTGCCTTCGCCGTAGAGCTTGCGGATGTCGATGACGTCGGGCCCCACAGTGCCGCCATACACGGGCAGCTCGAGCTGCTTGTTGTTCACCGTGAGCGTGGCCGAGGGCTTCTTCGTAAGTTTGCTGTCCATGCCGTCGTCCTCAAACTTGATCCGCAATGCGCGCGAGCGCTTCCTCGCGGCCTAATACTTCCAGTGCCTGGCCCAGATCGGGGGCGGGCGTCCCACCGGTGAGCGCCGCCCGCAGGCCGGGGCCGATTTGACCTAAACCAACGCCTTCGGCGGTAGCGAAAGCCTTAAGCGCACTGCCCAGAGCAGCGTGCTCCCACACCTGTTCTGCTGCGAGCTTCTCGTGCAGACGGCCGAGGCGTTGCCTGAAGTCGTCTTTCATCAATGATTTAGCTGCTTCGTCAAGCGCGAGCGGTCGTTTGGCCAAAATGAATCGCGCCTGTTCCGCAAGCTCCGGAATCGTCTTTGCCCGTTTTTTCAGCACTGGCATGGCGCGCTTCAGAGCAGAATGCTGATCTTCGCCCAAGGCCGCGCCATCGCGCTGCGCGATGTGCTCTGCGAGCAGGCGCGCGAGCCGCTCGTCGTCGGCCGTCGCCATGAAGAGCGCATTGACGGAGTCGAGCTTCTTGAAATCGAGCCGTGACGGCGCTTTGCCGATCTGACCGATCTCGAACTGCGCAACCGCTTCTTCCTTGGTGAGAATCTCGTCGTGTCCCGGGCTCCAGCCCAGCCGCATCAGGTACGCGTTCATCGCCTCCGGCAGATAACCCATGTCGCGCCACTCGTGTACGGCTTGCGCGCCGTGGCGCTTCGACAGCTTTTTTCCGTCCTCGCCGTGAATTAGCGGCACGTGCGCGAAGAGCGGCGGCGTCCAATCCATCGCTTGATAGATGACAATCTGCCGAGCGGCATTGGTCAGGTGATCGTCGCCGCGGATCACGTGCGTCACGCCCATGTCATGGTCGTCTACGACGACCGATAGCATGTAGGTGGGATTGCCGTCGGCGCGCAGCAACACGAGATCGTCGAGGTCGCGCGCCTTAATACGCACGTCGCCCTGGATGAGATCGGCGTTGACGATCTCGCCAACATCCGGCGCACGAATGCGCACGACGTATGGCGCGTCCGGCGAGGGCGGCGCCTCGCCATCGCGGTAGGGCGAGCGGATTGCTCGGCCCTCGGCGTGCGCTTGCGCGCGCACTGCCTCCGTCTCCTCGGGCGTCAGATAGCAGCGGAACGCGCCGCCGCGCCTGACCATTTCCTCGGCAATCTCGCGGTGCCGCGGCGCGCGCGCGTACTGGTAGATGATCTCGCCGTCGTGCTGGAGATCGAGCCAGGCGAGGCCGTCCATGATCTTTTCGATGGCGTCGGGGGTGGAGCGGGCCCGGTCGGTGTCCTCGATCCGGAGCAGGTACTTACCGCCCATCTTCCGGGCATAGAGCCAGTTGAAAAGCGCGGTTCGCGCCCCTCCGATATGGAGGTAACCTGTGGGGGAGGGGGCGAACCGGGTGACGACGCTCATTGCGGGCGGAAAGACCTTTCAAAAGCGCGCGGGTGGTAGCACGCCCGGCGCGTTTTCTCCTAGCCGCGCCCTGAGCGACATGATCGCGCTTCAGCGCGACCGTTGGATTCTCTGGCTCCCCGTTGGGATGATCGCCGGCGCGGCGGCCTGGATGCTTGCGCCGCTTGAGCCGCCGGCATGGCTCGGCGGCGCGCTGCTGGCGGCGGGCGTCGTCGTCGCGTTCGGCCTGGCGGCGTGGCCGGGCGAGCAGTGGGAAAGTTGGCTGCTCGCATGCCGCCGCATCCTCGCTGGGCTCTTCGCTCTTCTTGCCGCTACGGGGCTCGGCGCGCTTGCCGCGCAAGTCCGCGCTGCCAGTGTCGCCCAGCCCGTTTTCGCGGCCGGCGAAGAGCCGATCCGCGTCGAGGGCTGGGTGATCGCCAACGACGCCAGCGACAACGGCCCGCGCCTACGCCTCCTCGTTCGGAATATCGAGGGGATCGACGCGCCGCCCCGTTATGTGCGCCTCTCGGTGAGCGCAGCGGGTTTGCTGACGCCTGGCCGCGCCGCGCGCTGCCGCGGCGTGCTCGGGCCGCCCTCCGGGCCCATGTCGCCGGGCGGCTACGACTTCGCGCGCCGCGCCTATTTCGAGCGTCTCGGCGCCACCGGCTTCGCCTTCGGACGCTGTCGCCCGGCAGCGCTCGAGCCGCCGCCGAACTGGCTCGATCGCCAGCGCCTGCAACTCGCCGCTCTTCGTTCCGACCTCGCCGCCGCCATCTACGAAGCCGCGCCGGGCCGCGGCGGCGCCATCGCCGCGGCGCTCGTCACCGGCGACCGCAGCTCCATCGGGGCCGACACCAACGCGGCGTTGCGCGACTCCGGCCTTGGCCATCTACTCTCCGTGTCGGGCATCCATATGGGCGTCGTCGGCGGGCTTGTGTTCGCGATCCTGCTCTGGACCTTGTCGCTGATCGGCCCGATCGCGCTGCGCTTTCCCGTCAAGAAGATCGCCGCCGCCGGTGCGCTGCTGGTGCTTGCAGCGTATCTCATCGTCTCGGGATCGAGTGTGCCGGCGCTGCGTTCGTTCGTGATGGCGTGCGTCGCGTTCGGCGCAATTCTGCTCGACCGACCGGCCATTTCCATGCGCGGGCTCGCGCTCGCCGCTTTCATCGTCGTGCTGATCTTTCCGGAGTCGGTGCTCGAACCCGGCTTTCAGATGTCGTTCGCCGCGACCATGGCGCTGGTTGCGCTGTTCGAGATGCTGAAGCGGGCGCCGCATGAGCCGGCGTTGCCGACGCCAGGCCCGATCATCGGCCTGCTGCAAGCGACTACACGCGGAATCAGCGGGGTGCTGCTGATCTCCTTCGTCGCCGGCCTCGCCACTGATCCGTTTGCGATCTACCACTTCCAGCGTTTCGCGCTCTATTCGTTGCCGGCCAACCTGATCGCGGCGCCGATCATGTCGTTCCTGGTCGCGCCGATGGCCGCCGCGGCGGCGATCCTCGCGCCGTTTGGGCTGGCGGACCCTGCGCTCGAACTGATGGCGAGCGCGCTCGACCTGATCGCCGCCGTCGGCCAAACATTCGGCGAGCGCCCCGAAGCCGTCCGCGCCGTGCCGCAACCGCCGCACGGAGCTTTTCTGATTTGCGTCCTTGCCCTGTTGTGGGCGTGCCTGTGGCGCGGCGCGCTGCGCTGGCTTGCAGCGCCCATGCTGGCGGCGAGCGTCGCTCTCTATGTCACGGCGCCGAAGCCAGCACTCGCCTTCGACGCCGACCTGCGCGCCGTCTACGCCCGCGATGGGGAGCGTTGGGCGCTGCTCGCATCTCGCGGACGCTCCACCTTCGCGCGCGACCGCTTGGGCTCGATGCTGGGGCTTTCACCCGCCGAGATCGAACGACTGGCGCCGCCAGAGGCGTGCGGCGACGCACTCTGCCGTTGGCGCAGCCCGATCGGCGACATTTTCGTGGTGCGCGACGCCGCCCACCTTCCGAACGCGTGCGTCGAACGAGCAATCGTGATCACGGACGTCCAAGCGCCGGAGGGTTTTGCCGCGCGCTGTCGGCTTAGCGTGCTCATGGATGCCTCAAGCCTGGCCGCTCATGGCGGCGCGACTGTCACGCAAACGCCCCTGGGTCTGCGCATCGAGCGGGCGCGCCCAGGCCATATCCGGCGCGCCTGGACCGTTGTCGCTTCAGGCGATGATCAGGAATAGCGGCGGATCATCGCCACCAGCTTGCCCTGAATGCGCACGCGGTCCGGACCGAAGATACGCGTTTCGTAGGCCGGGTTCGCCGCTTCGAGCGCGATCGAGTTGCCGCGCTTGCGCAACCGCTTCAGCGTCGCTTCCTCATTGTCAATCAGCGCGACGACGATATCGCCGCTGTCGGCGAGCTCGGTGCGCTTTATGATGACAACGTCGCCGTCGAGAATGCCGGCCTGGATCATCGAGTCGCCTTTGACCTCGAGCGCGAAGTGATCGCCCGAGCCCAGAAGGTCCTCGGGGGCCGACACGCGCCCGACCTCGTGCTGCAGCGCCTCGATTGGTACGCCCGCCGCGATCTGGCCGAGGATCGGCACGCCGTAGCCGCCGCCAGCGCCGCCGCCGGAGCGGCCCTCAGCCACCACGCTCGGCCGGAATGCGCCGCGTCCCTTGGGCGGGGCGGCCGGAGCCGCGCTATCGGGCATCTTCAGCACCTCTAGCGCCCGCGCCCGGTGGGGCAGACGGCGCAGGAAGCCGCGCTCCTCGAGCGCCGTGATCAGCCGGTGGATGCCGGACTTGGAGGCGAGATCCAGCGCCTCCTTCATCTCGTCGAAAGACGGCGAAACGCCCGTCTCTTTGATCCGCTCGTGGATGTAGAGCAGCAGTTCTTTTTGTTTCGCTGTCAGCATGACCTGGGACCAAATAGTGAACGACGGGGCGTTCTATATCCGTTCCGAGGCGCGGGTCAAGTCTAGTTGGGTTAACGGGCCAGTAGTGAACGGGTGGCGGCGGCCACATCATCTTGCCGCATCAAACTCTCGCCGACCAAGAACGCGCCGGCGCCGGCGCGCTCCAATCTGAGGATGTCTGCGTGCGTGACGATGCCGGACTCGGAGACGAGGAAACGATCGGAAGGAGTGAGCTTCGCCAGCCGCTCCGTGGTGTTGAGATCGGTCTCGAACGTAGCGAGTGAGCGGTTGTTCACGCCTATGAGTTTCGCGCCGAGTTTCAGCGCGCGCTCCAACTCGCGTTCATCGTGCACTTCGACCAGGGCCTCCATGCCGAACGCCGTGGAGACGTTGATCAAGTCGCTGGCGAGTGCGTCGTTCACTGCGGCCATGATGATCAGGATCGCGTCGGCGCCGATCGCACGGCTTTCGGCGATCTGCCATTCGTCGATCATGAAATCCTTGCGCAGCACTGGCAGCGCGCATGCGGCGCGTGCAGCGACCAGAAAGTCCTCGTGGCCCCGAAAGCTTGGCGCATCCGTCAGCACCGAAAGACACGCGGCCCCGCCAACTTCATACGCGCGCGCCAGCGCAGGCGGGTCGAAGTCCGCGCGGATTAGTCCCTTCGATGGCGACGCCTTCTTGATTTCGGCAATGAGCGCAGGTTTCGCCCGCTGGCTCGCCAGCGCGGTCAGGAAACCGCGCGTTGGCGTCTGCACACGCGACTCGGCATCGATCACGCTCCACGGCTTCGCCGCTTTCCGCGCCGCCACTTCCTCGCGCTTGTAGGCGATGATCTTGTCGAGCACGCTCACGACGCACTCCGCGTCACTGCGATAAGCCGCGCCAGCGCCTCGCGCGCCGCACCGCTGTCGATGCTCTCCGCCGCCATCGGCCATGCTTCCGGCACGTTCTTGGCGCGTCCGGCCACCACCAGCGCGCCCGCCGCATTGAGGATCACCGCATTGCGATGCCCCGGGCGGCCGGCGCCATCGAGCAGTGCGCGCATCTCCGCGGCGTTCTCGGCCGCAGCGCCGCCGCGCAGATCGGGGTCCATCTCCGCCGCCATCGTCGCGCTCACGCGCGTGACCGCGCCGCCGTCGAGAATGGCGACGTCGTTGGCGTCGGCGTGAACCGCCGAGAGTTCGTCGAGCCCGCCCGCCCCATGGACCGCCCAGGCCTTCTCGCAGCCGAGTTCGTTCAGCGCCTGTGCCACCGGCTCGAGAAAGTCCGCGCTGAAGACGCCGACAAGCTGACGCTTCACACCCGCGGGGTTAGACAGCGGTCCAAGCAGGTTGAAGATCGTGCGCCGGCCCAATTCGCGCCGCGCTAGGGCGACGTGGCGCATCGCCGGATGATGGTTTTGGGCGAACAGGAACGCCACGCCCGCTTCGTGCAAGCACCGCTCCATCGCGGCGACGTCGCCGGTGAGCTTTACACCGAACGCCTCGAGAACGTCCGCCGCGCCCGACCTCGAGCTCATCGCCCGGTTGCCGTGCTTCGCGACCGGCACGCCGCAGCCGGCGACGACGAACGCCACCGCCGTTGAGATGTTCAGGCTGTGCGCGCCGTCGCCGCCCGTGCCGCACACGTCGATCGCGCCCTCTGGTGCGCTCACCCGCACCATGCGCGAGCGCAGCGCCCGCGCCCCGGCCGCGATCAGCGGCGCGTGGCTCATGCGCGGGATGGTCAGCATGAGGAAGCGCTTGATGTCCTCGTGCGCCGCCCGACCGTCCATGATTTCTGCGAAGGCGGCGTCGACGTCCGACGTCTCAATCGCCGCCCCGTCCTTCAACGCCGCCAGAGTGGAGGCGAGGCTCATCGCAGACCCGCCGCAGCGAGGAAGTTGCCGACGATGGCGTGGCCGTGTTCGGAAGCGATCGACTCGGGGTGAAACTGTACGCCGAACAGGGGGCGCGTCTTGTGCGACAGGCCCATCACTTCGCCGTCCGCTGCTTCCGCATCGATGCTCAGTTCAGCTGGAAACGTCGCCCGCTTGACCGCCAACGAATGATATCGCGTGGCGCGGAACGGCGACGGCAGACCGCGAAACAGGCCGCCGCCGCGATGCGTCACCTCCGAGACCTTGCCGTGCATGATCGCCTGCGCGCTGACGACATCGCCGCCGAACGCCTGGCCCATCGCCTGATGGCCGAGGCATACGCCAAACATCGGCAAATCGTGCGGCGCCTTCGCCAGCAGCTCGAGGCAAATGCCGGCTTCGTTCGGTGTGCAAGGGCCCGGCGACAGAATCACAGCTTCCGGCTGCATCGCCAACACGTCGGCGACGCTCAGCGCGTCATTGCGGAAGACCTCGGCGCTGACGCCGGAGTCTTCGACGTAATGGACGAGATTGTAAACGAAACTGTCGTAATTATCGATGACGAGGATCACAGGGGCGCACTCCCGGCGCGGAGGTCGAACGAAGGGCTAGCGGCTTTCGTTCGCGCGCCATCGCGGGGCAGGGGAGCGCCAAAGGGTCATCGGGGTCAGCTTAGCGGAAATCTCGCCGCTGCAAACCGGCTTCGCTCAGGCATAGCGCCAAGCCTCCGCCGCGGCCCTGAACAGCGCCTGCGACTTGTGCAGCGTCTCCTGCAGCTCCGCTTCCGGATCGCTGTCGAGCACCACGCCGCCGCCGGCCTGCACGTAGAGCATGCCGTCCTTCACCACCGCGGTACGGAGCGCGATGCAAGTGTCCATGTCGCCGCCAGCGCCGAAATAGCCGACGCCTCCGGCATAGACGCCGCGTTTGTGCTTTTCCACCTCGTTGATGATCTCCATCGCCCGCACTTTGGGCGCGCCGGTCACCGTGCCGTGGGGAAAGCCCGCCAGCAGCGCGTCAAGGGCGGTGAGTCCGGGCTTCAACTCGCCTTCGACATTGGAGACGATATGCATCACATGGCTGTAGCGCTCGATCGTGAACGCCTCGGTCACGCGCACATGCGCCGAGCCGGCGCCGGCCGCCTCGGCGTTGCTGCGGGGGCTCGGCCCACGCACGGCGACCCGACCCAGATCGTTGCGGGCCAGATCGACCAGCATCAGGTGCTCGGCGCGTTCTTTCGGGTCGGCGAGCAGCTCCTGCTCGAGCGCATGATCCTCCGCCGGTGTGGCCCCGCGCGGCCGCGTGCCTGCGATAGGGCGGATGGTGATGGTGTCGCCGCGTTTGCGGACGAGGATCTCCGGGCTTGAACCCACTACGGCGAAGCCGCCGAAGTTGAGGTAGTACAGGAAAGGCGATGGGTTGAGGCGCCGCAGCGCGCGATAGAGCGCGAACGGAGGCGCCTCGAGCGGCGCCGAAAAACGCTGACTCGGCACCACCTGGAAAACATCGCCCGCGCGCGCATAGCGCTTACAGCTCTCGACCAGCGCCCGGTACTCGTCCGGGGTCGTATTGCTCTGCGGCGCCGGCGCCTTCGTCTCAGTCGGCGCAGAACGCCGGGGCAGAGCGGCGTCGAGCGCGGCTTCCGTTTGCGCCAGGCGCTGCAGCGCCGCGCCATAGACCTTGTCCGCGCTCTGTCCAGCTTGTTTGCGCGCCGGCGTCACCAGCGTGATCTCGCTCGTGACATTGTCGAACACTGCGACGATCGTCGGGCGCACCAGCAGCGCTTCGGGCACGCCGGTCGGATCGGCTTCCTTCTCGGGCAAGCGCTCGATAAAGCGTACCATGTCGTAGCCGAGATAGCCGAACAGCCCCGCCGCCATCGGCGGCAGCGGCGCAGGCAGATCAAGCATCGAGGCGTCCAACAGTGCGCGCAGCGAGTGGATTGGCGCACGCTCGTCGGCGCGGAACGCAGCATCCTCGAAGCCGCCGCCGCTCAGTTCAGCGCGGCCGTCTCGGACACGCCAAACGAGGTCGGGCGCCGCGCCGATGATGGAGAAGCGACCGCGAAAGTCGCCGCCCTGCACGCTCTCGAGCAGGAAAACGCCCGGCGTGCCCGCGCCGAGCTTCAGCAGCGCGCCAACCGGCGTTTCCAGATCGCTGATGCGGCGCGTCCAGACGACGGCGCCGCCTTGCTCGTACGCTGCGGCGAACGCTTCGCGCGAAGGGGAAGCCTCGCCGGCTGCGCTCATTGCGCCTGATCGTCCGCCGCGGTCGGGTTGAAGGTGCGCTCGAGCACGCGTTCGTTGCGCTGCACGTTCGCGCGCGCCACCACTTCGCTTTGCAGCGCTTCGGCGAACGATGCTTCGAGCCCATCGCCTTCGGCGCGCGTGTACGGATTGTCGGCCTGCAGCCGCGCCCGTGCAGCTTCCACGATCTGTGGCGCGGTCGCCGGATCGACTCGATTGATGCTCTCGACCTGAGCCGCGAACATGCCCGGCTGGTCGGCGCGAATGTCGGTCACCACGTCTCCCGCAGTAGCGGCGAAGATTTGCGTGCCGAGGGTGCGCGCCGGAAGTTGCGCGACCTCCTGACGGTTCACGGTCTGCGAGTTCACACGCACCGTGAAGCCGCTGGCGCGCGCCGCGTCCGCGAACGATTGCCCACCGCGCACCGCTTCGGCGACCTGCGCCATGCGCTCGCGCATCCGGCGGCCGAGTTCGCGCGCGTCGTGTATCTGCACCAGCCGGTCGCGCACTTGGGCGAGCGGGCGAACGCTTGCCGGGATAACCCGGTCGACGGCCACCAGGACATCGGCCTCCTCGATCGGCATGAAGTCGCTGGCTTCGCTTTCCGGCGTTTGGAATGCGGCCTCGATCACCTCCTCGTGCCCCACAAGCGACTCGATGAACTCTCCGTTCTGCGCTTGGCCGCTCGCGTCGACGGCGGGAATGGTGACCACAGGCAAGTTGGCTTGACGAGCGGCTTCAGGAACCGGCGCGCCGGCGGCGCGCGCCTCCTCGAACGCGCCGATGGCGGCATTGAGCAGGTCGGCGGCTTCATCGGCGGCGATGGCCTCGCGGATCTGATCGCGTTGCGACTCGAAGGTCGGGGCGACCGCCGGCGTAATCTCTTCCACCCGCACGACTGCCCAAGGCGTCAGCTGGCCCCGCACCGCGCGGGCCTGGCCGCGCTGCTGCGAGAACACTGCTTCCGCCACGCGCGCGTCTGGCACCTCGTTGCGCGCCTGACCGGCGCCCCGCGTCAGCTGCATCTGCAGCGCGCCGGCGACGGCTTCGGCGCTCTCGCCGCGGTTGAGGCGCGCGGCCGCGTCATTGGCCTGTTGTTCGTTCTGCGCAGCCAAGCGCACATAGGAGCGCCGCTCCGGTTGCGTGAGCGACTGCTGGCGCGCTTCGAATTCCTCGCGCAGCCGCGCCTCGGGCACATTGACGCGGGCGATGAAATCCGCCGGGCGGGCGTAGACGAGCGTCAGCGCGCGATACTCCGGCACCTGCAGCTGTTCCTGCATCTCTTCGTAGAGCGCCTGAATCTGCGCGTCGGTTGGCGGCGGGACCTCGCCGACGATCGAGGCTGGCGCGTCGGCCACGCTGATGACGCGCGTCTCCGTTTCGTAGGCGAACGCCAGTTCGCCGAAGCTCGAGGGCGCGCGTACGCCGCTGACGAGCGAGCCCATCAGCAGCTGCATCGAAAGCTCGTTGCGGATCTCGTCCTCGAACTCGGGCGGCGCATAGCCCATTTGCTGCAGGAACTGGGCGTAAACGGCTTGATCGAAGCTGCCCGTCACTGGGTTCAGCACGCCCGGAATGTCGCGGATGCGCTCGCCGACCTGAGCGTCGCTGGCGCTGACGCCAACTTTCTCGGCGAAGGCAAAGAGCGCGTTGCGGCCGATCATCGACTCCAGCAGTCGTTCGTGCAGCCCGGCCTCGACCGCCTCCTGCTGCGAGATGTTGTCGCCGGCGCTGCGGCGGGCGCGCAGCGTCAGCTCCAATTCGCGCGACAATTGCGCCGTCGTGATCTCGCGGCCGTCGACCGTCGCCACGCTGTTGGACGGTGAGAAGTCGAGTCCGCCGCTCGGGACCAGGAACAGCACCATGGCGATGCCGACCAGTCCCAGGATGATCGCGGCGATGGCGCCCCGCGTCAGTTTTCTAAATTGCAGCAGCATGTCGCCGTCCGTTATGCGTGAGGCGGCGGACAATAGGGGCGGCCCCCAGCCGGGGCAATCGCTACCGCACGCCTGAAAAGCAGCTTTGGGGAGGACGTATGGCCGCGCGGAAACCGCTGATCGCCGGTAACTGGAAGATGTTCGGCCGGCAGGCGAGCCTTGGCGAAATTGCGGCGCTGTGGGAGGCGATCGCGCCGGCGGCGGCTTCTATCGATGCGCTGATCTGCCCTCCCGCGGTGTTCGTCGGCCAAGCTGCCTGGCACGCGCGCGACACCCGGGTTCTGATCGGCGCCCAGGATTGCAGCGCTTTCGCTGACGATTCTGCGCGCACCGGTGAAATCAGCGCCGCCATGCTGGCGGACGCGGGGGCTCGATACGTGATCGTCGGCCATTCCGAACGGCGGTCTCTGCACGGGGAGTCCGACGGTTTGGTCCGGCGCAAGGCGGTGGCGGCGCTGGCCGCCGGGCTCACACCCATCATCTGCGTGGGCGAGACCCAGGCCGAGCGCGCGGCGGGCAAGGTGGCGGAAATCGTCGGCGCCCAGGTTCGCGAGAGCGTGCCGGAAGGGAACTCCGGCGTGGTGGTCGCCTACGAACCGGTTTGGGCAATCGGCGGCAACAGCACCCCAACGGTCGCCGAGATCGCCGAGGTTCATGGCGTCGTCAGGAAGACGCTCATCGCAAAGTTCGCGGGTGAGGCGAACGGCATTCGAATACTTTATGGCGGGTCGGTCGGCCCGAAGAACGCCGCCGAGGTGTTCTCGGCCGAGGGCGTCGATGGCGCCCTGGTGGGCCGGGCCAGCCTGAAGGCAGCTGATTTCGCGGCGATCATTTTGGGCCATCCCGCTGCCAAGTGAGGCTGTGCGCCGGCCGCTCTGGCGTTTAGGATGAGGCTCGGCTATTGAGCGCCCTTTCGCGCGCGCCCATCTACGAGGCGCGGACGCGGGATCGCGTGGGAGACGGGCAGAGACATGGAAGTCGTCGTACTCAGCATTCACCTGCTCGTTTGCATCTGCCTGATCGGCCTGGTTTTGCTGCAGCGCTCCGAGGGCGGCGCGCTGGGCATGGGCGGCGGCGGCGGCGGGGCGCTGATGAGCGGTCGCGGCGCTGCCGACGCGTTGGCCAAGATGACTCAGGTGGCCGGCGGTTTCTTCCTAGTGACGTCGCTGGGGCTGACCGTTCTTTCGGGCGCAGGCGCTTCCGACGCCGGCTCGATCCTCGAAAACCTGACGCCGCCCGCGCGCACCGCGCCGGCCACAACGCCCGCGGCGCCCAGTACGACAGCACCGGCCCCGGCCGAGCAACCGGCGCAAACGCGGCCCGATCCCACCGAAAGCAGCGTCCCGGCGACAACGCAGCTCGCTTCGGCTCCCGCGCCCGATGCTTCTGCGCCGCGCGCCGCGCCGCTGAGCGGCAGCCCGGCGGCGACCCCGGCCAGCGGCAACCGCGCCGTACAGACCGCCGCGGTGCAGCAGCGCCAGACGCCGCCGCCGCAGCCGCGTTCCGCCCCCGCAACGACGCGCGCCGCTTCTACGCCGCCGCTGGTGCTGCCGAACAGCTCGGGCGCTGTCACTGGAATTGCGCTCGACGATAGCGAAGCCAACGAGGTCGAATCGATTGATGTTGGCAACGGAGTGGAAGCCGTTCGGCGCGACCAGCGCGCCGGCCCCGATCAATAAGCACGCCGCTGGCGGGCAGGGGCTGAACGGCGGCTGATCGGAAAGGTCAATGGCGCGCTATGTGTTCATTACCGGCGGGGTGGTTTCTTCCTTAGGGAAGGGCATCGCCTCCGCCGCTCTCGGCGCGTTGCTGCAAGCGCGCGGCTACCGGGTCCGGCTCCGCAAGCTCGATCCATATCTCAACGTCGATCCGGGCACGATGAGCCCGTACCAGCACGGCGAGGTCTTCGTCACCGACGACGGCGCCGAGACCGACCTCGACCTTGGCCATTATGAGCGCTTCACCGGCGTCTCCGCCCGCCAGGCCGACAACATCACCACCGGGCGCATCTATCAGGAGATCATCGCCAAGGAGCGTCGCGGCGATTATCTCGGCGCCACGGTCCAGGTGATCCCGCACGTCACCAACGCGATTAAGGAATTCATCCTCTCCGACCATGGCGACGCCGACTTTGTGCTGTGTGAGATCGGCGGCACGGTCGGCGACATCGAGGGCCTGCCGTTCTTCGAAGCGATCCGCCAACTCGGCCAGGAACTCGAGCCGGGCAAAGCCGCGTTCGTGCATCTCACTTTGCTGCCCTACATCCCGTCTGCCGGCGAGATGAAGACCAAGCCGACGCAGCACTCGGTGAAAGAGCTGCGTTCGATCGGCATCCAGCCGAACATTCTGCTCTGCCGCTGCGACCGGCCGATCCCGGAAGACGAGAAGCGCAAGATCGCCCTGTTCTGCAACGTGCGCGAAAGCGCCGTCGTCGAAGCGCGCGATCTTCAGACGATCTACGAAGCGCCGCTCGCCTATCACGCAGCAGGCCTCGACACCGAGCTCTTGAGGCATTTCGGCGTGACCGTCGCGCCGCAGCCTGATCTCGCCCGGTGGGAGACCATCGTGAAGCGCCTGAAGTCGCCGGATGGGGAAGTGACGATCGGCGTCGTCGGGAAATACACCGAGCTGAAGGACGCCTACAAATCGTTGATCGAAGCACTGCACCACGGCGGCGTGGCCAACAACGTCAAGGTAGACCTCCGCTGGATCGAGAGCGAGAAATTCGAGGAACGCGGCGACGCTTGGCACGGAGATCTTCAAGGCGTGCATGGCGTGCTGGTGCCGGGCGGCTTCGGCGAGCGCGGCAGCGAGGGAAAGATCGCCGCGGTGAAATTTGCGCGCGAGCACAGCATTCCATTCTTCGGCATCTGCTTCGGCATGCAGATGGCCTGCATCGAAGCCGCGCGTAACCAGGCCGGCCTGAAGGGCGCGAGTTCGACCGAGTTTGGCGAAGCCAAGCACCCGATCGTCGGCCTTATGACGGAGTGGCTGCGCGGCAACGAGCTGGAGAAGCGCAACGCCGCAGGCGATCTCGGCGGCACGATGCGCCTGGGCGCCTACACGGCCGCCCTCGATCCCGAAAGCCGCGTGGCGGAGATCTATGGCTCAACCGAGATCAGCGAGCGCCACCGTCATCGCTACGAAGTGAACACCAAATATCGCGATAAGCTCGAAACCGCCGGCCTCATCTTCTCCGGCATGAGCCCCGATGGCGTGCTGCCCGAAATCGTCGAACGGCGCGACCATCCCTGGTTCATCGGCGTGCAATATCACCCCGAGCTGAAGAGCCGCCCGTTCGAGCCGCATCCGCTGTTCGCCAGCTTCATCGGCGCGGCGGTGGAGCAATCGCGTCTCGTCTGAGGCGCGTTGCGTCGACTTGGCCGATCGTGCGTGGCACTCTCCGCCCGGAGGGAGTCGCATGGCGAGCGGGATCGTTCTCTTGAGTTCGGCGGCGCCTGTCGCGCCGGCGACGGCGCCGAAGCCGCAGATGGAAGACGCCGGGGGCGCGGCGGTCGCGCTTTTCCTTCTCGTTCTGCTGCTCGGCGGCTGGTTTGCGTTGCGCACGTTCGTGCGCACGCTCCGCGCGCGCAAGGCGCAGGCGGCGGTCGGCGCCGACTTCACAGCCTACGCGCTCGAGGCGCTGGTCAACGCTGCAAAAATCGATGGCCGCATCAGCGCCGAAGAGAAGGCCGCGATCACCCGCGCCATGGGCGAGCTTGCGCCCGGGTTCGCCGGCGATCGCGTGGAGGCCGCGTTCGGCCGCGCGCGCCTCAGCAAGGATGAACTCGTCGCTTACCTCGCTGCGAAGGCCGATGCTTTCTCGCGAGAGCAGAAGCTGGCGCTGCTGAGGGCGCTGATGTCGGTGTTCGTGGCCGACGGGAAATTCGACGAGACCGAGCATCACACGCTGGTGGACTACACTGCGGCGATCGGCTTCGACCGGCCCAGTGCCCTGCAGACGCTACGCGGCCTCGCGCGCGACGTTCAACGCGGCAGCATCACCTGAGGCGGCTTGGGCCCGGAGGGGGCAGGTCACGTAGGGGAAGGTTGACCGCCCGACCCAGGATTTCATGGAACTGAAGCCGGATCTCAACTTCCTGCATCCAACCGGAGCGGGCCCGGCATCTCCTCTGCTAGAGGGCGCGAAGGCATTGCCGCGCATCGAATTTGGAGGGAAGTCATCATGAAGCGCCTCGCCGTCACTGCGGTACTCGCCATGCTGATGGCCGGCCCGGCCATGGCCGAGACGCGCAATCATCGCGGCTTCGACTCGGTCGGCGCCCAGGACCAGATCCGGGTCGAGATCACGGTGGGCGGGGAGTACGCGGTCGACGTCTCCGGCCGCGACGCCGAGCGGGTGCTGACGGAAGTCGAGGGCGGCACCCTTAAGATCCGCCAGCGCAACCGGCCCTGGTTCGGCAGCCGCCATCTCGACGCTACGGTACGCATCAGCATGCCCGAGTTGGAGAGTGTCGCCGCGGCGCGCGGCGCCGAACTCACCGCGACCGGCGTAGATGCGCAGCACTTCGAGATTGCCGCTGCGATGGGCGCAGAAGTCCGTGTCCGCGGCACATGCAGCTCGCTCGACGCCGCAGCCGCCATGGGCGCGGTGATCCGGGCCGATGAATTGCTCTGCCAAACCGCAGATGTGGCCGCCGCGATGGGCGGCGACGCTCGCGTCTACGCCAGCCAGAGTTATGAAGGCGCAGCGTCGATGGGCGGCACGATCAATGTCGCGGGCGAAGGCGCCGACCGCGGCAGTTCGACAGCCATGGGCGGCAGCATCAACGACTAGGGAACAAGCGTTTTTCGCCTTGCGTTGGGGTTCGCTATGGACCCCGCCGCAACCGCTGAACGCGCGCCGCGCCAGAGCGCCCGCCCCGTTCCAGAGAACGCGCGGGCGATGGTGCTGTACAACGACAAGGCCGGCGGCGTCGGTCCCGGCGATCACCACCGCTTGGTGCTAACGCTCGCGGACGCCGGCGTCGTCTATCACGAGATCTTCGAAGCGAAATACGTGTCGAAGCGGCTCTTGGCCAAGGCGAGGAGCTTCGACGTGCTGGTCGTTCTCGGCGGCGACGGCACGGCGCGCACGGCCGCCGAACTTGCACCCAGGGATGGGCCGCCGCTGATCTTGCTGCCTGGCGGCACCCTGAACATCCTGCCGCGCGCGCTCTATGGCGAAATGACGTGGCCGGAAGCGCTGCAAGCGGCCCTGGAGCGCGGCAGGATCACGCGCCTCACCGCCGGGCGCGCAAACGGCGAAGCGTTCTATGTCGCCGCCTTGTTCGGCGCGCCGACGCTCATGGCAAAGGCACGGGAGGCGATGCGCGAGGGCAGACCGCTCGCGGCGTGGCGCCGTTTCCGTCAGGCGCTGAAGCGCTCGTTTTCGCGCAGCCTGCGTGCGCGGCGGGATCAGGAAACTATGCGCCGCGCTGAGGCGATCGGCGTCCTTTGCCCGTCGTTCTCAGGCGGCATCCAAGCCGACAACCTCGAATGGGTGCGGCTCGATGCAAGACACTTGCTCGATCTCGCCCGCGTGAGCCTGCGCGCACTGACGGCCGCGTGGCGCAACGATCCCAGCGTCGAGATCGGCACGTGCAGGTCCAGCGACATCGTCTCGCTCGGCGTCATTCCAGCCACGCTCGACGGTGAGCCTAGGACCTTTTTTCACCGCGTGCGCGTCGTCTACGATCCGCGGGGTCCTAGAGTGATCGCCGTGCCGCAGGGGGTTTGAAGCGCAGTGGAGCTGGTGCATCTCACCGACTTGCACTTCGGGTGCGAGGACAAGGCGGCGCTGACCGCGGCGGCGAAGTTCGTCGACGAGCGCAAGCCCGACGCGGTGATCGTCACCGGCGACATCTCGAAGGATGGGCTGCAGGTCGAGTTGGACAACGCCTGCGCTTGGATGCGTGATCTCGGCGTGCCGGCGATGCTGACGCCCGGCAATCATGACGTGCCGTATTACGAGCTGTGGGGACGGCTGTTCTTTCCGTGGGACCGGATTCGCCGCGCGCAGAAGGGGCTGCAGATCGAGGCGTGGCATACGGACAAATGGTCAATCGTGCCGGTGAATACTGCGCGTCCGTGGCAAATACGGCTGAACTGGGCGCAAGGAGAGATTTCGAGGGGGCAAACCGCAGTCGCCGCAGCGGAGCTGCAGAAAGCGGCGCCCGGGGCGCTGCGCATCCTCATCACCCATCACCCGCTCGATTGGCCCAATGATGCGCCGATCAAGGGCATAACGCGCGGCGGCGTTTCAGCGTTGCGAAAACTCGCGGACGCGGGAGCGCAGCTTTTCCTCAGCGGACACTTGCACTTTGCGTCGGCGCGTCTGTTCGAAACGCGCGCGCTCTCGGTGACGAGCGGTACGCTTTCGCAGCGTGTTCGTCACGAGCCGTGCGCGTTCAGCGTGATCCGGCGGCCCGCGCCGCACATCCTCGAAACCGAAGTCGTGCACATCGTGCAGGGGGTCTGCGAGACCGCGAGCGTCCGCCAATTCCGGCTCGGCGGCCCGCCATTGCCCGGCGCGCCGGCCGAGCTGCATGCGCGGGTCTAGGGTGGAGCGGTCGCTTTCCGCAGGGCTTTCGTCGATTCTCCGAGCTGAATTTCGGCGTGTTCTGCGAAGGTGTGGGCGGAGGGTTGGACCATGCGGATCATTGTGGCGGCTTGTGCGGCTTTGGTCGCGATGGGCGAAGCGGCGCAGGCGACACCATGGTTCACAGACGCCACGGCGAACTTGCCAAACGATAATGTCGCCTATGCAAGTATGGACGCGGTCGCCGCCGATCTCGACGGCGATGGCGATCTCGACGTGGTGACGCCGCAGGAATGGCGTTCCAACCGCATCCTGATCAATGACGGCTCCGGCCGATTTACGCTTGCCGTCAACGCCCTGCCGGCGCCTCCTCCGGCGGAACTGACTCGGCCAGCCCACATCCAGCATCCGCTGCAAAAGGATTCCGAAGATGTGTCGATCGCGGATTTTGACCGTGACGGCGATCTCGATCTGATTCTCGTGGTCGAGGACGACCAGCGCCTCGGCCGCAGCAATGTGCATCAATATTTCCGCGCGCGGGGCGATAGAACGTACGAACGCGTATACGGTCAGTTGCCGGACAGCGTCGCCAACGCAGTGGCGCACGCAGATATCACTGGCGACGGCGCCGATGACGTGATCGTTAGCGGCGACGGGCAGGACCGGCTGCTTATCAATGACGGGCGCGGCGGCTTCCGCGATGAAACGGCGGCGCGTCTGCCAACCGAGGCGTCGATTGCCCAGGATGTCGAATTCTTGGACATCGATCGCGACGGCGATCTCGATCTGGTGCTCGGCCTGGAGGGCGGGCATGCGCTTTGGATCAACGACGGCGAAGGGCGCTTCCACGACGAGACGGCGCAGCGCCTTCCGCCGGCGGGCAATGTCGAAGCTCGGAAGGTGACGCCAGCTGACGTGGACGGCGACGGCGATCTCGATCTCTACTTCGCGCACGTCAGCTGGCAGGGCCGAGCGCCGCAGGACCGGCTCTACATCAATGACGGCCGCGGTCGGTTCGCCGATGGCACGGCCGAGCGGCTGCCGGTCGAAACCGACCTTGGCCTCGACGCCGAGTTCGCCGATTTCGACGGCGATGGCGATCTCGACGCGATCATCGGCAATGGCGGCCCAATCCGCATCCTGGCCAATGACGGAGCGGGGCGATTCGCAGACGTGACGGACGAGGCGCTCGGCGTGGACGTCGCCGGCGTGAACATCGCCATCGAGGTGGCGGACTTCAATGGCGATGGACGCCCGGACTTCTATGTCGGCCAGCTCGGCGCGCCGAATGCGCCGCCGGCGAGGGATCGGCTTTTCCTAAACGTGCGCCGCGCCTAGCCGCCGCGGGTGTCGATGTCGGGGTCGGCGACGCCGAGCACTTCGTCGGCGGCGAGACTGATGCCGAGCTTGTCGGCGCCCTCTTCGATGTAATCCCCCAACAGCGGAATGCCCATGAGATAGCGCGCGGTCGAACCCTCGGCGCGTTCGCGCGCGGCGGCTACCGCCTCGCGCCAATCGGAGGCTTCGTAATCGCCGCGGCCGAGCCAGGCGAGGGCGACAAGCTGGGCGCGGCCGTCACTGTTGAGGCTGACGATCGCACTGCGCAGCTCGCGCTGCGCCGGGTTGTCGGCTTCATCCTCGAGCGCATCGACGAAGCGGTCGTCCGCGTCATTGGAGCCGTCGGTCGGGTCGTCGGAGGCGATCAGAGCGTCGAACGCCCTGGCCTTCAAGACGATGAAGGCCAGGGTTTCGCGGTCGATGGCGAAATCAGCCGGCGGCTCGAGGATTTCGCGCGTCGGCATCAGGCGCGTCCGTCCATCGACTGATTGTGCTGGCCGCCGGGGCGGGTGATCGCTTCGAGCGCCTCGCCGGCTTCTTCGGAATCGGCGCTGTCGGCAATGTCGGCCAGCGAAACGATGCCGACCAGGCGCTTGTCGGCGTTCACAACCGGCAAGCGGCGGACCTGGATGTCCGACATGTTCTCGCAGACGTCGGCGACGTCATCGTCCTCGCGGCAATAGAGCACCTCATGGCTCATCACCTCGCCGACGGTCGCGTCGACGCCCTTGCCGATGGCGACGCCGCGAATGACGATGTCGCGGTCGGTGACCATGCCGGCCAAGCGGTCGCCTGAGGCGACCGGCAGTGCGCCGACATCGGCCTCGGCCATCAGGCGGGCGGCTTCGCGGATGGTGGCGTCCGGATTGATGGTGCGGACATCGGGTGTCATGACGTCGCGGATTTTCATTGGCCTCTCCCGAATCTGGCGCTCAGCTCCCCCGCTTTCGGGCCAACGCGAGCGCCGGGGCGCTGTTCCGGGCCGGAGGTGAGGCTTGCGCGGGCTGGGCCTTTGGCCTATCAGCCCCGCTTTCCCGCGGGTCGCGGGATCCAGGAGTTTTCCGGCCATGGCCGTTCCGAAGCGAAAAACCTCGCCCTCCCGCCGGGGCATGCGCCGGGCGCACGATAAGCTGCCCAAGAACACCTACGTTGAGGACGCGGAATCGGGCGAACTGCGCCGGCCGCACCACATCGACCTCAAGACCGGCCGCTATCGCGGCAAGCAAGTCTTGAAGGCGAAGGAAGACTAAAAGTCTTCTCTGAAGCTCTGAACGGAACCGCGTGAGGCGCATAGGCGCTTTGCGCGGCTTCCGCTTGCCTTTTGTGGCGCCGGGGTCTCCAAAGGCGCCATCCTGATTTCAGCTTCCTACAGGACCTCCTCATGACTGGCATCGCCGATATCGTCGGCCGCGAAATTCTCGACAGCCGCGGCAATCCGACGGTCGAAGTGGACGTGACGCTGGAGGACGGCTCGTTCGGTCGCGCCGCGGTGCCGTCGGGCGCTTCGACAGGCGCGCATGAGGCGGTCGAAAAGCGCGACGGCGAGCCGGATCGCTATCTCGGCAAGGGCGTCCGCGATGCCGTCGAGGCGGTGAACGGCGAGATCGCCAATGCGGTGCTGGGCATGGATGCGGAAGAGCAGCGGCGCATCGATACGGTGCTGATCGAACTCGACGGGACGGAGAACAAGGCGCGGCTCGGGGCGAACTCCATCCTCGGCGTTTCGCTCGCGGTGGCGAAAGCGGCGGCGGCGTCCAACGCAATGCCGCTCTATCGCTATCTGGGCGGCGTGCAGGCGCGCCTGCTGCCATGCCCGATGATGAACATCGTCAATGGCGGCGCCCACGCCGACAACCCGATCGACATCCAGGAATTCATGATCATGCCGGTCGGCGCCGGCACGATCGCCGACGCTGTGCGGATGGGCGCCGAGGTTTTCCATACGCTCAAGAAGCAGCTGAAAGACGCCGGCCACGCCACGAATGTCGGTGACGAAGGCGGCTTCGCGCCGAACCTCGCCAGCGCCGATGAAGCGATCGGCTTCATTCTAAAGTCGATCGAGAAGGCGGGCTACACGCCGGGCGACGACGTCGCGCTCGCGCTCGATTGCGCCGCGACCGAGTATTTCAAGAACGGCAAATACGAGCTGGCCGGCGAAGGCAAATCGCTCGCGCCCGAGCAGAACGCGCAGTATCTGGCCGATCTGGTTTCGCGTTATCCGATCGTCTCGATCGAAGACGGCATGTCGGAAGACGATTTCGACGGCTGGGCGGCGCTAACTGAGCTGGTGGGCGACAAGTGCCAATTGGTCGGCGACGATCTCTTCGTCACTAACCTGAAGCGGCTCGAACTCGGCTTCGAGAAGGGGCTCGGCAACGCGATCCTGATCAAGGTCAACCAGATCGGCACGCTCACCGAGACGCTCGACGTCGTCGAAATGGCCCATCGCGCCGGCTACTCGGCGGTGATGAGCCACCGCTCGGGCGAGACGGAAGATTCCACCATCGCCGATCTCGCGGTGGCGACCAATTGCGGCCAGATCAAAACCGGCTCGCTGGCGCGCTCGGACCGCACGGCGAAGTACAATCAGCTGATCCGGATCGCGGAAATGCTGGACGATCAGGCCGCGTACGCCGGCGCCGGGACAATCGTCGGGCAATAGCCCGGCGTACCCGGCGTCACATCGAGCGGCTGGGCCGCGGTTAAGCTCCTCCCTGTCGCTCGCGCGATGAGAAAGGAGCCCCGCCAATGTTGATCCGCTTTAGCTGCCTAATGCTCGCGCTGGTCGCGTTCATGCCGGGCGCCTTCGCGGCCCTCCGCCAGGGCGCGCCAATCTTCGCCTGAGGGCAATCCTCGCTTCATCCTACAAGCGGCGCGGACCTCGCGGGTTCGCGCCGCTTTCTTGCGCGGATGAGTCCGGAACGAGAACGGAGATCGTTTCGACTCCGATGCGCGCCTGGCGCTGCAAATTTTTCCTAGCGGCGTTGACGCAAGCGGCTGGGGTTCCAGCGGCGGGACGACCCCAAGCACTAGATAAAATTCCATAAGCCCTTGAATACATGAGCTAAGAACGTCTTAAGAACATTTTTGAGTCTTTACGATTCCTTTACCGGTTCGACTCAACGTGCCGCCGAATCGGGATCGTTAACACATGGGCAAGCACGGATCGGCGGCGCTCAACATCGGCTTGGGAGCGGCCATTCTGTATCTCGGCGCGCACGCGGTGACGGGGCATCAGGGCCTCATCGCTTATGTCGACCTGCAGGCGGAAGAGCGTGCGCTGGAGCAGCGCGTCGATGCGTTGGACGGCGAGCAGGCGGCGCTCGAAGCGCGCGCGGCGCGGCTGCGTCCGCAGAGCTTGGATCTCGACTATCTGGATGAGCGCGCCCGCATCACTCTGGCCGCCGGCGATCCGGACGAGGTCGTCTTCAAGCTCGACTAGTTTCTGCCGCACTGCAGCAACGCAAAGCTTCCTAGCGAGTTACGTCATTCGCGCATAAGAGAGGCGCGCCCCAGTCCATGGACAGGGCGCGGCCGCACGGCATTACCTGGCGGCGGAGGACAGACACCGATGGCTCAAGCTGCCCAGAAGGCGAACGGCAAGCATGCCGCCGAAGCAAGCAAGGACGAGCTGCTTCAGTATTATCGCGACATGCTGTTGATCCGGCGCTTCGAGGAGCGGGCTGGCCAGCTCTACGGCATGGGGCTGATCGGCGGCTTCTGCCACCTCTATATCGGCCAGGAAGCGGTCGTCGTCGGCATGCAGGCGGCGCTGAAGAACGGCGACCAGGTCATCACCGCGTATCGCGATCACGGCCACATGCTCGCCGCGGGCATGACCGCCAACGGCGTGATGGCGGAGCTGACCGGACGCCGCGACGGCTATTCCAAGGGCAAGGGCGGCTCGATGCACATGTTCAGCATCGAGAAGGCGTTCTATGGCGGCCACGGCATCGTCGGCGCGCAAGTTTCGCTCGGCGCCGGCATCGCCTTCGCCAACAAGTACCGCAAGGACGGGAAAGTCTGCCTTACGTATTTCGGCGACGGCGCGGCGAACCAGGGCCAAGTCTACGAGAGCTTCAACATGGCGGCGCTGTGGAAGCTGCCGGTCGTGTTCATCATCGAGAACAATCAGTACGCGATGGGCACTTCGATCCAGCGCTCGTCGTCGGAGACGCACCTCTATAAGCGCGGCGTCTCGTTCAATATTCCGGGCGAGGAAGTGGACGGCATGGACGTCGTCGCCGTGCGCGAAGCGGGCAAGCGCGCTGTGGAGCGCGCGCGGGCGGGCGAGGGTCCGTATCTCCTGGAGATGAAGACCTACCGCTATCGCGGCCACTCGATGTCCGACCCGGCAAAATATCGCACCAAGGAAGAGGTCGAGGAGTTCAAGGCCAAGCGCGATCCGATCGAGCACGTGAAGAAGCTGATGATCGATGCCGGCCACGCGAGCGAGGAGCAGCTGAAAGAGATTGACCGCGAAATCCGCGCGGTCGTCACCGAGAGCGCCGAGTTCGCGCAGCAGAGCCCGGAGCCTGATCCCAGCGAATTGCTGACCGACGTCTACATCGAAGCGTAATGAGCGGCGGGGGAGGAACTGGAATGAGCGTGGAGCTGACTTATCTCGTCTACACGATTGCGTTGTTTTTCGTGGTGGTGATGGCGCAGGCGACGACCGGCATCTTGAACAATGGCGCCCTGGCCATGGCGAACAGCCGCGACAACCTGAAGCCGCCTACCGTGATGCAGGCGCGGATGAAACGGCTCACCGACAATTTCCGTGAGAACCTCTGGTTCTTCGTCCCGCTCGTGCTGATCGCGGCGGTCTCCGGCATTTCCAATCAGTGGACTGTGTTGGGCGCGCAGATCTTCTTCTTTTCGCGGCTGCTGCACGCGGCCTGGTACGCCTTTGGCTGGCCGATCGTGCGGCCTCTCTTCTGGTTCGCGGGCGTCATCGCCTGCGGGCTCATTTTCCTTGCTCTGTTCGGGATTCTCACCTGATGACGCAAATCCTCATGCCCGCGCTCTCGCCGACGATGGAGGAGGGCAATTTGGCCAAATGGCTGATCAAGCCGGGCGACAAGATCGAACCTGGCCAAGTCATCGCCGAGATTGAGACCGACAAGGCGACGATGGAGGTCGAGGCCGTCGACGAAGGAACGGTGACGGAGCTCCTGGTCGAAGAGGGTGCGCAGGGCGTGAAGGTGAATACGCCGATCGCGGTGTTGGGCGATGAAGCCGGCGCGGGGGCGCCGGCGAAGCAAGAGGCGGCGAAGCAGCAAGCAAAGAAACCGCCACAGCCCGAGCAGAAGGAAGAACCGGTCAAGACCAACCGGCCCGAACCGTCGAAGGTCTCGCATGCGGCGCCGCAGAGCGATCCGGAAATTCCGGCCGGGACGCAGATGGTCAAAATCACCGTGCGCGATGCGCTGCGAGACGCGATGGCCGAAGAGATGCGCGCGGACGACCGTGTCTTTCTGATGGGCGAAGAGGTCGCGGAATATCAGGGCGCGTACAAGGTCTCACGCGAGCTGCTGCAGGAGTTCGGGCCGGAGCGCGTCGTTGATACGCCGATCACCGAGCATGGCTTCGCCGGCCTCGGCGTCGGCGCGGCGATGGCGGGGCTGAAGCCGATCGTCGAGTTCATGACCTGGAATTTCGGAATGCAGGCGATCGACCAGATCATCAACTCGGCGGCGAAGACGCTGTATATGTCGGGCGGCCAGATCAAATCGTCGATCGTCTTCCGCGGACCGAACGGCGCGGCCGCGCGCGTCGCGGCGCAGCATAGTCAGGATTATTCGTCCTGGTATTCGCACGTTCCGGGCTTGATCGTGATTGCGCCGTATGATGCGGCGGACGCGAAGGGCTTGCTGAAAGCGGCGATCCGCAATCCGAATCCGGTCGTCTTCCTCGAGCACGAAATGCTCTACGGCGTCGAGTTCGAGATTCCGGACGTGAGGGATTGGGTGGTGCCGATCGGCAAGGCGAAGGTTCGCCGACAAGGCGGCGATGTCACCATCACCGCGCATTCGCGCATGGTGGGCCTCGCGCTGAAGGCGGCGGAGCAATTGGCGGAAGAGGGCGTCGACGCCGAAGTGATCGATTTGCGCACGCTGCGGCCGCTCGACACGGAGACGATCATCGAAAGTGTGAAGAAGACCAACCGCATCGTCACGGTCGAAGAAGGCTGGGCGCAGAACGGCGTCGGCGCCGAGGTAGCGGCGCGAGTTGTAGCCGAGGCGTTCGATTACCTCGATGCGCCGCCGATGCGCGTGCACCAGGTCGATGCGCCGCTGGCGTACGCCGCCAATCTCGAAGCGCTGGCGCTGCCGAGCGTCGAAAAGATCGTCGATGCGGTGAAGGCCGTTACGTACCGGTGAGCCGATGAAGTTGCACGAATTGCCGATCCCGCCTAGTTCCGCGCTCTCTGGCGAGGCGGCCGAGGTCTTGCGCGTCTGGATCAATGCGGACCGCAGCATGGACGTGTCGTTGATCCCCGCGTTTCCGGACCCGTCCGCATGGGGCATCCTGCTGGTGGACATCGCCCGGCACGTCGCGCGCGCCTACGCGAAAGAGGGCTTGGCGAAGGAAGAAGATACGCTCGCCGGCATCCGTGAGCTGTTTCATGCCGAGTGGGACAGCCCGACCGATCCCGGCCGAACCACGCCGATGAGAAATTGAGATGATCTATCGCGGCGCCTGCCATTGCGGCGCGGTCAGCGCCGAGTATGAGACGGACGCGCCGGTGCGCCTGCGCCAGGACGGCTGCTCGTTCTGCCGCGCGCGCGGGGTGAAGTCGGCTTCCGACCTGGCCGGCGCATTGCGGATCAGGAGCGAGCGCGCCTTGATCCGTTATCGCTTCGGGCACAAGACGGCGGACTATCTGATCTGCCCCGCGTGCGGCGCCTATGTCGCGACGATGATGGAAGGGCCGAGCGGGCCGGTCGGCGTTGTGAACGTCGTCGGGCTCGACATTCCGGAGCTGCGCGACGAGCCGGCGACTTTCGCGAGTCTCGAGGGTGAGACGCCTGATGAGCGTATCGCGCGGCGGCTGTCACGCTGGACGCCGATGACGCTGGTGGAGCCGGGGACATGAGCGAGGGCGAAGTTGTCGAGCAATTGATCGGATATATGGGCCTCCTGCTGGTGGGCGTGTCGCTGATCTTCACCGTCGTGTCGGCCTATATCGTCGCGCTCAACTATTTCGTCGGCGAGGCGATGCTGATCGCGCGCGTCGGAGCGTTCGCGTTCGTGGCGCTGATCCTTGCCTTGCTGCTGGTGGTGATGATCGGGGCGGAGAATGCGCACTCGGGTCTGATCGGACGGCTGATCGAACTCGAAGCCGCCGGTCAGCTAACAGCGGCGGGACGCGCGCCGCTGGAGAACGCGCGCGGCGGAATCGACTGGATCGTGCGCTCGCTGCTGTGGATCGGCATGATATCGGTCTACGGCGTGCTCGCCTACATGACCTTCATCCATCGCTGGAAGCCGGACGTCGTGAACGTCCAGCTGCAATCGAGGAAAGCTTCCTGATGACCGACATCACCATGCCTGCGCTCTCGCCGACAATGGAGGAGGGCAATCTCGCCAAATGGCACGTGAAGGTCGGCGACGCGATCGAGCCCGGGCAGGTGATCGCCGAGATCGAAACGGACAAGGCCACCATGGAGGTCGAGGCCGTCGACGAAGGCGTGATCGAAGAATTGCTGGTCGAAGAAGGCGCGCAAGGCGTGAAGGTGAACACGCCGATCGCGCGCCTGAAGGGCGAAGGCGAAGCGGCGAAGCCCACGCCGAAGCAAGAGACGAAGGCTGCGCCGGCGGCGGCTAGACAGCAGCCGGAAAAGCCGTCATCCGCCCGTGCGCCGGAGAAGCAGCAAACGGTGACCGCGACGGCGACGCCGGGCGAGCGAATTTTCGCATCCCCTCTCGCGCGACGGTTGGCCGAGCAAAGCGGGATCGACCTGTCGGGCCTCAAGGGCTCGGGCCCGAACGGACGCATTGTCAAAGCGGACGTCGAAGCCGCCGGCAAAGCGCCGAGGCAAGCGGCGCAACAATCACGGGAGGTGTCGCGGCCCGCGCCGCAGCAGGCGCCGGGGCAGCATCGGTCGCTGGAGCAGATGGGCATCCGTCAGGGCAGCTACGATCTCGTGCCGCTCGACATGATGCGCAAGACGATCGCCAAGCGGATGACCGAGAGTTTCCGCGACGTGCCGCATTTCCCGCTCACGATCGAAATCGAGATCGATGCGCTGCTGAAGGCGCGCGGCGAGATCAACAAGCGCTTCGGCGACAATGGCGTGAAGATCTCTGTCAATGACATGTGCATCAAGGCGGCGGCGCTCGCGTTGAAGCTGGTGCCGGAATCGAACGCGAGCTACACGCCCGATGGGATCGCGATGCACCATCACGCCGACATCGCGGTGGCGGTGGCTATCCCGGGCGGCCTAATCACGCCGATCATCTGGGCGGCGGAGACGAAGGGTCTTGCGCAGATTTCGCACGAGATGGCGGATTTGGCCGAACGCGCACGCGCGAAGAAGCTGAAGCCGGAAGAGTTTCAGGGCGGCACGTTCTCGATCTCCAACATGGGCATGATGGGGATCAAGAGCTTCGCCTCGATCATCAATGAGCCGCACGGTATGATCATGTCGATCGGCGCGGGCGAAAAGCGGCCGGTGGTGAAGAATGATGCGCTGGCGATTGCGACGATGATGAGCGTCACCGTGACCTGCGATCACCGCGTTGTCGACGGCGCCTTGGGCGCGGCGTTCCTGAAAGCGTTCCGGAGCTTCCTGGAAGATCCGATGGCGATGCTGCTTTGAACATCGCTTGACAGGCGCGCGAGCCCGCTGCCCACTAGCGGCGGGGGAGGCGTCGAATGGACATCATCATCAGCTCGTGGGGCTTGGTCCTCGACGCGGCGGGCGTCGGCTGGGCGATCGTCACGGCAGCCGTGTTCGTGACGATGATCTGCGAATCCGCTGGCCCGGTGGTCGAGCCGGGAGAGGACAAGCCGAAGCTGGGAGCGGTTCGAGCGGTGAGCGTGGTGTTTGGCTTTTTCACGCCGTTCCTGCTGTTCGTGCATGCCTATTGGGCGGTGGTGGCGCCGACGCTTTTGGCGACCGCCGACCTGATGGCGATGGCGCTGGCGGCGTTTCGGTCGACCGCGTGGGTTGGGCTGGTTGTGCTGATGGTCTCGCTGATGGTGGCGCCGAGCGTGCTGGGCGCGATCGTTCGCATGGCGTCACGACCCACGGCCAAGGCGCCGTCGCGCCGATACTCTCGCTCGCGGCGTTCGCCGCGACTGTGTTCGTGACCCAGAGCAACGTGGTCACCGCCGTGCAGCGCATCATGTCTTGCTACGGCTAATTACGCTGCTCTGGTCTGCTTCAGCTTCTTCGCCACGAGCAAGCCGAGTTCGTGCGTGACGGCTTGGCGCACTTCGAACTGGTAGTTGGGAAGCTCGGCGAGCTTGATGATGGCGTCGATATGCGCCTGCACGACGCTCGGATTGAGGTTCGCCGTCGCGCCGACGCCTTTGACGTAGTTGAACAAGGACGAACTGGCGGCGACCAGCTGCGGGTCTTTGGTGTCGGCGGCGAGCGCGCTGAGCTGGCCGGCGGCGAGACACAGCTCGCGCAGCGCATCGAGCGCGTCGTTTTTTATCTGCTGCATCAGCGCGCCGATGCGTTCGCAATAGGTGCGGGCGAGGCCTTTTCGGATTTTCACATCAGGCGTGTCGGCCTTGGCGTCAGCGCCGTCAAACAAGCGCCGGCGCGGGCCCGTGTAATTCTCATCGGCGACGCGGCGGCGCCGGCAGGGGCCGACATAAGAGGCGCAGTCGATGAACTCGCGGCGGTTGTCGCGCACTTCGGCGACGCGCTCGAGCATGGCGCCTGTCGTGTAAGGGCGGATCACGAATTCGTCGATGCCGCTGTTGCGGGCGAGGGCGACGTCGCGGCTCGAACGCGGCGGCGCGACGAGGATGATCGGGAGCTTCTTGACGTGCTCACCGAACTGGCTCTTGCGGATGCGTTGGACCAGGCCGAGGCCGTGGCCGCCATCGAGATCCCAATCGACGATCAAGATGTCAGGCTGGATCACGCTGAACGTCTGTGCGCACTGTTCGGCGCTTTCGGCGTAGTCGACGATGGTGCCGCGGCCGGCGCGCAGCGTCTCGGCCAGCAGGCGCCGCTGGAACAGATGGCCGTCGGCCACGAGAATCCTGAGAACGGCGTTGCCCGCCGCGTCGGCCGCGCTCATCTCACCACCACGAAACCAAGGCTAAGCGCAGCAGCCTTAATAATTGCAGCAACGAACCGAGGTAATCGGCGTAAACGCAGCGTGAATCGGTTAAGGGGCGTTGATGCTTTCGCTGCTGCTCGCCTCATTCGTCACCTTCTTCGTCGCCATCGATCCGGTGGCGATGGCGCCCATGTTCACGACGATGACCTCCGCCATGACGCCGGCGTGGCGGCGGACGATGGCGTGGAAGTCGGTGGCGATCGCGACCGGGATTCTGCTCGCCTTCGCGTTCGGCGGCGCGTGGCTGTTGGAGCAGATACACGTGTCCATGGACGCGTTCCGGATCGCCGGCGGCCTGCTCTTGTTCCTGATCGCCGTCGACATGCTGTTCGAGAAGCGCAGCGAGCGGCGTGACGAGCGCGCCGAAAAGGTGGCGCAGCACCAGGCCGAGCATCCCGAGCAGCAGGACGATATCTCGGTGTTTCCGCTGGCGATCCCGCTGATCGCGGGGCCAGGGGCGATCGCCTCGATTATGCTGTTCTTCGCGCAATACGAAGCGCCGCTGGAGCGGGCGATGGTGCTGCTCGGCGTCGGCGCGAACCTGGCGCTCTGCTTGGCCGCATTCCTGGCGGCGGGGCCGATCTCGCGGGCGATGGGACCGACCGTTGGTTCGATGCTGACGCGCGTGTTCGGGATTCTGCTGGCGGCGCTGGCGGCGCAGTTCGTGGTGGATGGGATACGGAACGCGTTCGGGATTGCGTAGGTGAGTAGGGCAGTAGGGCTGCCTTGCGTCCGCACATATTGCCTTCTTGGCCTGCTGCCCTATTCCCTTCCGCATGAGCACATCCTTCGACGTCATCATCATCGGGTCGGGCCCTGGCGGGTACGTGACGGCTATTCGCGCGGCGCAATTGGGCATGAAGGTCGCCATCGTCGAGCGCGACAGGTTGGGCGGGATTTGCCTCAACTGGGGCTGCATTCCGACCAAGGCGCTGCTGCGCTCGGCAGAGGTCTATCGCAATTTCAAACAAGCGAACGAGTACGGGCTTTCGGCCGAGAACGTGAAGTTCGATCCGGAAGCCGTGGTGAAGCGCTCGCGCGGCGTGGCCGGACGCATGGAGAAGGGCGTCCAGTTCCTGATGAAGAAGAACAAGATCACGGTGGTTGAAGGCGAGGCGCGGCTGGAGAAGGGCAGCGCCAGCCCGAAGGTGATCGTGAAGGGCAAGGACGGGAAGGATGCTGCGTACGAGGCGAAGCATGTGATCCTGGCGACCGGGGCACGAGCGCGCGAGATTCCGGCGGCGGGGCTGAAGGGCGACGGCAAGCGCATCTGGACGTATCGCGATGCGATGACGCCGCCGGAATGGCCGGAGTCCTTGCTGGTGTTCGGCTCGGGCGCGATCGGGATCGAGTTCGCCTCGTTCTATGCGGCGTTCGGCGTGAAGGTGACGGTGGTGGAATTGCTCGACCGCGTGTTGCCGGTCGAGGACGAAGAGATCTCGGCGTTCGCCAAGAAGCGCTTCGAGAAGGAAGGCCTGAAGCTGCTCACTTCCACCGAAGCCAAGTCGCTGAAGGCGACGGCGAAGGGCGTCGAGGCTGTGGTTGCTTCGAAGGGCAAGGAAGAAACCCTCACGGCTTCGCACGCGATCGTCGCGGTGGGCATCACCGGCAATATCGAGAACCTCGGCCTTGAAGCGCTCGGCGTGAAGACCGATCGCGGGCACATCGTCACCGACGGCTACGGCAAGACGAACGTCGCGGGGCTCTACGCGATCGGCGATGTGACCGGCGGTCCGTGGCTCGCGCACAAGGCATCGCACGAGGGCGTCATCTGCATCGAGGCGATCGCGGGACAGAAGGCGCATCCGATGCTCAAGGAACGCATTCCGGGCTGCACCTACTCGCATCCGCAGGTGGCGAGCGTGGGGCTGACCGAAGCGAAGGCGAAGGCGGCGGGGCGCGAGGTGAAAGTCGGGCGCTTTCCGTTCGTCGGCAACGGCAAGGCGATCGCGCTTGGCGAAGACCAGGGCATGGTGAAGGTCGTGTTCGATGCGAAGACCGGCGAATTGCTCGGCGCGCACATGATCGGCGCCGAAGTGACGGAGCTGATCCAGGGCTATGTCGTGGCGATGAACGCCGAAGTCACCGAGCATGAGCTGATGGAGACGGTGTTCCCGCATCCGACGCTCTCGGAGATGATGCACGAAGCGGTGCTCGATGCGTACGGGCGGGTGCTGCACGTTTGACATGCGCCGGCGTCCGCGCGGAGCGGGGCTCGGCGCGGCGGTTCGGTTCAACGGAACGCGCTGCTTCATGAGGTATCGGCGCAGGCCGGCTGGGGCGCCGGCGCGCCCTGAAGCAGCGCGGACGACACGGGCACGCCCCTGATCGGGAAAAGGCGGGTGAGGCGGCGCTTCAGGCGCTTGGCGAGGATCGCCGCGTAGTCGTCCAGATTGCGCAGCACGTCGATCAGCACGGCGATGCGCGCGGGCAGATCCTTGCGCTTCATCAAGCGGCGCAGACGCGAGCCCAGCAGCGATCGGAAATAGTGCCGGCGCACAGGCGGGCGGCGGCGCGGGACCTTCGGCAGACGCAGACGCGCGAGCTCCGCAGCGCGGACGATCATCAGCTGGATGGTCATGCGCTTCAAGCCGTCGAGCGACATGCTGCGGCGGCGCCGGAGGAGCTGGCGCGGTGTGACTTTGCGCCCGGCGAACAGCACCGAAGCAATCCACGACAGCATCGCCAGCGCCCAGAGGACAAGCCTCTGGCGCCGGCGGCTGCTGAGATGGTGTTTTGGTGTGTTCATGAGCGCTAGTATCGCTCAGGAATTCAGCGGTCGGATTGATTTATGTGCGATTGCTTTGTTTTCAGCGATTTGGCGCTGAGAATGCGGGGATAGAGACGAGTGCTATCCCCTATTGGGTGCGTTGGATATGATGATCCAAACACCCTGAGAGAGGCCGATGCTGAGAGTTAGATCCGTGCTTGGCTGCGTATTGCTCGTTGCAGGCGTCGGCTGGTTGGGCTGGATCGTTTGGAATGCCTACTCCCTGTATCGCATTGTCAGCTTGTTCGGCGGTCCTGTGGAGATCGGGTTGAGCCCGAAACCCATCGACAACGTGCCGCATGCTCTGGCGATGGTGGCCGCGGCGTTGGGAGTTGCACTGCTTTGGCCACGCAAAGCGCCGCCCAGCGGGCCCTGAGACTCGGGAGCCGCGCGTACGGGCTTAAGCCGCGCAGAGTGCTGTACGACTGAGCTTGCTTCTGCTCCGCGAACCGTTTCGCTGCCCGCCATTGCTGGGCACCGTAAATCCGTTCGCCGCCTTTTTGGCGGAGCTGAGCGCCTGAGACGCGGACGAAATCTCACAGCATTAAGGCATGGATCGCGCCGAGTCCTAGAAGGGCAATTATCAGTCCGCGATGCAAAGCTGCAGCAGGTCGCTTCTGTCCAGATTCCTTAGCTACTACGTATACAAACGCAATTATGCAGGCGAGGAGGACTGCCCACCTCAAGAGCCAAGGCAAAGCATACAAGACCATGGACAAGATCACGATCGCAACGTGCGGAATCGCGACAAAGGCGTTCAAGACAAAGGCGATGATTGGATCTGGGCACGCACTAACTTCAATGACGCCAAACACACTGAAATATAAAGTGCATGGGTCACACGTTCGATAGATTGGATCAGCAGCATTGAGTTCGTCGGTGGGCTCGGCGCAGTAGCCGCCAACCGCACCGATGAAGTGGCCAACGCGGGCTATTAGCCCGCCTGTGACGATATACGAGAGCGCGGCTATCCAGGCCCAGCTAATGACGGAGGTCTTCGGACCATCCGGCGGCGGCAACTAAGCCGCCTTCTGCTCAGCAAACCGCTCCGCCGCCAGCCGCTGCAGCGCGACGTAATCGGTTTTGCCGCTGCCGAGCACCGGGATTTCTGCGATCGGGACGATGCGCTTCGGCACGGCAAGTTCGCTCGCGCCGTGGGTCTTGCACCAGGCTTGCAGTTCTTCGGCCGTCGCGTCCTGTTTGTCGGTGAAGAGGATGATGCGTTCGCCTTTGCGGCTGTCCGGAAGCGCGACGGCGGCGTGCGTGTTGTCCGGCCAAGTGTGCTGGGCGTAGCTTTCGACGGCGTTCAGGGAAACCATCTCGCCGCCGACCTTGGCGAAGCGCTTGACGCGGCCGAGGATGGTGATGAAGCCGTCGGCGTCGACGTCGACCACATCGCCGGTGTCGTGCCAGCCCTGCGGCAGGAGATCGATGCCGAACGGCTTGGTCGGATCGAGATAGCCGCGCATCACGTTGGGGCCGCGCACATAAAGCTTTTGGCCGCCTTCGATGCCGGGCACGGTCTCGAGCCGCCATTCCATCCCTGGCATGAACTGGCCCACCGTGCCGTGCTTGTTGGTGGCCGGCGTGTTCACGGCGATGACCGGCGAGGCTTCGGTCGCGCCGTAACCCTCGATGATTTCGACGTTGAAGCGGCGCTTGTAGAGGTCGCGCGTCTCTTCCTTCACCCGCTCGGCGCCGCAGACCATCAGCTCCATCGAGGCGAGGTCTTCGTTGGTGGCGTTGCGCGCGTACTGCATCGCGAACGTGTCGGTGGCGAGGAAGACGTTGGCGCCGGTGTCGCGCACCAGTTTCGGGATTTCCTTCACCTGCAGAGGCGAGGGGAAGAGGAAGCACTTGTGACCGGTGAGGATCGGCAACATCGCCCCGCCGGTGAGGCCGAAGCAGTGGAACATCGGCAGCGGCGAGAAGAATGACCAGTTCGGATCGAACGGCACGTGCGCGTGCGCCTGTTCGACATTGGCGACGATGTTGGCGTGGGAGAGCACCGCGCCCTTAGGCGTGCCGTAGGAGCCGGACGTGAAGAGGATGACGCCGGTGTCGTCTGGGTTGCCCTTGGCGGCGAACACGCGCGGGAACGAGCCCTTGGCGAGCGCGACGAGCTTGTCGCCAAAATCGATCGTCTTGCGGATGTCCTCGAGATAAATGAGCTTGGCGAACTTGGAGAGTTCGGCTTCGAGCCCCTCCAGCTTCGCAAGCTGGATGAAGCGCTTCGAGGTGAGAATCTTCTTCACGTTGGCCGCTTCGCAGGCCGAGCGCAGGTTCATCGCGCCCGCGGTGAAGTTCAGCATCGCCGGCGTGCGGCCGATGGCGTGCAGCGCAAAGAAGGTGACGACGCAGCCGACGCCGGTCGGCAGCATGACGCCTGCGGTTTCGTTGCGTTTGATCTGGACGTCGAGCTTGCCGCCCAAGGCGAACGCGGCGCGCACGATGTCGTCGTACGTCAGCACCTTGCGTTCGTGATCTTCCAGGATCGGGGTCTTGCCCCCCTTGGCGTCGCGCGCCCGGAGCAGGGCTTCGAACAAGGTGACGCGCGTGCGCGCCAACTCGAACGGACGATTCGTCATGGGAATTGCTGCCTCCGAACTGACCCGCCCACGTCCTGTCGGAAAGGACGCCTATGCCGTGATTATTGTTTCACGGTTGTAACAGGACACTATCGAGGTGGACAAAGTTGGGCAAGATGCCGCGCCTTAACCACTTGAAGCTGCAGGGCTGGGCTGCCGCGCGGGCGTTGCGGCAGGGCGCGGGGAGGGTCATGTTCGGGCCATGCCGACGCTGATTGATTTGCGCCAACCAGGGGAAGAGCCGGGCGAAACTCGCCTGCGCCATCCGGAGAAGCAGCATCGGCCGGATAATGCGAGCCCGCGCAAGCCGGACTGGATTCGGGTGAAGGCGCCGACAAGCCTCGGCTACCACCAGACCAAGGAGCTGGTGCGGGACCTGAAGCTGCATACGGTCTGCGAAGAGGCCGGCTGCCCGAACATCGGCGAGTGCTGGAGCCAGAAGCACGCGACGTTCATGATCCTGGGCGGCATCTGCACGCGGGCCTGCAGCTTCTGCAACGTCTCCACCGGCAAGCCGCTTCCGCTCGACGACAACGAGCCGGAGAATGTCGCGCACGCAACGGCGCAGATGGGGCTGAAGCACGTCGTGGTGACGAGCGTCGACCGCGACGATCTGGAGGACGGCGGCGCCGATCATTTCGTGCGGACGATCCGGGCGATCCGCGTCGCGGCGCCGGAGACGACGATCGAGATTCTGACGCCGGATTTTTTGCGCAAACCCGGCGCGGCCGAGCGCGTGATCGATGCGGCGCCGGACGTGTTCAACCACAATCTCGAAACCGTGCCGCGGCTCTATCATTCGATCCGGCCGGGCGCGCGCTATTACCAATCGCTGCGGCTGCTCGACTCGGTGAAGCAGCGCGATCCAAACCAGTTCACGAAATCGGGGCTGATGGTCGGACTTGGCGAAGCCAAGGATGAAGTGCTGCAGGTGATGGATGACCTCCGCGTCGCCGGCGTCGATTTCCTCACCATCGGCCAGTATCTGCAGCCGACGCGTAAGCACGCGGCGATCGACCGCTTCTGGACGCCGGACGAGTTCAAGGCGCTGGAGACGATCGCCTACGCCAAGGGCTTCCTGATGGTGTCGGCCTCGCCGCTGACGCGCTCCTCGCACCATGCCGGCGAGGACTTCGCGCGGCTGAAGGCGGCGCGCCTGGCGCAAGCCAAGTGATGAGCGGCGCTGTCAATCCTCCCCCGCGCGCGGGGGAGGTGCTGAGCGAAGCCAAGCGGAGGGGGACGTTGCGCGCGACAACTCCCCCCTCAGTCTCGCGCTGCGCGCTCGACAGCTCCCCCGCACGCGGGGGAGCACCATGAGTCGCACCGTCATCGAAGCCGAGCGCGTGCTGCCTTATGCGCCGGGCGATTTGTGCCGGATGGTCGGCGACGTGCGCGAGTATCCGAAGTTCATTCCGTTCCTGAAGAGCCTTAGCGTCGTGAAGGAAGAGCCGCGCGCCGAAGGCGGCTGGGAGGGCGTCGCGAGCGCCATCGTCGGCTGGAAGGCGATCACGGAGCAGTTCTCGACCACGGTGCGCTGTGAGCCGGCGAAGGGCGAAGTGGAGGTGGCGCTGGTGAGCGGGCCGCTGCATGCGCTCGACAATCGCTGGCGGTTCGAGCCGCACGAGAGGGGCGCACGAGTGCGGTTCTGGATCTCATATCAGTTCAAGAACGTGTTGCTGAATGCGGCGGTGAGCGCCAATCGCGAACGGCTGGCGGCGAAGATCATGAGCGCGTTCGAGAACGAGGCGCGGCGGCGCTTGCCCTCAATCCAGAACGCGGCCGGCTAGCGCGAACGCGGCGAGCACGCTTTCCGCCTGCACGCGCATGCGGCCGATATCGCCGAAGCGATGCTCTTCGTGCAGGCGCGGGCCGTTGCGGCGGCCGACGGCGATGTGGACGAGGCCGACCGGCTTGTCGGCACTGCCGCCGGCGGGGCCGGCGATGCCGGTGGCGGCGATGGCGATGTCGGCGGGGCTGTGCTTCAGCGCCCCGTCCACCATTGCGAGCGCAACCTCCATGCTGACGGCGCCGCGCCGTTCGATCAGGTCGGAGGGCACGCCGAGCATCTCGACCTTGGCGTCGTTCGAGTAGGTGACGAAGCCGCGCTCGACCACGACCGAGGAGCCGGGCACGGCGGTGAGCGAAGCGGCGATCAATCCGCCTGTGCAACTCTCGGCGGTGACGATGCGGTAGCGGCGCTGCTTGGCTTGCTCGTAGAGCCCCTGCGCGTCGCGAACGAGACGGTCGGCGATCATGCGCCGATTGGACATGGCGCCGCGGCGATTGTCCATTCCATTGAATCGATGCGGGTGGCAGAAGCGGCCGGACCCCAGGGGAGGGAACATGCAGGCTCTTGCGCGCCGTGCGGCGGCGCCCGTGTTTGCGTTGGCGCTGTTTTCGAGCGCGGCGCTCATCTTCGTGCTGCAGCCGCTGTTCGCGCGCATGGTCACGCCGCTTCTGGGCGGCAGCCCGCAGGTCTGGAATACGTCGATGGCGTTTTTCCAGGCGGCGCTGCTGGTCGGCTATCTCTATGCGCACCTGCTGGCGCGGGTGAAGGATTTGCGCGTGCAGGCGATCGCGCACGCGCTGGTGCTGGGCGCGGCCTGGCTGGTGCTGCCGGTGCAGGTGAGCGACCTGCTTGGGCCGCCGAACGTCGAGCAGCCTTCGCTGTGGCTGTTGGGCGTGCTTGCGCTTTCTGTCGGGGCGCCGTTCGCCGCGGCTTCCGCCACCGCGCCGTTGCTGCAGGCATGGTACGCGCGCACGGGGCGCGCCGACGCGCATGATCCGTACTATCTTTACGCCGCCAGCAATCTCGGCAGTTTCATCGGCCTGCTTGCCTATCCGGTCGTGATCGAGCCGATGCTCGGCGCGCAGGCGCAGAGTGCGGCCTGGACGGCGGGCTATGTCGGCGTGTTGGCGCTGATCCTGCTCGCAGGCGCGATGGCGGTGACCGCGCACGGCGAAGGCGCGCCCAAGGTTGCTGCGCCCGCGCCGGCGCCCGAAGCGGAAGCGGCGACAACGACGCCGGGCAAAGACCGCTGGCGCGAGCGCGGCTACTGGATGGCGGCGGCGGCGGTCCCTTCGGCGCTGTCGCTGGGCGTAACGCTGCACATCTCCACCGACGTTGCTTCGGCGCCCATGCTCTGGGTCGTGCCGCTCGCGCTCTATCTGGCGACCTTCGTGCTCGCATTCATGAAGGGCAGCGAGAAGATCGACCGGGCGACGCTGCTCATTCATCCGGCGGCGCTGGCGCTGCTGGTGATGTCCTATTATGCGTCTGGCAATTGGCTGGGCTCGATCACCGGCATTTTGGCCGGCTTCTTCTTCAGCGCGCTGGTCTGCCATTTGGCGCTGTCGCGGTCGCGACCGAGCGCGGAGCGGCTGACGGAATTCTATCTCTTCGTGTCGCTTGGCGGCGTGCTCGGCGGCGCGTCTGCGGCGCTTGCAGCGCCGGTGATCTTCAACAATGTCTACGAATATCCGCTGGCGCTGGCGGCAGCCTGCCTGTTCAGGCCGCGCACCGGCAGCGACATGCCGCGCCTGGCCGATGCGAGCTTCGCCGCGGCGGTGATGCTCGGCGTCGTCGGCCTCGCGTTGGCGCTGATGAACCTCTCCGCCGTCAACGTGCCGGCCCACGTCGGCGCGATCGTTGCGGGGGCGCTCGGGGCGGCGGCGGCGATGGTGGCGGCCGGCTGGGGCGACGAGGCGCGGCCGGCGCCGCTGCGCTACGGTTTCCTCGCGCTGGCGGCGGCGCATGCCGGGCTCGTCATCTATTGCGCCCTCAATGTCGACAGCATTTTCCTCGGCAGCATCGTCGACGGCGAAACGCGCATGCGGATCGTCGCGCCCTGGGGGGCGCTGCTGACCGCGTCGAGCCTCGTCATGCTGATGTTCGCGGTGCACGCAACGATCCAGCGCCGGCGCGACGAACGGCGCGTCGCGGACTTCGCCCATGGCGCCGCGCTGCCGACGTTCGTCGTGCTGATCATGCTGATGCTGCTGCGCGAGCAGCTTGACGACGAGCTGCTGACGGCGATCGGGGTGATCTTCTGCGGCCTCGCCATCTTCATCAATCGCGGCCGGCCGATCGTGATGGCGGCCGGCGTGCTTGTCGCCTTCTCGATCATCTTCTTCGACGATGTGAGCGGCGGGCGCATCATCACGCAGGAGCGAACGTTCTTCGGCGTGCTGCGCACGCGCGTGTACGAACTCAGCGATTCAGAAATTCCGCCTCTGCGCGTGCTGCTGCACGGCACCACGCTGCATGGCGCCCAGATCGACGATCCGACGCGTTCGCGCCAGCCTTTGACCTATTATCATCCGCGCACTGCGCTCGGCGAGGCGATCACGGGGGCGCTCGGGATGCGCGAGCGTTCGCATCTGGCCTTGATCGGTCTTGGCACCGGATCGACCGCGTGCCTGATGGAGCCGGACGATCAGCTCACGATTTATGAGATCGATCCGGCCGTCGTGCGACTCGCCGTCGAGCCGGGCGGCGACTTCACCTTCGTGCCGCAGTGCCAGCCGAACGCGCACGTCGTGCTCGGCGATGCGCGGCTGCAGATCGCCAACGCGCCGGGCGGGGCTTACGACGTGATCGTCGTCGACGCCTTCTCTTCGGACGCGATCCCGGCGCACCTGCTGACGCGCGAAGCGATCGCGCTCTATCTCTCGAAGACGAGCGAGCGCGGCGTCGTGATCCTGCATTTGTCCAACCGGAATCTGGCGTTGGTCTCAGAGGCGGCGCGCGTGGCGCGCGATCTCAACGCGCCGACTCTGTTCCGGTTGAGCTATGCCTTCGAATTGCCTGGCGCGATGCTGTACGGCGGATCGGCGGCGAGCGTCATGATCATTGCGCGCGACCCGGCGACATTGGCGGCGCTGCCGCTGATCAACGACGATTGGCGCGTGCTCGAAGCGCCCGAAGGGCCCGGCTGGACCGACGACTACATCAACGTGCCGCGGGCGCTGTGGGATCAGATCACGGGCGCCGAATCCTGCTGGCTGGCCCCGCAGCAGCCGGCATGCCTGGATGGGGAAGCGCCCGCGGAGGAAACGCCGGCTGCGGCGACGTCCGCCCCGAACTAAGCCGGGCGATCGAGCGTCGCCGTCGCTTGCGCGGCAAGGCCTTCTTCGCGGCCGAGGAAGCCCATGCGCTCGGTGGTCGTCGCTTTGACGCTGACGCGATCGAGCGGAAGCCCGAGCACTTCGGCGGTGCGCGCACGCATGGCCTCGCGGTGCGGGCCGATCTTAGGTCGCTCGCAGATCAGCGTGACGTCGACGTGCAGGATGCGTGCGCCGGCGGCGTCGGCGAGCGCTTTAGCGTGGCGCAGGAAGCGTTCGGATTCCGCGCCTTTCCACTGTGGGTCGCTCGGCGGAAAATGCGCGCCGATGTCGCCCTGGCCGAGCGCGCCCAGAATGGCGTCGACGAGCGCATGCCAGCCGGCGTCGGCGTCGGAATGGCCGACGAGGCCCTTGTCGTGGGCGATGCGCAGGCCGCACAGCGTGACGTGATCGCCCGCGCCGAAACGATGCGCGTCAACGCCGTGGCCGACGCAGGTGATGCGCTCGCCGGCGAGCATGCGCTCCAGCATGGCGAAGTCCTCCGGATAGGTCAGCTTCATGAGGCGCGGATCGCCCGCGATCACCCGCGTTGCAACGCCGTTGGCGCGCACGACGGCGAGATCGTCGGTGAACGCCATCGACTCCGCCGCCGCCGCATACGCCGCCCGCACCGCGCGGCCGTCGAACGCTTGCGGCGTCTGCACGCGCACGGCGCCCGCACGGTCGAGCTCGGAGACGACGCGGCCGCCCTCTTCCGTGCGCAACAACGTGTCGGCGACCGGCAGGGCAGGGGCGACGGCGGAGGCCCCGCTGGCGATCTCCGCGACCAGCGTTCTGACCATTTCGGCCGACAGGCCTGGCCGGGCGGCGTCATGAATCAGGATCACGTCGGCGTCACCGGCCGCAGCAAGGCCGGCGCGAACCGAGGCCGTGCGCGTGTCGCCGCCAGGCGTGATCGTCGCTGCGTAGCCTTCAATGGCGACGGCGCAGGCGTCAGCTTGGGCCGCTGCGCAGACGACGATGATGTTGTCGACGCCCGCCTCAGCGAACGCGGCGACAGACCAGCGCAGCACGGGCCGGCCGTGCATGGGACGGTACTGCTTGGGCAGAGCGCCGCCTGCGCGCTCGCCGCGTCCGGCGGCCACGATGATCGCCGCGGTTGTCCTCGACTGGGGAATCTTGGCCTCTCGTGTTGCGTTGCAGCATAAAACCTGTGGCGCCCGCTTTTTAGGCGCCATAAGCTCCGGTTCCGGAAGGACGGACTCATGCCCCGTTTGGCGCAAATCTGGCGGTTTGTCTCGCCCGCACGCGCGGAGCGCCTCCGGTGACCGACGCCGTGCTGCGCCCGCTCGCCGCCCGCCAGGCGGCGCCCGACGCGGAGCGCTGGCTCGAGGCGTTGCCGGCGCCGGTGCTCGGCATAGACGGGGGTGAGCGCATCCGCTTCGTCAACGCCGCAGCGGCTGAACTTCTCGCCGGTGTGGGGCGCGGGCTGCTCGGACGGCGGCTCGATGAAATCTTTGGCCCCGACGCGCCCATCATCGATCTCGCGCGCCGGGCCCTGAGCGGCGCGTCCGGAGTCGCCGAAACCGATGTCGCCCTGGTTGGTCCCGGCTTCGCCCTTGGCCGCGCGACGGTTGCGGCCGGGCCGGTGGGCGACAATGGCTATATCGCCTTGGTGCTGACGCGGCCGCCGCGGGCGCGCACAGCGCCGCCGGTCGCCGGACACTCGGCGGCGCGCACGCTGGCGCATGAAGTGCGCAACCCGCTCGCCGGCATCCGCGCGGCCGCGCAGCTGATCGCGCGCACGGACGATCCGGACTCGGCGGCGCTGGCGAAACTGATCTGCGACGAGGTCGACCGCATTCGCCGGCTCACCGACAAGATCGATCCGATGGCGGCGTTCGAGCCGCCGCGGTTCGAACTGTTCAACATTCACGAGGCGCTGGAGCGCGTGCGTAAGCTGGTCGGCTCGAGCGCGCCGGACGTGATGATCCGCGAGCACTATGATCCGAGCTTGCCGCAAGTGCGCGGCGACTTCGATCAGCTGATCCAGGCGTTTCTGAACATCGCCAAGAACGCGGCCGAAGCGGTGGCCGGCCAGGCCGATGGCGAGATCGCGATCGTCACTTCCTATCGGCCCGGCGTGAAATTCCGCTCCGCCGCGAGCGGCGCGGCGCGGGCGCAGCTCGAAGTGCAGATCGTCGACAACGGGCCGGGTTTGCATCCGGACGTGGTCGACCGCTTGTTCGAAGCGTTCGCGACGACGAAGGCGAACGGCATGGGCCTTGGCCTCACCGTCGCCGCCGATATCGTCGCGCGTCACGACGGGCGCATCGAAGTCGACAGCAATCCTGGCCGCACGGCGTTCAAGATCCTGCTCCCCATCGACCCGGAAGACAGCCCATGAGCGCGCGCATACTGCTGGCCGACGACGATTCCTCTCTGCGTTTCGTGCTTTCGCAGGCGCTCGGCAAGGAAGGCTACGCAGTCCGCGCGACGGGAAATGTGGCGACGCTGGCGAAGTGGGTGAAAGAGGGGGAGGGCGATCTCGTCCTCAGCGATGTCTATATGGGCGACGATTGTGTGTTCGACGCCCTGCCCGGCATGCGCACGGCGCGCCCTAACCTGCCGGTGATCGTGATGAGCGCGCAGTCGACAGTGACGACCGCCCTCTCCGCCGCCGGCGCCGGCGCGTTCGACTATGTGCCAAAGCCATTCGATCTCGACGAGCTGATGGCGGTCGTACGCCGCGCGCTTGACGGCGGCCCCGACGCGAAAACGCGCGCGCAAGCGAGCAAAGCGGAGAAGGAGGAGCGGCTGCCGCTGATCGGGCGCTCGCAGGCGATGCAGGATGTGTATCGCGTGATGGCGCGCGTCGCCGGCACCGATCTCACGGTGCTGATCGAAGGGGAGAGCGGCACGGGCAAGGAGCGTGTCGCGCGCGCGATCCATGACCACAGCCGCCGGGCGAGCGGACCGTACATAACGCTGAGCTTGGCGGGCGCGGGCGCGGGCCAGATCGATCGCGACCTGTTTGCGTCCGACGGCAAGTTCGCGCAGGCGCACGGCGGCACGTTGTTTCTCGAGGACGTGGATGAACTGCCGGCGGATGCACAAACGCGGCTTGCCGGTTTGCTGCACGCGGAAGATCCGAACGAGCGGCCGAACGCGCGCCTGATCGTTGCCGCCCAGCGAAACTTGGCCGCGTTGGCGCGGCAGGGCTCGTTCCGTCAGGATCTGTTCTACCGGCTGAACGTGGTTTCGATCCGGCTGCCGCCGCTGCGTGAGCGGCTGGAGGACGTCGGCGACCTTGCGCGCGCATTCCTGGTGCGGGCGCGGCGCGAAGGCCTGCCGGAGAAGAGCATAGACAGCGCGGCGATCGATCGGCTCAAAGGCCATGCCTTTCCCGGCAACGTGCGCGAGCTGGAGAATTTGCTCCGCCGCGCCGCGGCGCTGAGCCCAGCATCGGTCATCACCGCTCGGGAGATCGCGAACGAGCTTGGCGCGGCCGCGAACGAAGAACTGGCCGAGGGCGCGTGCGACGGGATCGAGGCGGCGCTGTCGCAGCGTGTGGCGCAGGAGTTCGCTGCTGCGGGCGCTGGCTTACCGGCGGCGGGGCTGTACGATCGCATGCTCGCAGAACTCGAGCGGCCGCTGATCACCCAGACGCTCGCCGCCACGCGCGGCAACCAGATCAAGGCCGCGGCGGTGCTCGGCATCAACCGCAACACCCTGCGCAAGAAGATTCAGACCCTCGGCATCCGGACTGGGCGCGGCGATTGACGCCGCCGTGATATTGGTTCAACACCTATGTTGCTTCCCCGCAACATAGGTTTCCCCCGGCTATGGTGCATCACATCACGGCGGCTGACGAGCCGGCAGAAACGGCGGTCCTGAGCGATCGCCCGCAGGGGAAGAGCGCGCTTCTGTTTCTGGTCGGCCTCGGCCTCGCGATCTTCCTGACCGGCTCTGCGACGATCGCGCTGCTGTTGGGCGAAGGTTTGGCCGGCGGCGCGAGCGGGACCATCCGTGGGCTGCTGATCGCCAGCCTAGTGATCTCGGCGGGGCTCGCCGGCATCCTGCTGCACCGACTGATGCGCGTGGCGAGAGCGTGGCGGTCGTCGGCGACCGGCGCTCGCCTGCATGTGCGGTTCGTGACGCTGTTCAGTTTGGCGGCTCTGGCGCCGGCGCTGATCGTCGCGGCGTTCCTGGGCTTCACCTTCAGCCAAGGCGTTGAACGCTGGTTCAGCCAGCGCGTCGAGACGACGATCGAAAACGCGGCGAACGTCGGCCGCGCTTATGTCGATCTCGCCTCCGGCGGCATCACCGGCGAAGTCGAAGCCATGGCGGTCGACTTGAACCTGGCGCAACGCGGCTTGGTGGAGGAGCCTGACGTCTATCTCTCGTTCCTCGCGGCCCAAGCCGAGCGACGCGATCTCGTTTCCGCTTATGTGATCGACTCGGCCGGGAGCGTGCTGGCGCGGGCGGAGCGTGCCGGCGCAGTCGGCTATGCGCCGCCGTCGGCGCAGGCGTTCGAGACCGCGAACGCCGGCGATGTGTTCGTGCGCTTCGATCAGGAGCACGACCGCGTGCTCGCGCTGCATCGGCTCAGCGCCTATGATGGCGCCTATGTCTGGGTTTCGCGCGCGGTCGAGCCCGGGCTCGTGGCGCAGCTGCGGGCGTTCGACAATTCCGTCGAGGACTATCGAAACGCGCGCGAGCAGCAGGGGACGCTGCGCGGCCTGTTCGGTCTCGCGTACTTCTCGACGGCGTTGATCGTGTTGCTGGCCGCCGGCTGGGTCGGGCTGACGAGCGCCTCACGCGTGGCCGAGCCGATCGGACGGCTCGTCGGCGCGGCGCGGCGCGTCGCCTCCGGCGATCTCAAGGCGCGCGTCGCCACCGGCGACGATCGCGATGAAATCGACGCCCTGGCGGGCGCGTTCAACAGCATGACGGCGCAGCTGGAGACGCAGCGGCGCGATCTGGTGCGCGCGCAGGAAGATGCGGAAAAGCGTAGCCAGTTCATCGAAACAGTGCTCGGCGGGGTCAGCGCAGGCGTCGTCGGTCTCGACCGCGACGGCCGCATCACGGCGTCCAACCGTTCCGCCGGCCAGTTGCTGGGCCATGGCCAGGAACGCATTGTCGGACGCCGGCTCGTGGATATTGCGCCGGAATTCTCCGATCTCTTGAACCAGCCGGCGCCGGCCGGGGAAACGCCGCCGCAGCGCGTCGACCTGGTGCGCGAGGGCGGCTCGCTGAACCTGAGCGTGCGCATGAGCCCGGATGCGTCGGGCGGCCTCGTGCTGACGTTCGACGACATGACGAAGCTCATCTCGGCGCAGCGTCAGGAAGCGTGGAAGGACGTCGCGCGGCGGATCGCGCACGAGATCAAGAACCCGCTGACGCCGATCCAGCTCTCGGCCGAGCGTCTGCGAAGGAAATACGCCGGCGAGATCGTCTCGGACCAGGACACGTTCCTGAAGTGCACCGATACGATCCTGAGGCAGGTGGCCGACATCGGCCGCATGGTCGATGAATTCTCTTCGTTCGCGCGCATGCCGACGCCGAAAATGTCGTTCGCCGACATGAGCGATGTGGCGCGTTCGACCGTGTTCGGTCAGCGCCTTGCTTTCGCCGACTTGCGCATCGAAGTGGAAGGCGTCGACAAACCGATCGGCTTGGTCGTCGACGAGCGGCTGATCTCGCAGGCGCTGTTGAATCTGATCAAGAACGCGGCGGAGAGCGTGCAGGCGCGGCGCGCGCGCGACGGCGAACCGAAGGACGGGTTCGTGCTGCTGCGCTTGCGGGATTTGGATTTTGGCGTGCAGTTCGAGGTGATCGACAACGGGTTGGGCTTCCCGGAAAAGGATCGTCACCGCCTGATCGAACCGTACGTGACGACGCGCACCAAGGGCGCGGGGCTCGGCCTCGCGATCGTGGCGCGCATCGTGGAAGACCATGGGGGGCTGATTGAGTTGGACGACGCGCCGGGCCCCGGCCCGGGCGCGGTCGTCCGTTTCGTTCTACCCAAACGCGGCGAAGAGCCGGTCGAGCCCGCTGCAGACCAAGGCGCAGGAGCCTCATAAAAGATGGCGCAAGACATTCTGATCATCGACGACGAGGCCGACATCCGCGACCTCATCTCCGGCATCCTGGAAGATGACGGACATCAGGTGCGGGCGGCGCGCGACAGCGACGAAGCGCTGGACGCATTCCGGCGCCGGAAGCCGTCGCTGGTGGTGCTCGACGTATGGCTGCAGGGCAGCCGCGTCGATGGGCTCGAACTGCTCGCCATGTTCAAGGAGATCGATCCCGACATGCCGGTGATCGTCATCTCCGGTCACGGCACGATCGAGACGGCCGTCACGGCTATCCGCAACGGCGCTTACGACTTCATCGAGAAGCCGTTCACGGCCGACCGTCTGCTGCTCGTGGTGCAGCGTGCGCTGGAGACGACGCGGCTGAAGCGCGAGAACGCCGAACTCAAAGCGCGTTCGGCTGCGAGCGATCTGCTGATCGGCTCGTCCGCGGTGATGGCGGCGCTGCGCAGCTCGATCGAACGCGTGGCGCAAACCAATTCGCGCGTGCTGATCAGCGGCCCGGCCGGGTCCGGCAAAGAGCTGGTCGCGCGCCTGCTGCACGAGCGCAGCCCGCGCGTGAACGGGCCGTTCGTGGTGATCAACGCCGCCTCGATCGCGCCGGCTCGGATGGAGAGCGAAATCTTCGGCGAAGAAGGCCCGGACGGACGTCCGCGCAAGATCGGCGTATTCGAACAAGCGCACAGCGGCACCCTCTTCCTCGATGAGGTGGGGGACATGCCGCCTGAGACGCAGTCGAAGATCTTGCGCGTGCTGGTGGATCAGCGCTTCCGCCGGCTCGACGGCACGGCGGACGTTCAGGTGAACGTGCGCGTGGTGTCGTCCACATCGCGCGACCTCACCGGCGATATCGCCGCCGGGCGCTTCCGCGAAGATCTGTTCCATCGTCTCAACGTCGTGCCGTTGCGCGCGCCGGCGCTGGCGGAGCGTCGCGAGGACATTCCGGAACTGGCCGGGTATTTCGTCGGCCGTTTGGCGGGCATGTCGGGCGTGCCGGCGCGGCAGATCGGCGAAGATGCGCTCGCGGCGCTGCAGGCGGCCGATTGGCCGGGCAACGTGCGCCAGCTGCGCAACGTGATTGAACGCATCCTCATCCTGGCCGGCGGCGATCCCGGCGCGCCAGTGACGGTCGATGCGCTGCCGCCGGAAGCGTGGCCGAGCGCCGGTTTCTCCAAACACGATGGGCTGCAGGAAGTGATCGGGCTGCCGCTCCGGGACGCGCGCGAGCGGTTCGAGCGCGAGTATCTCAACGTCCAGATCACGCGCTTCGGCGGCAACATCTCGCGCACGGCGGCCTTCATCGGTATGGAGCGCTCGGCGCTGCACCGGAAGCTGAAGTCGCTCGGCGTCGAAGCGCCGGGACGCGGCGGCGCCGAGGCCGAATGAGCCGCATCGCGTACGTGAATGGCGCCTATGCGCCGCTGAACGCGCCTTTGATCTCCGTGATGGACCGCGGGCTGCAGCTCGCGGATTCGATCTACGAAGTGTGGGCGGTGCGCGGCGGACGTCTCTACGACGCCGAAGCGCACATGGCCCGGCTGTGGCGTTCGCTGGACGAACTGCGCATCGCGCATCCGATGAGCGAAGCTTCGCTGTGGGCGGTCATGCGCGAGACGATGCGGCGCAACCGCGTGCGCGACGGCATCGTCTATGTGCAGGTGAGCCGCGGCGCGGCGCCGCGCGATCATGTGTTTCCAAGCGCCGCAGTGCGGCCGACGCTGATCGTGACGGCCAAGAACCTCGACCAGCGCGCGATCGCCGCGCGCGTCGAGCGCGGCGTTCGCGTGATCAGCGCGCCGGAAACGCGCTGGGCCCGGCGCGACATCAAATCGGTCAATCTGCTGCCGAACGTGCTCGCGCGCCAGGCGGCGAAGGAGGCCGGCGCGTTCGAAGCCTGGTTCGTCGACGACGACGGATTTGTGACGGAAGGAACCTCTTCCAGCGCCTGGATCGTCGATGCGGCAGGCAGCTTGCGCACGCGCGCGCTGTCGACGGCTTTGCTGCATGGCGTGACGCGCGCGGCGCTGATCGGGCTGGCGCGGGAGCGACAGCTCGCGGTCGTCGAAGCGCCGTTCACGATCGCCGATGCGCTGGCGGCGCGGGAGGCGTTCATCAGCTCGGCTAGCAATCCGGCTGTGGGCGTGGTGACGATCGACGGCAGGCCGGTGGGCGACGGCAAGGTCGGCCCGGTCACGCGCACACTCAACGCCGTCTATCTCGGCGCGTGAGGCGCCGGACGCCCGTCTGACTTGCAGGATAGTTGGCGCCGGTAACGGCTGGCTCTATAGCTCGAATCAGCCGCGCGCTTCGATGCGGCGTCATAAAACTAAGGCATGGGGCTCCCATGGATAAGAAACAGAACCTCCAGGACACGTTCCTCAACGCTGTCCGCAAGGCCAAGACGCCGCTCACGATCTTCCTGGTCAACGGCGTCAAACTTCAAGGCGTCGTCACCTGGTTCGACAATTTCTGCGTTTTGTTGCGCCGCGATGGCCAGGTGCAGCTGGTCTACAAGCACGCCATCTCTACCATTATGCCCGGCGCGCCTGTGCAGCTGTACGAGATCGACAAAGCGGTAGATGAAGCCGAATCCGCCTGAGACGCCTCAGAAAGATCTGAACCGAGCCATCGTGCTGCGCCCGCTCGCGAGCGCCGACGAGAGCGTGCGCGACGGCGAGGCGCGGCTGCTGGAAGCGGTGGGCCTTGCCCAAGCGCTGGGGCTCGAGGTTGCGAACGCCGAGGCTGCGCCGCTGCGGCAGATTTCGCCGCGCACCTATTTCGGTTCGGGCCGCGTCGAGCGGCTGAAGCAGCAGACGGAAGAGCTTGGCGCGGGCGTTGTCGTTGTCGATGGCGCGCTCTCGCCGGTGCAGCAGCGCAATCTGGAGACGGACACCGGCGCCAAGGTGATCGACCGCACCGGGCTGATCCTCGAAATTTTCGGACTGCGCGCGCGGACGAAGGAAGGCAAGCTGCAGGTCGAACTGGCGCGGCAGGGCTACGAGCTCTCGCGGCTGGTACGGACCTGGACGCACTTGGAGCGTCAGCGCGGCGGTTTGGGCAAGACCGGCGGCCCCGGCGAAACCCAGATCGAACTCGACCGGCGGATCATTGCGGACCGCATCCTCCGGCTGAAGAAAGAACTCGAGGACGTGCGCCGCACGCGCGGGCTGCAGCGGCGTGCGCGCGCGCGTGCGGGGCTGCCGGCGGTGGTGCTGGTGGGCTACACCAACGCTGGTAAGTCGACGCTGTTCAATCGCCTGACGCAAGCGGGCGTGCTGGCGCGCGACATGCTGTTCGCCACGCTCGATCCGACGGCGCGGCAAGTGAAACTGCCGAGTGGGCGCGCAGTGATCATGAGCGATACGGTCGGCTTCATCTCCGATCTGCCGCACGAACTGGTGGAATCTTTCCGCGCTACGCTGGAAGCGGTGACCGAGGCGGATCTGCTCGTGCACGTGCGCGACATCGCCCATCCGCAGAGCGAAGATCAGAAGGCCGACGTCCTGAGCGTGCTGGCGCAGCTGGAGAGCGACGCGGGCCGCAAGATGCCGCCTGTGCTGGAGGCTTGGAACAAGATCGATCTGCTCGACGAAGCGTCAAGGGTGGCGCGTTTGCGGCGCGCGGAAGTCGCGGCGGAGCGGGACGGGCAGGGCGCCCTGCCCCCTGTCGCGATCTCTGCCGAGACAGGGGAGGGCCTGGACGCCCTGCTCGCGGCGATCGATCGCGCGGCGTTCTCGGCGACGCGCGTCATCACCCTCACCTTGCCGCCCGACGACAGCGGCCGCGTGCGCGCGCAGATCGCTTCGGTCGGCAAGATTCTGGACGAAAGCACCGACGAGCACGGCCACCACACGCTGCGCGCGGAGCTTTTGGTGGAAGATGCGGCGCGATTTGCGCCGCTGGAGCCCCTGCCCGAAGAAATTCGGCCAGCCGCGGAGTAGGGGCTCGGACCGCCGGCGCCCTCGCCGGCAGCGCCGTTTCAACGTGCAGCGGCGGTGCGGGGTCAAACATCGGTTGCCGGCGAGGGCGCCGGCGGTCCGGGCTTTCAGCGCTTTAGACGTTCCACCAACTCAGCCGCAAACACACTCAGCGTATCGTCCCGCGCGCCCATGACGACGATGCGGTCGCCGGGTTCGGCGAGTTCGATCAGTTTATCGCCGCAGGCGTTGCGTTCGGCGAAGGCTAGGGCTTGCAGGCCGCGCTGACGCACGCCGGCGGCGATGTGTTCGCTGGTGACGCTGCGCTCGACGGTGCCGCCGAAATAGACCGGGTCGGGCATGATGAGGACGTCGTCGTCGACCATGTGCTTGGCGAAGCAGTCGATGAATTCCTGGCGCATCAGCTTGAGCGGGCCGAAGCCGTGCGGCTGAAACATGATCAGCAGCCGGCCCGGAAACGCGTGCAGCGTAGCGAGCGTGGCGGTGATCTTGTCCGGGTTGTGGGCGAAATCGTCGATCACCGTGACGCCGCCGGCGTTGCCGACGACTTCCAGCCGCCGCTTCGTGCCGGAGAAGCCTTTGAGCGCGTCCGCGGCTTCTTTCAGCGACAAGCCATAAGCGCGCGCGGCGGAAAGCGCGGCGAGCGCGTTGGAGACGTTGTGCTCGCCCGGGACGGCGAGTTCGACCGTGACGGCAGCACGTGTGTCTTTCTCCAACACGTCGAAGGCGACGCCGTCGGGCGCGAGGCGGATGTCGCTGCAGTGCAGATCGGCGAGGCCGGAACGCAATGAGTAGGTGCGGGTGCGGACCTTGGTCTTCATGAGCAGCGCGGCCGTTTCTTCGTTGTCGAGATTGAGCACGGCGATCTCGGCTTTGTTGACGAAGGCGGCGAACAGCGAGCGCAGCTCGTCCATGCCCTTGTGATCGAGGGCGATGTTGTTGAGCACGGCGATGGTCGGCTCGTAGCGGGCGATCGAGCCGTCGCTTTCATCGACCTCCGAGACGAACGCATCGCCTTTGCCGACGAGCGCGCTGGCGAACAGTGCGTCGGGCGTGACGAAGTTCTTCATCACGGCGCCATTCATCACCGTGGGATCGCGGCCGGCCTGATGCAGCAGCCAGGCGATCATGCCGGTGGTCGTGCTCTTGCCGCTGGTGCCGGCGACGCCGATGCGCACCGGCGCGGCGTTGAACAGCTCGGCCAGCAGCTCCGGCCGCTTCATGTCGCGCGCGCCGACGTTTCTTGCGGCGACGACATCGCCGACCGTGTCCTCAACGGCAGCGGAGCGCACGAGGATCTGGTCGGCGCTGGTGACGCCTGAGCCGTCTTGCGGGAAGAGGGCGATGCCTTGCGCTTTGAGGTACTCGAACTTGGCGCCGAGGCGGCCTTGGTCGAGCGAGCGGTCGGAGCCGGCGACCGTCACGCCCTTCCCGCGCAGGATGAGCGCGAGCGGCAGCATGCCGGAGCCGCCGATACCGCTGAAGAAATAGGATTTGGCCTGACTCATGTTTTGCGGACTCATGGGGCGCCGGTTATGACCAGAAACGCCGCTTTTCGGAAGGACATCTACGCAGCATGGCGCCCTCGATGCGAATTGGCGTTGTAGCGCCCGGCACGCGCATCGAGCCGGAGCTGGCCGCGCGGCTTAAGGCGTTCGCGACAGACAGTTTTCTCGATCGCGCGCCGGAGATCGTTGTTCATCCGCAATGTTTCCAGAGCGCCGGGCATTTCGCCGGCGACGATGAAGCGCGGCTGAAAGCGTTCGTCGAATACGCCAACGATCCCACGCTGGACGCGATTTGGTTCGCGCGCGGCGGTTATGGGGCGTGCAGGATTGCCGAGGCCGCGCTTGGGCAGCTGAATGAGCACGCGCGTAAGAAAACCTATCTCGGCTACAGCGACGGCGGCGTGCTGCTGGCGGGCTTGTACAAGCATCGCATCGGTACGGTGGCGCATGGGCCGATGCCGGTGGACCTGACGCGGGCAGGCGGAGAGGGGGCGGTGAAGAGGGCCCTCGCCTGGCTGATCGACCGCGCGCCGGAGAGCGTCGAGCTTGGCGTGATGTTCGATGCGCGGACGGCGGCGTTCAACATCATGATCCTGCAGTCGATCCTCGGCACGCCGCTCGAGCCGGATTTGAGCGGCCATGTGCTGATGCTGGAAGAGGTGGGGGAGTACCTTTATCGCATCGACCGCGCCCTCTTCCACATCACCTCCTCCGCCAATGTGCGGAGCGTGAAGGGGATCAAGCTTGGGCGCGTGAGCGATGTACCGGAGAACGACAAGCCGTTCGGCGCGAACGAAGAAGAGATCGTGCGTTATTGGTGCAAGAAGGCTGGGATCGCGTATCTCGGGCGCGCGGATATTGGGCACGATGTAGAGAACAAGATCGTGCCGTTTGGGGCGTTGAAGCGTTAGCCCGGCAAGCTCACGCCTCCGCACGGTACTTCGCAATGCAGGAGCACGCGATTGTAAAATACGTAGAAGCCGATCCACATCGCGTAGCTTGCGCCGGGTGTAGCCCACAATAGCACCGTGCCCATAGTGAGCTTTCCGGTCCTCTTGGCGCGGAGACTGAAGAATAGCACTCCTGCCGCTAGCGACACACAGGCCCAGTGGAACGCTACGAGCCACCAACCTTCATCAACGCCGCCGACGGTGTAGAGCGGAGAAAGCAGTGCGACCAAACTGGCCCAGGCGAGCCAGGCAGAGAGCGCCACGACTCCCAGCCAATATAACGCTGGTCTCCAATCAAGGGCCGACACGCGCTACCTCTTCTCAGCCCGCTTCGCGTCGAGCCACAGCGCTTCCATCTCATCCAGCGGCTGCGGCCCGGTACGGACAGCTTCCGCCAGCGCGCGCTCGATGTACTGAAAGCGGCGGGTGAACTTGGCGTTGGCGCGGCGGAGAGCTTCTTCGGGGTCGACTTTGAGTTTGCGGGCGAGGTTGGCCATGACGAAGAGGATGTCGCCCATCTCTTCGGCGATGTGCTCCTGATCGCCGCTGGCCTCGGCGGCTTTGAGTTCGGCCAGCTCCTCGTCGAGCTTCTCCAGCACTTCTGCCGAACTCGGCCAATCGAAGTTGATGCGCGCGGCGCGCTTGGTGAGCTTCTCGGCGCGCATGAGGGCGGGGAGGGCCATGGCGACGTCGTCCAGCAGCGAGGGCGCGCCCTTGGCGGCGCGCTTCTCGGCCTTGAGCGTCTCCCAGGCGACGGTTTGCTGTTCGGCCGTGCGGCCGTCGCCGGCTTCGGCGAACACGTGCGGATGGCGTTCGATCATTTTGTCGGCGAGCGCTTGGGCGACGTCCGCGAAATCGAACGCGCCTTGCTCCTCGGCCATGCGGGCGTGGAAGGCGACCTGGAAGAGGAGGTCGCCTAGCTCTTCCTTGAGCGCCGGGAGATCGTCGCGCTCGATGGCGTCGGCGACTTCGTAGGCTTCCTCGATGGTGTACGGCGCGATGGTGCGGAAGTTTTGCTCCACGTCCCACGGGCAGCCGTGCTCGCGGTCGCGCAGACGGGCCATCACATCCAGAACAGCTTGAGTGGCGGAGGCATTTCGGGAGAGGGCTCCGGCGCTCTTTTCCGTCGTTTTATCAGCAGCTTGTCCCGGCATGCAGTTCTCGCATAAGATAGATTATGGGAAGCGATGGCGACTCAGATTGGATAGTCGCGCGCCCAGCCATCGTATCCAGGTTCGACGCCGACCGGCAGCCTCGCCTTCAGCGACGCATAGTCCATGTCAATGTGCATGTTCGTGAGCACGGCGTGCTTCGGCTTGAGGCGCGCGATCCAGTCGAGTGCGCGGCCGAGATGCGCGTGCGTGGGATGCGGCGTCTCGCGTAACGCGTCGACGATCCAGAGCAAGAGGCCTTCGAGCGCGGCGAAACTCTCGGGCGGCATGTCGACGAGATCGTTCGAGTAGCCGACCGGGCCGACGCGGAAGCCGAGCGAGCGGCTGAAGCCGTGGTCCTGATCGAGCGGCGTGAGCTCGAGCTTGCCGCCGGGGCCGTCGATCGAAATCGGCGCGAGCGGCGAGAGATCGCCGGCGCGGCGAACGATCGCCGGGTAGCCGCCCTTCGACTCGAACGCGTAGCCGAAGCGGCGCATGAAGGTCTCCGCGGTCGCCTCATCCATCCAGACCGGGATCTGGCGCCGGTGCTTGATCGCGAAGGCGCGGACGTCGTCGAAGCCGTTGGTCTGATCGGCGTGGTCGTGGCTGATGAGGATGGCGTCGAGATGGGCAGGCTTGGCGTCGGCGAGCTGGAGGCGGAGATCGGGGCTGGTGTCGATCAGCACCGTGGTCGCCTCTTCCGCCGGCCCTGCCTCGGCGCGCCATTGCTGCAGCAACAGCGAACAGCGCGAGCGGCGGTTCTTCGGCTCGTTCGGATCGCACGCGCCCCAATCGCCAGTCGCGCGCGGCACCCCGCCGGAGGAGCCGCAGCCGAGGATGGTGACGCGGAGTGTGGGCATCAGGGGCGCGTCCCTGCGTGTTTTTGCGTACGTGCGTGGCGTCGCGCTTCGACAGGCTCAGCGTGACGCCAGGTCTGCCGTCGGAGCGAGCTAGCAGCGTCAGCCTGAGCTTGTCGAAGGCGACGCGGAACGCGTGCGCACTTCATCGCGCCACGCCGGGAAACACGCGGAAGAAGTTGTCGGCGAGGAGGGCGCTCCCCTCCTCCTCGCTGACGCCGCGTAGTTTGAGCAGGGCCGATTGCACGTAAGCGACGTGATGCGGTTCGCAGCGTTGGCCGCGGAAGGGCACCGGCGTCAGATACGGGCAATCGGTTTCGACGATGATGCGATCGAGCGGCGTTTCCATCGCGATGGCGCGGACGTCGTCGGCGTTCTTGAACGTCATGATGCCGGAGAACGAGATATAGGCGCCCAGCGCAAGCGCGCGGCGCGCGAGTTCGGCGCCGGAGGTGTAGCAATGCATCAGGATGCGAAGAGGGCCCTTCCCCGCCTCCTCCTCCAGCAAGTCGCCCATTGCCTGGTCGGCTTCGCGGGTGTGGATGATCAGCGTCTTGCCGAGCGTGCGCGCCGCTTCCGCGTGGGCGCGGAAGACTTGGACCTGATCTTCGAGCGGGCTGAATTTGTAGTGCTGGTCGAGGCCGCTTTCGCCGACGCCGACGACTTTCGGATGCGATCCGAATTCGATGAGCCTCGCCGCCGTGAGATCAAGATGATCTTTCGCATAATGCGGATGCGCGCCGACGCTGGCGTAGATGTCGGCGTGCGCTTCGGCGATGGCGATGACGCGGTCGAAGTTTTCGATCCTGTCGCAGATCGTGATCATGCGGGCGACGCCGGCTTCGCGGGCGCGCGCGATGACGGCTTCACGGTCCTCATCGTAGGCGTGGTGGTGCAGGTTGACGTGGCTGTCGATCAGCATGGCTTGCTTCATCTACGCACTGCGGCGGCGCGATCAAGCACGCCTACGGCGCGGGCGAGCGCGTGGCGCGGGTCCATGTCGAGGCCTTCGGCTTCGCCGCGCAGCGTTTCGAGCGCCGACCAGGCTTCGGCCCAACCCTCACCGCCCTCCTCGACCCCTGCCGCGCGCGTCCATTCGCCGGCGAGCTCGAGCACAGCGGCGAGCTTCTCGAACGGCTCGCCGCTCATTTTGTCATAGAGCGCGGACAGCATGGCGCCGGCTTCGCCGTGCTGCAGCGCCATTTGCGCGCGGCGGACGTCGGCGAATTTTGCGTCAACGCCTTGGGCAGCGTAAGCGATGGCGCGGCCGGGGCGGCCTTTGGCGAGCGTGACGAGCGCGTCGTCGCCGCTTTGCCCAAGCGCGGCGCGGACGATGTCGTCGGACTGCGGCCGCAGCGCAAGGCGCCGGCAGCGCGAGCGGATGGTCGGCAGAATCGCGCCGGGCGCATGGCAGACGAGCAGCAGCACCGAGCGCGCCGGCGGTTCTTCGAGCGTCTTCAGGATGGCGTTGGCGGCGTTGCGGTTGAGGTCGTCGACCGCGTCGATGATGGCCACGCGCATGCCGCCTTCGGAGGGCGCGAGCGAAAAGAAATGGCCGAGCTCGCGCGCGTCGTCGACGGTGATTTCGCGGCGCGGCTTGCCGCGGTCGTTGAGGCCGCGGCGGAGCACGAAGAGATCGGGATGCGAAAGCGCGGCGACTCGGCGGGCTATGATGGCTTCGGGATCAACATCGAACGGACGTGCGCCGCTCTTGGGCGCGCCGAGCGCCGCGCGAGCGAAGCGGTACGCCAGCGTCGCCTTGCCGAGGCCCTTCGTGCCGGCGAGCAGCCAAGCGTGGTGCATGCGCCCGCTGCGGTGCGCGTCGGCGAGCGCCCGCTCTTCCTGCTCGTGGCCGAAGAACGAGAACGTCTCGCGCGGATGCGGCGCGTTCGGCTCGCGATCGGTTTCGACAGCTGGCTTTTCAGCTTTCACAGCCGCGCCTCGAGCGCTGCGCGCGCCTGCGCCAGCACGTCGGCTCCGGACTGGCTGGCGTCGATGACGACACAGCGATGCGGTTCACGCTCGGCGATGGCGAGGAACTCGGCGCGGACGCGGGCGTGGAAGTCGGCGGTTTTCTTCTCGAAGCGGTCTTCGCCGACATGGCGGCCCTGGCTGCGCGCGAGTCCAGCCTCGGGCGCAAAATCGAGCACGAAGGTGAGATCGGGCGCTGGCGCTTCGATCAACGCCGTCAACGTGTCGAGCGCGCGCGGATCGAGACCGCCGGCAGCAACTTGGTAGGCGCGCGTCGAGTCGTAATAGCGGTCGCAGATCACCCAAGCGCCGCGCGCGAGCGCGGGGCGGATGGTGTGGCTGAGATGATTGCGGCGCGCGGCGGCGAAGAGGAGCGCCTCTTCCATGGCGTCCCAGCGGCCCGCCTCGCCCTGCACCAGGAGCGCGCGGATCGCGTCAGCGCCCGGCGCGCCGCCGGGCTCGCGCGTCAACACCACTTCATGGCCTTGCCCGCGCAATGCCTCGGCAAGACCGCGCGCAAGCGTCGACTTGCCGGCGCCTTCGCCGCCTTCGAGCGTAATGAAACGGCCGGATGTCGGCGTCGGGCTCATGCCCCTATCAAGGGCCGAACAGCGTGAGGCGCAAGCCTTCGAACGCGCGCGAGAACCAGTTGGCGCGTCCGACTCGCCGGCCTGCCGCGAGCGGGAATTCCTGGGTCTGGAAGCCAGGTCCGGAGACGACGAGGCGCGCCACGACGTCGCCCTCACGCAGCGGCGGCCGCAGCGGACCGTTATAGACGATGTGCGCGGTGAGCCCGGTCTGCACGCCGCGCGGACCGCCGATGACGATGTCGCGTTGCGCCACCAGCGGTACGGTGCGGCGCGAGCCGAGGCGCACTTGCGCTTCCCCGACCTGCTCGCCGGCGGCGGCGACGCGGTCGATGGTGAAGTCGTGGAAGGCGGCGCGCATCAGGCGGACGCCTTCCTCGCGCCGATCCGCCATCGAGCGCATGCCGTTGAAGACGATGATGCGGCGCTGATCGTTCAGCACCGCCGAACCGACCAAACCATACCCCGAAGCATCGGTGTGGCCGGTCTTGACGCCATCCGCGCCGGCGAAGGCGCCGAGCAGCGGATTGCGGTTCTGTTGGGTGCGGTTGTTGAAGCGGAATTCGCGCTCGGAATAGATCCGGTAGATTTCCGGATAGGTGACGATGAGGTGCCGCGCGAGGCGCGCGAGGTCGGCCGAGCTGATGACGTGATCGGGATCAGGCAGGCCCGTCGAGTTGCGGAAGCGCGCGCTGCGCAGGCCGAGCGCCTGGGCGCGCCGGTTCATCTCGGCGACGAAGGCCTCTTCCGATCCGAACAGGCCCTCGGCGAGCACAATGCAGGCGTCATTGGCGGAGACGACGATCGCGCCGCGCAGCAGGTCGCGCACGGTCGCGGTCGCGTTCAGCGGCAAGAACATGTGCGAGCCGTCTGACATGGCGCCGTTGCGCCAAGCGTACTCACTTACGGGATAGCGCGTGTCCCAAGTGATGCGGCCCGCTTCGATCGCTTCGGCGACCAAGAGCACCGTCATGATCTTCGACATCGACGCGGGCGGCATCGGCGTCTGGCAGTCGTTGCAATAGAGGATCGCGCCGGAGGCGCCGTCCATGATGGTGACGTGCTGAGCCGTCGTGGTGAACGCGCCGGTTTGCGCGTTCGCCATGGGCGCCGCAGCGAGCGCCGCGGCAAGGCTCAGGGCAGCCAATCGCACTATCACGTCTCCACCGAATCGATTGTCGCGAGCTTGCTTTCAAGCAAACCGAGACGGCGGCTTTACGTCAACAAACCGCCAATCACCGTGCCGCCACAATGCTTTCACCGTAGCCGAGGGACGAGAGCTGGCGGCGCGCGGCGTCGGCCTGTTCTCTAGACGCCCACGGCCCCAGCCGCACGCGGAACAATTCACCGCCAGCGGCGGTCTGGCGCATGTCGACGCTGACCGGACCGGCGGCGCTGACTTCGTCGCGGACACGGTGCGCGTTGGTGAGATCGGCGTAGGCGCCGACCTGGACGTAGAAGCCGTCGCCGGCGGGCTGTGAGTAACGCGGCGGAGCGGATTGCGGCTGGCCGAGCGGGGCGCCGGCGAGGGCGGCGGCACGCGGCTCCTCTTCCACAGGTCGTGGGAGCAGGGAGACTGGCCCCTCCCCTGCGCGGAGGGCGGTCGGCTGGGCAGGGGGCGGAGCGGTGTGTGCGGCGGGCGATCCCTCGGCGGCCACACGGCGCGGCGCGGGGCCGAGATATCGGACGTGAACGCGGGCTTGGCCCTGCTGCTCGAAGCCGAGCACTTCCGCACTGCGGCGCGAAAGGTCGATGAGGCGCTCGCCGACAAACGGCCCGCGGTCATTGACGCGGACGATGACTTCGCGGCCGTTCTCAAGATTGGTGACCTGGACGAGGCTCGGGATCGGCAGCGTCGGGTGGGCGGCGGTCAGCGCCTCCTGATCGAAGATCTCGCCGCTCGCGGTGGCCTGGCCGTGGAAGGTCGGGCCGTACCAAGAAGCCGTACCCGTCTGCTCGTAGCCCGGCTCAGGCGTCGGCACGTACCAGCGGCCGTTGGCCTCATAGGGCGGCCCTACCCGCTCCCGTTCCAGCCACTGCGGGTGTTCGGTCGAGGCGGGCGCGGTTTCGACGTGAGCCGGCGCGCTGCGGACGCTGCCGCGCCGAATGTCGATCGCAGCGCCTTCGGTGCGGGCGCCCGCGCCGTAGCCGTAGGAGTTTTCATCGCCGCCGCTCAGCGTGTTGCCAACCGAAGCCGCCTGCAGCGGGACGGGCGCCCGCTGACCCGCATACTCGATCGGCGCCTGCGCCGCGGCGGCCCCTGCGACGCAGAATGCGGCGGCGCAGACGAGGGCGACGCGGTTGAGTGGAAAGGCCATAGGCGGCGGACCCCGAGAGATGTGTTCCATCCCTGTTACCCCGCCGCCCGTTTAGACCGCGTAAGCGTTTATCCTTTTTGCAGTTTAACTACAGTTGCGCGTGAGGTCAGCCGACCGGATCGCCATAGCGGAGTTCAGCGCCGTGCAGCGTCCGCGTCTCCGGCGCGGGGATGCCGCTGCGCTTCAGCGTGCGCTTGAGATCGTCTTTACGCTGTTCGAGACGCTCCCCGAGGTCATCGAAATCGATATCGCCACGGCGCGCCTGCGCGAACATGCCGCCGGGCTGCTCCTCCTCCTTCACGTGGTGCTTGATCATTTCCGAAAGCACCTTGACGCGCGCGTCGTAGAACTCGTCGCGCGGATTGGCGTCCATGATTTCGGCGATCAGCACCTTGGCGCCGTCGTGCTCGACCAGCGCTTCGCCGTAGGTCTCCTCGTCGATCGCGTCCTTCACGGCCGGATAGAAGAGCTCCTCCTCGATCATGGTGTGGATGGTGAGTTCGAGACAGATCTCGCGGGCGATGTTGCGCTTGTCGGTCGGCGATGTCGCCTCCTCGAATTCCTCGAACAGCGCTTCGACCGTGCGATGATCCTGCTTCAGCAGGGCGATCGCCGCCGGGTCGCGGCCGCGGCTCGGCGCGCGGTCCGCGCCATTGGCGCGCCGGCCGTTTGCGCGGCGCTTCGCCGTCGCCTTCGTTCTGCCCTTGCTTGCGCTCGCCTTCTTCACCGACTTCGCGCGCGTCTTCTTCGCCGAGCTGCGTCCGCTCGCCGCTTTTGCTTTCTTTGCCATGTGCGTCTTTCCCGAAGTGAACCTTCGGAGCTAACGGGGCCGAACCGGGGCTTGTTCCGGCGCACGTGGCGGAGGGAGTGGGATTCGAACCCACGGTGGGCTTGCACCCACGCCGGTTTTCAAGACCGGTGCCTTAAACCACTCGGCCATCCCTCCGGGCTGGTGGCGGGTATCAGCGCACTCGCTACTCCGCAAGCGGGCAAAGCGGCAAAGAAAAAGGCCGGCGGTGGGGAGCCGCCGGCCTTTGGTTTTTGCGTCCGCTCTGCTTACCAGCGGAATGGGGTCCGGAAGGAAAGCCGGACATCCGGGGCGTCTTCGGTGACGCCGACATCGACGCTGGTGGCGAGCGTCAGACGCTCGGTGGCCCGGAAGGAGAGGCCCAGCTGCAGGCTGCCGACTTGCAGCTCGGTGGACTCCGTGATCATGCCGTTCAACTCGGTCTCGGTCGGCATCACGTAGGAGTGCGAGTAGCCCAGTGAGTACGAGAAGCGCGGGTTGAGCGAGAAGCCGAAGCCGAAACCGAAGCCGACGGAATCGCCCGGATTGACATGGCCCACGTGCACCGTGCCGAAGGTGCGATCGACGTCCTCGGTGATGTTGTACATGTAGCTGACGTTGGCGAACAGCACCGCCGGGTCACTCGGGTACATCATCGACAGGCTGCCCTGCACGGCCCAGAAGCCGGAACCGGTAGCGAGTTCGGTCGAGACGCCCTGGGCGTCGCGGTCGAGTTCGAACGGGCCGAGGCCCGTGTTCGACTTGACGCGCGCGCCAGCGACGAAGATCGGCGCGCCGTTGCGGCCGCGATTGAGCTGGTAGCGCGCCGAGAGTTCGACATCGCCCAGTTCCGAGCCTTGCAGCTCGAACGTCTGCGTCGTCGTCTGGCTGTTCTGCGAGACCGTGGTGATGCGATCGGAGCGGTGGATGTACGGCACCCGGCCTTCGATCTCGAGCCGGTCGGTGAGCGCATAACGGATCGCCAAAGACGAGGAGAAGGTGTCGCGAGCGCTGTCGTTGGCCTCGATTAGGCCGATCTGAATGCCCGTGACGATCTCGACGCCGCGAAAGACGAAACGGTTCGAGGAGCTGCGCGAGTATTCGAACGAGGGCTCGATGACGAGCCGGCCCTGGCCCAGAAGGGCGTTCTGCCCTTCCGGAAGCGCCTCAACGGTCGAGACTTGCGTCTCCTCCGGCGGCGCTTCGCCCACCGGCCGGTCCGGCGGAGCAGCCGGCGTGCCGGTTGGAGCGGCGCTGCCGCCCTCGGTTTGGGTTAGCGTCGTGATCGGCGCGCGGCGATTGACCGAAATCGGCTCGTCCGCCGCCAGCGCCGCGTAGTTCAGGCCATGTGCGCCGACGCCGGCGCCGCGGATCTCGCCAAGATCCGCTTCGCTGACACTGCCGCCCATCGCAAGAATCTCACGCCGCTGGCGTTCGATCAGCTCACGCTGTTCGCTAATCTCTCTCTGTTGGTCTTGGAGCTGTCGCTCCTGCGCGTTGAGCCGCTGCTCTTGCTGGTTAATCAGTTCGAGCACGCGTGAGAATTCGTTCGGGGTCGAACTCTGCGCGTTTGCGTCTCCGCTCCAGACCAGCGCACACGCGGCGAGCGCGCATGCGGCCATTGCGGCCGCACGCCTCCCCACGTGTCGCTTCATTCCGGTACGAAGCATCACCATACCTAGGCTGGAGGGCACTGCATGGCGCCCTCTCTGCACGAATTGTTCCGGAGAACTTACCTGGCAGGTGATGAGAAACGATGAACGCGCGAACGATTGTGAGATCGCTCGCGCGTTTACGCATGTTTACTTGTGTCGATGTGCGTGAAGACTTCAGCGCAGCCCGTTGGTGAACGGCGCCTGCGTCTTTGCGGTGATCTCTTCCAGCGTGACGCCATCGGCGAGTTCGATAAGCTTCATGGGTTGTTGACCATGCTTGTCGATCTCGAACACGCCGAGATCGGTTATCACCAGATCAACCACGTTGACGCCGGTGAGCGGCAGCGTGCATCTGGTCAGCAGCTTCGAGGCGCCGTCCTTCGACGTGTGTTCCATCACGACGACGACGCGCTTCACGCCGGCAACGAGGTCCATCGCCCCGCCCATGCCCTTCACCATCTTGCCGGGCACCATCCAGTTGGCGAGGTCGCCGCGATCGCTGACCTCCATCGCGCCGAGGATCGAAAGATCGATATGGCCGCCGCGGATCATGCCGAATGAGTCCGCCGAGGAAAAATACGACGTCTTCTTCAGCGCGGTGATGGTCTGTTTGCCGGCGTTAATCAGATCGGCGTCCTCTTCGCCCTCGAACGGGAACGGGCCCATGCCGAGCATGCCGTTCTCCGACTGCAGCGTGACCTCCATCCCCTCCGGAATGTAGTTCGCCACCAAGGTCGGGATGCCGATGCCTAGGTTAACGTAAAAGCCGTCGCGTAATTCCTTGGCGGCGCGTTGAGCGAGTTGATCGCGGGACCACGGCATTATGCATTCTCCCGCTGACGGACGGTGCGCTGTTCGATGCGCTTCTCGAAAGCGCCCTTGACGATCCGGTCGACGAAGATGCCGGGCGTGTGGATCTGATCGGGATCGAGTTCGCCGGTCTCGACCAGGATCTCCACTTCGGCGACGCACTTCTTGCCGGCTGTCGCCATCATCGGATTAAAATTGCGGGCGGTCTTGCGGAAGATCAGGTTGCCTTCCTTGTCCCCTTTCCAGGCTTTGACGATGGAGAGATCGGCCACCAGGCCCGTTTCGAGCACGTAGGTCTCGCCGTTAAAGACCTTGGTCTCCTTGCCCTCGGCCACCAAAGTGCCGACGCCGGTCTTGGTATAGAAGCCTGCGATCCCCGCGCCGCCGGCGCGGCAGCGTTCGGCCAGCGTGCCTTGGGGGTTGAATTCAAGTTCAAGTTCGCCGGCGAGGTACTGGCGCGCGAACTCCTTGTTCTCGCCCACGTAGGAGCTGACCATTTTCCGGATCTGTTTGGTTTCCAGCAGCAGCCCCAGGCCCCAGCCGTCGACGCCGGCATTGTTGGAGATGACGGTGATGCCCTTAACGCCGCTGTCGCGCAGGGCGAGGATCAGGTTCTCGGGAATGCCGCAGAGGCCGAAACCGCCGCTCATTACCGTCATGCCGTCGAAAGTCAGGCCCTCGAGCGCGGACTTGGCGTCCGCATAGACTTTGTTTGCCATGCGCCCCGTTTACGTAGGGGCGCGCTGCGGTGCAACATGCCGGGGCGGAAATGCAAGTTTCAGGTCCGCCAACGCATTGCGCCGGCGGCTGAGCCGGCCGCCGGCGCTTTGCTTCGGCCCTAAGGTGGGCCGAGAACCTGGCCCCGGTACGAGCGAGGGACGAAAAATCGCCCAGAGCCGAGGACGATAAAACACCCTGGCGGTTGAACCGGCGCTGAATGGGTTAATCAGCTTGGGCGGGCGGTAACGCCCCAGTCCGAGAGAATTTCGGCCGAGTGGGCCCCTGCCGCAGCCGGTGGGCCCTGGATCGCGCCGGACGTGCGCGAAAAGCGCGGCGCCGGCGCCGGCTGCACTACCCCCTCCACTTCCGTGAACGCGCCGCGGGCAGCGTTGTGGGGGTGTTTCGGCGCTTCGGCCATGTCGAGCACCGGGGCGAAGCAGACGTCCGAGCCTTCCATCAGTTCGGTCCACTCCGCGCGGGTCCTGGTCTTGATGACCGCCGCGACCTTATCCGACATCGCCGGCCAATGCGGCTTGTTCATCTGCATGGCGAAGTCGGGATCGTCCTTGAGGCCCGTCTTCTCCAGCAGCAGCGCGTAGAATTGCGGTTCGAGCGCGCCGATGGTGACGAACTTGCCGTCGCAGGTTTCGTAAACGTCGTAGAACGGCGCGCCGCCGTCGAGGAGGTTGGCGTCGCGCTCGTCGGTCCAGATGCCGGCGGCGCGCAGGCCATACATGACGCCCATGAGCGAGGCCGCGCCATCGGTGATGGCGGCGTCGATGACTTGGCCTTTGCCGGAGCGCTGCGCCTCGTACAGCGCCGCGCATACGCCCATCGCTAGGAAAAGGGCCCCTCCTCCGTAGTCGCCGACCAAATTGAGCGGCGGCGAGGGCGGGGCGCCTTTGCGGCCCATGGCGTGCAGCGCGCCGGAGAGGGCGATGTAGTTGAGATCGTGGCCGGCGGCGTGCGCGAGCGGGCCGGTCTGGCCCCAGCCCGTCATGCGTCCGTAGATCAGGCGCGGGTTGCGCTCCAGCGCTTCGTCGGGCCCGACGCCGAGGCGCTCCATCACGCCGGGACGGAACCCTTCGATCAGCACATCCGCTTTCTCGATCAGCGCCAAGGCGACCTCGACATCGGCACGCTCTTTCATGTCGAGCGCGATCGAGCGGCGGCCACGCGCGGTGACGTCGAACTTGGCGCCGCCGCGGCCGCCCTTGCGGTCGATGCGCACGACGTCGGCGCCCATGTCGGACAAGAGCATGCAGCAATAGGGGCCGGGGCCGATGCCGGCGAACTCGACAACTTTCACACCCGCCAGCGGTCCCTGCGCCATCAGCTTGCTCCGTTTACCCTCCCGGTTTGAGAGAGTGCTAACAAGCGTTACTTATAACGGTTCACTACGCGCCGTCGCGGGCGCCGGAGCGTTAACCTTTGCGCATCGTCGTGCGAGCTTCTGACGCCCGGATTGTGCGCGAGGCGCAAGCGCAGCTCTCGGCCGCTGGCGTCGAGACGCTTGCCCTGGCGGGACCCGCGCGTCAGGCGCCTGACGGCGAGGACATCGCCATAATCCCAGGTGGCCAGGACGCTTCCATCGCGGAAGCGCTGATGGCGTCCGGCGCGCCCCCGCTCGCGTGCCTCTCTGGCTTGCGATGGGCTTCCCCGCCGCCGCGCGGGCTCGGCGCCAGCAGCATCTTCGCAGGCGCGGTTTCGCTCGATGCGCCGCCCAAGCTGCTCGCCGCGCAGATGGAAGCCTGGATCCGTGTGGCCGTTGCCGAGGAGGAGCGCACGCGCCGCGGCGCGACGGCATCGGCGCTTCGCGTTGCGCCGCCGCAATCGCCCGAGCCGCGGCGCCTCAAAGCGCTCTATATCGGCGCGCCGAGTTCGATGTTTTTGGCGCTGGAGCGCGCGCTGGCGGAACAGGACGGGCTGGTCGCCGCCGCGTTCTCATCCTACGCCGGATTCGATCACCTGCACGACGAACCGTTCGACGCCGTCGTCCTGAATGGGGCGCAAGACGCACAGACGGCGATCTCGCTCTGCGCCGCGCTTCGCCGCAACGCGACGCTCTATCATTTGCCGACCATGGTGGTCGTGGCCTCGGGCGACACCGATACGGCGAAAGCGGCGATCGACCGCGGCGCCTCAGCGGTCGCGACCGTCAATGCGCCGACGGGCGCGAGTTTGGGCTGGCTGTTCGAAGCGGTGCGGCGCGAACGCCGCCGCCGCGCCGCCGAGCACGACATCTGCGCGCTGCGCGACTTGATGGGCGATGCGCGCACCGGCCTGTGGAGGCGCGGCGCGTTCGACGCGCACCTCGCGCGCTTGGCGGCGGATCACCACGCCAGCGGCAGGCCGCTCAGCCTCGCCGTGCTGCGGGTGCTGCCAGCGCATGGCGCGCGCGCGCCCGCGGAAGAGGTCTGGCGCAAGGGCTTCACCGAAGTGGCGAGCCTCGCCGCGCGGCTGATGCGCGACGCCGATTGCGGCGTGACGCTCGGCGGCGATCTGATCGCCATCGCCCTGCCCGCGGCAAATCTCAAAAGCGCCAAGCGCACCGCCGAGCGCGTCGCGTCGGTGGCCGAGTGCACGGCCTTCGCCTCCGGCGACGGCGGCGCCGGGCCGCTCGTGTTCGAGCAGAGCGCGGTCGAGCTGCAGCCCGGCGAAAGCGGCGCCGGCATGCTCGCCCGCGCGCTGCGCGCGATCGAAGTGGAGCAGATCCCGGCTTAGGCTCTCGCGAACACGCCCCGCGCCCTTCCCTCGCAACGGCACGCCTTGTAGCGTTCCAAGGCTGCGGCATAGGAGTTTGGCGTGGAGGCGGCTCGCACCCTAAAACCTCGGGAGCTGATGGACTTTCTACTCAACGTGGCGCCGGTGCGCCCGGTGTTCGTTTGGGGTCCGCCCGGTATCGGCAAGTCGTCGATCGTGCAGCAGTTCGCTGAAGCGGTCGGCCTCGATTGCGTGTCGCTGCTCGGTTCGCAACTCGCGCCGGAAGATCTCATCGGCGTGCCGAAGATTGAGGGCGGCAAAACCCGGTTTCATCCACCCGCACAAATCGCGCGAGAAACCGCCTATTGTCTGTTCTTGGATGAACTCAACGCCTGCTCGCACGACGTGCAGAAGGCCTTCTACTCGCTGATCAACGACAGGCGCATCGGCGAGTACGCTTTACCCCAGGGCTCAGTTGTGATCGGGGCGGGAAATCGGGCGCAGGACGCGGCCATTGTGCGCGCCTTATCGTCTGCGCTGATCAATCGTCTGATTCACGTGCAATTGCGCGCCGACGCGGCCGACTGGATTGCCTGGGCGGAGGGTTCGAGCGTGGATCCATTGGTGATCGACTATATTCGCCTGCGTCCAGATCAGCTCTGGTCCAAGCCGCCGAAGCATGAGGAGCCGTTTTCCACACCGCGCGCCTGGGCGTTCCTGTCGGAGGCTTGGCAAGCCTATGCGGAGGACAACCGCAACGAAGCTGTCGCCGACGTCCTCGCCAGCGGCTTGCTGACGCCCTCTCACGCGCGCGGTTTCATCGCCTTCTATCGGCAGCGACAACGCGCCTTCGATTTGAACGCTATTCTGAAAGGCGAGCGTAAGTGGCCTGACAAACCGGACGAGCGCGACATTCTCTATTTCCTGACCCAGTCGTTTCGTGCGCAGCTGATCAAGGAGCTTCCCGAAGAGGGCGTGAAGCTTTCCAAACCGGTTCGCGAACTCTCGATGCGCGCCAAAGACGCGCTCATTCAGCTCTCGCGCATTTCGGTGGAAATGGCGCAACTGGTGCTCGCCGCCGATGAAAACGGCAACTCGCTGCCGGATTGGTTCATGGTGGAGATTGCAAGAGATTTGCCGCGGCTGGTCGGACGCGGCTGATGACACGGCGCAGCTCCAAACGCGAGGCGCGGATCGAGGCGATACAAGAAGGTTTGAAGACGGCCACGCCGCATCCGCTGCTTTCGGCTTTGCCGGAAGTATCCTTCGACTTTCTCCAACAGCGTTGCCCGCCGGTTCCGCCCGACGCGCTTCTGAGCATCGCTTACGAGTTGACGCCGGCGTCGCGCTGGTATCCGGAGAGTCTGTCCCTCGTCGTCCGACCGAATTTGGAGCGCGACTCCGAACCTGGCGATTGGCCCTGGGCGATCGCACGTATTCGGCTCCATGCAGCGCTCAATCACATCGACCCAGAACGGAACGATATCGAATGGTCGGCGGCTTGCTGGGCGGTTGCAGAGGCGCTTTTGATCAATGCTGGCTTGGGGTCGCGCCCCGCGTGGCTGCCGCCGCTGCCGCAAGGCTACAAGCTTACGGACGAAAACGCCCTCTCGGCGCGGCTGCGCGAGAGAATCCCGGACGAGTTCCTCGCGCTTGGATTGGGCGCTCATGCAAAGCCGTTTTGGTCTTGCAACTTCGACAAGCTCACGGCCCAGATGCGCCGCGACGCTTCGCGGGCATTCGCCGATGGCGTTCGAGCAGCCGCCACAGGCGCCGTTCAAGGCGCCGGGATCAGCCATGCGCAAACTGCGCGAAAGGACAGCGAGGCGGAGCGATGCCGTGCGTGGTTTGTCTCGAACTATCCTCTGCTCGCTTCGTTGGCGTCAGGCTTCAGCATCATCGAAGACCCCGCCGCTTGCGATCGGCTCGCGGTGCGCGTTGCTGCGGTGCAAAGCGAGATGCAGGAAATCTACGTCAATCCGAAGGCGGGTTTGCACGGCGACGAAATGCGCTTCGTCATGGCGCACGAGATTCTGCACGTCGGGCTTCGCCACGAAATGCGTCGCCAAGGGCGCGATCCTTGGCTTTGGAATGTCGCATGCGACTTCGTCATCAACGGCTGGCTGCTGGAGATGGGCGTCGGCGCACCGCCGGAAAAGATCGGATTTCTATTTGACCCCGAGCTGAAGGGCGCGTCGGCGGAGGAAATTTACGACCGGATCACGAGCGACCTGCGCGTGCTGCGAAAAGTCAAGAAGCTGCGCGGCTGGGTCGAAGGTGGACCCGACGTACTCGGTGACAAGCCTGAGCAATGGTGGCGGCGCGGCGGCGCCGATCTCGACGCGTTTTATCGGCGGGCGTTGCAAGCCGGTCTCGAACTTCACCAGACGAGCGGCCGCGGCCTTCTGCCCGGTGGGCTGATCGAGGAGATCAAGGCGCTCGATCATCCCGTCATCCCTTGGGATGTCGCGCTCGGGGACTGGCTCGACTCCTTCTTCGAGCCAGTGGAAGTCCGGCGAACTTACGCTCGGGCAAGCCGCCGGCAGGAATCTTCTCCGGACATTCCGCGTCCGGGCCGTGCGCCGCCGCTCGAGCGCAGCCCCGACCGAACGTTCGGCGTCTTGCTAGACTCGTCCGGTTCTATGGATCGCGTGATTCTGGCGCGCGCCCTCGGCGCCATCCGCGCCTATGCGCTGTCACGCGAAGTGCGCGCTGTCCGCCTGATCCAGTGTGACGCTTACGCGCACGACAGCGGATATGTCACTCCCGATGACTTGCTGGAGACCTTCGAGATACGCGGCCGCGGCGGCACAGTGCTCATGCCGGGCATTCGGTTGCTTGAAACAGCGCCGGACTTTCCCAGCGCCGCGCCCATCCTCGTCATCACCGATGGGGCCTCGGACGCACTGACGATCCGGCGCGAGCACGCGTTTCTCACGCCGAGCTACGGCAAGTTCGAGTACCGAACGCTGGGTCCCGTGTTCAGGATGCGCGAAGAGCTCGACGACAAGACAGACGCATAGTCTCAAGCCGCCTTGCGCATGGCGATGCGGCTCAGTGCTTCGAGCACGCCGCGGAGCGCTTTTAGGCGCTGCGTCGCTTCGGGCCAGGCGGCGGTGACGACGAGCTTGCCGTCGGGGCGCATGCGGAAATCGTCGGGGCGCTCCTGAACGTGGCGCACCAGCGCCATCGGATCTGGGAAGCCGCCGTCGCGGAACGTCATCACAGCGCCTTTGGGGCCGGCGTCGAGCTTAGAAATCTGGCAGCGCCGGCACATTGACTTGAGCGAGGCGACCGCGATCAACTGGTCCACTTCCGCCGGCAGCGGGCCGAAGCGATCGATCAGCTCGGCGGCGAAGGCTTCGCGTTCCTGATCGGTTTCGAGATCGGCGAGGCGGCGATAGAGCGAGAGCCGCACGTTGAGGTCGGTGACGTACTCCTCCGGGATCAGCACCGAGGCGCCGACATTGATCTGCGGCGACCACGACTTCTCGCTCACGGCATCCTCGCCGCGGCCGGCGCGCAGATTCTCGACCGCTTCTTCGAGCATCGACTGGTAAAGCTCCACGCCGACTTCGCGGATGTGGCCCGATTGCTCTTCGCCCAAGAGATTGCCGCCGCCGCGCATGTCGAGGTCGTGGCTGGCGAGCTGAAAGCCGGCGCCCAGATTGTCGAGCGACGACAGGATTTTGAGCCGCTTCTCGGCGCTGGCGGTGAGGGCCTGTTCGGCGGCGGTGGTGAGGTAAGCGTACGCGCGCAGCTTCGAGCGGCCCACGCGGCCGCGCAGCTGGTAGAGCTGCGCCAGGCCGAACATGTCGGCGCGGAAGACGATCAGCGTGTTGGCGCGCGGGATATCGAGCCCGGATTCGACGATCGTGGTCGACAAGAGAATGTCGAACTCGCCGTCATAGAAGCGCGTCATGATCTCATCGAGCGCGCCGGCGGCCATTTGACCGTGCGCCATCGCGAACGTCACTTCCGGCACGTTGCGCCGCAGGAATTCCGCCGCTTCGTCCAAATCGGAGATGCGCGGCGTGACGAAAAAACTCTGACCGCCGCGATATTTCTCGCGCAGCAGCGCTTCGCGGACGGTCACGGCGTCGAACGCCGTCACGTAGGTGCGCACGGCCATGCGGTCGATCGGCGGCGTCGTGATGAGGCTCATCTCCCGCACGCCGGCGAGCGCAAGCTGCAGCGTGCGCGGAATCGGCGTCGCCGAGAGCGTCAAAGCGTGCACTTCGGAGCGGAGATCCTTCAGCCGCTCTTTGTGCTTCACGCCGAAGTGCTGCTCTTCGTCGATGATCATCAGGCCCAGATTGGCGAACTGAACCGTCTTCGACAGGAGGGCGTGGGTGCCGACGACGATCTCAACAGTGCCGTCGGTGAGGCCGGCCTTGGTTTCGTTCGCCTCCTTCGTAGTGACGAGTCGCGAAAGCTGGCGCACGCGCACGGGCAGACCGCGGAAACGCTCGCTGAAGGTGCGGAAGTGCTGGCGACACAGCAACGTCGTCGGCGCGATCACCGCGACTTGCTGGCCGCTCATGGCGACCAGAAACGCAGCGCGCAGCGCCACTTCGGTCTTGCCGAAGCCAACATCGCCGCAGATGAGCCGGTCCATCGGCTTGCCTGCGGCGAGATCGCCCATGACATCGTCGATCGCGGCGAGTTGGTCTTCGGTCTCTTCGTACGGGAAGCGCGCGCAGAACTCGTCCCACAGTCCCTCCGGCGGCGAGACTGGCTCGGCCGTGCGGGTGGCGCGCATCGCAGCGATGCGCAACAACTCCTCGGCCATGTCGCGCAGGCGCTGCTTGGCGCGGGCTTTGCGGCTCTGCCAGGCGACGCCGCCGAGCTTGTCGAGCTGCGCTTCGGCGTCTTCGGCGCCATAGCGGCTGACGAGTTCAATATTCTCGACCGGCAGATAGAGCTTGTCGCCGCCGGAATAGGTGAGATCGAGGCAATCGTGCGGCGCGCCGGCTGCGTCGAGCGTCTTTAGGCCCTCGTAGCGGCCGACGCCGTGGTCCTGGTGGACGATGAGATCGCCGGGGCTCAGGGAGCCCGCTTCGGCGATGACGCTCGCGGCCTTGCGGCGCTTACGCGGCCGGGCGAGGCGATCGCCGAGAATGTCCTGCTCTGCGATTAGCGCGAACGCGTCCGTCTCGAAGCCGTGTTCGACAGGCAGCACGACAAGGCCGTGCACGCCCTTCGGCAGCTGCGTGGCTTCCCGCCAGGAGAGAATGCGCACCACCGGCGAGACGCCGTGGTCGTTCAGCACGCCTAGCAGCCGCTCGGCCGACCCTTCGGTCCAGGCGGCGACGAGCACGCGCTTCTTTCCCTTCGTCAGCGTTTCGATGTGCTTTGCGGCGGCGTCGAACACGTTGGCGTCCGCGGTTTGCCGCTCCGGCGCGAAGTCGCGGCCGAGCCGGGCGCCCAAATCGAGCTGCTTCTTCGCGTCCGTGTCGAAATGGGTGAAGCGGCGCACGGGACGCGCGCCCAGCGCGGCCTCCAGCGCGTCGTCATTGAGGTAAAGCAGCTCCGGTTCGGGCGCGCGGAATGGCGCCCCGCCGCGTGGGATCGGCGCGGTCTTGCGCGACTCGTAGTGGTCGACCGCTGTGGCGACGCGGTCCTTCAGCGCCTCTTCGGCCAGCGCGTCGAAGGCGATCAGCGCGTTCTCGCCGGCATAGTCGAACACGGTTTCTAGGCGTTCGTAGAAGAACGGCAGGAATTGTTCGACGCCTTGCCGGCGGATGCGCGCGCTGACGCTGTCATAGAGCGGATCGTTGACCGCACCGTAGGCTTGATTGAAGCGGCGGCGGAACTGCAAGACGGTGAGATCGTCCAGCAGCACCTCGCTCACCGGCGTCAACAGCGCCGCGGCGAGCTTGGCTTTCGAAATCTGGGTATCAGGATCGAAGCTGCGGATGGTTTCGAGCGTGTCGCCGAAGAAGTCGAACCGTAGCGGCTCGGCCGCGCCCGGCGTGAACACGTCGATCAGGCCGCCGCGCACCGCGAACTCGCCCGGCGCGCGCACCGTCGACGCGCGCGCATAGCCATTGACGACGAGATACGATTCGAGCTCCTGCATCGAAGCGTCGCTGCCGGCCTTCGCCGGGAACGCGCCTTCCGCCATGCGCTTGCGCGGCGGCACCCGCTGAGCCACGGCCGAGGCGGTCGCCACCACGAGCAGCGGCGCGTCCTTCTCCCCGCGCCGCGCCAGCTGGGTCAGCGCCGCGCAACGTTGCGCGGCCACTGCGGCGGCGGGCGAGATGCGGTCATAGGGTAGCGTATCCCACGCCGGCAGCCGAAGCGTCGCCGACTCGGGCGCGAAGAATTGCGCCGCCGCCTCAAATTGCGACGCCCGTGTCTCGTCGCGGGCGACGAACAGCGTCACGCCGCCGCGCGCCTGCGCGGTTTCCGCCAGCACCGCGGCGTCCACGCCTTCAGGCGCGCCGGACACGATGAGCGCGTCCTTCGACTTCGCCAGCGTATCCACGAGGCGCGGGTTGAGTGCCGGGTCTTTCATCAAGCCTATTGGTTCAGTTCAAAGCGAAACGCGCGAATCAGCGCGAGGGTTGGGGTGTCGTATTGGGCCGGCGCAGGCGCCTGGCCGGTGATCCAGGCGAACACGTCCTGGTCCGGCGCGTCCAAGAGGCGCTCGAAATCGTCGACCTCGGCCTCCGCGAGATCGGCGAGCCTCCGGTCGGCGAAACCGCCCAGAATCAAGTCGATCTCCCTGAAGCCCCGCCGCCAGGCGCGGAATTTCAGCTTCTTGCGGCGGTCGTCCATCGGTCCGGGGAACTAGGCAAAGGCGGAGGGGGCCGCGCTATAACCCATATGGGCGGCGCTGTCAGCGCCGCCAGAGCCCGCATGAACGACGCCCCGCCCTCCTCCGCAGATCGCCTCGCCGACCTGTTCCTCGTGCCAGCGCGCCCCCCCAAAGGCGCGCGCAAGGACACGATGGACCTGATCGCCAAGGTTGCAGGCGGGCGCCTGGTGCGCGACCTCACCTTCCTACCGCCGAACGGCGCCATCGATCGGCGCCTGCGCGTGCCGATCGCTGAAACCAATGAAGGCGACATCGCCACCATCGAGGCGGAAGTCGACGGGCACATGCCCGCGAAAAGGATCGGTCAGAAAGTCCTGCCGCATCGGGTTCGCCTCCGCGACGAAACCGGCTTTCTCTCGATCACCTATTTCCGCGGCCATGAAGACATGCTGATGCGCATGTGGCCGGTCGGCCAAAAGCGCCTGATCAGCGGCAAGATCACTTTTTATGAGGGCATGCGGCAAATGCTGCATCCCGATTACGTCGTCGACCCGACGAAAGGCGAAGCGCCGCCCGCGGTCGAACCTGTCTATCCGATGACGCAAGGGCTGTCCGGACGAATGCTGTCGCGGGCGATTCTCGGCGCGCTCGACGCCTTGCCGGAAGCGCCGGAATGGCTCGAAACTTCGACCGTGAAGGCGCGCGACTGGCCCGATTTCCGCACCGCGCTCGAACACATCCATCGGCCCGCCTCGCCCGAGGACGTGGCGCCCGAGAGCCCGTTCCGCACGCGGCTCGCCTACGACGAACTGTTCGCGCGCCAGTGCGCGCTGCGCCTGCGGCGGGCGCATCGGCGCAAGGAGCCAGGCCGCGCGGTGGTCGGCGACGAGCGCTTCACCAAGCTGCTGCTCGCCAGCCTTCCTTACGCGCCCACGGGAGCGCAGACGCGCGCGGTCAGCGAGATCTATGGCGACATGGCCGAGCCCGCGCCGATGCTGCGCCTGCTGCAGGGCGACGTCGGCTCTGGCAAGACGCTGGTGGCGGCGCTGGCGATGGCGCGCGCGGCCGAGGCGGGCCTGCAAAGCGCGCTGATGGCGCCGACTGATATTCTGTCACGCCAGCATGGAGCGACGCTGCAGCCGCTGTTGGAAGCTGCTGGCGTTTCGATGGCGGTGCTGACCGGGCGCGACAAGGCCAAAGACCGGCGTGCGATCCTGGATCGGCTGGCGAGCGGCGAAATCGCGGTCGTCGTCGGCACGCACGCCTTGTTTCAAGAAGATGTGCGCTTCCATGATCTCGGCTTGATCGTCATCGACGAACAGCATCGGTTCGGCGTGTCCGACCGGATGCGCATGGTGTCGAAGGGCTTTGCGCCACACGTGCTGGTGATGAGCGCAACACCGATTCCGCGCACGCTTGCGCTCTCCATTCATGGCGACATGGATTTGTCGGTGCTTGACGAAAAACCGCCGGGGCGTCAGCCGATCGCGACGGCGGCGATGCCGACGACGCGGCTTGACGAGGTGATCCAAGGCATCGCTGACGCGCGCATGCGCGGCGAGCGCGCCTATTGGGTCTGTCCGCTGATCGAGGAGAGCGAGGCGATCGATTTGCCGGCGGTGATCGACCGGCACAAGGAGTTACAGGCGTATTTCGGCAAAGGCGTCGAGATCGTGCACGGGCAGATGTCGGCCGCCGCCCGCGACGCGGCAATGGAGCGTTTCCGCACCGGCGAGTCGTTCCTGATGGTGGCGACCACCGTGATCGAAGTCGGCGTCAATGTGCCGGAAGCGACGATCATGGTGATCGAGAACGCCGAGCGTTTCGGCCTTGCACAGCTGCATCAATTGCGCGGCCGCGTCGGCCGCGGCGATAAACGCGGCTCGTGCGTGCTGCTGTGGAAGCCGCCGCTCGGCGAACAGGCCAAGGAGCGGCTCGATGCGCTGCGCCGCAACGACGACGGCTTCGCCATCGCCGAGATCGACTTCCGCCTTCGCGGCGCCGGCGACATGCTCGGCACGCAGCAATCGGGTCTGCCGCCGTTTCGGCTGGTGAGTCCGGAGGCGCATGCGAACATGCTCGGCGCGGCGGACAAAGAAGCGCGGCTCGCCGTAGAGCGCGATTCCGACCTCGCGAGCGAACGCGGCCAAGCCATTCGCCTCGCGCTCTCCTTGTTCGGCTACGCAGAAGCCGCGGAGCTGGCGCGTTCGGGATGAGCCACGTTGCGAATGACGGACTGGCCGATCGTGTCCGCTCGCACAGCGCGGCGATAGACAATCTGGCCATCCAGCAGATCGACGCCCAGCATGCCGGCGCCGAGCGCGCGCTCATGGCCTGCGAGGTCGTAGGGATCGACCAGTCTCGACGGCCCGTCTGTGGCGACGGCGTCCGCGTCCTCGGCGCGCAAGAGCGCGAAGAGCGGATAGCCGTAGAAGAAAGCCATGCCGACGATCGCTAGGCGCTTGCGGATCAGGTTCGACCAACTGACGACATTGCCGGCATGCACGCCGGCGCAGAACCAGCGCCGTCCCTGCGTGCGCGCATAGGCGAGCCGCGTGTCGAACAAAGCGCGCTGAAGCCCCTGCCCGCGCATGTCGGGGCGGACGACCGCGCCGTCGAAGAAGGCGGCGCCGTCCAGCCATTGCTCGGGCGGCACGCGCGGAAACAGCGGCAGGCCCGCGACTTGCGGCGGCGGATAGGTGAGCAAGGCGGCGGCGACGAGCTCACCCTGGCTTCGTATGCAGAACGCAGCGCCCGAGCCGCCGGTCACGATGGCGGCGAGATCAGCCTCGGATTTCGGGCGGATGTAGCCGGGCGGCGCGGACGATATAACGCTCTCGTTGAGCTTGATGAGGGCTGAAAGGTCAGCTTGCGTGAGCCGTTCAGGGATAAGCCGATTGGACACCATTCGAACTCCGTCTCTGGCGCCAATACTGGCGCGAAGGCGGCGCGCAGGCGGTGACCGCCGTCACCGCGCTTGCATTTCTCCAGCGCGCGGGCTTTCTCCGCCCAGATGACCCAGCTTGCCCCCATCTCCTGCTACATCCGCACCAAGAACGAAGAGCGGATGATCGGCGAAGTGATCCGGGCTGCGCAGCAGGTCGTATCCGAGGTCGTGCTGATCGATTCAGGCTCCACCGACAAGACGATCGAGATCGCCGAAAGCTTGGGCGCGCGCGTGGTGCGTGCGCCTTGGCTGGGCGGAGGCAAGCAGAAGCGCATCGGCGAGGATGCGTGCGTGCACGATTGGCTGCTCGATCTTGACGCCGACGAGGTGGTGACGCCCGAACTGGCCGACGAAATCCGCACTCACTTCGCGAACGGCGAGCCGACGACCCCGGTGTTCGAGATGAATATGGCGACTTCCCCGCCCGTCGGCGAAGTGTGGTGGACGTACAATCTGGTTGACCGGCGAAAGCTCTACGACAGGCGCGTCATCCGCCAGCCCGATCACCCGAATTGGGACCAGTTCAAAGTGCCTTCCGCCATGCGCGTGACGAAGCTTGCGGCGCCGCTGCTGCACTATTCTTTCCGCGACCTGGCCCAACTCGAAGACAAGTTCAACCGCAACTCGTCAGGCCGCGCGCGCGACACCAAGCTGAAGCCGTTCTGGCAAGTGGCGCTGCGACTGCTGTTCGCGCGGCCGATCTACTTCCTGAACCATTATGTGCGCCGCGGACTCTGGCGGGCCGGCTGGTACGGGATCGCCGTCGCCGCCATTGCCGCGCATGGACGCTGGCTCAAAGATGCCAAGATGCTTGAAATCCATCTGCGCAATCGCGAGGCGCGCGAGGAGCGCTAGTGGAACCGCGCCAGCGGCCTGCGCGTCTCAAGTAGGTAAGGCAGTACTTTTATCCACAAGCTGCGGACGTTAGACTGGCTCGAATGCAGGACACGATCGCTCCCCCGGCGGACGCGCTGCGCGCCACGCCGTCTCTGATCGCCTCTCTCCCGGCGCCCGCGAGCGCCAAGGGCGTGTTGTTGGCGCTGCTGCAGCTGCGCCAGGGTTCGGCGCTGGTGACGCTGCCCGACGGGCGGCGGCTCAGCTTCGGCGACGGCGCGAGTCCGCCGGTCGACTTCAAGATCATCGATTATCGCTTCGCCAAGCGCGTTCTGACGAGCGGCGATATCGGCTTCGCCGAAGGCTACATGGCCGGCGAGTGGGAGAGCGAGGATCTTTCGTCGCTGCTGACGCTGCTGGCGTCGAACGTCGAGCGCTTCACCCGGCTGCTGGAGGGCGGGCCCGTGGGCAAGGCAATGCACTGGATCCGCCACCTTTCGCGTGACAATTCCAAGCGCGGCGCCCGGCGCAACATCCTGGAGCACTACGATCTAGGCAATCGCTTCTACGAAGCTTGGCTCGACGCGACGATGACCTACTCGTCCGCCCGTTTCGACACCAAGGTGCGCGACCTCGAAAGCGCGCAGCGGGCGAAGTACAGGGCGCTGGCCGAACATCTCGAGCTCAAGCCGGACGATCACCTGCTGGAGATCGGTTGCGGTTGGGGCGGTTTCGCGGAGTTCGCCGCGCGCGAGTACGGCGCGCGCGTCACCGGCATCACCATCAGTGACGAACAGCTGGCCTACGCCAAGGCGCGGATGGAAAGGGCCGGGCTTTCAGACCGGGTCGAGATTCGGCGTCAAGACTATCGCGATGTCGAAGGAAAGTTCGACAAGGTCGCTTCGATCGAAATGTTCGAGGCGGTCGGCGAGAGGTACTGGCCAGCTTACTTCGGCAAGATCGCCGACGTGCTGAAGCCCGGCGGCAAAGCCGGCTTGCAGATCATCACCATTCGCGACGAGCTGTTCGCCAAATATCGCCGTCGCGCGGACTTCATTCAGCGCTACGTCTTCCCCGGCGGCATGCTCGCCAGCGTCGATCGGCTGAAGGAAGAGACCGCGAAGGTTGGCCTCGTCTGGCGCAAGGCCGAGGCGTTCGGCGCATCCTACGCCGACACGCTGGCCGAATGGGCGCGTCGCTTCAAAGCCAAATGGAGCGACATTCGCGACTTGGGCTTCGACGAACGCTTCAAGCAGCTGTGGCTGTTTTATCTGAGCTATTGCGAAGCCGGCTTCCGCACCGGGCGCACCGACGTCGTTCAAGTCGAACTCGCCAAGCCGGCCTGAGCGCCTTGAATGCGGCGCCAGCCGGGCTTAGCGTCCGGGCATGACCGATCTTCCTGACGATCCCGTCGTCTCCGCCGCTTGGCTCGCCGAGCGGCTCGACGCGCCCGATATCCGCGTCATCGACGCGACCTGGTTCATGCCGAGCGATCCGCGCGACGCGAAGGCGCTCTACGCCGAGCGCCGCATCCCCGGCGCGGCGTTCTTCGACATCGACGAGATTGCCGACACCGACTCCGATCTGCCGCACATGCTCCCTTCGCCCGAGAAGTTCGCATCCCGAATGAAGAAGCGCGGGATCGGCGACGGCTCGCGCGTCGTCGTCTACGACAATCACGGCCTCTTCTCCGCCGCGCGCGTGTGGTGGACCTTCCGCGTGATGGGCCATGAGGATGTCGTCGTGCTCGATGGCGGCTTTCCGGCGTGGGAGCGCGGCGGCTATCCAATCGAAACCGGCCCGCCGCAACAGCGCATGGAGCGCCATTTCACGCCGCGCGTGCGCAACGATCTGGTGCGCGACCTCACCGACATGCGCCGCGTGATTGCCGAGGGGCGCACGCCTGTGTTCGATGCGCGCCCCGCCCCGCGCTTTCGCGGCGAAGCGCCGGAGCCGCGCGCCGGTCTCAGGAGCGGCCACATGCCGGGGGCACGCAGTATTCCAAGCAGCACACTGGTCGACGAGCGCGGCTTTCTGAAGCGCGCAGACGACTTGCGCCGCATCTTCGAGGAAGCCGGCGCCGAGACGTCACAAAGCGCCGTGTGCAGCTGCGGTTCTGGCGTCACGGCGGCGCTCATCGCCCTGGCGCTGGCGCGGCTCGGACGCTGGGACGCGGCGGTCTATGACGGCTCGTGGGCCGAGTGGGGCGCCCGCGACGACACGCCGATCGTGACAGGCGCCTGATGGCGCGCGCGCCGCTCGATTTCGGCAAGCTGCGGCTCGAAACGCGCCTTGCGCACGCGGGCCGCGACCGCGCACGCTCGGAAGGCGCCGTCAATCCGCCGGTGCATCGTGCGACGACGCTTTTGATCGACGATCCCGACGATCTCTACGGCGGCCCGAAGAAGACCTACGGCATCGACGGCATGGCCGTGCAGCAAGCGCTACGTGAGGCGCTCGTCGCGATCGAAGGCGGAGTCAGCGCCACGCTCACTCCTTCCGGTCTCGCCGCCTGCACGCTCGCGCTGATGACGGTGGCGAAGGCCGGCGGCGAACTTCTCGTCACCGACGCGCTCTACGCGCCGACGCGTCGCTTCTGCGAAACCACGCTGAAGCGCTTTGGCGTCAAGACACGCTACATCGATCCGCGCAGTGGCGCCGGCATCGCCGATCTGATCACCGACGAGACTTGCGGCGTTTTCCTGGAATCGCCCGGCACGCACACGTTCGAAGTGATGGACGTTCCCGCCATCGCCGCGGCCGCGCGCGCGCGCAACCTGCCGGTCGTACTCGATAACACCTGGTCGGCCGGCGTTTACTTCAAACCGTTCGAACACGGCGTCGACATCTCGGTGCAGGCGCTGACCAAGTATCAGTCCGGCCACGCCGACGCGTTCGTCGGCGCGGTGCTCGCTGGAACGTCCGCGTGGGCCGAACGCGTGAACGCGACAAACCGGCAGCTCGGCCTCTTCGCATCGCCCGACGATTGCTACCTGCTGCTGCGCGGCTTGCGCACACTGGGTGTTCGCCTGGAGCGGCAGAGCGCGTCGGCCCTCTCCATCGCACAATGGCTCGAAGCGCGGCCCGAGATTGCGCGTGTGATCCATCCCGCCCTGCCCTCGCACCCCGATCACGCCATCTGGAACCGCGATTTCAGCGGCGCCTCGGGCGTGTTCTCCTGCCAAGTCGAGCCGGCCGCGCCGGAGCGCCTGAAAGCGATGCTGGAGGGCTTCTCCATCTTCGCAATGGGCTTTTCCTGGGGCGGCTACGAGAGCTTGATCGTTCCGTCCGGCAAGGACATCCGCCGCGTCGTCGCCAAGCCATCAGGCGAAGGAACGCTGCTGCGCCTTTCCATCGGCCTCGAACACCCGGACGATCTCATTGCTGATCTGGAGGCCGGGTTGGCGCGCCTGCGCGGCTGAATGCTGCACTCTCTGCGCCGACGACCAGCGCAATCGCCGCGAGCGCCGCCGCCGTGAGCGCGAACGTCCATTCGAACACGCTGCCCGGCTGCGCCAGCAAGCGCGGCGCGTGAACGACGACGAGCCAGGATGCATACATCGCCGCCACCGCGACTGCGCCAAGCCAGGCGCGGCGCCGGCTGAGGCAAAGCAAGCCGGCGGCGACTTGCACGCCGCCAGTGAGCCACGGCCAAAGCTCCGCTTCGGGGACCCACGCGGGAATGAGCGAGGCGATCAGCTCGCGCTGTGTCAGATGGATGGCGCCGAACAGAACCAGCATCGCGCCGAACGCGAGCCGCAGCGCGGGCGCAGCGGACGGCGCCGCGCATCTGACGGCGACAGCGGCGAACAGCGCCGCTTGCGAGAATGGGACCCAAGCCAGCGGATTGGTCGCAGAGGAAAGCAGCGCGCCGCCGATCAGGGCGAGCGCCAGCGTCCAATGCGCCGCCAGCGCCCACGCCGCCGGTCGCCAGGCAATGGACGTCACGGCGAGCAGCAGCAGCGACGCGCCCGAGCCTCGCACAGCCCAGGCCGGCCATGCAGCGAACGGATGGAGCCCCGGCAATGGCGCGCCGCTGACGAGCTCGAGGCCGCCGAGCCCGGCCATGGCGACGAGAGCAGCCTGAGCGGCGAAGCGTGTCGGCCGGTCCATGCCGAGTCGTTAGGCGTGCGAGCAGGCTCGCGCTCGCCTCTTTCGGACTCCGAAGGCGCCGCTGGCGACCCCGGCGTGACTCGAACACGCAACCGGCCGCTTAGAAGGCGGCTGCTCTATCCAGTTGAGCTACGGGGTCGTGGCGCTACGCGTGGGCAGTAGGCAATAGGCAGTGGGCAGTGGGGGTCAAGTCCGCTGCTCGCGAAGCACCCTCCCTACTGCCCATTGCCTTTAATGCGACCAGGGCTCTCTGCGCCGGAACGCGAAATTGTCGCTGTAGGACTTGATGATCCGCTTCGTTTCGGGCGGCTCGACCACTTGATGCGGCAGCGCGTGGGTGCGCGCGAAGTCGATCGCCGCTTCCTTGCTGTCGAACTCGATCCGGACCTGGCCGTTGGTGTCGGCGCCGCTGATCCAGCCCATCAACGCTTCCGGGCGCGGCGCAGAAGCCAGCACGAACTCCAGCCGCCACTTCTTGGTTTGCGCCTTGCCCGACTGCATCGCGTTCTTCGCGGGGCGGTAGATCTTCGCCAGCATGGATTCCTCTTTGCTGGCCTCAGCTACACGGGAGCGCCGCGAATGAAAAGGGCGGCCAATCGGCCGCCCCTTGAAGCTCTTAGCCCAGCGCTTCCTTGAGCGCCTTGCCGGGCCGGAATTTCGGCCGGTTGGCCGCAGGCACGATGACCTCTTCGTTCGTCCGCGGATTGCGCGCCTTGCGCTCCTTGGTTTGGGAGACGGCGAAGACGCCGAACGACGGCAGCCGCACGTCGTCCCCACGCTTGAGGGCGGCGGTGATGGCGTCGAACACGGCGTTCACGGCTTCCTCGCCCTTCTGCTTGGAGTCGCCAATGCGCTCCGCCACGTCCGCAATCAGTTCTGCCTTGTTCATTCGAGCCCCCTCGGGAATGCAGTGAAGCGCCGATTCTGGCGGCATCCGGAGGAACGCTAAGCATTCCCGCTCAGCGTGCAAGTTTTTGACAGCCTTGTTGCGCCTGCGAAAAGGCGCTGGCGCGCGGCCCTTAATGGGGCCGCGCGCCCTCGGCGCCGCCATTGACTTCGGCGGCTCGGCGGTTTTCGGCGAGTTCGTCCTCCTCGGTCCACTCGATCGCCGTGAGCGGACGCGTGAGGGCGTGCTTCAAGACCTCGTCGACGGTCGAGACCGGAATGATCTCCAAGCCCGTTTTCACATTCTCGGGAATGTCGGCCAGGTCCTTCTCGTTGTCCTTCGGGATCAGCACCGTCTTGACCCCGCCACGGAGCGCGGCGAGCAGCTTTTCCTTCAGGCCGCCGATCGGCAGCACCCGGCCGCGCAAGGTGATCTCGCCGGTCATGGCGATATCCTTGCGGATCGGCACACCCGTCAGCACCGAGACGATCGCCGTCGCCATAGCGACGCCCGCGGACGGACCGTCCTTCGGCGTCGCGCCCTCCGGCACGTGCACGTGGATGTCGCGTGTGCGGAACAGCGGCGGCTTGACGCCGAACTGGATCGCGCGCGAGCGCACATACGAGGACGCGGCCGAGATCGACTCCTTCATGACGTCGCGCAGATTGCCGGTGACGGTCATGACGCCCTTGCCAGGCATCGACACCGCTTCGATCGTCAGCAGATCGCCGCCGACCTCGGTCCAAGCCAAGCCGGTGACGACGCCGACCTGGTCTTCGAGATCGGTTTCGCCGAAGCGATACTTCCAGACGCCGGCGAAGTCCGGCAGATTCTCTGCCGTGATCTCCACCTTGTCGGCCTGCTTCTGCTCGAGCTGACGCACCGCCTTGCGGGCGAGGTTGCCGATCTCACGCTCGAGCGAACGCACGCCCGCTTCGCGCGTATAGCGGCGAATTAGATCGCGCAGCGCGTCATCCGAGACGATGAACTCGGACTTCTTCAGACCGTTGTTCTCGTACTGCTTCGGCAGCAGGTGGCGCTTGGCGATCTCGAGCTTCTCTTCTTCCGTGTAGCCGGGGATGCGGATGATCTCCATCCGGTCCAGAAGCGGCTGCGGCATGTTGAGGCTGTTCGCTGTCGTGATGAACAACACGTCCGAGAGGTCGTAATCCACTTCGAGATAGTGGTCATTGAACGTGGAGTTTTGCTCCGGGTCCAACACTTCGAGCAAAGCCGCCGCCGGATCGCCGCGATAATCGGCGCCGAGCTTGTCGATTTCGTCCAGCAAAAAGAGCGGGTTGGCGCTCTTTGCCTTCTTCATCGACTGGATCACGCGTCCCGGCATGGAGCCGATGTAAGTCCGGCGGTGACCGCGGATCTCCGCTTCGTCACGCACGCCGCCGAGCGACATGCGTACGAAGTCGCGCCCCGTCGCCTTCGCGATCGAACGGCCGAGCGAAGTCTTGCCGACGCCGGGCGGGCCGACGAGACAGAGGATGGGCCCGCGCAGCTTGTTGGTGCGCGCCTGCACGGCGAGATATTCGAGGATGCGGTCTTTGACCTTCTCCAGACCGAAGTGATCCTCATCGAGAACGGCTTGCGCCGCTTCGATATCCTTCTTGACCTTCTTCTTGTTGCCCCAGGGCAACGACAGCAGCCAGTCGAGATAATTGCGCACGACGGTCGATTCCGCCGACATCGGCGACATCTGCCGCAGCTTTTTCAGTTCAGCGTCGGCCTTGGTGCGCGCTTCCTTAGAGAGCTTGGTTTCCTTGATGCGCTTTTCGAGTTCGGCGATATCTTCGCGGCCTTCGTCGCCGTCGCCCAGCTCGCGCTGGATCGCCTTCATCTGCTCGTTCAGATAATATTCGCGCTGCGTTTTCTCCATCTGCCGCTTCACGCGGTTGCGGATCTTCCGCTCGACCTGAAGCATGCCGACTTCGCTTTCGATCAGCGAAAGAATGCGCTCCAGACGCTGCGGCACGTCGGCGATTTCGAGCAGCGCCTGCTTGTCCGGAATTTTCACCGTGAGATGGGCGGCGATGGAGTCCGCCAGACGCGCGGGCTCGGTGATCTGGCCGACGGCCTGATGCACTTCCGGCGGCGTCTTACGCGAGAGCTTCACGTAATTGTCCCACTGATCGATCACCGCGCGCGCGATCGCCCGCGCTTCGGGACCGTCGGCGTTCTCTTCCGGGATTTCCTCGACCTCGGCTTCGAAGAACTCGCCGTTCGACGTGAACTTGCTGACGCGGGCGCGGTAACCGCCTTCGACCAGCACGCGCACCGTGCCGTCCGGCAGTTTCAACAGCTGCACGACCGACGCGACGGTGCCGACCGTGAAGATGCGATCCGTCGCCGGTTCGTCTTCCGACGCATCCATCTGCGCGGCGAGCAGAATTTGCTTGTCCTTGCGCATCACTTCATCGAGTGCGCGCACCGACTTCTCGCGGCCGACGAAGAGCGGCGCCGCCATCTTCGGATAAACGACGATATCGCGCAGCGGCAGCACGGGAAGAACACGGCTCTGGGCCATTGGAACTCCTTTGGAAGTTTCGTCGGACTGGGACCAGCCCGGCAGAACTCCCCCGATTAACGATTGAAAATGTGGAAGCGTTCGGCCGCTGCTTCAAGAGCAGCGTGCGCCGAACTGTGCACAGTGCAGGCTTGTTCCGCCTCCGACGAAGCAGAGGCGGAAACAGACGCTCGCTTCAGCTTGCGCGCGCTCGAAATCAGCCAGCGGCGTCTTGGCCGTTACGGCGTTCGGAATAGATCTGAAGCGGCTTCGCACGCCCGTCGACCACATCCGCCGAAACGACGACTTCCTCCACCGACCGCATCGACGGCAGTTCGAACATGGTGTCGAGCAGGATGCTTTCGAGGATCGAACGCAGGCCGCGCGCGCCGGTCTTCCGCTGGATCGCCTTGCGAGCGATGGCGCGGAGCGCCTCTTCCGGGAAGGAGAGCTTCACGTTCTCCATCTCGAACATGCGCTGATACTGCTTCACCAACGCGTTCTTCGGCTCGGTGAGGATGGTCATCAGCGCCGGCTCGTCGAGATCTTCGAGCGTGGCCAGCACCGGCAGGCGGCCGACGAATTCCGGGATCAGGCCGAACTTCAGCAAATCGTCCGGTTCGATCTCGCGCAGGATTTCGCCGGTGCGGCGGTCTTCTTCGTCACGCACGGTGGCGCCGAAACCGATCGCCGAGCCCTTGCCGCGCTGACTGATGATCTTGTCCAACCCGGCGAACGCGCCGCCGCAAATGAACAGAATGTTCGTCGTGTCAACTTGAAGGAACTCTTGCTGCGGGTGCTTGCGGCCGCCTTGCGGCGGCACAGAGGCGACGGTGCCTTCCATGATCTTCAAGAGCGCCTGCTGCACCCCTTCGCCCGAGACGTCACGTGTGATGCTCGGATTGTCGGACTTGCGCGAAATCTTATCGACCTCGTCGATATAGACGATGCCGCGCTGTGCGCGCTCGACGTTGTAGTCGGCGGCCTGCAGCAGCTTCAGAATGATATTCTCGACGTCTTCGCCGACATAGCCAGCTTCGGTCAACGTCGTCGCGTCGGCCATCGTGAACGGCACATCGATGATGCGCGCCAGCGTCTGCGCCAGCAGCGTCTTGCCGCAGCCGGTCGGTCCGATCAGCAGGATGTTCGACTTCGCCAGCTCCACGTCGCCATTCTTGGCGGCGTGGTTCAGGCGCTTGTAGTGATTGTGGACGGCGACCGAGAGCACGCGCTTGGCGTGGTCCTGGCCGACGACGTAATCGTCGAGGACGCCCTTGATCTCCTTCGGAGACGGCACGCCTTCCTTGGACTTGACCAGCGAGGTTTTGTGCTCCTCGCGGATGATGTCCATGCAGAGTTCGACGCATTCATCGCAGATGAACACGGTCGGACCGGCGATGAGCTTGCGCACCTCGTGCTGGCTCTTGCCGCAGAACGAGCAATAGAGAGTGTTCTTGGACTCTCCGCTGGTCGTGCTTTTGCTCATACGCGATCCTTCGAGGGGTTGGTCGTCCAACCGATAGATAGGGATAACGGCAGGCTGATGGCCCCCACGACCCCTCCACTAACGATGCTTGAACGCCATCCCTTTCAAAAACGTTCACCACCCCGACCGCAGATCGGGACAATACGATCATAGCAAGGTTGAGGCCGCAAGCAGCCCAAACATGCCGCTCGGGCGGTTTATCCCCAGGCCGTGGGCTGTTTTTACTGCATTTTTGTGCGTTTGCCGGCCGCATCCACACGGGCCCGGCCGTATTTGGGACCGCTCGCCCGCCGCTTCAAGCAGCCCGAGGGCTCTTTACTGGGGCTCGCGCAGCCGGTCCTCCATCTCGCGCGTGATGGCCCGCTCTTGGGCGTTGGAGTCCGGCGCATGCCGCGGCGCGCTGTAGAGCCCCTCGAGATAGGCCAGATCCCAGTCGGTCAGCCGGGGCTCCGAGGCGCCGCGTTGACCAAACAGATTGAGGATGCTCGGGATCTGAGAAGTGTCGGCGCTGGCGTCGAGCTGCGCCAGAGTGACCATCGCCAAATAGTCACCGAGCGCTTCAAACTGAAGCCCTGCGGCCTGCCGGGCGTCGACGATGACGAGGACCCGATTGAAATCCTGACGTGTGGGCCGGTAGAGGCGACTCGCTTCCGATCGCACCACTTCCCCGCTGTTGCTGATGATCGTGCCGCGCTCGGTCACAGTCTGGGCGACGTGCCACCAGCGCACCGGCGCATCGCTGGAGACGAACGCCGCCAGCGCATCTCGGCCAAGCGAGTTCCCGTATTCAGCGTTATTGTAGTAGGCGACGAGATCGTGGTCGTCCGCCAAAGCTTGGGCCAAGACATCGGCGTCCGGCGTGATAAACACCAGAACGTTCGGACGGCAATTCTCGTCGCCCGGCCGTAGACCCAGCTGATGCGCGCGCTGGGACATGCGATCGACCAGGTACTGCGCCTGCCGCGCCGGTATGCCGGCCATCAGCGGACAATAGCGCGAGTTCCAGCGTGCGAGCTGCTCCTCGGAGAGTTCCGGCGGCGCGACCTCCTGAACGAAGGACCGAACCATCTCTCGGAAGCGGCTGCCAGTGATGACGAGGTCGTCGTTCTCGGCCGGTTGCGTCTGCGCCTGTGCGGCGCCGGCGGCGGTCGCCAGCATGAAAGCCGATGCAATCAGTGCGCGCATGATATCCCTCTCAGTGCTGGCTCTCGAGTTCATTGCGCATGGTGCGTGCGATGTCGCGCACCTGCGATCGGGCGTTCAACGCGTTCGCCTGCGCCTGATAAAGTCCGCTCAAATAAGCGATGTCCCACTCCGTCATGGCGTTGGGACCGGCGCCGTCAGCAAAGAGATTGAGGATCGTCGCCTGCCCGGAAGTGTCGGCGGAAGGATCGAGCTGCGCCAGCGACACCATGGCCAGATAATCCGACAACGCCTCCAGCCGCACGCCGCCGACGCGCTCGGCGTCGACGATGATGACCACATTGCGCACGGCCTGCAGCGTCGGCCGAGCCATGCGGCCGAATTGAGTGGGCGACACCCGCGTCACTTCGGCGCCACGGAATTCCTGCGTGGACGGGCCAGTCGTTCGGCCGATCGGATTGGTATGGCCAAGCACGTCACCGTCCGTCGTCTCGGTCTGTGCGACGTGCCACCAGCGCACCGGGCGCGGGGTGGCGACGAAATCCTCGAGCGCTTCCGATCCGCGCGTGCTGAGGTTCTCACGGACGCCGTAATTGGCGACGAGGTAACGCTCCTCCTCCGCTATCGTCGCCGCCAGATGGCCGGCATCGCGGCTGACAAGGACAAGCACGTTGGCCTGGCAACCCGGCTCGTCGACGCGAAGCCCCACCTGCAACGCACGCTGCGCAATGCGATCTACGATATATTGCCCCTGACGCGCCGGCAGACCGACAACGCCGGGACAGATGCTGTCGTTGAACCGCGGCAGCTGGTTCTCGCGCGCAGGCGGCGCCGAGATGGCCCCAGCGAAGGCGCGCGCCGCATCCTCGAGCTGGCGGCCGGTGACGACGATCTCGCCGTCGTCTTCGGCGCCTTGAGCCAACGCGGGCGCCGCGGCCAAAAGGCCTAGGGCGAGCGCCCCCAAGAACGCACGAATCCTCATCTCACCCTCCTAGCCCGAAGCTAAAGGCAGATGCGATCACAGTCCCAGGGAGCCCGCGACGAGCGGCTATCAATTTTCGCTGAACGCGCTGCCTCAGCCCGTCAGGCCGCCCTCGGGCAGTTCGCGCTTCTCATAGACCCGGTCGACGATGCCGAAGGCGCGCGCCTCTTCCGCGGTCATGAAATGGTCGCGGTCGAGCGTGCGCTCGACGCGCTCATACGGTTGGCCCGTATGCTTCACGTAGATCTCGTTCAGCCGCCGCTTGGTGGCGATGATGTCCTCGGCGTGACGCTCGATGTCCGAGGCCTGGCCGCGGAAGCCGCCCGACGGCTGGTGCACCATCACGCGCGCGTTAGGTAGGCAGATGCGGAGGTTCTTCTCGCCCGCCGCCAGCAGCAGCGAGCCCATCGAGGCCGCCTGGCCGATGCACACCGTGCTCACCGGGCTGCGGATGTATTGCATGGTGTCGTAGATCGCGAGACCGGACGTGACGATGCCGCCCGGGCTGTTGATATACATGGCGATTTCGCGCTTCGGGTTCTCGGATTCCAAGAACAGGAGCTGCGCCGTCACCAAACTCGCGAGGCCGTCCTCGACGCCGCCGGTGACGAAAATGATCCGCTCTTTCAGGAGGCGCGAGAAGATGTCGAACGCGCGCTCGCCGCGGCTCGTCTGCTCGATCACCATCGGAACGAGGTTGGCGTAAGTGGCGATAGGATCGAACGACGACATGACAGCCTTTCGGGGAAGCGGGCGGAATCGTCTCCGCCGCGCTGGTCATATTTGACGCTTAACCGCGCCCCGCAAGCCCTGGCTACTGCGCCAAGTCTTAACGTTTAGCCTTTGGCGGCTCAGGCCTTGGTTTTCTTGGCTTTCTTCGCCGGGACCGGCGGCTCGTCCTCAGCGAAGAGGGTTTCACGGTCCACCGTCTCGTCGCTGACCTTGATCAGCTCCATGACGTAGTCGACCACCTTCTCTTCGTAGAGCGGCGCGCGCACCTGGGCGACCAGCTGCGGATTGCGCTGATAGGCCTCAAAAATCTGGCGCTCCTGGCCTGGGAAGTTGCGGGCCTGGGCGGAGATCGCCTGCGCCACCTCCTGGTCCGAAACCTCGATCTTGTGGCGGCGGCCGATCTCGGCGAGCAGCAGACCGAGACGCACGCGGCGCTCGGCGATGTCGCGGTATTCAGCCTTGAGTTCGTCGTCTGACTTGCCTTCGTCGGACGGATCGAGACGGCCGGCGGTGCGGTCCTGCTCGATCTGGCGCCAGATCTGGTTGAACTCAGCCTCGACCATGCGCGGCGGCAGCTCGAAGTCGTGCTGCTCATCAAGCTGATCGAACAGCTTGCGCTTCGCTTTCGCGCGCGACTGCTGCTTGTGCTCGCTTTCGATCCGCTGGCGCAGCGCGTCTTTCACCGCATTGAGGCTGTCGAAGCCCAGTTCGCCGGCCCAGGCGTCGTCCGGCGCGCCGGCCTTCGGCGCGCGCACCGTCTTCACCTTGGTTTCGAACTCGGCGTCTTTGCCCTTCAGGGTCGCGACCGGATACTCCTCCGGGAACGTCACCTTCAGCGTCCGCTCGTCGCCGGCTTTGGCGCCGACCAGCTGCTCTTCGAAGCCCGGGATGAACTGCTTCGAGCCAATCACCACCTGCGCGTCCGTCGCCGAGCCGCCTTCAAACGCTTCCCCATCGATGCGGCCGACGAAATCGACGATCACCGCATCGCCGTCCGCGGCGGCGCCGTCTTTGTCCTCGAAGCCGCGGTTGGCGCGGGCGAGATCGTTCAGCTGTTCTTCCACCTGCTCGTCGGCGACTGGCGCCACCGGACGGGTGATCGAGATCGTCTTCAGATCCACCGGCTCGAAGTCCGGCATCACTTCGAGCGAAAGTTCGAACTGCAGATCGGCAGTGCCGGCGACAACTTGGTTGATGTCGCTCTTGAGGTCGAGAGAGGGCTCCGAGGCGGGCCGGGCGTTGACCTTTTCGAGCCCTTCCTTGGTGCTCTTCTGCACCGTCTCGTTGATGATGTCCTGCATCATCCCCGGGCCGTAGACCTTGCGGATGTGGCTGGCCGGCACCTTGCCCGGACGGAAGCCGTTAATGCGCACGCGCGGCTGCACTTCCGCGATCTTGGCGTTCAGTTTCTGTTGGAGTTCGGCCGCCGGGACGACGACGTCATAAACGCGCAGGAGACCTTCGGAACGGCGCTCGGTGAGCTGCATGAGACGGGCTTTCGACATGGCGCGGGCCGCTGCAAGTCCTTTGCCGCAGCGCCCAATTCAGGAAAGGCGGGCTTATGGCATGCGTCTTTTGGGCTGTCCACGCACCGGCGCGGACGGTGGACGCCGCGCCGCAGCCCGCCTAAAGCGGGGCTCGATCCAGCGGACGTGGCGGAACTGGCAGACGCACTGGATTTAGGTTCCAGCGCCGCAAGGCGTGCGGGTTCGACTCCCGCCGTCCGCACCATCCTACGCCGCGATGCGCGCGCACAGGATGCCCTCGTCGTGGCTCATGCCAACTCTAGCGTTGCTCCGGCGGCTGCTCGACCCGCGTCGCGCCCCAGGCGGCGACGGCGTCCTGCGCCTCGCGGTTGATCTCGTCCGGCAGCAGCTGGCCCTGCGCGGTGATGTCGATCCGGTACTGCGCGCCATCGGCCATGGGCCAATAGATCGCCTGCCCGTGCTCGGGCGTATCGACCACCGGCACGTATTTGCCGACCGCTTCGACCACCGGAAGGAAATCGATGCCGGTGCGGCGCACCGGGCGGAGGTCCGCGACGCTCGGCGGCGTCGTCTGCGCCGTGGCGATGTCGCGGTAGCGGCTGTCGAACCGGTCGAGCCGGTACTGCGCGTCGAGCCCCAGCACCGTGGCCCAAGGCTTCCAGCGCAGCACCCGCGAGCTGATCATCCAGTCGTCGCCGGTGGCTTCGAAATTGTGGATTGCGCCCGGCGTACCGTCCGGATTTGGGGCCTCGGTGATGGTGACGTTGTAGGTGTTCTCGGTGCCCTCCACTTGGTCGAAGGCGATGGTGGCGACCTGGCGCTCCGCCTCTCCGAGCCGATGGTAGGTCTGAATATTGAGTCCCATCAGCGCCAGCACCGCGCCGATCGCCAGGAATATCCCCCCGCCGGCCACGCCGCGCCCGCCCTTGAACGGGCGTCCACGGAACATCCAGCCGACGCCGCTCAGCGCAATGGCGAGGCCGATGACCCCAACGACCCCCGGAATAATCCACCACCACCAATGCATCGTTGTCCCCCTCCGCAATGGGCGTCCCGCCAAGGGTTAACCCAAAACCGGAACAGGAAACAGCCTTGATCAGCCCGCCGGCCGCGCCCGGAGCCGCGCTGGCGCCAGGCTGTTGAGGACAACGGGAAGTTGTTCACAGAGATCTTCGGCGATCAGCCCCGGGCCGAGTTGTTCGGCAGCTCGCCCGTGCAACCAGGCGGCGGCGCACGCCGCTTCGAAACTGCCCATCCCCTGCCCGATCAGACCCGCGATCACGCCGGCCAGCACATCCCCCGCGCCCGCCGTCGCCAGGAAGGCCGTCCCGGTCGTGTTGACGACGGCGCGCCCGTCCGGCGCGGCGATCACTGTGTCGGGGCCTTTGAGCAGCACGTTGCAGCGCGCGTACGCAGCCGCGGCGCGTGCCGCGTCGATCCGGCTTTCGGTGTTGCTCCAGATGCCGGGGAACGCGCGCCGGAACTCGCCCACGTGCGGCGTCAGCACGTCGCCGGAGTCAAACCCGTGCGTGATCGGCGCGAGCAGCGTGATCGCGTCGGCGTCGAACACGATCGGCCCGCGCGGCTCGCTGTCGATCGCGGCAAGCAGCAGCTCGTAGTGCGCATCGCTCGTGCCGAAGGCGGGCCCGATGACGAGGCACTGCGCCGTGCGCGCCGCCTCCGCGTAGGCAGACGCCTCGCCCGTCTCGCGCAACATGATCGCCGTCAGCTGCGCGGCGTTTTCATCCAGCGCCTCGCCGGGCGAGAGCACGGTGACGAGCCCTGCGCCCGCACGCAACGCCGCGCGTGCGGCGAGCCGCGCTGCGCCAGTGCGCGCGCGGCCGCCGCTCGCCGCCATCACGTGCCCGCGCTGGTGCTTGTACGCGTCCATCTCCGGCCACGGCAGCGACCACAGCGCCGGATCGTTTTCCCAGAGCGCGATGCTCTGCGCGGCTACGACGTTGTCTGGCGCGCCGATGTCGGCGACGATCACCTCGCCGCACAGCGCGCGCCCAGGCGCCAGCACGTGCGCCGGCTTCTTGCGCACGAACGTCACCGTCAGCGCGGCGCGGAAATATGCGTCTCCAAGCGGACTGCCGCTGTCGCCTTCGAGCCCGCTCGGCGCATCGATGGCGACGACGCGCTCGGGCGGAATCGCTTCGGCCAGCCGGGCGGCCTCGCCCTCCAGCGGCCGCGACAGACCCGCGCCGAACAGCGCATCGACGACGAGTTCCGCCGTGTCGGCGCGCGCGCCCAACGCCATGGTCTCGCCGCGCCACGCCGCCGCGGCGTCCGCCGCGTCTCCCGAAAGCTCGTCGCGCGCAGCCAAGCTCTCAACCCAAACCGGCCAGCCGCGCTCCTGCAGCGCCCGCGCCGCCACCCAGCCGTCGCCGCCATTGGCGCCGGGCCCGCAGAGCACGGCGGTCGGGCGCGGCGTGAAGCGCGCGACGATCGCTTCCGCTACGGCGCGGCCGGCGTTCTCCATCAAGTTTCGCGTGCTGACGCCGGCGCGCGCCGACGCCGTATCGATGGCGCGCATCTGCGCCACGGTGATGATCTCACGGCTCACCTGACTTCGCCCGTTTGCATCTCATCGCCGAAGCGCACCAGGCGCAGTCCGCCGGGACTGACCTCAATTTCGGTGATGGACGCGTAGCCCGGCTTGCACACGATCGTGTCCTCGCGGCCGAGCGCGGCGCCGGCGATGACGTTGACGGCGATGAAGTGCGTGAACACCGCAGTGTCGCGCTCGAACGCGCGAATGCACGCCAGCATCTCGCGCCGCCAGGCGTGGAGCGCCTCATCCAAAGCCGACCACGTGCGCGGCGCCCCGCCGCGCCACGGGAAGTTCTGCTGCAGCCACGTCCTGCGGTCGCTCACGCCAGCCGGCGTCGGCACTTCGCTGACGCGCGGCTCTATCGCCGCCCTCACGCCGGCGAGGCGCTCGTAGGACGCCGCCGTCTCCCGGCATCGGCGCATCGGCGAAGTGAACGCCGCCAGCGCACCTTCCGCGAGCAGCGCCTGCGCGGCCGCCTCCGCCTGCGCGCGTCCGGATGACGAGAGTCCCGGATCGTCGTCCGCGCTGCCCCACGCCGCCTCTGGTTCGCCGTGCCGGATCAGAAACAATCTCGCCATACCGTAACCTTAGCGCGCCTCCGTTGTGCGGCCAGCCGGTCGATTAGGCGCCGGGCGCCCAAGAAAGAGGCGCCTGCCTCGCCGCCGCAACGGCGGTCAGCGCTCGCCCTTCCCGACTCGCTGCCGGCGGCCCATGCAGGCGCTCAAAGCGCGGGTGCGCCAATAAGGGGCGTCGGATGAAGAAAATCGAAGCCATCATCAAGCCGTTCAAACTGGACGACGTCAAAGAGGCGCTCCAGGAGATCGGCCTTCAGGGCATGACGGTCGTCGAAGCCAAGGGCTTCGGCCGCCAGAAGGGCCACACCGAACTCTATCGGGGCGCCGAGTACGTCGTCGACTTTCTGCCGAAGCTGAAAGTCGAAGTCGTCGTCAGCGACGAACTGGTCGAACCGGTGCTGGAGGCGATCCAGAAGGCGGCCAAGACCGGCAAGATCGGCGACGGCAAGATCTTCGTCATCGACGTCCAGAACGTCGTTCGCATCCGCACCGGCGAAACCGGCGCGGCGGCGGTCTAAATCCGCACACAAGCAAATTCGACGGCGCCACGGGCCAAGCGGCGCGTCGTCCAGAAACACAACCGAATTCTCGCAGGAGTTTCCGATGTCGGACGAAGTTCTGAAGCTGATCAAGGACAAGGAAGTTCAATACGTCGACCTCCGCTTCAACGACCTTCGCGGTAAGATGCAGCACGTCACCTTCGACGTGAGCATGATCGACAAGGACATCTTCACCGAAGGCACGATGTTCGACGGCTCCTCGATCGCCGGCTGGAAGGCGATCAACGAGAGCGACATGGTCATGCGCCCTGACCCGATGGGCGCGCACATCGATCCGTTTTATCAGCAGACGACGCTGGCGCTCTTCTGCGACATCCTCGAGCCCGGCACGCTGCAGCCCTACTCGCGCGACCCGCGCTCGATCGCGAAGAAGGCGGAAGCCTACGTGAAATCGTCCGGCGCCGGCGATGTCGCCTATTTCGGACCGGAAGCCGAGTTCTTCGTCTTCGACGACGTGCGCTGGTCCACCGATCCGCACAACACCGGCTATTCGTTCGACTCGACCGAATTGCCGTTCAATACCGGCCGCTCGTACGAAGGCGGCAATCTCGGCCACCGCCCCGGCCCGAAAGGCGGCTACTTCCCGGTGCCGCCGATCGACTCGCTGCAAGACATGCGCGGCGAGATGCTGGAGATCATGGGCCAGCTCGGCCTCAATCCTGAGAAGCACCACCACGAAGTCGCGCCGGCGCAGCACGAACTTGGCCTCAAGTTCAACACGCTGACGCGCATGGCCGACAACATGAACTTGTACAAGTACATCATCCACCAGGTGGCGGCGTCGTACGGCAAGTCGGCGACGTTCATGCCGAAGCCCTATTTCAAGGACAACGGCTCGGGCATGCACGTGCACATGTCGATCTGGAAGGGCAATAACAACACGTTTGCCGGCGACCGCTACGCCGATCTCAGCGAAACGTGCCTCTACTACATCGGCGGCGTCATCAAGCACGCCAAGGCGATCAACGCGTTCGCGAACTCCACGACCAATTCCTACAAGCGTCTGGTGCCCGGCTACGAAGCGCCGGTGCTGCTCGCGTACTCCGCGCGCAATCGTTCGGCGTCGTGCCGCATCCCGCACGGCACGGGCGCGAAGGCCAAGCGCGTCGAAGTTCGCTTCCCCGATCCCGCCGGCAACATGTATCTCACCTATGTCGCGCTCTTGATGGCCGGCCTCGACGGCATCGAGAAGAAGATCCATCCGGGCGAACCGCTCGACAAGAACCTCTACGATCTGCCGCCGGAAGAGCTGAAGGACGTGCCGACCGTCGCCGGCAGCTTGCGCGAAGCGTTGACCGCGCTCGACCGCGACCGCGACTTCCTGATGAAGGGCGGCGTCATGAGCGACGACGTCATCGACGCCTACATCGATCTGAAAAAGGAAGAGCTCGACCGCTTCGAGACCCACCCGCACCCGGTGGAGTTCGACATGTACTACAAGGCGTAAGCCTTACACGAAGCAGAGAAGCGCACGGGCCGGAGAGCGATCTCCGGCACGTTTCCGTGCACATCTTCCGAAACTCGACGTCAGCGGCGCTCGCGCTAATTCGCTCCCAGCCATGCTGGTCTACGGTGATGCGACAGAGGCCATCGACGCAGCCGCGATCGAACGGGCGATCCGCACGCTGCCGCCGGCATCGGCTTCGCTGCCTCGCCGCGCCGCACTGACGCGCCTGCTCGTCGAGGCCGGCGCATTGGGACAGGCGATCCTCGACCGCCGTTTCCGCGCGCGCGGCGCCGACGGCCGATCCGCTGACGAGCGCGCGGTGAATGCGCTGCTGCTCGAATTGGCGCGCACACTCATCGATCCGCGGCAGGACGAAGCCGGCGCCCAGACCCGCCTGGGCGCAGCGCTGCGTGCGGTCCAACGCCAGTGCGCACCTTTGCCCAAGCGCGGCAAGCTCGCCGAAGGCTTCGCCCATTATGCGCTCTACCCGGAATGCTACATCGAAGCGGCGAAAGCTTTGCCGCCGCACACTTACGTTATCGGCCTGCGCAGCATTGGGCTGCCGCTTGGCGCGCTCGTGGCCGCTGCGTCGCGCGCCGCCGCGTTCACCTCGTTTCGGCCCACCGGCCATCCGTTCGCACGCAAGCTCGAACTCGATCCGCCTTTGCGGGAGGAATTAGCCGCGCATCCGGGTCCCTTCGCCATCGTCGATGAAGGCCCGGGTCTGTCCGGCAGCTCGTTCGCGTGCGCCGCGGACTTCCTCGAAAGCTGCGCGATCGAGGCCGACAGAATCCACTTCCTGCCCGGTCATTCCGGCGCGCCCGGTCCGCAGTCGAGCGCGGAGGCGAAAAGCCGCTGGCGGCGCACGCCACGTCATCACTGCAGTTTCGAGCGTGTCGTGCTGCCGCGGCTGAGCGCGTGGGCCGCTGACGTAGCGGGCGAGGCGTGCGCCATCGAGGATGTCTCCTCGGGCGCCTGGAGACGCCACAGCGGCGAGGAGAGCGGCGCCTGGCTGCCCATCTTTGCGCAGCAGGAAAGACGCAAGTTCATCCTGCGCGGCGATCACGGCGCTTTCCTGCTGAAGTTCAACGGCCTCGGGTCAGCCGGCGCGCGCAAGACGGCGATGGCCGAGGCGCTCGCCGAAGCCGGCTTCGCCCCACGCTGCCACGGCGAACGCTACGGCTTTCTCGTCACCGACTGGCGCGAGGCGGCGCCATGGCGGCCGAACGCCGAAGAAGCCGTCCCTCATCTCGCCGCCTATCTCGGCTTCCGCGCGCGCCATTTCAAAGCCGACGCCGGCGCATCGCTCCACGCTCTGGCGCAAATGGCTAGACACAACACGGCGCAGGCGCTGGGCGCGGAGTCCGAAAGCGAGTTCGACCGCTGGGACAGCCAGCTGGAACGGCTCGACCGCACGCGCGCGCCCATCGCCGTCGATAGCCGTCTGCATCGCTGGGAATGGCTGCGGACTGCGGGCGGCGAGGTTCTGAAGGCGGACGCCGTCGATCACCACGCCGCGCACGATTTGATCGGCTGCCAGGACATCGCTTGGGACATCGCCGGCGCGACCGCGGAGTTCGATCTTGCCGACGAAGAGCAAGACGAATTGTGCGCTCGGCTCCGCGCCGCAGACGTTGTCGTTTCCGCCGACCTGCTCCGTTTCCTCCGCCCCTGCTATCTCGCCTTTCAACTTGGCCTCTGGCGGCTCGCCGCGGACGCGGCGCTCGATGCCGTCGACCGCATCCGCGCGCAGGCGGTCAGCGACGGCTACGCGCAAAAGCTGCGCTGCGAGCTCGAACGCTGACGGGCCGGAGATTGCTCTCCGGCCCGCTTCGCGTTCTGCGAGGAGATCCGCGCTTCTCTCGGATCAGAAGTTGAAGGCGGCGCCCAGCGACAGCGCGTCGGCTTCGCCCTCATCGCCTTCGAGCCGCGTATAGTCGGCGCGCAAGCCGAAGCCCGGCGTGAAGTTCCAGTGAGCGCCGACGCCATAGGCGACGCCGTCATCCTCGACTTCGCCGAACGGGGTGTCGGCTTCGGTGGTTTGCCAACCGAGCCGGCCATGCACGCCGAACTGATCCGTCACCGGCAACATCGCCACACCGTAGAGCGCCGCGTTGTGGTTCAGCTCGACATCGCCGTCGTCGAGGCCTGTCGAGGCTTCGCCTTCGACGGCGAAGTTCGGATTGAACTTGTAGCCGAGCCGGCCGGTGACTGCGTCCACATCGCCGCCGTCATAGTCGAAATTGGTGTAGGCCGCGCCGGCGTACCACTCGGCGTGCGCCGCCGTCGGCAGCGCCATCAGCGCCGTCGCGGCGACCGCGGCCATGATTGCGAACTTTCTCATGCTTGCTGCTCCTCAATTCTTTCAGAGCGGCCCCCGCATGCCGTTGACCGGGGCGAACGGCTTGGAACGCTTGTGGTTTCCTGCGGAACTGATGATTGACGACCCGCAACGATGCGCCGTGGCGCCGAGGACACTTAAATTCCCGTCGGCGGCGTATTTACGCCCCGGATACCCGAAGCCCTGTTCCGTCCCGTCCCGCGGCATCCCAACCATTGCTGAAAGCGCGCGAAGCGCCTTAAGGGACGTTCATGGCGCAAGCGCAGAAGAAATCTTCGATGCCCAAAGACGGCGATCCGAACCTGTGGGACGGCAACTTGTTCGGCGAGAGCGATCCCCCGCCGCCCGCCGCCAAAGATGCGTACACCGCCAAGGACATCGAGGTGCTCGAAGGCCTCGAACCGGTGCGCAAGCGCCCGGGTATGTATATCGGCGGGACGGACGAGCGGGCGCTGCATCACCTGTTCGCCGAAGTGCTCGACAACTCGATGGACGAAGCCGTCGCCGGCTACGCCGATCGCATCGAGGTGGAACTGGAAGCCGACGGCACATTGCGCGTCACCGACAACGGCCGCGGCATGCCGATCGACCCGCACCCGAAATTTCCGAAGAAGTCCGCGCTCGAAATCATCATGACGGTGCTGCACGCGGGCGGGAAATTCTCGGGCAAAGTCTATCACACCTCGGGCGGCCTCCACGGCGTCGGCGTCTCCGTCGTCAACGCCCTCAGTGACAAAGTCGAAGTCGAAGTCGCGCGCGACCGCAAACTCTACCGCCAGACCTTCTCGCGCGGCGCGCCAACGTCGAAGCTCGTCGAAGCCGGCCCCGCCCACAATCGCCGCGGCACGACGGTGCGCTTCCATCCGGACGCCGAAATTTTCGGCAAAGGCGCCGCGTTCAAGCCCGGGCGCCTGTTCCAGATGGCGCGCTCGAAAGCCTACCTGCAGCGCGGCACCCAAATCCGCTGGAAGTGCGCGCCTGAGCTGATCAAGGACGACACGCCCGCCGACGCGATCCTCCACTTCCCCAACGGTCTCGCCGACTTCCTCACCGAACTCACCAAGACGAAGAAGGCCATCGTCAACGAACCCTTCGCCGGCCGCACCGAAAAGGACAGCCCGCACGGCCGCGTCGAATGGGCGATCACCTGGGTGAGCGACGGCTTCGGTGAAGCCGACGGTTTCCTCCGCTCCTACTGCAACACCGTCTACACGCCCGACGGCGGCTTCCACGAATCCGGCTTCCGCACCGCCATCGCCAAGGGTCTCAAGGCCTACGCCGAGCTCAAGAACAACAAGAAGGCCTCGCTCATCACCCAGGAAGACGTGATGAATACCGGCGCCGGCCTCGTCTCCGTCTTCATCCGCGATCCGCAATTCGAGGGCCAAACCAAGGGCCGCCTCGTCTCCACCGAAGCGGCCAAAATCGTCGAACAGGCGGTGCGCGATCCGTTCGACCACTGGCTCGCGGCCAACACGCACGAAGCCAACAGATTGCTCGAATGGGCGATCCAGCAGGCCGAAGACCGCGTCCGCCGGCGCAAGGAAAAGGAAGTCTCGCGCCAGAGCGCGACGCGCAAATTGCGCCTGCCCGGCAAGCTCGCCGATTGCTCGCGCGCCGGCGAGAAAGACACCGAAATCTTCCTGGTCGAAGGCGACAGCGCGGGCGGCTCAGCCAAGCAGGCGCGCAACCGCGAGACGCAAGCGATCCTGCCGCTGCGCGGCAAGATCTTGAACGTCGCCAGCGCCGGCGCCGAGAAGATGAGCGGCAACCAGGAACTCGCCGATCTCGCTTTGGCGCTCGGCGTGCAGATGGGTTCGAAGTTCAAGGTCGACGATCTGCGCTACGAGCGCGTGATCATCATGACCGACGCCGACGTCGACGGCGCCCACATCGCTTCGCTCCTGATCACCTTCTTCCACAAGCAGATGCCCGCGCTGATCCGCGCCGGGCGCTTGTATCTCGCCATGCCGCCGCTCTACCGCGTCACCGCCGGCAAAGAGAGCATCTACGCCCGCGACGACGCGCACAAAGACGCGCTGGTGAACGGCGAGTTCAAAGGCCGCAAAGTCGACATCTCCCGCTTCAAAGGCCTCGGCGAAATGATGCCGGCGGATTTGAAAGACACAACCATGAACCCCGCCACGCGCACGCTCGCGCGCGTGGTGCTGGACGAGGATGGTCTGCCGGCGTTCGAAGGCCTGGTCGAAACGCTGATGGGCAAGAAAGCGGAGCTAAGGTTCAACTACATCCAAGCGAACGCGAAGTTCGTGGAGGATGTGGACGTTTAGGCAGTCCGCCGCGGGCTATGCCAAGCGCTTGCCAACGCTTCCTGAAGACGCTTGTCCTGACACCCGACACCTGGCGCCGACACCTGAGATCATTGACTTTCCCCGCAAATCCCCCCATCTGCGCGCTGTCCGTTGTGCGCGCCCGAGGGCGTGCTCGCCCTTGCTGGACGCCTTTTCGCCTCAATCCGGAGGCGCAAGGCCGAAAGCGCCAACCAAGCGGCCCGCTTGCCCTTCGCGTCCGAGGCGAAGCACGCGCGCCCCAAGTGAGATTGAATGACCTCTGAAATACCCGCGTCTCCCGAAACCATTTCGGGCGCCGACGCCGCTGCACAAGCCCAAACCAAAACCTTCGACGATCTCGGCCTCTCCGAACCGACACTGCGCGCGGTGAAGGAAGGCGGCTACAACACGCCGACGCCGATCCAGGCCGCCGCCATCCCGGAAGTGCTGAAAGGCCGCGACATTCTCGGCATCGCCCAGACCGGCACCGGCAAGACCGCCAGCTTCACGCTGCCGATGATCGACATCCTCGCCGCCGGCCGCGCCCGCGCGCGGATGCCGCGCACTTTGATCCTCGAGCCGACGCGCGAACTCGCGGCGCAAGTGGCCGAGAATTTCGACCGCTACGGCAAGTACCAGAAGCTCACCAAGGCGCTGCTGATCGGCGGCGTCTCGTTCGGCGACCAGGACGCCCTGCTCGCGCGCGGCGTCGACGTGTTGATCGCCACGCCCGGTCGCCTGCTCGACCACTTCGAGCGCGGCAAGCTCCTGCTGACCGGCGTGCAAGTCATGGTCGTCGACGAAGCCGACCGCATGCTCGACATGGGCTTCATCCCCGACATCGAGCGCATCTTCAAACTGACGCCGTTCACGCGCCAGACGCTGTTCTTCTCCGCCACCATGCCGCCGGAAATCACGCGTCTCACCCAAGCCTTCCTGCACAACCCGCTGCGCGTCGAAGTCTCCAAACCCGCCTCCACCGCCAGCACCATTACGCAACGTGTCGTCATGCTGCCTGGCGGCGATCCGCGCACGCGCCGCGCCTCGCTTCGGGCCGTCATCAACGCATCCGAAGTGAAGAACGGCATCGTCTTCTGCAACCGCAAGACCGATGTCGATGTCGTTGCGCTGTCGTTGAAGCGCCACGGCTACGACGCCGCGCCCATTCACGGCGACCTCGATCAATCGCAGCGCACCAAAACGCTCGACCGCTTCCGCGCCGGCGACCTGAAAATTCTCGTCGCCTCCGACGTCGCCGCCCGCGGCCTCGACGTGCCGGACGTCTCCCACGTGTTCAACTACGAGCCGCCGCGCACGCCGGACGATTACGTTCACCGCATCGGCCGCACCGGCCGCGCCGGTCGCGAAGGCGCCTCGTTCACGCTCGTCGGTCCGCAGGACAAGAAGAGCCTCGATGCGATCGAGAAGCTGATCGGCAAGCCGATCGAGAAAGCGACGATCGAAGGCCTCCCCGAAGCGGCGATCGGCGATCCGCGCGATTCCGGCGGCCGCGGCCGCCGCGCCGAAGAACTCAAGAAAGAGCACTCGAAACGGATTTCGGAAAAGAAGCAGCGCTTCGTGAAGCGCGACGCCGACCGTCCGACCGCCTCCATGGAGCCGCTCGAGCAACGCGAAGCGCCCCCGCGCGCCGAGCGCGAAGCGAAACCGCGCGAAGAACGCCAACGCGAGCCGCGCGCTGAACGACGCAACGACGCGCCGCGTCAGGAGAAGCGCGCCGAACAGCCGCGTCGCAGCGAAGAACGTCGCCCCCCGCGCCGCGACAGCGAAGGTGGGCCGAGCGTCCAAGGCTTCGGCGACAACGCGCCGGCCTTCCTGCGCAAGAAGTAGCGCCGAACGGGGATAGAGCCGCGCTCTATCCCCCCATTTGCGCCAATGACTCCAAGTTGGACCGCGGGCCTTCAGGCCCGCTTTGCATCGATCTATCAAGCAAAAGCGCCATTGCGGGCCTGAAGGCCCGCGCTCCAATCCGGCTAATTTCCGAAAACTTATCCGACCGCGTCCAAGCCGCCGTACAATGCTCCTTGTCTCGCACACGGGAGCTTTCGAAGACGTCCGAAACTTTGAGAGGTGCAAGACACGGTCGGCGGGATTTGCCTTCGGGGAGTGAAACCGAAGGGCCCAGAGCAGCGGAAGCTCTGCCCGCAGCACCGGCGAATTGGGAATG
>NZ_DASPLU010000010.1:0-93816 GCF_035627415.1 Vitreimonas sp. | reverse complement strand
TGAGATTCTCGACGACCGGGCGCACCTCGCTGGAGACCAGCTTTTCCTTTGTTTGCGAGGAAAATTTGGGGTCGGGCACTTTGACCGAGAGCACGCAGGTGAGGCCTTCGCGTGCGTCATCGCCGGTAATCTCGACCTTTTCCTTTTTGGCGATGCCGGACGATTGCATGTAGCTGTTGACGACGCGCGTCAGCGCGCCACGAAAGCCGGCCAGGTGCGTGCCGCCGTCCTTCTGCGGGATGTTGTTGGTGAAGCAGAGCGTGGTTTCGTGATAGCCGTCGTTCCACTGCATCGAGGCTTCGACGGTGATGCCCTCGCGTTCGCCGATGACGTAAATGGCTTCGGGTATGAGCGGCGTGCGCGAGCGGTCGAGGTGGCCGACATAGGCTTTGACGCCGCCCTCGTAGAACAGCGTCTCCTCGAACGGCTCGGGGCCGCGCAAATCCTTGAAGACGATGCGGACGCCGGAATTGAGGAAGGCGAGTTCGCGCAGGCGGTGTTCGATCGTCTTGCGATCGTATTCGGTCATGGTGAAGGTGGCGGGGCTGGCGAGGAAGCGCACGGCGGTGCCGCGGCGGGGCGCGCCTTCGTCCATGGGCGCTGCGCCGACTTCGGCCAGCGGCGCTTCGGGCTCGCCCATGCGGAAGCGCATGTAATGCTCTTTGCCGGCCTGCCAGATGCGCAGGTCGAGCCACTCGCTGAGGGCGTTGACGACGCTGACGCCGACGCCGTGGAGGCCGCCGGAGACTTTGTAGGCGTTCTGGTCGAACTTCCCGCCGGCGTGCAGCTGGGTCATGATGACTTCGGCCGCCGAGACGCCCTCCTCCGGGTGGATCCCGGTCGGAATGCCGCGCCCGTTGTCGGTGATTTCCGCCGACCCGTCCGGGTGCAGGATCACCTCGACCCGGGTCGCATGCCCCGCCAACGCCTCGTCAATGGCGTTGTCGACCACCTCATAGATCATATGATGCAGCCCGGACCCGTCGTCCGTATCCCCAATGTACATCCCCGGCCGCTTCCTTACCGCATCTAAGCCCTTGAGGACCTTGATGGATTCCGCGCCATAGTCGGGCGCGCTCGCCGGTGCGTTTTGGGGAGCGGTCATGGGTGTCGAATCGTCTTGGAGAACATCCCCCAATATAGGGAACGCCAGTCCGAAAGTCTTCGAGTCCAGTGCTGTTTTGGCGCCGCAGCGGCCGGGAAGTTAGCCGGCGAAAGCGTGCGCGATGAAGGGGACCGCGAGCCATAGGGCGGCGATGGTGAAGCCGACGCCGAGGCTGGTCAGAACGCCGTCGCGCGCCGTCATGCCGATCCCGAAAAGCACGACCGCGAGGCCCGGCAGAAGCGGACCGAACGGGATGATCGAGAGCGGGAACGTGACCAGCGCGGCGAGGACGACACAGAGCGCCACCAGCGCCGCGAACGGACCGCGGGTCAGCACTTCGAGGCGCGGGCGGATGAGATCGCCTTCGACACGCTCCACGTGCGGCCGGGCGCGATCGACGAAAGCGACGAACGGGCCGCGCGGGACGCGCAGCTCGAGCACGCGCCGCGGCAGCCAGGGACGTTTCATGCCGAACGCCATTTGCGTGGCGACGAGCAATGTCACCGCGGCGGCGACGCTGGTCATGCCGGGCAGGATGGTCGCTGGCGAGATTGCGAAGAGACCGATCACCAGCAGCAGCGGACCGTAGGAGCGGCGACCCACGGCGCTCAGCAGCACGCCCAAGCGCACGCCGTCTTGCGGGCTGTCGCGGTTCACGCGGGTCGTGAGCTCGTAGAAGACGTCGGACAGGCAATCAGGCTGTGCGGCGGCGGTGCGGACGTGCTGGGCGGTATCGAACGTGGGCGGCATGGCAGCCCGAGAACGTCACCTCGAGAGGCGTGTTCCTGGGCCGACGGCGCCCGACTGCGGCCCGATCAGCACATTGGCGTGATGGCCACACGAGCGGCGCCGTTAGATGAATCATGCGTGAATCTTCACCGGCAGCGTCTCGTATCCTTTCACGAAGGAAGAGAAGACGCGCCTTGGTTCCGCCATCACTTCGATTTTATCGAAGCGCTTGAGGATCTCTTCCCAAACGATCCTGAGCTGCATTTCGCCGAGGCGATTGCCGACACAGCGATGGATGCCGAATCCGAACGAGAGGTGACGGCGCACATTCTCGCGCTCAATATCGAACTGGTTGGGATTGGCGATCACCTCATCGTCGCGATTGCCCGATACGTACCACATGACGACCTTGTCGCCTTTGCGGATCAGCTTGCCGCCGAGCTCGATGTCTTCGAGCGCCGTGCGGCGCATGTAAGCGAGCGGCGTCTGCCAGCGGATCGTCTCCGAGACTAGCGACGGGATCAGCGCCGGATTGGCCTTGAGCTTTGCATACTGCTCCGGAAACTTGTTCAGCGCATAAACGCTGCCGGTGATCGAATTGCGGGTCGTGTCGTTGCCGCCGACGATCAGGAGCACGAGATTGCCGAGGAATTCCTGCGGCGGCATGTTCTTGGTGCTCTCGCCGTGCGCGAGCATGGAAATAAGATCCGGCTTCGGCGGCTCGCTGGCGCGCTGCTGCCAAAGATTCATGAAGTAGCCTAAACACTCCATCAGCTCGGCCCGACGCTGCTCATCGCTTTCGACGATGCCTTGTCCCGGGGCGGCAGTGGCGACGTCGGACCAGCGTGTCAGCTTGCGGCGGTCCTCCCAGGGAAAATCGAACAAGGTCGCCAGCATCTGCGTGGTGAGTTCGATCGAGATCTTGTCGACCCAATTGAACACCTCCCCCTTTGGCACAGAGTCCAGCAAGCCGGCCGCACGCTCGCGAATGACCGGCTCGAGCTGCGCCAGATGGTTCGGCGCGACGATCGGCGAGACGGTCTTGCGCTGCACGTCGTGCTTCGGCGGGTCCATCGCGATGAACATCGGCAGCGGGAAGTCTTCCTCCGGATCGAACAGCACGATCGACGGCTCGGACGAGAACGCCTGGTGGTTCGTATCCACCGCCATGATGTCGTTGTACTTGGTGACCGACCAGTAGGGGCCGTTGAGGCTGTCCGGGCAGTAGTGGACCGGATCCTCCTTGCGCAGGCGCTCGAAGAACGGCCAGATCGTATCGTCGCGGAAGCGCTCGCCGCGGCTCATGTCGAGCGTGGAGAGATTGGTCGTCCAGGCGTCTTCGTTCGGATCGTAGTCGAAGACGTAATCCGGGTTGTGCCGGCCGACATAATCTGGGTTCGCCATCGCGCTTCTCCGTTCGCGCGCATCGCACCAAAAAACGGCGACGTTGTCACGCGCGCTTCGGCGACGAGCGTGGCGCCGCAGCGGAAACTTAACGATCTCGAAAACAGTAACGTTAGGCCGATGTTAGCGCCGGCGCCCGTATGAGGCCCGGCGCGAGCGTCGCGAACGGCGCTGGGGGCCGTCTCATGCTGCGCGTATTGGCTTGCATCACGCTGGAGCACAATCCGTGGCTCCTGCTCCTTGCGGCGGTGATCTGCGCCATCACGAGCGTCTCCGCCTTCGTGATGCTCGACCGTGCGATCGCGCGGCGTAAACGGCTCGGTCATTATTGGGCGATTGCGGCCGGCGTGGTGGCCGGGCTCGGCGTCTGGGCTACGCATTTCGTCGCCATGACGGCCTACGATGTCGGTCTGCCGCTCGGCTTTGCTGCATTGCCACTGTTTGCGTCCCTCGCCGTTTCGCTCGTCGCGCAAACCGGCGCGCTCTGGATTGCCTACACTTTCTCAGATGTGCGGATTCGCGCGCTGGCGGGCGCCGGCGCGGGGCTCGGGATCATCGCCATGCACTATCTCGGGATGACCGGTCTCGAAGCGGCGGCTCTTATGCAATGGGACGCCACGCTGGTTGCCGCTTCGGTGTTCTTGAGCGTGCTGTTCGCGAGTGCGGCCGTCTCCATCTTCTATGCGTCCAGCCATCGCTTGCGCGCGCTCCAGGCCGGAGCGGTGCTGGTGTTGGCGATTTGCGCGCTGCACTTTACGGCGATGGGCGCGCTGACACTGATCCCGACAGGCGGGACGGCGTCCGAAGGATTGTCGCAGACGATGCTCGGCGTCGTCGTAGGCTTCGCCGCCCTTTTGTGCTTGATCTTCGCGTTGGCGGCTGGATTGGCCGACCTCTACCTTTCCGACCGCCAACGTCTGGAGAACATTCGGCTGCGCGACATGGTCGAAGAGCGTACGGCCGAGCTCGTGGCGTCGGCGGAACGTCAGGCGGAGCTCACAGCCCGGGCGGAAGCGGCAAACGCCGCGAAATCGCAATTCATCGCGCACATGAGCCATGAGCTGCGCACGCCGCTGAACGCCATTATCGGCTATAGCGAAATGATCCAAGAAGACCTGGCGGACACGAATCCAGACGCTTCGCAAGATGCGGAGCGCATCACGGTGGCGGCGCGACATCTCTTGAAGATCATCAGCGACATCCTCGATCTGTCCAAGGCGGATGCAGGACGGATCGAGCTGGAGCGGATTGATTTCACTGTCACGCAGTTGCTGTCTGAAACCGTAGATGCGGTCGCGCCTGTGGCGAAGGCAGGCGGGGTAACATTGCGCACGGAATGGTGTGACGAGTTGGGCGCGGCCCACAATGACGGGTTCAAGATCAAGCAATGCCTGCTGAACCTGCTCTCGAACGCGGTGAAGTTCAGCCAAGGCGGGGAAGTGACGCTGCGCGCCAGGCGCGAGCGGCGCGGCGGCGCTGACTGGCTTTGCTTCGATGTCGTCGACACCGGAATCGGCATGACGGAAGCGGAACTGCGGCGGTTGTTCCAGCCATTCATGCAGGCGGATGCGAGCGTGACGCGCCGTTTCGGCGGCACCGGGCTAGGTCTGGCCATCACCCGCGAGTTCGCGCAGCTGATGGGCGGCGATGTGACCGTGGCGAGCGCGCCGGGCGCGGGTTCGACGTTCACGCTGACGGTGTTGGCCGATCTCGACTCGACCGAAGCGCTGCGCGCGGCTTGATCTGCGCGACTGCTTGACCCGGTTGGCTGGGCGCTCGTCCAATAGACTCACGTGATCGCTCGGGAACCTGTGTGCGCGGCGCTGGGTTGAACGCCAGCAGGGGAAGGAGCCGCACATGAAAACCAGCCAAACACGAACCGCGTTGTTCATTCTCCTTGGGCTCACCGCGCCGGCCATGCTCGGCGGGTGCGCTTTGGCCGCTGGCGCCGCCGTTGGGGCGGCCGCCGTCGATTACTTCTCGGACGACAACGACGTGTGCAACGGGCCGAACGACGAAGGCTTGCTCGACAGCGACTGCAACGATTAGACCTCGCGCCGCTCACGCCGCCCGCACGTGCCCATCCCGCACTTCGAAGCATTGCGCGCGGGCGCCAAAGGCTTCGAACAGATTCGCGTCCGTGCCGGTGAGCCAAGCTTGGCCCGGATTGGCAAGTAGTTCATCGAACAAAGCGGCGCGGCGCACGGCGTCCAGATGGGCCGCCGCTTCGTCGATCAGGATCAGCGACGCGCCGGCGCCGGCGTCGTCCGCCAGCGCGCGCGCCTGAGCGAGCGTCACGCCGACGAGCAGCGCTTTCTGCTCACCGGTCGAGCATTGGTCCGCCTCCATGCCCTTTGCCGCGTGGCGCGCCTTGAGATCGCTGCGATGTGGGCCGTCGAGCGCGCGGCCGGCGCCAGCGTCTCTGCCGCGCACATCGCGCAGCAGCTCGGCGAAATCTTCCTCGACATCGGCGCTCTTTGCGCCGTTCTCGAACCGCGCTTCGAGCAGGCCCTCGAGCGAGAGGATCGCTTTCGGGAATGCCCCCTCGGGGCGCGCGTCGATCGCGTCCTGCAGACGCTGCCGCGTTTCGACGCGCGCGGCGGCGATGGCTGCGCCGTGGGCCGACATCTCGCGCTCTAGGCCGCCGAGCCAGGCGTCGTCGAACACGCGGTCGCTCAGCAAGCGTTGGCGCTCACGCATGGCGCGCTCGTACTGCGCGGCAGCCGTGCCGTGCTCCGAGGCGCGCGCGAGCGTCAAGCGGTCGAAGAAGCGGCGTCGGTCGCCGGCGGGACCGGACCAGAGCCGGTCCATTGCCGGCGTGAGCCATGTCATGCGGGCAGCTTCAGCAAGCTCCGACGCCGTCGCCGGCTGACCGTCGCGACGCGCAAGGCGCTTGACGCCGCCTTCCGGCGTGCGCTCGGCGCCGGCGCCGATCACGGTCTCTTCCCCGTCCTGCACAACGCGGGCGGAAACGGCCCAGGGCTGTGCGCGCATTTCGTCGCCCGCGCGCGCGACATCGACGAGAGAGGCGCTGCGCAGGCCCCTGCCCGGCGCGAGCATCGTCAGCGCTTCGAGAATGTTGGTCTTGCCAGCGCCGTTCGGGCCGAACAGGCAGACAGGACGCGCGTCGAGCGGAAGATCGAGCGCGGCGTGGTTGCGGAAATCGGTGAGCGTGAGTCGGGAGACGTAGAGCGAGTGCGTCATCTCCCCCTCCCCTCGAGGGGAGGGGGTTGGGAGGCGGGGTGAGGCGCGATGTTCGAACCTGCGGGCGCGTCATGGAGCGTGACGGCTTCAGAGTGCGGAGCTCCTCCCCGCCCCCTGCCCCCTCCCCTCAAGGGGAGGGGGTGAGGTGCGCTATCGCTTCTCAATGCCGCGCTCGTTCAGCCGCGAGCGGGCCGATGATCTCGATGCGGTCCGTAGCGACGCCGCCGCGCCAACCCCGCGGCACCGCCGCGAACGCTTTCGGCGTATCCACTCCGTTCACGCCGGGGCGTTCGCCGCGGCGGATGGCGTCGACGATGACGACTTCGCTGCCAGCGTCGTGCATGCGCTGTAGAAAGCGGTTGGGCCATCCCCAGGCGACCCAGCCATAGTTCGACGGCACGAAGATGATGCTGTGACGGCAGGCGTCTCCCACATGGCCGGTCCAGCCGGTGAGAATGTAGCTCTTGGCGCAATCCATCAGCTGGCGGCGGCCCGTCGTGCGCGCGTTCGGCAGAAGCTCGCGCATGCGCATCGCAGGCTCCGCGCCGTAATAGCTCAGACGTTCGATGTTGGCGTTCGGCACAGCCTGAAGATAGGCGAGGAGCCGGTCCGCTTCATCGGCTTCGCGGCTCTTGAAGTTGATGAGGAAGCGCCGATCCGGGAAGGCGTCGAGCACTTCGCGCAAAGTGGGCATCAGCCCGACGCCCTGCCCGCGCAGCGGGAACGTTTGCCCGTCGTCGGCGGTGTAGCCGTAGCCGAGATCGAGCGTCTTCAGATACTCCATCGAGAGTTCGCGCGTGACGCCTTCGCCATTGGTGCGGCAATCCACGGTCCAATCGTGGAAGACGGCGAACTCGCCGTCCGTCGTCGGATGGATGTCGATCTCGACCAGGGCGGCGCCGGCGTCGAACGCGGCGCGCATCGAGGGCAGCGTGTTCTCGATCAGCGCGTGCGTCGGCGGAAAGATGCGTTCGGCGGTGCAGGTCTCACTAGTAAGGCCCTCGCGCGCAAAGGTGTGATGCACGCCGCGATGCGAAAGCAGCGTGAGTTCGCCGGCGGGATTGGCCAGCAGCGACGTGTTCAGGAGAAAAAGCGCGCCGGCCGCAAGCGTGAGCGCGCCGAGCACGACCCAGCGCTTGCGCATGGCGTTACACCCGCAGCGGCATCAGCACGTAGAGCGCGGCGTCGTCGGCTTCGTCGCGCACGAGCGTGGGCGAACCGGAATCGGCGAGTTCGAACACCGCCTCGGCGCCTTCGATCTGTGCGGCGACATCCAGCAGATACTTGGCGTTGAAGCCGATCTCGAGCGCATCGTCGCCGTACGCCGCTGGCAGGTCTTCGGTGGCGACGCCGGCGTCCGGGTTGTTCACGGTGAGCGTCACCTTGTCCTTCTCGAGCGCGAGGCGCACCGAGCGCGAGCGTTCGGCCGATACGGTGGCGACGCGGTCGACCGCCTCGGAAAATTGCTTGTTGTCGATCTTCAGCCGCTTGGCGTTGTTCTTCGGAATGACGCGGGCGTATTCCGGGAACGAGCCGTCGATCAGCTTCGAGGTCAGCACCGCATCGCCGAGCGCGAAACGGATCTTCTGCGGCGAGACGGCGATCTCGGCCATGTCGGACGCATCATCAAGCAAGCGCTTCAGCTCGTTGATGGTCTTGCGCGGCACGATCACGCCCGGCATGCCGGTCGCGCCCATCGGCGCCGTCGCGTCCGCGAGCGCGAGGCGGTGGCCGTCGGTGGCGACGGCGCGCAGCTTGGCGCCGTCGTTCTCGACCGTGTGGAAGTAGATGCCATTGAGATAGTAGCGCGTCTCTTCGGTCGAGATCGCGAAGCGCGTCTTGTCGACGAGGCGCGCCAGTTCGGTCGGCTCGATCTCGAAACGCGTCTCGAAGCCGTCGGAGGGCATCGACGGGAAGTCGCCCGCCGGCAGGATCGGCAGATGCAGGCGCGACTTGCCGGCGGAGATGAAGAGGCGCGGATCGTCACCGGAGACGTCGAGCTTCACCGCCGCGCCGTCCGGCAACTTGCGGACGAAGTCGTAAAGATAGTTCGCGGGCGCCGTCGTCTGGCCGGCGCGCTCGACTTCGGCATGCGCGCCTTCGGAAATCTCGATGTCGAGATCGGTCGCGGTGAGGCGCAAGCTGTCGCCCTGGGCCGACACGAGCACGTTGGAAAGAATGGGAATCGTGTTCCGGCGTTCGACGACGCTTTGAACGTGATTGAGCGCTTTCAAGAGCGCCGAGCGCTCGATGGTCAGCCGCATTGCTTCTTCCTGCCCTCGCCCGCCAGACCGGCGCGGCCGGGGGCGGAAAACAATCACCCCCTGGGAAGGCGTGAGTCGCCTCCGCAGGGGGTGAGAAACTAGCAGAAAGGGGCCAATGCTAAAGGCCCTATTTGCAACCTGTTAGGGCCGGGCGTCGTCGGCCCTCCAGGTCTAGGGTTCGCGGCGGATGGCGCGCGCGACGTTCTCGAGCTCGGCCTTCAGATTGGCGTCGGTCTCGGCCAGCGCGGCGATGCGATCGCGCGCGTACATGATGGTGGTATGATCGAAGCCGCCGAAGCGCTGGCCGATATCCGGCAGCGAGGCGTGCGTCATCTTGCAGGCGAGATACATCGCCACTTGGCGCGGCCGCGCGATGGCGTGACGGCGGGTGCGCTCCAGCAATTGCGCCGGCGTCATGTTGTAATGACGCGCGACGACCTTCTGCACCAGCTGAACGGTGATGCGGCGCTCCGCTGCGTCGGACAGTTTGTTTTGAAGAGCGGTGGCGGCGGCGTCTAGCGTCACGATTGTCCCTCCAGAAATCTTCCACTCGATGAGCAGTTGGCACACGGCGCCGTCGAGTTCGCGGCCGGTGACGTGCATCCTCTCTGCGATCATGTCCAGCGCTTCCGGCGCAACGCTGAAACCCGGCGTGGCGCGTGCGTGGAATGCAACACGTTGATCAAGTATACGACGGCGTAATGAAGCGCCGGGTTCAGTGATTTCGCTCGCTGCTGCGCCTTTCAATTTCGCGCGCAGCGTATCGTCAAGCCCTTCGAGGCCCTCCGCGCCATGATTTGCGGCGAGAATGACTTGGCCGCCGCGGCGCGTGACATCGTAGAAAGAATCGAACGCCTCTTCCTCGGTCGCCTTCTTGCCGCAGATGCGATGGAAGTCGTCGATGATGAGCACGTCCGGCGCGCGCACCATGTCCTTGAACACGGAGGAGTCACGCTTCTTGTGCAGCGCGCTCTGAAACTGCTCCAGGAATTCCTGGCCCGTCAGCATCAGCACTTTGCGGCCCTGCGCCGTCGCTTCACGTGCGATCGCAGTCAGCAGGTGAGTTTTGCCGCAGCCGGGCGGCGAATGGACAAGCCAGGTTGGGAAAACGGTGGCGCCGGAGGCCAACATTTGCGCGACCGCGAAGGCGCGCTGGTTGGTCTCATCGACGCAGAAGTTTTCGAACGACAGCGGCGGCAGGCGCAGCGCGTCGGCTGCCGGCGCGGTACGAACCGGCTCGATGCGGGCGTCCGCGAGGGCGCGCACGTCATCGGGAATTTCGTGTTCGAGGAGAATTTCGGTCGGCCCCAGATTGGGGACGTAGGCGCGCATGCGCGCTTCCAGCCGGTGCTGGACCTGCTGACGCAGCCGCTCCTGCGCAACGCGCGATCCGGTCCGGAACAGAAGCACCCCGTCCATTTCCGCTACCAGCCGCAACGGGTCGATGTACGAGCGGAAGAAATCCGCACCGAACTCGCCAAGCAGCTCTTTGCGCACCAGCTCATAGGCTCGCGCTGCCCCAAGTCCCGCCGTGAAACGGCGGGCTTCCTCGCCCTGATCCATGCCAACCCCCGCGTGAATCGTTTAGTTTTTCAGCCCCTGCCCAGCGGGCGCACCTCTCCTGTTCGAGCCGAAATGCGCTTTCGGCCCGATGCTACGCATCGGCATCCCTGAGGTGTCGAACAGCGAGGAAGCTCGCCAGACGGGGGAAACGATGCGCCCTTCGAACGATGTCGTCAACAGGACTTTGTTTACTATTTCGATAGTTTCCACAGGCCTGTTTACAGCGGCCTATGTCTTTGTATTTATTAACCAAAATGGGAATAGTCCGGACGGCGTAAGTGCGCCGTACACAGATGATTATTCACCGCTTTTCCGCAGTGTTGGGAACCTGGAATTTTACAGATTCGAGACAGTCCCGCGACCTGAACGTCGCCGGAACAAGGCCGATTTTTACTTCGAAAGCGCGGCGACGCGCTTGGACAAGCGGGAGACCTTGCGGCTGCCCAGGTTCTTGTGAACCACGCCCTTGCCGACCGCGCGCATCGTTTCCGACTCCGCAGCGCGGAGCGCCTCCGTCGCCTTGGCGGCGTCGCCGGCGGCGATCGCCTCTTCCACGGTGCGCCACGTCGACCGCATGCGGGTGCGACGCGACTTGTTGATCGCCGTGCGGCGCTCAATCACGCGGGTCGCCTTCTTTGCGGACTTCGTATTCGCCATGTGGTTCGGTTCCAGGACTTATAGTTTCGGTGACGAAGCGGCGGGCTATAGCGGGCGCCAAGCGCTGCGTCAAACCCTCAGCGGTGCTTAAATTCGGGCGCCCGCTTTGCGATGAAGGCGGCCATGCCTTCCTTCTGATCCTCAGTCGCGAACAGGCTGTAGAACAGCCGCCGTTCGAGCCTGAGGCCCTCGTTCATCGGCGTCTCGAACGCGGCGTTTACCGCTTCCTTGTTGGCGATCGAAGCGAGGCGGCCGAAGCCGGCGATCTTCTTCGCTGCGGCGAGCGTCTCTTCCATCAACTTGTCGGCGGCGACGATGCGGGCGACGAGGCCGGCGCGCTCGGCTTCGGCGGCATCCATCATCCGGCCGGTGAGGCAGAGATCCATCGCCTTGGCCTTGCCGACCGAGCGCGTCAGACGCTGCGAGCCGCCCCAGGCCGGCATGACGCCGAGCGTGATCTCGGGCTGGCCGAATTTCGCGGTGTCGGCGGCGATGATGAAGTCGCACATCATCGCGAGTTCGCAGCCGCCGCCCAGCGCATAGCCGGAAACCGCGGCGATCAAGGGTTTGCGCGTGCGCGCCACGCGTTCGAGATTCTGGAACGGGTCGCGCTGGTAATAGTCGCTGAAATTGGCCTCGGCCATTTGCTTGATGTCGGCGCCGGCGGCGAAGGCTTTGTCCGAACCGGTGATGACGATGCAGCCGATCGCATCGTCGGCTTCGAACGCATCGAGCGCGGCGCTGAGTTCGGCGATCAGCGCATCGTTCAGCGCATTCAGAGCTTTTGGGCGATTGAGGCGCACGACGCCGACGCCGGCGTCGGTTTCGACGATGATGTTCTCGTGGGTCATGGGCGCTTGATTGCGCCGCCAGGACGCGAAAATCAATCGGCGTCCATCGCCGCAGGCCGGACCGCGAGCTGGACACGCAAGCGGACGCGACTTTCGCCTTCGCGGGTCAAGAACAGGTGCAGCCGCTCGCGGCCGCGCTGGAACACGATGGCGCCGCTTTCAACGCCCTCGGACCAGCCGAGTTGCGGCAGCGTAGCAACGTAGAAGTCACGCACCGCGAGACCGTCGCCCGGGCCGATCGCCTCGGCGAAGACGAGCCGGCCTTGGCCTTCGAACACAGGCGCCACGTCAACCTCCGAGAAACCAGACGGCAGCGGCAGATCGGGAATACCGGCGAAATAGCGCGTCTGCGCCTGCGCCGGCGCTGCGCAGACCAAGGCGGCGAGGAAGAGCGCGCGACTCATTGCGCGAGCGTAGCACAGTAGACGCCCGTCAGCGCTGACACCGCGGGCACCAGAACGTCGAACGGCCGCCGTGGACGGCGCGTTTGATCGCGCCGGCGCAGCCTTCCGTGCTGCAGGGCGCTCCTTCGCGGTCGTAGACGCGGAAGCGATGCTGAAAGCCGCCTTGAGCGCCATCGACCTGCGCGTAGTCGCTGAGCGTCGAGCCGCCGGCTTCGATCGCTTCTTCGAGCACCGCGCGAATGGCGTGATAGAGCTTATCAAGACGTTGTGCGGAGATGCGACCCGCCGGCTTGGTCGGCGCGATGCCGGCGCGGTGCAGGGCTTCGACCACGTAGATGTTGCCGAGACCGGCGACCACACGCTGATCCAGCAGCGCCGCCTTGATACTGGTCTTCTTGCCGGCCAACGCGCGCTTCAGATACGGCTCGTGGAATTCATTGCCGAGCGGCTCGGGGCCCATGCTTTTGAAGAACGGATGCGAGTCGAGTTCGCTCTCGGCGATCAGATCCATGTAGCCGAAGCGGCGCGGATCGTTGAACTCGAGAAGAACCTTGTCTCCTTTGGCGCCCTCCTCCATCTCGATCACGACATGCGTGTGCGCAGGATCGGGCGGTTCGGCGTAGTAGAAGTCGCCAGGCTGCCGCTTCTGGCCGAGAATCGACCAGCGCCCGGTCATGCCGAGATGCGTGATCCAAACCATGCCGTCGTCCAGATGCGCCAGAATGTATTTCGCGCGTCGCTCGAGCGCATCGACGCGCCGGCCGCTCAGCCGCGCGCCGAAGCGCGGCGGAAACGGAAAGCGCAGATCGGGCCGCTTGGTCCGCGCGCGCTTGATCCGCTTGCCGACCAAAGCCGGGGCCAGCCCGCGGCGCACTGTTTCCACTTCGGGAAGCTCAGGCATGCGGCGAAATGCCGGAAATCAAACGCAAAACCATGGCGCTCCGATATAGCCCCGCTGCGGGCCGCTCGCTATGGTCCGCCGCCATGAAAGACGACGCCGCAAACGAGACCGCCTCCTTTGGCTTCAAGGAGGTGCCGCGGACCGAGAAAGCCTCGCTGGTGCGCGAGGTGTTCAGCTCGGTCGCCAACAAATACGACCTGATGAACGACGCCATGAGCGGGGGCTTGCACCGGCTCTGGAAGGACGCTGCGGCGGCGAAGCTCAACCCGCAGCCGGGCGAACTCATCCTCGACGTGGCCGGCGGCACCGGCGACATCGCGCGGCGGCTGAAGAAGCTCGGCGACGCCGCCGCCCAGCGGCGGGGGCTCGAGCCGCCGGAGATTCACGTCATCGACATCAACACCGAGATGCTCGAGGCCGGACGCGCGCGTGGTGAAGACGGTCTTAATTGGCACGAGGGCGATGCGGAGAACCTGCCGGTCGATGACCACGCCGCCGACGCCTACATCATCAGCTTCGGCATTCGGAACTGCACCGATATTCCCGCCGTGCTGCGCGAGGCGCGGCGCGTGCTGAAGCCGGGCGGGCGCTTCTTCTGCCTGGAGTTCTCGCGCCTCGCCGTCGGCGGGCTCGAGCCGGTTTATGACTTCTATTCGTTTAACGCGATCCCGGCGCTGGGGAAATTGCTCGCGAACGATGCGGAATCCTACAGATATCTGGTCGAATCGATCCGCCGGTTTCCGGATCAGGAAACATTCTTGGGCATGATCCGGGAGGCGGGCTTCAAGCGCGCGGCTTATCGCAACATGGCCGGCGGCGTCTGCGCGCTGCATTGGGGTTGGGCGGTTTAGTGGTCTGGTTCTGGGTCATTCTGGCCATAGTCGTGGCGGTGTCGATGGGCCTCGCCACCGGCGTGGTCGGCCACATCTCGCGGCTGATGCGCGTGGCCTGGACGCTCGCGCGCTTCGACGTGCTGCTGCCGGAAGAGTATTACGAGCGCTATCCGGTGCCGCTGCAGGCGACGCACACCGCTCTGCGCATCATCACCAAGCGCCGCCGCGGCCGCAGCGTCGGCGAGCGGCTGGCGCGGGCGCTGGAGCGGCTCGGCCCCGCTTATGTGAAGGTCGGCCAATTCCTGGCGACGCGGCCGGACATGATCGGCGTCACCGTCGCTCAGGAGCTGGGCCGGCTGAAGGATCGGCTGCCGCCGTTCTCGCGCGAACGCGCGCTCGACACCATCAACGCCGAGCTGGGCGGCACCGAATTGCTGTTCGGCCAGATTTCCGAAGCGGTCGCCGCCGCCTCGATCGCCCAGGTGCACCAGGCGATCGTGCCGCGCGAGGGCGTGGTCGCGATCAAGGTGCTGCGTCCGCGCATCGAGAAGAAGCTGGCCAAGGAGATGGGCGCGCTGCGCTTCCTGGCGCAGGCGATCGAGTTCTTCTCGCCACGCTCGCGCCGGCTGGAGCCGGTGCAATTCATCGACACCGTGTCGGCCGCGCTCGAGCGCGAACTCGATTTGCGCCTGGAAGCAGGCGCGGCGGCCGAATTCCGCGAAGTGGCGGCCAAGGACGGCTATCTCACCGTGCCGGAGATCGATTGGTCCCGCTCTTCGAAGCGGGTGATGACGCTCGACTGGATCGACGGCGTCCCGCTCACCGACATCAAGGCGCTCGACAAAGTCGGCGCCGACCGCAGCGAACTCGCCATCGCGATCACGCGCGGCTTTCTCGCCGCCGCGCTCGACTACGGTTTCTTCCATGCCGACATGCACGAGGGCAACATGCTCTACGGCAAGGACGGCAAGCTGTGGGTGGTCGATTTCGGCATCATGGGCCGGATCGGCCACAAGGAGCGGCGCTACCTCGCCGAGATCCTCTACGGTTTCCTGAAGCGCGATTATCGCCGCGTCGCCGAGGTGCACCAGGAAGCGGGCTATGTGCCGGAGAAGTTCACCGTCGATGAGTTCGCCCAGGCGCTGCGCGCCATCGGCGAGCCGATCTTCGGCAAGACCGCCGACGGCATCTCCATGAGCCGGCTGCTTCTGCAGCTGTTCGACGTCACCCATATGTTCGGCATGCATCTTCGCCCCGAACTGGTGCTGCTGCAGAAGACCATGGTGCAGGTCGAGGGCGTCGCCCGCGCGCTCGATCCGCAACACGACATGTGGAACGCCTCGCGGCCGATCGTGGAACGCTGGGTGAAGCGCGAACTGGGCGCCGAGGCTGTGGCGAAGCGGACGGTCGACGAAGCGGCATTGGCGCTCGCGGCGATGCGGCGGCTGCCGCAGACGTTGGCCGCGGTCGAAGCCGCCGCGCGCAAGGTCAGCGAAGACGCGCCGCGCGAAGAGAAGCACTGGTACGAGATGCCGGCGGTGTGGATCGCCTTCCTCGGCGGCGCGTTGCTGGCGTTGGCGCTGACGGCGAACGATCGCCGCCCGCCCCCGGCGCCGCCGGTGACGGCGCCCGCGCGCATCGAAGCGCCGGCGCCGCTGCAGCGCACGCCAAACCGCGGGCCGATGCCGGACGTGGTCGATGCCCCGGCCGAGCCGGTGGAGACTGAAGCCGCGCCCGCAACCGAAGCCGCGCCGCAGACGGATGCAACGCCATGAGCAAGCGCGTTCTCCTGATCATCGGCGGCGGCATCGCCGCTTATAAGAGTCTCGAACTCATACGCCGGCTGAAGGAGCGCGGCGTCGCCGCGCGCGTGGTGATGACCGAGGCGGCGCAGCTTTTCGTGACATCGCTGGCGGCGGGCGCCATCGCCGGCGAGCGCGTATTCACCGATCTGTTCGACCAGGCGCAGGAGTTCGATGTCGGCCACATCCGACTGGCGCGCGAATGCGACCTCGTCGTCGTTGCGCCCGCGACGGCGGACTTGATGGCGAAGGCCGCGCACGGCCTCGCCAATGATCTCGCCTCCGCGGTGCTGCTGGCGACCGACAAGCCGGTGCTGATGGCGCCGGCGATGAACCCGCACATGTGGGCGCATGAAGCGACACAGCGAAATTTCGCGACGCTGACCGCCGATGGGCTCCGCTTCGTCGGCCCGAACGAAGGCGAGATGGCCGAGCGCGGCGAACGCGGGCTTGGCCGCATGGCCGAGCCGGAAGAGATCCGTGACGCGATCTTCTCCCTGCTGACCGACGGGCCGCTCAAAGGCAAACGCGCGCTGGTGACGGCGGGGCCGACGATCGAGCCGATCGATCCGGTGCGGTTTCTCTCCAATCGCTCGAGCGGCAAGCAAGGCTACGCGATCGCAGCGGCGCTCGCCGAACTCGGCGCTGACGTGACGCTGGTGTCCGGTCCAACCAACCTTGCGCCCCCTCAAGGCGTGACGCGCATCGACGTGGAAAGCGCGCGCCAGATGCTCGCGGCCAGCGAAGCCGCGTTGCCGCTTGACGTTGCGGTGATGGTTGCAGCGGTCGCCGATTGGCGGCCGGCGCAAACGGCGGACGAGAAGCTGAAAAAGGACAAGACCGGCGTTCCCGCTATCAGCCTGACCGAGAACCCTGACATCCTCGCAACGCTGTCGAAGCCCGGAAAGAAGCGGCCAAAGCTGGTCATCGGCTTCGCCGCGGAGACGGAAAACGTCGAAGAACACGCCCGCGCCAAAATTGCCAAGAAGGGCTGCGACTGGATCGTCGCCAATGATGTGTCCGGCGACGTCATGGGCGGCGCCGAGAACCAGGTGTTGCTGATCAAGAAGGACGGCGCCGAGAGTTGGCCGCGCATGGCTAAAGACGCCGTGGCGCGCAAGCTGGCGGCGGAGATCGCGGCGGCGCTGACGAGCAAGAGTCCGGGCCGGAAGTAGGCCGCTACGCACCCCGCCCCTGCGGAAACGCGGCGCCTTGCCCTCTTGAGCCAGCGCGTTCGGACGCTATGTAGAGCATCCGCAAATCTGACATTCCGATTCTAGCGCCGAGCGCGCCTCACGCGCGCCTTGAGGGAAGCCGACTGCATGAGCTTTCAGAACCACAACGAACGCCGCGAAGCCGCCGAAGCCGCCAAGAAGGCGATGCTTGAAAAATTCAAGACCAAGGCGGCCCCGGCTCAGCTCGATCCGACGGAGGCCGCCAAGCGCATCGCAGAGGCGCAAGCCAAGGAAGAAAAGCGTGTCGAAGCGGAGAAGCGCCGCCGCGAACGCGTGGAATTGGAGAGGCTTGAACGCAAGCTCGCCGCCGAAGCCGCCGCCAAGGCTGAAGAAGAGCGCATTGCGAACGAAGCCATAGCCCGCGCCCAGCGCAAACGCGCCGAGGCCGAGGCCGCCGAGTTGCGCCGCTTCGAAGACGAAGCGCGCCGTGACCTGATGAACGCCGCCCGCAAGGCCGCACGCAAGTAATCAGCCCTTTTTCTTGGCGCGCTTGCCGCGGGCGACTTCAGTCGCCAGCGCGTCGAGCTTGTGCTCCCAGAAACCGCGGAAGCGGCTGACCCATTCGTCGACCTGTTGCAACGGCGCGGCGTCCACGGTGTAGAGCCGTCGCGCGCCCTCGGCGCGCACGGTTGCGAAGCCGCCGTCGCGCAGCACTTTGAGGTGCTGCGACACGGCTGGCTGGCTGATGCCGAACTCGCGCTGGATCACTTCGACGATCTCGCCCGAGGCGCATTCGCCTTCGGCCAACAGTTCCAAAATGCGCCGCCGCACCGGATCGCCGAGGACGTCGAACGCGTGCATCAAGCCTCGCCGCTATAGAATTTCCGGGTTCGCTCCGCCGCCTCGGCGGCCCAGGCGGGATCGTCGCCGCCGGCGATGGCCGCGTCACGCCAACCTTCGGCGGAGAGCCTGATGAACAGCTTGGCTTCCGCGGACGCCATCCATGCCTCGTCCGCCTCCGGCGGCTTGGCGGCGGCCGGAGTCTCGATGTGGCGCGCAAGCCCCATCAGACCCAGCTCCCAGCCGATGCCGACCGCGGCCGGGCCGAACTGATCCCAATGCGCTTCGGGATGGGCGATATGATGGAGCTCGAGACGTGTCGCGCCGCCCTCCTCGCGCAAACTCACCGTCACCCAACTGACGCCGCCGCCGAACTCCCAGGTCAGCGCCAGCTCGCGCGGCGGTTCGCATCGCGTGATCGTGCCGCTGGCGTTGCCGGTGATCTGGTACTTGCCGCCAAGCTCAAAATCGCCGCTCACCGGCGCGAACCAGCGCGGCAAGCGCTCGGGATTGGAGATCGCGTCCCAGAGGTCGTCGATGTCGGTGTCGTAACTCCGCGCCGCCACGACGACCCGCGCCGGCTTGCCTTCGTATTCGATACTGCGGACTTCGCGCGTGACCGCGCCGATCAGGCTTGAAATGTCGCTGGTCATCAAAGCGCCTCCTGTTATATAAGCGCGTACTTATATAGTTTGAGACGCTTGGCAAGTCTGGAAAATGAAAAACGGTTGCAAGGCATGGCGGGAACACGGCATGGGCGCGGCATGAGACACTTGCTCGCCGCCCTCGCTCTGATTGGCCTCGCTGCGTGTGGCGAACGCGAAGAGCGTGATTTGCCCGTCGCAGAGATCGACTGCCGGACCGGGCTCTACCGCAACCAAACCGGCGATGTGCTCGCGCTGACGCCAACGAGCGGCGGCGGTTATCGTTGGCGCATGCTGGACGGCCGCACCGGCGCGCTGAAGCAAGCGGACGGGGCCTGGCGCAGCACATTGGGCTGGACCGAAGAGCCGGACGGTTTCGCCGTCGAACTGGGCGCGTGCGGCGACGATGCGATCCGATTCGGCCCGGATGGCGCTCTGCGGAGCTACGCGCGCGCACCACTCGAGATCACCGAAACGACGTTCGAGCATGACGGGCTCACCTTCACCGGCCGATTGATCTGGCCCGCGGGCGCCGAACGCGCGCCGCTCGCCGTACACGTGCACGGCTCGGAGCGCTGGTCGGCGGTGCGCAGCAATGCGACGCCCTATCTGCTCGCGGCCGAGGGGGTGGCGTCGTTCGTCTACGACAAGCGCGGCACGGGACAATCCGAGGGCGCATACACGCAGGACTTCCACGTGCTCGCCGCCGACGCGCGCGCGGCGCTGGCTGAAGCGCGGCGCCTAGCGGGCGCACGGATCGAGCGCGACGGCTTCATCGGCGGCAGCCAAGGCGGCTGGATCGGCCCGCTGGCGGCGAGCGAAAGCGACGTGGGCTTCGTCGTTGCGCTCTACGGTCTCGCCGTCAACGCGCTGCAGGAGGATCGCTACGAGATCGTCCAGAACCTGGCGCGCGCCGGCTGGGATGAAGAGGTGCAAGCAAAAGGCGCGGCGCTTTCGGACGCGGCTGGCGTGATCATGGCGAGCGACTTCCGCGAGGGCTACGCCGAGTTCAACCGGCTGCGGCGCGCCTACCGCGACGAGCCCTGGTATGAGGACCTGGACGGCGAATTCACCAGCGAGATGCTGCCCTATCCCGAAATTGGCCTGCGCATCATCGGGCCGACGCGCGACCTGGGCACGAGCTGGGAGTACGAGCCGATGCCGGTGCTGCGTGCGCTGGAAACGCCGCAGTTCTGGATGATCGCGGCCGACGACACCGAGGCGCCGGCCGGCGAGACCATCACCCGGTTGCGGGCGCTGCAAGCCGAGGGCCGGCCGATCGACGTCGCCATATATCCCGGCGCCGATCACGGCATGATCCTCACCGAGCGACCGGCGAACGGCGAAGTGCGCGAGACCGGGCATGTGCGCGATTATTTCAGGCAGATCGCCGCGTGGATCAAAACCCGGGAACTAACCTTCGCGCGCGCCGCGGGCGCTGAGGTCAGCAGCCCAGCGTCCAGTCCGCGTTAGACGATCGGCGCCAGCTCCGCCGGAACGCAGACCACCTCCCACGACTGCATATCGAACGGCGCCAGACGATAGCCGCCGCCGCGCGGCTGCAGCGTGTGGAGCACGTGATTTGGATAGAGCGCCGCGCGCAGCCGCTCGGCAGTTCCGAAGCCGCTGCGGTCCTCCTCCGTCAGTTCGACCAGTATGACTGGCCGGTCGCGGCGCACCTGCTCCGCCAATCCATCGAGCACCGCCGCCTCGTGGCCTTCGACATCGATCTTCAGGATGTCGATGCGCGGCAGCCGCTCGCGCGCGAACAGATCGTCGCCGCGCGCGACATTGACGAAGAACGCGGCGACGCCCGGCACCGCGCGCAAAGTCGCCGCGCCGAGATTGTGACTGTCGGGCAGCACCATTTCGGCGACACCGTTGTCACGCCCGAGCGCAAGTTCGAACAGGCGCACATTGACAAGGTCGTTCATTTCCATCTTGCGCCGCAGCTCGGCCGCGGCCCGCGTGAACGGCTCGAACGCGAACACCGCATCGGCGTGACCGGCCATGAACAGGACGTGATGGCCGACATTGGCGCCCACATCGTAGTAATTGACGCTGCCGCGCGCTTGGCGGAGCGCTGCGGCGGCGCGCTTCATGAACGCCAGCTCCGCCGGCGCGTAGGCGCCCATGAAATAGACGTGCCAGTCGATCCAGTTGCTGAGGTCTCCGGCGTAGCGCTTGCCGTAGAAATCGACCTCGAATGGCGTGGGTCCGAGCCGCTGGTGCGGCGCCAGCGCCTCGAACAGCCGGCCGCGCCGGCCGATGAAGGCCGTGCGGCACCCGACCTCGCGCAGCAGGCTATGAAATGCGTGCATGGCCTTGGTGGAACTGGACTGACGCCAACGCGCGGTGCCGTCGGGCCGTTCCTCGACGGCCGAATCGGGTCTATGCCGCATGCATGGACCCGCGCACCGTCACCATCCAAGTCACGCCGCTCGCGCACTTCGAAGGGTTGCAGCTGCCGGCGTACGAGACCGCGCTCTCGGCCGGCATGGATCTGCGCGCGGCCGTCCCTGAAGACGAGCCGATCGAGATCGCGCCCGGCCAGCGCGTGCTGGCGCCGACAGGGCTGACCATCGCGCTGCCGGCCGGCTACGAAGCGCAGGTGCGGCCGCGCTCGGGGCTAGCGCTGAAGCATGGGCTGACCTGCCTCAACACGCCTGGCACGATCGACGCCGATTATCGCGGCGAGGTCAAAGTGATCCTGATCAATCTCGGCCAGGAGCCGTTCACGATCCGCCGCGGCGAGCGCATCGCCCAGATGGTGATCGCACCGGTCACGCAAGGGGTCTGGGACGTGGTGGAGACGCTGCCCGAAACCGCGCGCGGCGCCGGCGGCTTCGGCTCGACCGGGCGCGGCTAGCGCGGCGCGCACGCACGGCCTAAGTCAGGCGCATGAGTTTGAGCGCTGAAGAACGTGAGCGTTATGCGCGCCACATCCTGCTGAAGGAAGTCGGCGGCCCCGGGCAGCAGCGGCTGAAAGCGGCGACGGTCGCGATCGTCGGCGTCGGCGGCCTCGGCGCGCCGGTGGCGCTCTATCTCGCTGCGGCTGGAATTGGACGTCTGCGCCTGATCGATCATGACACGGTCGCGCTGTCGAACCTGCAGCGGCAAATCATTTTCCGCAGCGACGAGGCCGGCGCGACGAAGACAGACGCGGCGGCGCGCGCGCTCACGGCGCTGAACGCCAATGTCGAAGTCGAGCAGCGGACCGAGCGATTGAGCGAACACAATGCGCACGCGCTGCTCGAGGGCGCCGATATCGTGCTCGACGGCACGGACGATTTCGCGACCCGCTTTGCCGTGAACGCGGCGTGCCACGCGCTGCGCATCCCGCTGGCGTCGGGCGCGGTGGGGCGTTGGGACGGGCAAGTCTCGGTGTTCATGCCGGAAGGCCCCTGCTATCGCTGCTTCGTGCCGGAGACGCCGCCGGACGCGGAGACGTGCGCGCAGGTTGGCGTCATCGGCGCGCTGCCCGGCGTGATCGGCTCGATGATGGCGCTGGAAGCGCTCAAGCACATCGCCGAGGCGGGCGAGACTTTGGCCGGCCGCGTGCTTCTGTTCGACGGCTTGGCGGCGACGGCGCGCACGGTGACGCTCAGACGCGATCCGCACTGCCCGGTGTGCGGGCATGACTGACGAAGAATGGCTCGCCGCCTTGACTGCCGCCGCGCGGCGGGACCTCGAAGTGCGCGCCCGCCTGGCGCGCAGCGGCGAATTGTTTGGCGGCTATCATCCCGAGATGGAGGCGGTGCATCTAGACAACGCCAAGCTGCTGGAGCGCGTGTTCGACGCGATCGGCTGGCCGGGGCGCAAGCGGCTCGGCGACGAAGGCGCCTCGGCGGCGTTCCTGATCCTGCAGCACGCCATCTCGCGCCCCGATCTGCAGCGGCGTGGTCTGGCGCTGATGCTGGAGGCGATCCCGCAAGGCGAAGCCAACATGCTCGACGCCGCCTACCTCTCCGATCGCATCGCCGTCTTCGAGGGCGGCGAGCAGACGTTCGGCACGCAATTCGACTGGGACGCCTCAGGTCAGCTTTCGCCGGCGCCGGTCCGCGATGCGGCGCATCTCGACGAGCGCCGCGCCAGCGTCGGCCTGCCGCCCATGGCCGACACGATCGCCGAAATGCGCGCCAATGCGGCGGCGGAAGGCGAGGCCGCGCCGGCCGATCACGCGAAACGGCGCGCGGAGTTCGATGCCTGGGCCCGCCGCGTCGGCTGGCGCGCTTGACCTCTCGCCCGCGCCCGTCACTCTAGCTGCGCGGAGGGCTTAAGATGTGGAAGTGGATTCTGGGCGGCTTGGCGGTTCTGGTCGTGCTGATCGCGGCCATCGCCGGCGGCGCCTACGTCACGCTGAAGCGGCCCGACATTCCATACGCCGACCTCGCCGCCGAGTACGAAAGCCCCGCCTCGCGCTATGTCGATTTGTCGAGCGGCGTGCGCATGCACTATCGCGACGAGGGCCAGAGCGCCGGCGCACCGACGCTGCTCTTGATCCACGGCTTCTCGGCGTCGTTGCACACTTGGGAGCCCTGGGTGGCGCGATTGAGCGACACGTACCGGATCGTCTCGCTCGATCTTCCAGGCCACGGCCTCACCAGCGCCCCGGCCGACTATTCCGCCTCGATCGAAGTTTTCCGCGACGAAGTGCACGCCTTCACGACAGCCATGGGCCTGCAGCGTTTCGCCCTCGCCGGGAGCTCAATGGGCGGAAACGTGGCGTGGGAATATGCGCTCGCGCATCCCGAACAGATCGAAGCGCTGATCCTGGTCGATGCTTCCGGATGGCAGGAGACGCGCGCCAACCTCGATCGCGATCCGCCGGTGTTCAGGCTGTTGCGCGATCCCAACATCGGCCCGGCGATCCGCGATCTCGACGCGACCGGGTTAACCCGCCAGGGGCTGCAAGCTTCGTTCAGCGACGCTTCGCTGGTCGATGATGCGATGGTGTCGCGCTACGTCGAGCTGGCGCGCGCGCCAGGCCACCGCGCCATCCTGCTGCAGATGACGCTCGGCTTCCGCGAGCGGAACTACGCCACGCCGGAGCGGCTGGCGCCGTTGGCGAACATCCCGGTGCTGGTCCTGCATGGCGACAGCGACCGCTTGGTCCCGCTGGAGCACGGGCGGCAATTCCAGACCGCGATCGACGGCGCGGAGATCATCGTGTTCGAGAACACCGGCCACATACCGCAGGAAGAGCGGCCCGACGTATCGGCGATGGCGGTGCGCGAGTTTCTCTACCGCGTGCATGAGCCGCCGGCGCTCGCGGTCGCCGACTGACGCATCACTATCATGGAGGCAGGCTAGGAGCGGGGCATGCTGATTCAACGTCGTTCGCTCCTGCTCGGCGGGGCTCTCGCCGCCGCCGCGCCACGCGCCGCCTGGGCGCAGTCGCTCTCCCAGGGCCTGTTCACCAACGGCGTCGCCTCCGGCGATCCGCTGCCCGACGGCGTCGTGCTGTGGACCCGCTTCGTCGGCGGCGACGGCGCCATCGCCTGGGAAGTGGCGGAGGACGAGGCGTTCGGCCGCGTCGCGCAGCGCGGCGAGGCGCGCGCCTCGGCTGCGAACGATTTCTGCGTCAAGGTCGATGTGCGCGGCCTGGCGCCCGGGCGGCCCTACTTCTATCGCTTCCTCTCCGCCTCCGGCCCATCCTTCACCGGACGCACGCGCACAGCGCCCGCGCGCGGCGGCGACCGGCTGACGGTTGCGCTCTTCTCCTGCTCCAATTTCGGTTACGGCTATTTCCACGCTTACGGTCATGCCGCGCGCCGTGACGACGTCGATCTCGCTCTGCACACGGGCGACTACATCTACGAGATCCAGCGCGGCTCGTATCCAAACAATTCCGAAACCGTGCCGGGACGCATCATCGAGCCCTACAACGAGATCGTATCGCTGAGAGACTATTGCCAGCGCTACGCCAGCTATCACACCGACCCCGACCTGCTCGAGCTGCGGCGCGTGAAGCCGATGAGCGTCGTGTGGGACGATCATGAGCTCGTGAACGACGCCGCGCGCGAGGGCTCGCGCGATCATCAGTTTCCGAGCGAGGGCGCCTACGCCGAGCGCATGGCTGCGGCTGCGAAGGCCTATTTCGACTGGATGCCGATCCGGCGGCCCGACGTGAACACGCCCCGGCTCTACCGCAGCCTCGATTGGGGCGACCTCGCCCGCATCGTGCTGCTCGACACGCGCTTCATCGGCCGCGACGCGCAGATCGACTATCGCACCACGCTGGCGCCGCGCTTGACGCAAGGCGGCGTCGACGCGCGCGCCGCGGCGGCGGCCTTCCGCGCCGGCGTGCTGGACGACCCCTCGCGCTCGCTGCTCGGCGCCGCACAGGAGCGCTGGTTGAGCGACACCTTGGCCGAGTCCAAACGCCGCGGCCAACCTTGGCAGATCATCGCGCAACAGGTCGTGGTCGCCGATCCCGCCGCGCCGAGCGGGCTGGCGCGGTTGTTGCCGGATGATGTCTCAGCCGGTTCGCGGCAATGGTTCACGGTCGGCGAGCAGATGAGCGCGCTCGGCTTGCCGTGGAATCTCGACACCTGGGGCGGCTACCCGGCGGCGCGCACGCGCTTCCTGGAGGCGTGCGCCACCCAGGCAAGCAACGCCGTCGTGCTCGGCGGCGACAGCCACAATTGCTGGGTCGCCAACCTCGACGCCGCCGGCGGGCGCCGCCGCGCCGCGCTCGAATTCGCCGGCGGCAGCGTCACCTCGCCAGGCTTCGAGCGCTCGCTCAGCAATGCGGCGGCGGGCGAACGCGAATCGATGATCCGCACGGCGAACCCGCACCTGGCGTTCTGCGATCTGACCAATCGCGGCTACGCCGCGCTGCGCTTCACCCGCGGCGAATGCGAAGCCGAGTGGCTCGCGTTTGCGGATGTGCGGACGCCCGTCGCGCCGGCGCCGCAAGTGTCGCGGCTGCATGCCGCCGCCGGCCGCAGCGCGGGCCCTGGAGCGTGGATAGCGGCTTGATTTGATGCGCGCGGTTCGCCAGCCTGCGGCGCATGAGTGATTGGCTGCGCGGCGCTGTCGTTTATCAGATTTATCCGCGCTCGTTCGCGGACGCCAACGGCGATGGCGTCGGCGATCTCGCCGGTGCGATCGCCAAGCTCGAGCACGTCGCCGATCTCGGCTGCGACGCGATCTGGCTGTCGCCGTTCTTTCGTTCGCCGATGAAGGATTACGGCTACGACGTCAGCGACTATCGCGACGTCGATCCGCTGTTCGGGACATTGGCCGAAGCCGACGCGCTGATCGCGCGCGCGCATGCGCTCGGCCTCAAAGTGATCATCGACCAGGTGTGGTCGCATTCGTCCGACCAGCACGCCTGGTTCGCGGAGAGCCGTGCGAGCCGAGACAACCAAAAAGCCGATTGGTACGTCTGGGCCGATGCGAAGCCGGACGGCGCGCCGCCGAACAATTGGCAGGCGATGTTCGGCGGCGGCGCCTGGAGCTGGGATGCGCGCCGGCGCCAGTACTACCTGCACAATTTTCTGCCGGAGCAGCCGGATCTCAACGTGCGCAACCCGGCGGTGCAGGACGCGCTGCTCGACGTCGCCCGCTTCTGGCTCGAGCGCGGCGTGGACGGCTTCAGGCTGGACGTCGTGAACTTCTTCACCCACGACGCGCAGCTGCGCGACAATCCGCCGATTACGACTTTGAAGCGGGCGCCGGCGCGCCCGCACCAGTTCCAGCGCCATCTCTACGACCGCACGCAGCCTGAAACCCTAACGTTCCTCGCGCGCCTGCGCGCGCTGCTTGATCAATACGGCGCCATCGCCTTGGGCGAGATCGAGGACGAAGAGCCGTTGCGCGTGCAGCGCGAATACACCGACGGGCCCGACCGGCTGCACACCGCCTATTCCTTCTACCTGCTGCGCCAGCGCGCGATGACGCCCGCGGTCATCAAGGACGCGATGGCGCAATGGGAAGGCGCGCGCGGGCTGCCCTCCTGGTCGCTCTCGAATCACGACGTGATCCGCTTCCCGACGCGGCTTGCCGACGATGATCCGCAACGCACGAAGTTGATGCTGGCGCTGCTGCTGGCGCTGCGCGGCGCGGCGTTCCTCTATCAGGGCGACGAGCTCGGCCTGCCGCATGCTGATGTGCCGTTCGAGCGCCTGCGTGATCCGGAGGCGATCGCGTTCTGGCCGTCGGGCATTGGCCGCGACGGCGCCCGCACGCCGATGCCCTGGGGCCAGAACGCAAACATGGCAGGATTCACGGAAGCGCCGGACGCATGGCTGCCGCTCGATCCACGCCATCGCCCGCTGGCGGCGGATGCGCAGCAAGGCGTCGCAGGATCGGTGCTCGAGTTCACACGGGCCATGATCGCGCTGCGGAAAGCGAGCGCGGCGCTGCGCGACGGCGAATTCGTCGCGCTCGATGCGCCGGAGCCGCTGCTGGCGTTCGAGCGGCGCGCAGGCGAGGAGCGGATGCTCTGCCTCTTCAATCTCGGGCCGGAGCCGGTGCGACGGCCGCTGCCCGAGGGCGCGCTCCGGCTCGCCGTCGGCCAAGCCGAGGTGCTGACCGGAGCGGCGTCGCTCGGCGGCTATTCTGCCCTCTTGGTCGCAATCTGACAGCGCCGATCTGGCCAAGTGCTCTGATATATTATAACACTGCCATCGGGATGAGACGTTCGCGACAGAATTCGACGCGACCTTCAGCGCGCCGGGCCAGCAGGTTCGGGCCGCTGCTGGCGGCGCTGCTCGCGGTCTTCCTGCAAGCCTTCGTCGTCCAGACCCACGTCCACGCCTTCGCGTTCGGCGCGCCGGCGGTGGAACGCTCCGAGAGCGCCGCCGCCGAGAACCACGCGAGCGATGTCGTTGGCGCCAAGCACGCCGGCGCGTGCGTCTTCTGCGAAGCGCTCCGGTCCTCCGGGCGCGCGACGCTGCCTCTCGCCGCAGAAATCTCCGCCGAGCACAGCGTTGCGGCAGAAGCGAGCACGCTCGCGATCCAGTTGGCGCCGTTCGCCGCTTCGCACTCTTGGCGCAGCCGCGCCCCTCCGCACCCCGTCTGAGCACCGCACGCGCTCGCTGAGCGCCTACCGCGCGCGGAGCAGCGCGCGCACCCTAATGCTTAGAGGCCATCCATGCAGTTCCCCCACCTATTTCGCGGCCTCGTCGCCGCCAGCGCACTCATCCCCACCGCCGCTCTCGCGCAGGACGAGACCGCCGAACCCGAGATCGTCATCACCGCGCCGCTCGAAGGTTCGCGGATCGAGAGCTTGCAGGGCGCCGAAGTCCTGCGCCGCGAAGACATCGTCGAGCAACTCAACGGCGGCCTCGGCGATACGCTCGACGCGACCCCCGGAATCGCCACCACCTTCTTCGGCGCCGGCGCCAGCCGGCCGATCATTCGCGGCCTCGGTGAAGACCGCGTGCGCGTGCTGCAGAACGGCATCGGCGCGATCGACGCCTCGACCGCCTCGCCCGATCACGCCGTGACCTCGGACGGGCTCGACGCCGAGCGCATCGAAGTGCTGCGCGGCGCGGCGGCTTTGGCCTATGGCGGCAACGCCATCGGCGGCGTCGTCAATGTGATCGATCAGTCGATCCCGACGCGGCAGAGCGAAGGCGTGAGCTTCAACGGGCTCGCGGCGTATTCGACTGTCGACGAAGGCCTGCAAGGCGCCGCCCGCGTCGGCTTCGGCGCCGGCCCGCTCGCCTTCACGTTGAACGCTTCCCAGCGCGACAGCGATCCGTACGAGACGCCCGAGGGCGAAGCGCTGAACCAGTGGACGGACATGCGCGCCTATGGCGGCGGCGCGTCTCTGGTGCGCGATTGGGGTTTCGCCGGCGTCGCCGTGAAACGCACGGAAGACTCCTACGGCTTGTTGCCGCACGAGCCGAGCGAACCCGGCGGACGCATCGAACTGGAGCAGACGCGGATCGAGTCGCGCGGCGACTTCCGCATCAATGTCGGGCCATTCGACCGGCTGGATTATGGCGTCCAGCACTCGGACTACCAGCACACGGAATTCGAAGGCGACGGCGCGCCGGGCACGCGCTTCTTCAGCGAAGGCTGGGAGGCGCGCTTTGAAGCGCATCACAGCGATGATCGCCATGACGGCGTCGCCGGCGTCCAATTCACCGATGTCGACTTCAACGCCGAGGGCGATGAGGCCTTCATCACCGCGACCAACACCCAGGATTCCGGCCTCTTCCTGATCGAGCGCTACGATCTCGGCCGCTGGGGCCTCGAAGGCGGCCTGCGCTACGAGCGGCGCGAGATCGACAACGTCACGGCCGGCGCGCGCGACTTCGATAATGTGAGCGGCTCGGTCGGCGCGTTCATGCGGCCGGCGGAAGGCTGGTTCATCGGCGCCACCGTGGCGCACACCGAGCGCGCGCCGACGGCGTTCGAGCTGTTCTCCGACGGGCCCCACCTCGCCACCCACAATTACGAGCTGGGCGACCCGAACCTGGACCAGGAAACCGCGCTTTCGTTCGAAGCCTCGGCGCGGTTCGAGCGCGGTCCGGTGCGGTTCGAAGTGAACCTCTATCGCATGGAGTTCAGCGATTACATTGCGCTGGTCGAACGCGGCGACGTGTTCTGGCTCGACGAAGCCACCGACACGAGCGGCTTCGCCCCGGATGAAACCGATCCGGGCATCCCCGCAGACGCGGAAATCCTGCCGGTGTTCAACTTCGTGCAGCAAGACGCCACCTTCACGGGCGGTGAGATATCCGCAGCGGCACAGCTGTTCGAGGTCGGCGGCTTCGCCATCAGCGGCGATGTCGCCTACGATCTCGTCCGCGCAGAGTTCGACGCCGGCGGCCACCCACCGCGCATCCCGCCAAGCTCGCTGACGCTCGGCGTCGAAGCGCAGAACGAGTTCTGGTCCGGCCGGCTCGAGGCGGTTGATACGGCGGAGCAAGACCGGCTCGCGCCGTTCGAGACGCCGACCGACGGCTACACGCTTATCAACGCCGGCCTCTCCTGGCGCCCGCAAGGCGAAGCCGGCGCGTGGACACTGCGGATCGACGGACGCAATCTCACCGACGAACTCGGCCGCGTGCACAGCTCGTTCCTGAAAGACGAGCTGCCGCTGCCGGGCCGCAATGTCCGCTTCACGGTGCTGACGAGCTTCTGACGCCTACCAGACGGTGACGCGCTCTTCCGGCGGCAGGTAGAGCGCGTCATCCGGCGTCACGTTGAACGCGGCGTACCAGGCGTCCATGTTGCGGACGACGCCATTGATGCGATAGCGCGCCGGCGAGTGCGGGCCGGTCATCACCTGATTGCGCAATTGCTGTTCGCGGATCAGCTGCTTGCGATGCTGCGCGCGGGCCATGAAGAAACGCTGGTCGCCGCTCGTGCCGTCCAGCACCGGCGCCTCCGCCCCGTTCAGCGCGATCTTGTAAGCGTGGTACGCCACCTGGAGCCCGCCATTGTCGCCAATGTTCTCGCCGAGGCCGAGGCGGCCGTTGAGATTCAAGCCAGGCAACGGCTCGAACTGGCTGTATTGATCGGCCAGGCGGTCCGTGGTCGCCCGGAAGCGCGCGACGTCGTCCGCATTCCACCAATCGCGCAGCACGCCGTGCGCGTCCGACTTCGCGCCCTGATCGTCGAAGCCATGACCCATTTCGTGGCCGATGACGCCGCCAAGCGCGCCATAATTCACAGCCGGATCGGCATTCGGATCGAACAGCGGCGGCTGCAGATAGCCGGCCGGAAAGACGATCTCGTTGAACGGCGGATTGTAATAGGCGTTCACCGCATGGGGGACCATGAACCATTCTTCGCGGTCGCTCGGCCGGCCGAGACGGGCGAGATCGTTGGCCCAATCCCATTGCGCATAGCGCATCTGGTTGCCGAACGCGTCGCCGGCGCGGATCTCAAGCCCTGAGTAATCGCGCCAGCGATCCGGGTAGCCGATTTTCGGCCGGAACGTCGCCAGCTTCTGCCGGGCGATGACTTTCGTCTCCGCGCTCATCCACGGGCTTGCGTCGATGCGCTCGCCATAAGCGCGGCGCATGTTCTCGACCAGCGCCAGCGCTTGCGCCTTCGTTTCCGGCGGGAAGTGCCGCGCGACATAGAGCTGGCCAATCGCTTCGCCGAGCACGGCGTTGCTGGCCTGGATCGCGCGCTGCCAACGCTCACGCTGCTGCGGCTGGCCGCTGAGCTGGCGGCCGTAGAAAGCGAAGTTCGCATCATCGATCTGGCGCGGCAGCACGTGCGCCTTGGTGCGCGTGTAATGGAAGGCGAGATAACCCTTCCATGTCGACACCGGCGTGCGCATCACCAGGTCGGCGAGCGGACCGATCGCGCTCAGCTCGTTGACGACCCATTCGTCCGCGTCCGCGAGTCCTTCCGCCTCGAAGTGCGCGGCCCACGGATAGCGCGGCGCGAGCGCCTCCACTTGCGCCCGGCTCATCAGATTATGGGTGCGCTCGCGCTCGCGGCGATCCGCGACCGGCCAATGCAGTTCGGCGATCTCACGCTCGAGCGCCAGAATCGCACGCGCCTTGGCTTCCGGCTCGCTGCGATTGATCAGCGCCAGCATACCGGCGCAAGCGGCCTCATATTGCTGACGAATTTCGGGGAAGTTGCGGTCGTCGCGGCGATAATACTCCCGCTCCGGCAGGCCGAGACCCGCATGCGTCAGCTGCGGCAAATACCGATCCGGGTTGCCCTCATCGAGGCTGATATACGTCGCCACCGGGAACGTGACGCCCGAACCTGGCCGGCCGACGAAGCGCACCACGTCCTCATGCGTGCGCAGCGCTTCGATCTCATCGAGCGCCTGTTGGATCGGCGCAAGGCCGCGCGCGTCGATCGCATCCTGATCGAGATAGGCGTTGTAGAAGTCGGCGATCTTTTTCTCGTTCGAGCCTTCGGCGCCGCCGGCCGCCGCGACCCCCTCGATGATTGCCCGCACATCATGCTCGGCTTTGACGATCAGCATCTCGTTGGTGCCCCACGAAGTGCGGTCGTCGGGAATCGTGTTGCCGTTCAGCCAAGCGCCGTTGACGTACTGGAAGAAATCGTCGCCCGGATCGATGCTCGGATCGATCGAGGTCATGTCGATGCCGAACGCGCCGATCGCAGCCCGCGCGCGCGTCGGTGATGCTGCGCCTCCGCTTCGCTGCGCGGCGCAACCGGCGGCGAGCGCGAGCGTGGACGCCGTGACGGCGCGGCGCGTGATCGTGATCATTTCTTACTCCCCCGGACGACTTGCCTCGAACCTCGGCGCCTGCCGGTGGCGGTTCAACTGCTTTGAGACGAACGGCCCTCCTCGTGCGCCGCACGATGCAAAACGGGCCCGGCTTTCGCCAGGCCCGTTGAGTTCGCCGGCGCGAGCGCTCAGCGGAAGCTGATCGTCACCGCAGTGCGGCGGTTCAGCGGCTCGCGCACACCATCCGCCGTCGGGCGGGCGAGATCAGTCTCGCCGCGCGCTTGCGTGGTGATCATGTTGGCGTCGATGCCGCGCGCGACCAGCGCATCGCGCACCACCGCCGAACGCCGCTCCGACAGCCCTTCATTGTAAGCCGTCGAGCCCGACGTGTCGGTGTGGCCGACGACGACAACGCTGCCGACATTGCACTCGCGCGCGCGCACCACTGCTGCGTCGATCGTCTCCAGCGCCGCTTGGTTCAGGTTCGAACGGTCCCACTCGAAATAGACCGTGAACTCCGATGTCGGACACACGGTTTGAGGCGGCGGCGGCGGTGGGGGCGGCGGCGGCGGGGGCGGCGGCGGCGCTGCGGCCGCGCCGAATTCCCAACGCAGGCCGATTGTCGCCGCTTGATGTTCATAACCGGAATCGGCGCCGAATATTTCGATGTCCTCGCCGTTGAAGTAGCGATAGCCGACGTCGAGCTTCAGACGATCGCCAAGGGGAAACGCGACGCCCGCAAGACCTTGCCAAGCAAGTCCGGTTTCATCCTCGCCGAACGTGTCGAGCTGTGCGTAACCGACGCCGACGCCGACATAAGGCTCGATGCCGCCGCCGCGGTTGAAGTCATAGATGCCGTTCAGCATCACCGACCAGACTTCGGCGTCTTCGCCGAACGGATCGATTTCGTTGTTGCGATAGGCCAGCTCGGCCTCGGCGCGGAAGCCGTTGGCGAAGCCGTAGCCGGCCCCAACATCGGCCATCCAATCGTCTTCGAGATCGAACGCGGTCTCATCGATCTCGATCTCGCCGTCGATGCTGTAGCCGGCGTCGACGCGACCGTACCAACCTTCCTCCGCGTGAGCGGCGCCCGCCATTCCAATAATCAGCGCCGCGAGCGCTACGCTGCGCTTGAGTCTGCGAAACATGATCAACCCCCTATTGGAGCGGACCCCCGCCCTACGTCCGCCAAGAGGAACCTTGTAATCCCGCGGACGGGGCGCGTTAACGGTGTTGCACCCGCCAGGAGAACGTAGCCTGGGCTACGCGGGTGTGACGGCGCTATTGGGCTCTGAAACTCAGGCCGATCTCGGTGACGGCAGGATCGGCGGCGCGGACCTCGGCGCTGTCGGAAGCAAACTCGCTGTCGCCCAATGCAGAAGTATTGTTCGGCGTGCGCGCATCGAAGTGGACGCGCGGCGTGCAGCCGCCTGCACTGGCGAAGGCGCCGCCGTTCCACTCGGACACCCAGCCGCCATAGTCCCAGCCGAAGCCCCACAGACGGAACGGCCGGCCGTTCAGCTCTTCGACACGCGCGAGATCGGCGCCTACGGCAAGGCCGCTCGGGCCCGTCCAGCCGGCGCCTTCCGCGCTCACCGCGGCGGGCGCCGTCTTGGCTTCATCGCGCCAGACGATCTCGAGCCGGCGCGCCGGATCATTCGCGTAGAGCAGAGTCGCTTCGTAGCTCTGGCCTTCGGGGCCGGGCACGATCTCGGTGGAGACGTTCTCGGCGCCATAGCGTTCGATCAGCGCGTCGTTATCGACCTCGGCGAACGCGGCGCAGGTCAGATCGAGCGTGAGCGGCGGCTCCGGCGGCGTCGGCGGCGCGCTTGGCCGTTCTGCGGCGCGCTCGCAGCCGACCAGAACGATGAGCGCGGCGGCGGCAAGAACACGGGTTCTCATTCGACGCCCTACAGCATCGCCGGAATGACGCGATCCGGCGGCTTGTGACCGTCGGCGAAGGTCTTGATGTTGATGATGACCTTCTCGCCCATGTCGATACGGCCTTCGATTGTGCCCGAGCCCATGTGCGGCAAGAGCACGACGTTCGCCAGCTTCTTGAGCTTCGGATTGATCGCCGGCTCATGCTCGAACACGTCAAGACCCGCGCCGGCGAGCTCACCCTTCTCCAGCATCCGCGCGAGCGCCGCTTCGTCGATCACTTCGCCGCGCGCGGTGTTGACGATGTAGGCGTGCGGCTTCAGCAGCGCGAGCCGGCGCGCGCTGAGCAGATGATACGTCGCCGGCGTGTGCGGGCAGTTCACGGAGACGATGTCCATTCGCGCCAGCATCTGATCGAGGCTGTCCCAATACGTCGCTTCGAGTTCGGCCTCGATGTGCGGCGCCACCTTGCGGCGGTTGTGATAATGAATCTGCAGCCCGAACGCCTTGGCGCGGCGCGCGACGGCTTGGCCGATCCGCCCCATGCCGATAATGCCGAGCCGCTTGCCCCAGATGCGGCGGCCCATCATCCAGGTCGGCGACCAACCGACGAACTTGTCCGCTTCGACGATCTTCACCCCCTCAATCAGCCGCCGCGGCACGGCGAGGATCAGCGCCATGGTCATGTCAGCGGTGTCTTCAGTCAAAACGCCCGGCGTGTTCGTAACCGTAATGCCCCGCTGCACGGCGGTGGCGACGTCGATATTGTCCACGCCCGCGCCGAACTGGGCAATCAGACGCAGCTGATCGCCGGCGCGCGAGAGGATGCGGCCATCGATGCGATCGGTGACGGTCGGCACCAGCACGTCGGCGCGCTGCACGGCCTCGGCGAGCTGTTCGGCCGTGAAGGGCGCGTCATCGACGTTGAGTTCCGCGTCGAAGAGTTCGCGCAGGCGGGTCTCCACGGCATCGGGGAGGCGGCGGGTGACGACGACTTTGAGCTTCTTTGACGGCATTCAGCTTCCATAAACCACGCTGCGCGCGCCTCCAAGGTTCGCGTTAGGGCCAGGTCGGCGCCCGTCGCGTTAAGCTCAATTTCACGGCGCGTGCGCATGATGCGCGTTCGCCTTCCCGGCAGAGGAAGCGAACAAAATAAAGGTTGGGTCATGCGTCGTGGGATCTTCGCCGCCCTAGCTGCGGCCGCCATGCTCGTTCCGTTGAGCGCCGCCGTGGCCGATACGCCGATCGTCGGGCCGGACTCCAATTTGCCTGTTCCCCGTTTCGTCAGCCTCAAGACCGCCGGCGCCAACGGCCGGCACGGGCCCGGCCTCGACCACCGGGTGGACTGGATTTATGAACGCGTCGGCCTGCCGTTGCAGGTCACGGGCGAGAGCGGCCCGTGGCGGCGGGTCCGCGATCCCGACGGCGCCGAAGTCTGGATGCACGCGCAGAACCTCGATCAGCGCCGCACCATCTATGTCAGCGAAGCGACGGCGCTGCGCCGGACCGCGCACGAAGGCAGCCAAGTCGTGGCCTACCTTGCGCCCGGCGTGGTGGCCTCTGTGACCGGCTGCAACGGCGAATGGCGTCGGGTGGCGATCGGCGGCCGGGTCGGCTGGGTCCCGAACGACGCCCTCTGGGGCGGAGATTGCGCCGGGCTCTGAGGCTCAGGCGTTCGCGGCGGGCGGCTCGAATTCCACCCGCTCGTAGATTTCCGTGAACGGCAACGCGCATTCCAGCGCCGAAAGATCGAGCGCGGCCTCCTCACCCGACAATGTTTCCGCCCGCCAACCGGCCCCTGCGCGGGTGCAGATGCGCGCACGCATCTTGGTCTGCGAGACGATGACGGTCTGCTGGACGGTGGGCGTGGATTGGAAATCCTCCAGCCGCTCCACCTCGTCGATCGTAGTATTGCTCGGGCTCTCCACTTCGAACACGACCCGCGGCTCGTCCGCCGCCAAATCGCGCATCGCCTGTGTTCGCCCGCAGTCCACAGTCACATCAGGATATCGATAATTGCCTCTTGGCGTAGCGACCTTCTGTTCTTGCATTGGAAAACACGGTCCGCGCCCCAGCTTCGTCCTGAGCGCCAGCGTGATGTTCTGGGCGATGAGCCCATGCGCGCGCGTACCCCCAGCCATGAGCCGAACCTGACCGTCTATGAATTCATAGCGGCCTTCCTGCTCGGCTTCCCAGGCCAAGTAGTCCTTACCGGTCAAGGACGGCGGCCGGATTGGGCGGCGCTCGACATTCCTCTTATCTATCACAGCCTTGGCGCCCGCGAAATGACGGCGTCCGCCGCCTCGCCTTGCCCCTGCCTCACCCGGCCTGTAAGTCGGGCGGGAAATTCCCTTCTTTCGCAGAGACAAACATGGCGATCAGCCAAGCCGAGCGGCCTTCCTCCCTTTCCTATGACGACCTGATCGCCTCGGGCGAGGGCCTGATGTTCGGGCCCGGCAATGCGCAGCTGCCGCTGCCGCCGATGCTGATGTTCGACCGCATCGTCCACATCAGCAAGGACGGCGGCTCCGCCGGCAAAGGCTTCGTCCACGCCGAGTACGACATCAATCCGGAACGCTGGTTCTTCGACTGCCACTTCAAGGGCGATCCGGTGATGCCGGGCTGCCTTGGTCTCGACGCAATGTGGCAGCTGGTCGGCTTCTTCATGTGCTGGGCGGGCTCGCCAGGCCGCGGGCGCGCGCTTGGCGTTGGCGAAGTCCAGTTCCGCGGCCAGATCACGCCCAGCACGAAACTCGTCAGCTACGAAATCGACATGAAGCGCGTGATCCAGCGGTCGCTGCATATGGGCATAGGCGACGGCGTCGTGAAAGCCGACGGCGTGACTATCTATACGGCCAAAGACCTGAAGGTCGGCCTGTTCTCGCCCGAACAGCTCGAAACGCAACTGAAGTAGGAGCGCCAGCCAATGCGTCGTGTCGTCGTCACCGGCATGGGGATCGTATCCTCCATCGGCAAGAACGTTCCGGAGGTGCTGGAGAGCCTGCGCAACGCCAAGAGCGGCATCGTCGCTGCGCCCGAGTACGCCGAGAAAGGCATGCGCTGCCAGGTGCACGGCGAGCCGCAACTGAAGCCGGAAGACGTCGTCGACAAGCGCGTGATGCGTTTCATGGGCGAAGGCTCGGGCTGGAACTATGTCGCCATGCAAGAGGCGATCGACGACAGCGGCCTGACCAAGGACGAGATCAGCCACCCGCGCACCGGCATCATCATGGGCTCGGGCGGCCCCTCCGCCGCGGCCATCGTGACAGCGGCCGATACGGCGCGCGAGAAAGGCGCAAAGCGCGTCGGACCTTTCGCGGTGCCGAAAGCGATGAGCTCCACCGCCAGCGCGACGCTCGCGACGCCGTTCGAGATCAAGGGCGTGAACTATTCGATCAGCTCGGCCTGCGCGACCAGCGCCCACTGCATCGGCAACGCCTACGAGCACATCTACGAGGGCAAGCAGGACATCATGTTCGCCGGCGGCAGCGAAGAACTGGATTGGACCCTGTCCGTCCTCTTCGACGCCATGGGCGCGATGAGCACGAAGTACAACGACACACCCGCGCGAGCCTCGCGCGCCTACGACAAGGACCGCGACGGCTTCGTCATCGCCGGCGGCGCCGGGGTGCTGGTGCTGGAAGAATACCAGCGCGCGAAGAAGCGCGGCGCTAAGATTTACGGCGAAGTCGCCGGCTACGGCGCCAACAGCGATGGCTTCGACATGGTCGCCCCGTCCGGCGAAGGGGCGGCGCGCTGCATGAAAATGGCGATGAAGTATCTCGATCGCCCGGTCGATTATCTGAACACCCACGGCACCTCGACGCCGGTCGGCGACCTCAGGGAGATGGAGGCGGTGCGGGCGGTGTTCGGCGCCAAGCCGCCGATGATCTCCAGCACCAAGTCGCTGACCGGCCATTCGCTCGGCGCCGCCGGTGTGCAGGAGGCGATCTACTCGCTGCTGATGTTGAACAATGGCTTCGCCTGCGAGAGCGCGCACATCGAGGAACTCGATCCGGCGTTCGAAGATCTGCCGATCCTGCGCAAGCGCGAAGATCGCGAGTTGAATTGCGTGCTGTCCAACTCGTTCGGTTTCGGCGGCACCAACGCCACGCTCGCCTTCACGCGCGTGGCGGCCTAGTTCAGCAGGCCAACGCCGGCGAACACCGGCGGCGCAGTCTTGAACTCGACCTGGACGGCGGACCGGATTAGCTCTGCTAAGCCTTCGTTGCCGATGAGCCGCGCCGCCTCTTCCGGCGCGAACCATGCACGCTTGCGCTTTTCGCGTTCAGGCCAATCCGGCAGCTCGTACTGCACGTGCAGCGCATACGCCGTGACTTCGTAGAACACTTTGCCGTGCTTCGTGCGTTTCCAATACTCGAACGTGCCGAGCGAATAGGGTTCGACTTCGCCGGTGACGCCCGCTTCCTCGAACGCCTCGCGCGCAGCGCACTCGGCAGCGAGAGAGTCGAGCATGGCCCAGCCCTTCGGCACGATCCATTCGCCCGGGCCACGGCTGGTGATCAGCAGCACCTCCGGCGAGCCGTCGACCCAGCGCACGGGTATGGCGGCGACTTGGCTGTCGAGCGTGCGAAGTTGGACGTGAACGCAGGCTTCGTGCGCAGCGAGATCGAACGGCATGCGAATCAAACGCACGTGATCGGAACAAGTTTCTACGGTAATGACGCGGCCAGCCGAAATGACGAACGCCGGCTCTTTCGAGCCGGCGTTCTCCCAAGCGATCCCTTTGAGACGAGGGGTTAATTCGTCACGGTTTCGCTGGTTGTGTCGCCGGTCCGGTCAGCGGTGTCGCCTGCCGTATCAGCCACGCTCGCGGTTTGCTGTTCGACTTGCGCGGCCACCTGATCGGCTTCGCGCGCCGCCTCCTGGAACGAGCCTTGACTGTAGACGAACGCGAGGAGCGCGCCGGCGATCAGCACGACGCCCAGCAGCAGTCCGAAACCAAAGCCGGACTTCTTCTTCGGGTGGTCGATGATCACTTTCGTGTCCGTCACCCGCCCGTTTTCGTCGCGCTTGACGTGGGTTTCGCGGATTTCGGCCATTCCTTGCTCCTAAGCGTAATCTTCGGAGCCAAAACGCCGCCCTGCGCACGCGGTTCCGCTTGACCGCTGGCGTCCAAGGCTTTCTAGGTGCGGCGAATTTCGAGGGAGCAGAACATGGCGGACGAGTGGGTTTTCCCGAAAGGCGAGCTGATGCGCGGCAAGCGCGGCCTCGTCATGGGCGTCGCCAATGACAAGTCGATCGCCTGGGGCATCGCCAGCCAGCTGGCGGCGCAGGGAGCTGAACTCGCGTTCACGTATCAGGGCGAGGCGCTGGAGAAGCGGGTGCGGCCGCTGGTGGAGTCGATCGGTTCCAAGCTCATGCTCGAGTGCGACGCCACCAACGATGCGCAACTCGACGCTGTGTTCGATCGCTTAGGCAAGGAATGGGGCAAGCTCGACTTCCTGGTCCACTCGATCGCCTTCTCCGACAAGAATGAACTCAAGGGCTCGTTCGTCGAGAACACGACGCGCGAGAACTTCCTGCGCTCGATGGACATCTCCGCCTTCTCGTTCGTCGCCGCCGGCAAGCGCGCGTCGAAGCTGATGGGCCGCGGCGGCTCGATGGTGACGCTGACCTATCTCGGCGCCGAGCGTGTGCTGCCGAGCTACAACGTTATGGGCGTCGCCAAGGCGGCGCTTGAAGCTTCGATGCGCTACATGGCCCGCGACCTCGGGCCCGATGGCATCCGCGTCAACGCGATCAGCGCTGGCGCCATGCGCACGCTCGCCATCGCCGGCATCCAGGGCGGCCGCGGCCTCATCCAGACCGGTCGCGAATGGTCGGTGATGAAGGAAGACACGAGCATGGAAGGCATCGCCGGCTGCGCGCTCTGGCTGCTCTCCGATCTCGGCCGCTCCACCACCGGCGAAGTCGTCCACGTCGACGCCGGCTTCCACATCGTCGGCGTGCCGAGCACCGGCGAAGAGTGAATGACGTTCTGGCGTAGCGCTTGCCGTCGCAGCCGCCGCCGCCGACCGCTCGGTGCGCGCAACAAACGCACTTAGCTCGACCGGCGCCCCGCATCGTCTGTCTGCGGACGCTCGATGGCATTGTCGATCTCGATGCCAATTTCGTCGGCTTCTCCATCGTGAGCCTCGGATGTTTGCTCCGGCGGTTCGCGTTGGACTGGGCCGCGCGTTCGCGGGCGCGTATGTGGGGACCGCAGATCATCCTCCGGATCGAGCGCGCTCGCCTCGTGCTCCTGATCCATCTCGGACTTCAGTTGATCCGTCGGCGCAAGATCTTTCGCGCGTGGCCCGCGCGGCGGAACGCCGGCGAGCGTGCTCGGCGTTCCGCGCGGTTCTGTGCGGCGGTCAGGCATCGGCGCTACTTGTTCTCGCGCGGCCGGCGCTTCGGGTCGACGCCCGTGCCGGGGCGGCCGGAATCGTTCTCGACATCGCCCGGAAACGTGTTCTCGCCCTCGGCGTAGAGATCGTCGACGTCGTCAGCGTCCGCGCCCGCCATAGTTGCGCCCTTGGACGCGCCGATGCCGGGATTGCGTTTCAGATCGTCGGGGCCGGCCCGTTGGCGCTCGCGCTCCTGCTCCTGATCGATCTCAATGTCGTCGGGATTGTCGGGCGGCGGGCGGGTGTTGCGCGTGTAATCGGGTTCGCGGCCGGTATCGCGTTGTTGCGGCATGATGGGTCTCCTCTCGGATGACCAACCAGCAGCGCCGCGGCTCGTTCCGGCGCTTACGGACCCAGCTGCGCTTCGAGCAGGATGCGCTGCGCCAGCGGCAGCTCCTCTTCCCGCACCAGCAGCCGCCAGCCGCCCATCACCCCGGCGTCGAGCTGACCCGCGACTAGGCCCTGCTCCGGCATCACGACGCCGACGCCCTCCGCCTCAAGCACCGATTTGGCCACCAGCGCCTCGGAAAACGACGCGTACTTCGCCAGCACAACCACCGCCATCGCGCCACTAAACAAGAAAGCCCGCCTCTTGCGAAGCGGGCTTTTCCGTTTGCTTTTAGCGCTAGAGCTTAGTCGCCCGAGCTTTCGCGGCGCGGACGGTCGCCGCGGTCACGACCGCCGCCGCCGCGGCGCGGGCCGCGGTCGCCGCGATCGCTGCGCTCACGGCGCGGGCCGTGATCTTCCGCTTCCTCGCCCATCTCCGCCGAGAGATCGGCGCCGGTGGCCTGGTCGACCACCTTCATCGAAAGGCGCACCTTGCCGCGATCGTCGAAGCCCAAGAGCTTCACCTTCACGGTGTCGCCTTCCTTCACGACATCGCCCGGCTTCTCGACGCGCTCGCGCGCCAGCTGGGAGACGTGGACGAGGCCGTCCTTGGCGCCGAAGAAGTTCACGAACGCGCCGAACTCCATCACCTTAACGACCTTGCCTTCGTAGATCTGGCCGACCTCCGGTTCGCTGGTCAGCGACTTGATCCACTTCACGGCGGCTTCGATCGAGTCGGCGTTGGCCGAGGCGACCTTCACCGTGCCATCGTCCTCGACATTGATCTTCGCGCCCGTCTTTTCGACGATCTCGCGGATGACCTTGCCGCCGGTGCCGATCACGTCGCGGATCTTGTCGACCGGGATGTTGATCTGAACGATGCGCGGCGCCGTTGCGCCGACGCTTTCACGCGGCGCGTTGAGCGCCTTGTTCATCTCGCCGAGGATATGCATGCGGCCCGCGTGCGCGCGGTCGAGCGCCACTTGCATGATCTCCTGCGTGATGCCGGCGACCTTGATGTCCATCTGCAGCGAGGTGATGCCCTTCTCGGTGCCGGCCACCTTGAAGTCCATGTCGCCGAGATGGTCCTCGTCGCCGAGAATGTCGGTCAGCACTTCGAAGCCGTAGTCTTCGAGAATGAGGCCCATGGCGACGCCGGCGACGGGCGCGGCGATCGGCACGCCCGCATCCATCAGCGCCAACGACGAACCGCAGACCGTCGCCATCGACGAGGAGCCGTTCGACTCGGTGATCTCGGAGACGAGACGCACCGTGTACGGGAATTGCTCCGCCGTCGGCAGCACCGCTTTCATCGCCCGCCACGCCAGCTTGCCGTGACCGATTTCGCGGCGCCCGGCGCCGCCCATGCGGCCGGTTTCACCGACGCTGTACGGAGGGAAGTTGTAGTGCAGCAGAAAGCGCTCCTTCGACGTGCCCGAGAGCGCGTCGATGAATTGCTCGTCTTCCGCGGTGCCCAGCGTCGCGACGACGATGGCTTGCGTCTCGCCGCGCGTGAACAGCGCCGAGCCGTGCGTGCGCGGCAGGAAGCCGACCATCGCTTCGATCGGGCGCACCTTGTCGACCGGACGGCCGTCGATGCGGCCCTTTTCGCGGACGACGCGGGAGCGGACGATGTCGCTTTCGACTTCCTTGAACACTTCCTTGAAGACGTTCGCGTCGGCGCCGTCAGGATTGGTGTCGGACTTCACGAGGACGCCCTTGGCCTTGTCGCGGGCGATACCGACCGCTTCGTGGCGCGCGTCCTTCTTCACCACCTTGTAGGCGTCCGCGAGTTCGGCGCCGACGAGTTCGACAATGCGGCCCTTGAGCGCCGAATTGTCGGGCGGAGTGAAATCGAACGGCTCTTTGCCGGCCTTCTCGGCGAGTTCGATGATCGCATCGATCACCGGCTGCATGCCCTTGTGCGCCAGCGTCAGCGCTTCGAGCATTTGCGCTTCGGTGAGCTCCTTCACTTCCGACTCGACCATCATGATCGCGTTGGCGGTGCCGGCGACGACGAGATCGAGATCGCTCGTCTTCATTTGCTCGATGGTCGGGTTCAGCATCGGCTTGCCGTCGATCCAGCCGATGCGGGAAGCGCCAATCGGCCCCATGAACGGAACGCCGGAAATGGTCAGCGCAGCCGACGCGGCGACCATCGCCAGAATGTCGGACTCGTTTTCGTTGTCCCAGCTCAGCACCGTGATGATGACCTGCACTTCGTTCTTGAATCCATCGACGAAGAGCGGGCGGATCGGGCGGTCGATCAGGCGCGACAGCAGCGTCTCACGCTCGGTCGGGCGGCCTTCACGTTTGAAATAGCCGCCAGGAATGCGGCCCGAGGCGAAGTATTTTTCCTGATAGTTCACGGTCAGCGGGAAGAAGTCCTGACCGGGCTTCGCTTCCTTCGCATAGACGACGGTGGCCAAGAGGGCGGTCTCGCCCCAGGTCGCGAACACGGCGCCGTCGGCTTGACGGGCGACTTTGCCGGTTTCGAGCGTGAGCTTGCGCCCCGCCCAGTCGAGGGAAACGGATTTCACATCAAACATCATCGTACTCCAGGCGATGAGGCCCCTGCCTCAGCGCCGCGTCGAATGCGCGGGCGGCGGCCGCCTGCGCGGATTGCCTCCGGCCCGGATGGCCGGAGGTTCGTTCTGTCTTCTTCGCCGGGGAAGAAGGCGGTGGTTTCTGGCTCACACCCATTCCCGGATTGGCGCGAAGCGCCAAGTCCGGGACCCATAACCACGAATGCGTGGCGCATAACCTCAAACGGTTGAGTTTATGGGCCCCGGGCCTCGCTTCGCTCGCCCGGGGATGGGTGCTAAGCCCCGGCGATCAGCGCTTAGCGGCGCAGACCCAGCTTTTCGATCAGCGCTTGGTAGCGCGCTTGGTCTTTCTTCTTCAGGAAGTCGAGCAACCGGCGGCGCTGCGAAACCATCTTCAGAAGGCCCTGGCGCGAGTGGTTGTCTTTCTTGTGCGTCTTGAAGTGCTCGGTGAGGTTGGCGATGCGCTCGGAGAGGATCGCAACCTGAACTTCGGGCGAGCCCGTATCGTTCGTGCTCTTCGCATTGTCTTTGATGAGCGCGGCTTTGCGCTCTGCAGTCACCGACATCGGAACTCCTATCAGTCCGGAATGTGAAACACGCGGGTCGGCGAAAATTTGCCGGCTCGCACGTCACCCAGCGCGACCGCTTTGCCCTGAAACAAGGCGACGGCGGCTCGGGAGGCATCCACGCCGCCAATGAAGCGATCGCGGAATTTCGGCTTCAGCGCCTCCACCACATGCGGGAGGAGGACGATGGGCCGTCCCTGTCTGAGCTTGAACGCGTCCTCTCCGTTGACGGCCAGTGCCGGGATGTCGTCCAGCGCGGTCTCAACGGGTTTCAGGCGTTCTGACGCGGCGCCCTTATGGCGCAAATCCTCGAGCGCGTCGAGGGTGACGGAGTCAGCCTCGGTAAACGGCCCGACGGCGGTGCGGCGGAGACGCCAGACATGGCCTTCCGCGCCAAGTCTTGCCGCCAGATCGCGGACCAGGGCGCGAATATAGAAGCCTTTGCCCGAGCGGAACCGGAACGTGGAGAGATCATCGCCCTCCGCGCCGATCAGCTCGGCCTCGTAAACCGTGACTTGGCGCGGCTCCAGCTCCACCGTCTCGCCCGAGCGGGCGATGTCATACGCGCGTTCGCCATCCACCTTCACGGCGCTGAACTGCGGCGGAACCTGCTCGATCTCGCCGACGAACGCCGGCAGCGCGGCGCGGATCGCCTCCGGCGTCGGCCGCACGTCCGAGCGCGCGACTTCCTTGCCCTCGCGGTCCTGCGTGTCGGTCGAGACGCCCCACTTGATGGTGAAGACGTAGGTTTTCTGCGCCTCCATCAGCCACGGCACCGTCTTTGTCGCCTCCCCCAGCGCGATCGGCAGCACCCCGGAGGCAAGCGGATCGAGCGTGCCGGCATGGCCCGCCTTCTGCGCATTGAAGATGCGGCGGATGGCGGAGACGGCGTGCGTGGACGTCATGTCATCGGGCTTGTCGAGCACGACCCAGCCCGAGACGTCGTCGCCCTTCTTTCTACGACCCATGTTCTCAAGTCCCAGCGGCAGAGCCAGTGGCTCCGACGCGCGCAGAGTGATATGTTCCAGATATGGCCAATCTCGACGCCACTATCGCGCGCTTGCGGGCGCTGCCGAAAGAGGAGCAGGAGTCCGTGGCCGCGCAGATCGACCTTCTCCTGGATGAAGCCGGCGAAGACTTGCTCAGCCCGGAACAGTGGGCCGAAATCGAAGCGCGCCTCGATTCAAACGAGCCCATGACGCCGCATGCGGAGGTCGTCCGCGCCTTTCGCGACCGCGTCCGCTGATGGAAGTCGTCTGGGCTGAAAGCGCCAGACGCGAGTTCGACGCCGCCATCGCTTTCATCAACGCGGAGAGCCCCTCGGGCGCTAGGCGCATCGGCGAGCGCATTCTGGCAGCGGTGGCCCTGCTCGAACATTTCCCCGAGATCGCGCCAGCCTCGCCGCGGCATCGCAACCTCCGCCAACTGGCGGCGCCCCGCACACCTTACCTCGTGATCTACCGAGTCCACGCGAACCGCGTCGAAATCCGCGCAATCGTTCACGCTAAGCAGCGCCGACGAAAGTAGGCTCACGCTTCGTCCTCGTGCTTCAGATCACGCGCCACTTCGGGGCTGGCGAGCAATTCGTCGATATGGCGCGCTTCTTCGTAGGAGACGTCCGGCTGGAAGTGCAGCTGCGGCGTGAAGCGCAGATCGACCGACTTCGCCAGGCGGCCGCGCAAGAACCCGGCCGAACGCGTCAGCCCGTTGGCGATGCGCTGCGGATCGCCGGGCCCGAGCGCCGAGACGAACGCGGTCATGTGCTTCAGATCGGGCGAAGCGCGCACTTCGCCGATCGTGATCGAGGCGCCCTGGAGATCGGGATCGCGCAAATCCTCGCGCGCGACGATCTCGACCAGCGCATGACGCACCAACTCGGCCGCGCGCAATTGGCGTTGCGACGGGCCGGCGCCCTCATGACTTCGCGACTTGCGTTTCATCTTCCGTCTTACTGCGCCGTGTAGGCGAACGCGCCGCACAGCTCCGGGTCGGCGCTCGACGGCGGCCGCGCCTCGCCCCGGAACGCCGCGATCTTGAACACCCAGCGCCCGCTAGAGTCCACGAACTCGCTAACCGCCATATGGCGCGTCGTCTCTTCGCCGCACAGGCCAGCCCTGCGCCCCGGAATGAGGTTCTCGTCCAGCACCCGATAGAGATAGGCGTCGACGCGCGGATCGCCGGCGAGGACGGCCGCGAAGCTCTGCCCGCCGGCGCCGGATCGCTGGTCCGCCGGCACCACGTTGTAGGGCTGCGCCCGCACCGTAATGCCGTTGGCGAACGCGAACACGACCGGCCCGCCGCGGCGCCCTTCGAGGCTGACGCGCAGATTGCCGGTGACGCTACGCGCCTGCTCGCTGGTCGCGCGCCACTGCGAGCGCGCCACCGCAGGCTCTTCCTGCGGCACCGCGTCGACCCGCGTTTCCGGTTCGACGACCGTCACCGGCCGTTCGCCCGGAAGCTGCTCGTCGCTGCGCTCGCGCTGGCATGCGCCGAGCGCCAGCACCGCCGCCATCGCCGCTACGACTACCCCGCGCATTGCCTGCCTCAGAGCGACCGCTGCACCACTTCGACGTTGAAGCACTCGATCACGTCGCCTTGCTTGATGTCCTGGAACGGACCAAAGCTCATGCCGCACTCTTGGCCGGCGACGACTTGATCGACCTCGTCCTTGAACCGCTTCAGCGTCGTCAACACGCCCATTTCCTGGATCACGACATCGTCGCGCAGGATGCGGACTTTGGCGCCCTTGCGCACGACCCCGTCGGCGACGCGGCAGCCGGCGACCTTGCCGACCTTCGAGATGTTGAACACCTCGAGCACCTGCGCATTGCCCAGGAACGTTTCGCGCGTTTGCGGCGCGAGCATGCCGGACATGACGCCCTTTATGTCGTCGATCAGATCGTAGATGATCGCGTAATAGCGGATCTCGACGCCTTCACGCTCGGCCAGGTCGCGCGCTTCCTTCGAGGCGCGGACGTTGAAGCCGATGATCGGCGCGCCCGAGGTCTTCGCCAGCTGCACGTCCGATTCGTTGATGCCGCCGACGCCCGAGAGCACCACGCGCGCACGCACTTCTTCGTGCGCCAGCTTGTCCAGCGAGCCGACGATGGCTTCGGCCGAACCTTGTACGTCGGCCTTGATCAGGACCGGCAGCTCCTTGGCCGTCGAATCCTTGAACTTCGCCATCATGCTTTCGAGCGACGTCCCCGTGCGCGTAGCGGCGGTCGCCGTCTTCTGCTTCTTGGTGCGGGCGCGATAGTTCGCGACTTCGCGGGCGCGGTTCTCGTTTTCGACGACGTTCAGCACATCGCCCGGATCTGGCACGCCTTCGAGGCCCATGATCTCGACCGGCTCCGACGGGCCCGCGCTCTGCAGCTGCTGGCCGCGCTCGTTGGTCAGCGCACGCACACGGCCCATCTGGGCGCCGACCACGACGATATCGCCGCGCTTCAGCGTGCCCTTCTGCACCAGCACGGTCGCCACCGTGCCGCGGCCCCGATCGAGCTTCGATTCGATCACTGTCGCTTCGGCCGGGCGATCCGGATTGGCCTTCAGCTCCATCACTTCCGACTGCAGCAGGATGGTCTCGACCAGCTTGTCGAGGTTCAACTTCTTGGTCGCCGAGACTTCGACCGCGAGCGTGTCGCCGCCGTGCGCTTCGGTGATGATCTCGTGCTGCAGCAATTCCGTCAGCACGCGGTTGGGATTGGCTTCGGGTTTGTCGATCTTGTTGATCGCGATGATGATCGGCGCGCCCGACGCCTTGGCGTGATTGATGGCTTCGACCGTCTGCGGCATGACGCCGTCATCGGCGGCCACCACCAGCACGACGACGTCCGTCACCTGCGCGCCGCGGGCGCGCATGGCGGTGAACGCAGCGTGGCCCGGCGTGTCGAGGAACGTCACGCGCTGGCCGTCCGGCAGGCGCACCTGATAGGCGCCGATGTGCTGGGTGATGCCGCCCGCTTCGCCCGCGGCGACATCGGTTTGGCGCAGCGAGTCGAGCAGCGAGGTCTTGCCGTGGTCGACGTGGCCCATGATGGTCACGACCGGCGGACGCGGCTGCAGGTTCTCTTCCGTGTCGACGATATCGCCGGCGAGACCTTCTTCGACGTCCGATTCGGCGACGCGTTTCACGGTGTGGCCGAATTCGGTGGCGATCAGCTCGGCGGTGTCCGCATCGAGCTCATCGGCCTGCTTCATCATCTGGCCTTGGCGCATCATGAACTTGATGATGTCGGCGACGCGCACCGCCATCCGGTTCGACAGCTCCTGGACCGTGATGTTCTCCGGAATCGTAACTTCGCGCTTGATCTGCTCGCGCTCGCCGCTGCCGCCCATCATCTTGGCGCGGCGCTCTTTTTCCTTCTGCTGCGCACGGCGGTAGGCCGCGAGCGAACGCACGCGGTCGTCGTCGCCGGCGACCTGGCGCTCGACCATGTCGAGCGTGAGCTTGCCCTTGCGGCGTTCCGGCTCGCCCTTCTTCGCCGGCTTTGCCGGCGTGGGCGCGAGCGGCTTGCGCGCCGACTTGATGCGCCCGCCCAGCTCGTCGAGCAGGCCAGCGTCGGAGCGCTGCGGTTGCTGTTGTTGCTGCTGCTGCGCAGCGGCGGGACGTTGCGCCGGAGCGTTGGCGCGTTGTTCGGCGGATTGCGCGGCAGCGTTCGCGGCGGCTTCTTCTTCAGCTTCGGCGCGGCGGCGCGCTTCGGCTTCGGCGGCGACGGCTGCATCCTCGGCCGCCTTGCGCCGTTGCGCATCTTCCAGCGCCTGACGCTTCTCTTCATCGGCCCGCAGGCGCTGTTCGCGCGCTTCGCGCTCGGCCAGCGCACGGCGCACGGCTTCGTCGCGGCGGCGCACTTCTTCGTCGCTGATGCCGCCCGGTTGCTGCTGCGGCTTCGGCGGCGCCGGCTCGGCGGCGGGCGCTGCGCTGCGCGCGGAGCGCAGCGGCGGCGGCACGCCAGGGCCCGGCGCGCCGGGCGCTGCGGCGCCGCCGGCGCCCGGCCGGTTGATCGCGCGCTTCTCGCGCACTTCGACGGCCACTTGCTTGGTGCGGCCATGGCTGAAGCTCTGCCGCACCGTTCCCGTCGAGGTCGTGCGCGTCAGGGTCAGCGGCTTGCGGCCGCTCGGAGCTTCTTTTTGTTCGTTGCCGTCAGACATGCAGTCGAGTTGCCAATCCTAAATTCGTCGTCAGTTCTTCGTCGCAGGTTCGTCAATATCGGAGCGCCCGTCGCGGCCCTGGTTGGCTCCAGCGTCCGCGCCGCCCAGTTTCCACGACACAGAGCGCCAGGAAGCGGGCCAAGAGGCTGGGACGATGGCGCGAAAGCCGGCGAGGCGGGCGATTTCCGCCGCCCAGCCCATCGCCAAGCGCTCTTGAAGCAGGCAAGCGTGTATCACACGTTCCCGCCCCAACGCCACGCCCAATTCCTCGGAGGCAAAGCACCCCACGGTGGGCGGCGGGCGGCGCCAGAGCCCTATATGGAGGCTCATCAGCTTTTCGCGACCCTCCTCGGCGCCGTCTTTCGCTTCGAGCAGCAGAAAAGCCGGCTTTGCGCGAATCGCAGCCTCGACTTGCGTCGCGCCGATGGCGATCGCGCCGGCGCGGCGCGTGAGCCCGAGCTGATCCAAACAGCGCCGCGCGAGCAATTGCTCAGTGAGGCCGGCAAGATCGTCGGGAACTTTGACCTGGGCTTTGAAGGCGCGCGCGAAATGGCCCTTCTTCGCCGCCGCTTCGATGCTGGTGCGGTCAGCACGCACCCACGCGCCGCGGCCCGGCAGCTTGGCCGCGACATCCGGCGTCACCATACCGTCAGGCGCCAGCGCGAAGCGGACCAGGCCCGCTTCGCTCTCGCTTTCACCGCTGACGATGCAGCGCCGCTCACGTCCGCGGCGCGGCCGTTCAGCCTCTATCTGGGAAGACGCTGGCGACATCGTCCGCGTCTCCTTCAGTTCGCACTTCTTCGACCGGCTCTTCTTCCGGCGGCGCGTCGATCCAGCCGGCGGCGATGCGCGCGTTCAGCACCAGCGCATCGGCTTGTTCCTGCGTCAGCTCGAAGCCTTCGAGCACGCCCGGCTCGCGCACGCGTTCGCCGTTCTTGGTCTCGAAATAGCCGCGCAGGTCGTCGCCCACGAGCCCGGCGAAGTCCTCCAACGTTTTCACGCCCTTCTCGCCGAGCGCGACCAGCATCTGCGCGGTCAGCCCCGGCACGTCCTTCAGCTGGTCCTCGACACCGAGTTCGACGCGCTTGGCTTCCAGTTCAGCCGCCAGCTTATCCAGATACTCGCGCGCACGCGCTTGCAGCTCGTCGGCGATTTCGTCGTTAAGGCCCTCGATCGAGGCGAGATCCATCTGCTCGACATAGGCGATCTCCTCGACCGTCTCGAAGCCTTCGGACGCCAGCAGCTGGGCGAACATCTCGTCCACTTCGAGGGCTTTGACGAAGAGTTCCGTACGGGTCGCGAATTCCTTCTGCCGGCGCTCGGACTCTTCGGCTTCGGTCATGATGTCGATCGACCAGCCGGTGAGCTGCGAGGCGAGGCGCACGTTCTGGCCGCGGCGGCCGATGGCGAGCGAGAGTTGCGCTTCGCCGACCACCACTTCGACGCGCGCCTCTTCCGGGTCGAGCACGACCTTGGAGACTTCGGCCGGCTGCAGCGCATTGACGATGAACGTCGCCGGATCGGGCGACCATGGAATGATGTCGATCTTCTCGCCCTGCAATTCGCCAACCACCGCCTGCACCCGCGCCCCGCGCATGCCGACGCAGGCGCCGACCGGATCGATCGAGCTGTCGTGGCTCAGCACCGCGATCTTGGCGCGCGAGCCCGGATCGCGGGCGGCGGCCTTGATCTCGATCACGCCTTCATAAACTTCCGGCACTTCCTGCGCGAAAAGACGGGCCATGAATTCCGGCTTGGCGCGCGACAGGAAGATTTGCGGCCCCTTGGTCTCGCGCCGCACATCATAGATGTAGGCGCGCGTGCGGTCGCCGACGCGCAGGTTCTCGCGCGGGATCGACTCGGACTTGCGGATCACGCCTTCGGCGCGGCCGAGGTCGACGATCACATTGTAGAACTCGACGCGCTTGACGACGCCGTTGATGATCTCGCCGACGCGATCCTTGTATTCGCCGTATTGGCGCTCACGCTCGGCTTCGCGCACCTCGTGATTGATCACCTGCTTGGCCGTCTGCGCGGCGACGCGGCCGAACTCGATCGGCGGCAGGCCCTCGACATATTCCTTGCCGACAAAGGCTTCCGGATCGCTCTTCTGGGCGACATTGATCATGATGTCGGTCGAGGGATTGAACGGGCGCGTTTCAGGATCGAGCACGCTCTCGTCCACCACCGTCATCACCCGCTTCAGCTCCATCTCCCCGGTCTTCGGATCGATGGTGGCGCGGATGTCGTGCTCGGCGCCGTAGCGCGAGCGGGCGGCCTTCTGCAGCGCGTGCTCCATCGCCTGGATCACGATCTCTTTTTCGATCGACTTCTCGCGCGCGACCGCATCGGCGATCTGCAGGATTTCCAGCCGGTTTGCGGAAATGCCGGTGCTCATGGTTCTTGTCCTTCGTTCCTTTTCAACTGCTCCCCGGCGTGCGGGGGAGCTGTCAGGCGTAAGCCTGACTGAGGGGGCGACCTCAGTCGGACTCTCCCCCTCCGCTCGCTTCGCTCGCACCTCCCCCGCTTGCGGGGGAGGAGTTTTCCTCGTCGCCCGCCGCTTCTGCATCGCGGGCGCGCTTCAAATCTTCTTCGATCAGCTTGTCGGTCAGCACGAGGCGCGCCTCCGACAAAGCCGAAAACTTCAGCCGCGTATCGCCGGTATCGGTCGCGAGCACGATTTCATCGCCTTCGACCGCCTTGATCACCCCGCGCCAGCGGTGCCGGTTGTCGATCATCGCCGCGGTTTCGACCTTTGCTTCGTGACCGATGAAGCGCTCGAAATCCTCGATCCGCATCAACGGGCGATCTATGCCGGGCGAGCTGATCTCCAAGTCGTACTCGCCCTGCACCGGGTCTTCGAGATCGAACACGGGCGAGAGCGCGCGCGAGAGCCGGCCGCAATCGTCGATGCCCATCTGCCCGTCGCTGACGCGCTCGGCCATGATCTGCAGCCGCTTCCTGCGATTGCCGGACAGGCGCACCCGCACGATCCGGTAGCCGAGGCCCGAAGCCGTCGGCTCGATCAGCGCGATGACACGCTCTTCAACAGGGTTCGTCGCGCGCAGAAGCGGCTCCCTAGGTAAACAAAAAGCGGCGGAGCCCGGGGCCCCGCCGCTGAACCTCCACCGGAGGCATCAGCGATGTAACGGATGGGATATAGCGGGTCCGGGGGCCTGCGCCAAGCCCTTAGGTTTGGCGCCCCTTCTCTTGGTTTAGGAGAAGGTGGCCCGCCGAAGCGTCAGCGTAGGCGGGCCGAATGAGGTTTACCGGCGTTTGCCATTGTAACCATGTCCGCTTCTGGCCCATTGCGGACAATGGCGGTTGAGACGTGCAGTGTCGGCTATGCCCGCTCCATGTTTGAACCCGCCTCAGCGAAAGTCGAACACTTCCCAGTGACCGCTTTCGTGAACCCATTCCGAGCTCTTGACGGTTGTGCTCTCATTCCAGAGTGCGTGCCGCATCCCGAAATCTCTTAATTGTCCTGCGTGCTTCGGCAGTGGTAGTCGCGCTCGCTCTGTTGGCGCAGTGCTCTGTTGGGGCGGACAATTTTCCAGTCGTCGACCGAGACAAGTTGACGATTACGCTGCAAAGGTCGGCGTGCTTCGGAGCATGTGCCGATTATTCAGTAACGATCCATGGCGACGGGCGCGTAGTGTTTGAGACCGATGGCGAAGCGGCCGATTCGGCCTCTGGCCTCCATCGGGCGATGGCCTTCTCCTCTGGTGTGCTTGTTCGCGGACGGCACGACGACCGGATCGACCCCGCCGCCGTCGCTGCATTGGTCCAGCAGTTTCGAGACGCGCACTTCTTCTCGCTGCGCGATGAGTACACGGCCCAGATCACAGACAATCCGACCTATGTGCTCACCATTGACACTGGGCACGGCAAGAAGACGGTCGTCGACTATGTTGGCCAAAAAGTTGGGATGCCGAGATCAGTATCCCACCTTCAGGAGGAAGTAGATCGCCTTGCCGGGACGGCTCGTTGGGTCCGGGGAGCCGAGGGTTTGGTCGAGGCTCTTGCGGCCACGGGGTTTGATTTTCATTCGAGAGAAGCGGCCGTGCTGGCGTTGAATGGCGTAAGCAGCGCGGACGACTCAACGCTAGTTGATCTCATTGAGCGCGGCGCACCACTTGAAATGCGTCTGTCGGACCTAGACCCGTCAGTGCAGTCATCGGAATATGCTGGAAGCGCGTTGGTCCGTGACGCCATTAGCTATGGAAGACCCGCGTTGTTCCAGGCGTTGGTCACACGAGGGTGGCTCGAACGACTGGGCGCGGCCGAAGCGAACGCTGCATTCGCGCGGTTTGCCGCGGGCTGCAACCCCGTCATGGTTGATGTTGCAATCTCATCGGGCGTGGCAGTTGATCCTCCACCAGCACAGCGGAGACCGCCCAGCGATGATGATTCCAATGACCACCTTGAAGGCTCGGCGCTAGCGAATCTCGCAACCACTTATCAGTGCCGAGATGAAGCGACGCGGGTCGCTGTCGCTGAGCGGCTACTTGCACATGGCGCCGATCCAAATCGGCGCAACGCCCGGGGTCAGACGGCGATCTTTGGCGTGGAGAACATCGAGCTCTTAAACTTGCTCCTCGCCAACGGAGCAGATCCGCGCGTGCTCGACTATGATGGCAATAGCGCCGTATTCGGCAGTTGGACCGATACCATCGTCCTGCGATTGCTGCAGTCGGGTGCAAGCCCGATAGGCCACTATTACGACGGCAGGACGCTCACCGAGCAGGCGCGTGAGAGGAACATGCCCAGGACAGCCATATGGCTTATGGCGCACCCGTCCGCGACGGCCCTTCCCGATTGAGATTCAAGACGACCGGCGTCTTTCGGCGAAAAGCGGACTCCGAAGGGGCTATTGGCGTGTCTGCGCCGACTTCCGCATTCGCCGGCAAACCTCATCCGGCCGCTTCGCGACCGCCTTCTCGTTAACCAGGAGAAGGGACGCGCGTTGGACTCAGCGAACAACAAAACAGCACGCCCCTATTCCCGCTTGTTGCGCAAACATCACGCCCTTGCACCATCGCGCAAAAATCTATCCTACACCTCCGGCGCGGCCTTAAGCTGCTCCCATCGCTCCGCTGGAGGGCAGTTGGCCAATGTTCACCCGATGCGACGAGCGATGTGATCGAGCGTGAACCTCTGCAGCGCGGTTGAGCAAAGCGGAGGAGAAGCCCGCCGAACATGAAAAGGCGGGAGGATGCACAGGGGATTCGTGTCGAACGCACGAACCCGCGCGCCATCGGCCGAGCCGCCTCCGAGAGTGAAACATCTCCCGCGACGGCGCCGATGCCCAACGATCACGGGACGCGGATTTGCCGCGTCGTTCCGCGCCGCCTCGAGCGGCGCACTGCCTGGCGTGACAAATCCGCGTCCCGCCCTCTCGTCCGCCAAAGTCTTGGCGCAGGCGGACCTCTCTTTCGATCCCCAGGATCAACAAGGATGACGCGCGTCCGCGCGCAAGGAAGGTGAGCATGATTAGCCGGCAAGCCTCCCACCACCGCCGTCGTTGCACTGGGCGATTAGATGTGTATAATTCCCCCGGAGCATACACATGGCCCGCGCCACACGCACCAACATCGAGATCGACGACGACTTGCTGCAGGAGGCCATGCAGGCCTCTGGCCTGTCCACCAAACGCGCGACAGTCGAAGAGGCGCTGCGCCAACTCGTCGACACACACCGCCGTCGTGAGGCGCTCCGCAATTCAGCCGGCATCGGCTGGGAAGGCGATCTGGAGCAAATGCGGCTCGACGATCCGCCCGGTCGATGATCGTCGTCGACAGTTCAGTTTGGATCGCGCACTTCCGCAACGAGGTGAGTCCTGCCGTGGCCGTGCTGCGCGGGCTCCAGAAGCCGACGGCGGTCGTTACTGGCGACCTCGTGCTGCTCGAATGTCTGCAAGGGGCGCGCGACGACAAGCACGCGGCGCAGATCGAAGCCACGCTGCGGGCCTTCACCGTCGAGCCCATGTTAAACGATACGCACGCGGCAGACGGGGCGCGGCTCTACCGCCGCTTGCGTGCGCTCGGTGTAACGCCGCGCAAAATGACAGACTTCATCATCGCGACATTCTGCATCGCGCGCGGGTATCGTTTGCTGCACCAAGACCGCGACTTCGAACCAATGGTGCAGCACCTGGGCTTGCAGGTCGTCGTCTAAACCCAAAACCGCGCCGCCATCATGCTTTCCAGCCAGTCGCCGCGCTGGAGGATGCTCATATGCGTCGTGCCCGGCAGCACGGCGTACTGTGCGCCAGGGATGAGCGAAGCCATGCGGGCGAAGTGCTCGGCGGTGATGAAGTCGCGGTCGCCCATCGCGAGCAGCGTCGGCGCGCGGATGCCGCGCAGCTGCTCTTCCGTATAGCCCTCCGACGTGTTCATCAGCGTGTGGAGCTTGGTCAGCACGTTTTGCAGCCCCGCTGCGCCGTCGGGCGAGACGCGCGCATACGTCGCCTGCCAAGACTCGAAATCCGCTTGCGTCGGCAACAGCGGGATGAGGTCGGCCGATGGCTGATGCTGCGGATTCCGGTTCATCTCGATCAGCTCCGGCAGCATGCCATCCGAGCTGTATCCAGTCGAAAGCGCGGTGACGTTGCGCGTGCGCTCCGGATGGCGGATCGCCATGCCGACGGCGATCGCCCCGCCCATGCTGTGACCGAAGAAATCGGCTTGGCCGACGCCGAGATGATCGAGCACGGCCTTGGTGTCGTCGATCATGCGCTCGTAGCTGATCGGTTGGCCGGCGCGATCGGCCGTGTGGCCGTGCGCCTGTTGCTCGACGGCGATGACGCGACGCGTGCGCGCGAAGCGGCGAATGAAATCCGGCGCCCAGGCCGACTCGATCGCCATCACGCCGCCATGCAGCAGCACGATCGGCACGCCCGAGCGGCGGCCGTAGGTTTCGTAATAGATGCGGTGGCCGTCGTCCGCGGCTGCGTACCCGGATTGGCCGCCGCGAACGGCGGTGTCTGCTTCGGCGGGCGTCGATATGGCCGCGGCGGCGATGACTGCGCTGGCGCCCAGGATCGTACGGCGGGAAACGTTGTTCACGGCAACCTCCAACTGTGTGTCGCTTCCAAGACGAGTCGTGGGGCCGCGATCCTACATCGGGCGCAAAATTTCAGGCCCGGACAAACCGCAGCCACACCGGCGCGCAGTCGCCGAGCCTTTTCGCTTCGTAGCGCGTCGTCGCATGGCCCGGCCAAGGCGTGCGCCAATCTTCGGCCCGCTCGGCGGTCCAGACAAAGCGCGGATCGCGCGTGAAATGCTCCAAGGTCCACGATGCATAGTTCGCCCAATCCGTGGCGAAACGCATTTCCGCGCCCGGCTTCATCACCCGCGCCAGCTCACTCAGAAACTCCGGCTGGATCAGCCGGCGCTTGTGGTGGCGCGTCTTGGGCCAGGGATCGGGGAAAAGAATGTACGCCAGATCGAGCGAACCGTCCGGCAGCCGCGCGATCACATCGCGCGCATCGCCCTGGTGCAGACGGATATTCTGCGCGCCGCTCTCTTCGATGTGTCGCAAACACGAAGCGACGCCGTTGAGGAACGGTTCGACGCCGATGAAGCGCGCATCAGGATGCGCGACCGCCTGCGCCACCAGGTGCTCCCCGCCGCCGAAGCCGATTTCGAGGATCAAGCCCTCCCCCCTTGCGGGGGAGGGTTGGGAGGGGGGTATCAGCGCCGCATTCTGAGAAGATGCGGCCGTTACCCCCACCCCCGGCCCCGCCCCGCAAGGGGGCGGGGAGAAGAGTTCATCCACATCGATCGCCCCCTCCTCCGGCACGGCCAGATGCGGCAGCAGCGCCTCGACCAAGCCAGCCTGGCGCGGCTTCAGCGTGCGCGCTTTGATGCGGCCGTAGGTGCGGAGGGGGCGGTTCTCGTCCATTTCAGGTGTCAGGTATCAGGTGTCGGGTGTCAGGCAATGGTCGCTGCCCTCGCGCGAACTCGCAGCCGCCTCCTATATCTGATACCTGACACCCGACACCTGACACCCCCGCGGAGGCCCCCATGCGCGAGAAGCTCAATTTCTACATCGACGGCAAATGGGTCGCTCCGGCGAAGCCCCGCATGCATGATGTGATCAACCCGGCCAATGAAGAGCCGTGCGGCCGCATCTCGCTCGGCTCGGCCGAGGACGTGAACAAGGCCGTCGCCGCTGCCAAGAAGGCGTTCGACACCTGGTCGCAATCGACCATCGACGAGCGCAAGGCGCTGCTCGACAACGTCATCGCCGTCTATCAGCGCCGCCTCGGCGAGATGGCCGAGACCATTTCGATGGAAATGGGCGCGCCGCTGCCGCTGGCGCAAAGCTCGCAAGCGCCGGCGGGCCTCGGCTATCTGATGGACGCGCGCAAGCAGCTCGACACGTTCGAGTTCGAGTACCAGTACAACGGCACGCACCGCATCCTGCGCGAGCCCATCGGCGTGGTCGGCATGATCACGCCGTGGAACTGGCCGATGAATCAGATTGCAGCGAAGGTCGGCCCCGCGCTCGCCGCCGGCTGCACCATGGTGCTGAAGCCGTCCGAACTCGCGCCGCTCAACGCCGTCCTGTTCGCGGAAATCCTCGACGAAGCCGGCGTGCCGCCGGGCGTGTTCAACCTGGTCAACGGCGACGGCCCCGGCGTCGGCGCCGCGCTCTCCGCGCACCCGGACGTCGACATGATGAGCTTCACCGGCTCCACGCGCGCCGGCACGTCGGTGATGCAGGCGTGCGCCGCCAATGGCGTGAAGAAGGTCGCGCTCGAACTCGGCGGCAAGAGCCCGAACATCATCCTCGAAGACGCCGATCTGCAAAAAGCCGTCGCGCGCGGCATGATGCACATGGCCAACAATACCGGCCAAAGCTGCAACGCGCCCTCGCGCATGCTGGCGCCGCGCTCGAAGTACGAAGAGGTCGTGCAGATCGCCGCCGCCACCGCGAGCGCGATCAAAGTGCAGGCGCCCGGCGAAGCGGAAAAAGGCGCGATCGGACCTTTGGCGAACGCCACCCAATTCCAAAAGGTGCAGGGCCTGATCCAGAAGGGCATCGACGAAGGCGCACGTGTTGCCGCCGGCGGCGTCGGCCGACCCGATGGCTTCAACCGCGGCTATTACGTGAAGCCCACCGTGTTCGCCGACGTGAACAACAATATGACCATCGCCCGCGAAGAAATCTTCGGCCCGGTGCTGGTCGTCATTCCGTACGAGAGCGAGGAAGAGGCGGTGAAGATCGCCAACGACACGCCCTACGGCCTCGCCGCCTACGTGCAGGGCCCCGAACAAAAGGCGCGCCAAGTGGCGAAGAAGCTCCGCGCCGGCAACGTGCACATCAACGGCGCGTTCGGCGGCATGGGCACGCCCTTCGGCGGCTACAAGCAATCCGGCCTCGGCCGTGAAGGCGGCCCGTTCGGCCTCGAAGAATTCCTCGAAGTGAAAGCGGCGATCGGCTGGGGCGAGCAAGCGTAAACGAGGCGCAAACAAGCGCTTCACGCGGTATTAGCCATGAGCAGTCAGAGTGGCTCGTATGAACCAGCCGCTCGACCCTTTCGCGCAGAACTTCGATTCGATCGACATCGCCCAAAGCGGCGTGCGCGCGGCGTTCGAACATGCCGTCGCGATTTCGGCGCCGACCGCCGCGCCGGAATTCGCAACACCCGGTTTCTACCTGCTCGACGACGCCGGCGGCCGCTTCGTCGTCGACCGCGATTTCGGCGTCGTCTCGCTGAAGGACGATGCGCTGCTCGCGACCGAGCACGGCGCCGTCCACGGCGTGCGGCTCAAAGTCGTCGAAGCCTCGGGCTCGAGCTACGAACTCGACATCCAGCTGCGCCTCACCGGCCGCGTGCCGCAAATGGTCGGCGCCGAGGACTTCGGCTTCATGCCCGAGCAAGCAGCGCCGGCGATCGTCACCCGGCCTCGCGCACAAATCGCGTGGACCGCGTTCGCCGCAACGCATGACGCCGGGGGCGCGCCGTGTCCGCTCAGCTCCTGCGGCGCCGCGCCGTACGGCGCGCTGGTCTGCGCTGCGCTGCCCGCCGCGCGCGTGCCGGAGGCAACGCTCATTCTCGGCGAAACGCCGCCGCACCCGTCGGGCAAGAGCGCCGTCTGGTCGATCTGACCGCCGCGGCATTGAATTCCGCGCACAACGGGCACAGAACGTCGCCATGACGTTCGCGACGGGAGCAGACGCGTGGCTGAAAAGAAGTGGCGCAAACGCACGCTCGGCAATCGCCCGCTGAAGCCCGAAACCCTGATGATGGGCTACGGCTACGATCCGATGCTGTCGGAAGGCTCGCTGAAGCCGCCGCAATTCCAGACCTCGACCTTCGTGTTCAAGTCGGCCGAAGACGGCAAGAACTTCTTCGCCACCATCCAGGGTCGCCGCAAGCTCGGGCCCGACGAAGAGCCGGGCCTCATCTATTCGCGCTTCAACAACCCAAATCTCGAAGTGGTCGAGGACCGCCTCGCGCTCTGGGACGAGGCCGAGACATCGCTCCTTTTCGCCTCCGGCATGGCCGCGATCTCGACCGCGCTGCTCGCCTATCTCCGCCCCGGCGACGTCATCCTGCAGAGCCGCCCCATCTACGGCGGCACTGAAACTTTGATCCATTCGATCCTGCCGGAATTCGGCGTGACGCCCGTCGCGTTCGAAGCCGAACTCGGCGCCGAAGAGATGCGCCGCGCCGCGCTGCGCGCGAAGGATAAAGGCCGCATCGGCGCGATCTTCATCGAAACGCCGGCGAACCCGACCAACGCGCTCGTCGACATCGACGCCGCGCGCGATCTCTCGCGTTCACTCACCAATGACGGCAAGCGCCCACCCGTCATCGTCGACAACACCCTGCTCGGGCCCGTCTATTCGACGCCGCTGCAGCACGGCGCCGACATCGTGCTGATGTCGCTGACCAAATATGTCGGCGGCCATTCCGATTTGATCGCCGGCAGCGCCTCGGGCTCGAAAGCCATGCTGGCCCCCGTACGCCGCATGCGCTCCACGCTCGGCACCATGGCCGACACCCACACCGCCTGGCTGCTGATGCGCTCGCTGGAGACGCTGAAAATCCGTATGGAGGCGGGCGCGGCCGGCGCACGCAAGGTGGCGGAATTCCTGCGCGATCACCCGAAGGTGCAAAGCGTCTGGTATCTTGACTTCCTGCCGGAAGATCACGCCGATCGCCCGATCCACGAGCGCCAGAACAAGAGCCCAGGCTCGACCTTCTCGTTCGAAGTCAAAGGCGGCGAAGCCGAAGCTTTCCGGGTGCTCGACAAGCTGCAGATCATCAAACTCGCGGTCAGCCTCGGCGGCACCGAAACGCTCGCCTCGCATCCCGCGGCGATGACACATTCGGGCATGCCCGCCGGCGAACTCGCCCGCTACGCCATCCGCCCCAACCTCATCCGCATCTCGATCGGCATCGAAGACCCGGACGACCTGATCGCAGATCTCGCGCAGGCGCTGGACGCGATCTAACCCTCGCCCCGCGCAGCGGGGGAGGGGAAATCATCGCGAACTCTCTATATGTTCGGTCCATGTCGATTCCCGCCGCCCTGCCCGATCCCGCCATCGCCGAAGCGCACCAGGCGCTCGCCGACCGCACGCCGGTTGTGCTGCTGATCGGCCGCGCCGGCACCGGCAAGAGCCATTTCATCCGCGGCCTCGTCGATCGCGATCCGACTTACCCACAAGCCTTGCTGGCCCCGACCGGTCTCGCGGCGATGAACATCGGCGGCCAGACCGTGCATTCGTTCTTCGGCTTTCCGCCGCGGCCGCTGATCGGCAATGCGGAGAAGCCGAGCTATTTCTTCACCCGCACCGCGCGCGCCATCAATCGGCTGATCATCGACGAAGTCTCGATGCTGCGCGCCGACGTGCTCGATGCGATGAACCAGCACCTGCAGATCGCCCGCAAGAGCTCGCGCCCGTTCGGCGGCGTGCAGATGCTGCTGGTCGGCGATTTTTATCAGCTGCCGCCAGTCGTGCGCGGCGATGAAGGCCAGCTCTTGGAAGACGCCGGCTATTCGACGCCCTACGCCTTCTCCGCACATTGCCTGCGTGATGCGCCGCTCGCCGCCGTGCAGCTCACCGAAGTGCACCGGCAGACCAATCAGGACTTCATCCAAATTCTCTCTTCGATCCGAGAACGGCGCGGTGTCGAAGAAGCGGTGACGATCCTCAACACTGTTTGTCTCGACCGCGCGCTGCCCAAGCGTCCGGTGCTGCTCTGCGCGACGAACGCCGTGGCCGATGGCTATAACGTGCGCGGTCTCGCTTCGCTCGAAGGCGCGGCGGCGCGCTACACGGGAGGCTTCGAAGGCGAAGCGCCGAAAGCGCAAGGCGATCGCTTCCCGGCGCCGATGGAGCTCGTGCTGAAGCGCGGCGCGCGCGTGATCTTCACGCAGAACGATCCCGAAGGGCGCTGGGTGAACGGCTCGCTCGGCACGGTGAAGTCGCTCGATGACGAGGTCATCGTCGTGCTGCTCGATTCCGGCGATGAAGTCGACGTCGAACGCGCCACCTGGCCGCAAGCGCGTTGGACCTGGAACGCCAAAGAAAACCGCATGGAGGTGAAGGAGGAATTCAAATACGTGCAATTCCCCCTCGCCCCCGCCTGGGCGCTCACGATTCACAAAGCCCAAGGCATGACGCTGGACAGCGTGGAGATCGATCTCGGCCGCGGCGCCTTCGCGCCAGGGCAGACGTATGTCGCGCTCTCCCGCGCGCGCAGCATGGAAACGCTGCGGCTGACACGGCCGCTCTCACCGCGCGACGTTCAGGTGGATGAAGCGATTGCCGAAGGGCTGGCGCGGTTAGGGGCTTAGGGTCTCTCGCTCTACATACGGTGCACGATCGTCTTCTGTAGGGTCGAGCAGATTGCTCAGCCCCTCTTCAACCCCCTCTTGGGCTATGTCTTTAGCCAGGTCGGCGACACCCTCACTTAAATCTTCCGCGATGCTCTCTTCTTGCGCGCTCCTCTGCTCCATTGAGGCGATGGCATCAGATTGTTCGACGCTCTCTCGGACGACCCGAATGGCGAGCTCATCACCCGACGGCGAAAGCTCGTGCGGGGCTTCCGTGGAAACGATGCGCCACCCTTCGTCACCGCCGGCCCGAGCACTTTGCTCCACTGGAATGGCGTGACCGCTCGCGCGAACAAGTCCGCGCCCTACATCGTCGGCGTTGCGCACGAGTCCAACCAAAAGGAGCAGAAAGCCGCCGCCAACAACCTTCGCGAGAAGGCTACCAATCGCATCGAGAAGACCTCTCTTTTCCTCCATGTCCGCTACTCTCAAGAGGTTGGGTCACATAAACGGCCGCCGCGGGCTGGCGCTGTGCTCCGCGCGCACGTTGCCGCTATCGTCCTGCTCGACCAATTTCACGTCGTAACCCCACAAATCGGCGACGTGCTGCAGCACTTTCTCGGCGTCCTTTTCCTCCAGCACGATGCCGTCCATCACCCGGTGCGTCAGGATGAGCTTGCGGTCGCCGGCGAGATCGACGTCGACGATCTGAATGTCCGGATCGCGATAGGCGATGTCGTAGTGCTTGGAGAGAGCGCGGCGAATCTTGCGATAGCCGCGCTCATCGTGGATCGCGGCGACATTCATCTCTTCCTGCTCCTCGTCATCGACGATGCGGAAAAGGCCAAAGTCGCGGATCACCCGCGGCGACATGTATTGCGAGACGAAACTCTCGTCGCGGTAGTTGGCCCAGATGTCGCGCAGCGCGCCGTACGCATCGCCCGAGCCGGCGATGTCCGGCATCCATTCGCGGTCCTCGTCGGTGGGCTCGTTGCAGACGCGCTCGATGTCGCAGCACATGGCAAAGCCCAGCGCATACGGATTGATGCCGCCATAGCGGCGATCGTCGAACCCCGGCTGCATCACCACGCTGGTGTGCGAATGGATGAACTCCAGGAATGCGCCGTCGTCGATCTGCCCCTTCTCGTGCAGGCGGTTCATGATGCGATGATGCACGTAGGTGGCGCAGCCCTCGTTCATCACCTTGGTTTGCCGCTGCGGGTAGAAGTACTGGTTGATCAGCCGCACCACGCGCAGAATCTCGCGCTGCCAGGGCGCGAGCCGCGGCGCCGTCTTCTCCAAGAAATAAAGCAGATTCTCTTCCGGCAGGCCGAGCAGCGCTTTGCGCCGCTCATCCTCGTCCTTGTTCCGCTTGCGCTTGCCGACCGGCACCGTGCGCCAGAGATCGTTGAACAGCTGCTCGCCGTGCAGCCGGCGCTCCTCCTCGCGCTTCTGCTCCGAGCGCAGGTCGGCCATGCGCTTCCTCGGAAAGCGGTGCACGCCATGGCTCTGCAGCGCATGCGCCGCATCCAGCATGCGCTCCACTTCCTCCTGCCCGTAACGATCCTCGCACTTGGCGATGAAATTGCGCGCGAACTCGAGATAATCGAGAATGCCGTCGGCGTCAGTCCACTGCTTGAACACGTAATTGTTCTTGAAGAAGTGGCTGTGGCCGTAGCCCGCGTGCGCGATCACCAGCGTCTGCATCGTCGCGGAGTTTTCCTCCATGATGTAGACGAGGCACGGGTTCGAGTTGATGACGATCTCGTAGGCGAGGCCCTGATAGCCCTTACGGTAGAGCGCCTCGTTGCGCGCGAATTCCTTGCCGAAGCTCCAGTGGCGATAGAACAGCGGCATGCCGGTCGACGCATACGCATCGAGCATCTGCTCCACCGTGATCACCTCGATCTGGTTCGGATAGGGATCGAGGCCCATCTCGCCAATACCGATCTCGCCGCACGCGTCGTGCACACGCCGGATGAGATCGAAGTCCCAGTCCGGACCCTTGTAGAGCAGTTGCGAGCCAGCCAGCGTCGTCATCACCCACCCTCAGCGGCGACGCCTTCCGGCCGCCGCGCAAACAATTCGCGGAACACCGGATAGATGTCCCGCCGGTGCCGGACTTTGCGCATCGCGAACGGCGCATCTACGGCGACACGGCGATAGGCGCGCCACAGATTGGTGCTCGGCTCGCCCGCGCCTGGATGATCGTCCTCGTCATCCATGCCGACTTCGACATAGGCGTAATACTGGCAGATCGGCAGGATCACGTCTTTCAGCTGCGCCAGCACCACGGCGTTATCGCTCGACGTGTTGTCGCCGTCGCTCGCCTGCGCCGCATAGATATTCCATTGATCGACCGGATACCGATCGCGCACGATCTCGGCCATTTTGAACAGCGCCGTCGACACCACAGTGCCGCCGGTTTCGCGCGAATAGAAGAACGTCTGCTCATCCACCTCCTGCGCCTCGTGGGTGTGGCGGATGAAGACGACATCGACGTGCTCGTAGCGGCGGTTCAAGAACAGATAGAGCAGCGAATAGAACCGCTTCGCCAGATCCTTCATGTGCTCGTTCATCGAGCCGGAGACGTCCATCAGGCAGAACATCACCGCCCTGGCGATCGGCTTCGGATTCGATTCCAAGCGCCGATAGCGCACATCGACAGGGTCGATGTACGGAATGCGCTTCGAGCGCGCCAAATACTGCTCGAGCTGCGTGCGCAGCGTCTGCAGTTCGTCGAAATGCCCGCCTTCGCGTTCGAGCTTCTCGATCTCGGCGCGCAGCGCGTTGATCTCATCCGCCTTCGGCCGCTTCAGCGCGATGCGCCGCGACATCGAGTGACGCAACGTGCGCGGCACCGAGATGCGCGACGGCGGCCCGGAGACCGAATACCCCGCTTGGCGCCACAGCACCGCCTTGGCGCCCGCGACCTGGCGCTTGGCCAGATCCGGCAACTCCAAGTCTTCGAGATAAAGATCGAGATACTCTTCGTCCGACAACGCGAAGCGAAACTCGTCCTCGCCCTCGCCGCTGTCGCTCGCCTGCGAGCCTTGACCGCCGCCCTGCTCCGGCCGCGGGATGGTGTCGCCTTCGATGTACTTCTTGTTGCCGGGCAGCACGTAGTCGCGGACGCCGCCTTCGCGCGAACGATGCAGATGCGGCTCATGCACGCCGCCGGTCGGGATCGAAATCTCCCCGCCTTTGCCGGCATCCTTGATCGAGCGCGAACTCGAAGCTTCGCGCACCGCCTTGCGCACCTGTGCGCGGGCGCGGCGCAAGAAGCGCTGGCGGTTGGCGAAGCTTTTGCCGCCGGGATTGAGCCGGCGGTCGATGATGTGCATCGGCTCGCCTACCCCGCTTGCTTCACGCGCATGTACCACTCGACCAGGCGGCGGACTTGCCGCTCGGTGTAGCCCCGCTCGGTCATGCGCATCACGAACTCTTCGTGCTTCTTCTCGGAGTCGCTGTCCTTCTTCGAGCCGAACGAGATCACCGGCAGCAGGTCCTCCACCTGCGAGAACATCCGCCGCTCGATCACTTCGCGGATTTTCTCGTACGAAGTCCAGGACGGGTTCTTGCCGCCATGGCCGGCGCGCGCCCGCAACGTGAACTTCACCACCTCGTTGCGGAAATCCTTCGGATTGGCGATGCCCGCCGGCTTTTCGATCTTCGAAAGCTCCTGGTTCAGCAGCTCACGATTCAAGAGCTGGCCGGTGTCCGGATCCTTGAAGTCGATGTCTTCGATCCAGGCGTCGGCGTAATCGACATAGCGGTCGAACAGATTCTGCCCGTAATCGTGATAGGATTCCAGATACGCCTTCTGGATCTCGTTGCCGATGAACTCGGCATAACGCGGCGCCAGTTCGGCCTTCACGAACTCCAACAGCTTCGCTTCCTGCTCCTGCGGATATTGTTCGCGGCGCACGTTCTGTTCGAGAATGTACATCAAGTGCACCGGATCGGCCGCGACCTCTGTGGTGTCGTGATTGAACGTCGCCGCCAGCACCTTGAACGCGAACCGCGTCGAGATGCCGTCCATGCCTTCATCGACGCCCGCGGCGTCCTTGTATTCCTGCAGCGTCCGCGCCTTCGGGTCGACCTCTTTGAGGCTCTCACCGTTATAGACGCGCATCTTCGCGAACAGGTTGGAGTTCTCGTGCTCCTTGAGGCGCGACAGCACCGAAAAGCGCGCCAGCATCTCCAAAGTCGCCGGCGCGCACGGCGCCTCCGCCAGCTCCGAGGTGCGGATCAGCTTCTCGTAGATCTTCTTCTCTTCGTCCACGCGCAGGCAATACGGCACCTTGATCACGTAGATGCGGTCGATAAAGGCCTCGTTGTTCTTGTTGTTCTTGAACGATTGCCATTCGGCTTCGTTCGAGTGGGCCATGATGATGCCGCCGAACGGAATGGCGCCGATGTTCTCGGTGCCGACATAATTGCCTTCCTGCGTCGCCGTCAGCAGCGGGTGCAGCATCTTGATCGGCGCTTTGAACATCTCGACGAATTCGAGAATGCCCTGATTGGCGCGGTTCAGACCGCCCGAGTACGAATACGCGTCCGGATCGTTCTGCGCGTGCATTTCGAGCTTGCGGATATCGACCTTGCCGACCAGCGAGCTCACATCCTGGTTGTTGTCGTCACCCGGCTCGGTCTTCGCCACCGCGATCTGCCGGAGGCGCGAGGGCATCAGCTTCGCGACGCGGAAGCGGGTGATGTCGCCGCCGAATTCGTCGAGCCGCTTGACGCACCACGGGCTCATCAGCCCGGTCAGCCGCCGCTCCGGGATGCCGTACTCGTCCTCGAGCCGCTGGCCCCAAACTTCCGGATCGAACAGGCCGAGCGGATGCTCGAACACCGGGCTCATTTCGTCGCCGGCCTTCAGCACATAGATCGGCTGCTCCTCCATCAGCGCCTTGAGGCGCTCGGCCAGCGAGGACTTGCCGCCGCCGACCGGGCCCAAGAGGTAAATAATCTGCTTACGCTCTTCCAAGCCCTGCGCCGCGTGGCGGAAGAAGGCGACGATCCGCTCGATCGTCTCCTCCATGCCGTAGAATTCCGCGAACGCCGGATAGAACCGAACCGTGCGGTTCATGAAGATGCGGCCGAGCCTCGCGTCCTTCGAGGTGTCGACCATTCTCGGCTCGCCGATCGCCGCCAGCAGCCGCTCGTGGGCGCTCGCGTACGCCATCGGGTCGCTCTTGCAGAGGGCGAGAAAGTCCTGCAGCGACATTTCCGCTTCGCGGCGCTGCTCGAACGAGCGGGCATAGCTGCGAAAGATATCTTCAGACATCGTGCCTCCGTCGCGCCCCGGCCTAGACTCTACATAGGTGGTCCAGCCGGCGGACGCTTAACAAACAGACATGCGAATCTGGCGGCCATGTGGTGGCCTTCGGCGTGGCTGCCGATCCGCCCATATGCGCAACGCGCAATGTGCCATGATTTGCTCCATCGCGACGCAAAGAAACTGGCAAAAACATTCGTAAAGCAGCGGCATGCGCGCTTGACCTGCGCGATCGCCTGAGTCGCGGACGCCCAAACGCGGCTAAGCCAATGTCAAAAGCCCCTATTTTACGCCGCCTTAAGCACGTCGACGGCATCCAGGACGAAGGCTGTGGCGAGGCTGCAATGAGTGAGCAATCATGGGTGCTGCGGGGCATCGATCCCGAGACCCGCGAACGGGCGGAAGCCGAAGCTGCGCGCCGCGGCATGAGCCTCGCCGACTATATGACCGACGTCGTGCTGCAGCGCGCGCTGCTGGAGCAGCTGACCACGCCGACGGATGCAACGGAAAACGCGCCGACGGCGGTCGATGGGGCTGAACAATCCCCGGCGCCGCCTCAAACCGACAATTTCCTTGTGCGTCATAGGCTTGAATCGCTCGAGCGGCGCCTTGGCCTGGCCGTCGGCGGGCTCGACGGCGCCGTCCACGCGCTCGACAGCTCCATGTTCGGCCTGGCCCAGAGAGTCGACGACGCCGAAGCGCTGGCGGCGCACACCGCCGATGCGCTCGAACAGACCGCGCACGATGTCGGCGCCAGCCTCAATGCGCTGCGCAAGCGCCTCGCAGATGCGGAAGAACAGACCGGCGCGCTCGGCGAAGCCCACGAGGCCGCGCGCGCCGAGTTCGGCGCCCGCTGCGAAACGATCGAGCAGCACGTCTCCGCGGTTGCTGACTCGATGCGCGTCGCCCACGGCGGCATCGCCCAGCTACAGACGGCGCAGGACGCGCTCAAATACGCCGTCGCCGACGATTTCAGCGCCTTCGCCCAGGAATTGATGGCGCGCCTGACCGCCGGGCTCGACGAGGTCCGCGCCGCCGCCGATGCCGCCGCCGAGCAGGCCGACGCCGCCGTCGCCCATCTGATCGTCGAGTTGCGCGGCGTGCGCGAGTCGCTCGAAGCGCGGGCGGCGGAAGGCCAGGCCGAGACCCGCCAGCGCATGCACGCCGCCTTCTCCGAGGCGGCCGAGCGGCTGAACGCCCTCTCCGAACGCATCACCCAGAACGAGCAGCTCACCCACCGCAGCGCCGATCAGCTCCGCAGCCAGATCGCCGACGTCGAGGACGCGGCGCAGACGGCGCTGGAGGAGACGGCCGAAACCCTCCGCCAAGCCGGCGCGGCGCTCGCGGCCGAATTCGCCCGCGCCAACCGCGACACCCAGACCGCGCTCGACAGCGTCCATTCCGATCTCTCGAACGAGATCGCCGATCTGCGCGAGCGTCAGGCGGGCGGTCTGGCGCGGCTGAAGCAGGTCGACAGCGGCGTCGCCGCCAACGCCACGGACATCGCCAATCTCCGGGGCCTCGTAGAGCAGAGCCTCGCTCAAACCGAACGGCAAACCCAAGCCGCGCTCACCGAAACCCAGACCGAATGGGCGAGCCGCCTCGCCTCGCTGACGGCTCGGATCTCCCAAGTCGAACTGATCGCCGCCGAAGCCGACCGCACGCTGCAAGCCGACATCGAGCGGGTCGAAGCCTGCACGCTGGCGGCGCTTGAAAAGCAGGCGGCGGACCGCGTCAGCGTCGCCGCTTCGGCGGAATCGCGCATCGAAGACATGCGCCGGCGCCTCGAAAGCCAGAGCGCGGCGCACGATGCGTTCCAGAGCGGGGCGCTCGCCCGGCTCAAGCTGCTGGAATCGGCGATGCCGGAATCCGCGCCGCTGAACGCGCGCCTCGACGGCATCGAAAACGAACTCGCCGGCCGCGCCATCGACCGCGGCTTCGACGAGCGCCTGCTGCGCCTCGAAGCCCGCGCCGAAAGCAACGAAACCGAGCACGCCCTCGCCGCAATGCGCGGCCAGATCGCCGGCCTCGCGGCCCAGGTCGACGCCGCGCGCGAAGATCCGGGCGTACTGCAGCTGGTCGACGAACTGCGCAGCCGCATCAGCGCAGCTGCGGCTCAGGCCGCCGACGCCGGCGAACGCGTGCACGGCGTCGCCCGCATGCTCGGCCACCTCGGCGCCCAGCATGCCGACGCGATGACCCAAACCGAGGAGCGACTGCGCAAGCTCGAACTCGCCGCCGCAGAGCCGCGCGGCCTCGACACCGAAGCCGCCGTCTCGAGCATCGAACAGCGCATCGCCGCGATCGAAACCCGGCAAGCTAACGCCTTCGAGGCCATGCGCGCGGACATCGAAGCGTTCGTGGCCGACAACATGCGCCGTCTCGAAACGCTGGAATCCGCCGCGACCGAACCGGCCTATGACGTCGCCGCCGATTTCCAGGCGCTGCGCAAGCGGATCGAAGAGCGCGTCCTTGGCGTCGAGCAGCGCAGCGTCCGCGCGCTCGAACAGGTGGCGGACACGATGGCCGTGCTGGAGCGCCGCTTCAACGGCGGCGAAGAGCAGATCTCGGCGGCGAAAACCGCCTAGGCGTAGCGCGGCATCGGATAGCTGCCGGGGTGGCTCGGCGCCGGCTCGGTCTCAGGACAGAGCAGATTGCTCGCCGTCTCCAGCGCCCGCAGCGCCTGGTCTTGCGCCAGTCCGATCAGCTTCGCGCGCCATTCGGCCGGCGGCGTCATCAAGCCCAGCTCCGCCCGCGCGATCTCACGCTCCGAAACGCCGAGAGCACGCGCTGTCTCGGCGCGCCAACCGGCGCCGAACAGCGCTTGGCCGGCCGCGGCCAAGTCGTGCGGCGCGAGGTCGGGAAAATCTGAAGCCACGGGCGGGATCGGAGCACGGCCTTGGTTCGCAAGCCATTAAGACCGCTGCAACTTTTGTCCTACGTTTCGTTAGCGCTCGCACCCGCCGCCGCGCTCGGTTTTACACTTTGTAAAACCGCCCGCCCGAACCCTTCCCGGCATGGCGGTTCGATTCCTTCGTTCCGGCGTCACGGCGCTCGCCGTCGCCGGCCTGGTCCTTGCGCTCGCGCTCACCTCAACGACGCCCGAAGCCCGCGGCGAGCCGAGCGCCCCGGCCCCCGAAGCCGTCAGTTGGCGCGTCATCGACGGCGACACCTTCGAAGACCTGGCGACCGGCGACCGTTATCGGCTGGAGAACATCGACACGCCCGAGACCGGCCCGCGCGCCCGATGCAGCGCCGAACGCGATCTCGGCGACCGGGCCACACAGCAAGCGCGCACCTTCATCGCGAACGCCCGCCAACTCGACATTCGCCGCACCGGCCGCACCGATCGCTATGACCGCATCATCGCCTTCATCGAGATCGACGGCCGCGACCTCGGCGAATTGATGATCGCGCAGGGCCTCGCCCGCCCCTGGCGCGGCCGCCGCGAACCCTGGTGCGACCCGAGCGGCAATCTCATTCGCTGACGCCCGTCTCGCTGTTCGGCGCCTGCACCGGCTTCGATTCCGGCGAGCCGCGCTCGCGCAGATAGATCGACAGCACCACGAGCACGGCCGTCGAAAGAAACTCGCTCTGCCAGTTCTGAAACGACTCGAACCAGAACTGCGAGTCGGCCAGATGCTCCGTCAGGCGGGGCGCAGCCTCGCCATGGAGCCTCGCCTCCTCAGCGGCATGCTCGGCGCTGTAGAAGAGGTGCAGCGCGAACGAGACGGCGAACAATAGCCCCATCGCGATGCCGAGCGAATGCGCGAAGAGCTTGTCCCAAAGACTTGGCCCAACCTTGTCGCGTTCGCGATCTGGATCGTCCGGATCGAGCGATTCCGCTGAGCCGCGCTGAAACAAGTGCGCCGTGAGCACCACGTACGCTGACATTTGCAGAAATTCGCTCTCCCAGTTCTCAAATACCGTCGCCAGGAACTCGCCGTCCGAAACATACTCGCCGAACCCCGGCGCGGCTGCGCCATGGCGGCCCATCTCCTCGATCGCCGCGAGCCAGCCGGCATAGGCTTGGCCGCCGATGCTCAGCCCAAACAGGGCCAGCAGCACTAGTGTGAGGCCGTTGTCGCGCAGCCAAGTCACTCATTCTGCTCCATTCTTACCGCTGCCAACGCGAGAAGGAGCTACTTTGGTTCCGTCCCGCCCGAGGCGGGGTTAGCGCAAAGGAGCGGCGCCCAGGGCAACCTTGTGCGCCTCGCCCCGCCGACTTATCGAGGGCGCGATCCTCCCGGAACCAGAGAAACGCACGCACATGTCCGCCATGGACGAACTAACGAGCATCCTCGCGCTCGAACCCATCGAAGTGAATCTTTTCCGCGGCCTCAGCCCGAAAGAAGAGCGCACCCGCATCTTTGGCGGCCAAGTCGTCGCCCAAGCGCTCACCGCGGCGTACAAAACCGTCGAAGGCCGCATCTGCCATTCGCTGCAGAGCTACTTCATCCGTCCCGGCGATCCGACACTGCCCGTGCTCTATCAGGTCGAACGCTCGCGCGACGGCCACTCGTTCGCCACCCGCCGCGTGCTCGCGATTCAGAAAGGCGAGCAGATCTTCAACATGGCCTGCTCGTTCCAGGTCCCGGAAACGGGCTTCGAGCACCAGAGCGAGATGCCGGAGCCGGCGTTCTCCGCGGAAGAGATGGGCAAGTTCGTCGACGCCTGGATCAAGAGCCAGCCTGAGGAATCGACGCGCTGGCTGCGCAATCTGCCGATCGAGATGCGCGCGATCGATCCCGTCGATGTCGCCAAGCCGGTGGCGAAGCCGCCGCACCAGATGGTGTGGCTCCGGACGCGCCAAGACATGGGCGACGACATTGCCCTCAACCAGTGCCTGCTCGCTTACGCCTCCGACTATTCCCTGCTCGGCACGGCGATGCGCCCGCACGGCGTCAGCTGGCAATCCGGCGTGCAGACTGCGAGCCTCGACCACATTCTCTGGTTTCACCGCCCCACCAATTTCTCGCGCTGGCACCTCTACGTCCAAGACAGCCCGAGCGCTTCGGGCGCGCGCGGCTTCAACCGCGGCGCCCTCTATCGCGAAGACGGCGTGCTGGTCGCGAGCGCCGCGCAAGAGGGATTGATCCGCTGGCGCGGCAAGAAGTGAGCTCCACCCATTCCCGAGGCGATGCGAAGCATCGAGCCCGGGACCATAAACACCCAGGTTTGAAGTCGTCGCTCTAACGCCGACCCGTTGTGTTTATGGATCCCGGGCGCTTCGCCGCGCGAAGCCCCGGGAACGGGTGTGACCTACGGCGTCACCACCTCGATCTCCAGCCCCAGCCCTTCCAGCTGCGGCCGCACCACTGACGCATCGCCGACGACCACCCACACGAATCGCGACGGATCGATCACCGCCCGCGCCGCCGCATCCATCTCCGCCGCGCTCATGGCCCGATAGCGAGAGGCCACCGCCTCCCAGTAATTGTCGGGGCGGTCGTAAAGATCGTTCGATCGCAGCGCGCCCAAGATCGAGCCCGCCGTCTCGTAAGCGCCCGGCAGCTGGCGGATGTTGCCGTTGATCGTGCGCACGTGCTCGGCTTCGCTGACGCCGTTGTCGCCATTAAAGCTGTTGATCTGCTCGATCAGCACGCGGATCGAATCGCCGGTGCGGTCTGCCTGCACCGGCGCGTTGATCACGTACGGCATGCGATGCTCGCGCCCCTGCATCACGCCGCTCAACCCGTACGACCAGCCGCGCCGTTCGCGGATCTCGGTGTTGAGCCGCGACAGAAAGCTCGCGCCCAGCACTTCGTTCGCCGCATTGAACGCCAGCGTGTCGTCCGAGCCGCGGATCGGCAGCACCGCGCCGGCATAGATGATCGATTGCGGCGATTGCGGACGATCGACCAGCACGATGCGCGGCCGCTCTGCCGGAATGCCGACGCCAAAGTTCTTGGCGCCCACCGGCGCATCCTCGGCGGCGCGCCAGCCGCCGAACCGCGCCTCCAGCGCCCGCCGCACCTCGCGCAGCGGCCGATCCGACACCACGAAGATCCGCGCCGTCTCCGGCCTGATCCAACTCGCATGGAAGGCCGCGAGATCGTCGCGATCGAGCGCGCCGACCGACTCCGCGCTGCCGAGCCCTGACAACGGCCGGCCATAGGGATGGTTTTCACCATAGATGATCGGCGGCAGCGTCCGTTGCGCGAGGCCGTTCGGCGAAGTCGCCTCCTGCGCCACCTGCGCCAATTGCTGCTCACGCACACGCTCCACATCGGCCGGCGCGAAGTCCGGCCGCATGACGATATCGGCGTAGAGATCGAGCGAGCGTTCCAGATTCGCCGACAGCGCCGTCAGCGACACCGTCGAGCGGTCGATCGAACCGAACGCGGAAATGCTGGCGCCCAGCCGCTCCTGCTCCTCGGCGATCTGCATCGCATCGCGCCCGCCCGCACCCTCCGTCATCGTCGACAGCATCAGCCGCTGCACGCCGAACGCGCCCTGCGGATCGGCGGCGATGCCGGCGTCGAAGTCGATCGCGATCAAAGTCGCCGGAATCGCGTCGCGATGCGCATAGACGATCTCGATGCCGTTCGAGAGCTGCGCCCGCTCGATATCGGGGAAATCGAGATCGGCGATTTCGCCGATCTCCGGCATCGGATCGCGCGGCTGCGCCGTCGGCGGCGAATTGTCCGGCGCCGGCCGGTTGGTCGCGCTCGCCTCCTGGTACGCCTCGCGCGCGCCCGGATCGATCCGCATCGCATGCACCGGCCGCGACAGCCACTCACTCGCCGCCGCGCGCACCGAGTCCGGCGTCACATCGCCGTACTCGAGCAGGTTGCGGCGGAAGAAGTTCGGATCCTCCGCCAGCACCGCGCCGTTCGCCAGCGCCACCGTCTTTCCGCTGAAGCCGCCGATCTGCTCGATGTTGAACAGGCTCCCCGCCACTTCCTGCGTTGCGACGCGCTGCACTTCGTCCGCCGTCGGCCCGCTCGCGATGAACTCGGCGATGATCTCGTCGAGCCGGCGCGACACCGCTTCCGCATCCTCGCCCGGCTTCACATCCACCGTGACAAAGAACATGCCGACGCGCTGGAACGGCAAGAGGCTCGAACTCACCGAGACCGCCGTCTGCTCCTCGCGCACCAAAATGCGATCCAAGCGCGAGCTGTTCAGCCCGCCCAGCACTTGCGCCGCGACATCGAGCTCCACCGCATCCTCATGCGTCAGCCCCGGCACGGCCCACGTGCGATAAAGCCGCGTATTCGAGACGCGGTCCTGCATCACATCGTCGACGCGCGCCTCCAGCGTCGGCACATCCGCCGCCGCCGGAATGTTCTCCGGTCCGCGCGGGATCTGCCCAAAATAGCGCTCCACCAGCGGCCGCGCCTCGGCGGCGTTGATGTCGCCGGCGAGCACCAGCACCGCATTGTTCGGCCCGTAATTCTCGCGAAACCAGGCGCGCATGTCTTCGAGCGACGCTTCATCGAGATCGGCCATCGAACCGATCGTCGAATGCCGGTAAGGGTGTCCCTCCGGGAACAGCCGCTCGAGAATCCGATAGAACGAGAGCCCGTACGGCTGGTTGTCGCCCTGGCGCTTCTCGTTCTGGACGATGCCGCGCTGCGCATCCAGCCGCTCCTGCGTCAGCGCGCCGAGCAGGTAGCCCATCCGCTCGCTTTCCAGATAGAGCACCCGCTCCAGCGCCGGCGTCGGCGCGGTCTGGAAATAATTGGTGCGGTCGAACCAAGTCGTGCCGTTCCAGTTGGTCGCGCCCATCTCGCGCAGCGGTTCGATCAGGTTCGGCACATGCTCGGTGCCGTTGAACAGCATGATGTGCTCGAACAGATGCGCGTAGCCGGTCTGCCCCGCCGGCTCGTCCTTGGAACCGACATTGTACCAGGCCGCCACCGCCACGATCGGCGCCTTGCGGTCCTCGTGCACCAGCACCGTGAGCCCGTTCTCAAGTTCGAACTGCTCGTAGGGAATGTCGACGCCGGCCAGCAATTGTTCCACCGACGCCGGCTCCCGCGACGTCTCCGCCGGCGAACTGGCGCATCCCGCGAGCGCGACGACCGCTGCGGTCGCCCAGAACAAGCGCTTCATCACCCACTCCCCTGATTTCACGTGCGCCACCGTAGCGGCTCGCCGCCACGGTTCCATAGCGCGCGTGCGACGAACGGCGGCGTTTCTTCGACGCGTCTTGTCGGCGCCGAATACGCCTTCGCTAACGGCGCGTTAGCCATGCCCGGCTAACATCAGCGCCGGCATGAGCAAGTGGGTCGACAATTCGGACTATTTCGGGCCCGACCGCCGCAAGCGTTCGGGATCGAAACTATGGAACGAACGGCGCCGCCGCGACGAAGCCGGCGATCTGCCGCCGCTCGGCGCGATGCTGCGGCGCCTGCGCGTGCAGATGGTGAGCCTGACGCCCGAAGGCGTGCCGCACACTCTGCAGCTGATCGCCGGCGCCATCGCCGAGGCCAACCGGCAGAACTTCCGCCAGTGCGCCGCCGCGCTCTACAGCGCCGATTCCGCTCTGCGCCAGTCCGGGTCCAGCGCCGCCTCGATCGCCGATGCGCACGTTCTGGACGCGATGGAGCACGCCGGCAGCCGCCGCTAGGCGCCGTACCCGAACCGCGCCGCCCATTGATTTAGCAATGGCAGCACCGGCGCAAGCTGCGCCTCATAACGCCGCCAGCGGCCGATCGAACGCGTGTAAAGCGGCTGCACCACTTGGCGCAGGCTCGGCGTCGCGATCTCGCGCTTCATCGCCGTCTCGCGGTAGTCGAGCATCGCGCTCTCGAACGGCAGGTCGAGGAACGCCGCGAGCTTGCGCGCCTCGCCCTCGAGATCCGCCACCACGTCCTCATAGCGCACTTGATGCACCGGCAGCCCGAGCTTCTCGCGGCAAAGCAGCATCAGCCGCATCACCAGATCGTAGTACGCCGCCGCCCGGTCGAGCTCCAGGAACTGCGCCATGCCGACATTCATGCCGAAGCGGTGCTGAAAGCACGACAACACCGCATCGCGCGGGTCGCGCAGCGCGAAGATGATCTTCGCGTCCGGAAACACCGCCCGGATCATCGGCAGCACGACGATGTTGAGCGGCAGCTTGTCGATGACCACGGCGCCCTCGATCGGGCCGGTTTCGCCCCGCACCTCGCGCCAATAGCGCTCCCGCACGGTCTCGATCTCATCCTCGCCGAGCGCCCCCATCGCGTTCAGCTTCTCGGCATTGGTGAAGACGGCCGCAAATGCGTTCGATAGATAGTCCTTCTCCTCCACGCAGACGGCGCGCGAGTGCGACGAAAGAATCTGATCCAGCAACGTCGTGCCCGATCGCGGGAAGCCCACGAGAAAAACCGGACTGGGCCAAGCCGATTGCACGTTCGTCCGCCAGGCGCCGATATCCGCGCCGCTCACGAACTGCGTCATCGCCGCGACGCCGGCTGGATGATAGAGATGCCCTGCGGCGTCTCGCAGCAGCCGATATTCCGCGAGCCGCAATTGGTTCGCCGCGGTGAAGGCGGCGAACGCGCCGCCGGTGTCGCCGGCGAGATCGCGCGCATCGCCGATGACGCCCCACGCCAGCGAACGATCGTTACGCGAAGCAGTCTGCGACTGCGCCAGCGGCATCGCCGCCGCTTCGGCGCCGGCGCTGTCGTTCTCACGCAGCAGCGCCCGCGCCAACGCCACGCGCGCGACAGCGTTGGCGCCATCCGACGCAAGCGCAATCGCGGCGTGGCGCTTGGCCTGCTCCAGCGTGTGGTGAATTTCGAACAGATGCGCGAGCTGCGCATTCGCGTCGGCGTCCGCCGGATCGATCACAATGGCGCGCTGGTAAGCCGCGATCGCCGCGGAGAACCGCTTCGCCGCCACCTCGCGCGCGCCCAGAGTGCGCCAATCAGAGATCGAACCCTGCGGCTCTGGCGTGGACAGCCGCTCGGGCGCCGTATCTTCGATCCCGCTCATCGTTACGGCTCGTAGCCGAACCGCACCGCCCACGGCGTCAACAGCGGCAGCACCGGGGCCAGCTCGTTCTCGTACCTGCGCCAGCGCGCCACCGAGCGCGTATAGAGCGGCTGCACGACTTGCCGCGCGCTCGGGGTGTTGATGTCGCGCTGCAGCGCCGTCTCGCGATAGCGCAGCATCGCCGGCTCGAACGGCAGATCCAGAAACGCGGTCAGCGCCCGCGCCTGCGCTTCGAGATCGGCGACCACGTCCTCGTATCGCACCTGATGCAGCGACAGGGCGAGCCGCTCGCGGCAGATATCCATCAGGCGCATCACGGAATCGTAGTACGCCGCCGCCGCGCCGAGGTCGAGAAACTGCGCCATCGCCGCGTTCATGCCGAAGCGCTGCTGAAAGCAGGACAGCACGACGTCGCGCGGATCGCGCAGCGCGAAGATGGCCTTCGCCTCCGGAAAGATGCGCCGGATCAGCGGCAGCACGACGATGTTGAGCGGCAGCTTGTCGACGACGAGCGCGCCGTCCGGCACGGTCGTCTCCGCGCGCACGCGTCGCCAATAATCGGCGCGCACCGTCTCGATCTCGCCCTCGCTCAGCGCCCCCAGATTCGCCAGCTTTTCGGCGTCGTTGATGACCCCGCCTAGCGCGTTGGCGAAGTGCTCGCGCTCCTCGATACAGACGATGCGGCTGTGCGAGGACAGCACCTGGTCGAGCAAGGTCGTCCCCGAGCGCGGGAAGCCGACCAGAAACACCGGCGTCTCCCCCGCTGGCGGCGCGCGCCATGCGCGCACGTCCGCCGCCGCCGCCAGCGCCCGCATGCGCTCCAGCCCTGCCGGATGATAGATCAGGTGCGTCGCATTCAGCAGCGCCTGGTTCTGCTCCAGCAACATGCGATTGCCCGCGGTGAACGCCGCGAATGCGCCGGCGGCGTCATCGAGCCGATCGCGCGCATCGCCGATCACGCCCCAGGCCAGTGAGCGGTTAGTCAGCGAGGCGCCGGCGCTCAACGCCAGCGGCTCGGCCGCGGCAATCGCGCCGGCATAGTCCTTCTGCCGCAACCGCACCTGCGCCAGCGCCAGCCGCGCGTTCTCGTTGCGCGGATCGCTCTTCAGCGCGCGCTCCGCGTGTGTGCGCGCACGCTCCAGATCGTGCCGGCGCTCGTACGCTTGGGCCAGCGCGCCGTGCGAAGCCGCATCCTCCGGCGCGAGCTGCAGCGCGCGCCTATAAGCGGCGATGCTCGCATCAGCGTTGTGCTCGAGCTCCTCCAAATTGCCGAGATTGCGCCAGCCGTCGATAAGGCCGAGCTCGCCCGCCCGCGCAAAATTCTTGCGCGCGCCATCGAGCTCGCCGGAGCGGCGCAGCGCCACGCCCAGCGTGTTGACGATGTGACCCTGATTGGGCGCCGCCTGCGCTGCCCGCTCCAGATGCCGCCGCGCCGCGGCCAGATCGCCCGCTTCGAGCGCCAGCGCGCCGAGCACGAGATTGGCGTTGGGATCATGCGGCCGGCCGAGCAGCAGCTGGCGCGCCATCGATTGCGCGCCCGCGCGGTCGCCCCGGCTCAACGCCGCCACCGCCCCCTGCGCCAAGCGCAGGCTCTCGGGATCGTACGGCGTCATGATGGGACAAGGAAAATCATGGAGCGGGCGATGAGCGCCAATCTACTGAACATGCCTACTCATACTGACCGTATCCCGCGATTTAATCCAAGGGAGTCTTGCGCTTAGCCACATAGCTTCCCACCGTTTCGCCTGCACAAAGGTGGGCCAGAAGGTGGGCTGTGAAGCATAACGCTCTCTCCGCGCTCGAAGCGAAGAACCTCGACAAGGGGAAAGCTTGCGGACGGCCAAGGTTTGTGACGAGAAAGCTTACGGGAAGTGGATTCTTCGCCTCGTCCGACACGGCTCGCGTCGAGAGGCGGGACTAATGCGCTTTAATTTTCGTGTCTGAAACTGACGCTCAAAATGCTTCCGCCTTCAGTCAATCACCACTACCAGCGCGGCACGCGAAGCGTCTTTCCCGTCCCGAAGCCCCACCGCACTTGACGCAATCGGCTGGGAAGCGAGAAGCCGGTATCGTGGCGAGCCGCTCGACAGCGAGCTCACGCTTACAGTCGCGATCTATTGGCCTGAACGCCGCAAGCACGACATCGACAATGCCTCGACGCCCTCACGGAAATCTTGTGGTGGGACGACGGGAAGATCACGGACCTCATCGTCCGCAAGCGCTAGGACAAGCATGAGCCCCGCGTCGAGCTTGCCGTCGAACCGACTTAGACGACGGTCCACCCGACAAACACGGCGGCGCTCACCACCAAGACCGCAAGCGGCACCGCGCAGGCTATGCTCCGATATGCTCGCTCCATCGCCTTGCCGGCACGACGGTGCGCTGCTCCCGTGGCCCGGTTTGCTTGGTTCGAATACCAGCGGTCCGACTTGGTGTATCTCCTCTTCACACGCCGCCCTCCTTCCGCGGGAGGCATCGTGGCCGAGTTCGCCGCCTTAAGTCCACAGATATGCCCCAGATGCTCCGCTTCGCTGCCCAGCATTTTGAGACCCTTCGCCCCTACCGCTGGCGGCTAGAGCGCATGCGCGACGCCTGTAAGCCGCCGTGCACCCGCGAGTACACGAGGCTTGCGGCGGCGCATCAAGCTTTAGACCGAGCGGCGAGCGATCACCTGTCGGCCGAAGAGTTTGCGAACTTCACCGCGCCCTGGATTCCGCCAGATCATTCATAAAGGCGACCATTGAAGTGCGGTTCGTCGCTATTAATATCAAAGGCAAAGGGGCGGCCTGACCCCATAACGAGGGTCCTCATGTGCGATCCGAAGACGTAAACGTCGTCCTGACTTTGTGCGGCCTCCTCCTGACCGTCGTCGGGCTAGGCATTGCCGTTCGCTCGCTTCCTCCGTCCCCCGAGCGGCCACCCATCGTTCAGCAGGAGCAGCCGGTCTCAGAGCCAGAACCGGAGCGCGAAGAGCTGCGTCCTGATGCGCTTCAGCGAGCGTCGCGCCAGCCGGAGAACTCCGACTTCTTGGACGATTTCGATGCGGCTTTCACCGAAGCCCGTCCGGAGCAGACAGCCAATTGGGAAATCTATTTCTCCGGCAACGGCTGCACGACGCGCGTCTACGGCACCGCTCCGCCCGGCTCTTGGGCTCACGAAAAGGCGCGAGAAGCGGCCCAAGAGGCATGTGCTCGCTGGCGCTACGAACGCAGGTACGCTGAGCCCTATTGGAACTGACGTGACGAGCCTCACCGCCCTCTGGTGTTCTTTGGGCTAAGCGGATTCTGTTACGTGCTTCTCCGCTTCGCGGTCTGGCCGCCAAAGAGCGGACGTGAGCTGCAAAAAGTGCAAATGGGCCAAAAGGTGGGCCAGCCTCCGAGTAACCTCTAAAAGAAGCTTCGGATCAACAGCTTACGTGCAACACCTGGAGCGGGCGATGAGATTCGAACTCACGACCCCAACCTTGGCAAGGTTGTGCTCTACCCCTGAGCTACGCCCGCATCCGTGGGGTGGCCCGGAGCTGCCCCCGGGCTGAGGGGCGGTCATATCGCAGAGCAGCGCGTCTGGCGCAAGGGGCCCCGCCGGCGCAACATCACCAAAATTTCCACCATGGCCGGCCCGCCTCCCGCCGCAGCGCCTTGAGCGCTCGCTGAACCTCCGGGTCGCGTTTCAACAGACCCAGCATTTCCTCGCCAGCGGCGACGCGCTCACCGGCCAGGGCGCGGCTCTGCGCCACGAACCCGGGCGCGGGATGATCGAGATAGGGGATCGTCAGCGGCCCAGGTTCGAAATAATCGAGCCCCTGCTGCAACGGGATAAGGTGCGGCGGCAGCTCCGCCGGCGCCTCCTCCGCCGGCCGCACCAGCACCCCATGCTGCGACTCCGACAGCGTCTCCTTGAGCAACAGGAATCGGTAAGCCGGCTTCAACAGCTCGGCCAACGAGGACAGCGTGATGTAGCGATCGTGCGGCGAATAGGTGAGCGGCGACACGTGGTCCGCGCCGCGCCATCGGATCAGCAGACCGCCGTCCTGTTCGGCGACGCAGAGTTCATCCCCGCGGCGCAAACGCGCCGCCACTTCTTCGACCAGCCACGTCTCCTCAGCGTCGTGATCGAGCCAAATGTAAGCGCCCGCCTCGTCGGCGCTTGGAAGCCCAACAGTCACTCCCCCGGCTCCGCCTTCCGCGGCGCTTTCAGCCGCCGGCGATTAATATGGCTGTCCGGCGCGATGTGGCCTTCCGGGGTGCGGCCGCGGAAATAGTCGCGCTGCCAGCCATGTTTCACCGCTTCCTCGTCGCGGTCGCCGAGGCGGTTCAGGAATTTGGTGCGGCTCTCGCCCCAGGCTTCGTATTGGCGCTTCAACTCCGGATCGTCGTGGATCGATTTCACGATCGGCTGCGTCGCGTCATATTCCTCGTGCGGGATCGGCATGATGAAGCAGAACGGCTCGCCCTTCTTGAACGAGATCATGCCCGGGCGGGTGAAGCGCCAGTTCATCGTGAACGGAAACGGCAGCCAATAGGTCTCGACCACGCCGGTCAGCGCCTGAATGCCGTCCTTCACATGATTGGGCGGCCCGCCGACCCAGACGTCCCAGCCCGGCTCGGTGCGGAAGAGATAGCCGGTGTGGAACGTCAGCACGCCGCCGGAGAAATGCGACACCGCCCAGCGCTTCAGCAGCCCGGCGGGCGTGTCGTCGTCCGGATCGAGGCGGATGTCCTCGATCCGCGGCCCGCCGTTCCAGGTCGCGGTGAAGCTCACGGGCGACAAAAGCGACCAGCCCGTCGTGTTCGCCACCACCAGCGGCAGGCATCGATAGGGATGGCGATCGGAGAATTTGTCCATCCAATCGCGATCCGGCGCTCCCGGCACGAGCTCGGCCGGCTGCGGATCGACTTGATAGCAGGTGAGTTTCATTACCGTCCTAAACGTCGTCGGCGCGGCGCGGCGCGGCCAGCCTGCGCTTGTGGATGTGATCGCCGACCGCCGCTTCGCCGCGCAGCGTCTTGCCCGCAAAATACGTGCGCTGCCAGACTTGCCCTGCGGCTTCGGGATCGCCGGCGCGCACCCGGGCGATGAATTCGCTGCGGCTTTTCATCCACTCTTTGGTCTCGGCCTCCAGCGCCGGCTCATCCTTCAACGCCTTGATCACCGGCGCGCATTCATCGATCGCCGCGTGCGGCACGGGCATGATCATGCAGAACGGCTCGCCGGCTTCGAACGACACCGTCCCCGGCGCGGTGAAGCGCCAGTTCATGGTGAAGGCTTGCGGCAGCCAGCTCGTCTCGACGATGCCGGTGAGCGGCTGGATGCCATGCTTGATCCAATTTGGCGGCCCGCCCACCCACATGTCCCAGCCAGGATCGGTGCGGAACAAATAGCCTGCATTGAAGGTGACGACGCCGCGCGCGAACATCGACGTCGCGAAGTGCTTGTGCACATCGCCCTCGCTTTCGAACGTGACGTCGCTCAGCGCCGGCCCCCCGTTCCACGCAGCGGTGAACGGCGCCGGCGTCACGATCTCCCAGCCGGTGCAATTGGCGATGGTGAGCGGCAGACAGCGGTAAGCGTGACGGTCCGTAAACGCGTCCATCCACGCCCGCTCCGGCCTTCCCGGACGGATTTCAGGCGGGTAGGTCTGCAGCGGATAGCACGTCAGCCTCATCGCCCCGAACTATACGGCCAAATGACCGCCCCGCCACACGACGCCCCGCCCCGGCGACCCGCGACTTCAGACGATTTGTTCGCGCTGTTCGATCGCCTCGGCATCGCCCATACGACCACGCCGCACCGGCCGGTCTTCACCGTGGAAGAAGGCCTCGACCTCAAGGCGCAGATGCCGGGCGGCCACTCCAAGAACTTGTTCTTGAAGGACAAAAAGGGAAAGCTCTTCCTCCTCTGCGCGCTCAGCGACACCGCCATCGACTTGAACGCGGTCTCCAAACTTCTCGGCGCCGGCCGCTTCAGCTTCGGCTCGGCCGAGCGGCTGATGCAACATCTCGGCGTCACGCCTGGCTCGGTGACGCTGTTCGCGCTGATCAACGATCCCGAGCGCCAGGTCACGCTGCTGCTGGACGAGGCCTTCTTCGCCCACGATCCGGTGAACTTCCATCCGCTGCGCAACGACGCCACCACCGCCATCAGCCCCGGCGACATGCTCAAATTCATCCGCGACCTCGGCCGCGAGCCGATCCGCCTCGCCTTCGACGCCGCCGGCCAACCGGCCAGAATTGAACCCGCCACCCCAACGGCCCATGTTCAGCCCTGAAATTCTAAGGGACACGGAATGACCATTCTCGAAGGCGGGCCCGCGCCCGCCGATCTGGTGAAGGACGGCTCCGACCAGGGCTTCATGGCCGACGTCATCGAAGCCTCGCGCGCGCAGCCGGTGATCGTCGATTTCTGGGCGCCGTGGTGCGGCCCCTGCCGTCAGCTTGGGCCGCCGCTTGAATCCGCCGTGCGCAAAGCCGGCGGCAAGGTGAAGCTGGTGAAGATCAATATCGACGAGCATCCCAGCGTCGCCGGCCAGCTCGGCGTCCGCTCGATCCCGGCCGTCTACGCCTTCGATCAAGGCCGCCCCGTCGACGGCTTCATGGGCGTCATTCCCGAAAGCCAGATCAAGCTCTTCGTCGACCGCCTCGGCGGCGCCAGCATGGAAGCGGAGATCGAGCCGCTGCTCGCCCAAGCCGCCGAAAGTGTGAAGCTCGGCGACATCGGCGGCGCCGCGCAAGGCTTCATGGCCGTGCTGCAGCTCGATCCCGCCAACACCAAGGCGATCGCCGGCATGGCCCGCATCGCGCTGCAGAGCGGCAATGCCGACGAAGCCCGCGAAATCCTCGACATGACGCCGCCCGAGAAGGCCAACGACCCAGAGATCGCCGGCGTCCGCGCCGCGCTCGAACTCGCCGCCAACGGCGCCGACGCCGGCGACAGCGACGAACTCGCCACCGCGGTCAAAGCCAACCCGGACGACCACCAGGCCCGCTTCGACTACGCCGAAGCGCTCTCCGCCCGCGGCGATCTCGAAGGCGCCAGCGCGCAATTGCTCGCCATCATCGCCAAGGAGCGCGACTGGAACGAGGGCGCCGCGCGCACGCAGCTCTTGAAAATCTTCGAAGCCGCCGGCCCCACCTCCGACGTCACCAAGCAGGGGCGCCGCAAGCTGTCGGCGATTCTGTTCTCATGAGCGCCTTCGGCTATCGCAAGCCCGCCGACCTGCCGCAGACAGTGCCGCTGTTTCCGCTGAGCGGCGCGATCCTGATGCCGCGCGGCGTGCTCGCGCTCAACGTGTTCGAACCGCGCTATCTCAACATGGTCGACGACGCGCTCGGCGGCGAGCGCCTCATCGGCATGATCCAGCCGGCGATAGGCGAAGAAAGCGATCCCGCGCCGCAGCTCTGCGACGTCGGCGCCGTCGGCCGCATCACCTCGTTCAACGAAACCGACGACGGCCGCTATCTCATCACCTTGACCGGCGTCTGCCGCTTCGATCTCGAACAGGAGCTCGAAGGCGGCACGCCCTATCGCCAGGCCATCGTCAATTACGAACCGTTCGCCGACGATTTCTCGCCCTCGCCCGGCCGCGCTATCGACCGCGACGGCCTGATCGCCTCGCTCAAGACCTACGCCGCGCTGCACGGCTTCCAGGTCGATTGGGACTCGGTCGAGCAGGCGCCCACCGAAACCATCATCAACGTCGCCGCCCAGGTCTGCCCGTTCGACGCCGCAGCGAAGCAAGCGCTCTTGGAAACCATCACCCTCGAAGAGCGCGCCAAGGCGCTGATCGCGCTCTTGGAATGGGACGCCGCCTCCGACGACGAGCACAGGCCGATCCAATGAGCGAACCCGATCCCAAGCTGCTCGAAGTGCTCGTCTGCCCGCAAACGCGCACGCCGCTGCGCTACGACCGCGAACGCCAGGAACTGGTCAGCGAACGCGCCCGCCTCGCCTATCCCGTCCGCGACGGCGTCCCCATCATGTTGATCGACGAAGCGCGCGAACTGGGAGTGGACGAGTAATGGCGCCGCTCTCTCCACCCATTCCCGGCGTGGCGCGAAGCGGCGAGCCCGGCACCCATAAACCCAACTCTCAGCCGCTGAAGCGCGGCGGGTTCGGCGTCTTATCCTCCACCACACGCGTTTATGGGCCCCGGACTTGCGCTGCGCGCAATCCCGGGATGGGTGTTCAGTCATGACCGCAGCAGCAATCACGCGTCCCTGGCCGACCGATCTCGTCTTCGACCGCGCAACCAGGCAGCTCATGATCGCCTTCGATGATGGCGCCCATTTCGAGATCCCGTTCGAACTCCTGCGTGTCGAAAGCCCCAGCGCCGAAAACAAGGGCCACGGCCCCAACCCGCCGCCGCCCGTCACCGGCAAGGCCAACGTCAACGTAGTGAAAGCCGACGCCGTCGGCCGCTACGCCGTGCGCATCAGCTTCGACGACGGCCACGACACCGGCCTCTATTCCTGGGACCTGCTCTACGACCTCGGCCGCACCAAAGGCGAGCGCCTGCGCATCTACCGCGAAACCCTCGCCCAACGCGCGCTCAGGGATGAGGCTTAGTGCCGTCGAAGGAAGACAAAGCCGCGCTCCGCGAAATCCAGCAGCGCGCCATCGAGATCGCCCGCGCGGACGGCGGCCTCATGATTTATCTCGGCGTGCGCGTGAAGCGCACCGGCCCTGAAGTCTGCTACACCTGCATTCAGTGTAAGCGCACAGAGCACCGCCCGGCCTATCCCGGTGTGCCGAACCTGCGCTGCCCAGTGTGCGAGCCGAACGCCGCCTGAACCGACGTCATGCTTAATTCGCGCCGCGGCGCGCGAACGCATTGGAAGCTGCGCCCGAGCGTGGATACTCTCTGCGCGCCCGCATGCCGCTTACGTCACTCTCCGCGCTCGACAGCGAATTTGACGCCATCGTCGTCGGCGCCGGCCCGGCCGGCCTCGCCTGCGCCTTCGACTTGCACGACCACGGCCTCAAGGTAGCGCTGCTCGAAGCCGGCGGCGCGCGCCCGATCCCGGGCGAGCCCGACATTCGCGCCGCCGAAATCGCGCATCCCGAATTCCACGATCCGGTCGACATCGTCGCCGCCTCCGCGCTCGGCGGCTCGACGCATTGGTGGGGCGGCCGCAGCATCCCGTTCGACCCCGTCGACTTCCGCCACTGGCCCATCAACTATGACGACATGCTGCCATGGTGGGAGAAAGCCGCGGCGTTTCTCGGCAGCAAAAGCGTCAGCGAGTCCGCCCCGCCGCCGGCGTTCCAAAAGCTCCAGCGCTTCGACGCGCTGCGCGACGAATGCTGGGGCCCCGAACTCAACATGGGCCGGCGCTGGCGCGCGCGCATCGCCGCCGCCGACGGCCCCGCCATCGTTACCAACGCCCGCGTCACCGGCCTCGACTACGCGAGCGGCCGCATCGCCGCCGTGCGGGTCGGCGAGAAGCGCGTGCGCGCGAAACAGATCGTCCTCACCAGCGGCGGCCTCGGCACACTCAAACTTCTACTGCTCTTGCAGCGCGAACATCCGCACCTCTTCAGCGACGCGCTCGGCCGCTGCTACATGGGCCATCTCACCGGCGCCATCGCGGCGATTGCGCCCAGCGACCCCGCCGACGTCGCCGCCTTCACCACCCGCCCGATCGGCGACAACATCTACGCCCGCCGGCGCCTGCGCCCCACGCCGCAAACGGTGACGGACGAAAACATCGTCAACATCGCCTTCTGGTTTGAGAACGGCGCCGCCGCCAATCCCGCGCACGGCGACGCGACCGCCAGCGCCCGCTATCTCGCCACGCGCATGCTGCGCCTCGGCCGCGGCGAAGGCGCGCTTGGGCCGCACCTCGCCAACGTCGCCCGCGCGCCGTGGAGCGCCGCCGCGGGCCTCACCAGCGCCGCCTACCTTCTCACCGCCGCGCGCCTCACCGGCCGCCATCCGCGGCAGACCAAATTGACGCCCGCCGCCGCCAACGCCTGGCGGCTCGACTATCACGCCGAACAGCCCCCGCACGCCGACAACCGCATCAGCCTCGGCGAGTCGCTCGACTCCGCCGGCTTGCCCAAGCTCCGCATCGACTTCCGCATGCGCGACGCGGAAATCGACTCCGTCGTCCGCGCCCACGAATTGCTCGACGCCGATCTCCAGCAAGCGCACGCCGGCAAGCTTCTCTTCGCCGGCGACCGCGACCAAAGCGTCGCCAGCGTCCGCGCCGCCGCGCGCGACGGCTATCACCAGCTCGGCGGCGCGGTCATGAGCACGAACGCAGCCGCCGGCGTGGTCGACACCGATCTCCGCGTCCACACCATTGAGAATCTCCACGTCGCCTCCGGCAGCGTGTTCCCAAGCGGCGGCCAGGCCAACCCGACCCTCACCATCGTCGCCCTCGCCCGCCGTCTCGCCGACACGCTCGCGCGCGGTCAGTCCGCCGCACAGCGCATCGCCGCGCCCGTCAACGCGGATTAAATCGCCGTCCATGTGGTAACGGCGCGGAACGCCGCCGCGCGTCGATCTGTTGTGCCTCCATTCCACGTAGGAGGACACGATGGAACGCAACCGTATGGGCGAGATTGCGCTGTCAGCCGGTTTGGGCTTCGCCGCCGGCGCGCTGCTGGCCAACCCGGCCCGCAAGCTGGCGATGCAGGGCGCCGAGGCGCTCACCTCGCGCGATTGGGTCGACGCCTTGACGATGGAGCACCGCGCCGTCGCGAAAATCTTCGACACCCTGCTCGAAACCGACGAAAGCGAGCCCGGCAAGCGCAAGTCCGGTCTGCACGCCATCGACCACGCGCTCACCAAGCACGCGCTGCAGGAAGAGCTCGCCATCTATCCGGCGCTGCGGCGCATCGACGAACAGCAGGCCCAGCACTTGTTCGCCGACCATGTCGAGGTGAAAACCTTCCTCTCCGAACTCCAGTTCGACATCGAGCCCAACAGCCCGGCCTGGATCGTGCGCCTGCGCGAATTCAAGGAAGCGATCGATCAGCACATCCGCGAAGAAGAAAACGAGATCTTCCCCGCCTTCCGCGACCGCATGTCCGAAGAAGAAAACCTGCTGCTGACCAAGCACATGCACATGCAAGGAATGAAAGTGGTCTGAGCCTAAAACAGCACCGCCGCTAAATCCGTCATCCTGGGGCAATGCGCAGCATTGAGCCCAGGATGACCGTGCTGTTAACTCAAACCGCCAGCCTCTCGTCAACCGGCGATCAGGGCCCTCCGAATGCACTTCCGCATCGGCGCATTGTCCGCCGCCTCGAACCCGCGCGCAGCGGCGGCGTACCAAGTGTCGCGCTCGAACCTGGAGAGATCGAGCGGATGTCCGGCGTGCTCGGCCAGATCTCGAAGGAATTCGCGGCTCACCCGCCCATTGCCCTCGATGAACGGGTGAACCGCATTGATCTCGTTGATCAGCTCGGCCGCGTGCTCGGCAAATGCGTCGGCTGTAAGGTCCTTTAGAACCGCATTCGCCGCCAGCTGCGCGAAGATGCGCTCCATGTTGTCGTCGATGAATTCGGGCAGACAGAACGGCGCTGAGCCGCGGCCGGTGGAGTAGTCGCGAATCTGACCGGCCCACCGATAGACGTCCTCGAACAGCTCGCGATGCAGCCCTTTGAACGCCTGGTACGTGAATGCTTCTAGTGGGGCGCGGAATTTAGAAGCAGTGGACACTGCGAAGCGCTCGAACTCCTCCAGCGTCGCAGCATCTCGGATATCCGGAATATTCCGCAGCACATCGGTGCCCGAATAGAAGTGCGTCGCGTGCGCGCGCCGTTCTCGAGCTGAGCGGCCGACAGCTGGCGGCTCGCCGCTCACTCGGCGGCAATCACGGGCGGTCTGCGCCGCTCCTCGTTCCAAAGGCGGAGCAACGCGCGCTCCTCTTCCGCCGCTACATTGAGTCCGAAAGCAAAATCGAAAAACGCCAATTCGTCTTCGCGCAGAGGCATGTCCTCGATTGCAAGATTGGCCTGAATCTCGCGCATACGCTGCTTATGCGTGGCCCACTCCGCCGCCGTCCGCTCCCCGCCCGAGCGGGCAGCCAGCGACCGCACTCGAGCGGCGGTCTCACGCGGTAGCGACTTGATGAACTCGTCGGCCATCGAGCCATTATAGCGCTGAAGACCGTCCTAGGGGAGCGGTTCTGTCCACACGGCAGAGTCCGATGAATCGTCATTCCGGGGCTCAGCGAAGCTGAGAACCCGGAATCCAGGGGAATCCAGCACAGCGCTCGCCCCTGGATTCCGGATCGCGCTCCGCGCGTCCGGAATGACGAATACCGGTCTGCGCAGAACATCTCGGCTATGCCGCCAGCGTCTCCCCACGCAGCAGCTTCGGCAAATCGCCCGCGGCGCCGCCCGCGTATTTCATGAAAAACCGCCGCGCCGGCCCAACCGCGTTCACGGCAGCCAGGCCGACACGCCGCGCCATCCGCAGCGGCCGCACTTCGTTCGAGAACAATTTGTCGAAGAACTCCATGCCGAGCGCCATCGTCACGTTGTCGAACCGCCGCCAGCGCTGATAGCGCTCCAGGATCGAGACATCGCCCGGATCCAAGCCCACCGACATCCCATCGGCAATGCACTCCGCCAACGCCGCGCAGTCTTTCAAACCGAGATTCAATCCCTGCCCCGCCAGCGGATGAATCCCATGCGCGCTGTCGCCAGCCAAACACACGCGCGCGTCGATCATCCGCTCCGCCAATTGCAGCGACAGCGGATAGCCAAAGCGCGGGCCTTCCAGCGAAAGTTCACCGAGGAAATCACCGAAGCGGCGGCCCAGCTCCGACAGGAAATCCGCTTCGTTCATTTTCAGCAGCGCCTCCGCCGCCGCCCGCGGCTCGGCCCAAACGATGTTCGAGCGATTGCCTTTGAGAGGCAAAATCGCAAACGGCCCGTTCGGCAAGAAGAACTCATGCGCCACCGCGCCATGCGGCTTCTCGTGCGCAATCGTCGCCACGATCGCCGTCACCGGATAGTCCCAGCCGATGGTGCGGATGCCGACCGCCCCGCGCACGAACGAACGCCGCCCGTCCGCGCCCACTAAGAGCGGCGCGCGCAAACGCTTCCCATCCGCCAACGTCACCGTCGCGCCCGCGGGATCGCGTTCGATCGCGCTCACCGACATCGGCTGAACCATCTTGATCGAGGCCCGCGCCTTCACGCCGCTATCCAGGGCCATCCGCACATGCCGCGCTTCGAGCATCAGGCCCAAAGGCTCCCGCTGCTCCTCGATGGAGGAGCTGTCATCGCGACCCGTCCGCCGTAGCCTTGGCGAAGGCGGAAGCGATGACTGAGGAGGTGAGGCCAATGGTCGTGACGAGCGAGCCTCCGGAGGCTCCTTCTTCGTCTTCCGCGCGCGCACCTCCTCCGGCCGCTTCGCGGCCACCTCCTCCATCGAGGAGGAGGTGCGGCGTCCGAACAACTCCGCCGCATCGAAATGCAGATGCAGCGGCGACGGCCCGCCGCGCCGTGCGCTTGTGCCGAGCTTGCCGTCCGTCACCATGATCTGTTCGATCGGCTGCGCCACCGCGTCGAGCTGATCGCCCAGCCCCAGCGCCCGCCACATCCGGTACGACGCGAACGCGATCGCGAACGCGCGCCCGTCGAACGCCGGCGCCAACGTCTCGGCCGGCTTCGACGCATCGATCACGATCACCGAAACGCCGGCCTGATCCAAAGCCAGCGCCAAGGTCTGCCCCACCAGCCCGCCGCCGGAGAGGATCACGTCAGCGTCGAAACCGCGTCCATTGCTCATGACCAACGATTAGTGCGCGGCGCCGCGCCCGTCGATGCGTCCCGCGCGCGCAAGCTTGAGGCAGGGCGCCGCTTTTTTGAGCGGCGGCGCTGCAGCGCACAGGCTTCGTCCGGAAAGCATTGCCCGATCCGCGGGCGCACGACCCAATCGGCTTCCGAACCTAAGGGGGTTGGCATGACCGCACATCAAACTCTTCGTCATTCCGGGCGCGCAGAGCGCGACCCGGAACCCAGGGGCCAACGCACAGCTCTTCACGCCCTGGTTTTTTCCGGGTTCTCGCTTCGCGAGCCCCGGAATGACGAGCGGCGCCGCAGCGTATTCGTGTTGGTCGCCGTTTTCGTTGTAGCGCTTGCTTTAGCCGCCTTCACGCCAGCGCCGGCCTCCGCGCAAGAAGGGGCGGCCGCCGTCGTCGAAACCATCGCGCCGGCGCCGCCCGTCGCCGCCCTCGAAGCGCCGCCCGAACCCGCGCCCGAAGCAGCCGCCCCCACAATCGACAAAGGCGACGTCGCCTGGATGCTGATCTCCACAATCATCGTGCTGATGATGATCATCCCCGGCCTTGCGCTCTTTTATGGCGGCTTGGTGCGCGCCAAGAACATCGTCTCGCTCTTGAGCCAGGTGTTCGTCGTCACCGCGATCGGCATGGTGATGTGGCTCTTGGTCGGCTATTCGCTCGCCTTCACCGACGGCGGCGATCTCAACCGCTTCGTCGGCGGCTTCAGCAAAGCCTTCCTCGCCGGCGTCGACACCACGACTATGGTCGAAACCTTCTCGGTCGGAATCTCCATCCCGGAGTTGGTTTTCGTTGCCTTCCAGATGACGTTTGCCTGCATCACCGCCGCGCTTGTGTTGGGCGGCGTCGCCGAGCGGGTGAAGTTCTCGACCATCGTCGTCTTCGCCGTGCTGTGGCCGGTCGTCGTCTATTATCCGATGGCGCACATGGTCTGGTGGTGGGGCGGGCCGATGATGGCGTCCGATCCCGCCAATTCCGAAGCGCTCGCCGCCGGCGCTGGCCTCATCTGGAGCTTCGGCGCGCTCGACTTCGCCGGCGGCACCGTCGTGCACATCAATTCCGGCGTCGCCGCGCTCGTCGGCGCCGTGCTGCTGGGCAGCCGCACCGGCTATCGCAAAGAACCGATGCCGCCGCACAACCTCACCTTCACCGTGATCGGCGCGGGGCTGCTCTGGGTCGGCTGGGTCGGCTTCAACGCCGGTTCGAACTTGGAGAGCAACGCCTACGCCGCGCTGGCGCTGGTCAACACCTTCGTCGCCCCCGCCGCCGCCGCGCTCTCGTGGATGCTCACCGAATGGATCTTCAAGCGTAAGCCGAGCCTCCTGGGCCTCGCCTCCGGCGCCGTCGCCGGCCTCGTCGCCATCACCCCGGCCGCGGGCTTCGCCGGCCCCGTCGGCGCGCTCATGCTCGGCCTCGTTGCGGGACCGATCTGCCTCTTCGCCTGCTCGGCCCTCAAATCCTGGCTCAAATACGACGACAGCCTCGACGTCTTCGGCATTCACGGAATCGGCGGCATTGTCGGCGCCATCGGGACGGGCATTGTCGTCAACCCCGCCTTCGGCGGCGCCGGCATCGTCGACTACGCCGCCGGCGGCGCGGCCGTTTATCCCGGCATCGTTCCGCAAGTGATCGCCCAGCTCAAAGGCGTCGCCGTCACGCTGGTCTGGTCGGGCGTCGGCTCGCTCATCGTCTGGGTCATCGCCCGCGGCCTCACCGGCGGCCGCGTCAGCAAAGAAGTCGAGTCCGAAGGCGTCGACTACGCCGAACACGGCGAAGTGGCGTATCACTCGTAGGGGCTAGGGGCTCGGGGCTAGGGGCTAGGTTGAGCTGCCCGCTCCCTAGCCCCTAGCACCCAGCCCCTAGCCCCGCGATTTACCTTCGTAAATCGCTCCTTTTTCGCAACCCAAATGACTGCCGCGGTAACCCTGTTCGCCTCCGAATCTTCACCGCTCGTTTACCGGGAAGGCCAACATTCCCGCTTCAAGACAGCCGCAGAACGAGCGCCTTCACCTCAATGTCAGAAGCCTACAGCCAAGGGGCGCGCGCCCCCTCCTTCGCCACTTCCGCGGCGGCGCGGCTCGCTTTGAAGCGGGCGGCGCTCTCTGTCGGCGCGGCGATCGTGGGCGCCTACGGCCTCGGCGCCGTCGTCACCTATTCACCAGAAGATCCGAGCCTCAACACCGCGACGGACGCGGCCGTCACTAACCTTTTTGGCGGCCCCGGCGCCGTCGTCTCCGATCTCATCATCCAAACTTTGGGCGCCGCCGCCCCGCTCGCCATGGCCGCCTTGATGGCCGCCGGCGCGCTGCGCGTTTGGCGGCGCCAACTCGTCGCCCGCATCGACAAGCGCCGCGTCGGCGCCTGCCTCATCGGCATCCTCTTGCTCGCCGGCGCCGCCTCCACCATCCCGACGCCAGACGGCTGGCCGCTCGCGACCGGCTTCGGCGGCCTGTTCGGCGACTGGACCTCCGGCCTCATCGCCGGCCTCGCGTCGATGCCGGGCCTGCCGTTCCCGCACGTCATCACCGGCATCTTGTGCGCCATTGTCGGCCTGCTCGCGGTCGGCTGGTCGTTCCAAGTGCGCGCCGAGGACGTGAAGAGCGCCGCCCAAGTCGCCAAGCGCGCCGCTGTCGGCTCCGCCGCCGCGACGCAACGCGCCATCGGTTACGTCTCGGAGAAGACGCGCCGCCCCGACGAAGACGAGGAAACGCCCCGCCAGGACCGCCCCGCCCCGCGCGTCAGCGAACGCCCGCGCCCGGCGCCGCGTCCCGCCCCGCGCGCGCCGCAGCGCGTTGACGCCGAAGCGCCGCGCCAGCCGCGCCAGGCGCCGAAGCCGGAGAAGAAACAACACAAGCAGCACGCGATGGCGCTCGATGACGACTTCGAGCTGCCCGACACCGACCTGCTCGCCACGCCGAAGCAGCGCGTCACCCACACCGACGCGCAGACGCTGCACCAAATGAGCCGCCAACTCGAAACCGTGCTCGCCGATTTCGGCGTGCAAGGCGAAGTGCTCTCCGCGCGCCCCGGCCCCGTCGTCACCCTGTTCGAGTTCGAACCCGCCGCCGGCGTCAAATCCTCCCGGGTCATCGGCCTGTCCGACGACATCGCCCGCACCATGAACGCCACCGCCGCGCGCGTCGCCGTCATCCCCGGCCGCAACGCCATCGGCATCGAGCTCCCCAACGCCAAGCGCGAAACCGTCTTCCTGCAGACGCTGCTCAACTCCACCAGCTTCGCCGGCACCCAGGGCGATCTGCCTCTCGCGCTCGGCGAGACCATCGAAGGCGATCCCTTCGCCGCCGATCTCACCAAGATGCCCCACCTGCTCATCGCCGGCACCACCGGCTCGGGCAAGTCGGTCGGCATCAACGCCATGATCCTGTCGCTGCTCTACCGCCACACGCCGGACGAGTGCCGCTTCATCATGATCGATCCGAAGATGCTGGAGCTTTCCGTCTACGAAGGCATCCCGCACCTCCTCCACCCCGTCGTCACCGATCCGAAGAAAGCCGTCGTCGCGCTGAAGTGGACCGTGCGCGAGATGGAGGACCGCTATCGCCGCATGTCCAAGCTCGGCGTGCGCAACATCACCGGCTACAACGATCGCGTCCGCGACGCGCTCGAACGCGGCGAGCGCCTCGAGC